>NC_003197.2:1214362-2428725 GCF_000006945.2 Salmonella enterica subsp. enterica serovar Typhimurium str. LT2
GCTATCCATGGGAAGACAAAAAGCAGTGATCAAAGCTCGTCGTGAAGCAAAGCGTGTGTTGAGACGAGATTCGCGTAGTCATAAGCAACGTGAAGAAGAATCGGTCACGTCACTGGTACAGATGGGCGGAGTAGAAGCCATTGGCATGGCGCGCGATAGTCGCGATACCTCTCCTGTTAAGGCGCGAAATGAAGCACAGGCGCATTATCTGAACGCTATCGACAGTAAACAGCTTATTTTTGCGACCGGCGAAGCCGGCTGCGGGAAAACATGGATCAGTGCGGCAAAGGCGGCAGAAGCATTGATTCATAAGGACGTCGAGAGGATCATTGTGACGCGTCCGGTATTGCAAGCTGATGAAGACCTTGGTTTTTTGCCCGGTGATATCGCTGAAAAATTCGCGCCTTATTTTCGTCCCGTCTACGATGTCCTGCTTAAACGGTTGGGCGCGTCCTTTATGCAATATTGTTTGCGCCCGGAAATCGGTAAGGTAGAAATTGCCCCGTTCGCCTATATGCGTGGGCGTACTTTTGAAAATGCGGTCGTGATCCTCGATGAGGCGCAAAATGTGACTGCGGCGCAAATGAAAATGTTTTTGACGCGATTAGGCGAAAATGTCACGGTCATTGTCAATGGCGATATTACGCAATGCGACCTGCCGCGCGGCGTGCGTTCCGGGTTGAGCGATGCGTTGGAACGCTTTGAAGAAGATGAAATGGTAGGGATTGTGCATTTCAACAAAGACGACTGCGTGCGCTCGGCGCTTTGTCAGCGAACGCTTCACGCATACAGCTAATATAGCATTGACTTTCAGAGCCCGGGAAACCGGGCTTTGTTATCTATAAAGCATCCAGCAGACTCATGGACAAAAAAGGAAAATGACGCCTGTACGTGAAGGGAATTATTTTGTCATGTCCAGGGCATTCATTGTCCGTAATTTGCTTTCTCGGGCCTGTTCCGGCGAGGACTGTACAAGAAGGGTATAGAGCAGGTCAAAGACGAAAAGCTGCGCGGCTTTCGTACCGATCGAGTCACCCTGCAACATTCCTTGCCGATTACCATTGATCAGGCAAAAATCGGCCTCTTCACATAATGGAGAACCCAGATTATGGGTAATGGCGACTGTGGTGGCGCCAGCCTGTCGGGCCAATCGGAGTGAATGCACTGTTTCTGGCGATGTGCCCGAGTGACTGACACCCATCGCGACATCGCCTGCTTTTAATAGCGTAGCCTGCATGTACATAAAATGGTTATTGCTTACCGCATCGCCCCGTAAACCAATACGCATTAGCTTGTGTTTCATATCCAGCGCCGTGATCCCCGATGAGCCCACACCAAAGATATAAACTGAGTGACAGTGACGTAGGGCATCCACGACACCGAGAACCTGTTGCATATCAAGCAGATTTAGCGTTTCAGATAATACATTACTAATGGTGTTCTGCAATTTTAAACCAATGGCGTGGGCATCGTCGGATTCGCTAACTTCGGCATCCAGTAGAGGACTACTGTCATCAGACTCGGTAGTGGCAAGTTCAATGGCCAGGTCCATTTTAAAATCCTGAAAACCTTTATAGCCCAGGGTGCGACAAAAGCGAATAACCGTGGCTTCTCCGGCCTGTGTTTCGCGCGACAAATCGGCAATAGATGACTGTGTCACCTGTCTGGGGAAGGCTAAAATATATTGCGCAATACGCTGGGAGGCACGTGTCAGGCTTTTTTGCATAGCACCCAGAGTATCAAGGATTTTTCCGGGTTTAAGACGTGGGGGTTGAGGCTCCATATAGTTCCTGCTCTTGAGGGCTGATTGCGGCACAAAGCCTGCAATATCGAACAGAGCAGAGCCTATCAAGTCTGCGGCATGAAAAAAAGCGCGATGTAAGTAAAGGAGGGGGAATATTTACATCGCGTTGCCAACTTATGACAGAACATCACTGGAGAGTAATCTGTTGCTCTTACGGTGTTTATAGCGCGCCATTTGACGGATGGTTTATACCTGGCCCGGTATTGTCGCCCCGCGCGTTGGCGTCACCGTATGCTGTGTCGGTATAGCGTGGTATCATGAAATCATAATGTCACCTTTGGTTCAGGTTTTTCATCCAGCGTCAATGGCGGTGCCGGGGCAAATAACGGGGCGAAAATAACGCCGCTGATCACCACGCTTAGCGAGCCAATGACCCCATAAAAGAAGAAGTTAAGGTCAGTGGCATAGCGTGCGCCCAGCACGGTAATGACGCTGATAATAATTCCTAAAACCGCACTCCCGGCATTTGCTCGTTTAAAGAAAATGCCCAGCATGAACAGACCGGTCATTGGCCCTCCCATCAGACCTATCAGACTATTAAATGCATCCCAGATTTCTGATTCATCGGCCATGACCAGCCATACCGAGGCCGCGCTACTTATCAAGCCCGCGACCAGAATAACTAACTTAGCTATTTTCATACGGTTTTCTGGCGTTCTTTTTTTATGACTCAAACGCTGATAGATATCGGAATTAAAACAACTGGAAATGCTGTTTAAGCTGCTGGAGATACTGGACTGCGCAGCAGCGAAAATAGCGGCGATTATCAACCCTGCAATGCCGACTGGCATTTCGGTGACCACGAATAAGGGCAAAATGCCGCCAGTGTTGAATCCCGCCGGTAATAATTGTGGATGTTGCTGATAATAGACAAACAATGCCGAGCCGATAGCAAAAAAGAAAACAGGGATCACAGCAACCAGTTTGGCATTTGTAAGTAATGTTTTCTTCGTTTCCTCTATGGAGTCAGTCACGATATAGCGTTGGACCACATCCTGACTGGCAGTAAATTGCTGAATATTGGCAAACAGAAAACCAATCATCAATACAGGTACTGTGCTTTCCGTCCAGCTCCAGTGGAACTGCGTAGCCGGAAAGAATTTATCCGCCTGCTGCGTCACCGTAAAAATTTCATCAATGCCGCCCTGGACTTTGAGACATATCACTATAAAAATCAGTATCGCGCTGCCAGAAAGTAAGAGGCCTTGAATAACATCAGTCCATATTACTCCTTCAATTCCACCCATCCAGGTATAAATGATACACATCACGCTAATCAACAGTACCAAAATCACCGGGTCTATAGCGATGAAGGGGCGCAAGGCCAGCACGGTGAGGAAAGTGATAATGGCGATACGTCCAATATGAAACAACATAAATGACATGCTGGCGAACAGACGGCAGCGCACATCGAACCGTGCTTCGAGATATTCATAGGCTGATGTGACTTTCAATTTCCGAAAAAACGGAATATAGAAATAAAAAACCAGCGGTAAAATTGCGATAGCCAGATACTGACCAATGATAAACGTCCAGTCGGAAGTAAACGCTTTGGCAGGAATTGACATAAATGTAATTGAGCTTAACGTAGTAGCAAATACACTGACCCCAGCCGCCCAACCAGGAACCCGGCCACCACCGCGAAAATAATCGTCTGCTGTTTTTTGCCGTCTGGAAAAATAGACACCGACTAACATCATGGCCAGGAGGTAGCCAAATAATACAAGATAATTAACGATGCCGAAAGAATGTGTAATCATAGTTCTTTCCTGCTTATGGTTTTGAGTAGAGTTGCGGTCATCGTCTGTGTATTTTTATCTTCCCATCATTCAGACGATACGATATTCAGATCAAGTAATAGTTTTTGTTAATCTCAATGACGGTAATCATGAGATGTAAAAGGCAGAGCATTTATGCTCCACCAATGGTGATGCCCAGACGTATGTCCTGCCGGATACCTGAAATAGCAGATATCCGATATTGCGTTCAAACAGGCTTCAGGCCTGGGTCTCGTATTTGCCGATAGCATTATTAACGTCGGATTATTCTCTGAGGCATAAATATCAATAGTAAGCGTGTTCATTTTCTTTTCCTGTTCAGCGTTTTACTGCGTGACTGAACCACTGACAGATATGCTCAATACGGGTGATAGCGGAACCAACGGTAACTGCCCAGGCACCATGCTCAATAGCATTGGCCGCCAGTGCAGGCGTGTTATAGCGCCCCTCGGCAATAACACGACAACCTGCATGGCTCAGTTGTGTCACCATTGCCAAATCTGGCTCAACCGGCGTGATGGGGCCGGTATAGCCAGACAGTGTTGTACCAATGAATTCGATTCCTTTCTGATGGCAACTTATGCCTTCATTCACGGTTGAACAGTCTGCCATCGCCAGTAATCCATGCAGGCGAATACGTGTCAGTAAACTATCAATATCAACCGGGCGAGAGCGGAATGAGGCATCAAAAGCGATAATATCGGCACCTGCCTGCGCCAGGGCGTCAACATCCTGTAAATATGGAGTGATACGGACTGGCGACCCTGTAAGGTCACGTTTAATTATCCCAATAATAGGAACAGAAAGATGGGGACGAACAGTCCGCAGATTCTCAATGCCTTCAATGCGCACAGCGACCGCACCCGCCGAAGCCGCTGCCTGTGCCATTGCAGCCACAATTTCAGGTTTATCCATAGGGCTGCCTGGTACCGGTTGGCATGAGACAATCAGCCCACCGTTTTCGTGTACACTTTGTTCCAGCCTGGCTAATAGTGACATCCAGTTCCGCCTTATATATTTGAAGTTTTGCTCCGTTTTATGTTATGTCTTGGAGTGTTGCTACATCAAGCAAAAAGATAGAAAAATGTGAACACAGTCATAAGGTATGTTTGTTATTCAATTACTGCGCCAGCGGATTTGAGGCTATAACCTGAAGCTACAAGACAAATACAATTCATTCTGACGGCAGCATGCTGTATTTTATTAACTGCTTCCGGCATAAAGATAAAATGCTCAGAAGGAGCTTATACGCCACGGGATAGCCAGTATGAAATGCATCACATAATTCTTGTTGTATTTATTCAGAATGCTATCACTAATGAGTTTGGCCATAACAGATCACCCATAATCACTTCTAACATCACCATGGGGTGCTTTTACCTCGCACATGATAACTCCATGTAATTATTTTTAGCGCTTGGTCACATTTTGTCATTGTCATTGTTGAAATTGTGCACCATAAGATCACTAATGATGAAGCTTTACTCCAATTGTATTTCTTCGCATGGGGATGCAGATGAAAAATTTTAAGAAAATGATGACGCTAATGGCGCTATGTTTCTCAGTTGCTATCACCACATCAGGATATGCAACGACGCTTCCTGATATACCAGAACCACTGAAAAATGGTACTGGCGCTATTGATAATAATGGCGTGATTTATGTCGGCTTAGGTACCGCAGGGACATCCTGGTATAAAATTGATCTTAAAAAGCAACATAAAGACTGGGAGCGTATAAAGTCGTTTCCTGGTGGAGCTCGTGAGCAATCCGTGTCGGTATTTTTAAATGATGAGCTTTATGTTTTTGGTGGCGTAGGGAAAAAAAACAGTGAATCACCGTTGCAGGTTTATAGCGATGTGTACAAATACTCACCGGTGAAAAATACATGGCAAAAAGTTGACACTATATCTCCAGTTGGATTAACAGGGCATACGGGAGTAAAATTAAATGAAACGATGGTACTTATTACCGGAGGGGTTAATGAGCATATCTTTGATAAGTATTTTATTGATATAGCGGCTGCGGCTGCGGATGAAAGTGAAAAAAATAAAGTCATCTATAATTATTTTAATAAACCTGCCAAAGATTATTTTTTTAATAAAATCGTATTTATCTACAATGCTAAAGAGAACACATGGAAGAATGCCGGTGAGCTGCCAGGCGCGGGGACGGCAGGATCGTCATCGGTAATGGGAAATAATTTCCTGATGCTGATTAATGGTGAGCTCAAACCGGGTTTACGTACCGATGTGATTTACCGCGCCATGTGGGATAACGATAAGCTAACATGGTTGAAGAACAGCCAGTTACCGCCATCGCCTGGAGAACAACAGCAGGAAGGGTTGGCCGGAGCATTTTCGGGCTATAGTCACGGTGTCCTGCTTGTCGGTGGTGGCGCGAATTTTCCGGGAGCAAAACAAAATTATACTAATGGAAAGTTTTATTCCCACGAAGGGATAAATAAAAAATGGCGAGATGAAGTCTATGGTTTGATTAATGGTCATTGGCAATATATGGGTAAAATGAAACAACCTCTCGGCTATGGTGTATCAGTAAGTTATGGTGATGAAGTTTTCCTTATTGGTGGTGAAAATGCTAAAGGGAAACCTGTTTCGTCTGTAACCTCCTTTACCATGCGTGATGGTAATTTATTAATAAAATAATTTTTTAAATACAAAAATAAAGTTAATTGATGAGCGGAGTATTTTATGAAAATCAACAAATATCTTCTGGGTATGGTTTCGTTTATAGCATTTTCATCATATCTACAAGCGGCAACCCTTGATTATCGGCATGAATATGCTGATAGAACCAGAATTAATAAAGACCGTATTGCTATAATTGAAAAGCTTCCTAACGGCATTGGTTTTTATGTCGATGCCAGCGTTAAATCGGGAGGAGTAGATGGTGAGCAGGATAAGCATTTAAGCGATCTCGTCGCAAACGCTATAGAACTGGGCGTAAGTTATAATTATAAAGTTACGGACAATTTTGTTTTGCAGCCTGGATTTATATTTGAAAGCGGTCCAGACACTTCAATTTATAAGCCTTATTTAAGGGGGCAATATAATTTTGATTCTGGTGTTTATATGGCTGGTCGTTACCGTTATGACTATGCAAGGAAGACAGCTAACTATAGTGATGATGAGAAAACGAATAGATTTGATACTTATATAGGTTATGTTTTTGATGAGTTGAAATTAGAATATAACTTTACCTGGATGGATAGCGATCAAATTAAATTTGATAACAAAAAAACAAACTATGAACATAATGTGGCTTTAGCCTGGAAACTGAATAAGTCATTTACACCATACGTTGAGGTCGGAAATGTAGCGGTGAGAAATAATACCGATGAGAGACAGACCCGTTATCGCGTTGGATTACAATACCACTTTTGAGAAAGGTTAAAGAGTTACTGTACTAATCTTTGCTTAGTATTCATATCGATAATCTTATAGCCCGTAGCTACGTTACAGAACGTTAGACTTTGTCTTGAGTATTCACGTCCTTAACGTAGCTACGAACAAGGATGATAAACAATGAATATACGCCTTACATAGCTACGATCTCAGGCGGTTGTCGGAAAGTGCCGATTGATAGTGTCTTATTCGGCAATTGATATGACTTAAAAATTAATTCCGTAAGCATTTCAGACGGTAACAGCAAATAAGGGTTTTATTGTGATAGCAAAATTCTTCCCGTGGTATAGCGAGATAACTCGTCCACAAAAAAATGCTTTATTTTCAGCATGGCTGGGTTACGTTTTTGACGGCTTCGACTTTATGCTGATTTTCTACATTATGTATCTGATCAAGGCTGACTTAGGATTGACAGATATGGAGGGCGCATTCCTTGCCACAGCGGCCTTTATTGGGCGACCATTTGGCGGGGCGCTATTTGGTCTGCTGGCAGACAAATTTGGCCGTAAGCCGTTGATGATGTGGTCGATAGTTGCCTATTCTGTAGGTACAGGGTTAAGTGGCCTGGCTTCCGGTGTAATTATGCTGACGCTTAGTCGCTTCATTGTCGGTATGGGGATGGCGGGGGAGTATGCTTGCGCTTCTACTTATGCCGTGGAAAGTTGGCCAAAGCATTTAAAATCTAAAGCGAGCGCATTTCTGGTTTCAGGTTTCGGTATTGGTAACATCATAGCAGCCTATTTTATGCCGTCATTTGCCGAAGCGTATGGTTGGCGTGCTGCTTTTTTTGTCGGTTTGCTACCCGTTCTTTTAGTAATCTACATCCGGGCCAGGGCTCCTGAATCTAAAGAGTGGGAAGAAGCTAAACTCAGTGGTCCCGGAAAGCATTCACAAAGTGCCTGGTCAGTTTTCTCTTTGTCAATGAAAGGGCTATTTAATCGAGCTCAATTTCCACTGACATTATGTGTATTTATTGTTCTGTTCTCTATTTTCGGCGCAAACTGGCCGATCTTTGGTCTACTGCCTACATATTTGACGGGAGAGGGCTTTGATACGGGCGTGGTCTCTAATTTAATGACGGCGGCGGCATTCGGCACTGTATTGGGAAATATCGTTTGGGGTCTGTGCGCAGATAGAATTGGTTTGAAGAAAACGTTCAGCATTGGTCTTCTCATGTCCTTTTTATTCATTTTCCCGTTATTCAGAATTCCGCAAGATAATTATTTACTGCTGGGCGCATGTTTATTCGGTTTAATGGCGACTAACGTAGGTGTTGGCGGGTTGGTTCCCAAATTTCTCTACGACTACTTTCCTCTTGAGGTTCGTGGTTTGGGTACCGGGCTGATTTATAATCTTGCTGCGACATCAGGCACATTCAATTCAATGGCGGCGACCTGGCTTGGAATAACAATGGGGCTAGGCGCTGCGCTAACGTTCATTGTTGCTTTCTGGACCGCAACAATTCTACTCATTATTGGCCTATCCATTCCGGATAGACTAAAAGCACGTCGTGAAAGTTTTCAATCAACAAAAGAATTTTAATAGAGGATAAATGATGACGAAATACGGTGTTGTAGGTACAGGTTATTTTGGCGCTGAACTGGCGCGATTTATGTCTAAGGTTGAAGGGGCGAAAATCACTGCGATTTACGATCCGGTAAATGCGGCTCCGATAGCGAAAGAGTTGAACTGTGTCGCCACTGCAACGATGGAGGCGCTTTGTTCCCATCCTGATGTGGATTGCGTAATTATTGCTTCACCAAATTACTTACATAAAGCGCCAGTCATTGCGGCGGCTAAAGCGGGTAAACACGTGTTTTGTGAAAAACCTATCGCCTTAAATTACCAGGATTGTAAGGATATGGTTGATGCCTGCAAAGAAGCTGGTGTTACCTTTATGGCGGGTCACGTTATGAACTTTTTTCACGGGGTTCGCCACGCTAAAGCGCTCATCAAAGCTGGTGAAATTGGTGAAGTTACACAAGTTCACACTAAACGTAATGGTTTTGAAGACGTGCAGGATGAGATCTCATGGAAGAAGATTCGCGCAAAGTCAGGTGGGCATCTGTATCATCACATTCACGAGCTAGATTGTACACTGTTCATCATGGATGAAACCCCATCCCTGGTTTCAATGGCGGCGGGGAATGTTGCGCACAAAGGTGAAAAATTTGGTGATGAAGATGATGTTGTCCTAATCACCCTTGAGTTTGAAAGCGGTCGTTTCGCGACACTTCAGTGGGGATCATCGTTCCACTACCCTGAGCACTATGTATTAATTGAGGGCACGACAGGTGCAATTCTCATTGATATGCAAAACACGGCTGGTTATCTAATAAAAGCGGGCAAAAAAACACACTTTCTTGTGCATGAAAGCCAGGCGGAGGATGATGATCGTCGCAACGGTAACATATCCAGCGAGATGGATGGCGCAATCGCTTATGGTAAACCCGGTAAACGTACGCCGATGTGGCTCTCATCAATTATGAAACTGGAGATGCAGTACTTGCATGATGTGATAAACGGTCTGGAGCCAGGCGAGGAGTTTGCTAAATTGCTAACGGGAGAAGCGGCGACAAATGCCATTGCTACCGCTGATGCTGCGACGCTTTCCTCAAACGAGGGGCGCAAAGTAAAACTCACTGAAATTCTTGGCTAAAATTGAAAGCCGGATGGTGGTGTTATTGGCCGGTGGCGCTGCGCTTATGTAGACCGGATAAGGCGCCCGTGAACTGTGCCGCCATCCGGCAATGGACGGGGCACATATAAGCAAAAAGCCCGTACTTCTGTACAGGCTCTCAACTTAAATATGGCGGTGAGGGGGGGATTGACTCGCTGCGCTCGCCCTTCGGGCAGTCTCCTCGCAAGCTCGTCGTCTGTCCAACTGGCTGCGCCAGTTGTCGAACCCCGGTCGGTGGTTCTCATCCCCCCTTGGTTTGGGGGATACATATAAGCAAAAAGCCCTTACTTCTGTACAGGCTCTCAACTTGAATATGGCGGTGAGGGGGGGATTGACTCGCTGCGCTCGCCCTTCGGGCAGTCTCCTCGCAAGCTCGTCGTCTGTCCAACTGGCTGCGCCAGTTGTCGAACCCCGGTCGGTGGTTCTCATCCCCCCTTGGTTTGGGGGATACATATAAGCAAAAAGCCCTTACTTCTGTACAGGCTCTCAACTTGAATATGGCGGTGAGGGGGGGATTGACTCGCTGCGCTCGCCCTTCGGGCAGTCTCCTCGCAAGCTCGTCGTCTGTCCAACTGGCTGCGCCAGTTGTCGAACCCCGGTCGGTGGTTCTCATCCCCCCTTAGTTTGGGGGATACATATAAGCAAAAAGCCCGTACTTCTGTACAGGCTCTCAACTTAAATATGGCGGTGAGGGGGGGATTCGAACCCCCGATACGTTGCCGTATACACACTTTCCAGGCGTGCTCCTTCAGCCACTCGGACACCTCACCAAATTGTCGCTCCAGCATTACTGGAACGGGCGCTAATGTAGGGAAATATCCATTCTACGTCAATCAACTTTTTTCAAAAAAAAGCGCGTTTATACAAACTTCCACCAATCTGTGGTTTTAATAAGCGAAAACTGCTTTTTTTGCCCGCGCCGGGAAATTTGCTATGCTGCACATCCCGTTGAAAACGCTGATAACAGGCGCAATCACATTCCGCACAATACTGCTCAGGAGATAACATGGAGATAATTTTTTATCACCCGACATTTAACGCCGCCTGGTGGGTAAATGCGCTGGAGAAGGCTCTCCCACATGCGCGCGTTCGTGAATGGAAGGTCGGTGATAACAACCCCGCAGACTATGCGCTTGTATGGCAGCCCCCGGTTGAAATGCTGGCCGGAAGACGCTTAAAAGCCGTCTTTGTGCTGGGCGCGGGGGTGGATGCAATTCTGAGTAAATTAAATGCGCATCCGGAAATGCTGGACGCCTCCATTCCTCTATTCCGTCTGGAAGATACCGGAATGGGCCTGCAAATGCAGGAGTATGCCGTCAGCCAGGTATTACACTGGTTCCGTCGTTTCGATGATTATCAGGCGCTGAAAAATCAGGCGCTATGGAAACCGTTGCCGGAATATACCCGCGAAGAGTTTAGCGTCGGTATCATGGGCGCAGGGGTACTGGGCGCAAAAGTGGCAGAAAGTCTACAGGCGTGGGGGTTCCCGTTACGTTGCTGGAGTCGTAGCCGCAAATCCTGGCCTGGCGTGGAAAGTTATGTAGGGCGTGAAGAGCTGCGCGCTTTCCTGAACCAGACGCGGGTGCTGATTAATCTGCTGCCGAATACGGCCCAAACGGTAGGAATTATTAATAGCGAATTGTTGGATCAATTGCCGGATGGCGCTTACGTGCTGAATCTCGCGCGCGGCGTTCATGTTCAGGAGGCGGATCTGCTGGCTGCGCTTGATAGCGGTAAGCTAAAAGGCGCGATGTTGGATGTCTTTAGCCAGGAACCGTTACCGCAGGAAAGTCCATTATGGCGCCATCCGCGAGTCGCCATGACGCCGCACATTGCGGCAGTCACCCGTCCGGCGGAAGCCATCGATTATATTAGCCGCACCATTACCCAGCTGGAGAAGGGAGAGCCGGTGACGGGGCAGGTGGATCGGGCGAGAGGATATTGATACAACCCGGCGCGGGCCGGGTTTCGCTAAAAAACGCTGGCGATACCTGCTATCCTTGTCGGAAATGACTACAGGAGAGAGCAATGTATCCCGTTGACCTGCATATGCATACCGTCGCCAGCACTCATGCCTACAGTACTCTGAGCGATTATATCGCGGAAGCCAAACGCAAAGGCATTAAACTTTTTGCGATTACCGATCATGGTCCGGACATGGAAGATGCGCCGCATCACTGGCATTTTATTAACATGCGCATCTGGCCGCGTCTGGTTGACGGCGTGGGGATACTGCGTGGCATTGAGGCGAATATCAAGAATATTAACGGTGAAATTGATTGTTCCGGAAAGATGTTCGACTCGCTGGATCTGATTATCGCAGGCTTTCATGAGCCCGTTTTTGCGCCGCATGATAAAGAAACCAATACTCAGGCGATGATCGCGACCATCGCCAGCGGCAAGGTGCATATAATTAGTCACCCCGGAAATCCAAAGTATCCAGTGGAGGTTAAAGCCATCGCGCAGGCGGCGGCGAAACACCATGTAGCGCTGGAAATCAACAACTCTTCTTTTCTGCATTCGCGTAAAGGAAGCGAAGATAATTGCCGCGCGGTCGCTGCCGCCGTACGCGATGCGGGAGGCTGGGTAGCGTTAGGCTCTGATTCCCATACGGCCTTTACGCTTGGCGATTTCACCGAATGCCGGAAAATTCTGGATGCGGTGAATTTTCCGGAAGATCGAATCCTGAACGTCTCGCCGCAGCGCTTACTGGCCTTTCTCGAATCACGCGGTATGGCGCCTGTACCGGAATTTGCCGAACTTTAATCGTTATTTACGGGAAGATATCAATGAATGAGTTTTCAATCCTGTGCCGTGTGCTGGGATCGTTGTTTTACCGCCAACCGCAAGATCCTTTACTGGTTCCGCTGTTTACGTTAATCCGTGAAGGTAAACTGGCGGCAAACTGGCCGCTGGAGCAGGATGACATGCTGGCGCGTTTACAGAAAAGCTGCGATATCACGCAGATTTCCACTGATTACAATGCGTTATTTGTTGGGGAAGAGTGCGCGGTAGCGCCATACCGCAGTGCGTGGGTCGAAGGCGCGGAAGAGTCTGAGGTGCGCGCTTTTTTAACGTCGCGAGGGATGCCGCTGGCCGATACGCCTGCCGATCACATTGGCACTTTATTGCTCGCGGCCTCCTGGCTGGAAGATCAGTCTGCCGAAGATGAAAGTGAAGCGCTGGAAACCTTATTTGCCGATTATCTGCTTCCCTGGTGCAATACCTTCCTCGGTAAAGTTGAAGCCCATGCCGTTACGCCATTCTGGCGCACTCTGGCGCCGCTAACGCGTGATGCGATAGGGGCCATGTGGGATGAACTTCAGGAAGAAGATGAAGAATAATGTGATGTAAATCACCCTTAACTGCAACGGGTTTTACATCATTGCATAAAATGTGTGCGTGATCTCATTAATGTGCCGCTTTTCTGTTATGATGCGCGCCATGAACATACTTCTTTCTATTGCTATCACGACGGGCATCCTTTCTGGAATATGGGGATGGGGGGCTGTCTCCCTGGGGTTACTAAGCTGGGCCGGTTTTTTAGGCTGTACGGCTTATTTCGCCTGTCCGCAGGGCGGCTTTAAGGGATTGTTGATTTCCGCCTGTACGCTGTTAAGCGGTATGGTGTGGGCGCTGGTCATTATTCACGGTAGCGCGTTGGCGCCGCATCTGGAAATTGTCAGTTACGTGTTGACGGGGATCGTGGCATTCCTGATGTGTATCCAGGCAAAGCAGCTATTGCTTTCTTTTGTTCCGGGAACATTTATCGGCGCCTGCGCGACATTTGCAGGGCAGGGTGACTGGCGGTTGGTATTACCGTCGCTGGCGCTGGGGCTAATCTTTGGCTATGCCATGAAAAATAGTGGGCTATGGCTGGCATCACGCCGCGAGCAACATTCAGCGAATACGGCGGTCACAAAATAAAAAAGCGTGGGGTTCTTCCCCACGCTTTGTCGTATTCATCAGGATTCTGGCGGTACTGACAGCTCACGGTATTTCACCAGAATATCATTTTGCCTGTCCGCTTTATTCTGCAAATCCCACAGTCCGCGATCGATACCATCATTAATGAGGAAGATAACGCCGGTTTCAATGGCTGACATCAGACACAGCATCACCGGTTCGTTCGAGGTATAGCCGATTTCGCCTTCCAGTAAGCGCTGGTAATCAATAAAACGGAACACGCCTGCCTGTACTTCATAGGAAAGGATCGTTTTACTGGTGTTCACCGAGGAAAGGATCTCGCCCGTACTGACGTTAACCACGCGCAGGTTGACAGCAATCTGATCCAGCTGATACTGCGTATCGGCGCCAATACCGAAATATCTTGCGCCGACCCCGCCGGATTTGACGTTACTTTCATAACCAATAATAGAACCTTCCACCATAATATTTGCCGCCGTCAGCGACTGAAGCGGGATACGGTTATTCATCGCCACGGTGCCGTTTTCCTGGGCTGCGCGAATAATTTTCCGTTCATTCAAAAGATTCTGTAAGCCTTGTCGTTCCAGCGGGATAAACCAGCGCGAATCTTTCAGCGCAGTGACCAACATAGCGGTGGCGCTCTGCGGCACAGCCGTAGAAAAGTTACTTGCCGGGTAAGGTTTAAATTGGCCCGTTTCATCCTGAATGTTATATACCGAAACAAAGATCTTACCGGTGGGAGCAGGTAAGTGCGTCAAATCTTTGTAACTTTGTGCGCGGGGCATTAATGTCGGTTTCGCAGCTTGTTTCGGCGGGGCAGTTAAGCATCCGCTCAACAATAAAACGGCAACCAAAATAAGTAAGCGCGGCATGATTTATATCCTTTAGTGACTGTAGCTTAAAAATCGGTTGACTGAGTTTGTAAACCTGACACTTCGATGGTCGAGGTTCTTCCCGTTTTTCTGTCCGTGACGTTGAGCTGGAGCTGTCCGTCGCGATTAGCGATATCGATAATAAAATCGTTGGTCACCATACGTCCTGGTTTCCCGGTATTAATATTGGTCAACAAGCCGCCCAGAATTTGCGATTGAATAGCCTGCGTAAAGTTATCCAACGCTGAGGGGGTTTCGATACCAAAATCGTTATCATAAGCGGGGTCTTTATATGAATTTTGCGCCTGGGCGCTATTCAATAAAAAGGAACCGTTATTGGGGTTTCCACCAAAGTTAGGATTACGGAACTGGAACGTCATATTTCCAGCCCAGGTTAATGGCGAAAAAAGCATGAGCAGCACTACTGCATGTTTAACACGCATGACAGCCTCCGGATAAAAATCATGTTTTAGAATTCATCACGCGCTAAATCACTCGTACTTAATAGCGTTTGATCTATTTGTCGGCGATTTAATGCTTCCTCTGTTTGCGCTAATGCGAAGACGACGGTTTTCTCGAAGTCTCTTTTCATTGGAAATAAAAAGGTCTGGAAAATAACGTCCTGATTTACCGTTATGGTGATCCAGCTTCCCCAACGCGCACTGGGTCTTTCATTAATGGTCAGATTGCCGGTGTATTCGCTTTCCCATTTGTCGCTGAATGCACGATAGAATTCATGTCCTATCGAAGAGACGGTATGGTCGGTTAACAATCCGGGAACCTCGACTTCAACTTCATTGGCATGCAGGTTTCCGGTAGCGAACAGTAACTCTGCTGCTACAATCCAGGTCAGATAGCGTTTCATGGCCTTACCGCCTGAGATTATCGTTTGCCCATGAAACTGCCTGGGTGCGATTTTTGACAGCTATCTTTTTGAAAAGATTATAAAGATGTGTCTTAACCGTATTCTCGCTGATAAATAGCGACCTCGCGATTTCATTATTAGAGGCACCAATACGTAACTTATTGAGGATCTCTTTTTCGCGATGAGTGAGTAATGCGGACTCGGTGCTGTTGTAGCGGTAATTTCCTGAGTGCGTAATCAGGTAACTGGCTAATTTTTGTGAAAAATAGCATTCGCCACGCAGAATACCCTGTAATCCGCTGACCACGTGTTCCTGGTCTTCAGTAGCGTAAAACACGCCGTTAATATGAGGCCAGTTTTCAATTTCACGGTAGGGATAATCGTCAGGGGTATTTAACAATAATGTTTTTATATTATTGTTTTTGCGGCTTAAATTATCCTGCCAATAGTGGATAAGCTTCTTATCCGCTTCCATCATATCCATTAAAACAATGCAACCGGCCGAGATATCTTCCAGAGAACGTTGAATATTATGCAGTTTTCCGGTTATGGCCAGCGATTGCTTTAAATGTTGCAATAATGCCGTAGCTTGCAGAGATGGCTTTGTGATCAACAATAGTGTGTGACCATGACTACTATGGACTTCATTAAACATGATGAAACTCCACTTTTTTTAATCGCACATCTGACAGCTGCCCCCATAAAATAAAGGCACCAGAAGTACTGACAGATGTTGCACTGCTGTGGGTTGAAATAGCCCATTATCCAGAAAGAGAAAAATATTTACGAAAATACTTTTAACTGTTTTCAATCTAGCCATTACAAATCTTAAAGCAAGTGTTAAACTTGTAACCAAATGTAAAAATATATATTAAAATGTTGTTTTTGGGTTTTTTTGAAGTTTAGATTTGATAGTAAAGTTGTACATTTCGCTGTTATTGCATAGATTTAAAAAATCATACAAATTATAATAATTCATTGATTTTTAATCATTTTAATTATTATATGTTATGTTTTGATTTTATTTTTTCTTAAAATTTGAGACGTGGCATTAACCTGGACAGCACAAAGACAAAAAAAACGAAGTGTGTCACGTCTTGTGCGTATTGCCCCACATGGGAAGCATAAGAACATCCCCATGGCGGCATAACACACACCAACACTTCATTTTTTAGGTGCGCGATACACTATCTTCTGTGGCCAAAAATCAATTATAAAAAATCACATGGCTATCGTTTTATTAGCACTTTGGTATGAGCTTAAATAACAAAATACCACGCGTGGGTGAGTTATTAAAAATGTTTCCACGGACATACTCTTCATCGTAACGACGCGTTAACAAAAAACGCATGTCGCTAACAAGGTAATAGATAATTTTCGCTATGTACGACCAGGTCCAGGGTGACAGCATGAAAAACAAATTGTTATTTATGATGTTGACAATACTGGGTGCGCCTGGGATTGCAACCGCGACAAATTATGATCTGGCTCGTTCAGAGTATAATTTTGCGGTAAATGAATTAAGCAAGTCTTCATTTAATCAGGCGGCCATTATTGGTCAAGTCGGCACGGATAATAGTGCCAGAGTACGCCAGGAAGGATCAAAACTATTGTCCGTTATTTCACAAGAAGGAGGAAATAATCGGGCGAAAGTCGACCAGGCAGGGAATTATAACTTTGCGTATATTGAGCAAACGGGCAATGCCAACGATGCCAGTATATCGCAAAGCGCTTACGGTAATAGTGCGGCTATTATCCAGAAAGGTTCTGGAAATAAGGCCAATATTACCCAGTACGGTACGCAGAAAACAGCAGTTGTAGTGCAGAAACAGTCGCATATGGCTATTCGCGTCACCCAACGCTAATACCGTTACGACTTTTAAATCAATCCGATGGGGGTTTTACCATGAAACTTTTAAAAGTGGCAGCATTCGCAGCAATCGTAGTTTCTGGCAGTGCTCTGGCTGGCGTCGTTCCACAATGGGGCGGCGGCGGTAATCATAACGGCGGCGGCAATAGTTCCGGCCCGGATTCCACGTTGAGCATTTATCAGTACGGTTCCGCTAACGCTGCGCTTGCTCTGCAAAGCGATGCCCGTAAATCTGAAACGACCATTACCCAGAGCGGTTATGGTAACGGCGCCGATGTAGGCCAGGGTGCGGATAACAGTACTATTGAACTGACTCAGAATGGTTTCAGAAACAATGCCACCATCGACCAGTGGAACGCTAAAAACTCCGATATTACTGTCGGTCAATACGGCGGTAATAACGCCGCGCTGGTTAATCAGACCGCATCTGATTCCAGCGTAATGGTGCGTCAGGTTGGTTTTGGCAACAACGCCACGGCTAACCAGTATTAATTTAGCGTCTGCGCTAATAAAAAAACAGGGCATAAGCCCTGTTTTTTTTCGGGAGGAAATTATGCATACTTTATTGCTCCTTGCCGCACTTTCAAATCAGATTACGTTTACCACGACTCAGCAAGGCGATATTTACACGGTGATCCCTCAGGTCACATTAAACGAACCCTGCGTCTGTCAGGTGCAAATTCTCTCTGTGCGCGACGGCGTCGGGGGACAAAGCCATACACAGCAAAAACAAACGCTATCTTTACCTGCTAATCAACCGATTGAGTTGTCTCGTCTTAGTGTAAATATATCTTCAGAGGACTCGGTTAAAATTATTGTTACTGTTTCGGACGGACAATCACTGCATTTATCACAACAATGGCCGCCTTCTGCACAGTAGTTTTTGATGGTGGCGGAAATGGATTGGCTGACCTGGGTATAAAGAGGCGATAAAAGCGTCTCATCGTCTCGGCATGTCGCTATAAGGTAACGCCGAACCCTCGAGGATGACTAATCATTGAGGAGTTAACATGTCCGTAATCAAGAAAAATATCCCTGCCATAGGCCTGTGTATCTGCGCTTTTTTTATCCATTCTGCGGTAGGGCAACAAACGGTACAGGGCGGCGTTATCCATTTTCGCGGCGCGATTGTTGAGCCACTGTGCGATATTTCTACTCACGCCGAAAATATTGATTTAACCTGCCTACGCGAAGGTAAAAAGCAAATGCACCGGATTGACCTTCGGCAGGCATCTGGATTACCGCAGGATATTCAGTCCATTGCGACGGTACGGCTGCATTATCTCGATGCGCAAAAAAGCCTGGCGGTGATGAATATTGAGTACCGTTAACGGCGGTGTCATAGATATAAAAAGAGCGACTCTGTTGAAAGCCCTGCTGTACACTTTGCAGATAAGGTGAGACAAAGGGGGGGGGGTTATGACATCACGTCTTCAGGTCATACAGGGTGATATCACTCAACTTAGCGTCGATGCGATTGTGAATGCCGCTAACGCATCATTAATGGGCGGCGGTGGCGTAGACGGCGCGATTCATCGCGCGGCGGGGCCGGCATTGCTGGACGCCTGTAAACTCATCCGTCAGCAACAGGGCGAATGTCAGACGGGACATGCGGTTATCACGCCTGCTGGCAAGCTTTCGGCAAAGGCGGTTATTCACACAGTGGGGCCCGTCTGGCGAGGCGGCGAACACCAGGAAGCTGAGCTACTCGAAGAGGCATACCGGAATTGTTTGCTGCTTGCCGAGGCGAATCACTTTCGTTCCATCGCTTTTCCGGCAATCAGTACCGGCGTTTATGGCTATCCACGCGCCCAGGCCGCTGAAGTCGCCGTCAGGACGGTTTCAGATTTTATTACCCGTTACGCTCTGCCTGAACAGGTATACTTTGTCTGTTATGATGAAGAAACTGCCCGGCTTTACGCAAGATTACTTACTCAGCAAGGCGACGACCCTGCCTGATAAAACACGCCTGGAGCGTGCCGTTGAACCGCTATGCGCGCGCCATCCCGGAGAGTGCGGCATTCTCGCGCTGGATAACAGTCTGGACGCTTTTGCCGCCCGCTACCGCCTGACCGAAATGGCGGCGCGGACGCTGGATGTGCAGTATTATATTTGGGAAGACGATATGTCCGGGCGGCTGCTCTTTTCGGTACTGCTGTCGGCGGCGAAGCGCGGCGTTCATGTTCGTCTGCTGCTGGATGATAACAATACGCCTGGTCTGGATGATACGTTGCGCTTGCTGGATAGCCATCCTAATATCGAAGTTCGTCTGTTTAATCCTTTCTCTTTTCGTACGCTACGCGCGCTGGGATATTTGACGGATTTTGCGCGGCTGAATCGGCGGATGCACAATAAAAGTTACACTGCCGACGGCGTAGTGACGCTGGTCGGTGGGCGCAACATCGGCGATGCCTATTTCGGCGCTGGCGAGGAGCCGCTATTTTCCGATCTGGACGTGATGGCCATTGGCCCGGTGGTCAATGATGTCGCCAATGATTTTGAACGTTACTGGCGCTGTAGTTCAGTGTCGACATTGCAGCAAGTATTATCCCTTTCTGAGCAGGAACTGACGCAGCGTATCGAACTTCCCGAATCCTGGTATAACGATGAGATCACCCGCCGTTATCTGCATAAGCTGGAAACCAGCCAGTTTATGGCGGATCTCGATCGCGGAACGTTGCCGCTGATTTGGGCAAAAACACGCTTGCTTAGCGATGACCCTTCTAAAGGCGAGGGGAAGGCGCAGCGCCATTCGCTTCTTCCGCAGCGATTATTTGACGTGATGGGGTCGCCGACGGAGCGTATCGACATTATTTCCGCTTACTTTGTCCCTACGCGCGCAGGCGTGGCGCAGTTGCTTAATCTGGTCAGGAAAGGCGTGAAGATCGCCATCTTAACTAACTCTCTGGCGGCCAACGATGTGGCGGTCGTTCACGCAGGGTACGCGCGCTGGCGCAAGAAATTACTGCGCTATGGCGTGGAGCTCTACGAACTGAAACCGACCCGCGAACATGAAACCGCCGTACATGATCGCGGACTCACCGGGAACTCAGGTTCCAGCTTACATGCTAAAACGTTCAGTATTGATGGTAGTAAGGTGTTTATCGGGTCGCTTAATTTTGATCCCCGTTCAACGCTTTTAAATACCGAAATGGGCTTTGTCATTGAAAGTGAAACGCTGGCGACGCTTATCCATAAGCGTTTTACACAGAGCCAACGCGATGCGGCCTGGCAACTGCGGCTGGATCGCTGGGGACGAATTAACTGGATCGATCGTCAGCAAGAAGAGGAAAAGGTGTTAAAGAAAGAACCCGCTACGCGTTTCTGGCAACGAGTTCTGGTACGGTTGGCGGCAATTTTACCTGTGGAATGGTTGCTGTGAACCCACGCGCGGAAAACTACCCGATCGTGGCGCGACTTTCTCGTTTTACCGGCGGTTTACCTGAAAAGAGAAATTTCAGGAGCGGGATGCGTAAATGAATTTCATACAGAATTAACGCAATACCCATAACAAATATCAGCCCGCACAAGAACCCGATCAGGTTGGAGGAGATATGCGGCGTAATATACGCGCCAAAGAAAAGCGTTAAGGGATGATGCACCAGATAGATAAACAGCGAAGCATTCACGAAATAGGTGACACGCGCGGACTGAAAGTTTAACAAGCGATGCCCCAGTGAAAATACCACGTTCACCATCCATAGCCCCATTACCATCGTAATCACGGATTCGGTTTCGTACATCCAGGCGTCGCCGCTCCCATAACGTTGATTCAGCAGATACGCGATAAAAGCAACGGCAGCGCCTAAAGTGCATCCGCGTGAGGGCGTGGTGAAGCGCGCTTTCAGATCGGGGTGAATGAAGGCCAACGCGCCGAGAATAAAAAACGGCACATAAAATAGCGTTTGCATCACAATAAAATTGAACATGCCGTCACTGAGGATTGCCGGATATACGATGAATATAATGCGCCTGATAGCAGCGTAAGCCACCCCCAGCAGGAAAAAAATAAGCGAAAGTTTGGCCAGCGAAATAGCGGCGGGACGAGGCTTGCTTGTTTCCTGCCTTTTTTGGAACCAGGTAAAAATCCCGATGCTGACGGTGGTTAATATCACCAGCACCAGTAAAAACCACAGATGTGAAATGAGTTCCCACGCTAACGTATTATATTTTTCATAGGCAGAGAGTGTAGGCCAGTTCTCTGTTTTCTCTTTGACATATTGCAACAGGATAAATTGCGGCAAGGTAAGCAAAGGGATTGCGGTAAGCATGGGAATACCCACACGTTCTACCCGTACTTTCCACCAGTGTTTTAATGGATAACGTAAAAATAACATGTACGAAAAATAACCAGAAATAACAAAAAACACCTGCATACGAAAAGCGTGGATAAAATCGTTAAACAGGGTTAGCCACCACGATGGCGCGGCGCTATTGACATGCCAACTGTGAGTGGAATAGATCAACGAGATATGAAAGGGAATCCCTAACAACATCAGCCATGCGCGGATAGAGTCAAGAAAATATTCACGCGGCGCGGGTACAGAGCTCATATAAGGTCACGTATTCTCAGATTTTTCACCTTATCCATAAGGCGAATTATAGTTACATTCGGTAGCAACCCTACACCAACTCCGACAACCTGTCTCCAGGATAAGCACGCAAAGTGAAAACAGGCGCGGGAGGTGCTTAATCCATGAGCCAGCGCGCTGAACAAAGCCTGGATTCAGTTGTCGTAATGCCTGATTATCCATTAAAATGGATCGGATCGATATAAGCACACAAAGGGGGAAGTGCTTACTTATTATGAAACATAAACGACAAATGATGAAAATGCGTTGGTTGGGCGCAGCTATTATGTTAACGCTCTACGCATCATCGAGCTGGGCGTTCAGCATTGATGACGTGGCAAAACAAGCTCAATCTTTAGCCGGGAAAGGCTATGAGGCGCCTAAAAGCAACTTGCCCTCCGTTTTCCGCGACATGAAATATGCGGATTATCAGCAGATCCAGTTTAACAGCGATAAAGCCTACTGGAACAACTTAAAGACCCCTTTTAAGCTCGAATTTTACCATCAGGGGATGTACTTCGATACGCCGGTCAAGATTAACGAAGTGACGGCGACGACGGTCAAAAGAATCAAATACAGCCCGGATTACTTCAATTTTGGCAATGTTCAGCACGATAAAGACACGGTAAAAGATTTAGGCTTCGCCGGGTTCAAAGTCCTGTACCCCATTAACAGTAAAGATAAGAACGACGAAATCGTCAGTATGCTTGGCGCCAGCTATTTCCGCGTTATCGGCGCAGGCCAGGTATATGGCTTATCTGCGCGCGGCCTGGCGATTGATACCGCCTTACCATCTGGTGAAGAGTTTCCCCGCTTTCGCGAGTTCTGGATTGAGCGTCCAAAACCCACCGATAAGCGTTTGACCGTCTATGCATTACTCGATTCTCCGCGCGCGACCGGCGCTTACCGTTTTGTGATCATTCCTGGCCGCGATACCGTGGTGGACGTGCAGTCAAAAGTCTATCTGCGCGATAAAGTGGGCAAGCTGGGCGTTGCGCCATTAACCAGTATGTTCCTGTTTGGGCCAAACCAGCCGTCGCCGACGACCAACTATCGTCCGGAACTGCATGACTCGAACGGCTTATCCATTCATGCGGGTAATGGCGAGTGGATTTGGCGTCCGCTGAACAATCCAAAACACCTCGCTGTGAGCAGCTATGCAATGGAAAACCCTCAGGGATTCGGCCTGTTGCAGCGTGGTCGCGAGTTCTCGCGCTTTGAAGATTTAGACGATCGCTACGACCTGCGTCCAAGCGCCTGGATTACCCCGAAAGGCGACTGGGGCAAAGGTAAGGTTGAACTGGTTGAAATTCCGACCAATGATGAAACCAACGATAACATCGTCGCTTACTGGACTCCGGATCAACTGCCGGAACCGGGTAAAGAGATGAACTTCAAGTACACTCTGACCTTCAGCCGCGATGAAGATAAACTTCATGCGCCGGATAATGCCTGGGTGCTGCAAACACGCCGCTCAACGGGCGACGTTAAACAGTCAAATCTGATTCGCCAGCCCGACGGCACTATTGCCTTTGTGGTGGATTTCGTTGGCGCCGACATGAAAAAACTGCCGCCGGATACGCCCGTCGCTGCGCAAACCAGCATTGGCGATAACGGTGAAATCGTTGACAGTAATGTACGCTATAACCCAGTCACTAAAGGCTGGCGTTTAATGCTGCGCGTGAAAGTCAAAGACGCGAAGAAAACCACGGAAATGCGTGCCGCATTGGTGAATGCCGATCAGACGCTAAGTGAAACCTGGAGCTACCAGTTACCTGCCAATGAATAAAACAACTGAGTATATTGACGCATTGCTGCTTTCTGAACGTGAGAAAGCGGCATTGCCGAAAACTGACATCCGCGCCGTGCATCAGGCGCTGGATGCCGAGCATCGGACTTACTCGCGAGAAGACGATTCACCGCAGGGTTCCGTAAAAGCCCGCCTTGAACACGCCTGGCCGGATTCATTGGCGAAGGGGCAGTTAATTAAAGATGATGAAGGGCGCGATCAGTTGCAGGCTATGCCAAAAGCGACGCGCTCTTCGATGTTTCCCGATCCCTGGCGAACCAACCCGGTTGGCCGTTTCTGGGATCGTCTGCGTGGGCGGGATGTAACGCCGCGCTATGTTTCTCGTCTGACAAAAGAAGAGCAGGCGAGCGAGCAAAAATGGCGTACCGTCGGCACTATACGCCGCTATATTTTGTTAATTTTGACTCTGGCGCAAACCGTCGTCGCGACCTGGTATATGAAGACCATTCTGCCTTATCAGGGATGGGCGCTCATCAATCCTATGGATATGGTGGGGCAGGATATTTGGGTCTCCTTTATGCAGCTCCTGCCCTACATGCTGCAAACCGGTATCCTGATTTTGTTTGCCGTGCTGTTCTGCTGGGTGTCAGCCGGATTCTGGACGGCGCTGATGGGCTTCCTGCAACTGCTTATCGGGCGCGATAAGTACAGCATCTCCGCGTCTACGGTTGGCGATGAGCCCCTCAATCCGGAACACCGGACGGCGCTGATCATGCCTATCTGTAATGAAGACGTTAGTCGCGTTTTCGCCGGTCTGCGCGCGACCTGGGAGTCCGTTAAAGCCACAGGCAACGCCGCGCATTTCGACGTCTATATCCTTAGCGACAGTTATAACCCGGATATCTGCGTGGCGGAGCAAAAGGCGTGGATGGAGCTTATCGCGGAAGTGCAGGGCGAAGGCCAAATTTTTTACCGTCGCCGCCGCCGCCGTATGAAACGCAAAAGCGGCAATATTGACGATTTTTGCCGCCGCTGGGGCAATCAGTACAGCTATATGGTGGTGCTGGACGCGGACTCAGTGATGAGCGGCGAGTGTCTGAGCGGCTTGGTGCGCCTGATGGAAGCGAATCCAAACGCCGGGATTATCCAGTCTTCGCCGAAAGCGTCGGGGATGGATACTCTGTATGCCCGCTGCCAACAGTTCGCGACCCGCGTCTATGGGCCGCTGTTTACCGCCGGGCTGCACTTCTGGCAGTTGGGGGAGTCGCACTACTGGGGGCACAATGCCATTATCCGCGTGAAGCCGTTTATCGAGCACTGCGCTCTGGCGCCGCTGCCGGGAGAAGGTTCGTTCGCCGGATCGATTCTTTCCCACGACTTTGTGGAGGCGGCGCTAATGCGTCGGGCAGGGTGGGGCGTCTGGATTGCCTACGATCTCCCCGGCTCCTATGAAGAGCTGCCGCCAAACCTGCTGGATGAGCTTAAACGCGACCGCCGCTGGTGTCACGGCAACCTGATGAACTTTCGTCTGTTCCTGGTGAAAGGAATGCACCCGGTGCATCGCGCCGTGTTCCTGACGGGGGTAATGTCATATCTGTCCGCGCCGTTATGGTTTATGTTCCTCGCGCTTTCTACCGCGCTGCAGGTCGTTCATGCGTTAACAGAGCCGCAATATTTCCTTCAGCCGCGCCAGCTTTTTCCGGTCTGGCCGCAGTGGCGTCCGGAACTGGCAATCGCGCTGTTTGCATCAACGATGGTGCTGCTGTTCCTGCCGAAGCTGCTCAGTATTATGCTGATCTGGTGTAAAGGCACCAAAGAGTATGGCGGTTTCTGGCGCGTTACGCTGTCGCTGTTGCTGGAAGTGCTGTTCTCCGTATTGCTGGCGCCGGTGCGTATGCTGTTTCATACCGTGTTTGTGGTCAGCGCGTTTCTCGGCTGGGAAGTGGTCTGGAACTCACCGCAACGCGACGATGATTCTACGCCGTGGGGAGAAGCCTTTATGCGTCACGGCTCTCAACTGCTGCTGGGGCTGGTCTGGGCGGTGGGTATGGCGTGGCTGGATTTACGCTTTCTGTTCTGGCTGGCGCCGATTGTCTTTTCGCTGATTCTGTCGCCATTTGTTTCGGTGATCTCCAGTCGTTCAACGGTAGGATTACGCACCAAACGCTGGAAGCTGTTCCTGATCCCGGAAGAGTATTCGCCGCCTCAGGTGTTGGTCGATACCGATAAATATCTGGAGATGAATCGCCGCCGTATTCTGGACGATGGCTTTATGCATGCGGTATTTAACCCGTCGCTTAATGCGCTGGCGACCGCGATGGCCACTGCGCGTCACCGCGCCAGTAAGGTACTGGAAATAGCCCGCGATCGTCATGTGGAGCAGGCGCTAAACGAAACGCCGGAGAAACTGAACCGCGATCGGCGTCTGGTTTTGCTCAGCGATCCGGTGACGATGGCGCGTTTACACTATCGGGTCTGGAATGCGCCAGAGAGATACTCTTCCTGGGTAAACCATTATCAGTCTCTCGTCCTGAATCCGCAGGCGTTGCAGGGACGAACATCGTCAGCGAGATAAGGTCTTCAGGTCTGGAGTGAGGTGAAAAATACCGGCGTGATGCCGGTATTTTTATAGTGAAATGAGGTATCAGGTGCGTATATTCGCGGTGAGCATAATGGTGATTACCCTGAGCGGCTGCGGCAGTATTATCAGCAGAACGATCCCCGGACAAGGACACGGCAACCAGTATTACCCTGGCGTGCAGTGGGATATGCGTGATTCCGCATGGCGCTATATCACTATCCTCGATCTGCCCTTCTCACTGATCTTCGATACACTGCTACTGCCGCTCGATATTCACCACGGGCCTTATGAGTAATTAACGCTCATCCCATTCGTCTGCCGCAGTACGGCCTTCCTCGGTATCAAGCGGGGGTTCAAGCTGGAATTCCCCTTCATCCCATTCATGCAAAGTATTCTCTTCCTGCCACTCCTGGCGGATCTCTATCTCATCATAATCGCCGTCAAACACGCTCTGCGCGGCTTCACCACTCAGCATCGGCAGACATTCGCCATCTTCACCTTCATCGGCGAAAAATTCGACCTGCCACATGATGTCCCCATCCTGCAGTACATATTTCTGAACGTTGAACTGCTGCACATTCGCTTCGTCTTGTTCGAGGCCTGGATGGTCAGCCAGAAATTCTTCCCGGGCTGCATCGATAGCTTCTTCCAGCGTGGCATACATGGTCATCAGTGTCTCCCTTTGATTTGATGAGGTATTTAGGGAAAGAATAGCTGATTCTGTAATATTGCAAGTATGAAAGCGCAAAAATTATTCTATTGCCAGTCTGCGCCGTCGTAAGCTGTTCCATGAATAGATAGCATTGAACAACACCACGCCTGCCGTGACGCAGAATACGGCGCGGAAGCCATAGCTCGCGGAAATTGCGGCGCCCATGAGAGGGCCGGTGACGTTGCCGATATCGCGGAAAGATTGGTTGTAACTGAATATGCGCCCGGCTATCTGGTTGGTAGAGTTGTAAACCAGCAGAGTTTGAACGGCTGGCAGCAGCGCGCCATCCGCCGCGCCAAGCAGAAACCGCAATAGCGCGAGCTGCCACGGCGTTTGCACAAAAGACATTGGAATCAGCAGCAGTACGGAAATAATCAGCGCGACGATAAGAATCTTTTCCGGGCCAATTCTGTCGCCAAGCTTGCCGAGCCGGGGGGCGCTAAGTAATGCCGCCACGCCGGGAACGGACGCTATCATCCCGCTAATGAACGCAATATTACTGACATCTCCCGCCAGTTCGCGCACATAGAGCGTCAGGATGGGCGCAATAGACCCCGTCGCCACCTGAATAATCAGCGTGGTGACAAACAGGCTTAATACCAGGCGGGGATTTTTTAACGAGGCGACCACTTCCCGAACGTGAAGCATCTCTTTTTTGCTCACCGGCAGGAAATTCTCGCGAATGAAAAAGAAGGTGAGCAGAAAACAGATAAACAAAACGCTGGCGGTAATAAAAAAGACCGGACGAAGGCCGTAATGGTCGGCGAGCAGACCGCCCGCAAGTGGGCCAAGCAGAGCGCCGCTGACGCCGCCAGTAGAGAGCGTCCCTAACGCCCAGCCGCTTTTGTGGCGCGGCACCTGAGTGGCGATGAGCGCATTGGCGTTGGGAATAAATCCGCCCAGCAGGCCTAATAACGCGCGGAGGATCAGAAATTGCCAGATATTTTGCGCCATGCCCATTAACAGCATCACAATGGCCATGCCGAGAGCGGAACGCAACAGCATGATCTTACGCCCTTTACGATCCGCCAGACCGCCCCAAAAAGGGGACGCGATAGCTGAAAAGAGGAACGTAATACTAAAGACCAGCCCGGACCACATGTTGAGCGCGCTATGGCCTGTTACGCCGAGTTGCTCAACGTAGAGAGGGAGAAAAGGCATGACCAGGCTGAATGCCGCGCCGGTTAAAAAACAGCCCAGCCAGGTAACGGTTAGATTGCGTTTCCAGTTTATGGGGACATCAGAGGGTGACATAGCGTTCCACAGTATGATGCGCGGTTTGCGCTATCATCAATTTAATTATGAGCGTACTAATTATAATTATGCGCCGACCTTACCAGCCTCGCAATGTGGGGAGCTTTTAAAGCTAAAAGAGGGGAAAAATTGCAGCCTGACGGCTGCAATCCTGTCAATAGCGCGACGGTACGCCTTCAGGGCGAGTTTTAAAGCGGCGATGCAGCCACATATACTGCTCTGGCGCCATCATAATGCACTGCTCAACAATCTTATTCATCCATGCGGCAGTCGCTTCTGCGCTCTCCAGCGGAGGCGAATATTCCGCAGGAAGAATGATCAGTTCGTAGCCTTTCCCATCGGGTTTACGGCGAGGCACGAAGGGGATAATACAGGCTTTAGACATGCGCGCGAGCATCCAGGTACCGGAGGTCGTGGCAGCCTGGTCGACAGCGAATAATGGTACAAAAACGCTGGCGCGCGGGCCATAATCGTGATCCGGCGCATACCAGATCAATTCGCCGCTTTTCAATGCCTTAACCATGCCTTTCAGATCTTTGCGATCCAACATTGATTTATTGGAGCGTAAGCGTCCCCAGGTCTGTAACCAGTCGAGCAACGGATTATCATTCGGGCGATAAACTCCGATACCCGGGTTATGCATACCAAACATGCGGGCGCCAAACTCAAGGGTAAGGAAATGTATTCCTACCAGAATGAACCCCAGTCCCTGCGCCTTAACTTCACGGATATGCTCCAGACCGCTCGCTTCCATCCAGCGGTTCACTCGCCGATCGGGCCAGAACCAGGCCATGCCGGTTTCCATCACGCCCATACCGACGGATTCAAAGTTTTTGACCACCATGGTGTGGCGTTCCTGCGCGCTCATTTCCGGAAAGCATAATTCAAGGTTGCGATAGGCGATTTTTGCGCGGCGTTTCATTACGCGTCGCGCCAGGTGGCCCAATGCGCAACCCAATTTATAGATGACCGGGTAGGGGAGTTGCACGACCAACCAAAGCGCGCCTATACCCAACCAGGTTAACCAATAGCGCGGGTGCAGTAAGGCCACGGAGAACTTAGGCAACTTCGTCATTTCTATCCTGTCTTTCAACGAACAATTCCCCGTATTCTCGCATCTTTTTGCGTTGAGCAAAAATATGTAGCAGGAGAGTGGCGATTAAATCGACAATTGTTGTTAATTATTTAGTGTAAAGCAGGAAATGTAGCGCAAAATGTGTGGATGTAAATTGGCGAGACTTGCCTTATCATGCCTGCCCACTTTATTTTTTGCTGATTGCAGGATACGTACACCATGCCAGTGTTACACAACCGCATCTCTAATGACGAGCTGAAAGCCAAAATGCTGGCGGAAAGCGAGCCGCGTACGACAATTTCTTTTTATAAATATTTCACTATCGCCTCTCCGCAACAGACGCGGGACGCGTTGTATCAGGTGTTTACGGCGTTGGACGTTTTTGGTCGCGTTTACCTGGCGCATGAAGGCATCAATGCGCAAATCAGCGTGCCGCAAAGCAAGCTCGAGACGTTTCGTCAACAGCTTTATACGTTCGACCCCGCGCTGGACGGGGTGCGTTTAAATATCGCGCTGGAGGATGACGGAAAGTCATTTTGGGTGCTGCGTATGAAAGTTCGCGACCGTATCGTTGCTGACGGTATTGACGATCCGACTTTTGACGCCAGTAATGTCGGCGATTATCTGAAGGCGGCAGATGTGAATGCGATGCTGGACGATCCTGACGCGGTCTTTATTGATATGCGCAACCACTATGAGTATGAAGTCGGCCATTTCGAAAATGCTCTGGAAATCCCGGCGGATACGTTTCGTGAACAGTTGCCAAAAGCGGTTGAAATGCTGCGGGAACATGCAGATAAAAAGATAGTGATGTACTGTACCGGCGGTATTCGTTGTGAGAAAGCCAGCGCCTGGATGAAACACAACGGTTTCAATAAAGTCTGGCATATTGAGGGTGGCATCATTGAGTACGCCCGTCGCGCGCGCGCGCAGGGGCTTCCCGTTCGCTTTATCGGCAAAAACTTTGTATTTGATGAGCGAATGGGCGAACGAATCTCGGATGAGGTTATCGCGCATTGCCATCAGTGCGGCGCGTCCTGCGATAGCCATACCAACTGCAAAAATGACGGTTGCCATCTGCTGTTTATCCAGTGTCCGCAGTGCGCCAGTAAATTTAACGGCTGCTGTAGTGAACAATGCTGTGAAGAGTTGGCCTTGCCGGAGGAAGAACAGCGCCGACGTCGCGCGGGTCGCGAGAACGGCAACAAAATTTTTAATAAATCGCGTGGTCGGCTTAATAGCAAACTGAGCATTCCCGATCCGGCTGAGTAATATTTTGCCGGATAGCGGCGTAAAGGCCGCTATCCGGCATTTCGCCAGGCGTTACTTCTGCTGAACGCCTTCTACTGAGATGATAAGCTCAACCTCTTGTGAGGCCGGGCCGAGATCGGTAGTTATATTGAAATCCTTCAGCTTAATTTTTCCTTCGGCCTCAAAGCCCGCGCGCTTACCGCCCCACGGATCGTCGCCCTGGCCCATCAGCTTCGCTTCCAGCGTCACCGGTTTAGTCACGCCATTGAGCGTCAGATTGCCGGTAATATCCAGTTCATCGCCCTCTTTTTTCACGCTGGTAGAGGTGAAGGTTGCCTGCGGGAATTTCGCAACATTAAGAAATTCCGCGCTACGCAGGTGTTTGTCACGTTCGGCATGGTTAGTGTCGACGCTATTGGTGTTAATGGTCACGTTCACTTTGTCTGCCGACGGATTTTTTTCGTCAAAAGTGAACGTGCCGTCGAAATCTTTAAAGGTGCCGTATAGCCAGCTGTAGCCCAGATGCTGAATGCGGAAATTGACGAACGCATGTTGGCCTTCTTTATCAATTTTATACTCCGCCGCCACGGCGGAACCGGTCGTGAATAACAAGGATGCGAGGGTGAATCCCAGCAGGTTTTTTTTCATTTTTGAGCTCCATAGTCAGATGACGACATTCCTGTCATACGTTTCAGAGTGTCGTCTTTATCGATGAAATGGTGTTTTAGCGCCATAACCCCATGCGAGAGCGAGATAATGACCAGCGACCAGGCAAACCACAGATGCAGTGTTCCGGCGATGTCAGCCTGCGCGCCCGCGTCCGTAAGCGTGGCCGGAATCTCAAACCAGCCAAAGACGCTAATCGGTTTACCGTCGGCGGTGGAAATCAGGTAGCCGCTAATGATTATCGCAAAGAGCAGGAGATAAAGGAGGAGATGACCTGCGGCGGCGCCAATGCGCGTTAAACGGGAATAGCTGGTCAACGCAACGGGCGGCGGCGAATAAAGCCGCCAGATAATACGCACGATCAGCGCCATCATCAGTAATATGCCAATACTTTTATGTATTTCCGGCGCCTGGTGATACCAGCCGTCGTAATAACTGAGCGTGACCATCCATAAGCCCAACGCAAACATGCCATAGACCACCAGGGCGGTCAGCCAGTGGAGCGCGGCGGAAACCACGCCATAACGCTGTGGAGTATTTTTAAATTGCATAAACACACCAATGAATATTTCACGAGAGAATGAAAATGGCGTGGAAAAGCGCCGAATGCAACTTATAAATAAGAATTTGAATGATATTTATTTTTATTTCAATAATTTTGATGTTGTTTGCGGTTCAGCTTCAGAAGTTTCGAGATATTTCCCCCTGATAACCGCGCAACGGCAAGAACTGGCATTATTGCCGTGCTTCAACGTTATGAAATAAAAAGTGAGGAATTTTCAGGAAGTGTCAGTTAACGTCAATGAAAAGCAATCAGAAGAAAAGGAGATAAACAATATCCATCACCGCCAGCAGCGACCAAAGAATAACGTAAAGCATGAAATGTTCGCGAATATTATTCATCAGAAAATGAAAGAGACGACGCATAGCTTACCTTAATAAACAGCCCCTTTACGGGGCCGACAAATTATTGGCTAAAACGGGAAAGCCGGAACGGCGTCAGATCAAAGGAGGGCGTTTTTCCCAACGCAAAATCCGCAGCGATTTCTCCTAACACCGGGGCGAATTTAAAACCATGTCCGCTGAGTCCAGTGATGACAAGCGTGTTCTCATGGCCAGGCAGCGTATCGATAATAAAATCCTCGTCCGGCGAATTATCATAGGTACATGCCGCCCCATGTAAACAACCGCCGATACCCGGCAGTACGTTACGCAGGAAAGGAAATGCTTCCGCGCCATCGCTGGCAACGGCGGCAAAGGGCTTGCGCTCTTCCGGAGCTTGTATTAGCTGTCCGCCATTGTGTTTGCCGATTTTTAACTCGTCGTTCTCCGCCGGGAAGCCGTAATATTGATCGCCGTTGGGCATTTCGCCGGTAAAGGCCGGAAAGCGGTTTTTAGTGCTGTAACGCCCATCCGCCTTAAACCAGGCAAAAACTTTACGTACGGGCTGAACGGGCAGCTCCGGTACCAGCGCTTTGACCCAGGTGCCCGCGCTAATCAGCGCCTTGCTGGCGTGGTAGCAGCCTTCACTCGTCTCTATCGTCACACCGTTATCATCATGGTGAATATGGCTTACCGGGCTGTTAAATAGCTGTGCGCAGCCTGCCTCTCGGGCCAGACGAAGCCATGTGGTAATGGCTAATTCGCTGCGCAGGAAACCGGAGTCAGCTTCAAACAGCCCGATATAATTATCGGGCACGCGAATTTCCGGCCAGCGCGTCATGAGGGCCGTCGCGTCCAGGCGCTCGACGTTCAATTGCCACTGTTGCGCGCTTCGTGCGACGTTGGCTAAGAAAGCGGAATCGGCCGGGCCGAGGTTGACGACGCCGGAGCGGACAAAAATAGGCTCTTCATTGTGTGTGGAGAGTTCATCCCAAAGCGTCTGGGCGCGAAGCACCAGCGGGACATATTTTTCGCCTTCACCATAAGCGTGGCGGATAAGACGGGTATCGCCGTGGTGGCTGCCCTGTTGATGAGGCGGCATATGCGCATCGGTCATCAGGACCTTTAGCCCGGCGCGGGTGGCGTAATAACCAGCGGCGGCGCCAACCGAACCGCTGCCGATAATAATAAGGTCGTATTTCATCAGCTTCTCTCTGCTATCGCGATGATTTCAGGGTAAATAACTGCGCTGAGATATACAAGCCAGAAATAAGTGAGGCACCTTACGGTGCCTGAGAGAGGGGGAGCGCGTCACGCTAATGGCGACGATACTCGTTTTCCTGGTAATCGCCTGATTCTATTTTGGCGATGCCGGCTTCTAATATTGAAATAAATTGCCTGGCTACATCTGTTGTTAACCAGAGCGTTTGACCAACTTCAGTCCCTTCCGGTTCCGGACGATTTGGGGTCTGGTAGTGTAAACGCAGCATCAGCGCATCATAGCTATCGACGGTGCTGATGTCCCATCCTACAAGCGGATGGGTCTGAATGACTTCATTATTCTTTTCCATCATGCCCCCCTGGTACGTGTTATAAGACAACGGTTCTCGAGGTTCAATGCGTGTTTTTCTTCTGAAGCAACTTCAGTATACCAATTAATAAGGCTATTCACTGCGTTTTTAAAGAGACCGGAGGATAAATTTCTCTTTTTAAGAATTATATGAACAATAAAGCGGCAGTTCATTCATATTTTTTTAGGATGTTGTGCAATTATTTTGAGGGTCAGGTGAAATATTCATCAGTTGCGCAAATAAAAAAGCCGGGGCGACCCGGCAAACATACATCACTGCATATCATTTTTTATTCATTGATGAACCAGTCATCAGCGCTCTCCCAGGTCTCCTGGAGAATCTCGCTAATGCGTTCTTTGTCCTCTTTTGATGCGCCAATGACGGACAAGTTGTTGGCGGTAGCGTAACGCACGGTGACGTTACCCAAATTCTCCGGAAAATGATGGCTAATACGGCGGGAGAGTTCGCCCGCCAGCGCATCAATCGCACCGGCAGGCAGAGGTGACGTTTTGGCTATAGTGACTTCAATACGCATAATGGCCCCCTGTTGAATATACTGGATATATATACAGTTAAATCCAGTATATAGCAACAGGTAAGCGCATTTTTTATTTTTTTACTGACCAGCGTACTGTTTCACCCGCTAAAAAAGGCACCAGAGAATCATCAGCCAGCGCGATATTTCCCGGTATCTGTTGTTCATCGCGAACCAGTTCCACCCACCCCGTATTCATCGGCAGGCCATAGAATTGCGGGCCATTCAGTGAACAGAACGCTTCAAAGTGCGCCAGCGCGTTCATTTCCTCAAACACGGCGGCATAACTGCCAAGGGCGGAGGGGGCGTTGAAACAACCGGCGCAGCCGCAACTGGTCTCTTTACGATGACGTGAATGCGGCGCTGAATCCGTCCCCAGGAAGGCGCGCGTAAAACCACTGGCAACCAGTTCGCGTAACGCCTGCTGGTGAATATTGCGTTTCAGAATCGGCAGACAGTACAGGTGAGGACGAATGCCGCCGACCAGCATATCATTACGGTTAAACATTAAATGTTGAGGCGTAATGGTAGCCGCCAGGTAGTCGTTGCCGTCACGTACATACTGCGCGGCATCTTTGGTCGTGATGTGCTCAAAGACCACTTTAAGCGCGGTCAGACGCTGGCGTAGCGGTTCCATTACGGTGTCGATAAAACGCGCTTCACGATCGAATATATCAACATCCGCATGGGTCACCTCCCCGTGGACCAGCAATGGTATTCCGAGTTTTTCCATCCGCTCCAGTACCGGCATGATAGCGTCGACTGACGTTACGCCATGACTGGAGTTAGTGGTGGCATTGGCCGGGTAAAGCTTAGCCGCAGTAAATACGCCTTCATGGAAACCACGCTCCAGTTCATCGGCATCGAGCGAATCCGTTAAATAGCAGGTCATTAACGGCGTGAAATCATGCCCGGCGGGCACCGCATCGAGAATACGCTGGCGGTAGGCGATCGCTGCATCAACGGTCGTGATGGGGGACGCCAGGTTCGGCATCACGATAGCGCGACCATAAATTTCGCTGGTATAGGGTACGACCGTTTTTAACATGTCGCCATCGCGAAGGTGAACGTGCCAGTCGTCCGGGCGGCGGATCTTTAAAACCTGGGATGGTGCAGTCATTAATAAGCTCCGGCTGAGGAATAGTCTTTTTGCCGGAAACAAAGGATAAGCGGAAACGTTTTCGTTTGCACGTAAAAAAAAGGGCGCGAGCGCGCCCTCCGAAATCAATTGGTGAAAGGAATAACGATTTCACCAGGTTTAACTTCAATGCCTTTCGCGAGTTTCTTTGCTAACGCTTCGCCTTTACTGCTGTCCTCACGCAACACGTAAGCGGGCCGCTGGTTAAAGTAGCTACGTAAAGACTGATTTAAATAAGGCAGGAGCGTTTGTAGCACCGATTGCATTTTCTCCGGCGTCACGGTGGCGTCTACTACTTCCATCTCCTGAAGATAGATGGCGCCTTTTTCTTTATCAAAGACCGGCAGGGCTTTTAGCTTGAGTTTCATCGTCGCTTTTTGACTGCCAAACAGGGAATTCATATCCAGCCTGGCATCGCCAGTAAGGGTGACTTTATTAGGTTCTTCCCGACCAATCTGGCTGACAAGGTTAGTCAATACGATATGCGCGTCGGCAATGCCGGGCAGACCAATATCTTTTGAGAAATTATTCCGTTTTTCAAGCGCTTGATTGATTTCTTGTTCGCTAATGGTGTATTGCGTAAGTTGATTACAACCCACTAACAGGCCGCTAACTACCAGCGCAGCGGCAAAAAAAAACTTTTTCATGGCGTTCCTTAGCATGTTGCCTGTGCCCTAATCTTGACACAAAGCAGCATGTCGCGCCAGCGGACATGGTGCCACTAGAAAAAGCTGAAAAAGGCGGCAAGAAAGGGTTGCCGCCTGGCGGGAGTTAGATAGCCATTGAGGAGAGTAAATTAATTTGCGTCTGCTTTGCCATATTATCGCGATAGTCCGCGACTTTTGTCGGCCAGTGGATACCGGCGACCAGCGTCAGATTACGCAGAAGCGGAAACAGATGAATATCATCTTCCGATAATTCGCCGTTAACGGCGTTAGGCTGTACGATGAGTTTATCCAGCAAACGTAAATCATCGCCGATCTTTTTAATCAGTCCTGCAGAGTGCGCAAGATGGTTGTCAAAACTGCCAGATGAGGCTTCTTTTTTGCGGATAAAATACTGACGCGCCGCAGGGGTAGAAAATTCATCGAAAGCGGATTTTGCAAATCGCGGCAGCAGTAGCTGATTAACGTAACCGTTAACTTTGCGCAACCACTCTTCAATGGCTGGATTGCGTTTCCCGGTTAACAGCGGTTTGCCGTCGAGGTTGTCGACATAATGTACAATATCCATACTTTCAGGAAGGTAGCGACTATCATCTTTTTGCAGGATGGGCACCATCTTTTGACCAATCATCCGGGTGGGCGTCGCCTCGTCGTCATTTTGTAACACGTTAAGTTCAACGGGGATGTTCTTCAGGCCGAAAATCATGCGGGCTTTAACGCAGAAAGGGCAATGATCGTAAATATAAAGCTTCACGTTTCTCCTCCATTTGACTGTCGGTATCTGACCAGTATGGAGGAGATAGCGACAGGTATCAAATCAGGCGCCGGGTTCCAGCATCCGGCGCGGCGTGCGTTTATGACTAAATTGCCAGCCTAAAGCCAAAAAGGTGATAAAGCCGATAATACCGAGCATCATCCACGGTAGTTCAGGCTGCGCAAGCGCTTTCCCCATATCAAACAACCAGCCGCCGCCGATATAACCAATCGCGCCGCCAATGGCTAATCCCAGACGGCTAAAGCCCATATAGCTTCCCCGCGCCCTCGCGTCTGCGAGCGACGCGCTGAGCGTTTCGCGCGCCGGTTCGGCGATAACCGAGCCGATGTAGAAAGCGCAAATAAGCGTAAAAAGCTGCTGTAAATTGCCCACCATCCCGATGGGGAGCATGCTCAGCGACATGACGAGCAAACCGGCCATCAGCCGATGCTCCAGCCGAAAACGCTTTTCGCTCCAGCGGGCAATCGGGTAGAGCAACGTCAGCGAGAGACACGCCTCAATAGCGTACATCCATTTCACGGCAGCAGGCGAACCGGCGATATCGTTTACCATAATCGGCAGCATTAACATGACCTGTACCGCCAGCATATAGTAGCCCGCCAGCGTCAGCACGTAGGTTACAAACCTTTTATCGCTCATGACGCGGCGCATTCCTTCACGCACCGGCGTTCTGACCGTTGATAGCTTCCAGGCCGGAAGCAGCCATGCGTTGAAAAGGGCGCATAATATGAACAAAATAGCGCCCGTCGCGCAGACCAGGCGAAAATCGTATTGTAGCAACCAGCTTCCCAGCAGCGCGCCAATCACCGCACCCGCGCTGTCCTGCATCATCAACAGAGAGAAGAAGCGGTCCCGTTGCTCCGGACGAATTAATTTGACCACCAGCGCTGAACGCGGCGGGTCGAAAAGCGTACCGCCGAGACCGGAAAGAAAGCAGGAAAACCACAAGAGCCAGGGCTCATGCGCGATACCCATGGTGGCAAAGCCTGCGGCGCGCATCAGCATACCGGTGACAATCATCGGTTTCGCGCCAAAGCGATCGGCGATGGCGCCGCCAAAAATGCCCAGACCTTGTTGAATAAACTGGCGCAGGCCGAGCGCGATCCCTACCATTACGGCAGCCCACCCCATTTGATCGACAAAGCGAATAGAGATGAGCGGGAAGACGACGAAAAAACCCAGCACCACCAACATGTTATCGATGAGAAGAAAATATTTACCCAGGTTCCTCGCCTGCGAGACGCGCGACATTTCCCCTCCCGGGAAATAAAAGATGAGCGTCTTCTATTCTGCGGCGGCGTTTCGTTTTTTCCTACCGTTAGCGGGACAATATTTTTTTATCAAAAGTCCTTTTTAATCGAGAGTTTTCATCAAAATGTGGCAGCAATTCAAAAAATGACGATTTGCGCTTTTCACAGAGCCTGGTTGCGCAAGTATAGTAATGTTACTGGCGTGCTGAAGACGTTACAGGAAGGAGTAGGTATAGAATGTTTGGCTATCGTAGTAACGTGCCAAAAGTGCGCTTAACCACCGATCGTCTGGTGGTACGTTTAGTGCATGAGCGTGATGCCTGGCGTCTGGCCGATTATTACGCGGAAAATCGTCATTTTTTAAAACCCTGGGAACCGGTCCGTGATGAAAGTCATTGTTATCCTTCAGGATGGCAGGCGCGTCTGGGAATGATCGGTGAATTTCACAAACAGGGCTCCGCCTTCTATTTCGCGCTACTTGATCCGGAAGAAAAAGAAATTATCGGCGTGGCGAATTTTTCCAATGTGGTGCGCGGTTCTTTTCATGCCTGTTATCTGGGCTATTCCATTGCGCAGAAGTGGCAGGGGCAAGGGCTGATGTTTGAAGCCTTAACCGCTGCGATTCGCTATATGCAGCGCACTCAGCATATCCACCGTATCATGGCGAACTATATGCCGCACAACAAACGTAGCGGCGCGTTGCTGGCGCGGCTTGGCTTTGAAAAAGAAGGCTATGCGAAAGATTACCTGTTGATTGATGGACAATGGCGCGACCATGTCCTGACGGCGTTAACCACGCCGTTATGGACGCCGGGGCGTTGAGCGGCTTACGGAATGAGAGGCAAAGGGAGAAAACGATGAAATATGAATTAACCGCCACTGAAGCGCGAGTGATTGGCTGTCTGCTGGAAAAGCAGGTGACAACGCCGGAACAGTATCCGCTTTCCGTCAACGGCGTGGTGACAGCCTGTAATCAGAAAACCAACCGTGAACCGGTGATGAACCTGACGGAACAAGAGGTACAAGAACAGCTCGATAACCTGGTGAAACGCCACTTTTTGCGTACGGTCAGCGGGTTTGGCAACCGCGTCACCAAATATGAACAGCGTTTCTGTAATTCCGAATTTGGCGATCTGAAACTTAGCGCGGCGGAAGTGGCGCTCGTCACTACGCTGCTGCTGCGTGGCGCGCAAACGCCCGGCGAGTTGCGTAGCCGGGCGTCGCGGATGCATGAATTCAGCGATATGGCGGAAGTTGAATCCACGCTGGAACGGCTTGCCAGTCGTGAGGACGGCCCGTATGTCGTCCGTCTGGCGCGTGAACCGGGTAAGCGCGAAAGCCGCTATATGCACCTTTTTTGCGGCGACGTCGATGAACTGTCTCTCCAGACGTCTGCGCCGGAAAGTGCGTCGGGCGATCTTCAGTCGCGCGTCGAAGCGCTGGAAAGCGAAGTGGCGGAGTTAAAGCAGCGGCTGGATTCTTTGTTAGCTCACCTGGGAGAGTAATGTGAGAACATTACGGATTGGCATTGTCGGGTTAGGCGGTATTGCGCAGAAGGCCTGGCTGCCGGTATTAACCAACACCGCCGGATGGACGTTACAGGGCGCCTGGTCTCCTTCGCGGGATAAAGCCTTACGTATTTGCGAAAGCTGGCGCATACCGTATGTGGATTCGCTGGCGAATTTAGCGTCCAGCTGCGATGCGGTCTTTGTCCACTCCAGTACCGCAAGCCATTATGCCGTGGTCAGCGAACTTCTCAATGCCGGCGTCCATGTCTGCGTGGATAAACCGCTGGCGGAAAATCTACGTGATGCCGAACGGCTGGTGGCGCTGGCGGCGCAAAAAAAATTGACGCTGATGGTTGGCTTTAATCGCCGTTTCGCGCCGCTGTACCGCGAACTGAAGACGCGCCTCGGCACTGCGGCGTCACTACGTATGGATAAACATCGTACCGATAGCGTCGGGCCGCACGACTTACGTTTTACTTTGCTCGATGACTATCTGCATGTCGTGGATACCGCTCTGTGGCTGGCGGGCGGCGAGGCGCGCCTTGCCAGCGGCACGTTGCTCACCAGCGAGTCCGGCGAAATGTGCTATGCGGAACATCATTTTTCCGCCGACAAACTACAAATTACCACCAGTATGCACCGGCGCGCCGGAAGTCAGCGTGAATCGGTCCAGGCCGTCACCGACGGCGGGCTATATGACGTGACGGATATGCGTGAATGGCGCGAAGAGCGCGGGCAGGGTATTCTCATCAAACCCATTCCTAGTTGGCAAACGACGCTTGAACAGCGTGGTTTTGTCGGATGCGCGCGGCATTTCATTGACTGCGTACAAAATCAGACGGTTCCGGAAACGGCGGGGGAGCAGGCGATTTTGGCCCAGCGCGTCGTGGAGGCGCTGTGGCGGGACGCCATCAGCGAATAACCCTCTGTAACATCTGGCGGTAGTAATTCATCGTAATCCAGGTACTATACCCTCAATAATTCGAGTTGCAGAAAAGCTAACGCACATGCAGCTCGAAGTATGGCGGGTATATATGCCCACTCTACACAATACCTCTTTTCACAGTGAATAATGGCAAACCGTGGGGAGTCTGTAAGGCCTGATAAGACGTTTTAACGTCGCCGTCAGGCGCGGTGATACAGCCGGATACGGCAGAAGTTGCGTTATCCGGTCGATGGATCAGCCATGCAGGAGTTTTACGCCAGGGTCTGGAATACAAAAGAAATGAATTTATTGAAATCGCTGGCTGCCGTCAGCTCGATGACTATGTTTTCACGCGTGTTGGGCTTTGCCCGTGATGCGATTGTCGCCAGAATTTTTGGCGCAGGGATGGCGACCGACGCCTTTTTTGTGGCGTTTAAACTCCCTAATTTACTACGCCGGATCTTTGCCGAAGGCGCTTTTTCTCAGGCCTTTGTGCCTATCCTGGCGGAATATAAGAGCAAGCAGGGTGAAGAAGCGACGCGGATCTTTGTCGCTTACGTTTCCGGCCTGTTGACGCTGGCATTGGCCGTCGTGACGGTGGCCGGTATGCTGGCCGCCCCGTGGGTGATTATGGTAACCGCGCCGGGTTTTGCCGATACTGCGGATAAATTCGCGCTGACGACGCAACTGCTGCGGATTACATTTCCCTATATTCTGCTGATCTCGCTGGCTTCACTGGTTGGCGCCATTCTCAACACCTGGAATCGCTTCTCTATTCCCGCTTTTGCGCCGACATTTCTTAATATCAGCATGATCGGTTTTGCATTATTCGCCGCGCCATACTTTAATCCGCCGGTGCTGGCGTTAGCCTGGGCAGTCACCGTTGGCGGCGTGCTGCAACTGGTGTATCAACTTCCGTATTTGAAAAAGATCGGTATGCTGGTGCTGCCGCGCATTAACTTTCGCGACACCGGGGCGATGCGGGTGGTCAAACAGATGGGGCCGGCGATTTTGGGCGTTTCCGTCAGTCAGATCTCCCTTATCATCAATACCATTTTCGCCTCGTTTCTGGCCTCCGGCTCGGTCTCATGGATGTACTATGCCGATCGGTTGATGGAGTTCCCGTCCGGCGTGCTGGGCGTGGCGTTGGGGACCATCTTGTTGCCGTCATTGTCGAAAAGCTTTGCCAGCGGCAATCATGATGAGTACTGCCGCCTGATGGACTGGGGGCTGCGTTTGTGCTTTTTACTGGCGTTGCCGAGCGCGGTAGCGTTAGGCATTCTGGCGAAGCCGCTGACGGTCTCGCTGTTTCAGTACGGTAAATTCACCGCCTTTGATGCGGCGATGACGCAGCGGGCGTTAATCGCCTATTCGGTGGGGCTGATTGGCTTGATCGTCGTAAAAGTGCTGGCTCCGGGCTTCTATTCTCGCCAGGATATTAAAACGCCGGTGAAAATCGCCATAGTGACGTTAATCATGACGCAGTTAATGAACCTGGCGTTTATTGGACCGCTGAAACACGCCGGGCTGTCGCTCTCTATTGGTTTGGCGGCATGTCTCAATGCGTCGCTGCTGTACTGGCAACTGCGCAAACAGAATATCTTTACGCCACAACCGGGCTGGATGTGGTTCCTGATGCGTCTGATCATTTCCGTACTGGTGATGGCCGCCGTATTGTTCGGCGTGTTGCATATTATGCCGGAGTGGTCGCAAGGGTCGATGCTATGGCGTTTGCTGCGTTTGATGGCGGTAGTGATCGCGGGTATCGCGGCCTATTTCGCCGCGCTTGCCGTGCTGGGCTTTAAAGTGAAAGAGTTTGTTCGCCGGACGGCGTAAATTCAGTGCCTGATAGCGCTGTGCTATCAGGCCTACAAGGCATTCAGGCCGGAAAGGCGCAACGTCGCCATCCGGCAATGATTAGATAGAAATTTTTTTACCGCCGCGGTGAGAGACGGAAGTCTGACCGTCAGCCCCGTACAAGGTCGGCTCCTGGTGAGGTTTCAGCACCTCCAGCGCCTGTTGATTACGCTCGATTTGCCCTTCCAGCAGCCAGCCGTTGTGCTGGTTGAGGTCGCGAAGATGCTGCGTTTTTTCGGTAATCGCCTGCCAGCGCTCTGCAATGTCATCGTTTGCGCTACGCTGCGCATTCTGCTCCAGACGGCGCTGTTGTTCCAGATAATCCAGCGTCGCCAGCAACGAGCTTTTTTCTTCTGTAATACGCTGTAGCTGGCTGCCGTTAATCTGGCCTACGGAAAGCTGTTGTTGCTCGGCGTCCATCACCGTCTTCAGGTCATTCAGGACGGTGGTCATCTGGTCAAGTATTTCTGACAAACGAGTCATACGCTTATTTACTCTGTAAGTAGCTCTGCGCCTCGCGAATGAGCGAGTCTGCTATTTTTCCCGTATCCATTTTTAACTCACCGTTACGGATAGCCGTTTTTAATGCTTCGACGCGTTCCATATTAATGTCGCTGACGCCTGGCTGCATGAGCTTCGCTTGCGCGTCGCTTAACGTTACGCTGGCGCTCGTCGCGGCGGACGTTTTTTCCTGACGCGTTTTTTGTACCGGCGTGTCGCTGGTTTCGCGCGTCTGGACAGTGCTAACGGGTTTCAAAGGTGAGGTACGGTCAATGCTCATTTATTTATCCTCATCGAGGGTTACGTTGTAGCGGCCAGCTACCATCATGGTTGAATATCTCATCGGCAGCCGCGACAAAATCTTTACACAATTATAGGTTAATAAGAATATTCCCATCAGAATCGACGGTTCCACTCACGATTTGACCCGATGTCATGCGCACGCGCGCATTTTGCGCGACGGCAGCATTATTCATCGCCTGACCTTCCGCATTGACGCTGAACCCCTCGCCATTGGCGATGACCTGTACTCGTTGCCCCGCTTTGACGCGCCAGGCCTGACGTATCATCGTAAGCTGTACCGGCTGCCCGGGAGCGAGATCGCGCAAACTGACGGCATCCTGAATCTGACGGATATCCAGTACCGTCCGCGGCGGTAACTGATCCAGCCTGCCACGTTTTAGCGTGACGTTGGCCGGCGTCAATTTTCCGCCGCGCGCGATGGGCGCGGCAACGGCGACATAATTGCCGGTCGCTTGCACATTCACCTGCAAATAACGTTTTTCATTGGCGCAGCGCGCCACCACATTGACGTTGCCCCACAGCTTCGCGCTGCCCGTCATGCTGAAGGCTGGCTGTTCGCAGCTCGGTAGCAGATTGGGCGATGAACGGAGCGTGACAACCACCTCGTCGCTGAAGCCAGCCAGACGCTGGGAAAACCACGTGGTCAGCTGGGCGTTGATGTCCTGCGCCATTGTCAGGGGGCTGAACAGCAAAGCCGCCACGGCGAATCCTCGTTTTAACGTTTGCATGGTACTTCCCCCTGGTTGATGTCATGACAGGATTCTACCCGTGTGAAGCAAGCATCAACGCAATAAATAGCGACGCATTTTGCGTTTATTCCGGCGATAACGCGCGCGTGAAGGCATTTAAGCTGTCGGCTGAATTTTGCCATTTGCGGAGGAGATATGCTCGACAGGCTCGATGCCGCCTTACGATTTCAGCAGGAAGCGCTAAATCTGCGCGCGCAACGTCAGGAAATATTAGCGGCGAATATCGCCAATGCCGATACGCCGGGGTATCAGGCGCGCGATATTGATTTTGCCAGTGAGTTAAAAAAGGTGATGGTGCGTGGACGGGAAGAAACCGGCGGCGTCGCGTTAACGTTGACTTCCTCTCACCATATTCCCGCCCAGGCGGTCTCTTCTCCCGCAGTGGATCTGCTTTATCGCGTACCCGATCAGCCTTCTTTGGATGGTAATACCGTAGATATGGACAGGGAACGTACGCAGTTTGCGGATAACAGTCTCAAATATCAGATGGGGCTTACCGTTCTGGGTAGCCAACTCAAAGGCATGATGAATGTGCTACAGGGAGGAAACTAATTCGTGGCGCTGTTAAACATTTTTGATATTGCCGGATCGGCGCTTGCCGCACAGTCCAAACGGTTGAACGTTGCGGCCAGTAACCTGGCGAATGCGGATAGCGTCACCGGCCCGGACGGACAGCCTTATCGCGCCAAACAGGTGGTTTTTCAGGTGGACGCCGCGCCGGGTCAAGCCACTGGCGGGGTAAAGGTCGCCAGCGTGATTGAAAGTCAGGCACCGGAAAAGCTGGTTTATGAGCCAGGCAATCCGCTGGCGGACGCTAATGGTTACGTCAAAATGCCCAACGTCGATGTGGTCGGCGAAATGGTCAACACGATGTCAGCCTCGCGCAGCTATCAGGCAAATATCGAAGTCCTGAATACCGTAAAAAGCATGATGCTTAAAACGCTGACATTAGGCCAGTAAAGGAGGCGCGTATGTCTATTGCCGTAAATATGAATGACCCGACCAACACGGGCGTCAAAACGACGACCGGCAGCGGATCGATGACCGGAAGCAACGCTGCCGATCTGCAAAGCAGTTTCCTGACCTTACTGGTCGCGCAATTGAAGAACCAGGACCCGACTAACCCATTACAAAATAATGAGTTAACGACACAGTTGGCGCAAATCAGTACCGTGAGCGGCATTGAAAAACTGAATACGACGCTGGGGGCTATTTCCGGGCAAATCGATAATAGTCAGTCCCTACAGGCGACCACGCTGATTGGACATGGCGTTATGGTGCCTGGCACCACAATTCTGGCGGGTAAAGGCGCGGAAGAAGGGGCCGTGACGTCCACGACGCCGTTTGGCGTGGAATTGCAACAGCCTGCGGACAAAGTGACGGCAACCATTACCGATAAAGATGGCCGGGTGGTACGGACGCTGGAGATCGGTGAGTTGCGAGCCGGGGTACACACCTTTACCTGGGATGGTAAGCAAACGGACGGAACAACGGTACCGAATGGTTCTTACAACATTGCGATTACCGCCAGCAATGGCGGGACGCAACTGGTGGCGCAGCCGCTGCAATTCGCTCTGGTACAGGGCGTGACGAAGGGCAGTAACGGCAACCTGTTGGATCTGGGTACCTACGGCACCACCACACTCGACGAAGTTCGGCAAATAATCTAAGCCCTTACACTTATCAGGAGTCAGTCATGTCTTTTTCTCAAGCGGTTAGCGGCCTGAACGCTGCGGCCACCAACCTTGATGTTATCGGTAATAACATCGCCAACTCCGCCACCTATGGCTTTAAGTCCGGTACGGCATCATTTGCCGATATGTTCGCCGGTTCCAAAGTGGGGCTGGGCGTAAAAGTGGCGGGGATTACCCAGGATTTTACCGACGGTACGACAACGAACACCGGGCGCGGGCTGGATGTCGCGATTAGCCAGAACGGTTTTTTCCGCCTGGTAGACAGCAACGGTTCCGTGTTCTATAGCCGCAACGGCCAGTTCAAACTGGACGAGAACCGTAACCTGGTCAATATGCAGGGGATGCAGTTGACCGGCTATCCGGCCACCGGTACGCCGCCGACCATTCAGCAGGGGGCGAATCCTGCGCCGATCACCATTCCGAACACGCTGATGGCGGCGAAATCGACCACCACCGCGTCAATGCAGATCAACCTGAACTCAACGGACCCTGTACCGTCTAAAACGCCCTTTAGCGTGAGTGATGCGGATTCGTATAACAAAAAAGGCACCGTCACCGTTTATGACAGCCAGGGTAATGCCCATGACATGAACGTCTATTTTGTGAAAACCAAAGATAATGAATGGGCCGTGTACACCCATGACAGCAGCGATCCTGCAGCCACTGCGCCAACAACGGCGTCCACTACGCTGAAATTCAATGAAAACGGGATTCTGGAGTCTGGCGGTACGGTGAACATCACCACCGGTACGATTAATGGCGCGACAGCGGCCACCTTCTCCCTCAGCTTCCTTAACTCCATGCAGCAGAACACCGGGGCTAATAACATCGTCGCCACCAATCAAAACGGCTATAAGCCGGGCGACCTGGTGAGCTACCAGATTAACAACGACGGCACCGTGGTTGGCAACTACTCCAACGAGCAGGAGCAGGTGCTGGGGCAGATTGTGCTGGCTAACTTCGCCAACAACGAAGGTCTGGCATCCCAGGGCGATAACGTCTGGGCGGCGACGCAGGCTTCCGGGGTTGCGCTGCTGGGGACTGCCGGTTCCGGCAACTTCGGTAAGCTGACGAACGGCGCGCTGGAAGCCTCTAACGTGGATTTGAGTAAAGAGCTGGTGAATATGATCGTCGCGCAGCGTAACTACCAGTCGAATGCGCAGACCATCAAAACCCAGGACCAGATCCTCAATACGCTGGTTAACCTGCGCTAAGCGCCTGACGGGATAGCTTAATGGATCACGCAATTTATACCGCCATGGGGGCGGCCAGCCAGACGCTTAACCAGCAGGCGGTAACGGCCAGCAACCTGGCTAATGCCTCAACGCCGGGCTTTCGCGCGCAGCTTAACGCGCTACGCGCGGTGCCCGTTGATGGCCTCTCTTTAGCAACGCGCACGCTGGTTACGGCGTCGACGCCGGGGGCGGATATGACCCCGGGTCAGTTGGACTACACCTCCCGTCCGCTGGATGTCGCGTTACAGCAGGACGGCTGGCTGGTAGTGCAAGCGGCGGATGGCGCTGAAGGATATACCCGTAACGGGAATATCCAGGTGGGTCCGACCGGGCAGTTAACCATTCAGGGACATCCGGTTATCGGCGAAGGCGGCCCGATTACCGTTCCTGAAGGGTCGGAAATCACCATTGCGGCAGACGGCACGATCTCCGCGCTCAATCCCGGCGACCCGCCAAACACGGTGGCGCCCGTTGGGCGACTGAAGCTGGTCAAAGCGGAAGGCAATGAGGTGCAGCGGAGCGATGACGGTTTATTCCGCCTTACCGCCGAGGCACAGGCTGAACGCGGGGCGGTACTGGCCGCCGACCCGTCAATTCGCATTATGTCGGGCGTGCTGGAGGGCAGTAACGTCAAGCCGGTTGAAGCCATGACCGACATGATCGCCAACGCACGTCGTTTTGAAATGCAGATGAAGGTTATCACCAGCGTAGATGAGAACGAAGGGCGAGCTAACCAACTGCTGTCGATGAGTTAATACAGGACATTTTATGATCAGTTCATTATGGATCGCCAAAACCGGTCTGGACGCGCAGCAAACCAATATGGATGTGATTGCCAATAACCTGGCAAACGTCAGCACCAATGGTTTTAAGCGTCAGCGCGCGGTATTTGAAGATCTGTTGTATCAGACCATCCGCCAGCCGGGCGCGCAGTCGTCCGAGCAGACGACGCTGCCTTCAGGGCTGCAAATCGGTACCGGCGTGCGTCCGGTCGCCACGGAGCGTCTGCACAGTCAGGGGAACCTGTCGCAGACCAACAACAGTAAAGATGTGGCGATTAAAGGGCAGGGCTTTTTCCAGGTCATGCTGCCGGACGGTACGTCTGCTTATACCCGCGACGGCTCTTTCCAGGTGGATCAGAATGGTCAACTGGTGACGGCGGGCGGTTTTCAGGTGCAGCCGGCAATCACCATTCCGGCCAACGCGTTAAGCATCACGATTGGCCGCGACGGCGTGGTCAGCGTTACCCAGCAGGGGCAGGCCGCGCCGGTTCAGGTCGGGCAGCTTAACCTGACCACCTTTATGAACGACACCGGGCTGGAAAGCATTGGCGAGAACCTCTATATCGAAACGCAATCGTCCGGCGCGCCGAACGAAAGCACGCCGGGGCTCAACGGCGCGGGGTTGTTGTATCAAGGGTATGTCGAAACGTCGAACGTTAACGTGGCGGAAGAGCTGGTGAACATGATTCAGGTTCAACGCGCCTATGAAATTAACAGTAAAGCAGTATCGACGACCGATCAGATGCTGCAGAAACTGACGCAACTCTAAGGGGCCGCCGGTGGGGGATACGCCACCGGCTCCCTGATTTTGAAGATGAAGGTAATGCAAAAATACGCGCTTCACGCTTACCCAGTTATGGCCCTGATGGTCGCGACGCTGACAGGATGCGCCTGGATACCCGCTAAACCGCTTGTGCAGGGGGCGACCACGGCGCAGCCGATACCTGGCCCGGTACCGGTGGCGAATGGCTCCATATTTCAGTCTGCGCAGCCGATTAATTATGGCTATCAGCCGCTTTTTGAAGATCGTCGACCGCGTAATATCGGCGATACGCTCACGATTGTGTTACAGGAAAACGTCAGCGCCAGTAAAAGCTCGTCGGCAAATGCCAGCCGCGACGGCAAAACCAGTTTTGGTTTTGATACGGTACCGCGTTATCTGCAGGGATTATTCGGTAATTCCCGCGCGGATATGGAGGCCTCCGGCGGCAACTCTTTTAACGGCAAAGGCGGCGCGAATGCCAGCAATACCTTTAGCGGCACGCTGACCGTGACCGTCGATCAGGTTCTGGCCAATGGCAATTTACACGTCGTGGGGGAAAAACAGATCGCGATTAATCAGGGAACGGAATTCATCCGCTTCTCCGGCGTGGTAAATCCACGCACCATCAGCGGCAGCAACTCTGTTCCCTCGACACAGGTGGCGGATGCGCGGATTGAATATGTCGGGAACGGCTATATTAACGAAGCGCAAAATATGGGCTGGCTGCAACGTTTCTTCCTTAATTTGTCGCCGATGTAAGCGAGGTGTATGTGTTTAAAGCTCTTGCAGGAATCGTTCTGGCACTGGTTGCCACTCTGGCGCACGCCGAGCGTATCCGGGATCTGACCAGTGTCCAGGGAGTACGGGAAAACTCGCTGATCGGCTACGGGCTGGTGGTCGGGTTGGACGGTACGGGCGACCAGACGACCCAGACGCCATTTACCACTCAGACGCTGAATAACATGCTGTCACAACTGGGGATTACGGTCCCCACCGGCACCAATATGCAGTTGAAAAACGTGGCGGCGGTGATGGTGACGGCGTCGTATCCGCCTTTTGCGCGACAGGGACAAACGATCGATGTCGTTGTTTCCTCAATGGGGAACGCTAAAAGTCTGCGTGGCGGGACGTTATTAATGACGCCGTTAAAAGGGGTGGACAGCCAGGTGTATGCTTTGGCGCAGGGCAATATTCTGGTCGGTGGCGCGGGCGCTTCCGCAGGCGGCAGTAGCGTGCAGGTTAACCAGCTTAATGGCGGGCGCATCACTAACGGCGCGATTATCGAACGCGAGTTGCCGACTCAGTTCGGCGCTGGCAACACCATTAATCTGCAATTGAACGACGAAGATTTTACGATGGCGCAGCAAATTACCGACGCCATCAACCGCGCGCGCGGTTACGGCAGCGCCACTGCGCTTGATGCGCGAACGGTACAGGTACGCGTGCCCAGCGGCAACAGCTCGCAGGTGCGTTTTCTGGCGGACATTCAAAATATGGAAGTCAACGTGACGCCGCAGGATGCAAAAGTCGTGATCAACTCGCGTACCGGTTCGGTGGTCATGAATCGGGAAGTCACGCTGGATAGCTGCGCTGTGGCGCAGGGCAATTTGTCAGTGACAGTCAATCGCCAGCTCAACGTCAACCAGCCGAATACGCCATTTGGCGGCGGGCAGACCGTGGTGACGCCACAGACTCAGATAGATTTGCGTCAGAGCGGCGGATCGCTACAGAGCGTGCGTTCCAGCGCCAATCTGAACAGCGTAGTGCGTGCGCTGAATGCGCTTGGCGCGACGCCGATGGATCTGATGTCGATTTTGCAGTCCATGCAGAGCGCGGGCTGTCTACGCGCCAAACTGGAAATCATCTGATGATCGGAGACGGTAAATTGCTGGCCAGCGCGGCCTGGGATGCGCAATCTCTGAACGAACTGAAAGCGAAAGCGGGCCAGGACCCGGCGGCGAATATCCGTCCTGTGGCCCGTCAGGTGGAAGGGATGTTTGTGCAGATGATGCTGAAAAGTATGCGCGAGGCTTTACCCAAAGATGGTTTATTCAGCAGCGATCAGACGCGTCTGTATACCAGCATGTATGACCAGCAGATCGCCCAGCAGATGACCGCCGGTAAGGGATTGGGGCTGGCGGATATGATGGTTAAACAGATGACCAGCGGGCAGACGATGCCTGCGGATGACGCGCCGCAAGTACCGCTTAAATTCTCCCTGGAGACGGTAAACAGCTATCAAAATCAGGCGCTGACCCAACTGGTGCGCAAAGCCATACCGAAAACGCCGGACAGCAGCGATGCGCCGCTCTCCGGCGACAGTAAAGACTTTCTGGCCCGGCTTTCGCTCCCTGCGAGGCTGGCCAGCGAACAAAGCGGGGTGCCGCATCATCTGATTCTGGCGCAGGCGGCACTGGAGTCCGGCTGGGGGCAGCGGCAAATCCTGCGGGAGAATGGCGAACCCAGCTATAACGTATTTGGCGTGAAAGCGACCGCCAGTTGGAAAGGGCCGGTGACGGAGATCACCACCACTGAATACGAAAATGGCGAAGCGAAAAAAGTGAAAGCGAAATTCCGCGTCTATAGCTCGTATCTGGAGGCATTATCGGATTATGTCGCGCTGTTAACGCGTAACCCACGCTACGCTGCCGTGACCACTGCCGCCACGGCAGAGCAGGGCGCAGTGGCTCTGCAAAACGCCGGATACGCCACTGACCCGAATTACGCGCGTAAATTGACCAGCATGATTCAGCAGTTGAAAGCGATGAGTGAAAAGGTCAGCAAAACCTACAGCGCGAATCTCGACAATCTCTTTTAAATTGCTCAAGTCCACGTAGTCGCTGCCGATAACAACGAGTATTGAAGGATTAAAAGGAACCATCATGTCCAGCTTGATTAATCACGCCATGAGCGGACTTAACGCCGCGCAGGCCGCGTTAAATACGGTCAGTAATAACATCAACAATTATAACGTTGCGGGTTATACCCGGCAGACAACTATTCTGGCGCAGGCAAACAGTACGTTAGGGGCTGGCGGCTGGATAGGTAATGGCGTTTACGTTTCAGGCGTACAGCGCGAATATGATGCGTTTATCACTAATCAGCTACGCGGCGCGCAAAACCAGAGCAGCGGCTTAACCACGCGCTATGAACAAATGTCGAAAATCGACAACCTGCTGGCCGATAAATCCAGCTCACTGTCTGGTTCGTTGCAGAGTTTTTTTACCAGCCTGCAAACGTTAGTCAGTAACGCGGAAGATCCTGCGGCGCGTCAGGCGCTGATTGGTAAAGCGGAAGGGCTGGTAAACCAGTTCAAAACCACCGATCAGTATCTGCGCGATCAGGATAAACAGGTCAATATCGCGATTGGCTCCAGCGTGGCGCAAATCAACAATTACGCGAAGCAGATAGCTAACCTGAACGATCAAATCTCCCGTATGACGGGCGTAGGCGCGGGCGCATCGCCGAACGACCTGCTCGATCAGCGTGATCAGTTGGTCAGCGAGCTTAACAAGATCGTTGGCGTCGAGGTGAGTGTACAGGACGGCGGCACCTATAACCTGACGATGGCCAATGGCTATACGCTGGTGCAGGGGTCGACGGCGCGTCAGTTGGCGGCGGTTCCCTCCAGCGCCGACCCGACGCGAACGACTGTCGCTTATGTCGATGAGGCCGCCGGTAACATCGAAATTCCGGAAAAGTTGCTGAACACCGGTTCGCTCGGCGGGCTACTGACGTTCCGTTCTCAGGATCTGGATCAGACTCGTAATACGCTGGGCCAGTTGGCGTTGGCGTTTGCCGATGCGTTTAACGCGCAGCATACCAAAGGTTATGACGCCGACGGCAATAAAGGGAAAGACTTCTTTAGCATTGGCTCGCCGGTGGTATATAGCAACAGTAATAATGCCGATAAAACGGTATCGCTAACCGCTAAGGTGGTCGACAGCACGAAGGTTCAGGCGACGGATTATAAGATTGTTTTTGACGGTACAGACTGGCAGGTTACTCGCACTGCGGATAACACCACCTTCACGGCGACAAAAGATGCTGACGGAAAACTGGAGATTGACGGTCTGAAAGTGACGGTAGGGACCGGCGCACAGAAAAATGACAGTTTTCTTCTCAAGCCGGTCAGCAATGCTATCGTCGACATGAACGTTAAAGTGACAAATGAAGCCGAGATTGCGATGGCGTCTGAGTCAAAACTCGATCCTGACGTGGATACCGGCGACAGCGATAACCGCAATGGTCAGGCATTGCTGGACTTACAAAACAGCAATGTAGTGGGCGGCAACAAAACTTTTAACGATGCTTACGCCACGTTGGTCAGCGATGTGGGTAACAAAACGTCAACGCTGAAAACCAGCAGCACCACGCAGGCGAATGTGGTTAAACAGCTTTATAAACAGCAACAGTCGGTTTCCGGCGTTAACCTCGACGAAGAGTACGGCAATTTGCAGCGTTATCAGCAGTATTATCTGGCGAATGCGCAAGTATTGCAGACCGCGAATGCGCTGTTTGATGCGTTATTGAATATTCGCTAAAGGAGAAGGATGACATGCGTATCAGTACCCAGATGATGTACGAACAAAATATGAGCGGCATCACTAATTCTCAGGCCGAATGGATGAAGCTGGGCGAGCAGATGTCTACCGGTAAGCGCGTTACCAACCCATCTGACGATCCGATCGCCGCGTCGCAGGCGGTAGTACTCTCTCAGGCGCAGGCGCAGAATAGCCAGTACGCCCTGGCGCGTACGTTTGCCACCCAAAAAGTGTCGCTGGAAGAAAGCGTACTCAGTCAGGTGACGACGGCGATTCAAACCGCGCAGGAAAAAATCGTCTATGCCGGAAACGGCACGTTAAGCGACGATGACCGCGCGTCGCTGGCGACGGATTTACAGGGCATCCGCGATCAGCTGATGAACCTGGCAAACAGCACTGACGGCAATGGTCGCTATATCTTTGCCGGGTATAAAACGGAAGCGGCGCCATTCGACCAGGCGACAGGTGGTTATCATGGCGGCGAGAAAAGTGTTACCCAGCAGGTGGATTCCGCTCGCACGATGGTAATTGGCCATACGGGTGCGCAAATTTTTAATAGCATCACCAGCAATGCGGTGCCGGAACCGGATGGCTCGGACTCCGAAAAGAATCTGTTTGTCATGCTCGATACGGCAATTGCCGCACTCAAGACCCCGGTGGAAGGCAATAACGTGGAAAAAGAAAAAGCCGCTGCCGCCATTGATAAAACCAATCGCGGCTTAAAAAATTCGCTTAATAACGTCCTGACCGTTCGTGCGGAACTGGGAACGCAACTGAGCGAACTCAGTACGCTGGATTCACTGGGAAGCGACCGTGCGCTGGGACAGAAGCTACAGATGAGCAACCTGGTAGATGTGGACTGGAACTCGGTCATCTCCTCCTACGTCATGCAACAGGCGGCATTACAGGCGTCCTATAAAACGTTTACCGACATGCAGGGAATGTCGCTTTTCCAGTTGAACCGGTAACACCTCTTTTTGAAACATATCACGAAACTGGATATGTTTTGTCTGCCCGCGCCATCCACCCCGGCGCGGGCATTTTTTTAGTCGTCATTGAGTTAGTGGTCATATTGTCGCGCCCGTAGCGACGCCATCCGTACGTATTATCCCGCCCGATCTCATAAACGCCTGGAGTGACTAAAAGACGCCATGGGGTGAGGCATTGCCCTGTAAGGGGCATAAAAAAGCCGACCTGGCGGTCGGCTTTGTATCAGCATTTACATCATTCTACCGGCTGTGGGCGTGTCGCCGGGGCGCTGGCGTGACGTGTGGCGCTGTGTCCGCCTGCCGCGCCTTTACCTTCAAAGTGGAAGGAAGGCCGCTGCCAGTCGCTATGGTGCGGGGTTTCCGGCACATATTCCGGCGCTGGCGCACGCGTCATCGGCGCGCTGGCGTGATTATGATCGTCAACGCAGACAACGTCCTGCGACTTTTCCACCACCTGGGCCGGTGCGATAACGGTTTCTTCTGCCGTGTGCTCCACAACAGCCGCTTCCGCTTTTGTCTCTTCTTCTGGCTCGACAACGACAACATCAGCTACGTTTTCAGCCACCGTAATGGACGCGTCGGCGGTTTCTGCTACCGGTTCGGCGTCAGCAATAACCTCTTGCGCCACCGGCGTATCGCTTTCGGCAATCAGTTGCGGCTGTTCATCAACTGGCGCGGCAATCACTTCCGGATGCGTTGTCTCGACCTCGACGACTTCCGGCGCCTGTGGTTCGGCGACGGTCTGCGGCTCAACGGCAACGTTTTCTACTGCCTGTACCGACGCTTGTGGTTCGAGCGCTGCGGTCGCAGCGATAACCTGCTGTTCAGCGACAACCGGTTGTGGCAGCGCCAGATCTGCTTCACGCTGCTCGTCAACAACCTGCGTTTCCTGAGGACGGACAATCGGGTAGCGGATCCAGACTTTACCGGACGCCATTTCTGGCGACGCGCAGGCGACGGTTAACGGCATTGGCGATTGTGTCGGGTAGCGCTCGTCACGATAGCGACGGCGACGCTGACCGCTTACGCGCAGGTGGCGCGGAGAACGGCGGGAGCGACGCGGCATACCGGTATTATCGCGAGGTTCTACGCTATCATCCTGCTCTGGCGCGATATCGGCGACGACAGGTAAATCAACTTTCGCCAGCTCGGTACGCGGCGCTGGAACGGGCTGTTCAACGTTTTCAACCGGGCGCGGTTCGTCGACGACGACCGGCGTGTCAACCGTTTCAACCACTGCGCTGTTGGTAAAGCGGACTTTCTGATTAAGCTGGCGCTGCTTGCGGCGCGGCTGAACCTGCTGAACGCGTTCTTCCTGCTCGGTCTCCTGGACAGGTTGTTCTTCGCGGTTAAGCGCTTTTACTTCCTGCTGCGCCTGGCGCTTGTCATCATTGCGGCGGCGGCTGCGTTCGCGACGCGGCGTCTGTTGCTGTTCATCGCCGGTTTTCACTTTTTCCGCCGTTTCCTGCTGGCGGGTATCGCGCGCTTCCGCATTTTGCTGCTGCGTCTGGCGACGGTTACGACGATTATCGTCGCGGCTCTCGCCGCCGTCACGTCCGGCACGGTTATCACGGGTGTCGCGGCGTTCGTTACGATCGCGACGGTTGTTCTGCCGTGGCTTGCGACGATCCTGCTGACGCTCCGCTTTTTCTTCCGCTTTCGGCGCGGCTGTTTCGACGGTTTTCGTTTCTTCACCGCTGAACAGTTGTTTCAGCGCGTTAAGGAAGCGGCTAAACAGACCCGGCTGGGCAGGCTGCGCGGCGGCAACATTATCCTTTTTCGCCGTGGCGACGCTAACCGCCGGTTCGACAGGCGTCGGCGCCGGAGGCACATCTGGCATAGCGAATGTCGCCAGCGCAGGCTGCTCCGGGCGTTTACGCTCGGCGTACTCTTCTTCAGAAGGCAGCGCCATCGCTTCTTCGTGCAGCTTCGGCAGCATGTAGCTCAGGGTCGGCGTTTCTTCCCCTTTGCGTACGCGCAGCACGGAATAGTGCGGCGTTTCCATCTGATCGTTCGGGACGATGACACAGCGGACGCCATCCTGACGCGTCTCAATAGCGTTCACTGCCGTCCGTTTTTCGTTAAGCAGATAAGAGGCGATCGGCACCGGAACAATGGCATGGACTTCCTGCGTATTCTCTTTCAGCGCTTCTTCTTCAATCAGGCGCAGAATGGACAGCGACAGAGATTCGTTATCGCGCACGGTGCCGGTACCGCTACAGCGCGGACACACGTGATGGCTGGATTCGCCCAGAGACGGGCTCAGGCGCTGACGCGACATTTCGAGCAGGCCGAAGCGGGAAATATGGCTAATCTGAATACGCGCCCGGTCCTGACGCACCGCTTCACGCAGACGGTTTTCTACCGCGCGCTGGTGACGTACCGGCGTCATATCGATAAAGTCGATAACGATCAGGCCGCCCAGGTCGCGCAGACGCAACTGGCGGGCAATCTCATCGGCCGCTTCCAGGTTGGTATTAAACGCCGTTTCTTCGATATCGCCGCCGCGAGTCGCGCGGGCGGAGTTGATATCGATGGCGGTTAACGCTTCGGTACTGTCAATGACGATGGAGCCGCCGGAGGGCAGGCGCACTTCACGCTGGAACGCTGACTCGATCTGCGATTCGATCTGGTAATGGCTGAACAACGGGATTTCACCGGTGTACAGCTTAATTTTGCTGCTAAAATCCGGGCGGCCCAACGCGGCGATATGCTGACGCGCCATTTCCATCACTTTTGGATTGTCGATCAGGATTTCACCGATATCCTGACGCAGATAGTCGCGAAACGCGCGTACGATGACGTTGCTTTCCTGATGGATCAGGAACGGCGCGGGACGGCTTTCAGCGGCTTTCTGAATGGCCTCCCAGTGTTTCAGGCGGAAGCTTAAATCCCACTGCAACGCTTCGGCGGATTTACCCACGCCCGCGGTACGCACGATAAGCCCCATCCCTTCAGGAAGTTCCAGGCTGGCCAACGCTTCTTTTAACTCGGTACGATCGTCGCCTTCAATGCGACGGGAAATACCACCCGCGCGCGGGTTATTCGGCATCAGTACCAGGTAGCTGCCCGCCAGACTGATAAAGGTGGTTAACGCCGCGCCTTTGTTGCCGCGCTCTTCTTTATCGATTTGAACAATGACTTCCTGGCCTTCGCGTAACACGTCTTTAATGTTCGGGCGACCATGAGCGCTGTAGTTAGCGGGGAAATATTCGCGGGCAATTTCTTTTAACGGGAGGAAACCGTGGCGTTCTGCGCCGTAATCAACAAAAGCCGCTTCCAGGCTCGGTTCAATACGGGTAATTTTGCCTTTATAGATGTTCGCTTTTTTCTGCTCGTGTCCGGGGCTTTCTATATCCAGATCGTACAGACGCTGCCCATCTACAAGGGCGACGCGCAACTCTTCCTGCTGAGTCGCGTTGATTAACATTCTTTTCATCGTAACTTACTCATTATTCTTACGTTGACGACTAAGCTGCGGGCATGGTGACGCCTTACCGGGCATGAACCGATGGCCTCGTGACTATTTCGCGTCGCCAACCTCACGGTTATCGTCAGCTCAAAGAGGCGCAGAGTGTCGGTTGCCTGTATTTCATACGGAAACACAGCGCAATTATCAGGGAAGCAGCCTGGGCATTACTCTCCAGAGAAGATCCTATCTACCGGTAAGGACTGCAACCCGCAGCCCGCTAACTGTCTGAAAAATCAATACGTCTTACGCCATTGCTGCGTTGATGATCGGTCAGACAAAATGGGTTATTCCGCTAAACTTTTTGTTTTAACAAGTTTCGGTGCGGAAACCGCATCATTATTCCACTGCTAACCTTGTTATAGCAAGATGACTTTTACCATTTATCACCCGCTTACTCACAGTTTTTTCACCAGCGTGAGCCAATCGCTTTAATAACCAGCAAAACCGCAGTGAAAAATGTTCATCCACTGGCGTAGACGTCTCTATAAGCATAGAAAAATGTGTGGCGCGAATCTCACAGGCTATTTAGAATCGCCCCCCATGAAAACAGAAACGCCATCCGTAAAAATTGTTGCTATCGCCGCTGACGAAGCGGGGCAACGCATTGATAACTTTTTGCGCACCCAACTGAAAGGGGTACCAAAAAGTATGATTTATCGCATCTTGCGTAAAGGCGAGGTGCGGGTGAACAAAAAACGCATTAAACCGGAATACAAACTGGAAGCGGGCGATGAAGTCCGCATTCCGCCGGTTCGCGTTGCTGAACGCGAAGAAGAGGCCGTGTCGCCGCATTTGCAAAAAGTGGCGGCGTTGGCGGACGTCATTTTGTATGAAGACGACCATATTCTGGTGCTGAATAAGCCTTCCGGCACCGCCGTACACGGCGGGAGCGGGTTAAGTTTTGGCGTCATCGAAGGGCTGCGGGCGTTGCGTCCGGAAGCGCGATTCCTGGAACTGGTGCATCGTCTTGACCGCGATACCTCCGGCGTGCTGTTGGTGGCGAAAAAACGCTCCGCGCTGCGTTCGCTGCATGAGCAACTGCGCGAAAAGGGAATGCAGAAAGATTATCTGGCGCTGGTGCGCGGCCAGTGGCAATCGCACGTTAAAACCGTACAGGCGCCATTATTAAAGAACATTCTGCAAAGTGGCGAACGCATTGTTCGCGTGAGCCAGGAAGGCAAACCGTCAGAAACGCGCTTCAAGGTGGAAGAGCGCTATGCCTTCGCCACGCTGGTGCGCTGTAGCCCGGTCACGGGCCGTACGCATCAGATTCGCGTACATACCCAATATGCCGGTCACCCTATTGCGTTCGACGATCGCTACGGCGACCGTGAGTTTGATCAACAGCTTACCGAAGCGGGAACCGGTCTTAAACGTCTCTTTCTGCACGCCGCGGCGCTGAAGTTCACGCATCCGGGAACGGGCGAAGTCATGCGCATTGAAGCGCCAATGGATAACGCCCTGAAGCGCTGTCTGCAGGTGCTGCGTAACGCAAAATAGTTCCTCTTTCGGGCAGGTTATCTGCCCGAATCTCACTTTTCTCATAATATTTTTGTTTTGCTGTATCCGACGCATTTTTACCGTTGTGCACTGTTTATTCTTGCGATCCGGATTTCGGCGCGTTTAAGGACGAACAGATGGCCAATACTAGCTGGATGCGCTCATTTACTCAGCGTTGGGGAAAATACGTTATCGTGCCGCTCGTGATCGCGATGCTGACCGGTTGCGAAGGGAAGGGCGATAGTTCACGACGGGCTTTCGTTGAGTATTTGAATACGCAAATCATTACGTCTCCCGTGGTGGGCGTCTGTGAGTTGACGCCAGCCCAACGTCAGGCTTTTGGTCATTACGCCGATGACTACGATGTACTATTAACTGCCTACGGGCAAATCTTTGCTGTGGTGTATGAGACCGGCCAGGAGGATAAGATCACCGGTGTTATTCAGTCTGAGCGTGATAATCTGGTTTTCCTGAACGAGCTACGTGTGGCTCGTGACGTAAACAATCGATTTATCCTTCGGTTGAAAAATGTGAGTAGTGAAAACAGAAAAAAATATTCTGCTTTAAAGCTCCCCGCTGATGTGAAGCCTGTCTTTGACGCTGCGTGGAATAAAACCGTAACACCGCTGGATGAGACGATGACTCGCTATTATTTTCTGCGCGGAAAGCGGCTCGACCAACTGGTCGCAATGGGCGAGTTTCTGCAAAAACAGGGAAATAAAGTCCGCTTTGAAACGAATGGAAAAGCGGTTTTTGCCGACCTGGCAGCAAAAGAACACTTTCAGGATCAACAATTTAATTTTTTCATTACGCAGAATGATATAAACCATCTTACTCAGCAGATGGTTGAATTTATAAATAGTCAACAAGATGCGGCTGATGCTGGCGGCGTTAATTAAAGGAATGTGTCGTGAGGTGAAGCAATGTTCGGGGGAGGGCGTAAACTCATCGCGAGATGGAATTTAACGAGTCGCAAAGGGAAGGTTTCAGGACAGTAAACGTCCTGAGAGTTGTTCGCGAGAATAAGTTTGTAAGCCGCTTTTGACGCCGTAGAGCGCGTCAGGCGAGTATTGAGAACATGTGTTTTTACAAAACTGAACTGAGATGGGGAATTCATTAACGCGCACGTACACCGCTGTTGATACCCTATGGGATAAAACGCACCGTACATCGGTTCGTAATACCAATGCTTTTTTTCTGGTCGGTGAATGGATTGACCAGGAAACGGGCCCGCACGAAGAGAGTGAAGATCGGCAGGCGCTAAATTGTTCACAACAAGCGCTTTCCAGTTGGTTAGAACTGGAAGCGGTCGAAACTGCTCCCCAATAAACGGGAGATAACTACCAACACGTGCAGAAACGGCTTTTAGCGGTATTTGAAAAGCCTACAGAGTAGGCCGTTTATTGCTGTAGCGGGTTGAAGCCCTCCCGTCGCAGCATCTGGCACAGGGCAATAAGCGGCAAGCCGATCAGCGTGTTCGGATCACGACCCTCCAGGCGCTCAAATAATGCAATGCCTAAACCTTCGCTTTTAAAACTTCCCGCGCAGTGCAGCGGATGCTCTTTACGGACATAGTCGTCTATTTCCGCTTCGCTTAAATGGCGAAAATGAACGTCAAAAGGCTCCACTTCGGTTTGTAAGTGCCCGGAGGCGGAGTTATACAGTGCCAGTCCGGTATAAAACGTCACAATATTTCCGCTGGCTTTGGCTAATTGCTGACGCGCTTTTTCTTCCGTCAGCGGTTTGCCGGTGATTTCGCCGTCCAGAACACAAATTTGGTCGGAGCCAATAATCAAATGATTCGGGAAACGCGCGGCGAGCGATTGCGCCTTCGCCTGCGCCAGCCGCAGCACCAACTGACGCGGCGCTTCGCCCGGCATGGGGGTTTCATCAACATCCGGCGCGGCGCATTCGAAAGGAATCGTCAGCTTTTCCAGCAGCGCGCGACGCCAGGGAGAGGTAGACGCAAGGATGAGACGGGGCATATTTTTTCCCTCAGATATAGCGTAATGATGAGAGCCATCTTAAACTATGCTCTTCGGTCTTCAAGCCTGTCATACTGACTCGTCTTGAGCGAAAATAAGTCTGTAACCCGCAATGTGTGCGAATTATTGGCAAAAGGCAACCGCAGGCTGCCTTTTTCTTTGACTATATGACGTTACGAAGTTAATATGCGCGCCCTATGCAAAAGGTAAAATTACCCCTGACTCTTGATCCGGTTCGTACCGCTCAAAAACGCCTTGATTACCAGGGTATCTATACCCCCGATCAGGTTGAGCGCGTTGCCGAATCTGTAGTCAGTGTGGACAGTGATGTGGAATGCTCCATGTCGTTCGCTATCGATAACCAGCGTCTCGCCGTTTTAACCGGCGATGCGGTCGTTACGGTGTCGCTCGAATGCCAGCGTTGCGGGAAACCGTTTACCCATCAGGTTCACACAACGTATTGTTTTAGCCCTGTCCGTTCCGACGAGCAGGCTGAAGCACTGCCGGAAGCGTATGAGCCGATTGAGGTAAACGAATTCGGCGAAATCGATCTGCTGGCGACGGTTGAAGATGAAATCATCCTCGCCTTGCCGGTAGTTCCGGTGCATGATTCTGAACACTGTGAAGTGTCCGAGGCGGACATGGTCTTTGGCGAACTGCCTGATGAAGCGCAAAAGCCAAACCCATTTGCCGTATTAGCCAGCTTAAAGCGTAAGTAATAGGTCTTCCCCGCGGACGCAGGGATAAACCGTAATTGAGGAGTAAGGTCCATGGCCGTACAACAGAATAAACCAACCCGTTCCAAACGTGGCATGCGTCGTTCCCATGACGCTCTGACCGCAGTCACCAGCCTGTCTGTAGACAAAACTTCTGGTGAAAAACACCTGCGTCACCACATCACTGCCGACGGTTACTACCGCGGCCGTAAGGTCATCGCTAAGTAATCGCGCGATACTCGATGCCTTTTGCATCACAGGCGTGCCTGTGGTGTAAAAGCCGAAGAGTACAAGCGTGATAAAGCTTAGTGAGGATTTCTCCGCGTAAGCGGAGAACACCGAACCAGGCAGCGACGATACCTTGACACGTCTAACCCTGGCGTTAGATGTCATGGGGGGCGATTTTGGTCCTTCCGTGACGGTGCCTGCAGCATTGCAGGCACTGAACGCTAATTCGCAGCTCACTCTTCTTTTAGTCGGGAATCCCGATATTATCACGCCATTACTTGCCAAAGCTGACTTTGAACAACGTTCGCGTCTGCAGATTATCCCTGCACAGTCAGTTATTGCCAGTGATGCCCGGCCTTCGCAGGCGATCCGCGCCAGTCGTGGGACATCCATGCGTGTGGCCCTGGAGCTTGTGAAAGAAGGCCGAGCCGAAGCTTGCGTTAGCGCCGGTAATACCGGGGCGCTGATGGGGCTGGCGAAATTATTGCTCAAGCCTCTTGAGGGGATTGAGCGTCCGGCGTTGGTGACGGTATTACCGCACCAGCAAAAGGGCAAAACGGTAGTGCTTGATTTGGGTGCCAACGTCGACTGTGACAGTACCATGCTGGTGCAGTTTGCCGTGATGGGCGCCGTTTTGGCGGAAGAGGTCGTCGGGATCAAAAATCCCCGCGTGGCGCTACTCAATATCGGGGAAGAAGAAACCAAAGGCCTCGACAGTATTCGCGAAGCCTCTTTAATGTTAAAAACAGTCCCAACCATCAATTACATCGGCTACCTTGAGGCGAATGAGTTACTGACGGGAAAAACCGATGTACTGGTGTGTGACGGCTTTACAGGCAATGTCACACTTAAAACGATGGAGGGGGTTGTCAGAATGTTCCTTTCACTGCTGAAATCACAGGGCGAGGGGAAAAAACGGTCGTGGTGGCTGCTGTTATTAAAACGTTGGTTACAAAAAAGCCTGACGAGGCGATTCAGTCACCTCAACCCCGACCAGTATAATGGCGCCTGTCTGTTAGGATTGCGCGGCACGGTGATAAAAAGTCATGGTGCGGCCAATCAGCGAGCATTTGCAGTCGCGATTGAACAGGCAGTGCAGGCGGTGCAGCGACAAGTTCCTCAGCGAATTGCCGCTCGCCTGGAATCTGTATACCCAGCCGGATTTGAACCGCTGGACGATGGCAAAGGCGTAAACCTGCGGGCGCACAGATAATATCGTTGTCTCCCCGGCGCCGCCAGCGTGCCAGACGTTTACAGGTAACGGTATATAACCGAAAAGTGACTGAGCGTACATGTATACGAAGATTATTGGTACTGGCAGCTATCTGCCCGAACAAGTGCGGACTAACGCCGATCTGGAAAAAATGGTTGAGACCTCTGACGAGTGGATTGTCACTCGTACAGGTATTCGTAAACGCCATATCGCCGCGCCGAATGAAACTGTCGCGACGATGGGCTTTACCGCTGCGAATCGCGCGATTGAGATGGCGGGGATCGATAAAGACCAAATTGGCTTGATTGTGGTGGCTACCACATCAGCAACGCATGCATTTCCAAGCGCGGCATGTCAGATTCAAAGTATGCTCGGTATTAAAGGTTGCCCGGCGTTTGATGTCGCGGCAGCGTGCGCAGGTTTCACCTACGCGTTAAGCATCGCCGACCAGTACGTTAAATCCGGCGCGGTTAAACACGCGCTGGTGGTCGGTTCCGATGTATTAGCCCGCACTTGCGATCCTGGCGATCGCGGTACGATCATTATTTTCGGCGATGGCGCAGGCGCGGCCGTACTGAGCGCTTCTGAAGAACCGGGTATTATCTCCACTCATCTTCATGCCGATGGCCGTTACGGTGAATTACTGACCCTGCCGAATGCCGATCGCGTAAATCCGGATAACCCGATTTACCTGACAATGGCGGGCAATGAAGTCTTTAAAGTGGCGGTCACTGAACTGGCGCATATTGTCGATGAGACGCTGGCGGCTAATAACCTGGATCGCTCAGAACTCGATTGGCTGGTGCCGCATCAGGCTAACCTGCGTATCATTAGCGCGACAGCGAAAAAACTCGGCATGTCGATGGACAATGTCGTCGTCACGCTGGACAGGCACGGCAATACCTCCGCGGCTTCTGTGCCGTGCGCGCTGGATGAAGCCGTGCGTGACGGGCGAATTAAAGCCGGTCAGCTGGTATTGCTTGAAGCCTTCGGGGGTGGATTCACCTGGGGCTCCGCGCTGATTCGTTTCTAGTATAAGGATTTAAACATGACGCAATTTGCATTTGTGTTCCCCGGTCAGGGTTCTCAGAGCGTTGGGATGTTGGCCGAGATGGCGGCAAATTACCCTATCGTAGAAGAAACGTTTGCTGAAGCTTCTGCGGCTCTGGGATATGATCTGTGGGCGCTCACCCAGCAAGGTCCAGCGGAAGAACTGAATAAAACCTGGCAGACGCAGCCGGCGTTATTAACCGCTTCCGTCGCGCTTTGGCGCGTTTGGCAGCAGCAGGGCGGTAAAATGCCTGCGTTAATGGCAGGTCACAGCCTGGGCGAATATTCCGCGCTGGTTTGCGCTGGCGTCATCAACTTTGCTGATGCCGTTCGTCTGGTGGAAATGCGCGGTAAATTCATGCAGGAAGCGGTTCCGGAAGGCACTGGCGGCATGTCTGCGATCATCGGGCTGGATGATGCCTCTATTGCTAAAGCCTGTGAAGAATCTGCCGAAGGGCAGGTTGTTTCGCCGGTTAACTTTAACTCGCCGGGACAGGTGGTTATCGCCGGGCATAAAGAGGCGGTAGAACGTGCGGGCGCAGCCTGTAAAGCCGCTGGCGCGAAACGCGCGCTGCCGCTGCCGGTGAGCGTACCGTCGCACTGCGCGCTGATGAAACCAGCGGCAGATAAGCTGGCGGTTGAATTAGCCAAAATTACCTTTAGCGCGCCAACGGTGCCGGTAGTGAACAACGTTGACGTGAAATGTGAAACCGATGCCGCCGCTATCCGCGATGCGCTGGTTCGCCAGTTGTACAATCCGGTACAGTGGACGAAGAGCGTGGAATTTATCGCGGCGCAGGGCGTTGAACATCTTTATGAAGTGGGTCCAGGTAAAGTCCTCACTGGTCTGACGAAACGTATTGTCGACACCCTGACAGCGTCGGCGCTGAACGAGCCGGCGGCGCTGTCTGCGGCACTTACGCAATAAAAGAGGAAAACCATGAGCTTTGAAGGAAAGATTGCGCTGGTGACTGGTGCAAGCCGTGGCATAGGCCGCGCAATTGCAGAGACTCTCGTTGCCCGCGGCGCGAAAGTTATCGGGACTGCGACCAGTGAAAATGGTGCGAAGAACATTAGCGACTATTTAGGTGCTAACGGGAAAGGTTTGATGTTGAATGTGACCGATCCTGCATCTATTGAATCTGTTCTGGAAAATATTCGCGCAGAATTTGGTGAAGTGGATATCCTGGTTAATAATGCCGGTATCACTCGTGATAATCTGTTGATGCGAATGAAAGATGATGAGTGGAACGATATTATCGAAACCAACTTATCATCCGTTTTCCGCCTGTCAAAAGCGGTAATGCGCGCTATGATGAAAAAGCGTTGTGGTCGCATTATCACTATTGGTTCTGTGGTTGGTACCATGGGAAATGCAGGTCAGGCAAACTACGCTGCGGCGAAAGCGGGCCTGATCGGTTTCAGTAAATCACTGGCGCGTGAAGTTGCGTCCCGTGGTATTACTGTCAATGTTGTGGCTCCGGGTTTTATTGAAACGGACATGACGCGTGCGCTGTCTGACGATCAGCGTGCGGGTATCCTGGCGCAGGTGCCTGCGGGTCGCCTCGGCGGCGCTCAGGAAATCGCCAGTGCGGTTGCATTTTTAGCCTCTGACGAAGCGAGTTACATCACTGGTGAGACTCTGCACGTCAACGGCGGAATGTACATGGTTTAATCACGATTGAAAAATATTTGCGTTATTAGGGCGAAAGGCCGCAAAATAACGTAAAATCGTGGTAAGACCTGCCGGGATTTAGTTGCAAATTTTTCAACATTTTATACACTACGAAAACCATCGCGAAAGCGAGTTTTGATAGGAAATTTAAGAGTATGAGCACTATCGAAGAACGCGTTAAGAAAATTATCGGCGAACAGCTGGGCGTTAAGCAGGAAGAAGTAACCAACAATGCTTCTTTCGTTGAAGACCTGGGCGCAGATTCTCTTGACACCGTTGAGCTGGTAATGGCTCTGGAAGAAGAGTTTGATACTGAGATTCCGGACGAAGAAGCTGAGAAAATCACCACCGTTCAGGCTGCCATTGATTACATCAACGGCCACCAGGCGTAAGTGAACATCTCCAGGCGGTCGTTCGACCGCCTGAGTTTTATCTTTTTGTCCCACTAGAATCATTTTCCCTCCCTGGAGGACAACCGTGTCTAAGCGTCGTGTAGTTGTGACCGGACTGGGCATGTTGTCTCCTGTCGGCAATACCGTAGAGTCTACCTGGAAAGCTCTCCTTGCCGGTCAGAGTGGCATCAGCCTGATCGACCATTTCGATACTAGCGCCTATGCAACGAAATTTGCTGGCTTAGTAAAGGATTTTAACTGTGATGACATTATCTCGCGCAAAGAACAGCGCAAGATGGATGCCTTCATTCAATATGGAATTGTCGCTGGCGTACAGGCCATGCAGGATTCTGGCCTTGAAGTGACGGAAGAGAACGCAAGCCGTATTGGCGCCGCTATCGGCTCCGGTATCGGTGGTCTCGGTCTGATCGAAGAAAACCACAGTTCGCTGGTAAAAGGCGGACCGCGTAAGATTAGCCCGTTCTTTGTCCCGTCGACGATTGTTAACATGGTAGCAGGCCATCTGACTATCATGTATGGCCTGCGTGGGCCAAGCATCTCTATTGCGACTGCCTGTACTTCAGGCGTGCATAACATCGGCCATGCCGCGCGTATCATCGCCTATGGCGATGCGGACGCGATGGTGGCAGGTGGCGCAGAAAAAGCCAGTACGCCGCTGGGTGTAGGTGGTTTTGGCGCAGCGCGCGCGCTGTCGACCCGCAACGATAACCCACAGGCGGCGAGCCGTCCGTGGGATAAAGAACGCGATGGTTTTGTACTGGGCGACGGTGCCGGTATGTTGGTGCTTGAAGAGTACGAACATGCAAAAGCGCGTGGTGCGAAAATCTATGCCGAAATCGTCGGCTTTGGTATGAGCAGCGATGCTTACCATATGACGTCGCCGCCGGAAAATGGCGCAGGCGCTGCGCTGGCGATGGTTAACGCGTTGCGTGATGCCGCGATTGAGCCTGCTCAGATTGGCTACGTCAACGCGCACGGCACGTCGACGCCTGCCGGCGACAAAGCTGAGACGCAGGCGGTTAAGTCAGTCTTTGGCGATGCTGCAAGCCGAGTGATGGTGAGCTCGACCAAATCGATGACCGGCCATCTGTTGGGCGCCGCAGGCGCAGTAGAGTCTATTTTCTCTATTCTGGCGCTGCGCGATCAGGCCATTCCGCCAACCATTAATCTGGATAACCCGGATGAAGGTTGCGATCTGGACTTCGTGCCGCATGAAGCGCGCCAGGTCAGCGATCTGGAGTACGCTCTGTGCAACTCCTTTGGTTTTGGCGGAACTAACGGTTCCTTGATCTTTAAAAAGATCTAAGTTAAGCCAGAGACAGACATTAATAAAAAGGTCCGCTTGTCGGGCCTTTTTTATCAGGCATATCACCTCTTGTTCTGCGTTATTCATCCTGCCACACTAACAGGCGACGGATAAGGAGCCACTATGTTTTTAATTAATGGCCATGCGCAGGATCAACTTGCTGTAAGCGACCGGGCGACGCAGTTCGGCGATGGCAGTTTTACGACCGCACGTATTGTTGATGGCAACATTTGCCATCTGGAAGCGCATCTTCAGCGCTTGCAGGTTGCCTGTGAAAAATTACGGATCGCTTTTAGCCATTGGTCGACCCTTCGGCAAGAGATGACAATGTTGGCCACAGGGCATGATTCAGGCGTGTTGAAAGTGATCATTAGCCGTGGTAGCGGCGGCCGGGGATACAGCGCCATGAATTGTCAGGCAGCTACCCGAATCCTCTCCGTTTCTGCTTATCCCGCTTATTATTCTCAGTGGCGTAAGCAAGGCATCACTCTTACCCTTAGTCCCATACCGCTTGGGCGCAATCCTTATCTTGCCGGATTAAAACATCTGAACCGCCTCGAACAGGTGTTGATTCGCTCTCATCTTGAGCAGACGGACGCCGATGAGGCGCTGGTTCTTGACAGCGAGGGATGGGTTACGGAATGCTGTGCGGCTAATTTGTTCTGGCGTACAGGCGACATTGTTTTTACGCCGCGTCTGGATCAGGCCGGGGTGAACGGCATTATGCGACAATTTTGTTTACGCCAACTGGCGCAATCTCCTTTCCAGGTTCTTGAAGTACAGGCGAGAGAGGAGGCAGTCAGGCAGGCGGATGAGATTATCATCTGCAACGCGCTAATGCCGATTATTCCCATACGCGCCTATCACGGGACGTCGTATTCTTCGCGAACACTGTTTCAATTTTTAGCCCCATTTTGTGAGCATCCGAATTAGTTATGAAAAAATTGTCAGGCGTTTTCCTTCTGCTGTTGGTTGTGCTGGGTATTGCCGTGGGCGTGGGGATGTGGAAAGTTCGCCATCTGGCGAACAGCACGTTACTTATTAAAGACGAGACTATCTTTACGCTCAAGGCGGGAACGGGGCGGCTGGCGCTTGGTGACCAGCTTTATGATGAAAAAATCATTAATCGCCCCCGGGTATTTCAGTGGCTGCTGCGCGTGGAGCCTGAGTTATCACACTTTAAAGCGGGAACTTACCGTTTTACGACGGGGATGACCGTACGGGAGATGCTTGAGTTGCTGGAGAGCGGCAAAGAAGCGCAATTCCCGTTGCGGTTTGTGGAAGGGATGCGCCTTAGCGACTACCTGAAACAGCTACGAGAGGCGCCGTATATTCGCCATACATTGCCGGATGATGACTACGCCACTGTCGCTCAGGCATTAAAGCTTGCGCACCCGGAATGGGTAGAAGGGTGGTTCTGGCCTGATACCTGGATGTATACCGCCAACACCAGCGATGTCGCTATTCTCAAGCGAGCGCATCAAAAGATGGTGAAAGCTGTCGATACTGTCTGGAAAGGTCGGGCCGAGGGGCTGCCTTATAAAGATCAGAACCAACTGGTGACAATGGCCTCGATTATTGAAAAAGAGACGGCTGTCGCCAGCGAACGCGATCAGGTGGCCTCAGTCTTTATTAATCGCCTGAGAATCGGTATGCGCCTTCAGACCGATCCCACCGTGATTTACGGGATGGGGACGAGTTATAATGGTAACTTGTCGCGTGCGGATCTGGAAAAGCCGACGGCTTATAACACGTATACCATAACCGGGCTGCCGCCAGGACCGATTGCATCGCCCAGCGAAGCGTCATTGCAGGCGGCGGCGCATCCGGCGAAAACGCCGTATCTCTATTTTGTGGCCGACGGTAAAGGCGGTCACACATTTAACACCAATCTTGCCAGCCATAATCGGTCAGTGCAGGAGTACCTGAAAGTGCTTAAGGAAAAAAATGGGCAGTAATTATATCGTCATCGAGGGCCTGGAAGGCGCCGGAAAAACCACTGCGCGCGACGTGGTGGTGGAGACCCTTGAGCAACTGGGTATTCGTAATATGATTTTTACCCGTGAGCCGGGCGGTACGCAGCTTGCCGAAAAACTAAGAAGTCTGGTGCTGGATATTCGATCGGTAGGCGACGAAGTGATTACCGATAAAGCGGAAGTGCTGATGTTTTATGCCGCTCGCGTACAGCTCGTCGAAACGGTAATCAAACCCGCGCTGGCGCAAGGCGTATGGGTGATCGGCGATCGCCACGATCTCTCGACCCAGGCGTATCAGGGGGGAGGGCGCGGCATTGATCAAACCATGCTGGCGACACTACGCGATGCCGTGCTGGGCGATTTTCGTCCTGACCTGACGCTGTATCTGGATGTCACGCCGGAAGTCGGGCTAAAACGCGCCAGAGCGCGCGGCGATTTGGATCGCATTGAGCAGGAATCTTTTGATTTCTTTAACCGGACTCGCGCGCGCTATCTGGAACTGGCGGCGCAAGACTCGCGTATCCGCACCATTGACGCGACCCAGCCGCTGGATGCCGTCATGCGCGACATTCGCGCCACGGTGACGAAGTGGGTGCAGGAGCAAGCGGCATGAAATGGTATCCATGGTTACGGCCCGCCTATGAAAAACTGGTAGAAAGTTACCAGGCGGGACGTGGGCACCATGCGCTACTGATTCAGGCCTTACCTGGCATGGGCGACGAGGCGCTGTGCTATGCGCTGAGCCGTTATCTGTTATGCCAGCAGCCTGAGGGCCACAAAAGCTGTGGGCATTGCCGTGGCTGTCAGCTTATGCAGGCTGGCACGCATCCGGACTATTACACGCTGACGCCGGATAAAGGCAAAAGCAGCCTCGGCGTAGATGCGGTACGCGAGGTCAGCGAGAAATTGTACGAGCACTCCCGTCTGGGCGGCGCGAAGGTGGTGTGGATTGCGGATGCGGCGCTATTAACCGACGCCGCCGCCAATGCGTTGCTCAAAACGCTGGAAGAGCCGCCGGAGCAAACCTGGTTTTTCCTTGCCAGCCCGGAGCCTGCTCGTCTGTTGGCGACATTACGCAGCCGCTGCCGGCTGCATCATCTGGCGCCGCCGTCCGAATCGTATGCGATGTCATGGCTGTCGCGAGAAGTGACGGCGTCACAAGAAGCATTGCTCACGGCGCTACGTCTGAATGCGGGGTCGCCCGGCGCCGCGCTGGCGCTGTTGCAGTCTGAACGCTGGGCGCAGCGTGAGGCGCTGTGTCAGGCGTTAATGGACAGTTTGCATACGGGCGACTGGTATGCGGTATTAACGGCGCTCAATCATGAGCAAGCCCCGGCGCGCCTGCACTGGCTGGCGACGCTGCTGGTAGACGCGCTGAAACGTCAGCACGGCGCGTCGTACCTGACAAACGTTGATGCGGACGCGGTTGTTGCCGCGCTGGCGGGGCCGCTATCCCCGGCGCGTATTCAGGCAATCCTGAACGATGTTTGCCATTGTCGTGATCAATTACTTCATGTGACCGGATTAAACCGCGAACTGGTATTAACCGATCTCATTCTCCGCATCGAGCATTACCTGCAACCAGGCACCTTGTTGCCTGTTCCTCATCTTTGAGAGAGACATTATGTTTTTAGTCGACTCACACTGCCATCTTGATGGTCTGGATTATCAATCTTTGCATAAGGACGTGGACGATGTGCTGGCGAAAGCCGCCGCGCGCGATGTGAAGTTCTGTTTAGCGGTGGCGACGACGCTGCCGGGGTATCGCCATATGCGCAAGCTGGTGGGCAAGCGCGATAATGTGGTCTTTTCCTGCGGCGTGCATCCGTTAAATCAGGATGAAGCATATGACGTAGAAGAACTGCGCCTCCTTGCTGCAGAAGACGATGTGGTGGCGATGGGCGAGACCGGGCTTGATTACTTTTACACGCCTGAGACCAAAATCCGCCAGCAGGCGTCTTTTATTCATCATATCCAGATTGGCCGCGAATTGCATAAACCGGTGATTGTCCATACTCGCGACGCGCGTGCCGATACGCTGGCTATCCTGCGCGAAGAAAAAGTGACGGATTGCGGCGGCGTACTACACTGTTTTACAGAAGACAGAGAAACGGCCGGCAAATTGTTGGATCTGGGGTTTTATATCTCTTTTTCCGGCATCGTAACGTTCCGTAACGCTGAACAGTTGCGTGATGCGGCGCGCTATGTGCCGCTGGATCGATTATTAGTCGAGACCGATTCTCCTTATCTGGCACCGGTGCCGCATCGCGGTAAAGAGAACCAGCCTGCGATGGTACGCGACGTCGCAGAATATATGGCGGTATTGAAAGGGGTTGCCGTTGAAGAACTGGCGCAGATCACCACCGATAACTTTGCTCGCCTGTTCCATATTGACGCGTCTCGCCTGTCATCAATCCGTTAAACGAGTTTTTTTAAAGCTCGTAATTAATAAACAAAACGCGTAAAGTTCACCGCCACAAAAGGGGCGGTGAGCGAGCTTATGGAAACATTCGGAAACTCATTTTGGCAGAATGTGATACTTTTTAGGCTATCTGGCGCTGAAACGTGATAGCCGTCAAACAAAATCAGACGTATTTATTTTACTCTGTGTAATAAATAAAAGGGCACTTAGATGTCCTGTCCACGGCGGGGTTCTCCCCCCTCGCCAATGCGTGAGAACGTAGAAAAGCACAAATACTCAGGAGCACTCTCAATTATGTTTAAGAATGCATTTGCTAACCTGCAAAAGGTCGGTAAATCGCTGATGCTGCCGGTATCCGTACTCCCTATCGCAGGTATCCTGCTGGGTGTCGGTTCCGCTAACTTCAGCTGGCTGCCAGCCGTTGTATCGCACGTTATGGCAGAAGCGGGCGGATCTGTTTTTGCCAATATGCCGCTGATTTTCGCTATCGGCGTGGCGTTGGGCTTCACCAACAACGACGGCGTTTCGGCTCTGGCGGCGGTAGTCGCGTATGGCATCATGGTGAAAACCATGGCTGTGGTTGCGCCGCTGGTTCTGCATTTACCTGCTGAAGAGATCGCCGCTAAACACCTTGCTGATACGGGTGTTCTCGGGGGGATTATCTCCGGTGCAATCGCAGCGTATATGTTTAACCGCTTCTACCGTATCAAACTGCCTGAGTATCTGGGCTTCTTTGCGGGCAAACGCTTCGTGCCGATCATTTCGGGTCTGGCCGCTATTTTTACCGGTGTGGTGCTGTCTTTCGTATGGCCGCCAATCGGTACGGCTATCCAGGCGTTCTCGCAGTGGGCGGCTTATCAGAACCCGGTTGTCGCGTTTGGTATTTACGGTTTTATCGAGCGTTGCCTGGTGCCGTTTGGTCTGCATCATATCTGGAACGTTCCTTTCCAGATGCAGATCGGCGAATATACCAACGCAGCGGGTCAGGTATTCCACGGCGACATTCCGCGCTATATGGCGGGCGACCCGACGGCAGGTATGTTGTCTGGCGGCTTCCTGTTCAAAATGTACGGTCTGCCGGCTGCGGCCATTGCTATCTGGCACTCTGCTAAACCGGAAAACCGCGCAAAAGTGGGCGGTATCATGATTTCCGCCGCGCTGACCTCGTTTTTGACGGGTATTACCGAGCCTATCGAGTTCTCCTTCATGTTCGTGGCGCCGATCCTGTACATTATTCACGCGATTCTGGCAGGTCTGGCATTCCCGATCTGTATCCTGCTGGGGATGCGTGACGGTACGTCGTTCTCCCACGGTCTGATCGACTTTATCGTGCTGTCCGGTAACAGCAGCAAATTGTGGCTGTTCCCGATTGTTGGCGCCGGTTATGCGATTGTGTACTACACCGTGTTCCGCGTGCTGATCAAAGCGTTGGATCTGAAAACGCCGGGTCGTGAAGACACTACTGATGACGCAAAAGCGGGGGCGACCAGCGAAATGGCGCCGGCTTTGGTTGCGGCGTTTGGCGGTAAAGAGAACATCACTAACCTGGATGCCTGTATCACGCGTCTGCGCGTGAGCGTAGCCGATGTAGCGAAAGTGGATCAGGCTGGCCTGAAGAAACTGGGCGCGGCAGGCGTTGTCGTCGCGGGTTCCGGCGTTCAGGCTATTTTCGGTACGAAATCCGATAACCTGAAAACGGAAATGGATGAGTACATCCGTAACAGCTAAGCAGTAATGATGTTGGGGAGAATTAAGGCAGCCATTCGGCTGCCTTTTTTAATGGCGCTTTACATGCCGCTCTCCGACAGTCTGTCAGAACTGATAATTGGCGGTGAGGCTGACGTTACGCGGTGCGCCGTAAACAATGGAACCATCAATATTGGTGTCGTAGGTTTTATCAAACAGGTTGTTGATGTTTCCCTGTACGGAGAAATTTTTCGTCACCTGATAGCGGGTAAACAGATCGACCAGCGCATAGCTGCCCTGTTCGGCGCGGAAAGTGCCGTACGGCGTCGTGGTATCTTTGTAAACCCGATTCTGCCAGTTCACGCCGCCGCCGACCGTCAGCTCCGGTATCGCCGGCAGACGATAGCGGGTGAATAACTTCACGCTGGTGCGCGGAAGATTAGGGTTCACGGCGTTACCTTCATTGTCCTCGGCAACATACCGGGTAGCCCCGAAAGTCATCTGCCAGTTATCGGTAATTGCGCCGTTCACTTCAAATTCGACGCCTTTGCTCACCGTTCCGTCAGTAGACTTCCAGGCAAACTCCCCATTACTGCCAGGGATGGGAATAGTGGTTGCCTGAGCGACGTTATTCTGCTCAATGCGGAACACGGACAACGTGGTGGTGAGGCGACTGTTCATCCAGTCGGACTTCAGACCCGCTTCATAGTTATTACCGGTAATCGGAGCCAGATATTGACCCGCTTTGTCGCGTTTATTCTGCGGCTGAAAGATAGAGGTATAACTGGCATAAGCGGACCAGTTGTCGTTGATATCATAAATCAGCCCGGCATACGGCGTGGTATGGTTTTTCTCCATGCTGTAGGTCAGTGTATCAACACGCCAGTTGGTATAACGAGCGCCGAGAATCAGATGCAGCGGGTCGGCCAGCGAAATGCGCGTAGCGGCATACAGCGATTTCATATGCGTGGTATCGTCCTGCGCCAGATTTTGTGGCGCCCAGTGGGTTTGGGGGAAATTACCGTTAAAGGCGCTGAAGTTGCCAATGTCGTCCGGAAAGACGTTCGCCCAGGCGCTAAAATAGCGGTTATTCTGTTTACTATAACTGCCGCCAAACATCATATTGTGCTGACGGCCAAACAGCTCATAAGCGCCATCGGCAAAGAGATCTATGGCATCTACTTTGCGCTTGCCGCTGTTCCAGCCCGTACCGCCGACCACGGGGTAGCTTGCGCCATAAGGACTCACCAGCGTACCTGTCTCTTTATCGACTAACGCATCGATATACATCATTTTACTGTCGAATTTGACCTCAGTATGGGTCGCATTCAGGGTCGCCTGCCAGCTTTCGGCAAAACGCTGTTTAAGCGTGACGAAGAATTTATTTATCTCTTTGTTGTTATAAGCCCAGTCCGGGGCGGTACTACGCGCGCGGTCATAGCTATTTTTGCTGCCATCGGTGTTCCAGCGCGGCAGACCGCCCCAGGTTGGGCTGTTGACATCAATTTTTTGATATTCATAACCGGCTGAAAGGTTGGTGGTTGTACCCAGATCGGCATCGACAATTCCGGAAAAGAACGCTTTCTCACTGTTATAGCGGTCCAGCCAGGAATCATTATTCTGATAACCCGCCACGATGCGCCCACGGACATTACCGTCTGCGGTGAGCGGACTTTGCAGATCCATGACGTAACGCTGCTTATTCCAGCTACCGTATTCTGTGGAGACGTTACCTTTGAACTCCCGACTGGTGGCGTGTTTACGGATCATATTAATTGAGGCAGAAGGATTACCGGTCCCGGTCATCAGCCCATTCGCGCCGCGAACCACCTCCACGCGCTCATACAGCGCGGTATCCGTTAGCGCATCGCCCAGATTCCAGCGGGACTCAAAATACGTTGGAATACCGTCAACCATATAGTTGTCAATTTCAAACCCGCGCGAGTAATAGCTGATGCGATCGGAGTCAGCCTGACTTCCGCTGATCCCCAGCGTATTGGTCATCACCTCGCCCAGGGTTTGCAACTGCTGGTCTTCCATACGCTGCTGGCTGACAATACTGACCGACTGCGGGATATCGCGCTGAGTCATCGGCATTTTGGTGCCCGCTGCGGTCGTTTTCATGCTGTAATCCTGTTCTTCACGGTTTACGGCGTCAGCGGTCGTCTCGCCTTCGACAATAACGGTATCCTCAGCCGCGAAGGCGGCAGGCATAAATGCCATCGCCATACCCATAGCTAACAGCGACGGTGCGGCGGTGGACGGAAGGTGTTTGTCCCGGCGGTATTGAATGAAAGACATCTGAAAATCCTTGCTTGTTATTGGGGTAAGTTCAGGACGTATGACGTTGAACCTTTTCATTCTTTGCTAGTTAATGCGCATAAAAATGCAAATGAGAAATATACGCATTTGTATTAAATGTGTAAAACGGTATAACCAGGGAAACTAGAAATATTTTTTAAGCGTACAAAGGCGTCATGGCTGGGGGATATGGCGGTAAGTCCAGCATGTAGTCATTTTTCGCTTAATAAATCGTGGGTTAAAGTTGAAAGAGCGTCGGTAACTCGCTCATACTCTATACTCGCAGTATGGCTCGGCGTAGCATGTGCGCTGCAAGGGCTATTATGAAAAAGGAAAACGTCGTGGCAGAAGAAACTATATTCAGCAAAATTATTCGTCGTGAAATCCCTTCGGATATCGTTTATCAGGATGAGCTGGTCACCGCCTTTCGTGATATTTCACCGCAGGCGCCGACGCATATCTTGATTATTCCCAATATCCTGATCCCAACCGTCAATGACGTGACGGCGGAACATGAACAGGCGTTAGGTCGGATGATCACCGTGGCGGCGAAAATCGCCGAACAGGAAGGCATTGCCGAAGATGGGTATCGTTTAATCATGAATACCAACCGTCATGGGGGCCAGGAGGTTTATCATATCCATATGCACCTACTGGGCGGCCGCCCGCTAGGCCCGATGCTGGCGCATAAAGGCTTGTAAGTATGATCAAAGGATGCATCGCGGTTTCTCTGGGCTTGCTGCTGCTTACCGGCTGCCGGTCACACCCTGAAATTCCGGTAAGCGACGCGCAGTCGCTGGTGATGGAGTCCACGGTTCTGGCGGCGGGCGTCACCGCAGAGCCGCCTGAACTGACGGCGTCTGATATCCAGCCATCAGCCTCTTCCCGCGTCTATAACGAAAGGCAAGAGCCCATAACCGTTCATTATCGGTTTTACTGGTATGACGCGCGGGGGCTGGAGATGCATCCGCTGGAGGCGCCGCGTAGCGTAACCATACCCGCGCGTTCGTCGGTAACGCTATTTGGCAGCGCCAATTATCTGGGGGCGCATAAGGTCAGGCTTTATCTTTATTTGTGAGGAGTGAATTTTGATGACAAAAATGCATCGCTACGCTGCCATTGCTGCGCTGGCGATATTTCTCTCCGGGTGTATGGCGCAACGTCAACCTGCGCCAGTTGAAGAGGTAAAACCAGCGCCAGAACAACCCGCGCAGCCGCCGCAGCCTCCTGTTGTGCCGTCTGTGCCAACGATTCCACAGCAACCGGGGCCGATCGAACATGAAGATCAAACGGGCCAGCCAGCGCCTAAGGTGCGCCACTATGACTGGAACGGCGCGATGCAACCGCTGGTCAGCAAAATGTTGCAGGCTGATGGCGTGACGGCCGGAAGCGTATTGCTTGTTGACAGCGTGAATAACCGGACGAATGGGTCGTTAAATGCGAACGAGGCAACGGAAACGTTACGTAATGCGCTGGCGAACAACGGTAAATTTACGCTGGTGTCCGTACAGCAACTCTCGATGGCAAAACAGCAGTTAGGATTGTCTCCGCAGGATAGTCTGGGAACGCGCAGTAAAGCTATTGGCATTGCGCGCAATGTCGGGGCGCAATATGTACTTTACTCCAGCGCATCCGGTAACGTTAACGCGCCTGCATTACAGATGCAGTTAATGCTGGTGCAAACTGGCGAGATAATCTGGTCAGGTAAAGGTGCGGTCCAACAACAATAATCCCTTAACGCGCGACGAGATCCTGTCGCGCTATTTTCCCCAGTATCGTCCCGCCGTCGCCACATCGCAGGGGCTAAGCGGCGGGAGCTGTATTATTGCCCACGATACTCACCGTGTCGTGCTGCGCCGTCATCACGACCCTGACGCTCCACCAGCCCATTTTTTACGTCATTACCGCGCCTTATCCCAATTGCCGGCCAGTCTTGCGCCGCGAGCGCTTTTTTATACTCCAGGCTGGATGGCGGTAGAATATCTGCATGGTGTGGTAAATTCCGCTCTGCCAGATGCCGACGAACTGGCGGCCTTACTGTATCATTTGCATCAACAGCCGCGTTTTGGCTGGCGTATCGCGCTATCGCCACTATTGGCGCAGTACTGGTCGTGTTGCGATCCGGCAAGGCGTACGCCGTTTTGGTTGCGGCGGCTCAAACAGTTGCAAAAAAACGGTGAACCTCGCCCGCTTCGGCTCGCGCCTTTGCATATGGATGTCCATGGCGACAATATAGTATTAACGTCCGCCGGGTTGAGACTGATTGACTGGGAGTATGCCGGCGACGGCGATATTGCGTTGGAGCTGGCGGCAGTATGGGTTGAGGATGAACGCCAGCACCGACAACTGGCAGACGCTTATGCCGCGCGCGCGCGAATCGACGCCCGGCAGCTATGGCGACAGATACGATTATGGCACCCCTGGGTCATTATGCTAAAAGCAGGGTGGTTCGAATACCGCTGGCGACAAACCGGCGAGCAACAATTTATCAGGCTGGCCGATGAAACCTGGCGCCAGCTACGTATGAAAGGATAAGGAGAGCAGTGTGGGCCCAGTAATGTTGAATGTCGAAGGATGTGAGCTGGATGCGGAGGAGCGCGAGATACTGGCGCATCCGCTGGTTGGCGGGCTTATTCTGTTCACGCGTAATTACCATGACCCGGAACAGTTGCGCGAATTAGTGCGCCAGATTCGGGCGGCATCGCGTAACCATCTGGTGGTGGCCGTCGATCAGGAAGGCGGGCGCGTACAGCGTTTCCGTGAAGGGTTTACCCGCCTGCCCGCGGCGCAATCTTTTTTTGCGCTGCATGGGCTGGAAGAGGGGGGGCGACTGGCGCAGGAGGCAGGGTGGCTGATGGCCAGCGAAATGATCGCGATGGATATTGATATCAGTTTTGCGCCAGTGCTGGATGTCGGGCATATCAGCGCGGCAATTGGCGAGCGTTCTTATCATGCCGATCCAGCAAAAGCGTTGGCAATGGCAACGCGCTTTATTGACGGCATGCATGACGCCGGGATGAAAACGACCGGTAAGCATTTCCCCGGCCACGGCGCGGTCACGGCGGACTCCCACAAAGAGACGCCGTGCGATCCACGTCCTGAAACGGACATCCGTGGCAAAGATATGTCGGTGTTCCGCACGCTGATTAGCGAGAATAAACTGGATGCGATTATGCCTGCCCACGTGATCTACCGCGCTATCGATCCGCGTCCGGCAAGCGGTTCGCCGTACTGGCTGAAAACGGTGCTGCGTCAGGAGTTAGGCTTTGATGGCGTCATTTTCTCCGACGATCTGTCGATGGAGGGCGCGGCGATTATGGGCAGCTATGCTGAGCGCGCTCAGGCGTCGCTGGATGCGGGTTGCGATATGATTCTGGTCTGCAATAATCGTAAAGGCGCAGTCAGCGTGCTGGATAATCTGTCGCCGATCAAAGCAGAACGTGTTACACGTTTGTATCATAAAGGTTCATTTTCACGCCGGGAGCTCATGGACTCAGCACGCTGGAAAACAGCCAGCGCCCAGCTCAACCAGTTACATGAACGCTGGCAGGAAGAAAAAGCAGGTCATTAACTCGAGTTTTCGTGAGGGTGCCAGATGATTATTTATTTACACGGTTTTGATTCAAATAGTCCGGGCAACCATGAAAAAGTGTTGCAATTACAGTTTATCGACCCGGATGTTCGGCTGGTAAGCTACAGTACGCGGCATCCTAAGCACGATATGCAGCATCTGCTGAAAGAAGTGGACAAAATGTTGCAGTTGAATGTGGACGAGCGCCCTTTAATCTGTGGCGTGGGGCTGGGCGGTTACTGGGCGGAGCGGATTGGCTTTTTGTGCGATATCCGTCAGGTGGTTTTTAACCCGAACCTGTTCCCCTATGAAAACATGGAGGGGAAAATCGATCGCCCGGAAGAATATGCGGACATCGCTACAAAGTGCGTGACCAACTTTCGCGAAAAAAATCGCGATCGTTGTCTGGTGATCCTCTCGCGTCATGACGAAGCGCTGGACAGCCAACGCTCAGCGCAAGCGCTTCACCCGTTTTATGAAATTGTGTGGGATGAGGAACAGACTCACAAATTCAAAAATATTTCGCCGCATTTGCAACGTATCAAAGCGTTTAAAACGCTGGGATAACGCCATCCGGCAATATGGCGTTATCAGTGACCGGATAACCAGCCTTGCGGCTGGTTTTTTTATGCTCAATTCTCGCAAACTGTCTATCTTTTCAGCATGAAAACTTGATGCACATCAATTTTGGTATGACCAATGCACCGTTCATGCTATTCTCATATCAGAAGCTTATTCTCATTAACGTAACTTGTTGTTAATTAAAGGCTATGCTAATAACTTTTAATTAACAATTGGTTAATAAATTTAAGGGGGTCACGTTGACTACACCATTAAAAAAGATCGTGATTGTCGGCGGCGGCGCTGGCGGGCTGGAAATGGCGACGCAGTTAGGCCATAAACTGGGGCGCAAGAAAAAAGCGAAAATCACGCTGGTAGACAGAAATCACAGCCATCTGTGGAAACCATTGCTGCACGAAGTGGCGACTGGCTCTCTGGACGAAGGCGTGGATGCGCTGAGCTATCTGGCTCATGCGCGTAATCATGGTTTCCAGTTCCAGCTGGGGTCGGTGATGGATATCGATCGCGAAGCGAAAACCATCACCATTGCCGAGTTGCGTGATGAAAAGGGCGAACTGCTGGTGCCGGAGCGCAAAATCGCGTATGACACGCTGGTGATGGCGCTGGGCAGCACCTCTAATGATTTCAACACGCCGGGCGTGAAAGAGCACTGTATCTTCCTCGATAACCCGCATCAGGCGCGCCGTTTTCACCAGGAGATGCTGAACCTGTTCCTCAAGTATTCGGCTAATCTGGGCGCGAACGGTAAGGTCAATATCGCCATCGTTGGCGGCGGTGCGACGGGGGTTGAGCTGTCGGCTGAACTGCATAATGCGGTAAAACAGCTGCATAGCTATGGTTATAAGGGGCTGACCAACGACGCGCTGAACGTGACGTTGGTTGAGGCTGGCGAGCGTATTCTGCCTGCGTTGCCGCCGCGTATCTCCAGCGCCGCGCATAATGAACTGACCAAACTGGGCGTTCGCGTGCTGACGCAAACTATGGTCACCAGCGCCGACGAAGGCGGTCTGCATACGAAAGAAGGTGAATATATTCAGGCCGATCTGATGGTGTGGGCGGCGGGTATCAAAGCGCCAGATTTTATGAAAGAGATTGGTGGTCTGGAAACGAACCGCATTAACCAACTGGTGGTGGAACCGACGCTGCAAACCACGCGCGATCCTGATATTTATGCGATTGGCGACTGCGCTTCCTGCGCACGTCCGGAGGGAGGTTTTGTGCCGCCTCGCGCTCAGGCGGCGCATCAGATGGCTACCTGCGCGATGAAAAACATTCTGGCGCAGATGAATGGCAAACCGCTGAAAGCTTACCAGTATAAAGATCATGGATCGCTGGTCTCTCTGTCCAACTTCTCTACCGTGGGTAGTCTGATGGGGAACCTGACCCGCGGTTCAATGATGATTGAAGGACGTATCGCCCGCTTCGTGTATATCTCGCTATACCGTATGCACCAGATAGCGCTGCATGGATACTTTAAAACCGGCCTGATGATGCTGGTGGGCAGTATTAACCGCGTCATTCGTCCGCGCCTGAAACTGCATTAATTTCTCTGCGTCTCACCGGCTGCTCGCGCCGGTGAGCGCTTCTCCATCACTCGCTTCGGAGTTGTCCGAATCCTTCAGCTTTACCGCCTCATCCCGCATTTTTCATCCTCATTCCGATTGGCTTTGTTCGCATACTGGTTGCAAAATTGTTACCAATAGCAACGAAGGAGGAACTCCCGTGAATAAATCAATGTTGGCGGGTATAGGGATTGGCGTAGCGGCTGCGCTGGGTGTGGCGGCAGTGGCCAGTCTCAACGTATTTGATCGTGGTCCGCAATATGCGCAGGTGATATCGGCTAAACCGATTAAAGAGACGGTAAAAACGCCGCGTCAGGAGTGCCGTAATGTCACGGTCACGCATCGCAGACCGGTTCAGGACGAAAACCGTATTGCCGGCTCGGTGCTTGGCGCAGTAGCAGGCGGCGTGATTGGACATCAATTTGGCGGCGGTCGTGGTAAAGATGTGGCGACGGTCGTCGGGGCGCTGGGCGGCGGTTATGCTGGCAATCAAATCCAGGGATCAATGCAAGAAAGTGATACTTACACTACCACGCAGCAACGCTGTAAGACGGTGTATGACAAATCTGAAAAGATGCTTGGCTACGACGTGACCTACAAAATTGGCGATCAGCAGGGCAAAATCCGCATGGATAAAGACCCCGGAACGCAAATTCCCCTCGACGGCAATGGCCAACTGGTTCTGAATAACAAAGCATAAAAAAGCTGTACTCTGCAAGTTAGCCCCTCATTCGCTCAGGCTGAGGGGCTTTTTTTTATCCGAAGCCGCGTCGTTCAGGACTTGATCAGTTCAGGCCAGATGCGCAGAGTCGTACGCGTAATTTGCATCAGTTGTTCGAAGGTGGCACCTTCACGGGCGCTGATCGACATTCCCTGTAAAATACAGTTTATATATTCTGCGAGCGCCTGCGGGTTACAGTGCGCCGGAATTTCACCGCGCTCCTGACGTTGGCGCAGAAACTGGATGAGCGTCTGTTCCTGCATGGCGTGGCGTGATTTTACCGTGCGGGCGATATCGCGCGAGGAGGCGGCCAGGGTGGCGGACGTATTAATCATAAAGCAGCCAGCCGGCGTGTCTGTACTGGTAAAGCAGGCGGCAATTTCTGTGAAGTAATCTTCCAGCGCCGATTCTACGCTTTTCTCTTCACAAAAGAGCTGGGCTTCGTGTTTTGAGGCAAAGCGAGTGATGTAGCGATCCAGGACAGCGCGAAATAATCCTTTTTTGTTAGTGAATTCCGCATAGAGAGTAGGCGCTTTCGCCCCGGTAGCCTCTACGAGATCGGCAAGCGAAGTTGCTTCATAGCCGTGCTGCCAGAAGAGAGTCATGGCCTTATCAAGCGCGGCTTCCCTGTCGAACACTTTTGGTCGGCCACGGCTTTTCTTCGCGCAACTCGTGGTATCCGTTGTCATGATGCCGTTGTACCTGTTTAAAGAGCGGTCTCTCTATTATAAAAACAAACCACTTCTGGCTCCAGAGTATTCATTAGAAAAATAAATCAATTCTATTCACATGAAAAATAACATCTTTATAAATTATATAACGATCATTATAAAAAGAGGTTGACGTGTGATGTAGATCACATCTATGATTAACTTATCGATCGTTAAGTTAATGCTTACGACACCCATTCATCTGCTAAAGGTCATCACTATGAAAAACGTAAAAACCCTCATCGCTGCTGCCGTACTGAGTTCGCTCTCATTCGCCAGCTTCGCCGCCGTTGAAGTTCAGGCAACGCCAGAAGGTCAACAGAAGTTCGGCACCATTTCCGCGAATGGCGGCACGAATCTGGGCTCGCTGGAAGATCAGCTGGCGCAAAAAGCGCAGGAGATGGGGGCGAAGTCTTTCCGTATTACCTCTGTTACCGGCCCGAATACCCTCCACGGTACGGCGGTAATCTATAAGTAAGCATTAACCCTCATTAATGCCGCTGCGATTGCCACAATAAAAAGAAAAAGCCTCGCGATGCATCGCGAGGCTTTTTTGTCGGTCAGCTATTCACGCTTACAGCGACTGCGGTTTCGCCTCTGCTTGACGGGTTACATCCACCGGCATTCCGGAACGCACTTCCATAACATGTTCCATCACCGCAGCATCGGTCTGCGGCGCGTCCTTAAAGGCCTGCATCGGGCCATTCAGCACAATCGGCAACACCTGCGGATCGTCGCCTATATTTTTAGACAGCGGCTGATGAACTTCCACCAGTCGCACGCCGCCTGGCTCCACCGAGGCTTTAATCGGCGTATTGATAATATTCACTTTGGTTCCCGGCGTGACCTGACGGAACAATGTCTCTATATCACCGTCGCGCAGACGGATACAGCCGGAACTGACGCGCATACCAATGCCAAAATCGGCATTCGTGCCATGTAACAGATAGACGCCGCCGTAGGCCGCTAAACGAATCGCGTGATGTCCCATTGGGTTATCGGGACCGGCAGGCACCACGGCGGGGAGATCGATACCTTGCGCTTTATAACGGGCGCGAATATTGGCGGTCGGCGTCCAGGTTGGATTGGCGCGTTTATCCGAAATGGTCGTCACCATCGTTGGCGTCAGGGTATCGCCGCCCAGTTGGCCAATCCCGATAGGGTAGACCGTGACCGTATTTTTCCCCGGTTGATAATAGTAAAGCCGTAATTCCGCGAGGTTAATGACGATACCTTCACGTGGCGCGTCCGGTAGCAGCGTTTGCAGCGGAATCGTTAGCACGCTGCCTGCGCGTGGCACATAAGGATCAATGCCGGGGTTGGCCTGTAACAGGGCTAAAAAGCCCACGTTATATTTTTTGGCGATCGCCTCCAGCGAGCCGCCGTCGTCTTCAACGACATGGAATTTATTTTCTCCCACCAGTCGACTGCCGGGGGGCGGAAGAGGCCACGTATTCGCCTGCGCGGGAAGGGCAAGCATGATGGTCGCGGTAAGCGCAAGCAACGCCCACCAGCGAGAGAGTCGCGTATTGTTGAACATTATAATAAACCCATGATTATTATGTGGTTATTTTTATAAAAGAGGAAATAAGAATTATGGCGGTTGGCTGTGTCTGGAACTGCAGGGAAGTGCAAAGAATTTGTAAAGATTAGGCCGGACGCAGAGTAATGACGCCCGGCCTGACGCTTATGCAATAGCGTTTTCTTCCAGTTGCTGCATAAACTGGCGTACCCAGTCTATACGCGTTTTACGTTCGCTTAAATCCTGAATAAACTTGAGGCGCGTCGGGCCATCCAGACGGAAATGCTGCGGCTGTTTTTGCAGCAACCCGATAAGCCAGGCGGGGTCAACGTGGTTTTTCTCGGCGAACTCAATCGTTCCGCCTTTCTCGTTACCCTCCAGTTTTCGGATGCCGAGCTTTTGCGCCTGTTGGCGCAGGCGGGCGATATCCAGCAGATTACGCGCCGGATCGGGCAGCAGGCCGAAGCGGTCGATCAATTCCACTTTGATCTCCTCCAGCTCGTTTTCGTTCTTCGCGCTGGCAATGCGTTTATAGAATGACAGCCGGGTATTAACATCCGGAATAAAATCATCCGGCAGTAACGACGGCATTCGCAGCTCGACTTCCGTTTGCTGACTGGTGAGATCTTCCAGCGAGGGTTCGCGGCCTGCTTTCAGCGCATCAACGGCGTTTTCCAGCAATTCCATGTAGAGTGAGAAGCCGATGGTTTCCATTGAGCCGCTTTGCTCTTCGCCAAGCAGTTCGCCCGCGCCGCGGATCTCCAGATCGTGGGTCGCCAGCGCAAACCCGGCGCCTAAATCCTCCAGCGACGCAATCGCCTCCAGCCGTTTTTGCGCATCGGTGGTCATGGCCTTAGGATGTGGCGTCAACAGCCAGGCGTAGGCCTGGTGGTGCGAGCGCCCAACGCGGCCACGCAGCTGGTGCAACTGCGCGAGGCCGAAATGATCCGCGCGTTCAATGATGATCGTGTTAGCGGTGGGAATGTCGATCCCCGTTTCGATAATGGTAGTACACACCAGCACGTTAAAACGTTGATGGTGGAAATCGTTCATGACCCGTTCCAGCTCACGTTCGCGCATCTGCCCGTGGCCTATAGCGATTCGCGCTTCCGGCACCAGTTCCGCCAGCCGCTCTGCGGCTTTCTGAATATTTTCGACGTCATTGTACAAATAGTAAACCTGACCGCCGCGCAGGATTTCACGCAGAATCGCTTCCCTTACCACCAGGCTATCATACTCGCGGACAAAGGTTTTTACCGCCAGACGACGGGCAGGGGGGGTGGCGATAATGGAGAGATCGCGCATACCGCTCATCGCCATATTCAGCGTCCGCGGGATCGGCGTCGCCGTGAGCGTCAGAATATCGACATCGGCGCGCATCGCCTTAATTCGCTCTTTGTGGCGCACGCCGAAACGATGCTCTTCATCGACAATCAGCAGGCCGAGGTCGCGCAGCTTCACATCGCTTTGTAGCAGTTTATGCGTACCGATCAGAATATCGATCTTACCCTCGGCGGCTTCCGCCAGGATTTGTGTCTGCTCTTTGGCGCTGCGAAAGCGGGACAGCATCTCAATGCGTACCGGCCAGTTGGCGAAACGGTCGCGGAAGTTGTCATAGTGTTGCTGCGCCAGCAGCGTAGTCGGCACCAGTACCGCTACTTGTTTATGGTTTTCCACTGCCAGGAACGCGGCGCGCATCGCCACTTCGGTTTTGCCGAAGCCGACGTCGCCGCACACCAGCCTGTCCATCGCCAGCGGTTGGCACATATCGCTCAATACGGCGTTAATCGCCTGTGCCTGATCGGGCGTCGTTTCAAACGGGAAGCTGTCGCAGAATAACTGATACTGCTCACGATCATGCTTAAAGGCAAAACCCTCTTTTGCCGCCCGTTGCGCATAAATATCCAACAGTTCCGCTGCGACATCGCGCACTTTTTCCGCCGCTTTCTGCCGGGCGCGCGACCAGGCGTCGCCGCCCAGTTTATGCAGAGGCGCACTTTCTTCCGCGCCGCCGGCATAGCGGCTAATCAGATGCAATGAGGAGACCGGCACATACAGTTTGGCGTCATTGGCGTAGGTGAGCATCAGATACTCACCCTTGATGCCGCCAGCCTCCAGAGTGGTCATGCCGGCATAGCGTCCGACGCCGTGCTCCAGATGCACTACCGGCTGACCGACGTGGAGCTCCGCCAGGTTACGAATCAACGTATCCGGGTTGATCGTGCGGCGGGAATCCAGGCGGCGACGCGCCACCCGCTCACCCAAAAGATCGCTTTCACAAATCAGCGCCAGATTGCGTTGGGTGTCGATAAAGCCATGTTCTGCGGCGCCAATCATCAGATAGCGTCCCGCATCCTGCGCCTCGTCCAGGCGTAATATCCGCTTCGGCGCGATTTTTATGCGAGCCAGGAGCTCTCCCAGAGCTTCGCGGCGTCCTTCGCTTTCCACAGAAAAAATCACCGGACCGCTGAAAGATTCGAGGAACTTACGCAGCGCGTCCAGCGGCGCTTTCTGCTGCGCCTGGATAGCCAAATCCGGTAATTTCTGGAAACCGAGATTGGTATTGGCGGCTTTTTCCGGCAGATGGTCGGTTTTAAGCTGGAGGCGAGGCCAGCGTTTAAGCTCGGAAAAGAGCTCATCCACCCGTAGCCAGAGGGCTTCCGGCGGCAAAAGCGGGCGCATAGGATCGACGCCACGATTTTCAAAACGCGCCAGCGTATCGGCCTGAAAGCGTTCGGCGCTGGTTTCCAGCGAGCCGGTATTCACCACCAGAGTATTGGCGGGGAAATAGCTAAATAATGGCGGTAACGGTTCGCTGAAAAAGAGCGGCTGCCAGTATTCGATCCCGGCGGGCAGAGTGCCTTTGCTGACCTGCTGATAGATGTGCTCGGCGTCGCGTTTTACCTCAAAGGTATCGCGCCACTGGCTACGGAAAAGCTCAATAGCGGCTTTGTCGGTAGGAAATTCGTGCGCGGGCAACAAATTGATGGCCTCGACCTCCTCCAGCGTACGCTGGGTATCCGCGTCAAACAGACGCAGGCTGTCGATTTCATCATCAAAAAAGTCGAGGCGATAAGGCTGTTCGCTGCCCATCGGAAAGAGATCCAACAGCGCGCCGCGCGTCGCGTATTCGCCATGCTCCATCACCTGATCGACATGCCGATAACCGGCGCTGTCAAGCTGCGCGCGCAGAGCGTCGCGGGACAGCCGCTGGCCTTTTTTCATCACCAGCGCATGACCATGCAGATAGCTATGCGGACAAACGCGCTGCATCAGGGTGTTTACCGGTACAATCAAGACGCCGCGCTGCATCGACGGCAACTGGTAGAGCGTGGACAGGCGCGAAGAGATAATTTCCTGATGCGGGGAGAAGCTGTCATACGGTAGCGTTTCCCAGTCCGCCAGGTTCATCACCATCTGATCGGTAAACTGGCGGATTTCATCATGCAATCGCAGAGCATTTTGCATGTCAGGCGCTATGAGTACCACCGGACCGGCATGGCGTTCGGCTATCTCCGCCACCAGCGTAGCGCAGGCGGCACCGGTAAGTTCGCCCAACTGGCGCTGATCGCCCGCTTTTGTCGGCAGCGTGTAACGTTGTTTTTCAGGCATAACGGTTGTCAGTATCTCTTTTTGTTTTACGCCGCACTCTACGCGTCACCCTTCAGGCTGCTTCATGGTTGGCTGCACGCCGGGACAGCATGAAGGACTCAGGTATTCAGGGGCATATGACTGATAAGCAATGTTCTTTATTATCCGCGATCGTTGTTTATTAGCAAATTGAATCCGCCGCATAACGCGCCGAACAGGTAAAGTATGAACATGTAAGTGACTTGATTTGTCGGCCTTTTTCAGAATAACGCTGACGAACTCTTACGGTTCAGACATTTACGCATTCCGCTTTCGCTTATATACTCGGGACTTTGCTAACAGCAACCAGACGGATTACATGTATCAACCTGTCGCTCTATTCATTGGCCTGCGTTACATGCGCGGGCGTGCAGCAGATCGCTTCGGTCGCTTCGTTTCCTGGCTTTCCACTATCGGCATTACCCTGGGGGTGATGGCGCTGGTCACGGTATTGTCGGTGATGAACGGTTTTGAGCGCGAACTGCAAAATAACATTCTTGGTTTGATGCCTCAGGCCATCCTCTCTGCTGAACATGGTTCTCTTAACCCGAATCAGATGCCGGAAAAAGCGGTGAATCTGCAAGGCGTTAACCGTATTGCGCCGCTGACGACGGGCGATGTCGTACTGCAAAGCGCGCGTAGCGTTGCGGTTGGCGTGATGTTAGGTATCGATCCGGCGCAAAAAGATCCATTAACGCCGTATCTGGTCAATGTGAAGCAAAGCGAATTACAGCCGGGTAAGTATAATGTCATCCTCGGCGAGCAGCTCGCCGGACAGTTAGGGGTCAACCGCGGCGATCAGATTCGGCTAATGGTGCCATCTGCCAGCCAGTTTACGCCAATGGGACGCCTGCCCAGCCAGCGTCTGTTTACGGTGATTGGCACATTTGCCGCCAATAGCGAGGTCGATGGCTATGAAATGCTGGTCAATATTCAGGACGCGTCGCGTTTAATGCGCTATCCGGCAGGCAATATTACCGGCTGGCGTCTGTGGCTGGATGAACCGCTGCAAGTCGATACCCTCAGCCAACAGACGCTGCCGCAAGGCACGAAGTGGCAGGACTGGCGCGAACGCAAAGGCGAGTTGTTCCAGGCTGTGCGCATGGAAAAGAACATGATGGGATTGTTGCTGAGCCTCATCGTGGCGGTCGCGGCTTTTAACATTATTACTTCGTTGGGCCTGATGGTTATGGAGAAGCAGGGTGAAGTGGCGATTTTACAAACTCAAGGGCTGACGCCGCGACAAATTATGATGGTCTTTATGGTGCAGGGCGCCAGCGCCGGGATTATCGGCGCGCTGTTGGGCGCCGCGCTGGGCGCATTGCTTGCCAGCCAACTGAATAACCTGATGCCGATCATCGGCGCGTTTCTGGATGGCGCTGCGTTGCCCGTGGCGATAGAGCCGTTACAGGTGATCGTTATCGCGCTGGTGGCAATGGCCATCGCGCTGCTTTCTACGCTTTATCCTTCCTGGCGCGCTGCCGCCACTCAACCCGCTGAGGCTTTACGTTATGAATAAGATCCTGTTGCAATGCGACAACCTGTGCAAACGCTATCAGGAAGGCACCGTACAAACCGACGTGTTGCACGATGTCAGCTTCAGTATCGGCGAAGGCGAAATGATGGCGATCGTCGGCAGTTCCGGTTCGGGTAAAAGTACGTTGCTGCATCTGTTAGGCGGGCTGGATACGCCCACCTCCGGCGATGTGATTTTTAGCGGCCAGCCGATGAGCAAACTCTCTTCTGCGGCAAAAGCGGAATTACGTAACCAGAAACTGGGGTTTATCTATCAGTTTCATCATCTCCTGCCGGATTTTACGGCGCTGGAAAACGTGGCGATGCCATTATTGATTGGCAAAAAGAAACCGGCGGAGATTGACGCTCGGGCGCGAGAAATGCTGCACGCCGTAGGGCTGGAGCATCGCGCAACCCATCGACCTTCGGAACTTTCCGGCGGTGAGCGCCAGCGTGTCGCGATAGCGCGCGCGTTGGTGAATAACCCGCGTCTGGTGCTGGCGGATGAGCCGACCGGTAATCTCGATGCGCGTAATGCCGACAGTATTTTTGAGCTTCTGGGCGAGTTAAATCGTCTGCAGGGAACCGCGTTTCTGGTGGTGACTCACGATTTGCAACTGGCGAAACGTATGAGCCGCCAGCTTGAGATGCGCGATGGCCGCCTGACGGCGGAACTGAGCCTGATGGGGGCTGAGTAATGGCGTCGCCTTTATCATTGTTAATTGGCTTGCGTTTCAGCCGTGGACGGCGGCGCGGCGGTATGGTTTCGCTCATTTCCGTCATTTCTACCATCGGTATCGCGCTGGGCGTGGCGGTGTTGATTGTCGGTTTAAGCGCGATGAACGGTTTCGAACGCGAGTTGAATAACCGTATTCTGGCGGTGGTTCCGCACGGGGAGATTGAAGCGGTCAATCAGCCGTGGACCAACTGGCGTGAAGCGCTGGCAAAAGTGCAGAAGGTGCCAGGCATTGCCGCCGCCGCGCCGTATATCAATTTTACCGGCCTGGTAGAGAGCGGGGCCAATTTGCGCGCCATTCAGGTTAAAGGCGTCGACCCTAAGCAAGAGCAGCAGCTTAGCGCGTTACCGTCATTTGTGCAAAATCACGCCTGGGATCATTTCAAAGCGGGCGAGCAGCAGATCATTATCGGTAAAGGCGTCGCCGATGCGCTGAACGTGAAACAGGGCGACTGGGTGTCCATCATGATCCCCAATGCGAATGCCGACCATAAGCTGCTCCAGCCCAAACGCGTGCGTTTGCATGTCATCGGGATTCTGCAACTGAGCGGCCAGCTCGATCACAGCTTCGCCATGATCCCGCTTGAGGATGCGCAGCAGTATCTGGATATGGGGTCCAGCGTTTCCGGTATCGCGCTTAAAGTCCACGACGTGTTTAATGCGAACAAACTGGTGCGTGACGCGGGTGAAGTGACTAACAGCTATGTCTACATTAAGAGCTGGATCGGCACCTACGGCTATATGTATCGCGATATCCAGATGATTCGCGCCATTATGTATCTGGCGATGATTCTGGTGATCGGCGTGGCCTGTTTTAATATCGTTTCCACCTTAGTGATGGCGGTAAAAGACAAAAGCGGCGACATTGCGGTATTAAGAACGCTGGGGGCGAAAGATGGTTTGATTCGTGCCATTTTCGTCTGGTACGGGCTACTGGCGGGCTTGCTGGGCAGCTTGATTGGCGTGGCGATCGGCGTTGTCGTTTCGCTTCAGCTTACCGCCATTATTAATGGGATTGAAAAGGCGATCGGGCATCAGTTTTTGTCCGGCGATATCTATTTTATCGACTTCCTGCCATCCGAATTACATTGGCTGGACGTTGTTTACGTACTGGTCACAGCGTTGTTGTTAAGCTTACTGGCGAGCTGGTATCCGGCGCGGCGGGCGAGCAACATTGACCCTGCGCGAGTATTGAGCGGCCAGTAATCGCGGAATATAAAAACAAGGAGCGGTGATGTATTACGGGTTTGACATTGGCGGAACAAAGATTGCGTTAGGCGTATTTGACTCAACGCGGCGGCTGCAGTGGGAAAAACGGGTTCCCACGCCCCATACCAGCTATAGCGCCTTTTTAGACGCCGTATGCGAACTGGTCGAGGAAGCCGACCAGCGATTTGGCGTAAAAGGGTCGGTAGGGATTGGCATACCCGGTATGCCGGAAACCGAAGACGGCACGCTGTACGCCGCGAATGTCCCGGCAGCCAGCGGTAAGCCGTTGCGCGCCGATCTCAGCGCCCGACTGGATCGCGATGTGCGTCTGGACAATGACGCTAACTGTTTTGCCTTGTCCGAAGCCTGGGATGATGAATTCACGCAATATCCTTTGGTTATGGGGCTTATCCTCGGCACCGGCGTCGGCGGTGGCCTGGTGCTAAACGGGAAGCCGATTACCGGTCAGAGCTATATCACCGGCGAGTTTGGTCATATGCGTTTGCCGGTTGACGCGCTAACGTTGATGGGGTTTGATTTTCCTCTCCGCCGTTGTGGATGCGGTCAGATGGGCTGCATTGAGAATTATCTGTCCGGGCGCGGGTTTGCGTGGCTATATCAGCATTATTATGATCAATCGCTGCAGGCGCCGGAGATTATCGCGTTGTGGGAGCAGGGCGATGAGCAGGCGCACGCGCATGTTGAGCGCTATCTGGATTTACTGGCGGTTTGTCTGGGGAATATACTGACGATTGTCGATCCCGATTTATTGGTGATCGGCGGCGGACTATCGAACTTTACGGCAATAACAACGCAACTGGCGGAAAGACTGCCGCGCCATCTCCTCCCTGTTGCCCGCGCGCCGCGCATTGAGCGTGCGCGGCATGGGGATGCAGGTGGGATGCGCGGTGCTGCTTTTTTACATCTTACCGACTAATCAAAAAAAGAGGTTGTTATGCAGTCGCGTCGGTTTCATCGATTAAGCCGCTTTCGTAAAAATAAACGTCTGTTGCGTGAACGTCTGCGCCAGCGGATCTTTTTCAGAGACAGAGTGGTGCCGGAAATGATGGAAAACCCAAGAGTATTAGTCCTTACAGGTGCAGGAATTTCTGCAGAGTCTGGTATTCGTACGTTTCGCGCGGCGGATGGCCTTTGGGAAGAGCATCGGGTTGAAGACGTGGCAACGCCGGAAGGATTCGCCCGTAATCCGGGGCTGGTGCAGACATTTTATAATGCCCGCCGTCAGCAGCTTCAACAGCCGGAAATACAACCCAATGCGGCGCATCTGGCGTTAGCGAAGCTTGAAGAAGCGCTTGGCGATCGCTTTTTGCTGGTGACGCAAAACATCGACAATTTGCATGAACGCGCGGGCAATCGCAACATCATTCATATGCATGGCGAGCTGTTGAAGGTGCGCTGTTCGCAAAGCGGCCAGATTCTGGAATGGAACGGCGATGTGATGCCGGAAGATAAATGTCACTGCTGTCAGTTCCCGGCGCCGCTACGTCCGCACGTGGTGTGGTTTGGCGAGATGCCGCTTGGCATGGATGAAATTTATATGGCGCTGTCGATGGCGGATATTTTTATCGCCATTGGCACGTCCGGTCATGTCTATCCGGCTGCGGGTTTTGTGCATGAAGCAAAACTGCACGGCGCACATACGGTGGAACTGAATCTTGAGCCAAGCCAAGTCGGCAGCGAGTTTGAAGAGAAGCACTACGGCCCGGCAAGCCAGGTTGTGCCGGAATTTGTTGATAAATTCCTGAAAGGGCTGTAGTGCTGTTTGCCCGGTAACGCCTTATCCGGCCTACATTTCACGTTACGTTCATCTGTAGGCCCGACAGGCGCTTTGGCTGAATTAGCGTCCTGCTTTTAGCTTCTGATAATACTCTTCATAAATGGCGCTGGCGTCGCCGACATCGTTTTGCCACTCGCCTTTGCTGATGGTTTGCGCATCCGGATAGAGCGACTTATCATTGGCGACCTCCGGGCTTAACAGCTTACGCGCCGCCAGGTTGGGGGTAGGGTAGCCGATGGTTTCTGCCACCTCTTTCGCGACGTCAGGACGCAGCAGGAAGTTGATTAGCTTCAGCGCGCCCTCTTTATTTTTCGCGTTTGCCGGAATAGCCAGGCTATCCATCCAGAAAATACCGCCTTCTTTCGGCCAGACGACCTCCAGCGGCGTGCCAGCCTGACGAGCAACGAAGGCCGAACCGTTCCACACCATCCCCAGATTGACTTCCCCTTCCATATACGGATTCGCCGGATTATCGGAGTTGAAGGCCGCTACGTTCGGCATCAGTTTTTTCAACTCTTCATATGCCGCTTCGATCTCTTTCGGATCGGTAGTGTTACCGGAATAACCTAGCTTGCGCAGCGCCATCTGGAAGACTTCTCGCGCATCGTCGGTTAAAAGCAGGCTGTTTTTATATTCCGGTTTCCACAAGTCAGCCCAGCTGGTAATGGTTTTTGGATCGATAGCATCGCTGTTCACGCCAATCGCCGTTGCGCCCCAGATATACGGAACAGAATAATCGTTGTTGGGGTCAAACGGTTTGTTGAGCATTTCCGGATCGAGGTTGTGGAAATTGGTTAATTTCGACTTATCGATCTTCTGGATCATGCCTTCTTTGCGCATTTTGTCGACATAGTATGTAGAAGGAACAACCAGGTCATACGCGCCATCTTTATAGGTTTTGAGTTTGGCATACATGGTTTCGTTCGACTCGTAGGTCGAATAAATCACCTTAATGCCAGTCTCTTTAGTGAACTGTTCCAGCAGGCCCGGCGGCACATACTCAGTCCAGTTATAGAAATAGAGCGTGTCGTTGTCGGAGGCATGAGCGGCACTCATACCCAGCGCCAGGGCGCCCGCCGCGAGCAGGTGGCGTGACCATTTTTTCATTTAACGTCCCCTGAATTACGGGCCTTATCGGCCCTTGGTTTTATCACGAGCAATAAGCTGGCTGGCAATGACCATTACCAGAGACAGCACCAATAAAACGGTCGCCAGCGCGTTCACTTCTGGTGAAACGCCGACTTTTACCATGGAATAAATCTTTAAGGGTAAAATTTCATAGCCCGGCCCGGTGACAAACGACGAGACCACTACATCGTCCATCGACAACGTAAAGCTCAGCAACCAGCCCGCCGCCACCGCCGGCATCGCCAGCGGCAGAATGATTTTGCGTAAAATCGTTACCTCACTGGCCCCCAGGTCTTTTGCGGCTTCCAGCATTCTGACATCAAAGCCTTTCAGGCGCGAATAGACCGTGACGACCACAAACGGCAGGCTAAAGGTGATGTGCGAGAACAGCAACGACCAAAAGCCCAGTTGAATGCCGAGTAACATAAACAGCACCAGCAGGGAGATCGCCATCACGATATCCGGCGACATCATTACTACAAACAGCATCCCGCTGACGAATGGCTTCCCGCGAAAGCGGTAGCGATAAAGCGCCACCGCGGTTAACGAGCCAATCAACGTGGCGAAGGTCGCTGAAAAAATCGCCATCGTCAGTGAATGTTGAGCGGCCTGCAACAGACTGTCGTTATTGACTAGGAGTTCGTACCATTTAGTGGTAAAGCCCTGCCAGTTAATGCCGAACCGCGAACTGTTGAAGGAGTTCACGATCAGAATAATGATGGGAATATACAGATACGCATAGATGGCAGTCATGAAACCGCCACGGAGCAGCCGACCGATCATTCAAGTTCCACCTTCTTATTCAGAGGATGGGGTGCTTTTAGAGTATTGAAAATGATCAATTTTTTCTCTTCTCCAAAATCTCTCCAAAACGTCTCGCGGTTATCAGCAGCCAGGAAGAAGCAAGCTGCCGCTTGAAGCCGCGAATTTTACAACAAATTGCCAGACGAGCGGGAAAAAAAGGCCATTTAAATGACTATTCTCATCCGATCCGGTCATATGCGGCATTATTGTGCCTGGCAAGAGGTTACTCAGTAGGCAAACAGGAAGTACGTGAGTAAACCCTGAACGTGACGTCTGAGAAAGCGTCGTCTGATTTTATAAAAAACAACATAAACAGCCGCTTTGTTGTTCTGAGCGAACGTGTAGCGTGGTTAACTGTTCTTCCGCCATTTTTTGTATAGCCTGGGGGTCTATTCTAAAAATGGCGTGAAAAACCTGATCAGAGATGGCTTCGACTATCTCAGCTAACATACTTTGGCTGGTGCTGGGATCCGTTACGAGGAACGCCTGAAACGTCTTATCCGCTAGTAAAACCTCTTTTACCATTTTTTCAATAGGTATGTGGGTATGCGGTGGTGGTATTTCAAGCTGTTTTAATCCACACATCGCCATTGTTTCTAAAAATGCGTTTTGCTGAGTACTTTCGGATATATTCGCATGGTGTAAAATGCGCGTTGTCTTTTCAATCCCAGACTGAATTTTCGCTGCCAGGTAGGTTGCCTTTTCTTGCGCTTTCCACCCATCTAAATGTCCTTTTCTCAATTCAGTATATAAATACCCCTCTATGTTGTCTAATGGAACCGATAATATCGGCGCGCCAGCAGGATTGAGACATAATGTCGAAGGGAGGGGGTAGTCTACGATTTCGCTATATCTTCTCTTAATCATGGCCGTCATTTGTGGATGCGATTTTAAAATATCCGGGCGATCTTTCATTAAAAAATAAAGATTCCCCATGACTTCACAGCTAAAGGTATCGGTATTTTGAGTGATACGTAACAATTCGTTCTCTTCGTTTTGATCCATGATGCGAAGAATAATGGTGGCATCATTTTCATGAGGATTATGAACCTGAAATCTATCTCTTTGCGATGCGCAGGCTAACTCTTTCAACTCAAAAAAAATCTCTGTAAGCCGCTCTCGTGTGGGGGCGCGTTCGGCAAACAACATCTCATGTAGACAACGGTCCGCTTTTGCTTTGCCAGTAGAAAAAAAGAAGTCTTTAATTTTTTCCCATAAAACTTTCCACCATGCTTCTTTCGTATTCCTTGGGGAGTTGGTAAGGATTTCACTTTTTAAAAAACCATTCCCTATAGTAATCGGCATATTAATCTCACTTATACTGGAGTAAAAATGACTACATAATTGATTAAATCGACCCTTTTTATCTCAACTGCGGGCGCATCGGATGTAATATAATTTTTAAAAGAGACTGGCAATCAGTATAAAACCTGAGAGCTTCGCGTATAAACGCATTACTGTCTGTGATAGCGTCGCTACAGGTAAAAATAAAAGAAGGACTACCGCGGATGATGTTGTAGATTTGCAATACTGGCGGCAACTTCTTTCATGCGTTTTTTATGCCGAAGGCATGAAGTTTACCCTTGAATAAACTTCATGCCTGGATGCGTGTGGATTTGTTAGCGTTGCGCAATTAATCGCTTATATCACTCACCTTCTTATTCAATAAGCGGGAAGCCCGCCAGTAAATCAACAGCATGAGTCCCATCACAATGGTCAGCGTAATGCTGGTAGCCGCGCCAAACGGCCAATCGCGAATATTCAGGAACTGTACCTTAATGACGTTACCAATCAGCAGGTTTTTCGCGCCACCCATTAAATCGGAGACGTAGAACAGGCCCATTGCCGGTAGCATCACGAGCAGGCAACCGGCGACAATGCCCGGCATGGTTAATGGAATAATGATGCGGATGAACGTTTGCATTTTACTGGCGCCGAGATCGCGTGCGGCCTCCAGTAGTGGTTTGTCGAGCTTCTCAATGCTGGAGTAGAGCGGCATGACCATAAATGGCAGCAAAATGTAAACCAGGCCGATAATAACGGCGCTCGGGGTGAACATGATGCGAATCGGTGTATCAATCACGCCCAGCCACAGCAGGAATTCATTGAGATAACCTTTAGTGCTCAGGAATATTTTCAGCCCATAGATGCGGATCAGTGAGTTGGTCCAGAAAGGAACAATCAGCAAAAACAGCAATAACGGACGTATCTTTTCCGGTAACTTCGCCAGAAACCAGGCAAAAGGATAGCCCAGCACCAGGCAGGAGAGGGTGGCGATCAGCGCCATATTCAGAGAGTGCAGGAGCACTTCAAAATAGAGCGGATCGAGCAGGCGCGCGTAGTTATCCAGCGTAAAGACCATCTTGACGAAACTGGCGTCGTCACGGGTCAGAAAGCTGGTGCCAATGATCATCAGGTTGGGCAGAAAAACAAATAACACAAGCCAACCGACGATAGTGACAATCACTACATTCTGGAATTTACTTGTGTTCTTCATCAGCCAGTACGACCTCCCAGCTTTCTACCCAACTAATGGCCATTTTTTGGTCAAGTGAATGGTCGAAGTCAGGATCGTCTTCGTTGAAGAATTCGCTGACCATCACCATTTTGCCATTTTCCAGTTCAACCACCGACTCCAGCGTCATACCTTTATAATTGCGCTCGCGCACGTAGCCGATAAGCCCTTCGATGTGGTTATCATCGTTGATCTCTTCGACGCGTAGATCTTCCGGTCGCAGCAGGACGTTCAGTTTTTGGCCTGGTTCGACAGCGAAATTGACGTATATATTGCACTCCCGACCTTCTACGCTGGCGCGGACGCGCTGTTCATCAAGCCGTTCAATGACGGTTGCGTCAAAGCGGTTAATTTCGCCGATAAAACCGGCGACAAACAGGTTTTTTGGCTCTTCATAGATTTCACGCGGCGTGCCGTCTTGCTCAATCACGCCATTACGCATTACCACGATACGATCGGACATGGTGAGCGCTTCTTCCTGATCGTGAGTGACAAAAACAAACGTGATACCGAGTTTACGCTGTAATGCTTTAAGCTCGTTCTGCATTTGTTTGCGCAATTTATAGTCCAGCGCGGAAAGCGATTCATCCAGTAATAACAGGCGAGGTTTATTCACCACCGCGCGAGCGATAGCCACACGCTGCTGCTGTCCGCCGGAAAGCTGGTGCGGTTTACGTTGTGCAAACTCTTCAAGCTGCACCATACGCAGCGCATCGGTCACGCGAGGCGCTATCTCGGCGGCTGGCGTTTTTTGCATCCGTAAGCCAAACGCGACATTTTCAAACACCGTCATATGCGGAAATAAAGCGTAGCTTTGAAATACGGTATTTACATAACGATTTTCGGCGGGAACGTGGGTGATATCCTGGTTATCCAACATGATATGCCCGGCATCAACGGTTTCCAGGCCGGCAATCAGGCGAAGAACGGTTGTTTTACCGCAGCCGGAAGGGCCAAGCAGCGTGAGGAATTCGCCATTGTTAATGGTCAAATCCAGTTGCGAAATGACCTCTTTGCCATCGAAACTTTTGCTAATTCCCGACAAAAGCACCAGCGGTGAAAGCGAACGCGGTTGATTATTCAATTTCTTACTCTGTCCCATGTAAACGCAACGGATGGCTGACCGCTGCGGGGTTTGTGGTTAACCACCTTAATCACTCTTAATGAGGGCGGTCATTCTACGGCAAACCACTGTGATCGCCAATCCTTGTTGCGAATTACTGACTTAGCTTTATAGTCAGAAAGCGTGTCAAAGTGAAATATTCTTGTTTGCAGGGATAAAAGTGACCTGACGCAATATTTGTCTTTTCTTGCTTATTAATAATGTTGTCACGAAAAGTGAGGGTGACTGCATGGATAAACTACTTGAGCGTTTTTTACACTACGTATCGCTGGATACCCAATCAAAGTCGGGTGTTCGGCAGGTTCCCAGCACTGAGGGGCAGTGGAAGTTACTACGTTTGCTCAAACAGCAGCTCGAAGAGATGGGGCTGGTTAACATTACATTAAGTGAAAAAGGGACGTTGATGGCGACGCTCCCGGCCAATGTTGAGGGGGATATTCCCGCCATTGGTTTTATCTCCCATGTGGATACCTCTCCGGATTTCAGCGGTAAAAACGTTAACCCGCAGATTGTCGAGAATTATCGCGGCGGCGATATAGCATTAGGGATTGGCGATGAGGTGTTGTCACCCGTGATGTTCCCGGTACTGCATCAATTACTGGGACAGACGCTGATTACTACCGATGGTAAGACATTGCTGGGCGCGGACGATAAAGCCGGCGTTGCGGAGATCATGACCGCGCTGGCGGTGCTGAAAGGTAATCCTATTCCCCACGGCGACATTAAAGTGGCGTTTACGCCTGACGAAGAGGTAGGGAAAGGCGCGAAGCACTTCGATGTTGAGGCCTTTGGCGCGCAGTGGGCATATACGGTCGACGGCGGCGGCGTGGGAGAACTGGAGTTTGAAAACTTCAATGCCGCCTCGGTGAATATCAAAATCGTCGGCAATAACGTGCATCCCGGTACGGCAAAAGGCGTGATGGTCAATGCGCTGTCGTTGGCGGCGAGGATTCACGCGGAAGTGCCGGCGGATGAAGCGCCTGAAACCACCGAAGGTTACGAAGGGTTTTATCATCTGGCCAGCATGAAAGGCACCGTTGACCGGGCCGAAATGCACTACATCATTCGCGATTTCGACCGTAAGCAGTTTGAAGCGCGTAAACGCAAAATGATGGAGATTGCCAAAAAAGTCGGTAAGGGGCTGCATCCGGACTGCTATATCGAACTGGTGATTGAAGACAGTTATTACAATATGCGCGAAAAAGTAGTTGAACATCCGCATATTCTCGATATCGCCCAGCAGGCCATGCGCGACTGTCATATTACGCCGGAGATGAAACCGATTCGCGGCGGTACAGACGGGGCGCAACTGTCGTTTATGGGTCTGCCATGTCCTAATCTCTTTACCGGCGGATATAACTATCATGGTAAACATGAGTTTGTGACGCTGGAGGGGATGGAAAAAGCGGTACAGGTGATTGTGCGTATCGCGGAGCTGACGGCTAAGCGCGGGCAGTAGCGAATGTTACGCATTGTGGTGAAGCGTTTTATTATTTATGGCGGGATATTTTCCGCCATAAATTTTTCTGCCTGGAGCGCCGAATATACGCCTTCCTGGTCCCAGCGCCAGCAACAATCTGCAGCATGTTTTATGACTGGCGATGAAACCTGCATGACGTTTATTGATGATGCGGTGAGGCTGGCCTCGCAGCAATATGGCAAACGCTCAATACAGCTTGTTCGTAGCCTGCTATTACAAAGCGATATTTATCAATGGCTGGGTAAACCGGAGTTAACGCCGCAAATGCTGCTGCGAGCGCGGGCAATAATGAAAACATTTCCGGCGGACACTTATCCGGGCGATCGGGCCGATATGTTTGAACACCTGGCGGCCTTTAATGTTTACAGTGACGATCGTTATATAGAGTATTCACCGACAGAGCAGTGGCGATACGAGATCAAGGTTGATTACCGTCAGCAGATAGCCTGGCAAGAGCAGGCATTAACGTGGCGTCTTAAAGACAAAAAGGCATCGACGGAAGCATTGGTTTATACCTTAAACAGGATGCGCGACGCTTATTCTGATGCGCTGGAAGAGCGGGATGTCGAATGTGATAGTGCGCGTAAAGCCTATTATTTGGCGAAGATAGACGCAACGGAGCGGCAGTGGCTGAGCGTTATTTTACGAGATAAAACCTGGGATAATCGTGAGCGCGTCGCCTCTTTTTTGCAGCAGAAAGCGGATATTGCTTATAATGCAGGGCATATTAGCGAGGCGATTAATGCGCTAAGTCAGGCGCTAAAAATTGAGCAAACGCTTTATGGCGCCGAATTCGGCGAAATGACGGTTGACAGCAATAATCTTGCTGGCTTTTATGCACAGGGCCATCATTATAAGGAAGCGAAAGATCTCTACCTTAAACTTATCGCGTATTACCAGAGCCGTTTAACGCCAATGGCGACGGTAATATCACGATTACGCTTTTATTTGCCCGAAAACATCGACCTGGACAGTACCTCCCTCTATCTCCCATTGCTGGCAGAATATAAACGTCGGCAGTCCGACGTATCAATGGTGTTGTATGGTATTTCGCTGCTTTATCAGAGTAATCAAGAACTTGAACAAGCAAAAGACTTTGCGGAACGCGCCTTTACGCTTGATGCCGTAGCTTATCCAGCAAAGATGCAGTATGAACGATTACAGCAACTGGCTAATATTGCCGAAGGTCTTGGAGATAACGTACTGGCGCGGCGCTATCGGCAAATGTCATTTCGCCATCGAATGGCCCACTCGATTTATCCGGGCGATCCGCAATATAACGATGTCGCCAAACCTGGCGGCGATCGTTGTGGATAGTTTGCGTCAGCCCGGCGGTCGCCGGGCATTGCGATGTTCTTATCCTTCGAAGAACCAGTACCCGCTATTCACCAGCGCCGCCAGCATCGCGAGGAAGGACGGGTCTTCCAGCGCATCGCCGAAGTTTTCAGCGGTCAGTGCAATATGACTGGCGAGCGCCTCCAGAGCGGGGCGATGCGGAGAGTCTATTTTTTCGCCATTCGCATAGACCTCATCGCCGATACGCAATACGCGAAGCCCGCCGAGACGTACTAATACCTCGCCTTGCTTTAAGGCATCGTAAATTTCATCAGGCTGATACGGCGGCTCCGGCGGCGCAATATCCAGTTCGTGGCGTGACTGAGAGAGAAACTCGCCAAGCCACTGTTGGAAATGCGCGGGTTGATTGATCAAATCGAGCATCATATTACGCAGTTTATCCATCTCCTGCGGCAGGATATCCGCCGGATGCTTGCGGGACGGCATATCCGGATCGCTGTAGTATGTATTGCCCAACTCCCGTTGCAGGACGTAATCGGCAAAACCGCTGATCAGCTCACGGCTATTGGGCGCGCGAAAACCGACCGAATAGTTCATGGCGTTTTCCAGCGCATAGCCTTCATGCGGGAATCCTGGCGGAATATACAGAATGTCGCCCGGCTCCAGCTCTTCATCAATAATGGCCTCGAACGGTTCGACTTGTAACAGGTCGGGATGTGGGCAGTGCTGACGCATTTGCAGCTTTTCGCCCACGCGCCAGCGACGGCGACCGGTTCCCTGGATAATAAACACATCATACTGATCCAGATGCGGGCCAACGCCGCCGCCGGGAACGGAAAAGGAGATCATCAGATCGTCGATACGCCAGTCCGGCAGAGCGCGGAACGGGCGCATCAACGCGGCGGTGGGTTCGTGCCAGTGGTTTACCGCCTGTACCAGCAGCGACCAGTTGCTCTCACCCAGATGATCGTAGCTTTCGAAAGGACCATGGCTGACCTGCCATTTGCCATCCTGATGGCTAACGAGTCGGCTGTCGATTTCGCTTTCCATCGCCAGCCCCGCCAGCTCATCCGGCGAGAGCGGATCGATAAAGTTGCTAAACCCACGTTTTAAGACCACCGGGCGTTTTTGCCAGTGGCGTTCAAGAAAGTCGGGCCAGTTAAGAGTTAATTGGTATTCCATGTTAAGTATCCGCAGGCTGGTATCTGACACCGATTATAACGGATGCTTAACGAGATGCGTGGAAGAACGCACAGAAATGTTTATTCCTCTTTCTGTGTGGGATGCTGTCGGCCAAAAACGACCTCCATACGGGCGCCACCGAGCAGACTGTCGCTGGCAATGATCTGCCCGGCGTATTGTTCCGTAATCTCGCGCGCGACAGCCAGCCCCACGCCTTGTCCTGGTCGTAGGGTATCGGCGCGCTGACCGCGATCAAACACCAGGGAACGTTTGCTGTGGGGAATGCCTGGGCCGTCATCTTCGACGAAAATATGCAAATGATCGTCGGTCTGGCGAGCCGAAATCTCGACAAACTCCAGACAATATTTACAAGCGTTGTCCAGTACGTTGCCCATCACTTCGACAAAGTCGTTTTGCTCGCCGACAAAACTGATTTCTGGTGAAATATCCATACTGATATTCACCCCTTTACGCTGATAAACTTTATTTAGCGCAGAAATCAGGTTATCTAACAACGGCGCGACGGGATGCAGTTCGCGGCTTAACAACACGCCGCTACCGCGCATACTGGCGCGATGCAGATAATAGCCGATCTGCTGGGAAATCCGGCTGATCTGTTCCAGCATCACCGGTTCAGCTTTGCTGACGCTCATCTTTTCGTTGCGTAAAGAGCGTAACGTACTCTGCAAAACCGCGAGCGGCGTTTTTAAACTGTGCGTCAGGTCGGTCAGGGTCGTGCGGTATTTGTTATAACGTTCACGCTCGCTTTTGAGCAGTTGATTAAGGTTGCGCACAAGGCTGGTCAGCTCACGCGTCGTCTCCGGATTGAGCATTTCGCGGTGATGATCTTCAAGCTCGCGGACTTCCCGCGCCAGCGCCTCGATAGGGCGTAAGCTCCACCAGGCGGCGATCCACAGTAAAGGAATGACTAACAGTAAATTGGCGGCCAGCACGTATACGAACCAGCTCCACACCATATAGGAGCGTTTTAGTTCTATCGGAATGGTATCGACCACCACGATGGTTAACTGCGGCATCCGCGCCGTGGCAGGATAAATATTTACCGCTACCGAGTGGGTCATCTCGGCATCATCGTCATCTTCACGTACTTCTTTGAGTTTTTCCTGCGCGGAATGGTCTTCGCTCAACAGCGTGCTGGTGGCGTCTACGTTGGTTTCAATTTCATGGAAGCCGTTCGTTTTTAACCATTCCGGTTGAATGCTTTTAATCAGCCAGGGAATGTTGCGCTGCGTCCATAATAATTTGCCCGTTTCATCGTAAATCAGCGTCATGGTCGGGCTTTGCATGTCCAGATTTTCAGGCAGCTCAACGCTGATTTTATTATTTTCCCATTTGGCGAGGGTATAAAACAGGTTGCTTTCGCCGCGCAGCAAACGAAAGGTGGTTTTATCAAAACTTACGCTATAGCCGACCAGCGCCACTATGCCATATGCCAAAGAAAGCACCAGCACGACGCCGGCTGTCGCCAGCAAAAAACGAACCCGCAGCGACAGCGGCAGAAAATGGCGAGCAAATTTATTCATTAGCGCAATTCAAAAAGATATCCTTGTCCGCGTACGGTGGTAATGACATCGTGCGGATACTGGGCCTGTATTTTTTTCCGCAGACGCCCCATGAGAACATCAATGGTATGACTTTCCCGCAGTTCCGCATCCGGATACAGCTGAAGCATCAGCGAATCTTTGCTGACCACTTTACCGTTGTTACGGATAAGCGTTTCCATAATGGTGTATTCGAACGCCGTGAGTTTGATGACCTCTTCATTGACGGATAATTCCCGGCGTGAGAGATCCACCTGGAACGGCGGGATGTTGATCACCTGGGAGGCCAGACCGCTATTACGGCGCATTAACGCCTGCATACGCGCCATTACCTCTTCGATGTGGAATGGCTTCGTCACGTAGTCATCGGCCCCGGAGCTGAGAACCTCGACTTTATCCTGCCAGCCTTCGCGCGCGGTTAACACCAGAACCGGCAGTGAAACATCACTGCTGCGCCAGCGGCGTATTAAGGAAAGGCCGTCTTCATCCGGCAGACCTAAATCGACAATAGCGATATCCGGAAGGTGTTCATTAAGGTAGTAATCAGCTTCCCTGGCATCTTCTGCGGCATCGACCTGGTGACCTGAATCCTGGAGCTGAACCTTCAGGTGGTGGCGTAATAATGCATTATCCTCTACAACCAGTACGCGCATCATCTCTTCTCCCTTGTGTTAACAATAAGAACAGTCTAGCGTTGATTATGGTGCTTTGGGGATAAACAGTTAATAAACCAGACAAATAGTCACCCTCTTTCTGAAGAAAAGAGGGTGAGGCAGGCATTATTTAAGTTCGTCGACCAGAGTCACAGCGCGACCGATATAATTTGCCGGCGTCATGGCTTTAAGGCGCGTTTTTTCTGCTTCCGGCAGGGCCAGACTATCAATAAACTGTTTCATTCCTTCGGCATCAACACGCTTGCCACGGGTCAACTCTTTCAGTTTTTCATATGGTTTTTCAATACCATAGCGGCGCATGACGGTCTGGATCGGTTCGGCTAATACTTCCCAGTTGTGATCCAGTTCGTCAAGCAGATGATCGCGGTTTACTTCCAGCTTGCTGACGCCCTTCAGGGTGGACTGATAAGCGATAAGCGCATAGCCGATGCCGACACCCAGGTTACGCAGGACGGTTGAGTCGGTCAGATCGCGCTGCCAGCGGGAAACCGGCAGTTTGTTTGCCAGATGGTGCAACACTGCGTTAGACAGACCGAGGTTGCCTTCTGAGTTTTCAAAGTCAATGGGGTTAACTTTATGCGGCATGGTAGAAGAACCGATCTCCCCGGCGATGGTTTTCTGTTTGAAATGGTTCAACGCAATATAGCCCCAGACATCGCGATCGAAATCGATCAGGATGGTGTTAAAGCGCGCGATACAGTCAAACAGTTCCGCAATATAATCATGTGGTTCAATCTGGGTGGTGTAAGGGTTCCACTGGATGCCCAGCGAGGTGACGAACTCTTCGCTGAACTGATGCCAGTCAACTTCCGGATAGGCGGCGATATGCGCGTTATAGTTGCCTACGGCGCCGTTGATTTTACCGAGGATCTCCACCTGGTTGAGCTGGCGGAACTGACGCTCCATCCGATACGCCACGTTCGCCATCTCTTTACCCAGAGTGGAAGGTGTTGCCGGCTGGCCGTGGGTGCGGGAGAGTAGAGGAATATCGCGATACTGCGTGGCGAGATCTTTAACCGCGTTAATCACCTGACGCCAGTAAGGCAGGATCACTTCATCGCGCGCGGTTTTGAGCATTAACGCGTGCGACAGGTTGTTAATGTCCTCAGAAGTGCAGGCAAAGTGGATAAATTCGGAAACGTCATGTAGCGCCGGGATCGCGGCGACTTTTTCTTTCAGGAAATACTCAACTGCCTTCACATCATGGTTAGTCGTACGCTCAATGGTTTTAATGCGCGCGGCATCTTCTTCATTGAAGTTTGCCACAAGCGTATCCAGGTAACCGTTTGCGTCGGCAGCAAAAGCAGGAACTTCCTTGATCGCTGCGTGCGCGGCTAATTTCTGCAGCCAACGTACTTCGACTTGTACACGAAATTTCAGCAAACCGTATTCGCTAAAAATTCCGCGCAGCGCGCTGACTTTATCGCCGTAGCGTCCATCGACAGGGGAAACGGCGGTCAGTGAGGATAATTCCATAGATCATAACTCCGGGGTTAAATGAGCAAGAATTTGTTTTGCCTGAGTCGTCAGGCGATGACGAGAAAACATAAGCTGTAGGCGACCACCGCCTACCTGATGCCAGAGCACGGCTGCACGGATGCCTGCCAGTAGCGAGGCGCGGACTTTGGCCTGCACCTGCGGACTTTGCAGAACGGCCGGGGAGCCCGTCACCTGAATGCGCGGGCCCAATGGGCTAATCACATCCACGTAGATGCCCGCCATGGCGCTCATTAACGTGTCTGACTGTAAATCAAAATGATCAAGCTGGCGCTGCAGGCCGTTAATGCGATCGCCTAACGTATTCAATGCGCCTTTGGCGGATGACAGCTTGCGCTCCAGCACCATCAGGCTAAGCGTATAACGCGTCAGTTCGGCGTTAAGTCCTTGTCGGCTGCTGGCATTCAGCACGCCGAGCAGTGTTTCCAGACCAAGACGCAGGTTGGCTTCGCTGCCGCCGAACACGCCCAGAGTAGAACTGGGATTCATATCAATGACACTGTTGAGTGAAACGTGCAACGCGTCGGCATCACAGTGTCCCTGGTGCGCCAGTTGTTGCACCAGGCGTGCCGACTGGCAAATGCCAGACAGCGCGAGGGTGATGTCATAATAATTCTTTGCCACAATCACTGCTTCCTTGTATCAAATAAAATACACTTCATCTTTTAAGCCGCTTTGAGGCGACTTGAATGGTGTTGTGTATTGAATAATCAGACCGTCAGCGGCAGTCGCTGCTCGATAATGCCGCCGCCCAGGCAGACTTCGCCGCTGTAAAAGACAGCGGACTGGCCCGGCGTAACGGCGGCAACCGGCTCGTCAAAAATGACCTCGATACGATCGTCATTCAGCGCGTTAATCGTGCACGGAATATCGGTCTGGCGGTAGCGGGTTTTTACCGTACAGCGCAGGGTGCCGGTGAACGGTTCGCGATCGACCCAATGTAGCTGCTGGGCGATGAGGCCTACCGACATCAGGCGTGGGTGCTCATGCCCCTGGGCGACAATTAACACATTGTTTTCAACGTCTTTATCCACCACATACCAGGGGTCTTCGCTACCGTCTTTGGTGCCGCCGATTCCCAGCCCTTTACGCTGACCGAGCGTATGATACATCAGACCCTGATGCTCGCCGATTTCATCGCCGTCAACGGTAATGATTTTCCCCGGCTGCGCAGGCAGATAGCGCCCTAAAAAGTCGCGGAATTTGCGCTCGCCGATAAAGCAGATACCGGTAGAATCTTTTTTCTTTGCGGTTACCAGCCCCAGATCTTCGGCGATTTTACGCACCTGCGGTTTTTCCAGCTCGCCAACCGGGAACAGACTTTGCGCAATCTGCTCATGGCCAAGCGTATAGAGGAAGTAGCTCTGATCTTTGTTACCGTCGAGCCCGCGCAACAACCGGCTTTTGCCGTTTACATCCGCGCGACGGACGTAGTGACCGGTGGCGATATAGTCGGCGCCTAAATCTTCTGCGGCAAATTCAAGGAAGGCTTTAAATTTGATCTCTTTATTGCACAGAATATCCGGATTCGGCGTACGGCCCGCTTTGTACTCTTCAAGGAACAGTTCAAAGACGTTATCCCAATATTCTGCGGCAAAATTAACGGTATGCAGTTCAATGCCAAGCTTGTCGCACACGGCCTGCGCGTCAGCCAGATCGGCTGCCGCGGTACAGTATTCCTCACCATCGTCCTCTTCCCAGTTCTTCATGAACAGGCCTTCTACCTGATAACCCTGTTGTTGCAACAGCCAGGCGGAAACGGAGGAATCGACACCGCCGGACATGCCGACGATCACTTTTTTTGGGCTTTCTGACATTGGAATACTCGCGACATTGAACTTCAAGGCGGCGTATTCTATCACGCAGCCCTTTACTTGACACCCTCTGTAAACGGCCAGTTAAATTCGCCCACTATAGATAAGGGGTAACGTTGTCCCGTTTGATAACTGCGAACGCTTTCAGCCACCAGCGGAGAACGTAAATTCGGCGCGTTCAGAATCTCGTCGGCGCTCACCCAACGGCAGCAATCGATGTCATTGTCATGGGGGTCGGTCGCGCAAATATGATCAAGCTTGATAGCGAATAAAAAGCGCAGGAACGGGGTTTTATCCGGCGCAATCCACTGATGCATACGGATAAAATACTGTGGTTGCGCCGTGATGCCAGTCTCTTCCCACAGTTCACGCGCGGCGGCCTGCGCCAGCGTTTCATCTGCCTCCAGGTGTCCGGCAGGTTGATTCCATAACGATTTACCGTTGATGGTCTCTTCTACCACCAGAAATTTATCTTCGGCATGTACGATGCAGGCAACGGTCACGTGCGGCTTGAACATAGGCATCCTTATTAAAGCGGTTTATCAATGTGGTCATAGATCACGTCAAGCTGTTTCAGACGCTCGTTATAAGCTTTTGTCAGGCAGGTGACGTCGGCCTTGCACTGCTGACGCTGTTTAAGCCAGCTCTGCTGGGCGTCCTGCAGGGCGCCGCGACTGCCCATCGCGAACAACCCTTTCAGAAACTGATATTTGGTGTGCATTTCCACGTCTTTATCATTCAGCGTCAGGTGCGCGCAGATAGCCTTTTCATCCGCAGCCTGCGCTTTCTGGCAGTCGAAGCTGGCCGCATTAACGGATAACGGTGTTAATAAAGCAAAAGCAATGAGAAGCCGTTTCATCTGTCTTTCTCCTGTGCGATCTCGCGCCACTGTCCATTATCGAGGCCGTTGAGCGTGTAGTCGCCCATGCTGTAACGAATTAATCGTAGAGTGGGATGACCGACATGCGCTGTCATGCGTCTTACCTGGCGGTTGCGGCCTTCATATAAGGTGACTTTTAGCCAACTGGTGGGAATATTCTTCCGTTCGCGAATCGGCGGGGTGCGCGGCCACAGCCAGTCAGGCTCCGCGACAATCTCAATACCGGCGGGCAGGGTAGGGCCATCGTTGAGCGTGACGCCAGTACGAAGCGCCTGCAGCGCTGCATTATCCGGTATACCTTCTACCTGAACATAGTAAATCTTGCCGGTGCGTTTGCCCGGTTGCGTGAGGCGCGCCTGCAGCGCGCCGTCATTAGTCAGCACCAAAAGCCCTTCGCTGTCGCGGTCCAGGCGGCCTGCGGCATAAACGCCTTGCACAGGAATAAAATCTTTTAACGTGCGGCGACCTGCTTCATCCGTGAACTGCGGCAACACATCGTAAGGTTTATTGAACAAAACCACGCGTTTTGGCTGGTTTTCTTTCCGTGATTTAGATGCTTGTCGTGAGCTGAATCGCTTAACGTAGTGATTTCTAAAAGAAGTTTTTTGCATGGTGTTTTCAGAACTTATTAATTGCCGCATTATAGCGCAATAATGAGTGTCTTTCATGGCGGCAAACAATAGGGTAGTATTGACATGCTCATTACAAAACATTAACAAAAAATTGCTCTAACGCAGTCGTGCAGCAGGACGCCATTGCACATGCAGCGCGATGACAGACGAGCAAACCAGAAGCGCTCGAAGGAGAGGTGAATGGAAAGCAAAGTAGTTGTTCCGGTGGAAGGTAAGAAGATCACCCTGCAAAACGGCAAACTCAACGTTCCTGAGAATCCGATTATCCCGTTTATTGAAGGCGATGGTATCGGTGTTGATGTCACTCCAGCCATGCTTAAAGTAGTCGATGCCGCCGTCGAGAAAGCCTATAAAGGCGAGCGTAAAATTTCCTGGATGGAAATTTACACCGGAGAAAAATCCACACAGGTTTACGGCCAGGATGTCTGGCTTCCCGCTGAAACCCTTGATTTAATTCGTGACTACCGCGTAGCGATTAAAGGTCCATTGACCACGCCGGTTGGCGGCGGTATCCGCTCTCTGAACGTTGCCCTGCGTCAGGAGCTTGACCTGTACGTTTGTCTGCGTCCCGTTCGTTACTATCAGGGCACGCCAAGTCCGGTGAAACATCCGGAGCTGACCGATATGGTCATCTTCCGTGAAAACTCTGAAGACATCTACGCCGGAATTGAATGGAAAGCTGACTCTGCAGACGCTGAGAAAGTGATCAAGTTCCTGCGCGAAGAGATGGGCGTGAAGAAAATTCGCTTCCCGGAGCACTGCGGTATCGGTATCAAACCGTGTTCTGAAGAAGGCACTAAACGTCTGGTTCGCGCGGCGATTGAATACGCTATTACCAACGATCGCGATTCCGTCACGCTGGTACATAAAGGCAATATCATGAAGTTCACCGAAGGCGCGTTTAAAGACTGGGGCTACCAGTTGGCGCGCGACGAGTTCGGCGGTGAGCTTATTGACGGCGGTCCGTGGCTGAAAATTAAGAACCCGAACACGGGTAAAGAGATCGTGGTTAAAGACGTTATCGCCGATGCGTTCCTGCAACAAATCCTGTTGCGTCCGGCGGAATACGACGTTATCGCCTGTATGAACCTGAACGGTGACTATATTTCCGATGCCCTGGCGGCTCAGGTTGGCGGTATCGGTATTGCACCGGGTGCGAATATCGGCGACGAATGCGCGTTGTTTGAAGCGACTCACGGGACTGCGCCGAAATATGCGGGCCAGGATAAAGTCAACCCAGGCTCCATTATTCTGTCTGCGGAGATGATGCTGCGCCACATGCAGTGGTTCGAAGCCGCAGACCTGATTGTTAAAGGTATGGAAGGCGCGATTGCCGCGAAGACCGTGACCTATGACTTTGAACGCCTGATGGAAGGCGCTAAGCTGCTGAAATGTAGTGAGTTTGGTGACGCGATTATCGCGAATATGTAATAACGATAATTGTTAAAAACAAAAACGGGGACTTAACGTCCCCGTTTTTATTATTAGTATTCGAACGGTTATCAAAACTTTATCAAAACTCCCTCAATTCAGACCGCAATAGTAGTTCATCCTTTACCCCGATCGTCATGATAACCTGAGACCCCCCTGAAAGCTGATAGTTACCGATTTTGATTGTAGTGGTTTTCTTAATAATGTGTGATTTGGCTATTTTTTGAAAGTGCCTTACCAGATTTATTGTTATTATCAGGAGAATTTTTTAATAAAAAGTGATGGTTTATTGACTACAATAGTGGGTAGGTTAAGTATTTTATAAAATTATTAGCATGCTTTATTTGCTCTTCTACAAGGCTGCTAAGAAGTGTTGAAATATCAGCCTGATAAAGAATACGTCAGCGAAAGTGAATGCTATATTAGTCATAAAAATTCAGGAGACATATGCTCAAACCTATCTGCCATAGTGGAAGTATAAAGGTTCCGGAATATCTGGAAACAGATAAGGAAAAAAATGCCGGACGTACTCCACTGTCTTCAGACATTCAGCAAGTTAGAAATGTTGTTGAAGATGTTCCGCTATTTCCAGAAAGCAGAACGGCGAGAGGTTCTGTAAGCGCAGCGTACAGGCTTTCTTTTGACGAAGTGTTTTGCGGTCTCAGCAATGAAGAGCGTAAAAAGGTGTATGGTCGCCTTTTTGGAAAACAAGTACTTGCGCATATTCATTCCAGGTGTCAGCGCGACGCTGACATAATAAGAGAAAAAGCGCTCAGGCGGATAAGCCGTGAGTGTGGTGCCGAAATAGATTGCGCTCTCTTACTAAATAAGATGGTGGATATTTTACAAAATGCCCGGCTGACAATAAATTTTAATGCAGCAAAAATTGACTTTGTCTCTCTCTTAAAAAATAAAGAATATCTGAACTCTTATGCATTAGGTTGCAGACCGGGAGATTTACCTGCTTATAATGTCGGGCGTGATTCAGTTGAAACTAAAGCATTTGAACTGGAGAAGCTTGCAGATTCACCTTATGCCCCATATGGTCAGACAGGCGGTTTTTCCGTAGCATATACTCCCAACAGTAGAACTTTTAGCACTACAAGCAGACCAATTTATGCTGCACTGGACTTTCTGAACGGTGAAAATGGAGGTGCCAGCGCCTATGGGAAATCATTTTTTGAATTAAATGATAATGTAAAAACAAACTGTACATTCTCACCTTTTGATATCTACGGCCACAGATTTGGCCTGGATACGAGTAAATTATCTACATTTTGGCATATGGAGAACCTGATTGCATCCTGTCAAAATGATTTTTTTGGTTATAATTGCTTTAAGAGTTTGGTTAAAATGGCTAAGGACGAAAAATTTTTAGCTCATTCTAATTATGGTAAAGGCTATGAAGGGAATTATATAGAGGCTCATATTCATGGTGATGTATGTTTATTCAGAGATATAAAACACGTTTATTTGTCTTTGCAAGAAAACTCTTACTCGAAAAGTCAACTATATGATTATGCAAAACAAATAAACCAGGCGCTTAATAGAGACTGCATAATATTATATTGACAAGCTTATTATCAGTCTCTTTAAAAGAGCTTTAAATGATCATGAGCGCATACTTCTTGAGGTAGGCAGTAACTGCTTTTATATTTATTATCTCAGGACCGTTCTGGCAGATACCTGTGTGGCACTTTAGTGTGGTCTGGCAAAATAGAGGAATATGGACCAGCAGAAGCGCCTGCTGGCTGCTTTTCACTTAAAATGCTGGACTTCACCGGTGCTTCAGATGAAGCGACCTTCACAGTCATCAAGTGGCCTGTATTACCACAGGAGTGATTTACTGGCTATCGATATTCCTGCTCATATCAATGACAGTATTTCGCTCTTTCCCGTACATTGCTCTCCCGACCAGCTCACGGTCCAGTACATGACAGTCCTTTTCCACTTCGCTACGCCTAATTTTTTTTAGTTGCTCTGTTTTATTGCGCTGAATTTGTACCTCAAAACAATAATTTTAAATACTTATTTGAATATTTTTTTTATGATTTTTTCAAGAAATGAGTAAAAAAAATGAAGAATGATATAAATAATTAATGCAATAAAAAATGATATCACACCAATTGATGGTCCTGTTTTGTATACGAATAACATGCATAAAAATATAGCAAATAGATCAAGGGAAATATCCGCGATGAAATCAGTAATTATTTTGAAAAAATTCTTCATATTACCTCTTTAAAATATCTATTTTATTCATCATTTTTAGGTCGGGCAGTGCTCGAAATTCTTACGTACAACGTATACGCTCCGGTTTCTGCGCGCTGCCCGGCTTCACACTGGCTCCAACAAGTACGCCCGCTGGAATAGATTCCTGGCGTCACATAACTTCACCTGGTTATCCACAAAAGACTCAATAAATAAACATCTTGAGTACGAAAAATTACAGTGTCAGAGAATGAAATAGCGATTCGCTGTCTTCAAGCAGTGCCTTAGTACCTGGCACGCGCTCTTTCGCGCTATAATTTTTATCAATGTTTGTATCGCCTGCTATTTTTTAAATGTCTGCTGTATTTCGTTCATCTTTCCAGCTGCTTTTTTACGCTGACTTTCAATGTCTTTTCTCGATTGTTCAACAAGTTGCTGTGCTTTTTCGGCTTCTTTTTTTGGGTCGAAAGGTTCTTTGATCTCATATCCGGCAATAGAACCATCCTTATTTAAGGTCATTACCGCACGTGCTGTATTTTTAGCAGTGATGGTAATGTCATAGACGAATTCGCCATTATGAGCTATCTCTGCTCGTACAACGATATCGCTATCTTCCGTAACGGAAATGATGCCACTGGCGTTAGCGCGTTTAATTGTTTCCTGAATACGCTCTGGTATAATGCTGAAATTGATCGAGTCGAATTTGAATAAAGCCTCTTTTAGTGCTTCTTGTTTTTGCTCCTCTGTTATAGTGCCAAAGATGGTTAAATTGACAGGCGAAGGTCCCCCCCAGTAGCCGTTGTTAAATTTAAACACCTCTACTTTAGCAGGGGTGTTAACGCTTTGTCGAATGAATGAATACCCGCCCTTGAAGAAACGGACTTCAATAATCGCAAGATTGGCTCCACCTTTTGCGTTGATATTGGCAATAGCTTTTTGCATTTCGGCTTTGTCGTAAAAGAACATTGATTGCTGGTGCTCTTTTTGCTGGATTTTTTGCATGTATTTCTCTTGATTTTTTTCAGCTTCCGCCATGGCATCTTTATCGTTATCACAGGCGCTAATTAGAGTTGCCGCGATGAAGGTAATCGGAAGTAAGAGATTTTTATATGTAACATGTATTTTATTCATGTGAAGTATTTCCCTTTTTATATAAAATAGATAGTCTTGACTGGTCGAGACTATCCTGGAAACATAGTAATAATGCGTGTGCATATCTGCAGTAAGTTTTAGTTATGCTGGTTTTATTTCGGATTTTTACCTGTTACTTTTTGTTCGTAAATAGGTATTTTACGTATTGATGATAAGTTTAGAACCTATCCCAGTAGGCGTAATCGTTAAAGCCAGTTTGGCGAATAAAAGAGTCTAATGGGATAGGCTCTTAATAAACAACAAAACCAAACGTACTTTCAGATTTCAGGCTGGAATGCGCACAGCTGATTGTTGATAAGGGCTACTCATACCGACAGGCCAGTGAAGCGATGAATGTCGGTTCCACATACCGGTCTGAGGTATCAACAACAACATGTTCTGAGTGGTAGCGTTTGCGTTATATCGTCACAGACAGCGCCTCAGGGCGCTGTTTTCGATCGGACATGTCGCTTTCGCAGGAGGGGACGTTATTCGGCGACCAGCCACATATCAGCCTCTTCAAACATCTCTTCCAGCATACGGTGCAGCCGTTCTTTCTCGGTTTTTGTACAGTCACTGTTTAATGCGTTCGCCTGCATTGGCTTAACTTTCACTTGCGCATCGGGAAAAAGTTGATGTACGCGTTTTGTGAGTTCATTGAGGATGATTTCGCGTGCGCCTGGCAAACCTTCAACATTTCGCTTGTCATAAACGAGTTCGACGAACATCGCCATTTCCTTTTTACTGGTTGGATGACCAGTATTTAAGCTGGGTATATAACTGGTGTCAAGGTTTAGCCGCCGTTTTGTCATCCTGACGTTGCGGACGTAAAGTAAATTGATCGCACGTGGAAGTAAAGGTCGCTAACCTGTTGTCGTGTCAAGAGGTTAGCGGCACTCTCTTCACAGCGGTGTCCTGCTACCTGATGGTAAATTCCAGGGCGCGACTAAAATCGCAATCGGCCAACACAACAGGGTCGCCTTTTCTGACAATAATGCTATTTGTGCCCAGGCATTTTCGGCTCTGTTTCCCCTTAATTTTGTTATCATCAGTGAGCCAGCGCTGGTTATCATTACCCGTGCATGAATAAAGAATGATTGGTGTGCCTTCTTTTGTACCTTGTCCTGCGGCATCCAGACATTTCTCACCCTGCGTGATTCTGTCTCGGTGAAATGAGAAAAGCTGAGATTGCACATGCTTACACTCCCGCAGCGTCAAACGATTCTGTTGATCTGGGCCTGCATCAAGGCACAGACCATCAGTTGTCCGAATTTGTTCCGCGTCATTTATGTAATAACCACCGGAATTAATCTGGTTTTGTGTAATGACCGGGAACGACAAATTAATACTATAAGGTGTGGGTAAGCCGTTCGTCGTACATCCACATAAAATAGAGGAGAGGCAGAGAACCAGTGTGGTTTTTCCTGAAAGCAAAGTCATTCAATTATTACCCTAAAAATAAATAGCGTTACAACTATATTGGCGATTTATACCCACTGAATATGACGTAGCATTGAGCGGCAATAGAGATAATTCCGATAGAATCACATAAATACTTCGGTTAAATGCGCGCAGCCAGCCACTCCTGTGACAATGGGTATATAGCGTTAAATACTTTTGCAATATTAGATGCTATCACAGTGAAAAACGGCTGTACATTTCTTCACGTTAAACAAAGTGAGAAGGGGGGGCACCCGATATATGATAAAAGAGGTCACAGGAGTCATTAGCAAAATAAATCTTTTAGATTTTCGCCACTGAAAACATTCTGCAGCCTTTCAGGCAAAGCCTCATAGCAGGCTGCGGAGGTAGACGTACTCGCTAAATTTTTCTGAAAAAATGCCGGGTGACGAATTATGAAAGATAAACGTTGGCGGCGGTAGGTCCGCGGAGGCCATTAATACGACAAAACTCAACGCGTATACCGGGGATAAGCGCTTCTGTTTCGTGTTGGCGACATGCTGAAATGTGGACCTGAACATCTTTGCGTCCATCGGAGGGGGTGATGAGACCTTTACCGCTCTTACAATCAAAGGTTTTGACAATTCCTGTCATTTTACGAGACAAACAAATTCCTTAATGGGGATAACGAGGCGCACTATACACGTCAGGAAAAATAATGCCAGCTATATTTGATGGCAATCAAGATTTCCGGGTGGCTAAAAGTAGTCGTTCGGCACCATTGTAGATAAATAACATTATGTTCTGGAGAAAGTATTCCCTTTCCTGGCGTCATTGACTGGTGCGGACATCATGGGTTTTGTCGTCGGGCAGGACGGTGAACTAATCTGCCTGGCTTGCTTTTTATCAGTATTTGTAGGTGGTTGCGGGGTTTTACTACCAAAATCGTAGATAAAAATATCCCATGATGCCTGTTGTAAACCAGAACAATGGCCTGAACTGGCCAAAACATGGAATGAAAAAATAAGTAATGACCAAAGCATAAAAGCATGATGTTTCATAGCACCTCCTGTTATATATAATGACTTGTGAAGTTCATCTCCTGAATTATGGAACGTCATTGACATTTTTTATTCAACGAAGAGTTAACCACTCTTAATAATAATGGGTTTTATAGCGAAATAGACTTTTTTATCGCGTGTTCAATATTTGCGTTAGTTATTATTTTTTTGGAATGTAAATTCTCTCTAAACACAGGTGATATTTATGTTGGAATTGTGGTGTTGATTCTATTCTTATAATATAACAAGAAATGTTGTAACTGATAGATATATTAAAAGATTAAATCGGAGCGGGAATAAAGCGTGCTAAGCATCATCGTGAATATGATTACAGCGCCTGCGATGGCATATAACCGTATTGCGGATGGAGCGTCACGTGAGGACTGTGAAGCACAATGCGATATGTTCTGATTATATGGCGAGTTTGCTTAATGACATGTTTTTAGCCGAACGGTGTCAAGTTTCTTAATGTGGTTGTGAGATTTTCTCTTTAAATATCAAAATGTTGCATGGGTGATTTGTTGTTCTATAGTGGCTAAACACTTTATGGTTTCTGTTAAATATATATGCGTGAGAAAAATTAGCATTCAAATCTATAAAAGTTAGATGACATTGTAGAACCGGTTACCTAAATGAGCGATAGAGTGCTTCGGTAGTAAAAATATCTTTCAGGAAGTAAACACATCAGGAGCGATAGCGGTGAATTATTCGTGGTTTTGTCGATTCGGCATAGTGGCGATAACTGAATGCCGGATCGGTACTGCAGGTGTTTAAACACACCGTAAATAATAAGTAGTATTAAGGAGTTGTTATGAAAAATATTATTTTATCCACTTTAGTTATTACTACAAGCGTTTTGGTTGTAAATGTTGCACAGGCCGATACTAACGCCTTTTCCGTGGGGTATGCACAAAGTAAAGTTCAGGATTTCAAAAATATCCGAGGGGTAAATGTGAAATACCGTTATGAGGATGACTCTCCGGTAAGTTTTATTTCCTCGCTAAGTTACTTATATGGAGACAGACAGGCTTCCGGGTCTGTTGAGCCTGAAGGTATTCATTACCATGACAAGTTTGAGGTGAAGTACGGTTCTTTAATGGTTGGGCCAGCCTATCGATTGTCTGACAATTTTTCGTTATACGCGCTGGCGGGTGTCGGCACGGTAAAGGCGACATTTAAAGAACATTCCACTCAGGATGGCGATTCTTTTTCTAACAAAATTTCCTCAAGGAAAACGGGATTTGCCTGGGGCGCGGGTGTACAGATGAATCCGCTGGAGAATATCGTCGTCGATGTTGGGTATGAAGGAAGCAACATCTCCTCTACAAAAATAAACGGCTTCAACGTCGGGGTTGGATACCGTTTCTGAAAAGCATAAGCTATGCGGAAGGTTCGCCTTCCGCACCGCCAGTCAATAAAACAGGGCTTCTTTACCAGTGACACGTACCTGCCTGTCTTTTCTCTCTTCGTCATACTCTCTTCGTCATAGTGACGCTGTACATAACATCTCACTAGCATAAGCACAGATAAAGGATTGTGGTAAGCAATCAAGGTTGCTCAGGTAGGTGATAAGCAGGAAGGAAAATCTGGTGTAAATAACGCCAGATCTCACAAGATTCACTCTGAAAAATTTTCCTGGAATTAATCACAATGTCATCAAGATTTTGTGACCGCCTTCGCATATTGTACCTGCCGCTGAACGACTACTGAAAAGTAGCAAGGTATGTATTTTATCCAGGAGAGCACCTTTTTTGCGCCTGGCAGAAGTCCCCAGCCGCCACTAGCTCAGCTGGATAGAGCATCAACCTCCTAAGTTGATGGTGCGAGGTTCGAGGCCTCGGTGGCGGTCCAATGTGGTTATCGTATAATGTTATTACCTCAGTGTCAGGCTGATGATGTGGGTTCGACTCCCACTGACCACTTCAGTTTTGAATAAGTATTGTCTCGCAACCCTGTTACAGAATAATTTCATTTATTACGTGACAAGATAGTCATTTATAAAAAATGCACAAAAATGTTATTGTCTTTTATTACTTGTGAGTTGTAGATTTTTCTTATGCGGTGAATCCCCCTTTGCGGCGGGGCGTCCAGTCAAATAGTTAATGTTCCTCGCGAACCATATTGACTGTGGTATGGTTCACCGGGAGGCACCCGGCACCGCAATTTTTTATAAAATGAAATTCACACCCTATGGTTCAGAGCGGTGTCTTTTTACATCAGGTGGGCAAGCATAATGCAGGTTAACTTGAAAGATACGATCAATAGCAGAAACCAGTGATTTCGTTTATGGCCTGGGGATTTAACCGCGCCAGAGCGTATGCAAGACCCTGGCGCGGTTGGCCGGTGATCGTTCAATAGTGCGAATATGAATGGTTACCAGCCGCTGCGAATTCTACCTGGGTCACTTAATAAAGCAAAACATTTAAACGCTCAACAACGACAATTCAGACAGTTCGAACTTTTCTTTAAAAATAGGATTAACCATGCTTAAAAGTGGTTACTAATTAGCCATTATACTACGGTAGTGATTCACATATTCTTTAACGTTACGTTACAGGAAGGTTGAAGTGGAAATGCCTGATGAGTCTTCAGGCATTTCTTAAGGTTAGTTAGCTAAGGAACAGTTACTGAGAACAGGTTTATCATCACCTTCCACCAGTTCAGCCGTTTTGCCTTTGGTATAAAGTTTATAAGTATAATTTTTGTCTATGGCTTCGTAATTTGCTCCGGAGGCCATTTTCATTAACCGCATCGGGATCATCTCGTTTACCTGACTGATAATCGCATAGGCGTTTCCAGCCTCGGTGTTGACGTAAATCACCTCCATAACCTGGTTATCATTACAGGTGTATATAGATTTAGAAATCTCCTGCGAAGCTGCTATAGAGGTGGTACTGGCGCTAAGCGCAGCGAGAAAGAGGGTAAATGGGATCAATTTACGTTTCATCATTAGTATCCTTTGTGCATAAAATTGTCGTTAATTCCCTGAAGAACGGGAGATAAAGCGGCATCAATACGATGAATGCTGTAGTATTCCTGTTTACTGACGAAAAGTGCGCCAGAAAAGCGTATTATAATTTATCCATCACTGACATATGTGATGAGTAGACAAATCTTAAAATCATAAACTATAGGCTGCAAATCATTATGGTGCGATAGAAAATGATTGTCACCACTGCTCAATACTATGGCATAAAAACCGAAGAAAACGGTACTGTTCACTGTCTCGTTTCATACGGTATCTGTCAGTGAAACTATTTCTTCAAATGATGGTCTTTTTATTATCGATCAGATAATGGCATCAACAGGGGTTATTCAGGAGTATATGTGAAAAAGTGGCTTATAGGAGGGATATTGATCGCAAGTTTTCTGACCGGTTGTCTGATGTGGCACAACATTGATAAATGGTTTAATAAAGATATCGAATTTTTCTACGTCGGAGACGATAGCTAAAATTCCAGTCAGTTGGCAACGGGTGTCATATCTTCAGGTATGGCGCCCGGAGCCGCCGGGCGCAAATTGTAGGTGTATAAAAGTCATTTCATTAAAATTTTAGCGACAACATGGACAGTCACTACCGCGTGCTAACGGCCCTCTGAAGTCACAAGATGAATAAGCCAGTTTTTTGTTTCAGCGGTGACTGAAACATATTTTGTTCCTGGTGGTCTTACCGCCAGTTGCTGAAAAAGACAACGATAATGTAACTGTTGCAGAGACTGACGAATACGACGACCGTGAATTTTATTTTTGGCGACCATATTTCCTCCCAAAAGGCCGCCCGAAGGCGGCGCTGGGTTTGATAATGGAGAAGGGCGTTGGTCACTGCCATAACCAACCTGTATACATTAATGCAATTGATAATCATTATCAATTTGGCTGGTGGAGAAAAATTGTAAAGATGAAGGGACAGCGGAAATGGCAATGAACGGGATGAGACTTTCGTTAACCACTTAAATTCGTGACTAAAAAAAGGCTTTTATAGACTTGAAAATGTTTTTCCCGTCCCTATGTAGTCAGTGGACAAGCAATGCTTGCCTTGATGTTGAACTTTTGAATAGTGATTCAGGAGGTTAATGATGGCACTCAGAACCTTGTCAGCACTTCCCGTGTTTGCTGATTCTCTTTTCTCTGACCGTTTCAACCGTATTGATAGACTTTTCAGTCAATTAACAGGAGATACGCCAGTCGCTGCGACGCCAGCTTACGATCTGCAAAAGCGCGATGCGAATAACTATCTGCTTACCGTGAGCGTTCCTGGCTGGAAAGAGGAAGAGCTTGAAATTGAAACGGTTGGCGGCAACCTGAATATTACGGGTAAACACACTGAAGAGACGGTAGAGGATCAGACGCACTGGATTTATCGTGGTATTCGTAAGGCGGATTTCCAGTTGAGTTTTTCTTTGCCTGAACATGCTAAGGTGAATAATGCGAAACTGGAACAGGGCCTCTTGTTGGTCGAGATTTACCAGGAGATCCCTGAAAGCGAGAAACCGAAAAAAATTGCCATAGAAAGCAAACCAAAGGCGATTGAACACAAATCATAATCGCGTTAATGGAGGCCCGTTTAGACGGGCCTTCATTGTCTGTAGCGAAAAGTATCCCGTCATGCTTGTAGGCACAGATCGCTAAATATTATAGCCCTGACCTCTATATTATCCCGTGCCACTGACCTCGTCGCCATTGGACGGCGGTAAGTTGGAATTATCCGCGAGGTCAGTCCAATTTTTGTCCACTCTCGACATTCTGCCTGTTATGGGCGCGATATCTGAACATAAATTCGTATAGCGGTTCATCGTTTTCACCGCGTTGATGCTATTTCTGCTAACACTACTTTCATACGTAAAAAAGCTGATGCTTTTTACCTTATTTAATCGAGGCAGGTATGAAATTAGCGCTCGTCAATCGGCAGGTCATTTTACCGGAAAGCGGAACCGAGTCCTTCCAGTGCCATGCCTCTACGCTTGTTCGCTTACCGTGCGGTACGCTCGTGGCCGCATGGTTCGCGGGGTTGCGCGAAGGAAGCGAAGATACAGCCATCTGGCTATCTCGCTATGAACATAATATCTGGACAACACCGCAGCGAGTGGCGGCACGCGAGGGGGAAGCGCACTGGAATCCGGTGTTATTTTACCCGTCGGATAAATTGTGGTTATTTTATAAAGTAGGCAGCGACGTACACGTGTGGAAAACCTGGTTTATCACCTCCAGCGATCGAGGATTTACCTGGAGTACGCCAGCTCCGTTGGTTAACGATGATATTTTGCCGCGCGGTCCCGTAAAAAATAAACTCCTGCTGGCATCAAATGGCGCCTGGATTGCGCCAGGGTCGATTGAAAGTCCTGAACGGTGGAGGGCATTTGTGGATCGATCCTCTGACGAAGGAAAACACTGGAGTATCTCTTTTGTACCGCTGGAGCCTGATAACGCTATTTCCGGGACAAACGTAGCGTTGTGGGATGGTATAAAAAAGGGGAGGTTGTGGGAATGTTGTCTGGAAAACCTCCTGCGCTGGGATGGCGTTATTCAGCCTACGCTGTGGGAGTCTTCTCCGGGGCATATCCATATGTTGTTACGAAGCACACGCGGGGCAATTTTTCGCAGTGATTCAATCGACTATGGCGCTACCTGGTCTGTTGCCCGCGCGACATCTTTACCGAATAATAATAGTGGTATCGATCTGGTTAGTATGCAGGACGGTACGCTGATTCTTGCGTTAAATCCGGTCAACGGCAACTGGGGAAAGCGCTATCCGCTTTCACTGATTGCTTCCCAGGATAATGGCGAATCATGGCTACCGCTACTGGACCTGGAAAGTGACCACGGTGAGTATTCTTATCCCGCTATTATTAGCGAGGGCGGCATCGTACATATCACCTACACGTGGAACCGGAAAAATATCGTATATTGTCGATTACAAACGGTATAAGGCGCTATCAGTCGAAACCGATAGCGCTGGAATAATAATGCCTTGCCCGGCGTGCTCTCTCACGCCGGGATGGCCGAAATAGTCATGATTTACCGGGTAACATCCTTGAAAATGTATCGTCTTTTTGTATGTAATGGTGAAACAACGCCGCTGCTGCATGCATGGCAATCAGGAAATAGCCGATATTGGCCAGCATTTCATGAATACGCTTTATATCCGATTTTAGGGTGCTATCTGGCGTCAAAAATACCGGTACAGTAAAACCAAAAAAGCTCCAGCTTTTCCCGCCTGACGCCATCATCGCGACGCCCAGCAGCGGTAAGGCGAGAAAAGTGAGATAAAGCGCGATATGCATTAATTTAGCGGCTACGTGCTGCCAGTGAGGAGGGGGAGGCGTAATGACCGGATCCGGGTATTTGTGTTTAAGATATAACCGTAAAAACATCAGCGCCCAGACCAGAACGCCCATATCATAGTGCGTGTCTTTCATAAACAGGTAAACGCTGGAGCCTTTTGGCGCCCACCCCCGTAACTCAATAGCAGCATATGCGATGCCTGTCAGGAGCAGTGTTAACCAGTGAAGCGTTATTTGCAGTCTTGAGAAATGTGCCATTATTATTATCCTTTATTAACAACTGCTTGTAGAGTATGCGTAAAATCTTAACAGAACCTTAAAGCGGGGGCTGAGTCGCAAGGAACAGACAGAGATAGCGGCACGTAAAATGGGATAAAAAGCCGGCGGCATCGCCGGCTTACTGTTGTTATTGTCCTCTTACGACAACACAGGTTTTACCATAAAACGGATATGAGCCTGTAGTTTCATAATCAACACTCGACACTAAAGAAATATCGCCCGCTTTTTTCGCTGAATCAATAGATGCGTCGCCGGTATTTACAATACCCAATACCGTTTGCGCACACGCTTTACCGGTTTTGGTTGCCGGGAGACTCGTGGCAGTAATTGGCCCTTTAACATCCGTATATAAGCCAATCCCTGTCGGTGATGGTCCTGTAGCACACCCCGTTAAAAGAGAACCAATAAAGATAATTGAAAAAATGTGTTTTTTATTTGTCATGGGATTAGTCCATTATAAATTAATAGAAAACTTACCGTCCGAAAATGTCCGGACAGTCATTTAAAAAGTGGTGTATATTAAATATGCGATATTACTCTTTGCACCCTCCTGTTGATGTCGTACCTGACGGACAAATATCCGTTGAAGCCGGATATATTCCCCATGCCGTGTTTTTATAACTTGTGCATCCTGTCAGCAATGAGAACAGTACGGCTAAAAAAATCATCACGAGCCCTGGCGGCGTTAACATTTTTCGGTTGGACTCCATAGCATGTCATTTCATCGGGTTGCCATATGACTGGCGTTCTGCTGGTAAGTTTCATTAACGCCCGGTTCGTTTAATATTGGTTTAGGTTTAAAGCCAGGAGGCGCTAATTACGATACCTTCTTACGTTTCAGTACTGACTAATAATGTTGAGAAAATGAACAGCGTCGGGTGGGAAGACGCAATACAGAATAGAAGGGAAATAAGAGAATAAGATGGCGTTAATTAACCCGGTATTCCTGGCGTCATTTCCCTTGCGTTTTATCCCCGTCAAAAACGGCCTTTAGCTCACGTTGGCGCTCCCGACGTTTGTGCGTATGATGTTTTTAAAAGATCGTCATACTTTCTGTTCTGCGTCAATTTTTTCATTACAAATGCTCGCCATAATGCCGTCCTCAGGAGGTCTCCCGACGTTTATGCTGCGCCGGGAGAAACAAAAACAACGCATAATCTGGGACAAATTGATGATTAAAGGCAAACTGGCGCTCGTGACGTGCGCGCTGACTCTGGTATTCACTTCGTCGCTTTTCGCCGCGTCGGACACGGCAGACGGTCGTACCCTGAAGCTGGCCATTGGCCCTGAGCCAACGGAAGGCTTTGATCCTATGCTGGGCTGGAGCCACGGCAGCTACTTATTGCTTCATGCGCCGTTGCTTAAGCAAAACGCCGACATGAGTTGGGGTAATTTACTGACGGAAAAAGTGGATACCAGCCCCGACGGTAAAATCTGGACGCTAACCTTAAAGCCCGGGCTGAAATTCTCCGATGGCTCGCCATTAACTGCCGAAGATGTCGTTTTTACATACAATAAAGCGGCGAAGAGCGGCGGTAAAATTGACATGGGCAATTTTAGCCATGCGCGAGCGCTGGACGCACGCCGAATTGAGATGACGCTGAGCCATCCGCAGAGCACCTTTGTGAATGTACTCGGGTCGTTAGGGATTGTTCCGGCCAGCCGTTATGATGAAAAAACGTTCGCCCGCGAACCGATAGGCGCCGGTCCGTACCGACTGGTCAGCTTTCAGCCGGGTCAGCAACTGATCGTTGAAGCTAATCCCTGGTATGCGGGTAAAAAGAATGACTTTAACCGGCTGGTTTTTGTCTTTCTGGATGAAGATAATGCTTATGCCGCCGCGCGCAGCGGACAGTTGGGACTGGTGCGCATTGCCCCTTCTATGGCGGTGGCCCCGCAGCAGGATAATCTTAAACTCTGGGTACGCGATAGCGTTGAAAACCGGGGCATTGTCTTCCCGATGGTGCCAGCCGGTAAAAAGGATGCTAACGATTATCCTGTCGGCAACGATGTGACCGCTGATGTCGCTATCAGACGCGCAATTAACTATGCCATTAATCGTAAGCAACTGGCGGAACAGGTGATGGAAGGCCATGCGATACCCGCCTATAGCGCGGTGCAGGGATTACCGTGGCAAAATCCTTCAGTGATATTCAGCGATGGCGATATTGCAAAAGCGCGCGCCATCCTGGAAGAGGCTGGCTGGAAAATAAACAGTGCGGGCGTGCGTGAAAAAGCAGGTAAAGAAGCGCGTCTGACCTTATGGTATGCCAGTGGCGACAGCACCCGACGGGATCTGGCCGAGGCGGTGCGCGCCATGTTGCAGCCTTTAGGCATTGTCGTCTCGTTGCAATCGGGAAGCTGGGAAACTGTAGAGCGCCATATGCACGCTAACCCTACGCTGTTTGGCTGGGGAAGTCTGGACCCGATGGAACTCTTCCATCACTACAGCGGGAAAGCCGCTGGTGTGGAATATTATAACCCGGGCTATTACAGCAACCCTGCGGTAGAAGCACATCTGAAACAGGCTATAGATGCGCCTGACTGGCAAAAGGCGATTCCTTTCTGGCAGCAGGTTGAGTGGGATGGAAAGCAGGGCGCGGGCGTCCAGGGCGATGCGGCATGGGCATGGCTGCTTAATATTCAGCATACCTATCTGGCCAACCCCTGTATTGATCTGGGAAAAGGCGCGCCAGAAATCCACGGTAGCTGGTCGGTGTTAAACAATCTTGATGACTGGACCTGGACCTGTCGGTGATGAAATTGTTCTTCAGTCATTTTTTGCGGCTGATTATTCTGTTGGTGCTGGTGGCTGCCGGCACCTTCATTTTGCTTAGCTTTTCGCCCGTTGATCCTATCCGTGCTTATATTGGCAACGATCTGCTCCATGTTCCGCCAGAACAATATGCGCGGATTGCGGCGCGCTGGGGGCTTGACCAGCCGCTGTGGGAGCGTTTCGGTCACTGGTTTTGGCGTCTGCTCCAGGGCGACATGGGGTATTCCATGCTGTTCAACATGCCTGTCGCCAGTGTGATCCGGGAACGTTTTGCGACGTCATTCGCGCTGCTGGCAGGCGCCTGGCTATTGTCTGGTGTGCTGGGCGTGACATTGGGTTTTCTGGCCGGACGTTTTCTCCACCGTTGGCCGGATAAGATGATTTGCCGTATCAGCTACTTATTGTCATCGTTGCCCACTTTCTGGATAGCCATGTTGTTGCTGGCGCTGTTTGCCGTCCGCTGGCCGGTATTACCTGTTTGTTGCGCCTGGGACCCCGGAAATAATGCAGGAACAGCTCTTTTATCGGAACGTTTACGCCATCTTGTGTTGCCGGTATGTGCGTTAAGTCTGTTGGGCATGGGGCAAATTGCGCTGCATACGCGAGAAAAAATAGCCAGTGTAATGAAGAGCGAATTTATTCGTTTTGCGCGCGCTCAGGGGGATAAAGGATGGTCGCTGTTACGTCACCAGGTGTTACGTCATGCGATTACCCCAGCACTCTGTTTACAGTTTGCTTCTCTGGGCGAACTGATGGGGGGAGCGTTACTGGCAGAAAAAGTCTTTGCGTATCCGGGGCTGGGACAGGCCACTATCGATGCCGGCCTGCGTGGCGATGTCCCGCTACTCATGGGGATCGTTTTATTCTGTACACTATTAGTGTTTGCCGGAAATACGATTTCAGCCTGGCTTGTGGTGGTGCTTAATCGATCGCTGGAGCGTCCCGATGCTCTATAATCCTGCCCCGACGTTGTTTCGTCTGCTCCTCTCCGTTACCTGTCTGCTGTTTATTGCCGGATACGGTTATGCCACGTTGAGCCAGCCGCCAGAGGTTAATCTGCTTGCCCGGCATCTGTCGCCTGATATCCAGCACTGGTTTGGCACCGATAATCTGGGGCGTGATGTATGGCTTCGTTGCTTTCAGGGGGCCTTCACCAGTTTACAAATTGGCGTTGGCGCCGCGCTGTGCAGCGGCGTTATCGCGTTAGTGATGGCGGCAGTGGCGCGCATTCATCCCCGGCTGGACCTCCTGGTGCGGCTGATAACCGATGCTATGCTCGCCATGCCGCATTTACTTTTGCTGATCCTTATCTGTTTTACGCTCGGCGGCGGTAAAAGCGGCGTCATTGCGGCCGTGGCGTTAACGCACTGGCCCCGTCTGGCGCTGATTCTGCGCGCCGACGCGGAGCGGGTAGCGCAGAGTGACTACCTGACATTGACCTATCGTCTGGGGCATGGACACCTTTATTGCTGGCGATATCACTATTTTCCGGCGCTATTGCCGCAATGGTTGACGGGAACGTTATTGATGTTTCCTCATGCGGTATTGCACAGCGCGGCGTTAAGTTTTCTGGGGTTTGGGCTGGCGCCGCATGAGCCTTCGCTGGGGCTGTTGCTGGCGGATGCGTTACGGTTTATTAGCCATGGAAACTGGTGGCTGGTGCTATTTCCCGGCCTAATGTTATTCACGCTGGTGATGCTCTTCGATCAGTTTGCGCGCGCCATTCAGCGGCTGTGGCTAAGGAGTGACGTATGCTGAGTTTACAACAGGTTACGCTGGAAAGCGCGCGTTATCGCTGGTATGGCGCGAGACGCTGGTCGCCGTTATTACAGAATGTCTCTTTTGATATCGCGCCCGGCGAAATGGTGGCATTGGTTGGCGGCAGCGGGGAGGGCAAAAGTCTGCTGCTGCAATGCCTGCTCGATCTGCTGCCGGAAAATTTACGCTTTCGGGGGGAGATTACGCTTGATGGCAACCGGCTGGACAGACATACCATCAGGCAGCTTAGGGGCAATACGTTTAGCTACGTGCCGCAGGGGGTACAGGCGCTTAATCCCATGCTGAATATCAGAAAACATTTGAACAGAGCATGTCATCTGACCGGACGCGCCTGGGATGAGACGCAAATGGTACAGCTATTACAGCAAAGCGATCTTGAACCGACAGTCCTGGAACGCTTTCCCCGCCAGCTCTCCGGTGGGATGGCTAAACGAATTCTGGCGTGCCACGCCTCGCTTAGCCAGGCACGTTATATCCTCGCGGATGAGATCACCGCCTGGCTTGATACCGCACTGGCAAACCAGTTGCTCGAGCACTTGCGAGGCCTCTGCGAGCGGGGATGCGGCGTGCTGTGGGTGACTCATGACCTGCTGCTGGCGGCGCGGTATGCCGATCGCATTGTGGCGCTGCATCAGGGTTATATCACGGACAATATCCGCTGCGAGCAGTTACAGCCGGAAGAGATGAGTGAACCGTTAAAACGGCAATGGCAAGCATTGCCTGAACTAAACCCGTTATTTATGCCGACCGGAGAGGGAATAGAATGCTGAGCTGCCGCGACCTCGTTATTCGTCAGGGCGGGAAAGTCTTATGGCAGAACCTGACGTTTACGATTTCTGCCGGTGAACGGGTAGGAATTCATGCGCCAAGCGGAACGGGGAAAACAACGTTGGGGCGCGTCCTGGCCGGATGGCAAAAGCCGACGGCGGGCGACGTTCTGCTGGACGGCAGCCCGTTACCCCTGCATCAGTATTGTCCGGTACAGCTTGTCCCCCAGCATCCTGAACTGACGTTTAATCCCTGGCGAAGCGCCGGAGACGCTGTACGTGATGCCTGGCAGCCTGACCCGGAAACGATGAGGCGTTTGCATGTGCAGCCCGAGTGGCTGACGCGTCGGCCAATGCAGCTCTCAGGCGGGGAGTTGGCGCGTATTGCGATACTGCGCGCGCTTGACCCACGAACGCGTTTTCTGATTGCCGACGAAATGACGGCGCAACTCGATCCGTCTATTCAAAAAGCGATATGGGTATACGTGCTTGAGGTGTGCCGCAGCCGTTCATTAGGGATGTTGGTGATTAGTCATCAGTCTGCGCTACTTGATCAAGTCTGTACCCGCCATTTACAGGTGGAATAGCCGCAAGTCGTTTCTCCGCATTGCCGTGTCGCCGTTAACGCACCGGGAACCCATGGGTTCCCGGTATTGTCGGCAGAGATTTTACTGCATGACGCGTTTATCTGCGTTTTTTGCATCAGCGGTATTACTGTAGTCCCTGGTCTCTTCAACCTGTACAGGGGCTCTGACAACCAGACTAGGCAGCGCCAGTTCGATATCATTCTCAATGAGTTTTTCAATAATACGGATATTTATCTCTTGCTGAATATCCATGTATTTATTGTAATCCGCGGTATTGACGATATGCACCACCTCATAGGTCAGCCGATCCTGACCAAAGGCCAGTAGATGGGCGCGGTCGAATTGTGTTTCGCCGACATCGGTAATAATCTTTTTCACCATATCGCCGATGAGGCGTAACTTTTCCGGCGGTGTCGCAGTGGCGACGCCAAAAGTAAACACGATACGACGCGTTTGCATCCGCTTATAGTTGTGTATGGTTTGCTGCAACAACTGCGCGTTCGCACAAACGATCTGTTCGCCGCTGAGGCTACGGATGCGAGTGGTTTTCAAACCGATATGTTCAATCGTACCGGCTACATCATTAAAGACGACGAAATCGCCGATCTCGAAGGGCTTATCGAAACCAATCGATAGCGAAGCGAAGACATCGCTCAGAACGGTTTGTACCGCCAGGGCAATAGCAATACCGCCCACGCCGAGGCTTGCTACCAGTGCGGTAATATCTACGCCGACGTTCGCCAGGATGGAGAGCAGCATCATAGACCAGACGAGCACGCGCAAAATCATACCAAGAATGACTAACGTCACCGGGTTTTTATTGGAGCCTGGGGCATACAGTAAATGACGCATCCATGACTGTACGCCCTGATCAAGCCAAATCGCCATTTGAATCGCAACCACTAAAAACCAGGCGTGAGAGAGGGTAGAGAATAACCGGTCAGGCAGGGCGACAAAGCGCAGGCTAAAGAGAAATGCGGCAAAAAAGATTAGCATCTTACTGGTCTTTTTCAGCATCTCGAAAACAATAGGACGCAGCCGCCCATGAGCATCATCCTTTTTATCCGGGCGTTGTAGCGCTTTATAGACCACATTAAGTAGCCAGTTGATGAGCCAGTAAGTAATGAGGGTGACGAAAAAAACGACCGCCAGATTGATCCAGAACGTCGTTGACATCAGCATCGCAACGATATTTAGTCGTGCTAAATACTCCATTTTACCTCCGATGAAAAGCAGATGAACATTACAGTATAGACGTCACATCACGGAGGCCGATTTCCGGCTTTACTATTGCTGTTTTATTCAGCACTTTTGTTCAAAAAGTATGAAAAAGAGGGGTAGCCGTTTGGCTATCCCGGCGTTTCTGTGCAGACTTATCTACTCCTCTTAATAAAATAAGGAGTCATTTATGCAACAAGAACATCGTGAGTGTATTGAGCAGTGTTATGAATGCGCGGCGGCGTGTGATATCTGCGCCTCTTCTTGTCTGCGTGAAGATAACGTCGAAATGATGAAGCACTGCATCCAGTTAGATATGCAATGTGCGGCCATTTGTCGCCTGGCGGCGCAATTTATGGCGTTGGAAAGCGAGTACTCACAAAAATTATGCCGCCTGTGCGCGGATATCTGCAAAGCCTGTGCCGAAGAGTGTGCAAGGCACGATCACGACCATTGCCAGAATTGCGCGCGGGCATGCAGCCAATGCGCAGACGCCTGCCTTAAAATGGCCGCGTAATTTTTCTTCCGCCATTAGCTCAACCGGATAGAGCATAGAGCTTCTACCTCTAAGGTTCGGGGTTCAATTCCTCGATGGCGGACCAGTTGATATCAAAAAAGGCCACCTGCGCGGTGGCCGCTGAGTTTCTGTTGAAATAAATGCAATGTTATAATATAACAATCATCTTTCTAAGAAAGATGAGGGTAACGTTTTGGTGATTCATTTAAAAAAACTGACAATGCTTCTGGGAATGCTGTTGGTAAATAGTCCTGCCTTCGCGCATGGTCATCATGCTCATGGCGCGCCGATGACGGAGGTTGAGCAAAAAGCGGCAGCGGGCGTGTTTGATGACGCTAATGTACGCGATCGCGCGCTCACCGACTGGGATGGTATGTGGCAATCCGTCTATCCTTATCTGGTCAGCGGCGAGCTGGACCCTGTCTTCAGGCAAAAGGCGAAGAAAGACCCGGAGAAAACGTTTGAGGATATTAAAGCGTATTATCGCAAAGGATACGTGACGAATGTTGAGACGATCGGCATTGAAAATGGCGTTATAGAATTCCATCGCGACAATAACGTTGCATCCTGTAAATACAATTATGCCGGCTATAAAATTCTGACTTACGCATCGGGTAAAAAAGGGGTGCGCTACCTGTTCGAATGTAAAGATGCGAATAGCAAAGCGCCTAAATATGTTCAGTTTAGCGATCATATCATTGCCCCGCGCAAATCGGCGCACTTCCATATCTTTATGGGAAATACCTCGCAGCAGGCATTGTTGCAAGAGATGGAAAACTGGCCTACCTATTATCCTTATCAGTTAAAGGCGAATGAGGTCGTTGACGAAATGCTACATCATTAAGTCTGATTGCAATGTTAAAAGCTCGCTATGAATAGCGAGCTTTTTTTCTGCCGTTATGCCATATTTCTGGCAATCAATATAAAAAATACCTGCGCCCCCGGAGCGATGATGACGCTGTCCATACCGCCCTCGATTCAATGCCAAACGGAAGCGGCATGTCGCCTGATTACTCGTGTCACAGGCGATACGTTGCGTGCTATTCATTTATATGGTTCCGCTGTCGCGGGCGGTCTGAAGCCAAACAGCGACATTGATCTGCTGGTGACAATATGCCAGCCGCTGACGGAGGCCCAACGCGCAACGCTGATGCAGGAATTGCTGGCGCTTTCATCGCCGCCGGGGGCGTCGGCAGAAAAACGCGCTCTGGAGGTCACTGTCGTGCTTTATTCGCAGCTGGTTCCCTGGTGTTTTCCACCTTCCAGGGAAATGCAATTTGGCGAGTGGCTAAGAGAGGACATTTGTCAGGGGATTTATGAACCAGCGCAGCAGGACTGGGACATGGTGTTACTGATAACCCAAATTCTGGAAACCAGTATACCGCTAAAGGGAGAACGCGCGGAACGGCTGTTCACGCCAGCCCCTGCGGCGCAGTTGCTGAAGGCCTTGCGTTATCCCCTCGACCTTTGGCAATCCACGGCAGATGTGCAGGGAGATGAGTATCATATCGTTTTAACCCTGGCGCGTATCTGGTATACCCTTTCTACCGGGAGATTTACCTCTAAGGATGCGGCGGCTGACTGGCTGTTACCTCAGTTGCCAGAAGATTATGCTGCCACGTTGCGTGCGGCGCAGCGTGAATATTTAGGTCTGGAGCAACAGGACTGGCATATTTTGCTGCCTGCGGTCGTACGCTTTGTGGATTTTGCCAAAGCGCACATCCCCACGCAGTTCACATAAGATGCCCCAGGACGTCTGTCAGGTTGCGCAAACGGCGTTCCTCAACTACTACTTAATAGGTTCTCATCGCTGAAGTAAGCAGATGATCTTATGCGGGCCATCGAATGGATATTCCCACATGGCTCTCGTTTTGTTGAGGTGGATATGACTGGTTCCGCATCATCTGTTTTAAAGACAGATACAAGACTATTGAGCGAAAACCTGTTTCTTAATTATGGTCTGGAGTCCTTATTTAAGGACGTCGCAATAATAGCTGGCAACGTAAATTATATTATTTTTGATATCGACGATTACTACACCGTACAGCAGTATATTACTTCCACATTTAAAACGGTACTCATTGGAATTGTTACCCATAATGAATATAACTTTATTGATGAACATCATGTCATATATCGAATAAAGGTCGATGCCTCTATTGCTGAGTGGCGCGAATTACTGATTTTGGCCGCTGCTGGTCAATTTTTTCCCAGGTCAGAGAAAGTCAGATTAACGGCGAATGAAAGAAATGTTTTGGCGATGCTTGTTAAAGGAATGGATATCCGACAAATAAGCTGTGAGCTGAATGTACATTTAAAAACTATTTACTCAGTACGCTACCATGTTCTGACTAAATTAGGTTGTAGAACAGTTCTGGATTATCAAATACTGTCCGTTTCTAAAGCCTTTACGCACTGGCTTACAATAAATAATGTTGATAATGTAATTTCCCGTGTAAATAGTAAGGTCATTGCTTAATAATGATTTGCTTCTGATGGCGTTTAGGTTCACTATGCTTTCTTACATCATCATGAGGCCAGACAGGCATGGCTACTTTTAGTATTAGCGCAATGGCGGCGCAGTGTGGTGTCACAACAGCAAATATCAGGTCCTGGGAACGCTATGGCCTGCTTCAACCTACCAAAGATGAAGCTGGCAATCGTTTTTATTGCATAGAAGATGCTATCAGAATACAGCATATTATCGACGCGTTAAGCAAAGGCTTTTCATTAAAAGAGATTAAACCTGCCCTCTATGGTGAAGAAACGCATTGCCGCTCGGGATGGTTATTCTACCAGGAAGAGATTTTAGCGCAGTGTAGAAAATTCGAACCCGCCAAATTGCGAAAATTACTCTGGCGTTATGGTCGGGAAATTCCGCCGTGTATCGTCATTGAGTCAATACTGCGTCCTTTACGGCTGTGGTTGTCCGCAGGCGATGATGATGCACGCCGATTTGAAAAGGCATTACTGGATACTGCGATTATTGAATACGCCACGTTCCAGCTAAGTAGCGTACGAAAGGCGCCAGCAGGCACAATGCTTATTGCTGCGTTTTCGCTGAACGACCCCATTGAGCTATGGCTGGAAACGATTAAATATTGTAGTGAAGGTATGCGAGTTGAAGTCATCCCCTGGCAGGCGCCGATGCCCGATCTTTTATCAACGTCTTTCGAGCATATTGTTCTGTGGCATGATGAGACATTAACTCCCGCGCAGGAAAATCTTATTCAGGCTTTAAAAGAATCGGGTAAATTTAGTCTTCATGTGAAAAATGGCTCAGGCTTAACATTACTGCCAGCCGTATATCGGCAGCATGAGATGCCAGAAAGCATGCAGCATGTTGCACCGCAAATCCATGCAAACGGCTACGAAAAATCAGGCACCGCACGTTGAGGCATCTGCATTATTAACGAACAGGGGAGGAGTAAACCCCTCCCTTGTTTATACTCTTCATACTTCAAGTTGCTTATGTGTTGGCTACGGATTACTCGGCCCATCCATGGGCCTCGCCCTGACGGGCCGTCGCACGCGACGTTCAAATCTGCTCCCGGCAGATTTGTCGTTCACCCCAGTCATATAGTTATCTATGCTTCTGGGGACTCACTCCCTTGCCGCCTTTAAGCAACTCGAATTATTTTGGGTATATATTAGATGTCGTCAGGTGTCTGAAACAAAACGGCTTCTAAGGCATTACGGTAAATATCAAGCTGCACTACGTCTTTTTCTGTTTCCAGTTTTTCAATAAGTTTGGCGATGATATCCTTATTTGAGACATGCTGCTGCGATTGCAATAGTTCGTAAGTAATTTCCTGAATAGCTCGCTGTTCACATAACATATGTGCAGAAAAAGGATTGCCAGTACTATTTTGTTCGTTGACTAGTGTAATGGTAGTCATATTTCACCATATTCGATGTAAATTGAAGCCGATCTCCCTGAGCGGGGGAGAGAAATTAGTGACCTATTAAAGTTAGACCTATATCATAAAACTGTAATAAAAAATCATAAAAACGTGATGCGCATCACATTTGTGTGATTTGTTGTATATTTTATACACTTTAAATGAAGATTCCGCAGAATCAACGGCCTGTTCTTTTTTCTCACTCCAGTTTAAACGAATAAGCATTAATACCCATCTGTAATAATTACTTAATGTTATCTTAATAAAGGTAAATTACTGTCAGGCCTCCGTAAAAGGAGGTTGATTAATGATTCGTCATATCGCCATTTTTCTTTGTTCTTTATTGATGTGCAGCACCACTTTTGCCGATTCGGTAACGTCGGTATCGCTTGGCGCGCTCTTAACCGCGCTCAATGAACGCATGTTATTAATGAAAGATGTGGCTGCTTATAAAATGAAGCACCATCTGCCGATAGAGGATTTCACACGTGAACAAAATGTTTTTGCCGAGGCTGAAGAAGAAGCGAAAAATAACGGTCTGGACCCGCATTCGATAACCCCTTTTATTCGTTCGCTAATGGATGCCAGTAAAGCGATACAGTACCGCTATTTAGCGCAGTGGCGAACCGGCTCAGAACCCTCCTTTCCGATACAAACCTTGTCGGTCACCCGGCAACGTATTCGACAACTTGATAATCAAATGTTGATCATTATCAGCCAGCGCTTGATGGTCGGCGCTTTCAGCCACGACGATATGGTGTGGCTGAGAGCGCAGTTTAATGCGCCGAATCTGAATGAGAGCGATATCAGTAATGTGTTGGCAGCCTTATCTTTGGTGCGACGCGCGCGTTAACTCCACATGAGGAGAGGTGGGCCAATACCTGGTGATTGCCTGCGGAGGTAGCGATAAAAGAACGCTTTTAGGTGATTTGGATATAAGCGTGGCGGAATAGCGGCTGGAGAGACGTGGTTTCGCTTCCCATCTTCCGGTGCATTCGTTAGCATACTGTTTCGCAGCTAAGCGTAAATGTTTTCAGGAAGAGGTTAATGTGTTCGCGGAGTATGGTGTTCTGAATTATTGGACGTACCTGGTTGGGGCGATTTTTATCGTTCTGGTACCGGGGCCGAATACGCTTTTTGTGCTTAAAAACAGCGTGGGACGCGGGGTTAAAGGAGGATATCTTGCCGCATGCGGCGTGTTTATCGGCGATGCGATATTAATGTTTCTGGCGTATGCGGGCGTGGCGACGCTGATCAAAACAACGCCGGTTCTGTTTAACATTGTTCGCTATCTCGGCGCGTTTTATCTGCTCTACCTTGGCGCAAAAATCCTTTACGCCACGCTGACCTCAAAAGGGCGTGCGGCGACGGAAACGGTAGTTCCTTTTGGCGCTATTTTTAAGCGTGCTTTAATTCTTAGCCTGACGAATCCTAAAGCCATACTTTTTTATGTTTCCTTTTTTGTGCAATTTATTGACGTTACTGCGCCGCATACTGGGGTGTCATTTTTTATTTTGGCCACCACCCTTGAAATCGTCAGTTTTTGCTATCTGAGCTTTTTAATTCTTTCTGGCGCTTTTGTAACCCACTATATTGGTACCAAAAAGAAACTGGCAAAAGTGGGCAATTCTTTGATTGGCCTTCTTTTCGTCGGATTTGCCGCCCGGCTGGCAACGCTCCAGTCTTAACCACCTGGACCCGTCGTCAACGGCGGGTCATTGCTCTCCTTTCGGTTTTATTGCGTGGAAAACAGCAAAATAGTAACCAATAAATGGTATTTAAAATACTGTTTTTGGAGCGTAACCTTTTTACGACAGCGATGAGATTATCGCTGAGTAACCTGCGTGAAGAGGGAAGCAAATGCGGCAAATTCCACAAAATCATATTCATACACGTTCCACGCCATTCTGGAACAAAGAGACGGCGCCTGCCGGAATTTTCGAACGCCACCTTGATAAGGGAACGCGACCCGACGTTTATCCTCGTCTCTCGGTGATGCAGGGGGCGGTCAAATATCTCGGATACGCTGATGAACATTGCTCTGAGCCGGAAGAGATCATGGTGATCAATGCCGGCGAGTTTGGCGTGTTTCCTCCGGAAAAGTGGCACAATATTGAGGTCATGACGGATGATACCTATTTTAACATCGACTTTTTTGTCGCGCCGGAAGTACTGATGGAAGGGGCGACCTCACGAAAAGTCATTCATGCCGGGAGAGAATAATAATGGGAAAAGCTACTTATACCGTCACGGTCACGAATAATAGCAACGGCGTCTCTGTGGACTATGAAACGGAAGCACCGATGACGTTGCTGGTACCTGAAGTTGCAGCAGAAGTTGTGAAGGATTTGGTCAATACCGTGCGTTCCTACGATACCGAAAACGAACACGACGTTTGCGGTTGGTAAGGATCTTGTAGTATCTATTTGATATAAAGTGATTTTTTAAATCAGAAGCCGCATCGCGCGTCGCCAGCGTGATGCGGTTTTTGCGTATTGAAAAGCGCTGTTTATTTACATCAGACATGGGTTGAAAAGAAACATTAAGAAAACATTAAGAATATCGCATTGTTTGCTAATGAGAGCGTATTCATAAAACTTATGATTGGGTATTAAAAACCAGAAGAGTCTTATAATCATGAAACTCGATACCCGATTAACTTCGTCAGCACTTACTCTTGCGCTTGCCGCTGTGGTCATCCCGTTTACGGCGGACTGGCAATTGCCTTTGCTTAACGGCGTGGTGGTCCGATGGATTGAAAACGGACAAGCGTTATGGTTACTGTTTGGGGCGCTATTTACCGCCTGGTATATACGGCCACTTTCCCGTCCCGAAGGGGCAAAGCAGTTTTGGCTATGGGCTGTTGTCTGGTGGGTGGTGCTATTGGGTAGAAGCACCAGTTGGGGGCGTGACTATTTCCCTGACGAGCCGCGTATGCTGTTCAGAACGATTTCAGTGATATTAATTGCTGCGTTAGTCTTGCCAGTCCTGTTTTCTGCCGGGCTACGTAAGGAGATTGTTCGTCGCCTACGGGACGTTCCTCTGCCATTGTGGCTGTTTGCCGTGACGACATGTTCATATCTGATTTCCGACACTGTCGAGCATCATCGGTGGTTGTCGCCGATATTCCTGCATAACGCTCGTTACACGGATTTGATTGAAGAGCTTTATGAAGTGCCATTTATGATCGGTTTGTTTATGGTGACCGTGGGGTTTATGCAGCAGGACAAGCAGGATGAATGTACGGCGCTGGAGATGACCCCGTATCACGCAAAATAGCGCGGCTGAAAAAAGACCATGAATTCGACATGGGATAGATAGCGGTTAGCAAAAAAAGCCCGCACTCGGTGAGGCGGGCAAATAATACTGGAAGCAATGTGAGCAATGTCGTACCGAACAGGTGGGTTATAAACTCAACCACTCGGTATTGATAAAGATAATCGTTATCATTAATGATTGCAACCCTGATATTTATGCGCTTTTATCCACGACGCTAAAAGGTGATGGACATCACAAACTTCACTTTCCTGACGATGTGCTATTCTTTTTAACGGCAAATAAACCGCTAACGTTAAGACATAAGTGAGGAAAAAATGGGCATTCTTTCATGGATTATTTTTGGACTTATTGCGGGTATTTTGGCTAAGTGGATCATGCCAGGTAAAGATGGCGGCGGATTCTTTATGACGATCATTCTGGGGATCGTTGGTGCGGTAGTCGGAGGATGGATCAGTACGTTCTTTGGCTTTGGCAAAGTGGATGGTTTCAACTTCGGCAGCTTTGCAGTCGCGGTGATCGGCGCGATTGTCGTGCTGTTAATCTACAGAAAAATCAAAAGCTAAACGCAGAACTTTCAGAGATAATAAAGGCTACGACAGGTAGCCTTTATTATTCAAAATGAATTTACCACCAGCCCAGTTCGGTACCCGCCACCGCAATTAGCGCGATGCCCATCAACACCATCGTTGTTTTCCTCATGGTTATGCTCCCGGCGCGGCGTAACCGCCAATAAAAAACCATGCCAAAAATAATATTGCCGTAATGAAAATGACGACAGGGAAGAGGATACCCACTCTCATGCTATTACCTTCACTGTTCAGGGGGCGCCAGAATAGCAGGGTTTTCTCAGCGACAAAAGGTTGGTTGCTTTGTGACAGGGCGTGGCTATTGCTGACTTAACCCGGGATAAACACCCACTAAAGCGCTGACAGAAAGTATGGAAATAGCGTACCCGCCAGGTTATCCTGGACAAAATATCGCTTTAAGGAGTCGTTATGAAATTTACGTGGATTGCGTTGCCAGGCGTATTGCTGCTGAGCGCTTGTTCATCGTCGCAACCCAACGCCCCCAGGCCGCCGCGTATTGGGATGCCTAATCCGGCAGCCGTCTACTGTGAGCAACAGGGCGGTACGCTGATGCCGGTGCAGACCCCACAAGGCGTGCGTTCCGATTGCAAATTGCCCAATGGCGAAATCATTGATGAGTGGACATTATGGCGCAGAGAGCACCCTGATACGAAAAAGTGACAACCTGCGGTCCGACGGGATATGATTAAGAACAATCTGATAATGAGTTTCATGCGGCGCAAGAAAATATGTTTCAGTTAAAGCCGGGCGCGTTGGCAATAGTTATTGGCGCTAAAACACCCGCCGGACGGCAGAATATTGGTAAATCGGTTGAGCTATTTTGCCTGTGCCAACCCGGAGATGAATTCATTAATCCAGTAAATGGACACGTCACCTTACTGCCGAAAGAAGCGCCTCGGGCGCTGTGGCTGGTTACGGGCGACGTAGCCTCCGCCGATGGCCAGCACGGTTTTGCCTGGGTGCGGGCAGAACATTTGATGCCGTTGTCCCCGGACAGACAACCAGGCCAGGCGGCGGCACGACAATCACAGCTCTCGTAGCCACTCTGCCAGCACAATGGCATGGTTCTGGCGAGTATCTTTAGCGGCGTATAGCAACGTTAGCGGCTGGTGTCGGGCAATATCCGCCAGACGTTTGCCTTCTTGATGCTGTTGCGCAAGTTCTGCCCGGTATTGCTGCGCGAAGTGGTTAAAATCAATCAGTTCGCTATGAAAGGCTTTGCGCAATTCGGTGGAGGGCGTAATGGCCTTATTCCATTCATCATAGACCAGCGCTGCTTTTTTAATGCCTCGCGGCCATAGCCTGTCAACCAATACCCGATAACCATCGTCTTTTTCCGCCGGGAAATAGACGCGCTTACACTGGATTCGCATTTTTCCCTCCTGTGATGGTGTCGCTTACGGTACTTTTGTCGGATAGCGGTAATGATTTTAATGGATCAGGCCTGATAAACGAAGCGTCATCAGGCATTCAAGTGGGTATCAGGTTTATTTATGACGCTATCTCTCGATCGCGTCCGGCGTAGAGGCCGAAAATCGCCATGATGATAGCCAGAACCGTCACGCCTGACAGCGGTAGATACCAGCTACCGCTGGCATCATGAAGTTTTCCCATGACGGGCGGCCCACATGCCGCCAGTAAATACCCGACCGACTGCGCCATGCCGGAAAGCGCCGCCGCCTGATGCGCCGAACTGGCGCGCAGGCCGATAAACGTCAGGCCGAGGATCATCGTCGCGCCTGAACCGAAGCCGAACAGTAGCGTCCAGATGATCGCCTGGCCCGGCACAAACCAAAGCCCCGCCGCGCCCACTGCGCACAATAGTGAGACCAGCGCGGCAATCCAGCGTTGATCGTTAAAGCGATGCAAAATAAGCGGAATAGCTAACCCAGGCGCCGCGGTCGCCAGTTGCAGCAGGCCATGTAGCGATCCTGCCTGTGCTTCGCTGTAACCGTGGCTGATGAGTATTGTTGGTAACCAGCCGATAATCACATAATAAATCAGTGAGTTAAGTCCCAGAAACAACGTAACTTGCCAGGCTAAAGGCGAACGCCAGATACCGCGTTCATGTAATGCCCGGGAGCTACTCAGGTTAGCTGAGCGGGTAGTGCGCCACTGCGGCAACCAGATAAGAAACGCCAACAGCGGAAACAGCATCAGCATTAACAGCGCGCCGCGCCAGCCAAAACCGTGCAACGCCAGCGGAACCACCAGCGCGGACCCCAACGCGGCGGCGGCGCCCATCGTCAATGAATACGCGCCCGTCAGCCTGGCGACATGTTGTGAAAAATCGCGCTTAATCAATCCTGGTAGCAGCACATTACCCAGCGCTATCCCGCACCCAATAATGGCAGTTCCGGCAAACAACAATGCAGCGGAGGGCAGGGAGCGGAGAGCAATACCCGCGCAAATCAGCAGCATTGCGGCAAACAGACTGCGTTCCATCCCAAACCGGCGGGCAATACCGGCCGCCAGCGGCGAAACCAGTGCAAACGCCAGAAGCGGCAAGGTTGTTAGCAGGCCCGTCTGGGCGGTGGAAAGACCGTAATCCGAACGGATTGTCTCCAGCAACGGCGCAGCGCCGGTAAATGTTACGCGCAGCGTAGTGGCTATCATCAAAATACCGGCAATCAGTAAAGCGCCCTGTTTGCCGCGTGGTGAAAGGGCTGTCGTCATCGTTTTCTCATCTCGTCAGGCGAGGCGATACCTTAACAGTTTTTACTGTTTGGATGAATCAAGCTAAAATGACAATTTATCGCTAAAATCGGACAATATAATGATTGGTCTGAGACTGGACGGTTACGATCCCGACCTTCACCACGATGCCGCTGTGGCCTTTTGTATTCGCGCCAGGGATGATGAACTGTTTAGCCCTCGCCATCAGCATCGCAAGGGACAGTTGATTCTCGCTCTGCACGGCGCGATTACCTGCGAGGTGGAAAATGCGATGTGGATGGTTCCGCCCCAGTATGCCGTCTGGCTCCCCGGCTCGCTGCCGCACAGTAATCATGTGACCGCAGGGGCGGAGCTGTGCTTTTTATTTATTGAACCTGCGGCGGTCGTCATGCCGGAGCGTTGCTGCACGCTGAAAATTTCGCCGTTATGCCGGGAGTTGATTTTGTCGCTGGCGCGCAGAACCGATCCCGAAAGAGCGCAAATGCCAACGCAGCGCCTTATTCAGGTGTTGTTTGATGAACTGCCGCAGCAGCCGCAGGAACAATTGCAATTACCGGTATCGGGGCATCCGAAAATCCGCCAAATGGTTGAGACAATGGCGCAGGAGCCCGCGCGATGGAATACATTAGGGCAGTGGGCCAGCGTATTCGCGATGAGCGAGCGTAACCTTGCCCGGCTGGTCGTCAAAGAGACGGGACTAAGCTTTCGTCGCTGGCGTCATCAGTTGCAATTAATCCTGGCGCTACAAGCGCTGATCGCGGGACGTAATGTACAGCAGACGGCGCAAATGCTGGGTTATGATTCCACCACGGCATTCATTACCATGTTTAAAAAAGGCCTGGGGCAGACGCCAGGCCAGTATCTGACGGGCGAGTTACTGCTTCCCCACAATTAAAGAGACCAGCCCCGCCGCAATCAGTGGGCCGACCGGCACGCCGCGAAACAGCGCGACGCCAAGTACCGTACCGACCAGCAGCCCGGCGACGAGCTGCGGTTGGTTTCCCATCAGCGTAATGCCGCGACCGCCCAGCCAGGAGACGAAAACGCCGACGGCAATCGCGACCAGCGATTTCCAGTTCACAAAAGAGTGGATCAATGTGGAGGGCGGTAGGGTTCCGCTGGCGATGGGAGCCATTACGCCGATGGTCAGAATGATAATCCCGACGGTGAGTCCCTGTTTTTCAATCCAGGGAAAAAAGGTATTCAACGGGGTTACGCGGACAATAATCAGCACCAGAATTGAGACGGCGACAGTGGTGTTGTGGCTGATAAATCCCAGAGCTGCCAGTCCGAGCAGGATCAGCAGAGTGACATCAAACATTATGGTTTCCTTGCCAAAAAGTAAGCCTGACTACTTTACGCCCAAACGGCAAAGCGCACAGGCCTTTTTAACGATTGATGCGGATTTCAGGCAACTGCCTGAAAGACAATCTCTACGTGAAAAACGGCGTTGTCATTAAATTGCCATCAACGCCGCGTATTGCTAACAGGTGAACCGTCATTGTTGTCTTCCTGAGGATACAATTATGTACGATCCACCGTTTCTTGAAGCGCTGATGATTACGGCGTCGTTTTTCGCCATTTTTATCATTATCGTTGTGTCGGTATTGCTCCTTGAAGGGGGAGGGGACTAAGCCGTTGGCGATGACTGAAAGCGGCGGAAGACTGCCAGTTCTGGTCGGGCGATGCGCAGATAGTCCTGTGTATTCATAATGACTGATTTTTCCAGCAGGCCGGCATTAAAGGCAATTTCATCGAAACGCTCAAACAGGAGCGGATCGGCGACCAGTTTCAGATTGGGGTGAAAACTGAAAGGCGGGATCGCGCCAAAAACGCAGCCGGTCAGCATATCGACTTCCGCCGGGCTGGCAAGGGAAGCGCGTAAGCCGCCCAGATGTGAAGCAAGCTGAGAGAGGTCGGCTTGCTGATCGGCCGCCAGAATAGCAAGAACGTGCTGGTTGACGCCGTTGCCTTTGACTTTACAGACCAGCGCTTTTGCGCCCTGGCCCAGCGCAGTACCACGTATTTCAGATACCGCTTCGCATTTCCCTACCGCTTCATGGTTCACCACACGATAGCGCGCGTTCTCCTGGGTTAATAAAGCCACTAAACGTTGGTGTGTAGCGACACCCTTCGCGACTTCAGTCATTTCGGCCATTTCTCACTCCTGGTGCAATATGAACATTTACTGCGAAGCACTATGATGAACGATGTTGTTTTTGTTGTTTGTTCAGATAGAGCTGCGCATCGGAAGCCTGGTAGGCATCATTAATCGTATCATTGGGCTGCATATTATAAATCCCGGCAGAAAAATGGACTGTCTTATCCGGTGCGATAATTTGCAGGTTACGAATAATACGCTCCGGCAGATGGATAGCCAAATCCGCCGCGTAATCAACAAGAATAATACAGAACTCATCGCCGCCGAGGCGAATGGCGTAATCGCTTTTACGAATCGATGTTTTAATCGCTTTCGCCAACAGGGTTATAATTCGGTCGCCTTCCTGGTGCCCCTGGGTATCGTTGATCAGTTTTAACCTATCGCAATCAATAGCGACAAATGTCACCGGCGTCCCGGTATTGACCAGGCGTTGCAGTCGCTGTTCCAGCACCGGTGTTAATATTTTACGGTTGTAAAGCCCGGTCATGGCATCGCTAATATTTTCGCGTGTGACGTTGCGATAAAGCCGAAAGTGCATCCGTACCATATTAAGCAGGAGCGCCGTTGCCAGTAAGTAAAAGGCCAGCGCTTTCCAGGACGAGACAAGGAAATAGGTTAAATCAAGGGACAACGAAACGCGCAGCCCACCAGGGATATCATGGCTATAATTCACATATTGAAACAGATTATTTTTGCTTTGATTAATAATAATTTCTTTTCCGGAGTCCATATCCTTTAGTGTTACGTTAAGATAACGCCAAACCAGCGGACGGTCCTGGGTATAAAAAATATTTTTTAAATTATCCTGGTTAACATCCACCATCACGATGCCTTTTAACGATCCCGCCAGATAGACTGGCGTTAAAAAACTCATGACGTTTTCCTGAGTAATATCATCCATGTAGATACTTGAAATAACCGTACGGCCGGTAAAAAGTTTATCTATATCTTTTCTGTTAATACCCATTGTGCCTTTTTGTAAAAAAGTCCAACGATGCATGGCGAAGCGCCGTGAGTTGATTAAATCATAGAAATAGACATAATGTTTATTTAAATCAACGTAATAACGGAATTTAAGCTCCAGTGTGCCCAGCCCGTGACTATGGTCGTCCTGCGAACGGTTGATGCTTACCGCCTGATCAAATGCAGGCAGTAAAAGGGCGTCATCAAGATTATCGGTACACTGTGTAGCGGCGGTTTGCAGAGTACCATGTAGCGCCGGATAATTATGCCGGGTCAGGTTGACACCGTGCGTACCGTTAATAGCTTCAAAGGCGTCGCAAAACGCGCGGTGTTTTTCTGCGGTGACGGGGTCTCCCGGCGCTTCAAAAGTTCGCATCAAATGTGCGGCGATGCTCTGATTCTGGTACTTATCGTACAAAAACGACGAATCGGCTCTCTCCATGATATAACGCATATAGGCATTCATTGCCCTGTCGCTGGCAATAAGTTCGTAAATCAGGAAGGACGATGTCAAAACGATGACGCTTGCCGAGATAAAGTGCCTGAGCGCTTTATGATGCAAATTCATGATGAACTACAGCCCTGAAAGTCGGATGCGTTAGTTTACCATAGCGATGAGAATTCCTCTAATAGACTGTTTAAAAATAAAACGTGTTGATGTTATGGAATAAAAATCATTCTCGATTTAATAAATTCAATAATATATGGTGTTGATATTTTCAGTCGTGACTATTGTCGCAAAAAGTAAATTGTTAATTAACGGCATCGATTTAACACTAACGAAAATAAAATAGCCTTTATTATTACGCGAAAGGAGTGTGAAGTGGTAAGGATAATAATGTACTTCCGTTCGGAGGCACTATGAAACGATTTAAAGAAATGGCAACAATTTTTCTTTTTGCATTGCTGGCTGCGGGGTTCACGTCGTCTGCTATGGCAGCGTCGGGTAGTGATAGTCCGTGGGATTTTGATTTTTCGGGTCCATGGCTTTTTTGCAAACTACAACCCCCTGATTCTCTGCAATTACCGCCACCTCCTGGTGAGTATTGCTGGCATTAATAAATCCATAGTATTTCAGTGATAAGTCGGCGCATGTAAGGTTAATCCAGTCAGGAGATATACAGGTTTACGGCTATTATAGTGGTAGTATGTATAATTGCCTTGTTAGTGATAAATCAGCCCGTGACTCATTACGGGCTGATTTATGGTTATGCACTTTGATTGGCGCTCTGTTTCTGAAACAATTCGCGGAATACCGGATAAATATCCTCCTGATCGCGAATATGCTGCATGGCGAAGTTATCGAACGTCGCCTGCAGATGTTCATACTCGCGCCATAAGGTCTGGTGGGCGCGGCGGGTAATCTCGATATAGCTGTAATAGCGCACTACCGGCAGCAGCTTTTTCGCCAGAATCTCATGACACAGCGGTGAATCGTCGGCCCAGTTATCACCGTCTGACGCTTGCGCCGCATAGATGTTCCACTGACCGGGGTCGTAGCGCTCTTTAACCACTTCGTCCATGAGTTTAAGCGCGCTGGAGACAATCGTCCCGCCGGTCTCTTGCGAATAAAAGAACTCATGTTCGTCCACTTCCTTCGCCTGGGTATGGTGGCGGATATAAACCACTTCGACGTTCTTATACGTTCGGCTCAAAAACAGATAGAGCAGAATGTAAAAACGCTTGGCCATATCTTTGGTTGCCTGGTCCATCGAACCCGAGACGTCCATCAGACAGAACATCACCGCCTGGCTGGAGGGCTCAGGCCGTTTTTCATAATTTTTATAGCGTAAATCAAAGGTGTCGATAAACGGCACTCGCTCGATTTTAGCCCGTAGTTCGGCAATCTCCCGACGTAACCGCTCCTCTTCAAGCAGTTGCGCTGGTTCGCTGTGGCTGATGGTCTCCAGTTCCGTTTCCAGCGCGTGCAGTTCGCGGCGTTTTCCTGCCGTCATTGCTGTACGGCGCGCCAGAGAGTTTTGTAGCGAACGTACCACGCTGATATTGGCCGGTACGCCGTTTGAGGTGAAACCGGCGCGGTGAGTTTTATACTCGTTAAGCTGGCGATGCTGGTTTTTCTTCAGATTAGGCAGCGCTAAATCTTCAAAGAGCAGATCCAGATACTCATCTTTTGAAATCTGAAAAACAAACTCATCCTGGCCTTCGCCGTCCTGGCTGGCCTGACCTTGACCGCTGCCGGAACCGCCGCCGCCACCGCCTTGCGGACGCTCAATGCGATCATTCTGGATAAAGTGATCGTTACCCGGATGGACGCGATGGCGCAGACCGCCGCGCCCCTGATGAAACATCGGTTCGCTAATATCATCGGTTGGAATAGAGACGGACTCTCCGCTGTCGACATCGGTCACAGAGCGTTTATTAATCGCTTCGGAAATCGACTGCTTAATTTGTGCTTTATAACGACGCAAAAAGCGCTGGCGATTCACCGTGCTTTTATTTTTGCCGTTAAGACGTCGGTCTATGAACCAGGTCATATGCCCCCCGTACTGCCAACTGAGCGCCTGTTCTGTCAGTGCCGGATAGCGCTAACGCTTAGCCAGTCTACAGAACATTACTTTGTAGGCCCGGTAAGCGCAAGCGCCACCGGGCATTAACATCACGACGATTTACGCACGCGCAGGTACCACTCGCACAGCAAACGAACCTGTTTACGGGTATACCCTTTTTCCATCATCCGATCGACAAAGTCGTCATGCTTTTTCTGCTCGTCAGTCGACGTTTTGGCGTTAAAAGAAATGACCGGCAACAGCTCTTCAGTATTGGAGAACATTTTTTTCTCAATCACCGTGCGCAGCTTCTCGTAACTGGTCCAGTTTGGATTACGGCCGCTATTGTTGGCTCTGGCGCGCAGGACAAAGTTTACTATCTCATTACGGAAATCTTTCGGGTTACTGATACCCGCTGGTTTTTCAATTTTTTCCAGTTCGGCGTTCAGCGACTCGCGATCGAACAGTTGACCGGTATCCGGGTCGCGATACTCCTGATCCTGAATCCAGAAATCCGCATAAGTCACGTAACGATCAAAAATGTTCTGCCCGTACTCAGAGTAAGATTCGAGATAGGCCGTCTGGATCTCCTTGCCGATAAATTCGGCGTATTTCGGGATCAGGTAGCCTTTCAGGAACTCCAGATAACGCTCAGCCTGCTCCTGCGGGAACTGCTCGCGCTCGATTTGTTGTTCCAGAACGTAGAACAGATGTACCGGGTTTGCCGCCACTTCCGCATGGTCGAAGTTGAATACGCGGGAGAGGATCTTAAAGGCGAATCGGGTGGAGAGACCGTTCATCCCTTCATCCACGCCCGCATAGTCGCGATACTCCTGGTACGATTTGGCTTTAGGGTCGGTATCTTTCAGGCTTTCACCGTCATAAACGCGCATTTTCGAGTAAATACTGGAATTTTCCGGCTCTTTCAGGCGGGAAAGAATCGAGAAACGCGAAAGCGTTTCCAACGTGCCCGGCGCGCAGGGCGCATGAGCCAGCTCGCTATGATTAAGCAGTTTCTCGTAGATTTTGATCTCTTCGGAGATTCGCAGGCAATAAGGCACCTTCACAATATAGACACGGTCGAGGAACGCTTCGTTATTTTTATTGTTACGGAAAGTCACCCATTCAGATTCGTTTGAGTGGGCAAGTATGATGCCATTAAAGGGCAGGGCGGAAATACCTTCCGTACCATTGTAGTTACCTTCCTGGGTTGCGGTCAGCAAGGGGTGCAGCACCTTAATAGGCGCTTTAAACATCTCGACGAACTCCATGATCCCCTGGTTAGCGCGGCACAGCGCGCCAGAGTAACCATACGCATCCGGATCGTTCTGGGCGTGATGTTCGAGTTTACGAATATCCACCTTGCCGACCAGCGCCGAAATATCCTGGTTGTTTTCATCGCCGGGTTCCGTTTTGGCGATGGCAATCTGCTCCAGAATGGAGGGCCAGACTTTCACCACGCGGAATTTAGTAATATCGCCACCAAACTCATGCAGGCGTTTGGCCGCCCACGGGGACATAATCGTACCGAGATAGCGGCGCGGAATACCGTACTCTTTTTCCAGAATCTGCGCGTCTTCCTGCGGATTAAACAGGCATAACGGATGATCGTTGACCGGACTACGCTCGCCGTTGGCGCTTAAAACATAAATTGGCACGCGCTGCATTAGCGATTTCAGCCGTTCAGCGAGCGATGATTTGCCCCCCCCCACAGGTCCCAGCAAATAGAGAATTTGCTTCTTCTCTTCCAGCCCTTGCGCCGCATGTTTTAGATAAGAGACAATCTGTTCAATCGCGTCTTCCATGCCGTAAAACTCTTCAAACGCAGGATAGCGAGCAATAACCCGGTTGGAGAAGAGTCGGGAAAGTCGGGGTTCCTGGGCAGTGTCGACCATATTAGGCTCGCCGATAGCCATTAATAGCCGCTCTGCCGCGTTGGCATAAGCACTGCGATCTTGCCGACAAATGGTAAGAAAATCCTGCAGTGTGAACTCTTCGTCCTTGGCAGCTTCGTAACGCTGGCGATAGTGATCGAATATATTCATGATATGCCATCCTTTCGTTTTTTCGCACATGTTAAGAGCCGTTCATATGAATAGTAGAGGCTCCCGGAAGAGGTAGACTGAACGCCGTCTCTGCTAAGGAAAAAAAAGCAACTCTCATGCCATTTTATTGGTCAGAAGATTAACGTGTCCGGTGATACACCTTCTTAACATTAAGCGTAGATGGCATTTGCAAAACTTGCCTGTACGCGTCAGTGGATTTCGATGACATATCAATAACTCATCAGGTAGAAAAGGCTGGTGGATATCAGAAAAAGCGTTCCCGGTCACATAACGATCATCAGCCGATCATCTGAAAATAATCGGTTGTGGTGATATTAAACGGTTACATTGTGTAAAATAGTTGGGCTTACAGGTATTGGCGGTTACACTTTTGCCGCAGAACATTTGAATAAGGAATTATGGATTGTGACCAAACTTAAACTTCTGGCTCTTGGCGTGTTTATTGCAACATCCGCCAGCGTCGCGCACGCTGAAAGCAACCTGACGTTGGGCGCAGGCGTTGGTGTGGTTGAACACCCTTATAAAGATTACGATAGCGATGTTTATCCGATACCGGTCATCGCTTATGAAAGCGAAAACTTCTGGTTCCGTGGTCTGGGCGGCGGGTACTACTTGTGGAATGACAATGCCGATAAGTTGTCAATCATGGCATACTGGTCCCCGATGTACTTCAAACCGGGCGACAGCGATGACCATCAGTTGCGTCGTCTGGACAGGCGTAAAAGTACTATGATGGCGGGCGTTTCTTACGCGCATCACACCCAATATGGATTCCTGCGTACCTCACTGGCAGGGGATACGTTGGATAACAGTAACGGTATTGTCTGGGATCTGGCCTGGCTGTATCGGTATACCAATGGCGGGCTGACCTTAACGCCAGGTATCGGGGTTGAATGGAATAGCGAGAACCAGAACGATTACTATTACGGCGTATCACGTAAAGAATCTTCGCGTAGCGGCCTGCGCGGCTATAACCCGAACGATAGCTGGAACCCGTATCTTGAACTTAGCGCTAACTATAATTTCGCCGGTAACTGGAGCGTATATGGTACTGCGCGCTACACCCGCCTGTCGGATGAAATTACCGACAGCCCGATGGTGGATAAATCCTGGACCGGTATCCTTTCTACTGGCGTGACCTATAGATTCTGATTGATTGAATTTGCCGGAAAAACCACGACAAAGCCTGCGTTATGCGGGCTTTGTGCTGTCTGAAACGCGAACATGACGGCTTGCATAAATGCGCTGTTGACCGGGTATGGCGCAGCCTTATGTGATTTATACTTTGTTACATCAATTTAAAAAACTAGCCTTTTATATGAAAAATCCAGGTGATTACAACTGCGCTAACAATTAGCGTAATAATTGTTGCAATGCTGGCTGATATCGCCCTGTCACGTCCCGCTTATGCTATACCCATTCTTCACAGCGAGTAAGACGAATGAGCATAGTATTCAATACCGTAGCCAAGCCCAGCGGCAGTCTGTGTAACTTATCCTGCAAGTACTGTTTCTATCTTGATAAACCCCGGGGGCAGCGCGTCATGTCTGACGATGTGCTGGAGACGTATATCCGCCGGGTAATTGATGATACGCCATCCTCAGAGGTCTCGTTTTGCTGGCAGGGGGGAGAGCCGACGCTATGCGGTCTTTCTTTTTACCAAAAAGTGGTGCGCTTGCAGCAACGCTATGCCAACGGCAAAACTATCTACAACAGTCTGCAAACCAATGGCGTATTAATCAATGAAGAGTGGGCGGCTTTCTTTGCGCAGCACCAGTTCCTGATTGGTATATCGATTGATGGGCCGCAAGTCGTTCATGATAATTACCGGAAAACGCCGTCAGGGCGGGCGTCTTTTTCCCGAGTCGTTAATGCTATCCGCCTTCTGCAGGCAAATGATGTCGAGTTCAACACGCTCACTGTCGTGAATGATGCGTCATGCTGTCATGGCAACGCTATTTATCATTTTTTGACGCAGGAACTGGAAAGTAAACACCTGCAATTTATTCCCATTGTTGAGCCGCTCGCGCAAAAAGCGCAGCGTTCTTTGACGTTATCTGACAATGAGGATTCGCCTTCGCTGATGCCCTTTTCCGTCACGCCTGAAGGGTGGGGCGCCTTTATGTGCGATGTTTTTGATCAATGGATACGTCACGATGTCGGACGCATATTCGTACAGCTTTTTGATAACTTACTTGGCGTCTGGATGGGGGAGCCCGCCACGCTTTGTACGATGCAGTCGACCTGCGGACAAAGTTTGCTGGTGGAGCAGAATGGCGACGTGTTTAGCTGCGACCATTTTGTTTTTCCCGCCTATAAACTGGGCAATCTGCAGCAACACTCTTTAGAAGAAATGGCGGCCTCTCCTTTTCAGCAGCAGTTTGGCGCGGCTAAAGCAAACCTTTCCTCACGCTGCCAGAACTGTACGTGGCGCTTTGCCTGTCACGGCGGTTGTCCGAAACATCGAATTTGTATGGACGGCGGCGAACGGCAAAATTATCTCTGTAAAGGATATCTGGAGTTCTTTCAACATGTGACGCCCTATATGAATGTGATGCGTCAATTATTACTGAATCAGCGACCCGCCGCGCATATTACCCGCATCGTCGACATGATTGCGGATGACGTTCGTCAGTGACAAGAAAATCGCCCCCTTGCGCGGTATGATGCCGGACATTACCGTAGGGTCTAAGAGTCCTGTATTGTTTTACCGTCGAGTGACATTGAAAAGGAAATGAAATCAGTGAAAAACGTAACGTTTTGCGGGCAGGTGACGCTTCCTGCCATCGGACAGGGAACATGGTATATGGGCGAGCGCGCGGATCAACGTCAGCGCGAGGTTTCGGCGTTGCGCGCGGGGCTGGATTTGGGGTTACGCCTTATTGATACAGCGGAAATGTATGCCGACGGCGGGGCGGAAAAGGTCGTGGGCGAGGCGTTAGCAGGGCGACGCGATGAGGCATTTCTGGTGTCAAAAGTGTACCCGTGGAACGCTGGCGGCCAGAAGATAGTTGCCGCCTGTGAAGAAAGCCTGCGTCGTCTGAAAACAGATTATCTCGATCTCTATCTATTGCACTGGGCCGGAAGCTTTTCATTCGAAGAGACCGTTGAAGGTATGGAGCGGCTAATCGCGCAGGGGAAAATTCGCCGTTGGGGAGTCTCTAATCTTGATTATGACGATATGCAGGCGCTGTGGCGCATCCCTGGGGGACAGCAATGCGCGACAAATCAGGTGCTCTATCATCTGGCGTCACGTGGTATTGAGTATGATTTATTGCCGTGGTGTCAACAACAGCGAATGCCAGTGATGGCCTATAGCCCGCTGGCGCAGGCTGGCCGGTTACGTAGCGGTTTACTGAATCATCCGGTGGTGAATGAAATTGCGCAAGCGCATAACGCTACGGCGGCGCAAATCTTACTGACGTGGGTGATTGCGCATCCGGGCGTGATGGCGATCCCGAAAGCCGGAAGTACAGAACACGTGAAGCAAAATGCGGCGGCGCTTGAGATCGCCTTGTCAGCAAACGAACTTGCCTTACTGGACAACGCCTGGCCTGCGCCAAAAGGGAAAACCGCGTTGGATATGGTGTGACGCCGGATAAAATGTGTAAGCGCCGCCATCCGGCAGGTCATGCCTGATGGCGGCTGACGCCTTTCAGATCCTATAGTAACGCCGTTATCCATTCACTTTTAGCGTTTAGCGACGCAGATAGTCTGCGCCAGACGAGAGGGTTTTTCTTCTGTGGCTTGTTGCGGCGCAGTAGCGTAAACCGTTTCAACGCAGACAAACGTTTTATAGCCGTCATCCGGCATGTCGCCCATGCTGACGGACAACGCCGGGCCAGGGTTCCAGCCTACGACGTTAAGGTGATGGTGGTGGACCACATCAATCGTGCGGTTTAATGTCGCATCGTGGATCACGCTACATGCTTCAGGATTGAGGTAAACGCGATCGGTACGGTCCGGAAAGGTTTGTATACCGTCGGTCAGGACACCTTCTTTAGCGTCGTTAACTTTATCAATAAACCGATCGCCGAGTCCGCTGACCTTAACGTTGGCGATGTCGCCAACGTTAAAATAGCTGTGGAGCGCGGATGTGGTTGCAAATTCGCCATGCGCTTCCAGTTCAATTTCACAGGTTTTACCCACTTTAAAACGTGCCAGCAGCGTGAAATCGTGCGGCCAGTATTTCCGGGTGGCCTCACTGCTTTGCAGCTCAAATGTCAGCATTACGCCATTATCATCTTCATTATGCGCTTTTAGCGCCCACGGAAGATTACGCGCAAAGCCGTGTGACGGCAGACCCTGTTGAGCCGCAGGTCCAAACCAGGGCCAGCAGATCGGTACACCGCCGCGTAGCGCCACGCCGGTTTTGAAAGGCGTATTATTACTGAGCCACAATACCTCTTCCTCGCCAACGGGTTTCCAGGAGAGAAGGTGCGCGCCCTGTAATGCAAAAGAGGCTTTAACCTGCGGATGGTCAACGACGATCAGATCCAGGTCATCAAGCTGACGACGGGAAAGGACAGGGGTAAGCTGTTCGATAACCGGGAGGGCAAAAATTTTATTAATCATTACGCAATCCTCTTAACCCTAAATAATTCGAGTTGCATGACAAGGCGCTTGTGCCTTGACCAGTGCTTGCGCTGGCCCGTAGAGGCGAGGCCGCAGGCCGAGTAACGCGGCAAGTGAACGACAAATTCATCGGGAACGAATTTGAACAACCGTAGGTAATCTCCGGCCAGGGACATGGACATCCCTGATTCATCCCGATAAGTTCGACTTCCGTCAGTGATTCGGGTGAGAAAGCATAGCCAACACACCTGCAACTTGAAGTATGACGGGTATATCTTTAAGCAAAAAAAAGAGCGACCTGAGTCGCTCTTACCAATGACTGTGTCATCTCAACTTATTTGGAGATGTGAGCAATCAGGTCCAGTACTTTGTTGGAGTAACCGGTTTCGTTATCGTACCAGGAGACCAGTTTCACGAAGTTGTCGTTCAGCGCGATGCCTGCTTTAGCATCGAACACGGAAGTGCATACTTCACCGTTGAAATCGGTAGATACAACGTCGTCTTCGGTGTAACCCAGCACGCCTTTCATTTCGCCTTCGGCAGCAGCTTTAACAGCAGCTTTGATCTGCTCGTAGGTAGCCGCTTTTTCCAGACGAACGGTCAGGTCAACAACGGATACGTTCGGAGTAGGAACGCGGAACGCCATACCAGTCAGTTTGCCATTCAGTTCCGGCAGTACTTTACCTACCGCTTTAGCAGCGCCAGTAGAGGACGGGATGATGTTCTGAGATGCGCCGCGGCCGCCGCGCCAGTCTTTGTGAGACGGGCCGTCAACGGTTTTCTGGGTTGCGGTAGTCGCGTGAACAGTAGTCATCAGACCTTCGATGATGCCGAAGTTGTCGTTGATAACTTTAGCCAGCGGCGCCAGGCAGTTGGTGGTGCAGGAAGCGTTGGAAACGATGTCCTGGCCTTCGTATTTGTCAAAGTTAGCGCCTTTAACAAACATTGGGGTGTTGTCTTTAGACGGACCCGTCAGAACCACTTTTTTCGCGCCAGCGGTGATGTGTTTACGCGCGGTTTCGTCAGTCAGGAAGATACCGGTAGCTTCAGCCACTACGTCAACACCAACTTCGTCCCATTTCAGGTTAGCCGGATCGCGTTCAGCGGTAACACGGATTTTTTTACCGTTAACGATCAGATGACCGTCTTTCACTTCAACAGTACCGTCGAAACGGCCGTGAGTGGAGTCATATTTCAGCATGTATGCCATGTACTCTGCGTCTAACAGGTCGTTGATTGCAACGATCTCGATGTCAGAACGTTTCTGAGCAGCACGGAAAACAATGCGACCGATACGGCCAAAACCGTTGATACCTACTTTGATAGTCATATATTCCACCAGCTATTTGTTAGTGAATAAAAGGTTGCCTGTAAAATTACAAAAACCTTACGCAGCGTCAAGCGGAATCGTGTCAATCATTGCGACAAATCAATCCTCTGCACAACCTTTGCGCGGCTGATTCGCCTCACTCTTCCTTTCGGCTTGAAACCACATGGGGGCGCCGCCCCGAATTTTAAAGGGCAACCGAGATAATAATGTGACATCAGTCACGATTCGTGAGCCGCCATTTCGCAATGATCAAGTTTAGAACAAAAGTTGGTACTGAGGTGTTAATGTTTTGTTAGAATCGGTCAGGCAATGTGAGCACGTTTAAAGTGAGATGTGAGCAAATGGCTAACCAACCTTCAGCAGAAGAACTCAAGAAAAAATTGTCCGAAATGCAATTCTACGTGACGCAGGATCGTGGCACAGAACCGCCATTTACCGGACGCCTGCTACATAATAAACGCGATGGGGTTTATCACTGCCTGGTCTGTGATACGCCGCTTTTTCACTCCCACACCAAATACGATTCAGGCTGCGGCTGGCCTAGCTTTTACCAGCCTGTCAGCGAAGAGGCGATTCGTTACATAGACGATTTTTCTCATGGAATGCAGCGTGTCGAAATTCGTTGCGGTAACTGCGATGCGCATCTCGGACACGTTTTCCCGGACGGGCCGCAGCCAACCGGTGAGCGCTATTGCGTTAACTCGGCCTCGCTGGCCTTTTCTGACGAGAAAAACGGCGATCAACTGAAAGGCTGAAAAAACGATTCAGCAAATTATTCCACAGGAGCGGACACATCATGAATCTTGATGAGATCATTAACAGCATGACGCCGGAAGTGTATCAACGTTTATCCACCGCCGTTGAGCTGGGTAAATGGCCGGATGGCGTGGCGTTGACGCCGGAACAGAAAGAAAACAGCCTGCAACTGGTGATGCTATGGCAGGCGCGGCACAATACCGAAGCGCAACATATGACGATCGATACTCACGGTCAGATGGTGATGAAAAGCAAGCAGCAGCTCAAAGCGGATTTCGGTATTACGTCAAAGCCGATTGCGACATTGAAAATGCAGTAACGGCAGCCGGATAAGAGGTAGCCGCCATCCGGCGGTTTCATTGCCAATGCGTTGTGCTTACCGGGCCTGCTCATTGCTGTCAGGCACAGGCCCGCCATATTTTTACCCATTAACGCTTAATGTCCAGCGAGTCCGCCAACTGTTTCGCTAACTGATTATTGTCATCGGTGCCTTATTCCCAGAACATTGCGCCAGCCAGCCCGCGCTTTTTAATCTGTTTTGTTAGAAGCGCTCTCCAGCCTGCGTTGAGCTTTGCCTGGTAGCGACGCTGACGTGACGTATCCGGCCCAAAGATCTATGCAATGGTCTCACCGTTGCGTGATGTATTGACCGGATACGATACCTGCTCCGCTACCTGGCGACAGCCTGGCCCTGCGTCTCTTCCCAGTCTGCCAGCGTATACAGCGTCGCGCCTGCCGACGCCATCTCCATAAACGCGTGCGCGCTATCCTGCGGGTGAATATTCACGCCGCGACAGCCATCGGTGATAACGTTAACGGCATAGCCCAACTCTAGCGCATCCAGCACCGTAAATTTTACGCAGTAATCGGTCGCCAACCCCATCACGATAAGCTCGGTAACGTCATGCTCGCGAAGCCAGGTATCAAGGGTAGTTTTCTGCCGATGTTCGTTGTCAAAAAACGCACTGTAGCTATCAATCAGCGGGTTTTCACCCTTATAGATGCAGGCGTCAATCGCATGTTGGTTAAGCAGGGGATGTAACGCCGCGCCGTCGGTATGTTGAACGCAGTGATCCGGCCAGAGCGTTTGCGGCAGCCCGTCCAGCTTTCCCTGACTATAGGGTTCCGCCTGATGCTGGCTGGCGAAGCTGCCATGCTGCGCGGGATGCCAGTCCTGGCTGGCCAGCACCGGAATCTGCCGGGGCTGGCACCAGTCAATAAGAGCGTTGGCGATGTCGATGGTGCTGTCGCCTTCCGCTACAGCCAGCGCGCCGCCGGCGCAAAAATCATTTTGCAAGTCGACCAGTAATAAGGCCCGGTTTGTCATTATCTTCTCCTTGTCGTCGGGATTTTTTAATCATCCGGCGTCAATTCACCACGCAAGTTTTGCGCCATCGCGCTACGAATCGCCTGAGTGTCCAGACCCTGGCTTAACAAATAATGCAGTTTGGTTAAGGTGGCTTCGACGGTCATATCGGCACCGCCAATCACGCCAGCGTGCGCCAGCGCATTACCGGTAGCGTACCCGCCCATATTGACTCGCCCTGACATGCATTGCGTCAGGTTAACCACCACGATGCCGCGCGAACTGGCCTCTTTCAGCTCCTGTAAAAACGCTTTATTTTGCGGCGCGTTGCCTACGCCATAAGAGCGCAGAATCAGCGCTTTTACCGGCTGACGCAGAAAGTTACGTACTACCTCGGCGGAAATCCCCGGATAAATCGTCACTACGCCTATCGGCTGCGGCGTAATAGGGTGAACGATTAATTCACCAGAACCGTAGGGCGCGGGAGGCGTATTTAAACGGCGAATGTGAATTCCTGCTTCCAGCAAGGGCGGCAGATTGGGAGAGGCAAAAGCGTCAAACCCATCCGCATGGGCTTTGGTCGTGCGATTACCGCGGAACAGACGATTATTAAAAAACAGCGTTACTTCATTAATAGGGTAGTTGGCGGCGACATAAAGCGCATTCAGCAAATTAATTTGCCCGTCGGAGCGCAGCTCAGCCAGCGGAATTTGTGACCCTGTCACAATGACCGGTTTACCCAGATTTTCCAGCATGAAAGAGAGCGCCGATGCGGTAAACGCCATCGTGTCGGTGCCGTGCAGAATAACAAAACCGTCATACTCATCGTAGTGCGCTTTGATATCTGCAGCGATATGCTGCCAGTCTTCCGGCGTCATATCTGATGAATCCATCAGCGGGGCATATTCATGGATGGTAAAATCCGGCATCTCCGGGCGGTGGAATTCCGGCATCAGCGCCAGCTGGCGCTGAAGGTGCCCGGACACCGGGATATACCCTTTATCTGAGCGCTGCATACCGATAGTACCGCCGGTATAGGCAACGTAAATTGATTTCTTTTGCATGATAATGTTCAGTCGTGTCGCGAAGGACGTATTAATGATTATCGGATGGCGGCTATGAGCAGACGCCGCCATCCGGTATGGCTATTGATGAAGCATTAGCGAACGTTCGCGCAAGTCAAACAGAACGCATAACGGTTTTGCGGATCGTTAAATGCCGCCAGTTTATCCCCCTCGGCCTTCACCGTGTTGGCGGCGGAAACGAGCGGCGCCGGGAGCATCGCCTGAATGGTCTCCGGCAGCATGGCGCGTACTGATCCGGTCATACTGTCCATGACCATATCAAGGACCGTCGGTTCGTCCTGATAGTAATCAAGATGCCACTGTTTCAGTTTCGCCAGCTCCGCCGCTTTGGCGACGGCGTCGTCAAAGTCGCCGAGACTGTCCACCAGACCATTGGCTTTCGCGTCTTCTCCGGTCCAGACATGGCCTTGTGCGATTTTATCAATTTGCTCCGGCGTACGCTTACGCGCGTCTGCCACCAGCGTGATAAAGCGTTTGTAGCCGTACTCAATACTGAGTTGCATCATCTGCTGCACTTCCGGTGACAGCGCTTTGGTCATCGAAATATCCGCCAGCGGCGAGGTGGAAACGCCGTCGCTGTGTACGCCAATCGACGACAGGCTGTTTTCTACCGTATTGATGACGCCGAAGATGCCAATTGAACCCGTCAGCGTGCTGGGGCTGGCCACGATATAGTTTGCCGGCGTAGAGATCCAGTAACCGCCGGAGGCCGCCATACCGCCCATTGAGACCACCACCGGTTTGCCAGCCGCTCTTGCCGCCGCCAGTTCGGCGCGGATAACTTCGGAGGCGTTGACGCTACCGCCTGGGCTATTGACGCGCAGCACAATCGCTTTCACTTTAGGATCAAGGCGTGCGTCGCGGATCTGCGATGCCGTAGTGTCGCCGCCGACATTCCCTGGCGTTTCTTCGCCATCCATAATCGCGCCATTGGCGAAAATAACCGCAATAGTACCGCCGGTATCCGCAGGCGTTTTCAGCGAATAATCGTAATAGCTGATCGCGCGATAGTTATTTTCGGTTTTGCTCCAGCCAAACTGCTTCGTCAGCGCTTTTTCAACATCTGCGCTGGAGGCGAGGGCGTCCACCAGTTTATGGTCGAGCGCATATTTGGCGGTGTCGCCGCCCACGCTGGTTAACCCGTCGATAATAGCCTGCGCGCCGGGGAAGAGTTGTTGCGGCGAAATCTGGCGATTGGCGGAAACGGTATGCAGGTAGTTCTGCCACAGTTCGCCTATCCAGCGGCTGTCGGCCTCGCGGGCGGCGGGCGACATATCGTCGCGGATAAACGGCTCGACGGCGGATTTATAGGTGCCGACCCGGAAAACGTGGGTAGAGACTTTCAGTTTATCCAGCAGCGTTTTGTAGTACAGGCCATTCGTAGCGAAGCCGTGAAGATCTACCTGACCCTGTGGGGAAAGCCAAATTTTATTAGCGAAACTGGCGAGATAATACTGACCCTGGCTGTAGTTTTCACCCACGGCGAAAACCGGTTTGCCGCTGTCGCGGAATTCGCGCAGCGCTTTACCGATATAGCGCATTGATGGCTGATCGGCGCCGGTGAAGTTTTTCAGATCCAGAACGATACCCGTGATATTACGGTCATCTTTCGCCTGACGAATAGCGTTGACGATGTCAAACAGGGAGTTTTCCTGCAGACGGTCGGAGCTGGCGCCAAATAACTGGCGACCCAGCGCGCCCAGACGATGATTGGTGGAGGGTTTATCCACAATGACGCCGGAAATATCCAGCAGCAGAGCGCCGCGCGCGGTTTGCTCACTGTTGCTGCCGTTACCGATCTGCATCCAGATCCCAACGCCCACCAGGACCAGAAAAATAAAGAACAGGTTGAGTACCATTTCACGGACGAAGTTCAACACTCGCCACGTCCATTTAAAAAATCCGGCAATAAATCGCCACAGGGTTCGCATGTATTCTCCCTATCTGAGTAACAACGCTTGTACCTTGGTGAGGATAAAGCATTAAGATGTGGCTATCGTAATGACCCATCAGGCAGTTGTCAGCAGGAATCACTGCCTGCGCTGTAACAAAATCCGCTCCCGTGTTAATTTTGTGAATAAATATCATTGCTGGAGTTAATCAAATGGATGCACTAGAACTGCTGGTCAACCGTCGTAGCGCCTCTCGTCTCGCAGAACCGGCGCCTGTCGGAGAGCAATTACAGAACATTCTGCGGGCGGGAATGCGTGTTCCCGATCATAAATCTCTACAGCCGTGGCGTTTTTTTGTGATTGAAGGAGAGGGGCGCGACCGCTTCAGCGCCGTACTTGAACAAGGCGCTGTCGCTGCCGGGGGGGATGAGAAGGCGATCGAAAAAGCGCGTAATGCGCCGTTTCGCGCACCGCTGATTATTACCGTGGTGGCGAAATGCGAAGAAAACCATAAGGTTCCGGTGTGGGAACAGGAGATGTCTGCCGGATGCGCGGTGATGGCGATGCAAATGGCGGCGATTGCGCAAGGGTTTAATGGTATCTGGCGTAGCGGCGCATTAACGGAGAGCGCTATTGTGCGGGAAGCCTTTGAGTGCCGCCCGCAGGATAAAATTGTTGGTTTTCTCTATCTCGGCACGCCGCAGCTCAAAGCGTCAACGACGATCAGTACCCCCGACCCCACGCCGTTTGTGCGTTATTTCTGACGCTGAGGGATAAAACTGTCTGGATTCTGAGCAAAGGCGCGGTAATTCAGACAGTGATACTTACCACATCAGGGAATGAGCGCTACCATAGCGCGAATGCAATGACAGGAGATGTCCATGAGCGAGCAAGCCATTCGTTTAACGCAATACAGCCACGGCGCTGGTTGCGGTTGTAAAATTTCCCCTAAAGTGCTGGAGACTATCCTGCATAGCGAGCAGGCGAAGTTCGTCGACCCGAACCTGCTGGTGGGTAATGAAACCCGCGATGATGCGGCGGTTTACGATCTGGGTAATGGCACCAGTATTATCAGCACCACCGACTTCTTTATGCCGATAGTCGACAACCCGTTTGATTTTGGCCGCATTGCGGCAACAAACGCCATCAGCGATATTTTTGCGATGGGCGGCAAACCGATTATGGCGATCGCGATCCTTGGCTGGCCGATTAATACCCTGTCGCCCGATATTGCGCGTGAAGTGACCGAGGGGGGGCGTTTTGCCTGCCGTCAGGCCGGTATCGCGCTGGCGGGCGGACACTCTATTGACGCCCCGGAGCCGATCTTTGGTCTCGCGGTCACAGGCGTAGTGCCGACCGAACGGGTGAAGAAAAACAGTACCGCGCAGGCGGGATGCAAACTCTTTCTGACCAAACCGTTGGGGATTGGCGTGTTGACCACCGCCGAGAAAAAATCGCTGCTTAAACCTGAACATCAGGGGCTGGCGACGGAAGTCATGTGTCGGATGAACGTTGCTGGCGCGGCGTTTGCCAATATCGACGGCGTAAAAGCTATGACTGACGTTACCGGTTTTGGCCTGCTGGGGCACCTGAGCGAGATGTGCCAGGGCGCAGGCGTGCAGGCGCTGCTTTGCTATCAGGACATCCCTAAACTGCCGGGCGTGGAAGAGTATATTGCTCTGGGCGCCGTACCGGGCGGCACAGAGCGCAACTTCGCCAGCTATGGTCATCTGATGGGCGACATGTCGCGTGAAGTTCGTAGCCTGCTGTGCGATCCGCAAACGTCAGGCGGTCTGCTGTTGGCGGTAACGCCGGACGCCGAAGACGATGTTAAAGCCACCGCGGCGGAATTTGGTATCGATCTGACCGCGATTGGCGAACTGGTCGAGGCCCGCGGCGGTCGCGCTATGGTTGAGATTCGTTAACCTGATGCGGTTGTTTATTGCCGAAAAACCGAGTCTGGGGCGCGCCATTGCGGATGTGCTGCCAAAACCGCACCGTAAAGGCGATGGTTTTATTGAGTGCGGAAACGGGCAGGTCGTCACCTGGTGTATTGGTCATTTGCTGGAACAGGCGCAGCCGGATGCGTATGACAGCCGTTATGCGCGCTGGAATCTGGCTGACCTGCCTATCGTGCCGGAAAAATGGCAGCTTCAGCCTCGTCCTTCCGTCACCAAACAGCTCAATGTGATTAAGCGCTTTTTGCATCAAGCCGGTGAAATTATTCACGCCGGCGACCCGGATCGCGAAGGGCAGCTTCTGGTTGATGAAGTGCTGGATTATCTCCAGCTTCCTGCCGAAAAGCGCCAGCAGGTGCGGCGTTGTCTGATAAACGACCTTAACCCGCAGGCGGTCGAGCGTGCTATTGACAGGCTGCGGGCGAACAGCGACTTCGTGCCGCTGTGCGTATCCGCGCTGGCGCGAGCGCGAGCGGACTGGCTGTATGGCATTAATATGACCCGCGCTTACACGATCCTGGGCCGGAATGCCGGCTATCAGGGCGTGTTATCCGTGGGACGCGTGCAGACGCCGGTACTGGGGCTGGTGGTGCGGCGAGACGAAGAGATTGAGAACTTCGTCGCCAAAGACTTCTTTGAAGTGAAGGCGCACATCGTTACGCCTGCCGACGAGCGTTTTACCGCTATCTGGCAGCCGAGCGAGGCGTGCGAACCTTATCAGGATGAAGAGGGGCGCTTGCTTCATCGTCCGCTGGCGGAGCATGTAGTGAACCGAATCAACGGTCAGCCCGCGCTGGTAACCAGTTATAATGATAAACGGGAATCAGAATCCGCGCCGCTGCCGTTTTCGCTCTCGACGCTACAGATTGAAGCCGCCAAACGCTTTGGCCTGAGCGCGCAAAACGTGCTTGATATTTGTCAGAAGCTATATGAAACCCACAAACTGATTACCTATCCGCGTTCCGACTGCCGTTATCTGCCGGAAGAACACTTTGCCGGACGGCAGGCGGTCATGAACGCGATTAGCGTCCACGCCCCGGATTTACTGCCGCAGCCTGTGGTTAATCCTGATACGCGCAATCGCTGCTGGGATGACAAAAAAGTGGATGCGCACCACGCGATTATCCCGACGGCGCGCAGTTCTTCTGTCCATTTGACGGAAAACGAAGCGAAAGTGTACACCCTGATTGCGCGTCAGTATCTGATGCAGTTCTGCCCGGACGCGGTGTTTCGTAAATGCGTTATTGAACTGGAAATCGCCAAAGGGAAATTTGTCGCCAAAGCGCGTTTTCTGGCGGAAGCCGGTTGGCGGACGTTACTGGGCAGTAAAGAGCGCGACGAGGAAAACGACGGTACGCCGCTGCCGGTTGTCGCCAAAGGTGATGAGTTGCTGTGTGAAAAGGGGGAAGTGGTCGAACGCCAAACCCAGCCGCCGCGTCATTTCACTGATGCGACATTGCTTTCCGCGATGACCGGAATTGCCCGCTTCGTGCAGGATAAAGATCTGAAAAAGATCCTGCGCGCGACCGATGGGCTGGGGACGGAAGCCACGCGCGCCGGGATTATCGAGCTGCTGTTCAAACGTAGCTTTCTGACCAAAAAAGGTCGCTACATTCATTCTACCGATGCTGGCAAAGCGTTAATACATTCGCTGCCGGAGATGGCGGCCCGTCCAGATATGACCGCGCACTGGGAATCTGTTTTGACGCAAATCAGCGAAAAGCAGTGCCGTTACCAGGATTTCATGCAACCGCTGGTCGGCACGTTATATCAGCTGATCGAGCAGGCTAAGCGCACGCCGGTGAAGCGCTTCAGAGGGATAGTCGCGCCAGGCGGTGGAGACAAGAAAAAGAGCGCGCCGCGTAAGCGAGCGGGCAAAAAAAGCCCGCCTGCTGCGGAGACAGGCCGTCAGACCGAATAAGCGTAAAGCTATCTGGCCTGACGACGGGATTAAATGACGCCCTGCGCCAGCATGGCGTCGGCGACTTTCACGAAACCGGCGATGTTGGCGCCCTGAACGTAGTTGGTATGCTTATTGTCGCCGCCGTATTCGACACAGGCGTGGTGGATATCCAGCATAATGTGATGCAGACGGGCGTCCACTTTCTCGGCTTTCCAGCTCAACCGCGCGGCGTTCTGCGCCATTTCCAGCCCCGATGTCGCCACGCCGCCCGCGTTGGCGGCTTTACCCGGCGCAAACAGTACGCCCGCTTCAAGGAAGAGATCGGTCGCTTCAATCGTGGTTGGCATATTTGCCCCTTCCGCCACGGCTTTTACGCCATTGGCAATCAGTACGCGCGCGGCGTCAACGTCCAGTTCGTTCTGCGTCGCGCATGGCAGGGCGATATCCACCGGTACGCTCCAGGGCTGCTGGCCTTCCAGATAGGTTAAGCCAAACTCACGGGCGTAGTCAGCGACGCGACCGTCACGGCTGGCTTTAATTTCACACAGACGCGCCAGCTTCTCTGGCGTGAAGCCACTTTCATCGACCACCGTCCCGCTCGAATCCGACGCGGTAACCACGCGCGCGCCAAAGGCCATCGCTTTCTCAATGGCGTATTGCGCTACGTTGCCGGAGCCGGACACGGCGACGCGCATCCCTTCGAAACCGAGACCATGACGTTTAAGCATCGCTTCGGTAAAGTAGACCAGGCCATAGCCCGTCGCCTCCGGGCGAATCAGGCTGCCGCCGAAGGAAAGCCCTTTGCCGGTGAAGACGCAGGAGCTGTTATTGGAAAGCTTGCGCATCATTCCCGCCATAAAGCCCACTTCGCGCCCGCCCACGCCGATATCCCCGGCAGGCACGTCGGTATCCGGCCCTAAATGGCGATACAGTTCAGTCATCAGCGCCTGGCAGAAACGCATCACTTCGCCTTCGCTTTTCCCTTTCGGATCGAAATCGCTGCCGCCTTTACCGCCGCCCATCGGCAACGTGGTGAGGGCATTTTTAAAGGTTTGCTCAAAGCCGAGGAACTTAAGGATGGAAAGGTTTACCGAAGGATGGAAGCGCATACCGCCTTTATAGGGGCCGATAGCAGAGTTGAACTGCACGCGCCAGGCGCGATTTACCTGCACCTGGTTTTTGTCGTCCAGCCACACTACGCGAAACTGGATTACGCGCTCTGGTTCAACCAAACGTTCCAGTAAAGACATGTGGCGGTAACGGGGGTTTTGTTCAAGAAACGGCCACAGGGTGGTCATGACTTCACGGACGGCTTGCGCGAACTCGGTTTGATGCGGGTCGCGCTTTTGTACATGGTTGAGGAACGATTCCAGAGAACATGTCTGATCCATAGATATAAAAACCTCTTATATATTAATGTGGTTGTATTTGCGTTTTATCAGAATATGTATTTGCAGTTTTCGACTATACCATCAGCAATGTGACGGTAAGCAAGAAAAAAATGACGCTGCTAAGTAAATTCATAACGGGGCGAGGGTCATAACTAAAAGCGATGACAAAAGAGGATTAAAGTTTTCACGGCGGCTTACCGTTATACTGAGAATATACTTAGAAAAATAAGGAAATCCTATGCGCCGAAGCCTCGTGGTCGCCGTGATGGCGATAATGCCAATGGTCGGGCTGGCAAACCAGAACAGTCGTCCTGATATTCAGGTGAATGTCCCGCCGGAAGTTTTCAGCACGCGCGGTCAGTCGTCCCAGCCCTGCATTCAGTGCTGCGTTTACCAGGATCAGAATTACTCCGAAGGCGCGGTAATAAAAGTGGAAGGCGTCTTGCTCCAGTGCCAGCGTGACGAAAAAACCATCAGCACGAATCCGTTAGTCTGGCGTCGCGTAAAGCTATAAACGCCTGCAATAGCGGAATATCCGCCGGGGCGAGGGGGTACTCCAGCGCCTCTTCCGGCGTACACCAGGCTAATGCCTGATGTTCCAGCGCACGTATCAGACCGTTAAACGCAGGCACATGCCAGGCGTGCAAATGAATTCGTCGGCCAGACACGTCGCGTTGATGGCTGGCGATATAGACGCCGGGCGTGGCGTCAATCCCTAACTCTTCGCGTAGCTCGCGGATAAGCGCCTGCGGCTGGGTTTCGCCGGGTTCGACTTTACCGCCGGCAAACTCCCATAAACCGGCTTGATCCGCATGAGCTGGGCGCTGGGCCAGCAGAATTTTGCCGTCGCATTCAATGATGGCGGCAACAACATCGAGTTTTTTTATCATTGTCGTTAAGGTCGTTATTCCTGCCGGGAAGCGTCGCGCTATCCCGGCCTTACGGTTAATCAGAAAGCGGAATCAAACACGAAACGTCGCCCAGACCGGCGCATGGTCGGAGGGTTTTTCCATACTGCGAATGTCGTAGTCTATACCGGTTTCTGCGCAACGTTCCGCCAGCGGAGCGCTTGCCAGCAAGAGGTCGATACGCAGCCCGCGATTATCCACGAAACCTTTCGAGCGGTAATCAAACCACGAAAATTTATCCATCGTTTGCGGATTCGCCTGACGGAACGTGTCCACTAATCCCCACTTCAGTAACCGTGACATCCATTCACGCTCCTCCGGCAGGAAGGAGCATTTACCGGTACGCAGCCAGCGTTTGCGGTTTTCTTCGCCGATGCCAATATCCAGATCGGTCGGGCTGATATTCATGTCGCCCATAATTAATACCGGATTATCGCACTTGAGTTCCGTTTCAAGATAGTTTTGCAAGTTCTGATAAAACTGCGCTTTCGCGGGGAACTTCAACGGATGATCCCGGCTTTCCCCCTGCGGGAAATAGCCGTTAATGACGGTGATATTACCCAGCGGCGAGGGGATTTCCGCCATGATAATGCGGCGTTGCGCCTCTTCGCCATCATCCGGGAAACCGCGTCTGACGGAAATGGGCGTGGCTTTTGTTAGCAGCGCGACGCCGTAATGGCCCTTTTGTCCATGATAGAAAACGTTATAGCCCAGCTTCGCGACCTCTTCGAGCGGGAACATTTCGTCGTGGACTTTTGTCTCCTGTAGACCGATCACATCGGGCTGGTGTTTTTCGACAATCGCTTCAAGCTGATGGGGACGGGCGCGCAGGCCGTTGATATTAAAAGAGACAAATTTCATAGTCACTGCCACTTTGCAAGGTGAATCGTGTTGGGATGGTAACAGAAATTTTACCGGGTGACTGCCACTCATCGTCAGATTCGGCCAATGGAAGCGTATGGTGTTTTCTATAGCGCGAAAATGGCACGGTTTGCGTGCAGATGCGCCAGAACGGGGCGGTAATTTCCAGTAAATTTCGTATAAGATCACAATTCCAGAATTATATTTGGCAACTGAATAATATTTCGCTTTTTCCTCTTTTTAGCCACCGATTATGCGGAAATATTCACTTTTCATGCAGTAAAAGTGAATATCGCTACGCTGTAACCCATTGATTTACCGTTTATCACCTCTGTTTATGCAATGTTAACGCTGGCTGGCACGAATGCTGCAATCTACATTTACAGCGCAAACACTCATATTAATTAACATATAAATAACTTTATTTTTACCAAAAGAGGTCGCTATGTCTCTGTCAGTTACGCGCGAAAACTTTGATGAATGGATGGTGCCGGTATACGTTCCCGCGCCTTTTATTCCTGTACGCGGAGAAGGCTCACGCCTGTGGGATCAGCAGGGGAAAGAGTATATTGATTTTGCTGGTGGGATCGCGGTCAACGCCTTGGGACATGCGCATCCGGCGCTGCGCGAGGCGTTAAATGAACAGGCGAATCGCTTCTGGCATATCGGGAACGGTTACACCAATGAACCGGCGCTGCGACTGGCGAAAAAACTGATCGACGCGACCTTCGCCGAACGCGTTTTCTTTTGTAATTCAGGCGCTGAAGCAAATGAAGCTGCATTAAAACTGGCGCGCAAATATGCCCACGATCGTGTCGGCAACCATAAAAGCGGCATTGTGGCCTTTAAAAACGCGTTCCATGGCCGCACGCTCTTTACCGTCAGCGCTGGCGGTCAACCCACCTATTCACAGGACTTTGCGCCGCTGCCGCCGGATATTCGTCATGCAGCCTATAACGATCTGAACTCCGCCAGCGCGCTCATTGATGACAATACCTGCGCCGTGATCGTAGAACCGGTGCAGGGCGAGGGCGGCGTGATCCCCGCCACGAAAGCTTTTTTGCAGGGGCTGCGTGAATTGTGCGACCGGCATCAGGCGTTACTGATTTTTGATGAGGTGCAGACGGGCGTCGGACGTACCGGCGAACTGTATGCATATATGCATTATGGCGTTACGCCCGATATCCTGACGACCGCTAAAGCGTTGGGCGGCGGCTTCCCGATCGGCGCGATGCTGACCACGCAAGACTATGCCAGCGTCATGACGCCAGGCACGCATGGCACCACCTACGGCGGTAATCCGCTGGCGACGGCAGTTGCCGGAAAAGTACTGGATATCATCAATACGCCGGAGATGCAAAACGGCGTCAGACAGCGCCACGATGCGTTTATTGAACGTCTAAATACCCTTAATGTGCGTTTTGGCATGTTCAGTGAAATTCGCGGGCTGGGGCTACTGCTTGGCTGTGTGCTACAGACGGAGTTTGCCGGAAAAGCCAAACTCATCGCCCAGGAAGCGGCAAAAGCAGGCGTGATGGTGCTCATTGCCGGTGGCGACGTGGTGCGTTTTGCGCCAGCGTTAAATGTGAGCGACGAGGAGATAGCCACCGGGCTTGATCGTTTTGCCCTGGCGTGCGAACGCCTTCAGACGGGAGGCGTACCATGCGGGTGATTCGTCCTGTCGAACATGCGGATATCGCCGCGCTGATGCAGCTTGCAGGCAAAACGGGCGGCGGCTTAACCTCGCTACCGGCAAATGAAGCGACGCTGGCGGCCCGCATTGAACGCGCGCTAAAAACCTGGTCCGGCGAGCTGCCAAAAGGCGAACAAGGGTATGTATTCGTTCTCGAGGACAGTGAAACGGGTGAGGTCGGCGGGATCTGCGCCATTGAGGTCGCGGTCGGCCTTAATGACCCCTGGTATAACTATCGTGTCGGTACGCTGGTTCATGCCTCCAAAGAGCTGAATGTATATAACGCGTTGCCAACATTATTCCTGAGTAATGATCACACTGGCAGCAGTGAGCTTTGCACGCTGTTTCTCGATCCCGAATGGCGTAAAGAGGGTAACGGCTACCTGTTGTCAAAATCGCGCTTTATGTTTATGGCCGCGTTTCGCGATAAATTCAATGAGAAAGTGGTGGCGGAAATGCGCGGCGTCATTGACGAGCACGGTTATTCTCCCTTCTGGCAAAGTCTCGGCAAACGCTTTTTTTCTATGGATTTCAGCCGGGCGGATTTTTTATGCGGTACCGGGCAAAAAGCGTTTATCGCCGAGCTGATGCCCAAACATCCTATTTATACCCACTTCTTATCTGAAGAGGCACAGGCCGTGATTGGCGAAGTCCACCCGCAAACGGCGCCAGCCCGCGCGGTGCTGGAAAAGGAAGGCTTTCGCTATCGCCACTATATCGACATCTTCGACGGTGGGCCGACGCTGGAGTGTGATATTGACCGGGTGCGGGCTATTCGTAAAAGCCGACTGGTTGAAGTCGCGGAAGGGCAACCCGCGCCTGGCGACTATCCGGCATGTCTGGTCGCCAATGAAAACTATCACCACTTTCGGGCCGCGCTGGTGCGTGCCGATCCGCAGACTTCACGACTTGTACTTACCGCAGCGCAGTTGGATGCACTGAAATGTCGCGCGGGCGACCACGTTCGGCTGGTACGCCTTTGTGCTGAGGAGAAAACCGTATGACGCTATGGATAAACGGCGACTGGATAACCGGTCAGGGCGAACGCCGCCGCAAAACGAACCCGGTGAGCGCGGAGATACTTTGGCAGGGGAATGACGCTAATGCGGCACAGGTCGCCGAGGCCTGTCAGGCGGCGCGCGCGGCGTTTCCTCGCTGGGCCAGACAGCCTTTTGCCGCACGACAGGCTATCGTAGAGAAATTTGCCGCCCTGCTGGAGGCACATAAAGCCGAGCTCACGGAGGTCATCGCACGTGAAACCGGTAAACCGCGCTGGGAGGCGGCGACGGAAGTGACGGCGATGATCAATAAGATTGCCATCTCGATTAAGGCTTACCACGCCAGAACAGGCGCACAAAAAAGCGAACTTGTCGATGGCGCCGCGACGTTGCGCCATCGTCCTCACGGTGTGCTGGCGGTATTCGGCCCTTATAACTTTCCCGGCCATTTACCGAATGGCCATATTGTGCCCGCGTTGCTGGCAGGCAATACGCTGATCTTCAAACCTAGCGAGCTAACGCCATGGACCGGGGAAACGGTAATAAAACTCTGGGAACGGGCGGGGCTACCGGCAGGCGTTCTTAATCTGGTGCAGGGCGGCCGGGAGACCGGACAAGCGCTGAGTTCGCTCGACGATCTCGACGGACTGCTGTTTACCGGCAGCGCCAGTACCGGATATCAGCTTCATCGCCAGCTATCCGGCCAGCCGGAAAAAATCCTGGCCCTTGAAATGGGCGGAAACAACCCGCTCATTATTGAGGATGCGGCAAATATAGATGCGGCGGTACATCTGACGCTGCAATCGGCGTTTATTACCGCCGGACAGCGCTGTACCTGCGCGCGACGCCTTCTGGTAAAACAGGGTGCGCAGGGAGATGCATTTCTGGCGCGGCTGGTTGACGTCGCCGGACGTCTGCAGCCCGGCAGATGGGACGACGATCCGCAGCCGTTTATCGGCGGACTGATTTCAGCGCAGGCGGCACAGCATGTGATGGAGGCCTGGCGTCAACGAGAGGCATTAGGCGGTCGCACGCTACTGGCGCCGCGGAAGGTCAAAGAGGGAACCTCTCTGCTGACGCCTGGCATCATTGAGCTGACGGGCGTCGCGGATGTGCCGGATGAAGAGGTGTTTGGTCCGCTGCTGAACGTCTGGCGTTATGCGCATTTCGATGAGGCGATTCGTCTGGCGAATAATACCCGTTTTGGTCTGTCGTGTGGGCTGGTGTCGACGGATCGCGCGCAGTTCGAACAGCTCTTGCTGGAGGCGCGGGCAGGGATCGTTAACTGGAATAAACCGCTCACCGGGGCAGCGAGTACTGCGCCGTTTGGTGGTGTCGGCGCGTCTGGTAACCATCGGCCCAGCGCCTGGTATGCCGCCGATTATTGCGCCTGGCCGATGGCCAGTCTGGAATCTCCCGAACTAACGTTGCCTGCGACATTAAGCCCCGGCCTCGACTTTTCTCGCAGGGAGGCGGTATGACGGCGCATGAAGTTAATTTTGACGGGCTGGTGGGGCTTACGCACCATTATGCCGGGCTATCCTTCGGCAATGAGGCATCGACCCGCCACCGTTTTCAGGTGTCGAATCCTCGTCTGGCGGTAAAACAGGGGCTGCTAAAGATGAAAGCTCTGGCGGATGCCGGCTTTCCCCAGGCGGTGATCCCGCCGCATGAGCGACCTTTTATTCCGGCGTTGCGTCAGCTCGGCTTCACGGGTAGCGATGAGCAGATTCTGGATAAGGTTGCGCGTCAGGCGCCACGCTGGCTTTCCAGCGTGAGTTCCGCGTCGCCAATGTGGGTTGCGAATGCGGCGACGGTTTGCCCATCGGCAGACGCGCTGGACGGGAAAGTTCACCTGACGGTGGCGAATTTAAACAATAAATTTCATCGCGCTCTTGAGGCGCCTGTTACCGAAGCGCTGCTACGCGCCATATTTCGCGATGAAAGCCAGTTTTCAGTGCATAGCGCGTTACCGCAGGTCGCATTATTGGGAGATGAAGGCGCGGCGAATCATAACCGTCTTGGCGGCGAGTATGGTTCGGCAGGCGTGCAGCTTTTTGTCTATGGGCGCGAAGAGGAGAATGAAATACGACCCGCTCGTTATCCGGCGCGCCAGAGCCGCGAAGCCAGCGAGGCCGTGGCGCGTCTTAATCAGGTGAATCCGCAACAGGTTATCTTCGCTCAGCAGAACCCGGAGGTCATCGATCAAGGCGTATTCCATAATGATGTCATCGCCGTTTCGAATCGACAGGTATTGTTTTGTCACGAAGCGGCGTTTGCCCGGCAGAAAGTGCTCATTAATCAGTTGCGTACGCGCGTTGACGGTTTTATGGCGATAGAGGTGCCCGCCGGCGAGGTTTCTGTATCAGATGCTGTGGCGACCTACCTGTTTAATAGTCAGTTGCTAAGCCGTAACGACGGCTTAATGCTGTTAGTGTTGCCGCGGGAATGTCAGGACCATGTCGGCGTCTGGCGCTATCTGAATAAGCTGGTGGCGGAGGATAACCCCATCAGCGCGATGCAGGTGTTTGATTTGCGAGAAAGTATGGCCAACGGCGGCGGCCCGGCCTGTCTGCGATTACGCGTGGTGTTAACAGAAGAAGAACGAAGGGCGGTGAATCCAGCGGTAATGATGAATGACGCTCTGTTTACGGCCCTTAACGCGTGGGCGGATCGTTATTATCGCGATCGCCTGACCGCTGCCGATCTGGCCGATCCGTTATTATTGCGAGAAGGCCGGGAGGCGCTGGATGTGTTAACGCGTCTGCTGGATTTGGGGTCGGTTTATCCTTTCCAGCAAACGGGGGCGGCTGATGGATAACTTTCTGGCGTTGACGCTAAGCGGCACGACACCGCGGGTGACGCAGGGGAAGGGCGCGGGTTTTCGCTGGCGCTGGTTAGGCCATGGTCTGCTTGAACTCACGCCCGATGCGCCGGTCGACCGCGCGTTAATTCTTTCTGCGGGGATACACGGTAATGAAACCGCGCCGGTCGAGATGCTGGATAAGCTGCTGTCGGCGCTGTATTCAGGCAGCTTGACGTTAACGTGGCGAGTGCTGGTGGTACTCGGCAATCCGCAGGCGCTGGCGGCGGGAATACGCTATTGTCACAGCGATATGAACCGTATGTTTGGCGGGCGTTGGCAGTCCTTTGCCGAAAGCGATGAAACGCGGCGGGCGCGTGAGCTGGAGCTAAGTCTGGAGACCTTCTTTTCATCTGGCCAGGCGCGGGTACGCTGGCATCTGGATCTGCATACCGCCATTCGTGGCTCGCATCATTTGCGTTTTGGCGTATTGCCGCAGCGCGACCGCCCGTGGGAGACAGATTTTCTGGCGTGGCTGGGCGCGGCAGGACTAGAGGCGTTGGTATTTCATCAGGCGCCCGGCGGTACGTTTACGCACTTTAGCTCTGAACATTTCGGCGCGCTTTCCTGTACGCTGGAGTTGGGAAAGGCGTTGCCGTTTAGGCAAAACGATCTGACGCAGTTCAACGTAACCTCGCAGGCGTTGTCGGCGTTGCTGAGCGGTGTCGAAACGTCAACCTCGTTTTCGCCGCCGCTACGCTATCGGGTGGTGTCGCAAATCACGCGTCACAGCGACAAGTTCGCGCTTTATATGGATGCGCAAACGCTGAATTTTACTGCCTTTGCGAAGGGAACGTTGCTGGCCGAGGAGGGGGATAAGCGCGTGACGGTGACGCATGACGTTGAATATGTTCTCTTTCCTAATCCCTCTGTCGCCTGCGGATTGCGGGCTGGATTAATGCTGGAAAGACTGCCCTGATAAATGTCCCTGTAAGCTCACGTTAGGATTACAGGGATGATTTGGGACACAGTTTCATGCTATTACGGATTATTCCTGGAGAATTGCTTTATTAATAAGCGTTGCTGCGTTATAGTTCTGCATAATTTCTGCTATATCATGCTGTTGTATATTTCTCTTTCAACTCTGCGCAATTTATTCTTTTTTTCTTCACAATTGGCGAAAAAGTGTTTTTTATACTTTCATTGTTTTACCGTTGTTATGACTAATTGACGCTAAGACGGTTAAAGTTAATCACGACAACACGGCGCTGTTTTAAATATGCCGTAAAAATAACTGAAAGGAAGGATAGAAATATGCGTAAACTGACTGCTCTATTTGTTGCCTCTACCCTGGCGATGGGTGCTGCGAATCTCGCTCATGCCGCTGAGACTACCACCGCCGCGCCAGCGGATGCGAAGCCAATGATGCAGCATAAAGGTAAATTTGGCCCACATCACGATATGATGTTTAAAAACCTGAACCTGACGGACGCACAGAAGCAACAAATTCGCGACATTATGAAAGCGCAGCGCGAGCAAATGAAACGTCCGCTGCTGGAAGAGCGTCGCGCCATGCATGATATTATCGCCAGCGATACCTTCGATAAAGCCAAAGCCGAAGCGCAAATTACGAAAATGGAAGCGCAGCGCAAGGCCAATATGCTGGCGCATATGGAAACCCAGAATAAAATTTATAACGTTCTGACGCCGGAGCAGAAAAAGCAATATAACGCTAATTTTGAGAAGCGTCTGACGGAACGCCCGGCGCAAGAAGGTAAAATGCCTGCTGCGGCAGAATAACTTTCCGCATAATTTAAGACCGCCGGTCTTGTCGACAACACAATCGTTGAGGTGGACAGGATCGGCGGTTTTCTTTATGACTGGCGACAGTCGGTGTGCAGTTCAATGATCTCATATTGACCTGACATTAACGGTTTACAGAGAATCTTATAGCCGTCCTGATCAAAACCCGCAGGTGTGCGCACCAGGGTGGCGGCCTCATCCAGCGAGGGTACCGCCCCCAGCCATAACCAATTGTTGATAATGTGGAACTGGGTCATTTGTGGGCGGCTCTCTTTTAACGCGATAGCGCCTTTCCAGGGCCAGCAAACCACACGTAACCGTTCCAGCGAGGCCTGCAGACGAAGAAAATGCGCCTGCGGGGTTTCTTGCCCACAACACGCGCCAGCGCAGCGCTTCAGAGCGAAACGAAAACAGGCGCGCCCACGGCTTACCGGTTCAAGCCCCAGCAGGCCATAACACAATTTTTGTTCATCGGCGAGGTTCTGTAAGCTTTGCAGCGCCGCCCGACGGTTGGCGAAGAGGCCAAACAGGTTTGGCTCATGGGAAAAATCGACGCTGCGGGCGGAAACGACCTCAATCTTTTGTTCGCTCAACTGGAGAGAGCAAAGCTGGCGATTACGCCGTAACCGCTTGTTAAACAGCGGCTGTTGTTCTTTGATCAGCCGCGCCTCCAGCAGCAACGCGCCCATTTCCCCAGCGGTGCAGATCCAGCTTATCCGCCGCGCCTGTCGCAGCATAGTGGCCTCGTCAGGCGTTCGCAGATGTGAAAGCACCCGGCTGCGAATATTCACGCTTTTACCGATATAAAGCGGCAGCGTATCGCTTTCGCTATGAAATATATAGACGCCCGGTAAGGCTGGCGCTTCGCTGAGGAAAGGACGTAAATGTTCTGGATATTCGTAAATGGCCGCCGCTTCAAACTCAAGGCGGGGGGCTGATTGACGCCGTACCACAGTGATCTCCGTTAACTGGTTATTCATCCAGTATAACAGCGGATGGGTGATTAAAAAAGAGGCTGGGAAGAGAGGAGGCCGGATAGACGAGCGATATCCGGCACAACAGTAGAAGTACGCTTACCTTTTCCAAAAGTCGTCGAATACCGTAATCGGTAAACGGCGCTTATGTTCAGTTTTTACATACCAGCCTTCGATAGTTTTAGCGATGGCGGGGTCCAGCGTTTTGCCTTCCAGGTAATCGTCAATATTGTCATACGTTACGCCCAGCGCGGCTTCATCAGGCAGTGAAGGGCGGTCGTCTTCCAAATCGGCGGTGGGGACTTTTTTATACAGATGCTCAGGACAGCCCAGCGCTGCGAGAAGCTGTTTGCCCTGGCGTTTGTTAAGGCGATGAAGCGGGTTAATATCGGTACCGCCGTCGCCATATTTGGTGAAGAACCCGGTTATCGCTTCCGCCGCATGGTCGGTGCCCACCACGACGCCGTGAGTCATACCGGCGATGCTATATTGCGCTTTCATTCGCTCACGCGCTTTTTCATTGCCGCGAACAAAATCGCTCAGCTCAATTCCCGCTTCGCGCAGCGCCTGTTCGCTGGCGAGGACGGCGCCTTTAATATTGACGGTGAGTACTCTGTCCGGCTGAATAAAAGCAATGGCGTCCTGGCAATCCTGTTCATCAGCCTGTACGCCATAAGGCAGACGAACGGCGATAAACTGCAGCGCATTATCACCGGTCTCTTCTCGCAATTCGGCGATAGCCATCTGGCTGAGTTTCCCGGCCAGCGTCGAATCCTGCCCGCCGCTGATGCCTAACACCAGCGATTTCAAAAAGGGATAGGTTTTCAGGTACGCTTTAAGAAAATCCACGCTGCGGCGAATTTCTTCTTCAGGGTTGATATGCGGTTTCGCGCCAAGCGCCTGGATTATCTCTTGCTGCAGAGTCATTTAACCCCCTTCGACATTAAAAAAATGAATCTTTACCCTGTTAAAGCTAACCCTTCGCCGCTGAAACAACAAGGTTTGGCGGGCTAAGCGGTGTTTAAAACAACATGTCGCTGCGTTAGAGAATTTTCCGAAAGACTTTTTGTGGCGAGGCGCGGCTTGAAAAATGTTCTGATGTATTCCAGGCTTACATAACACGCTGATAAACAAGAGGACGGAAAATGAACAAGAACGTAGCAGGAATTTTAAGCGCAGCGGCGGTAATGACTATGCTGGCAGGTTGTACGGCGTATGATCGTACAAAAGACCAATTTGTTGAGCCTGTCGTTAAAGATGTTAAAAAAGGAATGAGCAGGGCGCAAGTTGCGCAGATTGCGGGCAAACCGTCATCTGAAGTGAGTATGATTCATGCGCGCGGTACCTGTCAGACCTACATCCTGGGTCAACGTGATGGTAAAGCGGAAACCTACTTTGTTGCGCTGGATGATACCGGGCACGTGATTAACTCCGGCTACCAGACCTGTGCGGAGTACGACACTGACCCACAGGCGCCGAAGCAGTAACAACTGTACATTGCCTGAACATTCAAGGAAACCGGCCTGCGAGCCGGTTTTTTTGTGCCTGCCATAACCTTATTTATTATCGCGAATTATTTGCCCGAAATGTGAGGGGGGTCATAACGCCAGGTCAATGAGAGACAATTTAGTGGGTCAAGGAAATACCATCCGGTGGTCCGATCCCGTATACTCATTTCAGCCACCTAAAAAAGTAAATCCGGTTACGCAAGTCGCCCAGAGTATGGATGCAGGTTGAGGCTTGCGGCGTATCTGGTTGACAGATAATCGCACATGAGGAAGGTTTTTATGGAAAAGAAACACATTTATCTGTTTTGTTCTGCGGGCATGTCAACATCGTTACTGGTATCAAAAATGCGCGCTCAGGCTGAAAAATATGAAGTGCCGGTGATTATTGAAGCATTCCCTGAAACCCTGGCCGGTGAAAAAGGCCCGGCAGCGGACGTCGTGTTATTAGGCCCGCAAATTGCTTATATGCTCCCCGAAATTCAGCGTTTATTACCTGGTAAACCGGTAGAAGTCATTGATTCAATGTTGTACGGCAAGGTAGATGGCTTAGGCGTGCTTAAAGCTGCGGTAGCGGCAATTAAAAAAGCCGCCGCGAATTAATTATTTTTTAATTTTTCCCGTCAAAGAGTTATTTCATACACTAACCGCAATATTTTATTGCGGTATTTAAGGGTATTTTTCTATGAGTAACGTTATTGCTTCACTTGAAAAGGTACTCCTTCCTTTTGCTGTAAAAATAGGAAAGCAGCCACACGTTAATGCAATCAAGAACGGCTTTATTCGTTTAATGCCATTAACCCTTGCGGGGGCGATGTTTGTATTAATTAATAACGTTTTCCTGAGCTTTGGGGAGGGGTCGTTTTTTTATTCCATGGGCATTCGGCTTGATGCCTCAACCATTGAAACACTTAATGGATTGAAAGGCATCGGCGGGAACGTCTATAACGGCACATTGGGCATTATGTCGCTCATGGCGCCATTTTTTATCGGCATGGCGCTGGCGGAAGAGCGCAAGGTTGATGCGCTGGCCGCCGGATTGCTTTCCGTGGCGGCATTTATGACCGTAACGCCGTATAGTGTCGGCGAGGCCTATGCCGTAGGCGCTAACTGGCTGGGTGGTGCAAATATTATCTCCGGTATTATTATTGGCCTGGTGGTCGCGGAGATGTTTACATTTATTGTCCGGCGCAACTGGGTGATTAAGCTACCGGACAGCGTACCGGCTTCGGTGTCTCGTTCATTCTCAGCATTAATTCCCGGCTTTATTATTCTCTCTATTATGGGGATTATTTCCTGGGCGCTGTCTAATTACGGTTCTAACTTCCATCAGATTATTATGGACACTATCTCTACGCCGCTGGCATCGCTGGGTAGCGTGGTAGGGTGGGCATATGTCATTTTTGTACCGCTGCTGTGGTTCTTTGGTATTCATGGTTCGCTGGCGCTGACCGCGCTGGACAGCGGCATCATGACGCCCTGGGCGCTGGAAAACATCTCTATTTACCAGCAGTATGGCTCCGTCGATGCGGCGCTGGAAGCCGGTAAAACGTTCCATATCTGGGCGAAACCGATGCTGGATTCTTATATCTTCCTCGGTGGTAGCGGCGCAACGCTGGGTCTGATCATCGCTATCTTCCTGGCATCCCGTCGCGCGGACTATCGCCAGGTGGCAAAACTGGCGCTGCCGTCAGGTATCTTCCAGATTAACGAACCCATCCTGTTTGGCCTGCCGATTATTATGAACCCGGTGATGTTTATCCCCTTCATTCTGGTTCAGCCGATTCTGGCGGCGATTACGCTGGTGGCTTACTATTTGGGTATTATTCCGCCGATTACCAATATTGCGCCGTGGACCATGCCAACCGGGTTGGGGGCGTTCTTTAACACCAACGGCAGTGTCGCCGCGTTGCTGGTTGCGCTATTTAACCTGGCGGTCGCTACCCTGATTTATCTCCCCTTCGTGGTGGTGGCTAACAAAGCGCAGAACGCCATCGAGCAGGAAGAAAGCGAAGAAGATATCGCTAACGCACTGAAATTCTAAACTCCGCGCCGGCATGGGATGCCATGCCGGGCTGAATCAGAGGAAAGACTATGTTTGATCTTGAAAATGTTGTAGATAACCAGACCGCGGCTGAGGAACTCGAAGAAGTCGTTATGGGGCTTATCATCAATTCTGGTCAGGCGCGCAGCCTGGCATATGGCGCGCTCAGAAAAGCGAAAGAAGGCGATTTTGAGGCGGCGAAAGCGATGATGGACCAGTCGCGCATAGCGCTCAATGAAGCGCATCTTGTGCAGACAAAACTCATCGAAGGCGATCAGGGCGAAGGCAAAATGAAAGTCAGTCTGGTCCTGGTTCACGCTCAGGATCATTTGATGACATCAATGCTGGCTCGTGAACTGATCGCCGAGTTGATTGAGCTCCATGAGAAACTGAAATAACAGGGGGCGGATGATGCAGCTACAGGTTAACGCAACGGAAATCAAAACGGTTTATGAGCAGCAGCTCTTCAATGGCAAAAATTTCCATGTGTTTATCTATAACAAGACGGAAAGCGTCACCGGGCTGCATCAGCACGACTACTATGAATTTACCCTGGTATTAACCGGACGTTATTACCAGGAGATTAACGGGAAGCGTGTGCTGCTGGAACGTGGAGATTTTGTTTTTATCCCGGTGGGGTCGAATCACCAAAGTTTCTATGAGTTTGGCGCAACGCGTATTCTGAACGTAGGAATTAGTAAACGTTTTTTTGAACAGCATTATCTTCCGTTACTGCCGTTTTGTTTTGTGGCATCGCAGGTATACAGGGCGAATAGCACTTTCCTTACCTATATTGAAACGGTGATTGCGTCGTTGAATTTTCGCGGCAATGGGCTCGACGAATTTATCGAAGTGGTGACATTTTATATTATAAACCGCTTACGTCATTACCGCGAAGAGCAGGTTTATGATGATATTCCACAATGGCTGAAAGCAACCGTGGAGATAATGCATGATAAAACGCAGTTTGGCGAACATGCGCTGGAAAATATGGTGCGCCTGTCGGCAAAATCCCAGGAGTATCTGACGCGCGCCACCCGACGTTATTACAGCAAAACGCCGATGCAAATCATTAATGAGATTCGCATTAATTTTGCCAAGAAACAGTTGGAAATGACCAACTATTCGGTTACGGATATTGCTTATGAAGCCGGGTATAGCAGTCCAAGTCTGTTTATTAAAACGTTTAAGAAGATGACCTCATTTACGCCGAATAGTTATCGGAAGCGATTGACGGAAATTAATGAGTAACGGTTTGCATTGCTCGATTAATTACATTTCACGCTTGCCCCAATAGCGCGGGGAACGTCACGCTATTTCTTACGAGCGGGCATAGCGTAATACATATCAGTGTTATACACTGAAGGGAGATATTATGAGCCAGAAATTAAAAGTCGTCACTATTGGTGGCGGGAGCAGCTACACCCCTGAATTACTTGAAGGCTTTATTAAGCGCTACCATGAATTACCTGTCACCGAATTATGGCTGGTTGACGTTGAAGACGGGAAAGAGAAGCTGGGCATTATTTATGATCTCTGCCAGCGAATGATTGATAAAGCAGGCGTTCCGCTAAAATTGTATAAAACGCTGGATCGCCGGGAAGCGCTGAAAGGCGCTAATTTTGTCACTACCCAGCTACGCGTTGGTCAACTCAAAGCCCGTGAGCTGGACGAGCGTATCCCGCTTAGCCACGGCTATCTGGGGCAAGAAACCAACGGCGCTGGCGGTTTATTTAAAGGGTTGCGTACCATTCCGGTTATTTTTGACATCATTAAGGATGTTGAAGAATTATGTCCGAATGCGTGGGTCATTAACTTTACTAACCCGGCGGGGATGGTGACGGAAGCGGTTTATCGTCATACCAACTTTAAAAAATTCATCGGCGTATGTAATATTCCTGTCGGCATGAAAATGTTTATTCATGACGTGCTGGCGCTGAATGAGAATGACGATCTTTCCATTGACCTGTTTGGTCTAAACCATATGGTCTTTATTAAAGATGTGCTGGTGAATGGCACCTCACGGTTCGCAGAATTACTGGATGGCGTGGCGTCCGGTCAGTTGAAAGCGTCAACCGTAAAAAATATCTTTGATCTGCCGTTTAGTGAAGGATTGATTCGCTCGCTGAACATGCTGCCGTGCTCTTATTTGTTGTATTACTTCAAGCAAAAAGAGATGTTGGCGATTGAAATGGGCGAATATTACAAAGGCGGCGCGCGCGCTCAGGTCGTACAGAAAGTGGAGAAACAACTCTTCGACTTGTACAAAAATCCTGAGCTAAACGTGAAGCCGAAAGAGCTTGAGCAACGCGGCGGCGCTTATTATTCCGATGCCGCTTGTGAAGTCATTAACGCTATTTATAATGACAAGCAGACTGAGCATTACGTTAATATTCCACATCATGGGCATGTCGAGAATATCCCGGCGGACTGGGCGGTGGAAATGACCTGCATTCTGGGACGCAATGGCGCGACGCCGCACCCGCGTATCACCCGTTTTGACGAAAAAGTGCTGGGGCTTATCCACACTATTAAAGGATTTGAGGTCGCGGCCAGCAATGCGGCGCTGAGCGGAAACTTTAATGATGTTCTGCTGGCGCTTAACCTGAGTCCGCTGGTGCATTCCGACCGCGACGCAGAAGTCCTGGCGCGTGAACTCATTCTGGCGCATGAAAAATGGCTGCCTAATTTTGCCGCTTGCATCGAAGCGCTTAAAGGTAAGCACCACTGACAGAGGTAGGCTATGGAACGCGTGTTGATTGTGAATGCCGATGATTTTGGCCTGAGTAAAGGGCAAAATTACGGCATTGTTGAAGCATATCGCAACGGCGTTGTGACCTCCACGACGGCGCTGGTCAATGGCGAGGCTATTGACCATGCGGCGCAGCTTAGCCGCGAGCTGCCTGCGCTTGGGGTGGGAATGCATTTTGTTTTGACGTTAGGCAAACCGGTGTCAGAGATGCCGGGCCTGACGCGAGACGGCCTGTTGGGGAAATGGATCTGGCAAATGGCGGAGGAGGATACGCTTCCGCTGGATGAAATTGCGCATGAACTGGCGTGTCAGTATCAGCGTTTCATCGACGTATTTGGCAGCGAGCCAACGCATCTCGACAGTCACCATCATGTGCATATGTTCCCGCAAATTTTCCCCATCGTCGCCCGCTTTGCGGCGCAGCGCGGGATTGCGTTACGTATTGACCGCCAGACGGTGTTGAACGCCGACGATCTGCCGTCGGATTTGCGCAGCACTCAAGGATTTAGTAGTGAATTTTACGGCGAGGAGATCACCGAAGCGTGCTTTTTACGCATTCTGGATGCCTCGGCGCATCGAGGAGAGGCCTCGCTGGAGGTGATGTGTCATCCGGCGTTTGTGGACAACATTATTCGCCAGAGCGCCTATTGTTACCCCCGCTTAACTGAACTGGAGGTGTTGACGTCTGCGTCACTCAAGGCAGCGATTGCGGAACGTGGATATCGTCCTGGCAGTTTTCTTGATATTTAGCTCCTGAGTTTGCGGCGCAAGAATGCGCCGCATTTTTTGCTGTTTATGCAGGAATCGCGTTAATTTTCCCCGCACGCGACCAGACACGGTGTGCCGCCATCAGCGTCAGCAGAGTGTCCATAAAGTGGTGGTCAACGTTATCTGCCTCAACAAGTCCTTCTTCCCCCTGGCTATCAATGTTTAAAAGCGCCTTAAACCGTCGGGCGTCGCCTGCCAGTGCGATGGGCTTCAGATGTTTGTAGGCTTCCAGAAGGTAGTAACGGGCATCGCCGCAACTCTCGATATCGGCAATATTGCCGCACGGTACTATTACCGCATCGACCGTTAGCGACGGCGCGCCGGCAAAGGTTGCCGCAATCGTTAATGTTGAACCATCATCAGCCGTTACTTCACCCATCCGTGAATAGAGCAGTTTTGCGTGGACGCCTTTGGCTTTTAAAGCCTGCAAAATGGTCAACAGTTCGGCGGCGTTAACTTTGTCGTTCAGCAGAATAGCGACCACTCGGCCTTTAACATCGCCGTCCGGCACCGCATACAGGCTGAGCGCCGGATCTTTTTTCAGACCGTTGACATCAGGAGGCGGGGCAATTTGCGTTTGCTCATGGGTGAGTGCAAAACCGAGATTATGCGCGACGCCCTGAGCCAGCGTGACATCAATATGCGCTAACTGATCGACCACCCGCTCCCGAATATACGCGCGGGCGACTTTACCCAGTTCAAAGCTGAACGCGTCAATAATATGCTGCTGTTCTATCGGCGTCTGACTGAGCCAGAACAGGCGAGGATGCGAGTAATATTCACCGAAAGAGGGGCTGCGTTCGCGGATTTTATTGCCATCCACGCGTTCCTGGTATGATTCGAAGCCGCCGCGTTTTGGCGCTGGCGGCGTTTCGCGTGGCCAGTTGTCATTAATGGAGTTTGGTTCATAGTTCGCCGGATTGGTGTCGATATCCATCCGGTGCATACCGTCACGCTGGAAGTTATGGTAGGGGCAGGTAGGGCGGTTAATCGGAATTTCGTGGAAGTTTGGCCCGCCCAGACGACTGATTTGCGTGTCGGTATAAGAGAACAGACGCCCCTGTAACAGCGGATCGTTGGTAAAATCAATGCCGGGAACAATATGTCCTGGATGAAATGCCGCCTGTTCGTTTTCAGCGAAAAAGTTATCCGGATTACGGTTTAACACCATTTTGCCGACGCGTTGTACTGGCACCAACTCTTCCGGAATCAGTTTGGTCGGATCGAGCAGATCAAAATCGAATTTAAATTCATCCTCTTCGGCAATGAGTTGTAGGCCCAGCTCGTATTCCGGGAAATCGCCCGCTTCGATGGCCTCCCACAGATCCCGGCGGTGAAAATCCGGATCGCGACCGGTCAGTTTTTGTGACTCATCCCATACCAGCGAGGCTTTACCTGCCAACGGTTTCCAGTGGAAACGGACAAAGGTCGCTTTCCCTTGTGCATTGATCAGACGGAAGGTGTGAATGCCGAACCCTTCCATCGTCCGATAACTGCGTGGAATACCGCGATCCGACATTGCCCACATGACGTTGTGCAGCGTCTCAGGCTGTAAGGAAACATAGTCCCAGAAGGTGTCGTGCGCACTCTGCCCTTGCGGAATAGCCCAATGTGGTTCGGGCTTAACGGCGTGCACAAAATCCGGAAACTTATGCGCATCCTGGATAAAAAAGATCGGCGTGTTATTACCGACGAGATCGAAAATTCCCTCTTCGGTATAAAATTTGGTCGCAAAACCGCGGATATCACGTACGGTATCAGCAGACCCCGCGCCGCCCTGTACTGTCGAAAAGCGAACAAAGACCGGGGTAATTTTCTGTGGATCGCACAGAAACGCGGCTTTCGTGATGTCGCTCAGGTCTTTATATGGCTGGAAATAGCCGTGCGCTGCAGATCCGCGGGCGTGAACGATCCTCTCCGGGATGCGCTCATGGTCAAAGTGGGTAATTTTCTCGCGCAGGATAAAATCTTCCAACAGCGTAGGGCCGCGGCTGCCGGCGCGAAGAGAATTTTGATCGTCGGCGATGCGCACGCCCTGATTGGTGGTCAGCGCATAATTTTCGCTGCCTTTACGAAAGGCGTCGAGGGCAGTGAGCTTATCATTCGCGGTCTCGGGCGCTTTTAAGCTGCCGGGGGCCGTCGGTTGCGCGCCCGGCGGCGTCGTTTCTGGCGTGGGGCGATGTGAACCGTCTGACGGCGCCAGGGAGTCCAGGCCGGGCTGTGATTCACGGGTATCATGCACGGGGGACTGATGGGGGGATTTCTCATTATGCGACATTGAACTCGTCTCCTGCTTTCATCACTGAAATGGGCGTGGTAGTAGTCAAAATCACTCTAACTATAGAACATTTCAGCAATTATGCTGGGGGAGAGCGGAACGGCAGACAGGGTATAACAGGGAAATCGCACGCGCGGAACAGGACGTCGGGGGCGAAGATCGGCTAAAATAGTGTTTTTCTGATTTTTAGCCTTAGAGCCTATCCCAGTAGGCGTTATTGGCGCAGCCAGTTTGGACACGGACAGCGCGCAAAAACCGGAGCGTACACGTAGTACGTGAGGATTTTGAGCACTGCCCAGGACCAAAATGGCAAGTAAAATAGCCCTAATGGGATAGGCTCTTAGCCTCTTTTAGTGAAGCATTAATGATGAAACCTCTTCGCCAGCAAAATCGCCAGATTATTAGCTATATTCCGCGTGTTGAACCCGCGCCGCCGGAACATGCGATAAAAATGGATACGTTTCGCGACGTCTGGATACTGCGCGGTAAATATGTTGCCTTTGTTCTGACGAGGGAGTCATTTCAACGGTCGCCCGCCTTTAGCGTGCCAGAATCGGCGCAACGTTGGGCGAATCAGGTTCGCCAGGAAAACGAAATCGCTGACTAAGAAAAAACAAAACGCCGGTACTGGAGACCGGCGTTTTTAGTGACAGACATTTTGAGTTGCCGATCGTCATGTCTCAGACGATGTGAACGCCCGATAATGTATTATCGATGCGCCAGTTCAGCGTCTTCTTCGCTATCGAGAATGGTTTTATCGGTCTGCTTCAGCCACTGGCTGGTCAGCGTACCAGCGGTCATTGAGCCACTCACGTTCAGCGCGGTACGGCCCATATCAATCAACGGTTCGACGGAGATTAACAGCGCGACCAGCGTGACCGGTAAGCCCATGGCAGGCAGCACAATCAGCGCGGCGAAGGTCGCGCCGCCGCCAACGCCGGCAACACCCGCCGAACTTACAGTAACGATACCCACCAGCGTGGCTATCCATACGGGGTCTAAGGGGTTGATGCCGACCGTCGGCGCAACCATTACCGCCAACATCGCAGGATAAAGACCGGCACAACCGTTTTGGCCGATGGTCGCGCCAAAAGAGGCAGCAAAGCTGGCGATGGACTCCGGCACGCCCAGGCGGCGGGTTTGCGCTTCGACATTAAGTGGAATGGAGGCGGCGCTGGAGCGGCTGGTAAAGGCAAATGTCAGCACCGGCCACACCTTGCGGAAATATTTCAGCGGGCTAATCCCGTTCACGCCCAATAGTATGCCGTGAACCACAAACATTATCGCCAGACCAAGATATGACGCTACCACGAAGCTTCCAAGCTTAATAATGTCCTGCAGATTGGAGCCGGCAACCACTTTCGTCATCAGCGCCAGTACGCCGTAAGGCGTAAGTTGCATCACCAGACGCACCAGCTTCATCACCCAGCTTTGCAGGGTATCGATAGCAACAAGCACACGCTCGCCTTTTGGCGCATCATCTTTCAGCAGTTTAAGCGCGGCCACGCCCAGGAATGCGGCGAAAATCACCACGCTGATAATAGACGTAGGATTTGCGCCAGTCAGATCCGCAAACGGATTTTTCGGTACAAAAGACAGCACCAGTTGCGGCACGCTGAGATCGGCCACTTTGCCGACATAGCTCGTCTCAATGGCATTCAGACGCGCGGTTTCCGCGCCGCCCTGAACCAGACCTTCCGCCGTCAGTCCGAACAGATTGGTGACCAGCACGCCCACCAGCGCTGCGATAAGGGTAGTAAACAGCAGCGTGCCGATAGTCAGAAAACTGATTTTCCCCAATTGAGAGGCGTTATGCAGTCGTGCCACGGCGCTTAAAATAGAGGCGAATACCAGCGGCATCACAATCATTTGTAGCAATTGCACATAGCCGTTGCCGACAATATTGAACCACTGAATGGAGTCTTTTAACACCTGACTGTCAGCGCCATAAATGGTGTGCAGGGCCAGACCAAAGACCACGCCCATCACAAGGCCGACAAGCACTTTTTTAGCCAGACTCCACTGTTTATGACGGGCCTGCGCCAGTACAAACAGCAGAATGACGAACACCGCAATGTTCGCAATTAATGGAAAATTCATCCCCGTTCTCCTGATTTTTTTATTATGAAGCGCTGTGTTTTAGCGATTCTGTTCGCGCAAGATTAGCAGAACTGTGAGCTGGCTCTTATATTCAAATGGAATGGTTTATACCAAAAATGATTTTGGCGTTGATTTACTAATCAATCTGGTGATTTATAAAACGATTGAACTGCATTTGCAGGATAGTAATCATCTGCGAAGACCAGCGTATGACGTTGTTTTCCGGCATGGACTGTGGCATCCACACCGCCCAGGCAAACAACGCCATGCATAAAAATCGCTCCAGTTGATTGCCTTTGCGCGGCGCCAGAATAGGCAGGCGGAAACGCCAGCGGCACGGCCACAGTAAGGGAACGCCTGCGGGGGTGAGCATATCCGCGACGATATGGCTTAAATAGCCAAGTACCATGCCTTGCAGCGCATCCGCCGGGATAATCCACGTATCCGGTACCTTGAGATAAAAGGTCGCCAGTAGGGCAAAGACCGCCAGCAGACTATGGGTAAACCCCCGGTGACCGAACGCGCGGGCGATCGGTTTCGATACCCATTTCAGGCGCTGACCAAGAAAAGATTTGGGGTGGTCGATATCCGGCAGCAGACAGGTCAAAATAGCCGAAGGAATAATATGCCACCAGTCGCCGTGCGCAAGGACGGGCGTTAACTCGGCATTCTTGGCGAAAACCGCGCTGGCTATAGAAAAAAGAAGATGTCCTTCCGCCGTCATGATAAAACCCATTAAACTGTCAATTCATACAGTATAGGGTTTTTATACAGTAGGCGGAAGTGGTGACGTTGTAACTCTTTGTCTCTGTCAAAGCCGCTTGCCGTCTGGCTCAGCGGCTAATTGCCCGTTGACTTTGTTTCGGAAACATCTTAACCGAGTAGATGCGCCGCCGTCAGCTCTGTCAGTGAGTTAAGTTTGACATTCGCCAGCGCAAAGCGCGGATCAGGCTGGTTTTCTTCTGCTGGCACCACAATGGCGCGCATTCGCGCCGCCTTTGCCGCGATTAAACCATTCACCGAATCCTCCAGCGCCACGCAGGTTAATGGATCAACGCCTAATTTGGCCGCACAATCCAGATAGACCTGCGGGTGCGGTTTGCTGTAGGGCAATTTTTCTGCAGAAGCCAGCGCGTCAAAACTGTCGCGCAGTTCAAACATGGTGAGCACTTTTTCCAGCATATGCAGCGGCGATGCCGAGGCAAGCCCCACTAATAGCCCCTGCGCTTTACACAGCGCCACAGCTTCGCGCACACCCGGCAAAAGAGGGCGCGTCTCTTCGATAAGCGTAATCGCGCGGGCAATAACACGGTTTGTCACTTCCTGGCGATCGGGGCCGTTCCACGGTTGCTGCGCAAACCAGAGATCGACAACCATATCAATGCGTAGCCCAAGCGTGTCTGGCAGCTCATGGCGCCGAGTAATATCTACGCCTAAACTTGCCATCACGTCCAGTTCAGCGCGATCCCAGAGCGGTTCGGAATCGATCAGTAGTCCATCCATATCGAAAATTGCAGCAAGAATTTGACGTGGGGTTGACATCACAACCTCTCCTGTTGAGATTAAAAAATAACGAATTAAGCGTTCATTATGACCATGTTCTTAGTATATCGCCCTTAAAGATCAGGCGAAAACGGGAATCAACAGGTAGACTTAGGCCAAAACGACGCGTCTTTATCAAGGGGAACTCATGACGTATCAACAAGCTGGACGCATTGCAATCCTAAAAAGAGTTGTTGGGTGGGTTATTTTTATTCCGGCACTGCTTTCCACGCTCATCTCAGTCCTTAAATTTATGTATGCGCACAGTGAAAAGCAGGAGGGGATAAATGCGGTAATGCTGGATTTTACCCACGTAATGATAGACATGATGCGCGTGAATACGCCGTTTCTGAATGTTTTTTGGTACAACTCGCCGACGCCGAATTTTCAGGGAAGCCTGAATATCGGTTTCTGGCTCATTTTTATTCTGATTTTTGTCGGGCTGGCGATGCAGGATTCCGGCGCCAGAATGAGCCGCCAGTCACGTTTTTTGCGTGAAGGCGTGGAAGATCAGTTGATCCTGGAAAAAGCAAAAGGCGCGGAAGGGCTAACGCGTGAGCAGATAGAGTCACGTATCGTGGTGCCGCACCATACCATCTTTTTACAGTTTTTCCCGCTCTATATTTTGCCGGTCATTATTATCGTGCTCGGCTACTTTTTCTTTTCCTTGTTAGGCTTCATGTAAACTGAAAAATGCCGGATAGCCCGTATCCGGCATGGGCTGTACCTATACCGCAAGCAGCCGATCCATCGCTTTTTGCGCAGTAGCCAGGTGCTGACCGCCAAACAGCCTTGCCCGATTAAGCAGGGTGTAGAGCTGGTAAATCGGCTGCCTGTCGAGAAAATCCAGCGGTAGCGGCGAAACGGACTGATAGCCGTCATAAATCTGCGGTGGCTGATCGGTATGCAGCGGCAGCATCGCCAGATCGCATTCTCTGTCGCCCCAATAGCAGGCTGGATCGAAGATATAGGGGCCGTCAGGGCCAAGCGCGCAGTTCGCCGACCATAGATCGCCATGCAAAAGAGAAGGCTGCGGTTGATGCGACGCCAGACGTTGCTGAACATGTTCAACAATGGCGTCAATATTACCAAAAGTAATGCCTTTTTCCGCAGCGAGTTCAAGCTGCCAGCCAATGCGCTGTTCGGCGAAAAAAGTCGACCAACGGCGTTGCCAGGTATTCGGCTGCGGCGTGGTAGAGAGCGCGTTATCAAAATCGAGGCCGAATTGAGGTTGGTCGCTCCATTGGTGCAGGCGCGCCAGCTGTTGCCCAAGAATAAACGCATTATGGGCATCCAGCGGGCGGGGCGAGAGGTAGTCCATGACTAAAAAGCTGTAATCCCGATCCGAACCTACCGCCCATACCTTAGGCACAACAACGGTTTTACTGCGGGAGAGCAGCTCCAGCTGATCGGCTTCTGCGGTAAAACCGCGGAGCATTTCTCGTTCATCGCACTTCACGAAAAAATCATGGCCTGCATAACGTAAATGCCATGCGGCATGAACTTCTCCGCCTGGCAGTTCATTACGCAGTTCGATTTCGCCTTCACCGACTTGCTCGCTTAAAAGACGACTGATAGCTTGCCACATAATGTCTCTCCCCACGTTGTCTGCCAGATCATAAGGTTAGTGCAAAAATGCGGTTGAAAAATACGAACTAACGCACATCGCGGACGCGCCGCGGCGGGAATGGCACTTATTGTGCGTTTTTACTCCACGCCTCCCAGGTCGCCACGGTAATGTCGACATCCTTATCTAACGCGCTTTTCGCAAGTCCGGCGACAAGCGCTTTGATTTCATCAGCGCTCTGAGCGCTAACAAAGCCAAACGTATTGGTGCCGAGCTCATGCACATCCCCTTCATCGTCCGTTAATGTCAGCAAAAAACCGCTACGCGTCAGATGGTTATTGAGTTCGTTAATCTCGGTCAGGGAATCTTCATGGAAGGTTACGGTAATAACATAACGGGTAATATCGCCACTGGCCATCGTTCACCTCGTTGGGAGCAACTGTGTTTTTAACAGCGGCGGATGCGCCGCCCGTTAACCGATTTTCCGTTATCCCCCTCGGCGAGGGGGAAACGATTATTGCGCGGAAAGATAGGCGTATATTTTTTGGGTATCGTCACGAGAACACAGACGCGTACCTTGATTGAGCGTAGCAGCGCTGCCTGCCGCCACACCGAAGCGCACCATCTCTTCCAGCGACGCGTCTTGCGCCAGTTTTAACGTCATCGCGCCTACCATACTGTCGCCTGCGCCAACAGTACTTTGACTTTTCACCGGGGGAGGAACAACCTGGATGCAATTCTCACTGTCTATGCCCAGCGCCCCTTGCGGCCCCAGAGAGACCACTACCCGGCGAGCCTTGCCGCTTTGCACTAATTCCTGGGCCGCTTTACGCACATCATCAGGCTGCGTCAGATCACGATTAACCAACGCGCTCAATTCTTTCAGGTTCGGTTTCACCAGTTCGATATCGCCAAGCGCCAGCGCGGCGGTGAGCGCGTCGCCAGAGCTATCAATAATGCAGCGAATGCCTTGCTTCTGCGCGGCGGAAATCAGTTGCGTGAGTTTCTCGACCTTAACGCCGGGCGGAAGGCTGCCGCTGATAACCAGAATTGCCCCGGATTCAATTTCCAGTACCTGTTCTTCAAGCTGGCGAAATTCGTCATCGTCCAGCGTGGCGCCGGGCATAACAAAACGATACTGTTCGCCGCTGGACTCGACGTGGACGTGCAGGTTCTGACGCGTCCAGTCCTTCGCATCGACGGTAGACACGGGGACATTTTCGTCAGCCAGTAGTGCGACAAGATGTTCGCCGGTAGCGCCGCCAGCCGGGAAAATGGCGGTCGCGGTGCCGCCAAGATGCGCAATGGCGCGAGCGACATTAATACCCCCGCCGCCGGGTTCGAATACCGGCGCGGAGCACCGCAGTTTACCTTCGGGATAAATTTGCGGCGTGATTGTTGCGCTATCGAGAGAGGGCGCAAGCGTCAACGTATAGATACGTACCATCGTTACCTCCTGTTAGGCTGATTTCAGTCTGGCACTTAATCCCCGGAAAGTGAAGGAATTAACAATATGATTTTCCGGATCTTTATTTAAAGAAGTGCGATGTAAAGTTATATAAATAAATGAATGCTTCGGGAGGGTTCTTATTCAAAAAATGAAATAGTAATTGATTGCTATGTTATTCGGGGCTTCTTATAATTCGCTACCTTTCCAGGGGCGTTTGTCATTGATCCCTATGAAAGTTTCCGGGACCGTCGTGGTCTCTTTTTTAGTTGTACGGACTCTATATAAATGAAGCTTTTGAAGGCAGTACCCGCTGTAGTTATGCTGGCGGGTGGCGTGTTCGCGTCTCTGTATGCCGCCGCCGATGATTCCGTTTTTACTGTCATGGATGATCCCTCCACCGCGAAAAAACCTTTTGAAGGTAATCTGAATGCGGGCTACCTTGCTCAGTCAGGCAATACTAAAAGCTCTTCCTTAACGGCTGACACGGCGATGACCTGGTATGGACAACGTACCGCCTGGTCATTATGGGGCAATGCCAGCAATACCTCCTCTAATGATGAACGCTCTTCAGAAAAATATGCGGTAGGCGCACGTAACCGTTTTAATATGACGGATTATGATTATACCTTTGGCCAGGCCAGTTGGCTGACAGACCGTTTCAACGGTTATCGTCAGCGCGACGTACTGACCGCCGGTTACGGGCGGCAGTTCCTTAATGGTCCAGTGCACAGCTTCCGTTTTGAATTCGGTCCTGGGGTTCGCTATGACGAACATACGGACGATACCACTGAAACGCAGCCGTTGGGTTATGCTTCCGGCAGCTATGCCTGGCAGTTAACTGACAATGCTAAGTTTACACAGGGGGTGTCAGTATTTGGCGCAGAAGACACCACACTAAATTCGGAAACAGCCCTCAATGTCGCCATTAACGAACATTTTGGTCTAAAGGTGGGGTATAATTTAACGTGGAACTCGCAGCCGCCTGAATCTGCGCCTGAACATACCGATCGTCGCACTACGGTAACGCTGGGCTATAAGATGTAATATTGTACCGGGTTACGTTACGTAACCCGGTTATTCCGTGGTGACGCCTCAGAAGAAGAAGGTGATGTCTCCGTTGATATAAGAATAGTCGTCTCCGGTGCGAAATTCCGACGTGACTTTGTTTAAAGAAAGAGAAAATGCGACGGGAGAATAGCCGATGGTGGCACCGACGCGATATTCATCCACGGTTTTATTAATATCCACCGTTTCCATTTTTGTTTGCAGCGTTTTCCCCTGTAACGTGTAGTTTTTATCAACTTCCCTGCGCTCAACGCCAGCAAATACTTTATAGATCAATCCCTCTTTTTGAGTGTGTATTAACCCTCGGCGGGACAGTAACCCAAACCCATTATCAGAGTTGAAGGTCTTATCATTTCCCAGCGCAACGGTTGCGCCGTACCCCAAATACTGGAAGAGATTGCCGCCGACAGCAGATACTTCTGGATAGAAGCCCACATTGACGCCCAGAATATCAATAGCTGGCGTAAGGGACACCATTCCTTTTGCCGTGTAACCATAACGGTTTTCAATTTGATCCTGCCAGGCAGGGTATTTTTCTGCGCCTATTATTCGATGCGCCCGATTCTGAACCTCCTGACCGCCTGCGTCAGGACCAATAACGCCAATATCGGTACCTAAACGATAACGTAACCAATTGGTGGCTAATGAATTCCACTCCAGTCCGGTATGAAGAAAGGCGCTGAACGCGCGGTCGCCTTTGACGGCTTCAGGCTTTCTCTTATTGGCGCCTGATGGAGAATAAATATCTTGCGCGATATGAAAAGAGAGTTGACTGGCGTCAGTGAGATCGTGGCTGTAGCCTAAAAAGAGCCCGGCAGTATAATCACCCCGGTCTGCAGCCGGGTGCCCATAAAGGGCATTTAAGGATGGTTGAAATATACCTGCATCATCATTCGCCACTGAAATAGCAAGGCTACTGGCATTGGCCATTGTGGTCGTACTGAGTATGGCGGCAATCATCGTTGCGCAATAGCTGTATTTGTTCACTTTTTACCCCTGAATATGAAAGTGAATACTCTTATTTTTACAAAGTAATAAGCACAGCAGCATGATGCGCAGTGCCTATTAAACCTTTAAATATAACTAAACTCCTGCCAGCAGCGAGTCATTGAGAGGATACGTTGCCTTAATGTTGAAAAATGGTGTTGAAAAACATGCGTCAGATATTATTGAATATCCATTTTTCATTCGCTATCTGAGTGCGAGAAATTATTGGCTTCACGATTATGCATATAATACGATGTTTTTTGGTATCAATATGAATATCACGTTGTATTCTTTTGAGCTCATTTTCTATGATGGCTTCGATGTTTATCTGTTATTAATTTTTACCGTGATAGTGTTGTCTTTAATGATGAGAATATCTAACGGCTGTCAGGGTAATATAACCAAATTATTGCTATCTGAATTATTAGGGCAGTTATTATTAAGGAAGAAAAAGTGAACAAGACCATTAATTTGCTAAAATTACTGCCCGTAGTATTATTAAGCGCATGTACTACATCGTATCCTCCCCAGGATACAACATCGGCACCCGAGTTACCCCATCGTAACGTACTCGTTCAGCAACCTGATAACTGTAGCGTTGGCTGTCCTCAAGGAGGAAGCCAACAAACAATCTATCGCCATGTCTATACGCTCAATAATAATAGCGTCACGAAATTTGCCAACTGGGTTGCCTATAGCGTGACAAAAACCAGCCAGGCAAGCGGTCGCCCGCGGAACTGGGCGCAGGACCCCGATTTACCGCCCTCGGATACGTTGGCCCCTTCCGCCTATAAAAATGCCCATACGCTATTAAAAGTCGACAGGGGGCACCAGGCGCCGTTGGCAGGATTGGGCGGCGTATCGGACTGGCCGTCGTTAAATTATTTATCGAATATTACGCCGCAGAAATCCGCCCTGAATCAGGGAGCATGGGCTGCACTGGAAAACCGGGTGCGCGAACTTGCCAAACAGGCTGATGTATCTGTAGTGCACGTAGTGACCGGCCCCCTTTTTGAGCGGCATATCGCCACATTGCCAGAAGATGCGACGGTAGAAATTCCCAGCGGGTACTGGAAGGTTTTATTCACCGGAATGGCGCCGTCAAAAAGTGAAGGAAATTACGCTGCATTTATTATGGATCAGAATACGCCCCGTTCGGCGAATTTTTGCGACTATCAGGTTACCGTGGAGGCTATCGAACATAAAGCGAAGCCAGTGCTGACGCTGTGGTCTGCTTTGCCTGAAGCGGTAGCCAGCGAGGTGAAAACGACAAAGGGGAGTCTGGCGCAGAAGTTAGGTTGTCGATGAGAAGCGCTATACGGCGCGTAGAAAGATAACGGAGAAACCCTGTCAAGGGTCTTGATTTGCTATAGAGTGATGCAATCTCCCTTTTTTTAGTGTTACCATCATCATGCCGGACGAAGATAGCGATTTTCGTCTGTGTCGAAGGTTGTGCGCCAATTTAGCAATGGTTGGCTAGATGGATACACAACTCACTGTCAATAAATTCATTTTCTCTTTGTATGTGATCTTGCGTAATAAGTACAATCCTTCATTCACATCCATTCTCGTTCGTTTAAACCTGTTTCACCAGTTCCGCGTCATTACTGGTAATAGCGGATATATATGTTTCATACCGTTTTACATTGATCCCTTTCGCGCCGTAAGATGTACGTACCTAATCTAACTTAAGCAGGGAACTGTCATTCATAACACAGAGTTTATTGGTATCAATGGTAGATTATATTACGGTGACAATCTCGGGATGATCCGCATATGAGTAGATGTGGATTAGGGCGGAGTAGCGGTAGGACTAATAATAACCGGCGGCGAGAAATACATAATTGAGGGGCTATTCATAAATCATCATCTAGAAACGCAAGCACTATCATGAATATATCATAAGTAATTTACGTTGGTAATGATGGCTCAGCAAACCCAACAAGCTTTACAGGAACAATTTTTACGCTTCAGAGCCAAATAAAACGGCGGCATTGCCGCCGTATAACTTATTTATTGTTTCTTAGTAAAACGAATCTTATATGCTCTGAAAAAACAAAGGAAGATGCAATGTATACCATAAAAGCAATCATCAAATGCTCAGGGAACAACCATCCCATGCTAACAGGAATCACACTTATTCCAATGCAAAATAGGAACATTATGAAATAATGCGCTGACTTTGTTTCCTGAGTTTTATTGGAGAAATACTTAGCTAGGACGCCTTTAAATACTCCAGATATAACTAACCAAACTGGTGTAAAAAGCCCGAAATCTGCGTATAGTTCACCATACCCGAAAGCAGGAGCGCCCTGATTTCTGTAGAATGCATCAGGGAAAAATACTTTTGCCAGATACAATGCGCCAAAATCTTCAGGCTTATCAGGCCAAATAGCCCTCGGAATCCTCGAGTAAACCTCGCTTTCCATTAGTAATTTTCCGTACATAAAGTCAAAGTTTGAGGAAGCAACAAGAACAGCATTACGGGTATAATCCGAGTAATTCGCCATATTTTCTATCGGATTCCCATCAGTAAACGTATATGCAAAGAATGCCGTTACAATGACTGCTATAACAGCAAACGATTTTACCAGGAACATAAATTTAATTTTTTTATTTTCAATATATGAAAGGTAAAGGATGAATGCTATAAATATACTAAATATTGGTCCTTTGTTACCATGCAAGAAAATAAGTATACAGTTAAATAAAACTATGGAAATACAAAATAACTTTGATTTTTTGTATGTAAAGAACGCGCAAATAGAAGCGACAAGAGAAAACATTAATGAAGGATAGAAGTATATACCATACCCTGTTCTGGTTAATTCGTATATTCTTCTTGGGCTAAGTATATACTCTCTGAACTCCATCAACACTGGAAGGTAAATGATAAAAGCAAGGAAGGTGAATAACAATGAAGTAAACACATACCTTGGTTTATTTTTCGTGTTTGATTTGTTGTATATGGGTTTTCTTTGTGTGTAAAGATAAGAAATAACAAATGATGCTATGTATGTTATATAGCAAGTATAGAAAAACAAATATTCCACTGTATAATTCTGCACCTCTGAGAGGTATACAAATATACCTTCAAACACGTACAGTGTAGGGACTGTTATTATCAGGTATGGGACCATTACATTTATTATTTTCCCCTCAATTCTTACGGAAAGAGTATAGAGATAAACTATAAATAATAAGCATAATGCAATGTATGAAATTATAAGCATATAGAGCCTTTAGAAAAAATGCTTAGTATTAAAAATATTACCATCAGGCAAATAAGGTGTGGTACGGAAAATCTTCTGGCAAGATATTCTGAATCTGGTAGTCTATAATCATTACTCATCACTATCTTCCCGATATCAAAACCGTGTTATTGACATATTAACACTCATTAACACTCCTATCTACTGCGCCTCCGATAGCATGAAGCTATCAAGCATTTGCAGCACAAACATCAAACAATGTAAATGCTTTTGATAATTACACATGATTGTTACTGTGTTTATATACAGTGGCATTCGAAGATTCATCATGAGGTTCCCGAGTCCTGTAAAAGACTATACAGAGAAAGAGCTATCACTCGACGAGTAATTCATCTCACATCGTGCCGCGACATACTTCAAGCAACACAGACGAATTACAAGTACGGCATCATAAGTGAGACGTTGCTAGTTATAGAAGCTTCATAGCAGCATGTAATGGCTCTTTGCTGGTATGTGCTTTGGAAAGTGGGTTTCGTATTGTGCGTTATCGCATGCTGCCAGGTCCCCATCTGGAGAATATAGATAGCGGTCGTCGTGAAAAGCTATCTGATGTGAATGCCTCATACGGTGGCAGTAAGCCGAGACTCAGAGTGACCATGTACATCATTAACGATACGCGTGCCGGGTAGTGTGTTGGGATTCAGGTTCTGTAGAACAGAAAGATGCAATCTCCCTTTTTTTAGTGTTACCATCATCATGCCGGACGAAAATAGCGATTTTCGTCTGTGTCGAAGGTTGTGCGCCAATTTAGCAATGGTTGGCTAGATGGATACACAACTCACTGTCAATAAATTCATTTTCTCTTTGTATGTGATCTTGCGTATGGGTCACCACTGCAAATAAGGATATAACATGCCTGTTATTACTCTTCCTGATGGCAGCCAACGCCATTATGACCACCCTGTAAGCCCGATGGATGTTGCTCTGGACATTGGTCCTGGCCTGGCGAAAGCCACCATTGCGGGCCGTGTGAATGGCGAGCTGGTTGATGCTTCCGATCTGATTGAAAATGATGCGACGCTTTCCATCATCACCGCAAAAGATGAAGAGGGTCTGGAGATCATTCGTCACTCTTGTGCGCATCTGTTAGGTCACGCTATCAAGCAACTTTGGCCGCACACGAAAATGGCGATCGGCCCGGTTGTCGACAACGGTTTTTACTATGACGTTGATCTTGACCGCACGCTAACTCAGGAAGATGTCGAAGCGCTCGAAAAGCGGATGCATGAGCTCGCCGAGAAAAATTACGACGTTATCAAGAAAAAGGTGAGCTGGCATGACGCGCGCGAAACCTTCGTGAAGCGCGGCGAGACTTACAAAGTCGCTATTCTTGATGAAAATATCGCCCATGATGATAAGCCAGGCTTGTACCATCATGAAGAATATGTCGACATGTGTCGTGGTCCGCACGTGCCGAATATGCGTTTCTGCCATCACTTTAAACTGATGAAAACTGCCGGCGCATACTGGCGCGGTGACAGCAATAATAAGATGTTGCAGCGTATTTACGGTACGGCATGGGCAGATAAAAAAGCCCTGAACGCTTATCTGCAGCGCCTGGAAGAGGCCGCAAAACGCGACCATCGTAAAATTGGTAAGCAGCTCGACCTGTATCATATGCAGGAAGAAGCGCCGGGCATGGTGTTCTGGCATAACGACGGCTGGACTATCTTCCGCGAGCTGGAGGTCTTTGTTCGTTCTAAACTCAAAGAATACCAGTATCAAGAAGTTAAAGGCCCGTTCATGATGGACCGTGTGCTGTGGGAAAAAACCGGGCACTGGGACAACTATAAAGATGCGATGTTCACCACATCCTCAGAAAACCGCGAATATTGCATCAAGCCGATGAACTGCCCGGGCCACGTTCAGATCTTTAACCAGGGTCTGAAATCCTATCGTGATTTGCCGCTGCGTATGGCGGAATTCGGTAGCTGCCACCGTAACGAGCCATCAGGCGCGCTGCATGGTCTGATGCGCGTACGCGGCTTTACGCAGGATGATGCGCATATCTTCTGCACCGAAGAGCAGATCCGCGATGAAGTTAACGCTTGTATTCGTATGGTCTACGATATGTACAGCACCTTTGGCTTCGAGAAGATCGTCGTCAAGCTTTCCACTCGTCCTGATAAGCGTATCGGCAGCGATGAGATGTGGGATCGTGCTGAGGCGGATCTGGCGGTTGCGCTGGAAGAAAATAATATCCCGTTTGAGTATCAACTGGGTGAAGGCGCATTCTACGGTCCGAAAATTGAATTTACCTTATATGACTGCCTCGATCGTGCATGGCAGTGCGGTACAGTACAGCTGGACTTCTCCTTACCGTCTCGTCTGAGCGCCTCCTATGTAGGCGAAGACAACGAGCGTAAGGTGCCGGTAATGATTCACCGTGCGATTCTTGGGTCGATGGAACGCTTCATCGGTATCCTGACCGAAGAGTTCGCTGGTTTCTTCCCGACATGGCTCGCGCCTGTTCAGGTAGTCGTGATGAATATTACCGATTCGCAGTCTGAATACGTTAACGAATTGACGCAGAAACTACAAAATGCGGGCATTCGTGTAAAAGCAGACTTGAGAAATGAGAAGATTGGCTTTAAAATCCGCGAGCACACTTTACGTCGTGTCCCTTATATGTTGGTCTGTGGTGATAAAGAGGTGGAAGCAGGCAAAGTTGCCGTTCGCACCCGCCGCGGTAAAGACCTGGGCAGTCTGGACGTAAATGACGTGATTGAGAAGCTGCAACAAGAGATTCGCAGCCGCAGTCTTCAACAACTGGAGGAATAAAGTATTAAAGGCGGAAAACGAGTTCAAACGGCGCGTCCGAATCGTATTAATAGCGAAATTCGCGCGCAAGAAGTTCGCTTAACAGGTCTGGAAGGCGAGCAGCTTGGTATTGTGAGTCTGAGAGAAGCTCTGGAAAAAGCTGAAGAAGCCGGAGTAGACTTAGTCGAAATCAGCCCTAACGCCGAGCCGCCGGTTTGTCGTATAATGGATTACGGCAAATTCCTCTATGAAAAGAGTAAGTCTTCTAAGGAACAGAAGAAAAAGCAAAAAGTTATCCAGGTGAAGGAAATTAAATTCCGTCCTGGGACAGATGAAGGCGACTATCAGGTAAAACTCCGCAGCCTGATTCGCTTTCTCGAAGAGGGCGATAAGGCCAAAATCACGCTGCGTTTCCGCGGTCGTGAAATGGCCCACCAGCAAATCGGTATGGAAGTGCTTAATCGCGTGAAAGACGATTTGCAAGAACTGGCAGTGGTCGAATCCTTCCCAACGAAGATCGAAGGCCGTCAGATGATCATGGTGCTTGCTCCTAAGAAGAAACAGTAAGGCCTTCAAGTAACAATTCTGTGAAGCCTTCGGGCTTCACAGGCTTTGTTCGCCTATGTTTCGTTTATTAACAATGCGAAGTGGAAGTTATTAAAATGCCAAAAATTAAGACCGTACGCGGTGCTGCTAAGCGCTTCAAAAAAACCGGTAAAGGTGGTTTTAAGCACAAGCACGCTAACCTGCGTCACATTCTGACCAAAAAAGCGACTAAACGTAAACGTCACCTGCGTCCGAAAGCCATGGTTTCTAAAGGCGATCTGGGCCTGGTTATCGCGTGCCTGCCGTACGCATAAGCCGTTAACGTTTTTAACTTTTTAATTAGAATAGATACAGGAGAGCACATATGGCTCGCGTAAAACGTGGTGTAATTGCACGCGCACGTCACAAGAAAATTTTGAAACAAGCCAAAGGCTACTACGGTGCGCGTTCTCGCGTATACCGCGTTGCCTTCCAGGCAGTTATCAAAGCTGGTCAGTATGCTTACCGTGACCGTCGTCAACGTAAGCGTCAGTTCCGTCAACTGTGGATTGCGCGTATCAACGCAGCAGCACGTCAGAACGGTATTTCTTACAGCAAATTCATCAACGGCCTGAAAAAAGCCTCTGTTGAAATCGACCGTAAGATCCTGGCTGATATCGCCGTATTCGACAAAGTCGCGTTCACCGCGCTGGTTGAAAAAGCGAAAGCAGCTCTGGCATAAGCCAGTGAAAAGAGGGAGCCTGGCTCCCTCTCTTTTATTTACTGTTCAGTGAGTTGACAATTGACCTGTAACCCTTTTCAATAAAGGATATTCGGTTTTACCACATAAGGTAACGCAAGCATGAACGCTGCTATTTTCCGTTTCTTTTTTTACTTTAGCACCTGATCCCAGGAGGCTAGCGCGTGAAAAACGAAACGAAAAACAGCGCAAAAAAGCCTCCTGATGGAGGCTTTTTTTGTATCTGAAATCGAGAGATTACGTCCAATGAACCGGTGTCTTCACCGACACAATGAGGAAAACCATGTCACATCTCGCAGAGCTGGTTGCCAATGCAGCGGCCGCCATTAACCAGGCGTCAGATGTTGCCGCGTTAGACAATGTACGCGTCGAATATTTGGGCAAGAAAGGGCATTTAACCCTTCAGATGACGACCCTACGCGATCTGCCGCCGGAAGAGCGTCCGGCAGCCGGGGCAGTCATTAACGCCGCGAAAGAGCAGGTACAACAGGCGCTTAACGCGCGTAAAGCCGAGCTGGAAAGCGCAGCGCTTAACGCCCGTCTGGCCGCTGAGACCATCGATATCTCCCTGCCGGGGCGCCGTATTGAGAACGGTGGTCTGCATCCGGTCACGCGTACCATTGACCGTATTGAAAGTTTCTTCGGCGAGCTTGGTTTTACCGTGGCGACTGGCCCGGAAATTGAAGATGACTACCATAACTTCGATGCGTTAAACATTCCGGGTCATCACCCGGCCCGCGCCGATCATGATACCTTCTGGTTTGACGCGACCCGTCTGCTGCGTACCCAGACGTCTGGCGTCCAGATCCGGACGATGAAAGCGCAGCAACCGCCGATCCGTATTATTGCGCCGGGCCGTGTATACCGTAATGACTACGACCAGACGCATACTCCGATGTTCCATCAGATGGAAGGTCTGATTGTTGATACCAACATCAGCTTCACCAACCTCAAAGGTACGCTGCACGACTTCCTGCGTAATTTCTTTGAGGAGGATCTGCAGATTCGCTTCCGTCCTTCTTATTTTCCGTTCACCGAACCTTCTGCGGAAGTGGATGTGATGGGTAAAAACGGCAAATGGCTGGAAGTGCTGGGCTGCGGGATGGTGCATCCGAATGTGCTGCGTAATGTCGGTATCGATCCGGAAATCTATTCTGGCTTCGCTTTTGGTATGGGGATGGAACGTCTGACCATGTTGCGTTACGGCGTCACCGACCTGCGTTCATTCTTCGAAAACGATCTGCGTTTCCTTAAACAGTTTAAATAAAGGCAGGATAAAACAATGAAATTCAGCGAACTGTGGTTACGCGAGTGGGTTAACCCGGCAATTGATAGCGATGCGTTGGCTAACCAGATTACGATGGCTGGCCTGGAAGTAGACGGCGTTGAGCCGGTCGCGGGAAGCTTCAATGGCGTTGTGGTTGGGGAAGTGGTTGAGTGCGCCCAGCATCCGAACGCTGACAAATTGCGTGTAACGAAAGTCAACGTCGGCGGAGAACGCCTGTTGGATATCGTCTGCGGCGCGCCAAACTGTCGTCAGGGGCTGAAAGTAGCGGTGGCCACCATTGGCGCTATTCTGCCGGGCGATTTCAAAATTAAAGCGGCAAAACTGCGTGGCGAACCGTCTGAAGGGATGCTGTGCTCCTTCTCCGAACTGGGGATTTCCGACGATCACAGCGGCATTATCGAACTGCCGGCGGATGCGCCGCTGGGTACCGATATCCGTGAATACCTGAAGCTTGACGACAATACCATCGAAATTAGCGTCACGCCGAACCGTGCGGATTGCTTAGGTATCATCGGCGTTGCGCGCGATGTGGCGGTACTGAACAAAGCGCCGCTCCAGGAGCCTGAAATGGCGCCGGTTACGGCAACCATCAGCGATACGCTGCCGATTACGGTAGAGGCCGCTGATGCGTGTCCTCGCTATCTGGGCCGGGTGGTAAAAGGCATTAATGTTAACGCGCCGACGCCGCTGTGGATGAAAGAGAAACTGCGTCGCTGCGGTATTCGCTCCATCGATGCGGTGGTTGACGTCACGAACTATGTGCTGCTCGAACTGGGTCAGCCAATGCATGCTTTCGATAAAGATCGCATTGATGGCGGTATTGTCGTGCGGATGGCAAAAGAGGGTGAAACCGTCGTCCTGCTGGACGGTAGCGAAGCGACGTTAAATGCGGACACGCTGGTGATCGCCGATCACCATAAGGCGCTGGGGATAGCCGGTATTTTTGGCGGCGAACATTCCGGCGTGAACGGCGAAACGCAAAATGTGCTGCTGGAATGTGCGTACTTTAATCCGCTGTCTATCACCGGTCGCGCTCGCCGCCACGGTCTGCATACCGATGCGTCTCACCGCTACGAGCGCGGGGTGGACCCGGCGCTGCAATATAAAGCGATAGAGCGCGCTACTCGTCTGCTTCTTGATATCTGTGGCGGTGATGCGGGTCCGATAATTGATGTGAGCAACGAAGCAACGTTGCCGAAACGCGCCACCATTACGCTGCGTCGCAGTAAACTGGATCGCCTGATCGGGCATCATATTGCGGATGAGCAGGTCAGTGATATTCTGCGTCGTCTGGGCTGTGAAGTGACCGAAGGGCAGGACGAGTGGAAAGCCGTAGCGCCGACCTGGCGTTTCGATATGGAGATTGAAGAAGATCTGGTGGAAGAGGTGGCCCGCGTTTACGGCTATAACAATATTCCGGACGAGCCAATTCAGGCCGGTTTAATCATGGGGACGCACCGTGAAGCCGATCTGTCGTTGAAGCGGGTTAAAACCATGCTGAACGACAAAGGCTATCAGGAAGTGATTACCTATAGCTTTGTCGATCCTAAAGTACAACAGCTCATCCATCCAGGCGCAGAAGCGCTGCTGCTGCCAAACCCTATCTCCGTTGAGATGTCGGCGATGCGTCTGTCTCTGTGGAGCGGATTGTTGGCGACGGTGGTCTATAACCAAAACCGTCAGCAGAATCGCGTGCGTATTTTTGAAACCGGTTTACGTTTCGTTCCGGATACACAAGCCAATCTGGGTATTCGACAGGATCTGATGCTGGCTGGCGTGATTTGCGGTAACCGCTATGATGAGCACTGGAACCTGGCAAAAGAGACCGTTGATTTCTATGATTTGAAAGGCGATCTGGAAGCAGTACTGGATTTAACCGGCAAACTGGGTGATATCCAGTTTAAGGCGGAGATGAATCCGGCTCTGCATCCGGGACAGTCTGCGGCGATTTATCTGAAAGATGAACGTATTGGTTTTATTGGGGTTGTTCACCCTGAACTGGAACGTAAACTGGATCTGAATGGTCGTACGCTGGTGTTTGAACTGGAATGGAATAAGCTCGCAGACCGTATCGTGCCGCAGGCGCGGGAGATTTCACGCTTCCCGGCCAACCGTCGCGATATTGCGGTTGTTGTTGCAGAAAACGTTCCCGCAGCGGATATTTTATCCGAATGTAAGAAAGTTGGCGTAAATCAGGTAGTTGGCGTAAACTTATTTGACGTGTACCGCGGTAAGGGTGTTGCGGAGGGTTATAAGAGCCTCGCTATCAGCCTGATCCTTCAGGATACCAACCGTACACTCGAAGAAGAGGAGATTGCCGCTACCGTCGCCAAATGTGTAGAGGCATTAAAAGAGCGATTCCAGGCATCATTGAGGGATTGAACCTATGGCGCTTACAAAAGCTGAAATGTCAGAATATCTGTTTGATAAGCTTGGGCTTAGCAAGCGGGATGCCAAAGAACTGGTTGAACTGTTTTTCGAAGAGATCCGTCGTGCTCTGGAAAACGGTGAGCAGGTGAAACTCTCTGGTTTTGGTAACTTCGATCTGCGTGATAAAAATCAACGTCCGGGGCGTAACCCGAAAACGGGTGAAGATATTCCTATTACAGCACGGCGCGTGGTGACCTTCAGACCCGGGCAGAAGTTAAAGAGCCGGGTCGAAAACGCTTCGCCCAAAGAAGAGTAATCAGATCCAGGCATAACATCCATCAGGGTGTATTGCGGCAGATACGCTGCCATCCCGAAAGTAGATCAGCGGGATGACAGCGTATTTGTCAGCCTGAAAGATGACCCGTATAACTAAAAAGGCCGCATTGCGGCCTTTTTTCTTTCAAGTAAAGGATACCCACCGTAAAATCACGCTACCTCTTTTCAGCTGAATGGATAACATGCTGACTTTTGCCCGCCAACAACAGCGACGAAACGTTCGCTGGCTTCTGAGCCTGTCACTGCTGGTGCTACTGGCTACACTTCTGAGCTTATGCGCAGGCGAACAGTGGATTGCCCCCGGTGACTGGTTAAGCGCCCGGGGGGAACTGTTTGTCTGGCAAATTCGCCTTCCCCGCACGCTTGCGGTATTGCTGGTTGGCGCTGCGCTGGCGCTATCTGGCGCTGTGATGCAGGCGCTGTTTGAAAACCCACTTGCTGAACCGGGTCTGCTCGGCGTTTCGAATGGGGCCGGTGTTGGGCTTATTGCCGCCGTCTTACTGGGGCAGGGGCAACTGCCAGGATGGGCGCTGGGACTGTGCGCTATAGCCGGCGCGCTCATTATTACGTTAATTCTGCTGCGTTTTGCGCGCCGCCATCTCTCTACCAGCCGCTTGTTGTTGGCGGGCGTCGCGCTGGGCATTATCTGTAGCGCGCTGATGACGTGGGCTATCTATTTTTCCACCTCTTTCGATCTGCGGCAATTAATGTACTGGATGATGGGAGGATTTGGCGGCGTTGACTGGCAGCAGAGCTGGCTAATGATTGCGCTCATCCCGGTACTGATCTGGATATGTTGCCAGTCGCAACCGCTGAATATGCTGGCGCTAGGGGAAACCTCGGCGCGGCAGCTTGGCCTGCCGCTGTGGTTCTGGCGCAATTTGTTGGTCGTCGCCACCGGCTGGATGGTGGGCGTCAGCGTGGCGATGGCGGGGGCGATTGGTTTTATCGGTCTGGTTATTCCGCACATCCTGCGCTTATGTGGTTTAACCGATCACCGGGTTTTACTTCCCGGCTGCGCGCTGGCCGGGGCTATCGCCCTGCTATTGGCTGATGTGGTCGCCCGACTGGCACTGGCGTCGGCTGAACTGCCTATCGGGGTGGTCACCGCCACATTGGGGGCGCCAGTGTTTATCTGGCTGCTACTCAAATCCGCGCGTTAGCGCATCGGTAAACAACTGCTTTCATCATTCGCAGTCTATGATTAAAGGCTAACGATGAAACCCGCTATTCTACCGACATCAGGGAGACACCATGCAAAACTCGCTTCTTAATACTCACGTTACGACGATTGATGGAGAGGTCACTACACTTGAAAAATACGCCGGAAAAGTGCTGCTCATTGTAAACGTCGCCTCCAGATGTGGCCTGACGCCGCAATATGAACAGTTGGAAAATATCCAAAAGGCGTGGGCAGATCAGGGGTTTGTCGTGTTGGGTTTTCCCTGCAACCAGTTTATGGGGCAGGAGCCAGGCAGCGAAGAGGAGATTAAAACCTATTGTGCCAGCACCTGGGGCGTCACGTTCCCGATGTTCAGTAAAATTGATGTGAATGGCGACGCGCGCCATCCGCTGTATCAAAAACTGATAGCCGCTGCGCCAACGGCAGTCGCGCCGGAGAAGAGCGGCTTTTACGAACGGATGGTAAGCAAAGGGCGTACGCCACTCTATCCGGATGATATTCTGTGGAATTTTGAAAAATTTTTGGTAGGCCGGGATGGTCAGGTGGTACAGCGTTTTTCGCCGGATATGACGCCTGAAGATCCTATTGTGATGGAAAGCATAAAAATCGCGTTGGCAAAATAATGTCTCAATTGATGCAATTAAAGGATGTCGCCGAGAGCACCCGCCTGGGGCCGCTTTCCGGCGAAGTAAGCGCAGGAGAGATCCTTCATCTTGTCGGGCCGAACGGTGCCGGGAAAAGCACGCTACTGGCGCGTATGGCGGGGTTAACCTCCGGCGAGGGGAGCATCAGGTTTGGCGGAGCGCCGCTGGAGGCATGGGCGACGGCAACGCTTGCCCAACACCGCGCTTATCTTGCGCAACAGCAAAATCCGCCGTTCGCCATGCCGGTCTGGCATTACCTGACATTGCATCAACCTGATAAAACGCGAACCGGGCAGCTTAACGAGGTGGCCGATATGCTTGGATTGGGCGACAAACTGGGGCGAAGCGTGAATCAGCTTTCCGGTGGCGAGTGGCAGCGTGTTCGCCTTGCTGCCGTTGTACTACAAATTCATCCCGACGCTAATCCGGTCGGTCAATTATTGCTGCTTGATGAGCCGATGAACAGTCTCGATGTTGCGCAACAAAACGCTCTGGATCGGGTATTACATCATTTATGTCAGGCAGGAATTGCGATTGTGATGAGTAGCCACGATCTGAACCACACGCTGCGCCATGCGCATAAAGCCTGGTTACTAAAGCGCGGTAAACTCATTGCCTGCGGCCGCCGGGAAGAGGTGCTCACCCCCTCTTATCTGGCGCAAGCCTACGGTTTGCGCTTTCGACGACTCGACGTCGAGGGGCATCCAATGCTCATTTCGGCCACTTAAGTAAAATCGTTTCTTGAAAAGCAGGTAATTTCGACGCTAAATTAATACCAAAATAAAAACAGAGGATTGTTGCGGCATGCGTTTTTGGCTTCTTGTTATCACAGCATTGTTCCTGGCAGGATGCAGTACTCATCGGGCACCGGCGCCAAATGCCAGATTATCAGACTCCATTACCGTCATTGCGGGTCTGAACGATCAGTTGCAGTCCTGGCGCGGTACGCCATACCGTTACGGCGGCATGAGTCGCAGAGGCGTGGACTGTTCCGGCTTTGTGGTAGTCACTATGCGCGACAAGTTTGATTTGCAGTTGCCTCGTGATACGCGTGAACAATCAAAAATCGGCACCAGAATCGATAAAGATGAATTGCTGCCCGGAGATTTGGTTTTCTTTAAAACCGGTTCGGGCGAAAGTGGTTTACATGTTGGTATTTACGATACAAATAATGAGTTTATTCATGCCTCTACCAGTCGTGGCGTGATGCGTTCATCGCTGGATAATGTGTACTGGCGAAAAAACTTCTGGCAGGCACGGCGAATTTAACCTCGCAGACGATATAAATTTTATAGTCTATTTTTAACATATCGCCGGTTGAACTTATGACATCTGTTGTCATCATATATAATGATATAACCGTAGCATTTACAAACGTACTTTTATTAAAAACGGGCGTGTTCACGCCCTGTGAAAAGTACAAGATTGAATATTGGTTTATAATCAGAGTAAGTTAAAAAAAGGAACCGGTTCACCGGTAAACAAGAAAAATGATGACGCTTCAATTAGTATCTGAAGTTACGTCTGTTTCCGTCCGTAGTGACTGGATGGCGAATAGCGCCCTAACCATGGGACTGGCGTAATGATTGCTTCACTTGATGAGCTTTACCATTCCGAACTCTTTTTCCTTCCCGTCATGGATGAAAACGCTCGGCTTGTTGGTTTAGAGATTATTGCAACGTTTGCCGCTGAAGACGGCGCCGTGCGGATGCCGACTGAGTTGGTAGCGCCTCGCCTTTCGGTGGAGGAACAATACTGTCTGTTTGTTGAAAAACTGGCGTTGTTAGAAACCTGTCAGCACTTTTTTATTCAGCATAAACTTATTGCATGGCTTAATTTACCGCCTGCAATTAGTGACTTATTATTATTAGATAGCGAACTTTTTTCCCGGGCAGCGCGCTTTCCGTTTCTTGAATTAGCTATAAATGAGAATTATCCTGGGTTAAACCAGGGCAAAAACAATGAAACGTTAGCTAATCTGGCAATGCATTTCCCATTAATGCTGGCAAATTTTGGGGCAGGCGAGGCGTCGACTAAAGCTATTTTCGATGGGCTTTTCAAACGAGTCATGTTGGATAAAAATTTTATTCAGCAGCGAGCTGAAATGATCTCATTCGAACCATTCATGCACGCTATTGTTGCCCAGATCTCCTCCAGCTGCGAGTCGCTGATGATTGCCGGTATTGATACTGAGGCGATGTTTGCGCGCGCAGCGCCATTGGGGTTTAGCGCATTCCAGGGCGGACTATGGCCTCCGGTGCCGGTAAGCCAGCTCATTAAACTCGTTCAGCGATAACCTTTCTGTTTGCCGGTGTTTAACCGGTGATTAACCGTCTACACTGAAGACAGGAGGCCCTATGACCCTGTCTTTTACTGCCCGTTGGCGCGATGAATTGCCAGCAACGTATACCGCGCTTTTACCCACACCGTTAAAAAATGCGCGACTGATTTGGTATAACGACGAACTGGCGCAGCAGTTAGCCATTCCCGCTTCGTTATTTGATGCTACCAATGGCGCTGGCGTTTGGGGCGGCGAAACCTTATTACCCGGTATGTCGCCTGTCGCGCAGGTATATAGCGGGCATCAGTTCGGCGTCTGGGCGGGACAACTCGGCGACGGACGCGGTATTTTGCTGGGCGAACAGCTCCTGGCGGATGGCTCGACGCTCGACTGGCATCTGAAAGGCGCCGGATTAACACCCTATTCGCGAATGGGGGATGGACGCGCCGTCCTGCGTTCAACCATACGAGAAAGCCTTGCCAGCGAAGCCATGCATTATCTGGGTATTCCCACTACGCGCGCGTTATCTATCGTAACCAGCGATACGCCGGTTCAGCGAGAGACGCAGGAAACGGGCGCGATGTTAATGCGTCTGGCGCAAAGTCATATGCGTTTTGGTCATTTCGAACATTTCTACTACCGCCGTGAGCCGGAAAAAGTTCAGCAACTGGCTGATTTCGCTATTCGTCATTACTGGCCGCAATGGCAGGATGTCCCGGAAAAATATGCTTTGTGGTTTGAAGAGGTGGCGGCGCGTACCGGAAGACTCATCGCCGAGTGGCAAACCGTCGGTTTTGCGCACGGCGTTATGAATACGGATAACATGTCGATTCTGGGGCTGACCATCGACTATGGTCCCTTTGGTTTTCTCGATGACTACGATCCCGGCTTCATTGGTAACCATTCCGATCATCAGGGACGTTACCGCTTCGATAATCAACCGTCGGTGGCGCTGTGGAATTTACAACGTCTGGCGCAGACGTTAACCCCTTTTATTGAGATCGACGCGTTAAACAGAGCGCTGGATCGTTACCAGGACGCGTTGTTAACGCACTATGGGCAGCGAATGCGCCAGAAGCTGGGCTTCTTTACCGAGCAAAAAGACGATAACGTTTTACTGAATGAATTGTTTAGTCTGATGGCGCGCGAAGGGAGTGATTATACCCGTACATTTCGGATGTTAAGCCATACGGAGCAACAGAGCGCCTCCTCGCCGTTGCGGGATACGTTTATCGATCGCGCGGCGTTTGATGCCTGGTTCGATCGCTACCGGGCGCGATTGCGCACAGAGGCGGTGGATGACGCGCTGCGCCAGCAGCAGATGCAACGCGTGAATCCTGCGATTGTGTTGCGCAACTGGCTGGCGCAACGCGCGATAGATGCGGCTGAACAGGGAGACATGGCGGAACTGCATCGGTTGCATGAAGTTTTACGTCAACCTTTTACCGATCGAGATGATGACTATGCCCGCCGACCACCGGAGTGGGGAAAGCGGCTGGAGGTCAGTTGTTCAAGTTAGCCTGATGCCAGCAGCATCGTCTGCTGGCGGAGCGCTATTTGGTTAACAGTAGCTTCCCGGCCTGAGTTTTGCGCAACAGATACTCCTGACCGTTGTGATCGATAATGACTTTGCCGTCCGGACCTAATAGCGCCTGACTGTTGACGCGCCGTTCAGCGGCAGGGAGAAGCGTTTCATTGTCTATTTCCTTAGGGTGAGGCAGCTCGGTGTTATCCATACGCGACATGCTATTTATTAATAATCAAACTCACAATGATTATTATTATCAATAATTAATGCGATAACAGCAAGTGCTAATTCTGCGGAGTGATATACGCGCGCGGAGAGAAAAGGGCGGGTAACGCATCGAAGAAACGCCCATCCCGGCAGGATGGGCGAGCTATTAAAAGCGGCTGTCTACCGCCGCGGCAAGTTTTTCCAACAAAACTTCCGTATCTTCCCAGTTCAGGCAAGGATCGGTAATGGACTGACCATAGATTAATGGTTGACCGCTGATAATTTTTTGCGTGCCTTCCCGTAAAAAACTCTCTGCCATAATCCCGGCAATTGCCGTGGAGCCATTACGAATCTGCTGGCAAATATCATCACATACCTCTAACTGGCGGCGATGCTGTTTTTGACAGTTGCCGTGGCTGAAGTCGACGACCAGATGTTCCGGCAGATCAAATTCATGCAACGTATCGCAGGCGGCGGCAATATCTTCAGCGTGGTAGTTCGGTTTTTTACCGCCGCGCATGATGATGTGCCCATACGGGTTGCCACTCGTCTGGTAGATAGTCATCTGTCCGTCTTTATCCGGCGAGAGAAACATATGACTGGCGCGGGAGGCGCGAATAGCATCAACGGCAATGCGGGTATTGCCATCCGTACCATTTTTAAAGCCGACCGGACAAGAGAGCGCAGAAGCCATTTCCCGATGGATTTGGCTTTCGGTGGTACGCGCGCCAATCGCTCCCCAACTGATCAGATCGGCAATAAACTGGCCGGTGACCATATCAAGAAACTCTGTGGCGGTCGGTACTCCCAGTTCGTTCACCTGCAATAGCAAGCGACGCGCCAGTTCAAGCCCATAATTGACGCGGTAACTGCCATTCAAGTCGGGATCGGAAATCAGGCCTTTCCATCCCACGACGGTGCGCGGTTTTTCAAAATAGGTGCGCATGACGATCTCCAGACGCGCCTGATGCTTTTGGCGTTGTGCCTGGAGCTGCGTCGCGTATTCCATGGCAGCATTCAGATCGTGAATCGAACAGGGGCCAATGACGACCAGTAGCCGTGGATCTTCACCATTTAAAATCTTTTCTATCCGGCGTCGGGAGTCGGTAACGTGACTGGCGACGGAGGACGATACAGGATACCGCTGCGCGAGTTCGGTCGGTGTTACCAGGCTGTCGATACGCGCAGTACGGAGTTCGTCGGTTCTGTTCATTACAAGTCTCAGAAATTTGTTGCTTCAACGGCAGGACTACCGGGAAGTGATGGGCATCACGATAAACCAATCCCTGCTGATTTCAAGTGCGAGGCGTGTCACACCTCGCAGGCAGAACGGCATGATAACAAAAACCAACCCATTAAACTAGTTTGCTAGTACATCCTGCGGTTAAGCCCCATAATATCGAGAATCTTGGTGGCTATCTCTTCAACGGAATAATTAGTGCTGTTCAGGCAGGGGATCTGATTCTTACGATACAGCGCTTCGACCTCCGCCACTTCCATGCGGCACTGACGCAACGAGGCATAGCGACTGTTTTCACGGCGTTCTTCGCGAATTGCCGCCAGGCGTTCAGGGTCAATTGTCAGGCCGAACAGTTTATGTTGTAGCGGTTTTAACGATGTGGGCAGCGTCAAATTATCCATATCATCGGCGATGAAAGGGTAGTTAGCCGCACGAATACCGAATTGCATCGCCAGATAGAGGCTGGTGGGCGTTTTTCCACAGCGCGAAACGCCAAGTAAAATGACCTGAGCCTGATCGAGGTTGCGCAATGAAATGCCATCATCATGCGCCAGGGTATAATCGATAGCGGCAATACGGGCGTCATACTTGTTCAGGTTACCCGGATTAAGCCCATGAGTACGATGAGCGATCGGCGTCGGATCCAGTTTCATCTCCTGCTGAAGCGGCGCCACCAGCGCCTGGACGATATCCTGGCAGAAACCTTCGCTCTGTAAGATGATGGCGCGAATTTCAGGTAAAACAATCGAGTAAAACACCAGCGGGCGAACGCCGGTTTGCTGATAAATGGCGTCAATTTGGTCTTTGACGGCGCGGGCGCGACTTTCGTTTTCCACGAATGGCAGCGTGATGCTGCTGATCGTCACCGGAAACTGCGACATAACCGCGTGACCCAGGACCTCGGCGGTGATGGCGGTACCATCAGAAATATAGAAAACATGGCGATCAACAACATTATCCATTCTGTTCATCCTGAAGAGTAAACATAATTATCTGAAAGCATAAATTAAAAGTAACGGGAAACGTATAACTTGTCGCTTATTTTATAAAATGACAGGGACTTTTTATAATTAATGAAAAGTGTGTTTCATTTCCTGGAAACGCAGTTTATACCGGGGGTTATTCAGGGAATGCCGTGCTATGCGCGGGTTTGCGCAACTACGTAAACAATCTGAAAAAATGAAAAAATAAATTTGCTTGAACGATTCACCGTTTTTTTCGCGGGTTTAAGTATGCCAGGATAAATACGCAACTATGTGTTTCTTAAACTCGTTCATTTATCACAAAAGGATTGTTCGATGTCCAACAATGGCTCGTCACCGCTGGTGCTTTGGTATAACCAACTCGGCATGAATGATGTAGACAGAGTTGGGGGCAAAAATGCCTCCCTGGGTGAAATGATTACTAACCTTTCCGGCATGGGCGTATCCGTTCCGAATGGTTTTGCAACCACTGCCGATGCGTTTAACCAGTTTTTGGATCAAAGCGGCGTAAACCAGCGCATTTATGAGCTGCTGGATAAGACAGATATTGATGATGTCTCCCAGCTGGCGAAAGCGGGCGCGCAGATCCGCCAGTGGATTATCGACACTCCTTTCCAGCCGGAGCTGGAAAACGCCATCCGCGATGCCTATGCGCAGCTTTCGTCGGATGATGAAAATGCCTCTTTTGCCGTGCGTTCCTCCGCCACGGCGGAAGATATGCCAGATGCTTCGTTTGCGGGTCAACAGGAAACGTTTCTTAACGTTCAGGGCTTCGACGCGGTGCTGGTGGCAGTGAAACACGTATTTGCTTCTCTGTTTAACGATCGCGCCATCTCTTATCGCGTTCACCAGGGATATGATCATCGCGGCGTAGCGCTTTCCGCTGGCGTGCAGCGGATGGTTCGCTCCGATCTCGCCTCGTCAGGGGTGATGTTCTCTATCGATACCGAATCCGGCTTTGACCAGGTGGTCTTTATCACCTCGGCATGGGGACTGGGTGAAATGGTGGTGCAGGGCGCGGTTAACCCGGATGAATTTTATGTCCATAAACCAACCCTGGCGGCAGGCCGTCCGGCCATCGTACGCCGCACCATGGGGTCGAAAAAAATCCGCATGGTTTACGCCGCCACCCAGGAGCACGGTAAGCAAGTGAAGATTGAAGATGTGCCGCAGGAACAGCGCGACATTTTCTCGCTCACCAACGAAGAAGTGCAGGAACTGGCGAAACAAGCGGTGCAGATTGAGCAGCACTATGGTCGTCCGATGGATATCGAATGGGCGAAAGACGGTCATACCGGTAAGCTCTTTATTGTGCAGGCACGTCCGGAAACCGTGCGCTCTCGTGGCCAGGTGATGGAGCGTTATACGCTACATGCGCAGGGGAAAATCATTGCCGAAGGTCGTGCCATTGGTCATCGTATCGGCGCAGGTACGGTAAAAGTTATTCACGATATCGGCGAAATGAACCGTATTGAGCCTGGCGATGTGCTTGTCACCGATATGACCGACCCGGACTGGGAACCGATCATGAAAAAAGCGGCGGCGATTGTCACTAACCGTGGCGGGCGCACCTGTCACGCGGCGATTATCGCCCGCGAATTGGGCATTCCGGCGGTAGTCGGCTGCGGCGACGCCACCGAACGCATGAAAGATGGCGAAAAAGTAACCGTCTCCTGCGCAGAAGGTGATACCGGTTATGTGTATGCCGACATGCTGGATTTCAGCGTAAAAAGCTCCAGCGTAGATACCATGCCAGAGCTACCGCTGAAGGTCATGATGAACGTCGGCAACCCGGACAGGGCATTTGACTTTGCCTGCCTGCCGAATGAAGGCGTAGGTCTGGCGCGACTGGAATTCATCATTAACCGTATGATTGGCGTTCACCCGCGTGCGCTGCTGGAGTTTGACGACCAGGATGCCGCGCTGCAAAACGACATTCGTGAGATGATGAAAGGGTTCGACTCGCCGCGTGAATTTTACGTTGGTCGACTGACGGAAGGGATCGCGACGTTAGGCGCCGCCTTCTACCCGAAACGCGTCATCGTTCGCCTGTCTGACTTTAAGTCCAACGAATACGCCAACCTGGTCGGCGGCGAACGCTATGAGCCGCATGAAGAAAACCCGATGCTGGGCTTCCGCGGCGCGGGTCGTTATGTCGCAGAAAGTTTCCGCGATTGTTTTGCGCTGGAATGCGAAGCGGTGAAACGCGTGCGCAACGATATGGGCCTTACCAACGTCGAAATCATGATCCCGTTCGTGCGAACGGTCGACCAGGCGAAAGCGGTCATCGAAGAGCTGGCGCGCCAGGGGCTTAAACGCGGCGAGAACGGGCTGAAGATCATCATGATGTGCGAGATCCCGTCCAATGCCTTGCTGGCTGAACAGTTCCTCGAGTATTTTGATGGCTTCTCGATTGGTTCTAACGACATGACGCAGCTGGCGCTGGGGCTGGATCGCGATTCCGGCGTGGTGTCTGAACTGTTTGACGAGCGTAACGACGCGGTGAAAGCGCTGCTGTCGATGGCGATCCGCGCGGCGAAAAAACAGGGCAAATATGTTGGAATTTGTGGTCAGGGTCCGTCCGACCATGAAGACTTTGCCGCCTGGCTGATGGAAGAGGGGATCGACAGCCTGTCGCTGAACCCGGACACCGTGGTTCAGACCTGGCTGAGTCTGGCGGAACTGAAGAAGTAGTGTAATACCGGATGGCGGCGTTAACGTCGCCATCCGGCAATTTATACCGCAGTGTGCTCCTGGCGCAGCCGCTCAATAATATCCTGCCGCAACAGAAACTTCTGCACTTTGCCAGAGGCGGTTCTGGGCAGTTTTTCTACGATGACGATCCGTTCCGGATATTTATACTTCGCTACCCGTTTTCGACTGAAAAAAGCGATCACCTCTTCCAGCGTCAGCGAAAGGTGTGGCGGTTTTAAGACTACATACGCGCATGAACGTTCGCCTAAGCGTTCATCAGGCATAGCAACGACGCAAGCATCGTGTATGCGGGGGTGTTGCAATAAAATATCCTCCACCTCGCGACTGCTGATATTTTCACCTCCACGTATAATAATATCCTTTTTGCGCCCGGTAATTTTGATATAACCGTCTTCATCCATGCGGCAGAGGTCGCCGCTGTAATACCAGCCCTCATTATCCAGTGCGCGGGCGGTAAGTTCCGGCTCGTCCAGGTATCCCATAAAAACGTTCGGCCCGCGCGAGGCTTCTTCGCCTTCGTGGCCTGCTGGAAGCGTATTGCGATCTTCATCCACGATTTTAATTTCTACACCGGTGGCGGCATAACCATCGGTGTTCATCATGCGTGAAGTCGAATCACCCAGATTAACCATCGAGTGTGGAGAACTTTCTGTAGAACCGTAAATACTCAATAATTTGATACCGCGCTGCTGGCAGTCGCGGGCAACCTTTTTGGGAATAGTCGTGCCGCCGCATAAGAAGAATCGTAGTGAGGAGAGGTCGGCAGGCTGTTGCTCAATGGCACAAAGCAGATCGTAAATAAACGGCGTCGCGCCTGACATACAGGTACAGCGTTGCTGCGCTAATAAGGTAAGGCAGGCTTCTGGGGTAAAGATGTCCAGCAATACGCTACGCGCCCCGATTAAAAAGGGCGCGGTGACGCCGTGTAAAAATCCGGTGGCGTGGCCCAGTGGCGCAGGCATCAGGAACACATCTTGCCAGGTTAAATTCAACCGCGCGCAATACGCCCGTTCGCTGGCAAGAATATTATTGTGGGTCAACATCACCCCTTTCGGCATTCCTTCTGTGCCGGAGGTAAACAGCACTGCCGCCAGTTCATCACCGTGAATGTTAATGTCTGACTGCAACGGTTCGCTGCGGTCGATGATTTGACTAAGCGCAAGCGCTGTGGTGGCAGGCGCCAGTTTATCCACGCCGACAATATGCGTCAGATGGCGCAGTTGATTTTGTAGCGGAAGGATAAGATCGACCGGACGATTCTGTTTGAACACGGTGGGGGCGAAGAATATTTTAGCCTGACATTTGTTCAGCACCCAAACCAGCTCTGCTTCTCGCCAGGCGGGAAGTAGCGGGACAGATACCGCGCCCGTTTTCAGGCAGGCCAGATAAATGAGGGTAAACTCACACCAGCCCGGAAGCTGAAAGGCCACGCGATCGCCCGGTTGAATCCCCTGAGACAGTAACCAGTTTGCCAGGCGGCTTGCCGCGTAGTCGAGCGCGGCGTAGGTCCAGGACGCGCCATGATTATCGACCACGGCGATTTTATCGGGTACGGCGCGTGCGGTTTGCCGCCAGTAGTCGCCCAGTGAAGCATCGCCCCAGTAGCCGGACTCGCGATAGGTTTTCCGCCTTGCGGCGTCAAACGTTAATGTAACACTCATTGACTTGTTCTCTATTAATACAAATGACGTAATCTCCGGGGGCAAGCCGAATAAGACGCCGTAGCGTCGTTATCCGGTGTTTCAGAGCGTCAGCCGTAGCGAAACTCAACGCCGAACGTTCCCGCCGGGTATTCCCATTTTTCGAGAAGAGTATTGCCGCAGAGAACCCTGCAGGTCCCGCATTCCAGGCAGCCCGCGGAGTCAAAATGAATATTTCCCGCATCGTCCAGCTTATAGAGTCCGGCAGGGCAGGCTTTTATTAATTTATTAAACTCCTGCATGTCAGGCGAGGAGCGCAAAATGATATGTGGGTGTCCTTCATCTACGTAAAATTTATTTACGCCCAATTTGACGTCAACATTCACCTTATTGTCCGAACTCATAATGCCGTAGCCCCTTTTATGCCGTCTTTTAATAGATTCACCAGTCCAATTTTTTTCGCATGTGACAGGATAGTTTTACGCAACGGTGGGACTGGACCGCCATCAACGGTGAACAGATCGCCCACAATGTTTGCCGCCATACGCGGGTACTCGGTAAAAAGCCGTGGGTTTTCCATTAATCCGGGGAGTTTGCGGAAATGCCGCATATCGCGTAACACGCCGTTTTTCTCCAGCGCGCGTTTGTAACCGGCAAGACTCGCGGCGGAAAAATCTTGCCGCGCTTTAGCGTCAATGGCGGTTTGAGCGGCCGCTTGCGCGGACGCGATGGCTAAATCCATGCCGCGGACGGTATAGCCGAGATTCAGACAAAGACCGGCGGCGTCGCCGACAATCATCACGCCGTCATTTGCCAGCTCCGGCATCATTGCTATGCCGCCTTCGGGCACCATATGAGCGGAGTATTCAAGCAGTGTTCCCCCCTGAATCAAAGGGCGTATTGCCGGATGCTGTTTAAAATCTTCCAGCATTTGCGGTACGCTTTTGGTCGCGTGAGCAATGTCGCCCAGGCCACATACCAGCCCCAGAGAAACCGAATCGCGGTTGGTATAAAGAAACCCGCCGCCCATGAGCCCGTTGGAGGGCGCGCCAGCGAATAACCAGGCGGCGCCTTCATGGGACGCCAGATTAAAGCGCTCTTCAATAAGTGCCGGAGAGAGCCCAATCAACTCTTTTACGCCGACTGCATAGTGATGCGCAGAAGAGACAGGCACCATGTCCAGCGAACGGCCCAGCATGGAATTCACGCCGTCCGCGAGAATCACAATATTCGCATCCAGAATATCATCCCCGGCCTGAACGCCAGTGACGCGATTGCCTTCACGTACCAGAGCGTCGACCCGTACACCTGGGATAAACTGCGCGCCAGCCTGTTCCGCCTGCGCCATTAACCACGGGTCCAGTTTGTTGCGCAGTACGGTATATGACGTAAGGGGCGGAGTAGGGGGCGCGCGGTGAAAATCAAGTGTGACGGCGCTTTCTTCGGTTAAAAAGGAGATTTTTTCACGGGTAACGACGCGTTCGATGGGGGCGGACGTTGCGAATCCCGGCATAATACTTTCGATACTGTGAGCGTAGAGCCGGCCACCGGTCATATTTTTGCTGCCCGCGCTGTTTCCGCGTTCAATAACCAGTACATCCAGTCCCGCTTTTGCCATCACATACGCGGCGACCGTTCCTGCTACGCCTGCGCCCACCACAATAGCGTCAAATTTATCATCCGACATGCTTTATGCTCCTTTCCCGCCGTATCGACGACGGGAGATGTGCGTTGAAAAAGGAATTAGCGGCTTAACTGGTCGATGAGGGCAGGAACAACCTTATAGATATCGCCCACCAGGCCATAATCGGCATAATTGAAAATGGGCGCGTTTTTATCTTTGTTAATTGCGACAATAATTTTTGCGCCGTTTCCACCCACCATATGTTGAATTTGGCCGGAAATGCCCAGCGTCAGATAGAGATCGGATTTCAACAGAACGCCGGATACGCCAATATAACGCTCACGTTCCATCCAGTTTTCACCTTCCGCAATGGGGCGGGAACAGCCCACTTCTGCGCCGAGGACGGTCGCCAGTTTATGCACCATATCCAGATCGCTTTGCGCCGCCAGACCTCGTCCTACGCCGATGACCCGTTTGGCTTTGCTCAAATCGACGCTGCTTAACGATTTCGCGCGCCGCTGCTGGCACAATACCTCGTGGCGTGGGGCAATATATGCCAGCGTGGTCTGCGGGCAAGTATGACCGGGGAGAGGGGCGGCGGGTTCCAGTACGCCGGGTGCCAGCGTAATAATCGCCTGCGGACTGTTTAATTTCTCTTTGCCGAAAGCAAGTCCGCCGTACATGCGATGCTCTGCGTGTAGCGTCCCGTCGAGGAGGTCAATAGACGTCGCGTCGTTCACCATCACGGCGTCAAGCTGGATGCTCAGCCGGGCGCCCAGCGCTTTACAGCGCTTGGTCGCCGCCATGAGCAGCAGCCCATTTTGGTCGCCTAATAACGAGGCCAGCGTTTCGGCATAGTTTTCCACGCGCTGCAAATCCGTATGCGATTCAAGAATGACTATCTCATCAGCGCCAAGCGCTTTCACGTAGTCGATATCCGTGTTTCCTTGCACGATGGCGTAAACTTTTTCTCCCCACTGCCGCGCGCCGGTCATTAATTCGGCATAACGCTCTACGTTATCGCTAAATACCCATACGTTAGCTAAATGATTCATGATAATTTTTCTCCGTTGGGCTTAGTTCAGGGATTTTTTCAAATGGTCGGCCAGTGCGGTAATGGCTTCCGGCGAATCGTTATCGAGAATGATATGCTTGCGTTCTGTCTGCGGCGGTACCGAGATGGCGACCAGTTCCGCCATTGGCGTGGTTGGGGTCCAGTGGATATCGCTCGCCAGCCACGACGTAACGGCTTTTTTCCCGGCGCCGAGAATGGCTTTCATTGACGGGATGCGTGGAACGTTAATATCTGAGGTCACGCAAAGCACCGCGGGCAGCGTGAGCTCGATAATTTCAACGTCTTCTTCCAGTGTGCGTTCAACGATGATTTTGTCGCCGTCGCGTTGAATATGGCTTACTGCGTTGATGACGGGGAGTTTCAGGAGTTCGCCAGTCAGCAGGCCCACCTGTTGGGCATAAATATCGCCGGAGCCCTCTCCAAAGAGCAACAGGTCAAAGCCGATTTTCTCCGCCGCGGATGCTAGCGCCAGCGCGGTTTCTTTGGGCAGGGCGTGCTCCATTTGCGCATCCTGAACCATGAAAAGCGCATCTGGCCCGCGGGATAACACATCTTTGCGGACTTTTGAATTTTGTAACAGAGAGCCGCCGACGGTGAGCGCGGCGATCTCGTCGCCACCGCCAGCTAACTGCGCGGCGGCCTCAATTGCATTTAAATCAAACTGGCTGATTTTGGCCTCGGCACGATCAAAATTGAGCGAATGCTCCGGGGTCACGGTAATGTCCTGTTCTTCAGGCACCAACTTAAAGCAGGTTATTATTTTCATTGCATCTCCAGTGAGTCGCGTGCGGATAAGTAACGTAAATCTGACTGAAAATAGTCTGCGGCAGTCTGAAGAGGTTTACGATGGGTCAATCTGTTTTCCTTGCCAACAATCTTGCACAAAAAATCTGCGAACAGAGAATCGTTAGCAACCATCTGAAAAGGGCGTCATAAAAATATAAATACGGTAGTGAGAATAATAAGTGCGAAGCATATCATCATTTTTTAACATGAAACGTGCGATGTTGTTTCTGTGAGGTTAAAAGAAAACATCAAAGATATGTCGGCTATGTATTTTTGTCTGATAATACGCTATCGACAGGTAATCTGAGCTGTCTGCAAAAGAACATAATATCTTGCATTCGGAACGAATAATCTTGTTTTGCTGGTAATCTCCACGGTTGTACAACACTGACGCTCGCTTTATTTTATCCTGGTTATCTTTTTAAACCTGACAGAGGTTATTATGTATCAGCGCTGTTTTGACTCCGCCGCGGAGACGATTTTTGAACAGGACAAGACCCCTCGATTTTCACGTTTTGTCATTAGCGATGATCCAAACTGGGAGTCTGGCCATCATATGCATGATAATGAAACAGAGCTTATTTACGTCAAAAAAGGGATAGCCAGGTTAATTATTGACTCTTCACTCTACGTCGCGCATGCGGACGATATTGTCGTCGTTGAGCGGGGGCGGCTACACGCTGTAGCATCCGACAGCAATTCGCCGGCTACCACCTATACCTGTGCGCTGTATGGGTTTTGTTTTCCAGGTTGGGAAGAAAACCAACTATTGCAGAGTCATTCCTGTCCGGTGGTTTCCGTGGTTCAGGGAAAAGGGGTCATTAAAAGTATCTTTAATGAATTAAGCGTGTTACTTCCGCAGGGGAAAAACGTATTGGCTTCCTCTGTATACGATGCATTTGCTTACACTCTGACCGCACTTTACTATGAAAATTTTAAAAACGCCTATCGTTCTGAACAAGGTTACATTAAAAAAGATGTATTAATTAAGGATGTACTTGTTTATCTCAATAATAATTATCGTGAGAAAATCACGCTTGACCAGCTATCGAAAAAATTTCGCGCCAGCGTCAGTTATATATGCCATGAATTTGCCAAAGAATATCATATATCCCCTATCAACTATGTTATTCAACGACGTATGACCGAGGCCAAGTTTGCGCTGACAAACACTGAGTCGCCACTGGCAGAAATTTCATGGCGGGTAGGATATGAAAATGTGGACCATTTTGCCAAATTGTTTATGCGGCATGTAGGATGTTCTCCCAACGATTATCGTAAGCAATTTAAAAATAGTCTGGTTGAGCAGGCGTATTTGCTGCCAAATACCTGACGGCGAAATATATCTGATTTATTCGGCCTGATGCCGTAAAGCAGTCAGGCCGAATAAGACGTTCCGGTACGATCCTTACTTGTTCTGATAGTCTTTCAGAATCTGGCGTCCTGCCACATAGATCATAATTTCATCCGTGCCGCCACCGATACGTTCGCAGCGAACATCGCGCCAGAAGCGGGAGACACGGGCTTCGTCAGTATAACCAAGCCCACCCATAATCTGAATCGCATCGTCAATCACTTCCATCGCTGTGCGTGCGCAGTACAGCTTAGCCAGCGCGGCGCTGGTACGCAGTGACTCTTCCCGATCGGCCTGCCAGGCGACTTTCAACACCATATTGCGCATGTTTTCGATTTTGATGGCCATTAACGCCAGCTTTTCCTGGATCATCTGGTTATGGCCGATGGGTTTACCAAAGGCGATACGCTGGTTGGCGTAACGGGCGGCATCTTCAAATGCGCATTCGGCGAAACCTGTACTGCGCGCCGCATTAATCAAACGCTCCATCTCAAAATTGTACATGACATTGAGGAAACCCATGCCTTCTTCACCGACCCGGTCGCTTTCGTCCACCTCGACATTATCGAGATAAACTTCGCATGTACTCAACATGTGCCAGCCAATTTTGTGCAGCGGATTAATCTTTATGCCCGGTTTATTTGAGTCCACCCACCAAAGCGTGAACGCTTTTTTAGGATCTTTTGGCTCCGTATCGCGCGCCAGAACCAGCATGTAAGGATATTCTTTTGCACCGGTGATAAATGTTTTTTGGCCGTTAAGATAAACCTTGCCGTTTTTACGCGTCCAGGTTGTTGTGGCGCTATTATTATCAGAGCCCGCGCCAGGTTCTGTTAAGGCTAGCGCATATGCTGGATCGCCGGTGGCCAGAGTACTTTCTGCTGTTTTACGCAGTTGTTCTGCGGAACCAAAACGGCGCATACTGTGAATGCATTGGCCGTTGGTAATCAAAAAGGCCGGAGCGCCGCATTTTGAGATTTCCATCAGCGCCAGCATTTGCGTTACATAGTCAGCCGGAATGCCGCCGAATTCTTCCGGGACGCCCAGCATCGAAATACCGTTTTCCGCCAGCGCCTGCATAAATTCTTTGGGATAGGTGCCCGTTTGATCGCAGGTACGGAAATACTCTTCCGGAAAATTGCTGGTGATTAACTCGCGAATACTGGCCAGTAATAGTTCTTGTTCTTCAGTTAATGAAAAATCCATATTTGTACTCCTTTTAATGTGTTGCGTCAGGAAGCGTGAATCCCATAGTGCTATCGGTAAATAATCTTGTGTCCATCAGTTTTAAATCTGGTGAGATAACCGGTGAAAAATCCATCTTGTCAAGAATATCCCGTTGCAGATCGACGCCAGGCGCAATTTCAATTAAATGCAGGCCATCTTGTTTGAGAGTGAAAACCGCACGTTCAGTGATGTAACGCACGTCTAACCCGCGCTCAAGCGCAATTTTTCCACTGAACGTAATTTCCGGCAGTTCGCTGACGAATTTTTTCACGCGACCTTCCTGCAGAATATTTAATTTGCCATCGGTAATTTCAGTTTTTAAACTTCCGGCCGTCAGAGTTCCGCAGAAAATAATTTTTTGCGACGTTGCGCTAATATCGATAAACCCGCCGGTGCCCATAATTTTGCCGTTGAATTTATGTACACCGACATTACCGTGTTGATCCACTTCGGCAAAACTTAAATAGCAGACATCGAGCCCACCGCCGTGATAAAAATCAAATTGTGAGGTCATATCAAGGATCGCGCGGGTGTTGACATTAGCGCCGAAGGCCACGCCCTGAGAGGTAATACCGCCCACCGGGCCAGTTTCTACGGTCAGCACGAAGTCATCGGCGCAGCCTTCCTCGCGAGCGACCAGACCAATACCGTCGGCAATGCCTACGCCCACATTGCCTACCGCGCCTTTACGCATTTCAAACAGCGCGCGTCGGGCTACCAGCTTGCGCTGATTAAGGGGTAGGGTAAGCTGCGTACTATCATCAAGAGTGAAATCCCCGGAGATAAATCGGTTCACCGGCGCGCCGCCATAGAGTTGCGTCTGGTCGGCGTCGACAACCACAATATCCACCAGATAGCCGGGAATACGCACGGATTTTGGATGCAGCGTGGCTTTTTTTACCATTTTCTGCACCTGCATCATTACAATACCGCCATTATTGTGAACGGCCTGGGCGATCACCAGCGCATCAAGATACATCACCTCATCTTCAAATGATGCATAGCCTTCGCTGTCGCAGGTGGTGGCGCGGATAAAAGCCACATTAGGCGCTATCGCTTTATAATAGAGATATTCTTTATTATCGATCTCTACCAGCTTAATGAGATCTTCTTTAGTCACGTCGTTTAATTTTCCGCCCTGTTGGCGAGGGTCGACAAAGGTACCAATACCGATATCGCTCAGAATACCCGGCTGGTGTGCGGCGCTGGCGCGCAGCGTCTGGGTTAATACGCCTTGTGGGTAGTTATAGGCGGCGATTTTATTTTGTTCAGCCAGTTCAGAAATACGGGGAGATTGCCCCCAATGTCCGCATAGCGCCCATTTTACCAGTCCCTCCTGCGCCAGCGGGCTGATGCCGCGATCGGCGCGGTCACCTAATCCGGTAGGGCTAATAATAGATAAATCTCGTGGTGACTGGGTTGTTTGATATTTATCTGCCAGTGCGGTAATTAATGTTGTCGCTTCGAGAATACCGCCGCCTGCGCCCAGAATACATAAAGTGGCCTCATCTGGAATATAATTTACTGCTTCTTGTGCAGAGAGCACGGGAACGCGGCCATTAATGCGTGATGGCTTATTGATTTTCATATTTACTCCACTATTATCCCTGAAAACAATATCGATATAACCGTGTTAAGGTAATAAAGACAGCGGCTTTCAATGAATATGGAACATATTCATGTCAGATAACTATTTATTTTATTGTGGCAGAAAGAGAATATTCCGCCACACGATAAAGTATTACGCCTGGTGCAATATAGTTAATACGGTACGCAGATCGGCTACCGATATTTGTCCCGGCGCAGATGCTTTTTTCACCGCGCCAAACGTTGCCGCAGAACCGAACACTTCGCCGGCAAGACGAGATATTACCCCGGTTTTCGACATCGACATGGTAATAATCGGACGATCCGCATAGCGCTCCTGCATTTCTACAGTGGCGGTAAGTAAGGTCAGGACATCGGCTTTAGTCTGTGGCATGACGGCGATCTTCGGAATATCAGCGCCCAGTTCCTGCATTTTACGCAGACGCTGAACAATCTCTTCCGCTGCGGGCGTTTTATGAAAATCATGGTTAGACATGATCACCGCAACATTGTGTTGATGAGCATAGCCGACGGTGGCTTTCACCTCATCGTCGCCGGTAAAAAGCTCAAGATCGATCATATCGACCAGACCGCTGTCAACCGCTGCACGATTCAGATCGATATACTGTCCGGTGGTTAGCGCCTGTTCGCCGCCTTCTTTCGCGCTGCGGAAGGTAAATAGCAAGGGTTTATCGGTAATAATCTCCCGGATGGCGCCGGCGGCCTCAAGTACGCTTTCCGCCGTTGTCACGTTGGCAAAATGGTCAACGCGCCACTCCAGAATATCGAAATCCGCTTCACGGTAGGCGAGTGCTTCCGATTTCACATCGGTAATGGTTTTTCCCATTAGCGACACAATGATCTTTGGCGCGCCTTCGCCAACCACGAGATCTCTTACAGTTACGGTTTTCATTTGGTACCCTTCATTGTCATTCGTCGCAATTATAATTTTACCGGTCAGGCTGTGAATCCCATCACCTGCTTTACATAGTCCAATGGAAACGCTTTTCCTGTCCACAGTTCAAACTGTTCGGCTCCTTGCCATAACAACATGCCGTAACCATCAATTGTTTTGCAACCAGCTTGTTGCGCCTGCTGCAATAACTTTGTCATATGCGGATTATAAACACATTCGGTGACCAGCAATTCAGGGCGGAGCAGGGAAACATCGCCGATCAGGGATTCGTTCTCCAATGGTTTCATGCCAACTTTGGTGCCGTTCGTCAGAATATCTGCGCTGGCAAGCGCTTCAGTAAAAGCGTGCTGATCGGCAAGATCGGTGACGGTAACGACACAATCAGTGTTTTCATTCACCCGCTTCGCAAAGGCAACCGCTTTTTCGAAAAAGTCATCTTTACGGTTAAACAGTTTAATTTCCTTAATGCCTTCAATAGCTGCCTGGGCGCCAATGGCGGTAGCCGCGCCTCCCGCGCCGAGCAGCACCATGGTTTTTCCCCGCATATCGAAACCGCTTTCTTTAATTGCCCGAATATGGCCCGTACCATCCGTGTTGTAGCCGCGTAGATAGCCGTCATCGTTAACAATGGTGTTGATAGCGCCAACCAGTTTTGCTGCTGGCGTTAATTCATCGACATACTCACACGCGAGCTGTTTGTTTGGCATGGAGACGCCCGTACCGCGCATTTTTAATGCTTTCAGTCCTTCAATGGCGCTGGCAAACGTCGTGTTATCCACTTCGAAAGCCATATAGGTATACGGTAGCCCCGCTTTTTCTAACGCTTTGTTTTGCATTTCGGGCGATAAGCTATGACGGATAGGATACGCCATAAGACCAATTAATTCATATTTTGCGGTAACATCCATTTTATACTCCTTAATAAGTGGACAGTGCAGAGCAGGGCGCATGCCTGTTGCGCATCGTTAACATTTTTACTGGAAATAATGCTCGCCAAATCGGACATCGTTTTGCGGGATCTTAAATACGCGATAATAGCGAATAAATACAATAATGGCGGTGATAAATGTCAGTAGTGCAAAGGCAAAATCTAACAAAATGATATATTGCAGGCCAATAGTAGAGAGATAACCGGTAATCAGTGGGATAAGAAAGTTAGCTACGCCCCCCATCATCATATATATACTGGTGACTTTAGCTTTACTCTTAGGGAAAAATTCCGACATTACCGATACGCCTAATTGTAAAATACCTCCAGCAGCGGAAAAACCAATCACGAAGGCGCCAGCATTACAGATCAGTGGAGAGGGATACAGGTAAATTGCCGCAGCGGTGATTGTCGCCAGCCCGGCATTGAAAACATTGGCCCAGATGGGGCGAACCATTTTTTTCAGCAATGCGGCAAAAATAAACACGCAAACCAACGATCCCATACTGTAATAAGAGATGGTTTTCAGCGCGTCGGATTCCGCCATTCCGGCGAAGGCCATCGCATATTTAGGCATCCAGACCACAATCACATAGAAGGTTGAGAACGCGGCGACGCCAAATAAAACGGAAGCTACGCCTTCCAGCCAGACGAGGGGAGTACTGTTCATCTGGGGTAATTCTTTCGCAATACTGGCATCGACAAGTTGGCTGGGAAAACGGCTTTTCAACAGCATCAACGTGATGAGGACGAAAAGGATACCGGGGATTACCACCGCGTAGCCGTACCAGATATGGTTGACTAGCAAGGCGCTGACGATAAGGGGATAAATCATTTGCCCAAAAGAGACCATCGCTTTAACCAGAATAACTGCCGAGCCCGATGCTTTGGGAAAACACTCCATTAATGCAGGGTATCCGCCGGTATCCAGCGCGGAGTTCGCCACGCCGACACACACCGCTAATATGAAAGCGATCATCAGGTTAGGACTGGCGGGAATACCGAAGAAAAACAGCATATATAGTACGGCGCCAAGCAGTATTATTGCCCGACGGCCAAATTTATCGGACAGTACGCCAAAGAATAAAATACTGACCAGACGACCAAGACCAATGCCAGAGATTAAATAGGCAATACCGGCACTATCCGTGGAGAATTTCTGTGCAAGGGAGGTCATGTTCTGGGCTAGTGTAATAACACTCATGCCGTGGAGAAAGTAACTAAAATAAATGCAGATAACAGCCAGCAAATATGGCATGTTGCGAGCCTTGTTCTGAGACATTTGTTCACAGCTCCTTGCTGATGGTTTGATTCAATGTCCTGCTTATTACTGCTTTACTACATGCAGCGATTGTTCAGTAACACTATAAGTCGGTACTGTCGTTATATGTACATAACATGGCGTTTAAAATGCCAGGTTTATTGCATTGATAGCATTTCATTTGTTAGCCAGGAAATATAAAAATTGCTGCGAATTTGTTGTTTAATACATATAACTCGTGATGCTCATCGCAATTTTTCTGATAAGTGTGAAGATAATGAATAATAATTAACACGAAAATTACATTTTTTGTTTCCCGGTGATAATGGCTAACGTTTTATTTTGCATAGCAAGGCAATAATATTGCAACTGGCACGCTAACATTTATTGCGCGGTTGACGCTGCTTCAGCGTGATGTTGTGATTCAGCCCGACTTCGGTAACCGATGAACAGTGCGAGGAGAAATCCCACTGCGGCGATACCGGTATCAAACCACATAATATGTGCAATGCTCATTTCTGAAATCCGCGCTGTGATCAACGGAATAGTGAACGTCGCGATACTGCCGGCGCTGTAATAAATACCGGTCGCTTTACCTTTCTCCTGTGGAAAACGGGACGCCATCAGCGTCAGGCCGATTTGTACTACGCCACCGGCGGAAGAGAATCCAATGACGAATGCGAAGATCATAACAATATAGGTCTGAGGATGCAGGCAGACCGTCAGAAGCGCAATAAAAGAGATAAAGGTATAAAACATCAATAATGTGGTAGAGCGAATTGTTTTTCTGACCAGCGGGGCGGTAATAAAAACGCAGAGTAGCGATCCGCAGGTATAAATACTTAACAGTTTGATGGATTGGGTATACGACATTCCTGCGACGAACTGTCCATACTGCGCCAGCCACTGGCTGATAAGATAAAAGGTTGCCATCGAGATATAGCCATAAAGGGTGTAGCTGATAAGATCGATGAGGGAGCAATGATGTACGCCTGTGACTGGCGCTTGCGAGATTTTGGGCTTCAATATCCGACCAGGATAGGGTGGAAAAGGGCAGCGTAATAAAAACAGAGCATTAATAAGCATGATCGCCCCGGCAAGCAGGAAGGACCAGCCAAACCACATATTAGCCCAGACTAATAAACTGATAATAATGGGCAACAAGAATTGCCCGCCAGAGACAAATGCTTTGATCAGAATATTTGCCGTACTGGGGGAGCGAGGGAAGGCTTCCATCAAACTGGGATAGGTACCTGCATCTAAAAAACTGTTGGCCATACCCGCTAAAAAGCCACAGGCATAAGCGACAAAAATCGTCTGAGCATAAAGAATGCCAATGAAAAAAATCAGGTAACAGGTGGTCCCCAGAATGATAAAAGGACGGCGACCAAAGCGATCGGAAAGCATACCGGCGATTAACAAAACGCTTAGCCGGCCAATACCAAGCGAAGAGATCACAATAGATACGCCTGCGGCACTGGTATGCCATTGCTGTTCAAGCGATGACATGTTCAGGCTCATCAGGATAACCCCCATGCCATGTACAAAGTAATTAAAATACAACCCTACAGCGGTAGGGAAATAACGATTTTTCATATTATCTGACTCAGAGATGCCGCCTGAACGTTACAGTGGTATACACAGGCAGGAAGCATATTGGATAGGGTGACAAGTCAATGTCGTGATTGTGTGGCTTTCTATCCGGTATCAATACGATGCGGCGATAAAGTTTACGTCTAACACAGCCGCTCCAGATCATGTGCGAAAAGTTCGGCAGCAACAGATTGATAAATTTTCCACTCGATAAAATCCCCCTCTGTATAAATGGACTGAAAAGAAGATAAATCAGGGAAGTAACGCATTGTATTATTGCCGATGCGGTTATTTATTTTGTCAACAATGGCGTTAATTCGTCGCTGTCTCCTGGCTTTCATTTCCTTTAGCCTGGCAATGATTTCTGGAGAGATGGGTATGTCGCCAGCTTCCCATCGTTGCCAGGTTGCCGAATTATTATCCTGGGTGATATAGATTGTGCATTCTTCAATCGTCATATCAAAAATACGCCGTAGTGCTTGTAGTTCTAACGCGTTCATCATTTTTTAGGCTTTTATATGAAAAAAGTGATGCTATAAATAGCACCACCGACACCGTTTCGACTTGAACAGAATCACACTATTTTGTGCAATATTATTTGTTCGTTGCAGATATCGCGGTGTTGAAGGAAAACGGGAGCTGGCTTATGTAACAATGCGGCGAAAAAAGTTAAAAAAAAAGCCCATCGTAGGAGACGGGCAAAGACTACACACAGCAATTCGTTGTTTCACTCAGGGGATTTCCATGCTTATAAATCAATGTGTTGATTTATAACCGTGTGCTAATAGTAGGCATGAGCACTTTTTGCGTCGATCAGATTCGTCTCAATAGTTTAAAAACTGTAACGGATTTGCGACAGAAATGAGATGCGGCGGGGAACAGACGGGCGAATCAAAATGGAGTGTGCGTTGAATTGATAAACGTCGCTAAAGCATCGGGCGGCAATGCCGCCCGACGGGATTATGACTGCTTGTTGGCTTCCTCGATATCATCCAGCTCTTCAAGGATCTCCTCTGGTTCATTCGTCGGCGCCGGAACTTCATGTACCCATGCGGAGAACAAACGCCAGGTCACGGCCAGAAGCACCGGTCCAATAAACAGACCAATCATACCGAATGCAATCAGGCCGCCGATTACCCCGGAAAGGATCAGAAGCAGCGGTAAATCGGCGCCCATGCGGATGAGTACCGGGCGAATCACGTTATCCAGAGTGCCGACGACGGCGCTCCAAACCAGCAGCACGGTGCCCCAGGTGGTGTCGCCTGTCCAGTAAAGCCAGATAATGGCTGGAATCAATACCGGCAACGGCCCCAACTGAACCAGACACGAAAGGATCATCACTACCGTCAACAGAGTAGCGTAAGGCACGCCGGAAATCGCCAGCCCGACGCCGCCAAGTACCGCCTGTACCAGCGCGGTGACCACCACGCCAAGCGCCACGGCGCGGATCGCCTGGGCAGCCAGCAGAACCGCCGCATCGCCGCGTTTAGCCGCGAGACGACAGGCAAAATGGCGTATACCCATCGCCACTTGTTCGCCGCGCCAGTAAAGCAGGGCGCTAAACAACAGCATCAGGGCGCAGTGCATCATAAAGCGTCCGATATGCGCCGCCTGACCGACAAACCAGGTCGTGGTTGTGCCGATATAAGGCCGCACTTTCGCCATAATAGCGCTACCGCCCATATCCAGCAGGCTATGCCATCCGGCATACAGTTTGGCGCCAACCAACGGAATATTATTTAACCATGCCAGATCGGGTAGCGTCATATCGCCGCCGGTCACTGCATGGATGAGCGGGCCGCTACCATCGACAATGCTGTTCACCAGCAAGGCGACGGGAATAACGAAGAGCAGCACTAACAGCAGCGTCATGACCAGTACGGCAAGCGAGCGGCGGCCCCACAATATTTTTTGTAATTTCAGCAAAACGGGCCAGGTCGCGATAACAATCGTACCTGCCCATGCAAACCCCAAAATAAAAGGCTGTACTATCCACAAACAGGCCACAATCATGATGGCTAAAAACAGCACCGATAGCAGCACTTGCGCAATATCCCTGGGCTGACGAACATTTACCATAAATACTTTTCACCTTTGTCTTTGCGCCAGAACGTTGGCGCGACGTGAACATGCAAACCACACCCTATAATGATGAGCAATTTCAGCGGTTTTTAACAGGCCGATTCTGCATGTAATTCTGTTGGGCGCACAGGAAAAAAATGTGATACAACAAATAACGCAACACGCAAACGATTAAGCATCCCTTCCTGTGCGTAGACCGCTCGCGCTCGCCGGGTTGGGCGCCACCGTTCACAACATAGACCGCAGGAAAAGGTCAATATAATGATTCCACAAATTTCTCAGGCACCCGGCGTCGTTCAGCTGGTGCTCAATTTTTTGCAGGCGCTGGAGCAGCAAGGGTTTACGGGCGATACGGCAACCAGCTATGCCGACCGTCTGACAATGTCGACCGATAACAGTATCTACCAGCTTCTTCCCGATGCTGTTGTGTTTCCCCGTTCTACGGCAGATGTCGCGCTTCTTGCCCGTCTGGCGGCGGAGCCGCGCTTTACGTCGCTGATATTTACCCCTCGAGGCGGCGGTACTGGCACGAATGGCCAGGCGCTAAACCAGGGCATTATTGTTGATATGTCCCGCTATATGAACCGCATTATTGAAATTAATCCTGAAGAGGGATGGGTGCGGGTAGAGGCGGGAGTGATAAAAGATCAGCTTAATCAAGCGTTAAAGCCGTATGGCTATTTTTTTGCGCCGGAACTTTCCACCAGTAATCGCGCCACGCTTGGCGGTATGATTAATACCGATGCCTCCGGTCAGGGTTCGCTGGTCTATGGAAAAACGTCAGATCACGTCTTAGGCATACGGGCCGTATTGTTGGGGGGCGATATCCTTGACACGCAATCGATGCCCGTAGAGCTTGCCCGGACGCTGGGTGAAAACACGACGACGCCAGGCCGCATCTATCAGACCGTCTATCAGTCCTGCCTGGAAAACCGCCAACTTATCCTCGATAGCTTTCCAAAGCTCAATCGCTTCCTGACAGGCTACGATTTACGCCACGTCTTTAACGATGACATGACCCGCTTCGATCTCACCCGCATCTTAACGGGGTCGGAAGGGACGCTGGCGTTTATTACTGAAGCCCGGCTGGATATTACCCCGATACCCAAAGTCCGCCGTCTGGTGAATGTAAAATACGACTCCTTTGATTCCGCGCTGCGTAACGCCCCTTTTATGGTTGATGCGCGCGCCTTATCCGTCGAGACGGTCGATTCCAAAGTCCTTAACCTCGCGCGGGAAGATATTGTCTGGCACTCCGTTAGCGAATTGATTACCGATGTGCCGGATAAAGAGATGCTTGGCCTGAATATCGTGGAATTCGCGGGTGACGATGAAGCGCTTATTGACGGACAGGTCGAGGCGCTGTGCCACCGGCTGGATGGCCTGATGGCGCGAGCGGAAGCGGGCGTGATCGGCTGGCAACTTTGTACCGATTTGACGGGTATTGAGCGTATTTACGCGATGCGTAAAAAAGCGGTAGGGCTGCTGGGTAATGCGAAAGGCGCTGCCAAACCGATTCCTTTCGCGGAAGATACCTGCGTGCCGCCTGAACATCTGGCCGATTACATCGCCGAATTTCGCGCTCTGCTGGATGGTCATGGCTTAAGTTACGGCATGTTCGGCCACGTGGATGCCGGGGTGCTGCATGTGCGTCCGGCGCTGGATATGTGCGATCCGCAGCAGGAACTGTTGATGAAACAGATCTCCGATGAGGTCGTCGCGCTGACCGCCAGATACGGTGGGCTGTTGTGGGGCGAGCATGGAAAAGGTTTTCGTGCGGAATACAGCCCGGCCTTTTTCGGCGAAGTTCTGTATGGCGAGCTGCGCAAAATAAAAGCGGCTTTTGATCCGCATAATCGACTTAACCCGGGTAAAATCTGTCCGCCGCAAGGGATAGAGGCGCCGATGATGAAGGTGGATGCGGTAAAACGCGGCACCTGGGATCGGCAAATCCCGCTGGCAGTGCGGCAGACCTGGCGCGGCGCTATGGAGTGTAATGGTAACGGCCTGTGCTTTAATTTCGATGCGAAAAGCCCAATGTGCCCGTCGATGAAAATTAGCCTTAACCGGATCCACTCGCCGAAAGGGCGGGCGACGCTGGTGCGGGAATGGCTCCGTCTATTGGCCGATCGCGGCGTCGATCCGTTGAAGCTGGAAAAGGAGTTGCCAGAAAAACGCGCCAGCTTACGCACGCTGATTGCCCGCACCCGGAATAGTTGGCACAAACGCAAAGGCGAGTATGACTTTTCCCATGAAGTTAAAGAGGCCATGTCCGGCTGTCTGGCGTGTAAAGCCTGTACGACCCAGTGTCCGATTAAAATCGATGTTCCGGAGTTTCGTTCACGTTTCTTACAGCTTTACCATACGCGTTATCTGCGCCCGGTACGCGATCATCTGGTGGCGACGGTCGAGACCTACGCGCCGCTGATGGCGCGTGCGCCAAAGACCTTTAACTTTTTTATTAACCAACCGGTGGTTCGTAATCTGGCGAAAAAACATATCGGTATGGTGGATTTACCTCTGCTTTCTGCCCCTTCATTGCAACAGCAACTGGTGGGCCATCCGTCTGCCAATATGACGCTTGAGCAACTGGAACGCATGAGCGCCGAGCAAAAAGCGAAAACGGTACTGGTGGTTCAGGATCCGTTTACCAGCTACTACGACGCCCGGGTCGTGGCGGACTTTATCCGCCTGGCGGAAAAACTGGGCAGGAGGCCGGTATTGTTACCGTTCTCGCCGAATGGTAAGGCGCAGCATATTAAAGGTTTTCTTAATCGCTTTGCGAAAACGGCGAAAAAAACCTCTGAGTTCCTTAATCGGATCGCCGCGTTGGGGATGCCGATGGTGGGTGTCGATCCGGCACTGGTGCTGTGTTATCGCGACGAATACAAACTGGCGCTGGGCGAACAGCGCGGCGATTTTCATGTGTTGCTGGTGCATGAATGGCTGGCGCAGGAAATAAATGCAAGACTGTCCGTCGAGGTGAGCGGCGAACCGTGGTACTTTTTTGGTCATTGTACGGAAGTCACGGCTTTACCCGGCGCGCCTGCGCAGTGGGCCGCCATCTTTGCCCATTTTGGCGCGAAGCTGGAAAATGTCAGCGTAGGCTGCTGCGGTATGGCGGGCACTTATGGACATGAACTCACCAATCATAAAAATTCGCTGGGAATTTATGAGCTATCCTGGCATCAGGCGATGCAACGTTTACCGCGAAACCGTTGCCTGGCAACCGGTTATTCCTGCCGAAGCCAGGTTAAACGCATTGAAGGTACGGGCGTGCGTCACCCGTTGCAGGCATTACTGGAGATTATAGGTTGATCTGGAAACGTGAAGTGACCCTCGATGCGCTTAATGCGATGGGGGAAGGGAATATGGTTGGCCTGCTTGATATCCGCTTTGAGCGTATTGGGGACGATACGCTGGAAGCGACAATGCCCGTCGATCATCGCACCAAACAGCCGTTCGGCTTGCTGCATGGCGGAGCGTCTGTGGTGCTGGCGGAAAGTATCGGCTCGGTCGCAGGTTATCTGTGTACGCAGGGGGAGCAAAAGGTGGTGGGGCTGGAGGTGAATGCCAACCATGTACGGTCGGCGCGTCAGGGGCGCGTACGAGGCGTCTGTAAAGCGTTGCATACCGGGGCTCGCCATCAGGTCTGGCAGATAGAGATCTTTGATGAACAGGGACGTCTGTGCTGTTCTTCGCGTCTTACTACAGCGATTGTGTGACGTTGTCACCATAAAAGTGTGATGCATATTGCTTTTGGTCAAAATGTGCGCAGAAAAAGGTGATATACTGTGCACGTTTACACATAAGCGAGGATGATATGTCTACTGATTTGGACCCAACCCAACTGGCGATTGAATTTTTACGCCGTGATAAAACCGAACTTTCTCCCGCGCAGTATTTGAAGCGTTTAAAACAGCTGGAGTTAGAGTTTGCCGATCTCCTCACCCTCTCAGCAACCGAACTGAAAGAAGAGATCTATTTCGCCTGGCGGTTGGGCGTGCATTAATAAAGTCTGTGTAGGCCGGATAAGGCGTTAGCCGCCATCCGGCTATGTTACCAGGCAATCTCACCAGACCTTGTCCCCAGGTAATAGATAACCCCCTTGATTTTGTTTAAAAAAAATACAGATCGCCATTTGTGCTAAAAAGGCGCGCTCTCTTTATGAGATTATTCTTATGCCCCTTCAAGAGCTAAGCCATTAAGAGTGCCGGAGATAAGCGCCGGATGGGGCCGGAACCCTTAAGCCTGTATTGAACAGACTTAAGGGTTTTTCTTTTCCGGGCGCGTAAAAAACTAAGGTCTGTCAATAACCGCCGGCATGTCGTCAGCCGTATGATTATTCAAAATACGGTTAGCCAGCACCCCTGACATCATCGATCCGTTAACGTTCAGTGCCGTGCGGGCCATATCAACGATAGGTTCGATGGCAATAAAAATACCGACCAGCGCAACGGGAAAATTCAACGTCGACAGGACAATCAGCGCCGCGAACGTACCACCGCCGCCGACGCCGGCTACGCCAATAGACCCTAGCGCAATGGCAGGCAACATCGCGGCCAGAAAATGCAGCGAGAGCGGATCGATGCCGATGGTGGGCGCAATCATCGCTACCATAATAGCCGGATAAATCCCGGCGCAGCCATTTTGCCCCATACTGGAGCCAAACGAGGCGGAAATATTGGCAATGGTGCTTTGTACGCCAAATTTTTCCTGGGCGGAAATGGCCAGCGGGATAGAGGCTGCGCTGCTGCGGGAAACAAACGCAAAGGTTAAGACGGGCCAGACCATTCTGAAATAACGCGCTGGATTATTACCGCTGAGGATCAGCAAGATGGCATGCACGATAAACATCATAAAAATCGCGATGTAACAGGCACCGATAAAACCAAGTAAGCTGGCGAATTGTTCAAGGCGGTATGATGAAAATACGGTGGTCATTAATGCCATGACGCCATAGGGCGTTAATGCAATAACGATACGTACCATCTTCATGACCCATATCTGAATAGCGTTAATGCCTGCGCTTAATTTCTGACCTTCTTCCGGCGCCTCTTTTTTGACCTTTAACAGAGCGATCCCCGCTATTAGCGTGAAGATAACGATGCCGATAACGGAAACACTTCTGGCTCCCGTAAGATCAAGAAAAATATTAGTCGGAATCAGCGATGTCACTAACTGGGGAATCGACACCGCGGCAGTCTTATTGACTTCTTCCGTAGTTAACATTGACGGCATGTGCACAAAAGCGCTGGCGTCAAGCCCCAGCACATGAGCGGTCAGTAATCCGATAAAACCGGCAACCATCACCAGGCATAACATGCATCCGACGATCGTCAGCGACATTTTTCCGATGCCGGCACTATTTTCCAGTTTATTGATGGCGGAAAGAATAGAAATAAAAATTAGCGGTATAGCGACCAGTTTTAGCAGGTGGACGTAACCATTGCCGACGATGCTGTACCATTCGATAATAGTTTTAGTGTGATTTGCTGAAATAAAATGCAGGGATAAACCAATAACAGCCCCTAAAAAGATAGCGATAAAAACGCTTTTCGACAGGGAATCGCTTTTTTGATTAATTCTCAAGATGACCCACGAGAAAACCAAAAAAAGTGCGATATACGCGAGCGTAACAACCATATTTTAAGCCTCTTGCCTCATTCAGCACCTGAAATGCCGGAAAGAGTTTACATAAACCTATAGCTCAAACTGAGTTATAGAACCGCAGCGGATTATAAAGAGCGCAACGCCAGGTATCCATACAAAAAATGGGGTTCTGACCTCGCCGCCCGGCAATGTCGACAGCCTATTAATTAAATAGTCATTTTCTATACATCTTTTCGTTTTTGACCTGTCAGAACGGTTAATATCTTATAAATCATTACTTATCAAAAAGTTAAGTTGTTTTTTGTCTGTCGTATGACCTGGCGGACAGGGTCTATGCTTAATAAAAGGCGCTCAATATGACCATTTGTTGGAAAGCCCCTGCGGTTAAGGGGTTGAAGTGATAATCATTATCACTAACATGCTGTTATATCCTGGTGATTTAGAACGCGAGGTAACTCTATGGAATTGCATTCAGACACGTTTAACCCGGAGGACTTCCCCTGGCAAGGGCTGACGCTAACGCCAGCGGCGGCAGCGCACATACGTGAACTGGCAGAAAAGCAGCCGGGCATGTTGGGCGTGCGGTTAAGCGTAAAACAGACGGGATGTGCCGGATTTGGCTATGTTCTGGATACCGTTCGGGAGCCGGATAAAGACGATCTGGTTTTTGAAGCCGAAGGCGCAAAGCTTTTCGCACCGTTACAGGCGATGCCTTTTATTGACGGAACAGAAGTGGATTACGTACAGGAAGGGCTGAACCAGTTATTTAAATTTCATAACCCCAAAGCCCAGAATGAATGCGGCTGCGGCGAAAGTTTTGGGGTATAGGCGGTACTATGTCTCGTAACACTGAAGCAACGGAAGAGGTCGGCATCTGGACAGGCGGACGCCTTAATTACAAAGAAGGATTTTTCACGCAACTACCCACTGATGAACTGGCAAAAGGCATCAGCGAAGAGGTGGTGCGCGCGATTTCCGCAAAGCGTAACGAACCTGAGTGGATGCTGGAATTTCGTCTCAATGCCTATAGAGCCTGGCTGGACATGGATGAACCGCACTGGCTGAAAGCGCACTACGATAAATTGAACTATCAGGACTACAGCTATTACTCTGCGCCATCATGCGGAAACTGCGACGATAGCTGCGTTTCCCAGCCGGGAGCCGTACAGCAAACGGGCGCGAATACCTTTTTGAGTAAAGAGGTTGAAGACGCCTTCGAGCAGCTTGGCGTTCCGGTTCGCGAAGGGAAAGAGGTCGCCGTCGATGCGATTTTTGACTCGGTCTCCGTAGCGACCACATACCGTGAAAAACTGGCGGAACAGGGCATTATTTTCTGTTCTTTTGGCGAAGCGATACACGATCACCCTGACCTGGTCAGGAAATATCTTGGCACCGTCGTGCCGGGGAACGATAACTTTTTTGCCGCGCTGAATGCGGCAGTCGCTTCCGATGGGACATTTATCTATGTTCCCAAAGGCGTGCGTTGCCCGATGGAGTTATCCACCTATTTTCGCATTAACGCCGAGAAAACCGGTCAGTTTGAGCGCACGATTCTGGTGGCGGATGAAGGCAGCTATGTGAGTTATATCGAAGGCTGCTCCGCGCCCGTACGCGACAGTTATCAGCTCCACGCCGCGGTAGTGGAAGTCATCATCCATAAAGATGCTGAAGTAAAATATTCCACCGTACAAAACTGGTTCCCGGGCGACAACAACACGGGCGGCATTCTGAACTTTGTGACCAAGCGGGCGTTGTGCGAAGGGGAAAACAGCAAGATGTCGTGGACCCAGTCGGAAACCGGTTCGGCGATTACCTGGAAATACCCGAGCTGCATTCTGCGCGGTGATAATTCTATCGGCGAGTTCTATTCCGTTGCGCTGACCAGTGGACATCAGCAGGCTGACACCGGCACCAAAATGATCCATATCGGTAAAAACACGCGCTCAACCATTATCTCAAAAGGCATTTCCGCCGGCCACAGCCAGAACAGCTACCGTGGGCTGGTAAAAATTATGCCGACGGCAACCAACGCCCGAAATTTCACCCAATGCGACTCCATGTTGATTGGCGCGGACTGCGGCGCGCATACGTTCCCGTATGTTGAATGCCGCAATAACAGCGCGCAGCTGGAGCACGAGGCGACAACATCACGCATCGGTGAAGATCAGCTTTTCTATTGTCTGCAACGCGGCATCAGCGAAGAAGACGCTATTTCGATGATCGTCAACGGTTTCTGCAAAGACGTTTTCTCGGAACTGCCGCTGGAGTTTGCCGTTGAAGCGCAAAAACTGCTGGCGATTAGCCTTGAGCACAGCGTCGGTTAATGATGAAGGAAAAACCATGTTAAGCATTAAAGATTTACAGGTCAGTGTGGAAGAAAAAGCGATTTTGCGTGGCCTGAATCTGGAGATTCGCCCCGGCGAAGTTCATGCCATTATGGGGCCGAACGGTTCCGGGAAAAGCACGCTCTCCGCCACCCTGGCGGGACGTGAAGATTATGAGGTCACCGGCGGCTCGGTTACGTTCAAAGGTAAAGATCTGCTTGAACTGTCGCCGGAGGAACGGGCGGGTGAAGGGATTTTTATGGCCTTCCAGTACCCGGTAGAAATCCCCGGCGTCAGTAACCAGTTTTTCCTGCAAACCGCGCTGAATGCCGTGCGCGCCTACCGCGGGCAGGCGTCGTTGGATCGCTTTGATTTTCAGGATCTGATGGAAGAAAAGATCGCATTGCTGAAAATGCCGGAAGATTTACTGACCCGTTCGGTAAACGTCGGTTTTTCCGGCGGGGAGAAAAAGCGCAATGATATTTTGCAAATGGCGGTGCTGGAGCCGGAACTGTGCATCCTTGATGAGTCGGACTCCGGACTGGATATCGATGCGTTGAAAATTGTGGCGGAAGGCGTCAACGCGTTACGCGACGATAAACGCGCTTTTATTATCGTGACCCACTATCAGCGCATACTGGACTACATCAAGCCCGATTACGTCCACGTCCTCTATCAGGGGCGAATTGTCCGTTCCGGCGATTTTACTCTGGTCAAACAACTGGAGGAGCAGGGTTATGGCTGGCTTACCGAACAGCAGTAAAGCGCTACAGCAATGGCAACATCTCTTTGAAGAAAAAGGAGAAAGTCGAACTGAGCAGGCAAGACAACATTTACAACAGATGTTACGTCTGGGATTGCCGACGCGTAAACATGAAGACTGGAAATACACGCCGCTGGAGGGCTTAACCCATAGCCAGTTTATCCAGCAGTGTGCGACTATCAGCGCCGCACAGCGTGATGCGTTGGCGCTGCAAATCGATGCCGTGCGACTGGTGTTTGTCGATGGTCGGTTTATGCCAGAGCTCAGTGATAGCACGCAAAACAGCGGATTTGACGTTAGCGTCAGGGATGAGCGCCAGGCGCTTGCCGCGCCGGTGCAGCCTGAGGTTTTTCTGCATCTGACGGAAAGCCTGGCGCAATGTGTCACGTATATACAGGTACGGCGAAATCAGCGTCCGACGAGGCCGCTACTGTTAATGCATATCACGCAGGGTGTGGATGGCGACGAGCTGAATACCGCGCATTATCGCCACCATCTGGCGCTGGCGGAAGGCGCGGAAGCGACGGTTATTGAGCATTATGTCAGCCTTACAGCGGCAAAACATTTTACCGGCGCGCGTCTGACGATGAACGTTGCAGACAATGCGCAACTGCGCCATTTCAAACTGGCGTTTGAAAATGCGTCCAGCTATCACTTTGCGCATAACGATCTTCTGCTGGCGACAGACGCCTCGGCGTTTAGCCACAGTTTTCTGCTGGGCGCCGCAGTACTACGTCACCACAGCAGCTCACAACTGAATGGTGAAAACGCGACGCTTCGACTGAATAGTCTGGCGATGCCGGTGAAAAATGAAGTCTGCGATACGCGGACATGGCTGGAACATAACAAAGGCTACTGTAACAGCCGCCAGTTGCACAAGACCATCGTCAGCGACAAAGGACGCGCGGTCTTTAATGGCCTGATTAACGTGGCGCAACACGCCATTAAAACCGACGGTCAGATGACCAATAATAACCTGTTGTTGGGGAAACTGGCCGAAGTCGATACCAAACCGCAATTAGAGATCTATGCCGATGACGTGAAGTGCAGCCACGGCGCGACGATCGGGCGTATTGACGATGAGCAGATGTTTTATCTGCAATCACGCGGCATCAGGCAGCAGGAGGCGCGGCACATGATTCTTTACGCGTTTGCCGCAGAGTTAACGGAAGCTATCCATGATAGCGCCCTTAAACAGCAGGTGCTGGCGCGAATCGGCCAGCGACTGCCCGGAGGCCTGGTATGACATTTCCTGTAGAAAAAGTACGGGCGGATTTTCCCATACTGCAGCGTGAAGTTAACGGCCTGCCGCTGGCTTACCTGGACAGCGCAGCCAGCGCTCAAAAACCTAATCAGGTGATTGATGCTGAATCTGCCTTCTACCGTCACGGCTATGCTGCGGTACATCGGGGTATCCATACGTTAAGCGCGCAGGCGACCGAAAGCATGGAGAATGTGCGTAAGCAGGCGTCGCGGTTTATTAACGCCCGCTCCGCAGAAGAACTGGTGTTCGTGCGCGGTACGACGGAGGGCATTAACCTTGTCGCCAACAGTTGGGGAACGGAAAATATTCGCGCCGGGGATAACATTATCATCAGCGAGATGGAGCATCACGCCAACATCGTTCCCTGGCAGATGCTGTGCGAGCGCAAAGGCGCTGAACTGCGCGTGATCCCATTGCATCCTGACGGTACGCTGCGGCTGGAGACCTTAGCTGCGCTGTTCGATGACCGGACCCGACTACTGGCCATTACCCACGTTTCCAATGTGCTGGGGACGGAAAACCCACTGCCGGACATGATTGCGCTGGCGCGCCAGCATGGGGCGAAAGTGCTGGTGGATGGCGCCCAGGCCGTGATGCACCATGCTGTTGACGTCCAGGCGCTGGACTGCGATTTTTACGTTTTCTCCGGCCATAAACTTTACGGGCCGACCGGCATCGGCATTCTGTATGTTAAAGAGGCGTTGCTGCAAGAAATGCCGCCGTGGGAAGGGGGCGGGTCGATGATCTCGACCGTCAGCCTGACGCAGGGAACGACATGGGCGAAAGCGCCCTGGCGTTTTGAGGCGGGAACGCCGAATACTGGCGGCATCATCGGTCTCGGCGCGGCGATTGATTATGTGACGTCGCTGGGACTGGATAAGATTGGCGATTATGAGCAGATGCTGATGCGCTATGCGCTGGAGCAACTGGCGCAGGTGCCTGATATCACGCTATATGGCCCGGCGCAGCGGTTGGGCGTCATCGCGTTTAATCTGGGTAAACACCACGCTTACGACGTCGGCAGCTTTCTTGATAATTACGGTATCGCGGTACGAACAGGGCATCACTGCGCAATGCCGCTCATGGCCTGGTATGGCGTGCCGGCAATGTGCCGGGCTTCGCTGGCGATGTATAACACCCATGAAGAAGTGGACCGACTGGTGGCAGGATTAACGCGTATCCACCGCTTATTGGGATAACAGTGAGGTTTTATGGCTGCGCTACCGGATAAAGAAAAACTGCTGCGTAACTTTACGCGTTGCGCTAATTGGGAAGAGAAATATTTATATATTATTGAGTTGGGGCAGCGCCTGGCGGAGTTAAATCCGCAGGATCGTAATCCGCAAAATACGATTCATGGCTGTCAGAGCCAGGTGTGGATCGTGATGCGGCGAAACGCCAACGGCATTATCGAATTGCAGGGCGACAGCGACGCGGCGATCGTTAAGGGCCTTATGGCGGTGGTATTTATTTTGTACCACCAAATGACGGCGCAGGATATTGTGCATTTTGATGTCCGGCCATGGTTCGAAAAAATGGCGCTTGCGCAGCACCTCACACCTTCTCGTTCTCAGGGGCTGGAAGCAATGATTCGCGCAATTCGCGCTAAGGCCGCCACTCTTAGCTAAACTGTACAGACAGCGTTCTACCTGATGTCAAATCCTTTGTCGGACGGCGACGTCGCTTTATCCAGAGTGGATAGAGCGTGTATTTTGTTATTCTGATAAGCGAAGCGCTACCAGTCGTCGCAGAGGGCATCACCAGGAATACAGGAGGTTTGGTATGAAACGTGCGTCTTTCATTACGCTAACTATTATCGGCGCGTATAGCGCGTTACAGGCAGCCTGGGCGGTTGATTATCCATTACCGCCCGAAGGCAGCCGTCTTATTGGTCAGAATCAAACCTATACCGTACAGGAAGGTGATAAAAACCTGCAGGCTATAGCCCGGCGTTTTGATACGGCGGCGATGCTCATTCTTGAAGCGAACAATACGATTGCGCCGGTGCCTAAGCCCGGTACGCTAATTACCATTCCCTCGCAGATGCTATTGCCGGATGCGCCCAGGGAAGGCGTTATCGTCAATCTCGCGGAGCTACGGCTGTATTATTACCCGCCGGGAGAAAACCGCGTACAGGTGTATCCCATCGGCATCGGTTTGCAGGGACTGGAAACTCCCGTCATGGACACCCGGATAGGGCAAAAGATCCCCAACCCGACGTGGACGCCGACGGCAGGCATACGCCAACGTTCGCTTGAGCGGGGGATCACGCTGCCGCCGGTGATCCCTGCCGGGCCAAATAACCCGCTGGGACGCTATGCGCTGCGTCTGGCGCACGGTAATGGGGAATATCTCATTCATGGCACCAGCGCGCCGGATAGCGTAGGTCTGCGTGTGAGTTCCGGTTGCATTCGCATGAACGCGCCGGACATCAAGGCGTTATTTGCGCAGGTCAGAACGGGGACGCCGGTAAAAGTGATTAACCAGCCAGTGAAATTCTCTGTCGAGCCGAATGGCATTCGTTATGTAGAGGTACACAGGCCGCTATCGCCGGAAGAAGAGCAAAACGTGCAGACAATGCCCTATGTGTTGCCTGCGGAATTTACCGCGTTCAGAAACGCGCAAGGGGTGGATAGTCGCTTGGTCGATAAGGCGCTATACCGGCGAGCCGGGTATCCTGTCAGCGTGAGCGCCGGGCAGACGCCGGCGGTAAATACGACCGCAGTCGAATCCGCTCAGAACGGTTTTGTCGGGGAAGAGGGGCAAACGCGCGCGACGCAGTAGCCTTTGCAGCAAACGACGGACAAAAAAATGGCGCACGATGTGCGCCATTTTATATTGTGCGTCAAATTATTTACAGATGCGGAATACTTTGTTGTCCAGACGTTGGTTCGCGCGAGCAGCATCGTCTTTAGCAGCCTGAACGTCGGAACGCATTGCATTTACGTCATTACTCAGTTGCTCAACTTTAGCGCTCAGCGTCTGTACATCGGAAGACAACTGATCGATTTTAGCGTTGCTTGAACAACCTGCCAGTAACGTGGAACCCAGAACTACTGCACCTAAGATCAGCTGGTTAGTACGGTTCATAACAATAACATTATACTTTGTGTGGTTATGTGGGTAAAAAAAATGGCGCACGATGTGCGCCATTTTTATTACGCAGGTACTATTACTTACGGTATTTAGTAGCCTGGTTGTCCAGACGCTGGTTAGCGCGAGCTGCGTCGTCTTTAGCAGCCTGAACGTCGGAACGCATTGCGTTCACGTCGTTGCTCAGCTGGTCAACTTTAGCGTTCAGAGTCTGAACGTCAGAAGACAGCTGATCGATTTTAGCGTTGCTGGAGCAACCAGCCAGCAGAGTAGAACCCAGGATTACCGCGCCCAGTACCAGTTTAGTACGATTCATTATTAATACCCTCTAGATTGAGTTAATCTCCATGTAGCGTTACAAGTATTACACAAACTTTTTTATGTTGAGAATATTTTTTTGATGGGAATGCACTTATTTTTGATCGTTCGCTCAAAGAAGCATCGAAATGCATGAAAGTCCCTAAAAAACCGAAAGAAAACAGGGGGCTTCCATCGGATTCTTCTTAGATAATCCGCAATTAGATAGTAAAATCCGATTTGATTTTTTTATTAATAGTGGCTATCGATTAAATAAAAAAAGCGCCGGAAGGGCGCTTTTTTAAACAAATTAATTCACACAACAATTATTACAGTACGTGAACAGAGGCGGTGTTAGTGGTGCCGCTTGGAACCAGCGCGCCGGAGACCATCACTACGACGTCGCCTTTCTGGGCGAGGCCGCTTTGCAGGGCGACATCTTTGCCCAGACGGTAGAAATCATCAGTAGAATTGATTTCTTTCACCAGCTGCGATACCACGCCTTTGCTCAGTACTAACTGACGGGCGGTCACTTCATTGGTGGTCAATGCCAGGATGGTGGCGTCCGGGAAGTATTTACGCACGGCGCGAGCGGATTTACCGCCCTGGGTCGCTACCACGATCAGCGGCGCTTCCAGTTTTTCGGCGGTTTCTACCGCGCCGCGGCATACTGCTTCCGTAATGCGCAGTTTACGGCTGTCGTTGTTGTAGTCCAGACGGCTGTTCATGACGCGGTCGGTACGTTCGCAGATGGTCGCCATGATAGAAACGGCTTCCAGCGGGTATTTCCCTTTTGCGGATTCGCCGGACAGCATAACCGCATCCGTACCGTCGAGGATGGCGTTCGCAACGTCGCCTGCTTCTGCGCGGGTCGGACGCGGGTTTTTGATCATAGAATCCAGCATCTGAGTCGCGGTGATCACGACTTTACGTGCGCGGATACATTTTTCGATCATCATTTTCTGCGCAAAAATCACTTCTTCAACCGGGATTTCTACGCCCAGGTCGCCACGCGCAACCATGATGCCGTCGGAAGCTTCGAGAATTTCATCGAAGTTGTTCAGGCCTTCCTGGTTTTCGATCTTAGAGATAATCTGGATATTTTCGCCGCCGTGAGCTTTCAGATGCTCGCGAATTTCGACAACGTCAGAACGTTTACGGATAAAGGACGCCGCAACAAAGTCAACGCCCTGTTCGCAACCGAAGATCAGGTCCTGTTTGTCTTTTTCAGCCAGCGCCGGCAGAGCAATAGAAACGCCCGGCAGGTTAACGCCTTTGTTCTCGCCCAGATCGCCGTTGTTCAGCACCTTACAAATGACTTTATTGCCTTCGATGGCGGTCACTTCCATACCGATCAGACCATCGTCAACCAGGACGGTGTTGCCAACGCTCAGGTCGCTGGTAAAGCCTTCATAGGTGACGGCAACGATTTCATTATTACCGACCACGGATTTGTCGGTGGTAAAAGTAAAGGTTTGGCCCGCTTTCAGCGAAACGTCGTTACCGCCTTCCAGTTTAATGGTGCGGATTTCTGGTCCTTTAGTATCAAGCAGAATAGCGGCTTTTTTACCAGTTTTGCTCATCACGTTGCGCAAATTCTGGATACGCTGACCGTGTTCTGCATAATCGCCATGAGAGAAGTTCAGACGCATCACGTTCATGCCCGCGTCCAGCATTTTGCTTAACATCTCTTCGGATTCGGTTTTCGGACCGATAGTACAAACAATTTTCGTCTTTTTCATGACAGTCTTAGTCTTTAAGTTGAGGAGGATATGGAAATCTGGCTTCGGGCGCGCACGGCCCGGAAGCTAAGCCTGTGTTGCTAAAGTGATGATGCCTCGCTCTAAGGATAGGTGACATCGAAAGAGCGTGCAGAGGAATGTGTGCTCGCGTTTCAGCCCAACGGGAAGGGGATAATTTTAGTCGTTGAGTTTTACAGTCCAATGCGCTGAAACCATTCAAGAGACAATTGGCGCGCATTATACGCTGAAATTTACAAAAAAGGAAAATGAAAACCCTGTTTCAAAAGACATCTGTGCAGATCCACAACGGTTTGTTATTACGCTGTTTACGATGTCGCTGGCGATAACGCCGCCCGAACAGGGGCGGCGTTGCGCAACAGCGGGTGTTGTTGCGCATAATGTCAATCGAGCAACTTTTTGCCTTCCAGGTCGATGGCGATGTTTTGGTTGTGTGCTTTTCGATAGCACAGAATCGCTATCCCGATGGCCGCCCAGCTAATTCCGAGTATCAGAGCGTGAATGTTCATGTTTAAACAGACGTAGCCGATGACGATCATCCCCATGATCGGCGAAATGACATGGGCGAAAATGCGCCGCTGGGCTTTCATCCGGAAATTGAACAGGATAAACACACACAGGTTCACGACAAAAAAAGCGAAAAGCGCGCCAAAGTTCACCAGCGTGGAGATAGATTCAATCTTGCCGGAAAACAGGTAGCTGAGCAGCAGGGTGACGCCGCCGGTAAACAGAATGGCATAATCCGGCGTTTTACGCGTGGTATGGACGTGAGCGAGGAAGGCGGGCAACATTCGGTCGCGCCCCATTGAAAATAACACTCTGGACACCGCCGTTTGCGCGGTAATAATGTTGCCGACGGCGCACACAAACGCCACAATGATGGAAAACGCCACTTTGAGCCAGATACCGCCAACGTTGCCGGCAATGGTGAAAAATGCTTCATTCGTCGCATTACCTTCCGCGAAGCGGTCGACGTTACCGGTGGCGAACGCCGCAAACGCCACAACGATAATAAACAGTACCGTCGCCAAAACTAACGCCAACAGCGTTGCTTTACTGACGGCGCGTCCCCCGCCTTCGCTTTCTTCACTTAATGTACTGATAGCGTCAAAGCCGAGAAAGTTCAGCGCAGCCACCGAAATCGCCGTCGCGATGAGCCCTGGGGTGAACCACTGTGAATCGAAAAAAGGCCGGAAGGAAAGCGTTATCTGACTACTGTCCAGCAGCATCAGACGGACAATGAGTAGCACGAAAATCGCCAGAATACCGAGTTGAATAAAGACCAGTAACTTATCGAATTTCGCCGTTTGCTGTATCCCGAGATAGTTGACTCCGGTGCCAATAGCCACATAAATCAACGGCCAGACCCAGACCGGGATTTGCGGTAAAATAGCGTGGACCGCGACGCCGCCCAGCACTGCCACGAGCGTAGGGAACAAAAGATAATCCAGCAGTAATATCCATCCGGTCAGAAACCCTACGGCGGGATTAATGCATACGCCAGCATACGCATAGGCCGAACCCGACGAGGAGATATGCTGCGATAAGGTAGAGTAGCTGTACGCGGTAAAAAACATCGCGATCGCGCCAATAATATAAACCAGCGCAACCATACCGTGCGAAAGATTATAAACGACGCCATAAAGAGAGACTGGCGCGATAGGCACCATAAACACCAGACCATAAAGCACTAAATCGGTAAGAGACAATTTTTTGACTTTTTTCATGATAAATACCTTAATGGCTTTTTATGCCAGATCGCGTAAAAACGCGCTTACCGCTGCGAGGCAGGGCGCGATATTTTCTTCATGCGGGTTATGGCTGCTGCCGGGAATAGTGACCGCGCGGCAGTCTGAAATGTGAGAGAGAAGCGGAGAGACGACGCGCTCGGTTGCCTGATCGTTTTCGCCGCGTAGTACCAGAACAGGACAGCGTATCTGGCACAAATGGGGCGTAATATCCCAGTCGGCAAGTTTGCCATTTGCCGCCAGTTCATTGGTTCCCCATAAAATGTGATAAACCGTAGGGTCGGCGGCGAACTGCGCATTAGAGCGCTGAACATGAACGGCTTCTTCCGCGAGGGTATAAACGTGTCTGGCATAATAAGCGACCAGCTGTTCCGGTGGGTTTTGATAAATGACGGCGGGCATAATGACGTTTTTGATATCGTCATCGGACATTGGCGTCAGAGCGTTAAAGAGCCGTATGGCTTCCTGTTGCCACAGGGCGATACTGGCCGGCGAACTGGCCAGTATCGTCCCGCGAAGCCCGGCAGGCTGTAAGCAGGCGTGCTCTGCGGCAAGCATTCCGCCCCAGGAATGTCCCAGTATCGAATACCCGTGTCCAATACCCAGGTGATGAATTAATTGGGTTAATTGACGGAGATAACGCGCAATAGTCCAGAAAGACGCGTCAGCATGAGGAAAATGCGTTGAACGACCGCAGCCATATTGATCGTAAAATATTACCATGCGCCCGTCATCAGCCAGACGGCGATAATTTAATAAATAATCAAAGCCGCCAGAAGGGCCGCCATGAAGGATAATGAGCGGCGTGAGTAATGATTTTCTGTCTCCATAAATCCGATAGCTTGTCAATATGTTTTCAGAAAACATTTCGCCATAGAGATAAGTATCATTCATATTCTTAATGACTCAGTGTGTGGCAGGGCAGGCGAAATTTATATTCGCCTGGATAATATTATTTTTTTATTGTGTGTAAAACATTACACCAGAAGGTGGCGTAATGTTCCCATTGCAGAAACTGCGGACTTCCCCAGTGCGGCGAACAATCACTGGCAAAACAACATACTTTCCCTTTATGGTAAGTACCCATAACTAACAGTGGATCGCCATTAATTTCAGCAAGGACCTGACTATTTTCTTTGGCGATAAGCTTGTTATAGCCCAACAGCGGCGGCCATTCGCTAAATGGCTGGGTAATAACATGCTCTACCGCAGTATTTACTGCTTTACATCCTTGCGGTAGTTCTACGCGGTCATCTACATCCAGCATATCAACCGGCAATACTTCCGCCAGAACCGTATTTTTATAATTGGCTTTTGCTTCTATTCCCGTAAAGGATAAATACCCGCCGATCATTAACAGACCGCCGCCCTCAGCAACATAATCGGCGATAAGTTGTAATGCATCAGGAATAATGTCCATATTATAAAACGTTCTGTTTTGTAGCAGGAACGTATTGCTACCGATATCACTGATGACGATCGCATCATAGCAGGCTAATGCTTCGGCGGTTTGTGGAAAACGAGTTTGCACAATATGGGCAGGCATGTAGTCCACATCGATATTACCCTGGCGTAAGCAGGATAATAAATAGTCTGCACCTTCTTCATATTTGCTCGATGTAAAGCTATCAAAACCTTTAGAGTGAATCATATGAATGTGCCAGGATTCGCCAATAAATAAAATTTTCATTATGTCACCTGTTAATTAATGTGAATGACTTTATTAGATTGGGTACGCATTCGATGTAAAACCTGCAAGTGCTGAGGCATACTCGACGCACCGACTTGTTCCACCGCCAGAGAAGCGAAAGCGGAGGCATATTGAATGGCTGCGACCATGTCTGCTTGTCGCGCCAGCGCGGCGGCTAAGGCGCCATTAAAAGCGTCACCGGCCCCAGCGGCATCTTTTACCACGGCGCTCCACGCAGGAATATACAACGTGCGGGCGTGCTCACAGATCAGAGAGCCACGGGCGCCAAGGGTAATGATGACTTTTTTCACCCCGGATTGCAGAATAATATTTCCGGCTTTTTTTGCATCATTAATATCAGTAATGGTTACACCGGATAAAAAAGAGGCTTCAGTTTCATTCGGCGTGATGATGTCAATATCAGATAATAAATGCGTCACCTGTTTCGTATAGGGGGCAGGGTTCAGCATGATCATTTTATTTTCTTGTTTGCCCAGACGAATAAATTCAGTCAACGCTTCAATGTTCGTTTCGAGCTGCATTAACATAACGTCAGACTCGGCGATATAACGGTGTTGCTCATTAATCTCTTGCGTGGTGAGCATCATATTGGCGCCAGGGTAGATGGCGATAATATTATCGCCATCCACGGCGGAGACATAGATCAATGCGCTACCGGTGGGTGCTTTATCTGTTTGATACGCGCTGTATGAGGTGATGCCTGATTGAATAATATGATTCATAGCAAATGCGCTGAACTGATCTTTGCCCACTTTAAAAATAAAATGTGCCGCAGCGCCAGCGTTGTTTGCCGCTAAAGCCTGGTTGGCTCCTTTACCTCCAGGATAGAATCCAAATTGACTGGCCAGAATGGATTCTCCGCTTTGTGGAAACCACGGCACGGTTGCTGAAACATCAATATTGAATGAGCCTAAAACACACACCTTGCCTGCTTTTTTTGGGTTTTCCCGGCGCAGTTTTGCATCCTGATGGATTGGCGTGGCGATAGTGCTGGAGATATCAATCTTATTTTCAGTGATAAGCTTACTCAGCGCGTCACGGTTTAAAATCCCTCCGCCATAGCAACGCTGAAGCATACCTGATTTCTGGAAATAGCGTAGATCGGAACGAATAGTCTCCTGGCTAACCTTATAAAGGTCTGAAAGTTTACTGACGCTAACACTATTATCCTTTATCAGTAAATTAATGATGGCATGACGTCTTTCTTCTTTAAACATATTGCCTCCGGGTAGTGAGTTGAATTGTATTTATGGCAATGTTGTCATGCGGTGAATTCAATCACAGATTATGCGGTCAACCGGAAGTAACCCCAAATGAATGTCAATAATCAGAAGCGCAGCCAATGTGTTAAATATTAATTGCTTACAGAAGGGGAAAATAGTTTTGTGAGTGTTGTCATATATTTTCTATGTAATATGACGGGGTGAACGTAAAATAGTTGGGCTTGCACGATTCAGTGAGTATATGCAGCCGGACAGCGTTCGCTTATCAGTCTCTACCCTCGACGAAATAAGACGATATCGCTCTCCGGCCCGGGGGTTATATACGCTCGATTTTTGCCGGCAGCCCCTGACGTACTGCCGCGCCAGAAACCCAGTCGAGCCAGGTGTTGGTAATGGTTCTTGTCGGATCGGCAAAGCCCAGATCGTTAAGATTTATGCCTGCCCTGATTTGTGGATCATACGGCATAGGCACGCCATCCAGAGAGTGCTGCGTTGCGCCCATCTCGCGGTGGCCATATCCGTGTTCGATGGCGATGACGCCTGGCATCACGCCATTTAACAAACTGATTTGCGCCACGACCTGACCGCCCGGCGTAATGATCCGTACCCGATCGCCATGTTGCAGTCCATAACGCTCGCCGTCTTGCGGATTCAGCGCCACCAGGTTTGCTGGCTTCACATGGTGTAAGCGCGGGATGACGGCTGTTGAGCTGGACATGGTATTTGATTTAAATGAAATCAGTTTCAGCGGCCATTGCCCAATGGGAAACTGGTCGTCAATCGCACGACCATCTGACAAACGCGCCGGATACCAGACCGGGCAACCGCTGAAGCGCTCCCCGGTGATGGCGTGACGGTGGGCGGCGACATCTGCATTCCAGATCTGTAAGGGTTTTTTCCACGCGTTACCTAACCGTTGCTCCGTATAGCCGCTATCCTCGGGCGCAAACCGGCCGCCACGCGAGTAGATAAACGCCACGCGACCGACCTCATCAGCTTTAAGCGTGTGCTGAATTGCTGGCAGAATGCGGCTGACGCCGGTAAGCGAAATATCTTCCTGATTTGCCAGCGCGACCGGCGTCTTGCCCATAAAGGCGATATTAGCGGCTACGCGCAGATAGAAGTCTTCCGCCCGGTTCAGTGGAAAAGTATTGCCCTGCGGATCGGTTATCGCCCGGTCGCCGAAGCCGGGCAGATGGAGCCGTTTTGCTACCGCAATACAAAATGCTTCCATTGAGACAGGTTGCCCGTCCGCCGTGCGGTGAGTGGCGGGGGCGACAACCGGCCAGCGGGCGGTAGTGGCTTTACTGGCTACGCCGCCCCAGGGCGCCGTAAAGCCCCAGCTCTCAAAATTGTGCGTATCCGGCACAATGTAATCCGCCAGCGCCGTCGTTTCATTCATAAAGGCGTCAATCGCGATAAAGAGCGGCAGTCGGCGAGGGTCTTTTAGTTTTTCTTCCGCCACGGCGCGTAGACCGGGAACACCGTAAAACGGGTTGCTCATATTGGAAATCCAGGCTTTAAGCGGATAAGGATAGCCTTCGAGCGCGGAGGTCAACAGTTCGGTAAGCTGGCCTGCCACAAAGGGATACCACGGCGCTTTGGCTGGATAAGGGGATTGCCCACCGGCAATTTTGTCGCGGTATTCTTCCGATGCTTCATAAGCGGTTTTGCTACGGGCAATACTTAACCCGGACGGTTTCACTTTTCCGGCAAAACTGTTCATGTTGTAGCGGGGGCCGTCGCTAACGCCGTTGAATTTGCCGCCGCCGACAAAGACGCCGCCGGACAAGCTGAGGTTGCCGATCAGCGCGTTAAGCATCATGACCGACCAGGCGTTATAAAACCCATTGCCGGCCATCATGCCGCCGTGACTGATGACCGCAGCTTTACGTCCGTGACTGGTAAAGGTTTCCGCCAGCGCGATAATTTGCGCTTCCGGCACGCCGCACTGTTCGCTGTATTGCGCCAACGAGAGCTTTTCTGCCGCCTCTTTCAGGCGTTGCAACCCGCTCTTCACCGTGACCCGTTGGCCGTCGGCGAGCGTAACGTACTGCGTCACGAAAAGCCGTGCCTGTCGGCAAGTGGACGCATCGACCAACTCGCCGTCGGTATTCAGTACGACAGGGGTCTCTTCGCCATCGGGCGTAAGATGGCGCAGCGTCAGGTGTTGTCCGGCAAGCGTCGGCAGCTCATCCGCAATGACCAGGTGCGTGGCGTTGGTCCAACTTTGCTCGCCGGCCTGCTGCATCGCCTGTACGCCGGGAATCGCCAGATAATCAGCATTATAACGTTGATTATCCATGATCCAGCGGATCATCCCCATTGCCAGCGCCGAATCACTGCCGGGCATGACCGGTTGCCAGCGACCGCGAGGATCGGCGAGCACCGTTGATAAGGGGAGGGCGGGGGCGACCACGACGTATTGAAAATTCTCACGCAGTCGGGCGCTCGCCAACTGACGTGCCTGGCGTTTAAACGGATTGCCGGACTGTGCCGGGGAGGTGCCCATAAAGAGCGCAAACTCCACGTTTTCCCAGTCGGGTTTGACATGCGGGTTTTTATCCAGATCGCCCATCAATGCCCCGGAGCCGGCCCGGTAAGCCAGTCCACAGTAGGCGCCATGCGCGCCGAAATTCTTGCTGCCGAAGCTATTTAGCGCAAAACGACGCAGAAACGCATCGCGGCCTTCGTCGCTGGTATTCGTGACCAGTAACTGATTGGTTTTGGGCCCGAAACTGGGGTGCTTTGCGTCAATTGGCGTATCCGGCGCATGAATAGCGCGCAGTCCGTCCACATGACCTTCGCCAAACAGATCGCCGCCTTCCACGACTTCTTCAATAAGTTGCTCAAAGCTGATGCGCTGCCATTTCCCTTCGCCGCGTTTACCCACGCGTTTCATCGGTTCAAGCAGTCGTAGCGGACTGTACAGGCTTTCCAGCAGCGTGGCGCCGCGCGCGCAGGCGGTTGAGCGGGCGTCAAGACCGCTTTCTCCCGCCAGTTGCTCCATGGCTTCGCTAAAAGGGACGGACGAGTCAATCGGGTGTTCCTGCGACAAGGGGTGATAGGGATTGCCGGCGATGCGTATCACTTTGCCATCGGCATTAACCCGGGCGCGGATACCGCACTGTGTCCAACAGCCGAAGCATTGCGTCATGGCGATGGTTTGTTGTGGATTTTGCTGCCAGTGTGTTTGCGCCTGCGCCTCCGGAATTAACGCATTGCCAAAGATGCGGTCGCGCGTTACCTTGCCGGACGTCCCGTTTAACAGGCCATCAATTGCGCGTTTCGCCACATCACGGTAGCTCAGACCAAAAGTGACCATCCCACCGACGGCGAGACCGACTTTTAGCCACTGACGACGGGTTAAATTAGCCATGTTGTAATCTCCTGGTGAGTCCGTTCAGCGTTTCACGAATAATAATCAGTAGCGCTATCCACAGGCCGAAGGTGCCGAGAATAGCCAGCCAGCCATCCGTTCCGCCTGGTAACGAGTAAGGGTTAAATTGCGCGTTGAACTTGGGGACGGTTTGTACCTGAATCAACAATGTCCAGCGCATCAGCCAACATAGCGCCAGCGCGCTGAGAACCAGCAGGACGCGTCTTAGCTGTGATAACGGATGGCGTAGCGCCAGGCTACAGAACAGCAGTGTGCATACCCACAGCGCTACCCAGCCGACAGCGTAATATTTGGCTGACAGGGCGACGGTAATCCACTGACGGATTGCCGTGCCGGAAAGCGTATCGCCGCTAACCCACATGGCCACAACCAGCCCCAGCGCCGCCAGCGTCCAGATTTGTCCCCACAATATTTTTGGCAGCCTTACCGAGTCGCGTCGGGCGGCGACAATCATCAGCGCGAAGAACGCCTGTAAGGCGCTAAGAAACATCGCCACGGGGAAGGCGTAGCTAAACCAGATTGGGCGCGCCAGCACAACGGAGACTTCGCGGCCGGTATAAATCAACAGGCCCACCGCGCAAAGCGCGCTGGCTAACGCCAACCATTTAGTGACGTTGTAACTTTTATTGAATAATCGTTTAATCTGCTGCGCCAGGAACCACAGAGCGAGAAATCCGGTAAACAGCGGCAGGAATAACGCTCCCCAGGGCATCCACGACCAGGGCGTCGGCCAGGCATAGAAATGCCAGACGCGGGCGGTCTGGTGCAGATCCGCCGTCAGCGCCAGCGGTGCGGTAATCGCACAGGTAATGGCAATCAGTAATGCCCGATTTTCTTCTGTTGCGGCGTCTTTTTTCCGCCAGTGAAGATAACAGGCAAACAGTGCGGCGCAGGCGGCAATGCCAATAAAAAAGAAATATTGTACCGCCCACGGCAGCCAGCTAATGTCCTGCGGGTGAGCCAGCACTTCTTCAATGATGAGTGAATGCGTCATTCAGACCTCCTGCCAAAGCGCGGGCTGCGCACGGCCCATTAATGGGGTGACAAAGGCGTCGTCCAGACCCAGGTAGAAAACATGGGGCGACGTGCCGTTTTCCGGCTTTAATACCTTGATAGCGTCGCGATGCTGATGAAGCATGGTGGCGATGCGGCTATGGGGATCTTTGATATCGCCAATAATACGCGCGCCGCCGACGCAGGACTCTACGCAAGCGGGTAACAGTCCGGCTTCCAGACGATGGACGCAAAACGTGCATTTATCGGCAGTTTGCGTTTCATGATTGATAAATCGGGCGTCGTAAGGACACGCCTGGACACAATAGGCGCAGCCGACGCAGCGTTTGTTATCCACCACCACAATGCCATCTTCCCGCTGAAAGGTGGCTTGTACCGGGCAGACCGGCACACAGGGGGGGTTATCGCAATGGTTGCACAGACGCGGCAACAGCACATTCGTGACTTCCTGACTACCTTCACGCTGGACCTGGTATTGGTTCACCGTCGTACGAAACGCGCCTTGCGGCGTTTGGTTTTCAATAGTGCAACTTACGGTACAGGACTGACAGCCGATACAACGCCGCAGATCGATAAGCATGGCGTAACGGTGTCGGGGAGAGCCTTCATGCCGCTCCGGCGAAAAAGGAAATTTCGCTTCAGCCAGCGGAACCAGCGAGGCGCCAGCGGTCAGGACGCCAAGCTGCTGGAGAAATTGCCGTTTACTGCTGTCCATATTGACTCCCGTCCACATTGCCAACAATGAAACATTTGTCACGATGTTGGTTCATGTGTAATGAATAAAAAATGTCGATGATTTACAGTGTAAAAATCGAGGCGGGGTGCGCTCTATTGTGGTTAACCACATACCCGGCTTGTTGTTGATCTAAAACAACATAATTGACAGGGATATTGGGGTGAGAGGTAAAACCGTAAGGCGCCTGGCGGTGTTGGCGGCAGTAGGGCTACTTTGTCATGGCGCGTGGGCAGGGACGTGGAATATCGGTATTTTGGCCATGCGCGGCGAGGCGTCTACGCGTAGCCACTGGCAACCGTTGGCAAAGACATTAAGCCAACAGCTTCCAGGCGAAACCTTTCACATCCAGCCGCTGGATCTGCATCAAATGCAGGAGGCCGTTAACCAGGGAACCGTGCAGTTTGTGATAACCAACCCGGCGCAATTTGTCCAACTGAACAGCCATGCGCCGCTGCGCTGGTTAGCTTCCCTGCGCTCCACGCGCGATGGGAAAGCGGTGAGTAATGTTATTGGCAGCGTGATTTTGACCCGGCGCGATAGCGGCATCACCACGGCGCATGATCTCATCGGTAAGACCGTCGGCGCGATTGATGCTCAGGCGTTTGGCGGCTATTTATTAGGCTATAAAGCGCTCAGCGACGCGGGCTTACGCCCGGAGCGCGATTTTCATCTCCGTTTTACCGGATTTCCTGGCGATGCCTTAGTCTATATGCTGCGCGAAAAAGCGGTGCAGGCGGCAATTGTGCCAGTGTGCCTGTTAGAAAATATGGATCAGGAAGGATTGATTAATAAAAAGGACTTTATCGCGCTGCTTTCCCGACCGACGCCCCTGCCTTGCTTAACCAGTACGCCGTTATATCCTGACTGGTCGTTCGCGGCGCTACCTGCGGTAAGCGATGCGCTGGCGGATCGCGTAACGCGAGCGCTATTCAACGCGCCCGCCGCCGCGTCATTTCACTGGGGCGCGCCTGCGTCCACCAGTCAGGTGGAAGCCTTGCTGCGTGATGTTCGTCAGCACCCTCAGCAGCGTCGACTGTGGCTGGATGTCAAAAGTTGGTTAATCCAGCACCAGCTAATGGTCGGCGGCGTGATTCTGGCGTTCTTGTTGCTCACGCTCAATTATATTTGGGTCATGCTGCTGGTGCGTCGACGTGGAAAGCAACTGGAACGTAATAGCGTAGTTCTTCATCAGCATGAGCGGGCGCTGGAAACCGCCCGGCAAATGAGCGTGTTGGGTGAAATGACCTCCGGGTTTGCCCATGAGCTTAATCAGCCGCTTTCCGCGATTCGACATTATGCCCAGGGGTGCCTGATTCGACTGCGCGCTGCAGATGAACAGCATCCCTTGCTGCCGGCGCTGGAGCAGATTGACCAGCAGGCGCAACGCGGTGCGGATACTCTGCGTAACCTGCGTCACTGGGTCAGCCAGGCGCAGGGCAACCCGGTGCTAACCGAAGCGTGGAAGGCCATAGCCATTCGCGAGGCGATTGATCATGTCTGGCAATTGTTGCGTATGGCGCAACAGTTTCCGACAGTGACTCTGCATACCGAGGTTAGCGCTGCGCTGCGCGTAACGCTGCCGTCAGTGCTGCTGGAACAGGTGCTGGCGAATATCATTCTTAATGCGGCTCAGGCGGGCGCCACCCATTTATGGATCGTTGCTGAACGCACTGAAAACGGCATCAGTATTGTTTTACAGGATAACGCCGGGGGAATCGATGAGGCGCTATTACGTCAGGCGTTTCAGCCGTTTATGACCACCCGTAAAGAGGGGATGGGCTTAGGGCTGGCGATTTGCCAGCGGCTGGTGCGGTATGGGCGGGGCGATATCAGCATCAGGAACCAGACCGCGCCGGACGGTCTGTCGGGAACGGTGGTTACGATACATTTCTTACATGAAAATGGGGGCAGGGATGGCGACAATTCATCTACTGGATGATGATACGGCGGTCACTAACGCGTGCGCGTTTTTACTGGAAAGTCTGGGATATGACGTAAAATGCTGGACGCAGGGGGCGGATTTTTTGGCGCAGGCCAGTCTGTATCAGGCCGGGGTCGTATTACTGGATATGCGAATGCCGGTACTGGATGGGCAGGGCGTTCATGATGCGTTGCGCCAGTGCGGAAGTACCCTGGCGGTTGTTTTTCTTACCGGGCATGGCGATGTACCGATGGCCGTGGAGCAGATGAAACGCGGCGCCGTCGATTTTCTGCAAAAACCGGTATCGGTAAAACCGCTACAGGCGGCGCTGGAGCGTGCGCTGACGGTTTCATCGGCAGCGGTGGCGCGTCGTGAGATTATACTGTGTTACCAGCAGTTGACGCCGAAAGAGCGTGAGCTGGCCAGCCTGGTGGCAAAAGGATTTATGAACCGTGAAATTGCGGAAGCGATGAATATCGCGGTGCGTACCGTAGAGGTGCACCGCGCCAGAGTCATGGAAAAAATGCAGGCCGGTAGCCTGGCGGAACTGATTAGGCGTTTCGAAAAAATGGCCTCGCCAGAGACCAGAATACGAACAACGTATGAGCCATGAATAATAAACCGCGTTATTTCTTTGATTTGCATCAAATTTTGTTTAATAGAGAAGACTGTTATATTCTGTTGGTTTGATCTGGCGACGAGTAAAACGTATGACAAAACCGACAAAAGATGACGAACTGTACCGCGAGATGTGCCGGGTGGTGGGCAAGGTCGTGCTGGAAATGCGCGATCTGGGGCAGGAGCCTAAATATATTGTTATTGCGGGCGTGTTAAGAACCGCGCTGGCGAATCAACGCATCCAACGTAGCGCGTTAGAAAAACAGGCTATGGAAACCGTGATTAACGCTCTGGCGCGGTCATAGCCGCTATCAGGGTGGCAATAACGACATCGCCTTTGAATTGTCGCGATTGTCACCATGGCGGGCGGGTTACCCGCCGTTAGCGATGCGCAGGGTTATCAGGTGATGGCTAAGCGCAGCCCTAATGTATCAGGGTACGGCTCAAAATAATTCTGGCTGCGTAGATAGTCATCCGGATGTTCCGCCAGATAGTGCTTCAGCAGCGTTAACGGTGCCAGGATAGGTAGTCGGCCCGCCCGGTAGCCGAGAATCACCTCGCGTAATTCCGCGCGTTGCCTGCTGTTCAACGCGCGGTGAAAATAGCCCTGGATATGCATCAGCACATTGGTGTGATTTTTACGTGAAGCGGGGTGGCGCAGGATAGCCATCAGTTTTTCTCTGTATCGGACAAAGAAGGCATCCAGATCGTCCCACTCATGCAGACGCGCGACGAAAGGGCCAATTTCGCGGTAGCCGGCCTGGTGGTGGGCGAGAAGCTGAAGTTTGTATCGGCTATGAAACGCGAGCAAACTGTGACGACTCAAGCCCTGCGCGCGTAGCGCATTTAATTCATGTAGCGCGAAGATACGTGCGATGAAATTCTCGCGTAGTACCGGATCGTGCAGGCGACCATCTTCCTCTATCGGCAGCCAGGGATATTTGTCCATCATCGCGGCGGTAAACAGCCCCGTGCCAGCTTTGCGGCCCCTGTTACCCTTTTCATCATACAGGCGAACGCGCTCCATTCCGCAACTGGGCGATTTTGCACACACAATAAACCCCGCCAGTTCGCCTATTGTTGGCAGAAACCGATCAGCAAAGGCATTCATTCGCTCGGTGACGTCATCGTGCGGGGCATGGCTATAGCGCATCCGAATGTCGCCACAGGTCGTCTGGATAAGACGCAGCGCAGGGCGGGGCACGGGCAGGCCGATCGCCACCTCCGGGCAGATCGGTTTGTAGGCCACCCACGGCGCCAGAGAGTTCATGACAAAATCCATACGCTTATGTCCGCCATCAAAGCGTACCGTGGCGCCAGTCAGACATCCGCTAATGCCGACTACGGGTTTGTTATTCATGATTCCCCCTTATTGAAAGTACGACGACTGACGCCAATGGCGCAAAATGTTATCTCACGCTGATTTAAAACTTACACAACTTTGTTTTTTTGTCTAAGTTTTCGCGGAGATTTTTTTTGACGTAATTAAATATCAATAAGATAGAATGAGGGGAAGAAATCTATTTCAGCGCCTATAGTGTGATAACCTCCAGCGAAGCGACCACGTTGCGCCACTGGGCAAGCTGTTTTTTCTGCCCGGCAGTGAGCTTTCCGGTGGTCACCAGGAACCATTTTCTCTGGGCGAACAGCTCGGGCGCCAGCACAACTGGGGGCGAGGGAAGCACATTGAGCCGCAGCTCTTGTCCGGTACGAGTCAACGTTTCCAGCCAGATTTCACAGTGATCCGAGAGATTCCATCCGCTAATAAAGGCATTGTTGCCAGGCGCTTTTCTGTCGCCTTCAAGGCAAAAAGAGGTGTAGGCAATAATGATGCCATCCAGTATTTCGCGCAGCGTCATCACGGCGGGAAGATGCGCGGACACTTTGCTGCGCAACGGACGCAATAAATGGGTCACCAGTTCTGCGCGGGGATATTCCCGGCCACAGTCATAAATCAACTGCCGCAGCGCGTCAATTCGCCCTTCGTGGAGATGTTGAAGCATCGTCTCCTGGATCGTTATCCAGTTATCGCCCAGGCGAATAACCGGACGCGACAGTAAGGGTTTGACCTGGCTTATCGGTACGCCTTTTCTCACCCAGTCGAGAATGCTAAGCGCTTGTCGAATATCGTCATCGCTGTATAAGCGATGTCCGCCATCAGTACGCTGCGGTTTCAATAAACCATAGCGTCGCTGCCATGCCCTTAGCGTGGCGGCATTGATACCGCATAGTCTGGCAAATTCGCCGATAGAATACGACATGGTAAAGCCCGTTAAATAAGGGGATTCTACTATATCATGATCAAATGAAGACTAAGGTAGTGATAAATGGTGCGGCATACCAGGGCATCCGTATGGATTTTGTCGATGATGAGCAATACTGCGTGGCGTAAGGCTCATCAAAATATGACCAATGCTTAATACCATCGGACGCCCCTGGTTAATACTCTATTAACCTCATTCTTCGGGCACAGTTAAGTAACTCTGTCACTTTATGAACCTGTAGCTTTCTCATCATATTCATCCGGTGTGTTTCGACGGTTTTTATACTGATATGTAGCTTTTCGCTGATCCCATGATTGGTATACCCCTCGTCAATAAGTTTAAGAACCTGACGCTCGCGCAAAGTAAGCAGTTGATGATTGGTCGTGTCAGCGTTTAATTCAGCCAGGATAGCTTCCCGATTCAACGTTGGGTCAATGTAACGCTTGTTTACTGCTACTGTTTGCAATGCCGCTAACAGAACTTGCTGACTACTGCTTTTTAAAACATAGCCATTAGCACCTGCGGCTAAAGTTTTAATGGTCATATACTCTTGTTGGTATGCTGTGTAAACCAGAATATTCATTGCTGGCCAACGCTGATGTAATTGAGGAATGATATCCAGGCCATTGATGCCAGGTAGACTAAGATCAAGGATAAGTATGTCAGGCTCGTATGCACAACAGGCATTATAAACCTCAAGACCATTTTTAACATGCTCTACAATTTTAAAATGAGGCCAGGGTAATAAGGCATTCATAATGCCGTTAATGATGATTTCATGATCGTCTACTAATAAGATCTTATATTCTTTCATTTTGCTGCCCTCGCGAAAATTAAGATAATATTAAGTAATGGTGTAGTTTTTGAAGATCATACGTATTTTCTGGCGTAAGTCGGTTAGTTCCTCCAGCGCGATGATTTTCCCCATTTTTACGCGATTCTCAATGTCTATGACATAGCATACCAATTCAGTCTGCCCTATTTGACCTAAACAGCCTTTTAATGTGTGAATTAACTGATCGATTTTTTCTCCAGCCGATACGGCATTTTCAATATCAGCCAGCAAGAGGTCCAGTGATTGGAAAATCTTGCTATTAATGACCATATCATCTGTCGCCAGTAGCGCTGAGCAGCGACTCGGATCCTGCTCCTGTAGCTCTATATTTCGTAAAAGTTGGTATTCTGCGGCAATACTGATGTAGCGAGCTAAGGTAGCCAATGTCACTGGTTTTGTAATGTAATGATGAATCCCATTTTTTTTACAACGATGAATATCTTCTGTCGCTACGCTAGCGGATAGTGCCACAAACATGCAGTCAGGATCTAAATTATTCGGCTCATCATGCCATAATCGTACACATTCAATACCATCTATTTCTGGCATTCTAATGTCAATCAGTACTAAATCGAATCGCTGCTGTTGTGATAAAGTCAGAGCCTCGTTACTACTGGCGGCAATAGTGACGTGTTGGCCCAGGCTGACAAGCATTTTGCCGATGATATCCCGATTAATATCGGCATCATCAACCAAAAGAATCTGCAACTGCCAGGGTGGTAACAAATTATTTATTACTGGCATATTTGGTGTACACAATATTAACTGTTGCGCCAGGTCGTAGAGTTTTCCGGAGAAATACAAAAGCTCTGCGTTGAGAAGCGCATTTTGCTGGTGGGGTGGTTCACCGCGTATTCCCCAGCAAGCCAGTTGCCGATGCAGGCAGAACGGCGCTGACAGCGTCCCTTTAATTGGTTGAGGCGGCTGGTATTCTTGTAAGGGTAATACTAGCGAGACACAGGTTCCAACCCCGGGGACACTTTTTAGTGTCAGATTACCGCCCATCATTTTAGCCAGGCTTGACGCAATAGTCAGTCCAATTCCTGTACCTTGCGAATTTGTGTCTGCTTGATAAAAAGCAGTAAAGATTTGAGACTGCTGCTGTATTTCAATCCCTTTACCGCTATCGCTAACCAGAAATATTAATTGTTCCTCATGACGCTTGACCGTCAGACGTATCCCTCCGGTTTCGGTAAATTTTACCGCGTTCCCGAGTAAATTAACCAAAATTTGCCGTAAACGGATACTGTCGGTATGAAAATAGAGAGGGACATGTTGACCGACAAAAGTACGTAATGACAGTTTTTTGCTTTGCGCTGGCCCCTGGATGGTTTGCATTGCCTGGTCCAGTAACGGCAGTAACGCTGTTTCTTCCATATGTAATGTGAAATGACCAGACTCGATGCGTGAAAAATCCAGCAGATTATTAATAATAGCTAACAAAGACAGTGTACAATTTCTGGCGGTATCAGCTAATCCTTGTTGCTCTATGTTTAAAGGGGTGGTTTGTAATAATTCAATTGCACCGAGTACGCCATTCATCGGAGTACGTAACTCATGACTTATTACCGTAAGATGAATGCTTTTACGTTTGTTAGCTCGCTCAGCGCGTTTTTTTGCTTCATTTAGCGCCTGGGTGCGCTCTGCGACTTTGTTTTCCAGATTGTCGTATTGGACTTGTAGAGTATCAAGCAGTTGGTTAAAAGCACCGGCAATACTATCTAATTCATCCAGTCGTTGTGCTGGTAAACGTGTGCTCAGCGGTGCAGTTGCGGTTTTATTAATGACATCGACAAAACGCCATAACGGTTTGGCCAGTGAGCGATGTAGTAACCAGCAAAAAGCCGACGTCATCAACACCAATGCTGTTAATGTAAAGGGGATTTGTTGAAGGATAATTTTTAAGATGCGATTATGTAGATTACCGTATGGGTACAGCGTAACCAGACTCCATCCGGGGCCATGCAAGGTTGTGCGTAATATCAGAAATCCGGGAATTTGCTGCCATCCATCATGCAGCGTTACATTTTCTAACTGTGTACGTATTTTTTGCGGGATGTATGAAAACGGCAATAAGTGGTTGTTTTGATCCAGCCATACTCGAATACTATCATCTAATGGCAGGTGGCTCTTAGTAATGAGATCGGGAAGTTTAACCGTCACCTCAAAAAATACGCCTTGCTGATCGGCAACCGCAACGGAAGCGTGCCATCCTTTGCCGTTTATGTATTCTGGTTCACTCCAGTAAAACCCGGCATGGGTTGGGTATAAAGGAAAGCTTTTTCGCGTTAAAGGCTGTAGAGTTGAATAATCTGAAGGGTTATCAGTAGATAATAACGAAATCTCATTTTTATGATTAAGAATAAAACTATCGCGACGAAAGCTATTTTCATCGATATCAGAGGACTGCAGAAAGAGACGGTGCTTCTCTCCGTTTAGCGTCGGCGTGCAATTTGAAGGACCGACAGATAGATGCCGGCTCACCTCAGGGAAAATATCGTTATGATGAATCTCAGTCGCTAATGAGCATTGATACATTAAATTTTTAGCGTCACGTTCAGCTTCTTCAAACCGTTGATTGCTTAGTACAATATTCATCTCGGATAGAACGGATAAATCCTCTATTATATGCTGCCGTTTCTGAACCATTGATATATAAGCTGCGGTAAGCACAGATAGCAGCCAAATAATTATTGTTGTTAATAAAAATAAAAAAGTTAGCCTGATTACTAAAGATGTTTGCAGCGTATTCTTGAGATTGAGCAAATTCATAATGCTTCCCTCCAGTTGCCTGTTGCAAAATCTTTGGCACTTGATCACTATCGCAGTACATATAGTTTCATCAGAAGATTAATCGATGGTGTTATCATTAGGAAGATAAATTTCTTCATATATAACCCAGTCGATGACTACAATTACTTTTTAATAAGATGGCGATGTAAAAACATCGTAACAGTTTATTTAATAAATAATTTTTCAAATTGTAAGTTTTTATGTCAATGCTGAAAATGTAATTGTGAATTTATCGGAAAATCCGAATGATAGAATCGCCTGTGACAAGGTATATGTAGACAGCATCCTGATATTGTACAAGAAGAGTATAGTCGAAATAAATGTGAATCAGGCTTTTTACGGATGTGGTTGTGAGCGAATTTGATAGAAACTCCCATTTATGTCTGAGGAGGGATTCATGCTGGCAGTTTTAAAAGGCATTCCATTAATTCAGGATATCAGGGCCGAAGGTAATAGCCGATCCTGGATAATGACTATTGATGGGCATCCTGCCAGAGGAGAAATTTTCTCAGAAGCATTTTCTATTTCTTTGTTCTTAAATGACCTGGAAAGCTTACCTAAGCCTTGTCTTGCCTATGTGACACTACTGCTTGCAGCACACCCGGACGTCCATGATTATGCTATACAGCTCACAGCGGATGGGGGATGGTTAAACGGTTATTATACCACAAGTAGTAGCTCTGAGCTTATTGCTATTGAGATAGAAAAACACCTGGCTTTAACTTGCATTTTAAAAAATGTAATACGCAATCACCATAAACTTTATTCGGGTGGGGTATAAAATGGTAGTAAATAAACGTTTAATCTTAATTTTACTATTTATACTCAATACAGCAAAGAGTGATGAGTTATCATGGAAAGGTAATGACTTCACCCTTTATGCCAGACAAATGCCATTAGCAGAGGTTTTACATCTGCTCTCAGAGAACTATGATACGGCTATTACTATTAGCCCATTGATAACAGCTACATTTAGTGGAAAAATTCCGCCTGGACCACCGGTCGATATTTTGAATAACCTGGCAGCACAATATGATTTGCTTACCTGGTTTGATGGCAGCATGTTATATGTATATCCTGCATCGTTATTAAAACATCAGGTTATCACTTTCAATATTTTATCTACTGGACGGTTCATTCATTACTTACGCAGCCAGAATATCCTTTCATCACCGGGATGCGAGGTTAAAGAAATTACCGGTACCAAAGCTGTGGAGGTGAGCGGTGTTCCCAGCTGCCTGACTCGTATTAGTCAATTAGCTTCAGTGCTGGATAATGCGTTAATCAAACGAAAAGACAGTGCGGTGAGTGTAAGTATATACACGCTTAAGTATGCCACTGCGATGGATACCCAGTACCAATATCGCGATCAGTCCGTCGTGGTTCCAGGGGTCGTTAGTGTATTGCGTGAGATGAGTAAAACCAGCGTCCCGACGTCATCGACGAACAATGGTTCACCCGCTACACAGGCATTGCCCATGTTTGCTGCCGACCCACGCCAGAATGCAGTGATCGTTCGTGATTATGCGGCCAATATGGCCGGGTATCGGAAACTCATCACAGAATTAGATCAACGCCAGCAGATGATAGAGATTTCGGTGAAAATTATCGATGTTAATGCTGGAGATATTAACCAGTTAGGCATCGACTGGGGAACGGCAGTGTCGCTGGGTGGCAAGAAAATTGCGTTCAATACAGGTTTGAATGACGGTGGTGCTAGTGGTTTTTCAACGGTAATCAGCGATACCTCAAACTTTATGGTGCGTCTGAATGCCCTGGAAAAAAGCTCTCAGGCTTATGTACTTTCCCAGCCATCTGTGGTGACTTTAAATAATATCCAGGCTGTGCTGGATAAAAATATTACTTTCTATACCAAACTGCAGGGAGAAAAAGTGGCTAAACTTGAATCCATCACTACGGGTTCTTTGTTACGCGTTACACCTCGCTTGTTAAATGACAATGGCACGCAAAAAATAATGCTTAATCTTAATATTCAGGATGGACAACAAAGTGATACGCAAAGCGAAACAGACCCGCTGCCCGAAGTGCAAAATTCTGAAATTGCTTCGCAAGCCACATTATTGGCCGGGCAAAGTCTATTGCTGGGAGGGTTTAAACAAGGTAAACAAATCCACTCGCAAAACAAAATCCCTTTATTGGGCGATATTCCTGTTGTAGGTCATTTGTTTCGCAATGATACGACTCAAGTACATAGTGTAATCAGGCTTTTTTTGATTAAAGCCTCAGTAGTAAATAATGGCATATCTCATGGTTAATCCAAAGAGTTCCTGGAAAATACGTTTTTTAGGTCACGTTTTACAAGGCCGGGAAGTATGGCTGAATGAAGGTAACCTGTCACTGGGGGAGAAGGGATGCGATATTTGTATTCCGCTGGCTATAAATGAAAAAATTATTCTGAGAGAACAGGCAGATAGTTTATTTGTTGATGCCGGGAAAGCCAGAGTTAGAGTTAATGGCCGCAGATTTAATCCAAATAAGCCGCTACCATCCAGTGGGGTTTTGCAGGTTGCGGGAGTGGCTATCGCGTTTGGTAAACAGGATTGTGAACTTGCTGATTATCAAATACCCGTTTCCAGATCAGGGTACTGGTGGTTGGCTGGCGTATTCTTGATTTTCATCGGTGGAATGGGTGTCCTGTTAAGTATTAGTGGTCAGCCTGAAACGGTAAATGACTTACCTTTGCGGGTTAAGTTTTTATTAGACAAAAGCAATATTCATTATGTGCGGGCGCAATGGAAAGAAGATGGCAGCCTGCAGTTGTCCGGTTATTGCTCGTCAAGCGAACAGATGCAAAAGGTGAGAGCGACTCTCGAATCATGGGGGGTCATGTATCGGGATGGTGTAATCTGTGATGACTTATTGGTACGAGAAGTGCAGGATGTTTTGATAAAAATGGGTTACCCGCATGCTGAAGTATCCAGCGAAGGGCCGGGGAGCGTGTTAATTCATGATGATATACAAATGGATCAGCAATGGCGCAAGGTTCAACCATTACTTGCAGATATTCCCGGGTTATTGCACTGGCAGATTAGTCACTCTCATCAGTCTCAGGGGGATGATATTATTTCTGCGATAATAGAGAACGGTTTAGTGGGGCTTGTCAATGTTACGCCAATGCGGCGCTCTTTTGTTATCAGTGGTGTACTGGATGAATCTCATCAACGCATTTTGCAAGAAACGTTAGCAGCATTAAAGAAAAAGGATCCCGCTCTTTCTTTAATTTATCAGGATATTGCGCCTTCCCATGATGAAAGCAAGTATCTGCCTGCGCCAGTGGCTGGCTTTGTACAGAGTCGCCATGGTAATTACTTATTACTGACGAATAAAGAGCGTTTACGTGTAGGGGCATTGTTACCCAATGGGGGAGAAATTGTCCATCTGAGTGCCGATGTGGTAACGATTAAACATTATGATACTTTGATTAACTATCCATTAGATTTTAAGTGAGTGGAAAATGACAACTTTGACCCGGTTAGAAGATTTGCTGCTTCATTCGCGTGAAGAGGCCAAAGGCATAATTTTACAATTAAGGGCTGCCCGGAAACAGTTAGAAGAGAACAACGGCAAGTTACAGGATCCGCAGCAATATCAGCAAAACACCTTATTGCTTGAAGCGATCGAGCAGGCCGAAAATATCATCAACATTATTTATTATCGTTACCATAACAGCGCACTTGTAGTGAGTGAGCAAGAGTAAAGTAAAAATATCTTAGAGCCTATCCCACCAGGCGTTAATTGGCGCAGCCAGTTTGGACACGGATAGCGCGCAAAAACCGCAGCGTACACGTAGTACGTGAGGTTTGACTCGCTACGCTCGCCCTTCGGGCCGCCGCTAGCGGCGTTCAAAACGCTAACGCGTTTTGGCGAGCACTGCCCAGGTTCAAAATGGCAAGTAAAATAGCCCTAATGGGATAGGCTCTTAGTTAGCACGTTAATTATCTATCGTGTATATGGAGGGGAATGATGATAAAGAAAAAGGCTGCGTTTAGTGAATATCGTGATTTAGAGCAAAGTTACATGCAGCTAAATCACTGTCTTAAAAAATTTCACCAAATCCGGGCTAAGGTGAGTCAACAGCTTGCTGAAAGGGCAGAGAGCCCCAAAAATAGCAGAGAGACAGAGAGTATTCTTCATAACCTATTTCCACAAGGCGTTGCCGGGGTTAACCAGGAGGCCGAGAAGGATTTAAAGAAAATAGTAAGTTTGTTTAAACAACTTGAAGTACGACTGAAACAACTTAATGCTCAAGCCCCGGTGGAGATACCGTCAGGAAAAACAAAAAGGTAAAGCATAATGTCTTCAGGAAACATCTTATGGGGAAGTCAAAACCCTATTGTGTTTAAAAATAGCTTCGGCGTCAGCAACGCTGATACCGGGAGCCAGGATGACTTATCCCAGCAAAATCCGTTTGCCGAAGGGTATGGTGTTTTGCTTATTCTCCTTATGGTTATTCAGGCTATCGCAAATAATAAATTTATTGAAGTCCAGAAGAACGCTGAACGTGCCAGAAATACCCAGGAAAAGTCAAATGAGATGGATGAGGTGATTGCTAAAGCAGCCAAAGGGGATGCTAAAACCAAAGAGGAGGTGCCTGAGGATGTAATTAAATACATGCGTGATAATGGTATTCTCATCGATGGTATGACCATTGATGATTATATGGCTAAATATGGCGATCATGGGAAGCTGGATAAAGGTGGCCTACAGGCGATCAAAGCGGCTTTGGATAATGACGCCAACCGGAATACCGATCTTATGAGTCAGGGGCAGATAACAATTCAAAAAATGTCTCAGGAGCTTAACGCTGTCCTTACCCAACTGACAGGGCTTATCAGTAAGTGGGGGGAAATTTCCAGTATGATAGCGCAGAAAACGTACTCATGAAAAAAGACCCGACCCTACAACAGGCACATGACACGATGCGGTTTTTCCGGCGTGGCGGCTCGCTGCGTATGTTGTTGGATGACGATGTTACACAGCCGCTTAATACTCTGTATCGCTATGCCACGCAGCTTATGGAGGTAAAAGAATTCGCCGGCGCAGCGCGACTTTTTCAATTGCTGACGATATATGATGCCTGGTCATTTGACTACTGGTTTCGGTTAGGGGAATGCTGCCAGGCTCAAAAACATTGGGGGGAAGCGATATACGCTTATGGACGCGCGGCACAAATTAAGATTGATGCGCCGCAGGCGCCATGGGCCGCAGCGGAATGCTATCTCGCGTGTGATAACGTCTGTTATGCAATCAAAGCGTTAAAGGCCGTGGTGCGTATTTGCGGCGAGGTCAGTGAACATCAAATTCTCCGACAGCGTGCAGAAAAGATGTTACAGCAACTTTCTGACAGGAGCTAAAAATGAATCGAATTCACAGTAATAGCGACAGCGCCGCAGGAGTAACCGCCTTAACACATCATCACTTAAGCAATGTCAGTTGCGTTTCCTCGGGTTCGCTGGGAAAGCGCCAGCATCGTGTGAATTCTACTTTTGGCGATGGCAACGCCGCGTGTCTGCTATCCGGGAAAATTAGTCTTCAGGAGGCAAGCAATGCGTTGAAGCAACTGCTTGATGCCGTACCCGGAAATCATAAGCGTCCATCATTGCCTGACTTTTTGCAGACCAATCCCGCGGTTTTATCAATGATGATGACGTCATTAATACTCAACGTCTTTGGTAATAACGCTCAATCGTTATGCCAACAGCTTGAGCGGGCAACTGAGGTGCAAAATGCATTACGTAATAAGCAGGTAAAGGAGTATCAGGAGCAGATCCAGAAAGCGATAGAGCAGGAGGATAAAGCGCGTAAAGCGGGTATTTTTGGCGCTATTTTTGACTGGATTACCGGCATATTTGAAACCGTGATTGGCGCCTTAAAAGTTGTGGAAGGTTTTCTGTCCGGAAATCCCGCAGAAATGGCTAGCGGCGTAGCTTATATGGCCGCAGGTTGTGCAGGAATGGTTAAAGCCGGAGCCGAAACGGCAATGATGTGCGGTGCTGACCACGATACCTGTCAGGCAATTATTGACGTGACAAGTAAGATTCAATTTGGTTGTGAAGCCGTCGCGCTGGCACTGGATGTTTTCCAGATTGGCCGTGCTTTTATGGCGACGAGAGGTTTATCTGGCGCAGCTGCAAAAGTGCTTGACTCCGGTTTTGGCGAGGAAGTGGTTGAGCGTATGGTAGGTGCAGGGGAAGCAGAAATAGAGGAGTTGGCTGAAAAGTTTGGCGAAGAAGTGAGCGAAAGTTTTTCCAAACAATTTGAGCCGCTTGAACGTGAAATGGCTATGGCGAATGAGATGGCAGAGGAGGCTGCCGAGTTTTCTCGTAACGTAGAAAATAATATGACGCGAAGCGCGGGAAAAAGCTTTACGAAAGAGGGGGTGAAAGCCATGGCAAAAGAAGCGGCAAAAGAAGCCCTGGAAAAATGTGTGCAAGAAGGTGGAAAGTTCCTGTTAAAAAAATTCCGTAATAAAGTTCTCTTCAATATGTTCAAAAAAATCCTGTATGCCTTACTGAGGGATTGTTCATTTAAAGGCTTACAGGCTATCAGATGTGCAACCGAGGGCGCCAGTCAGATGAATACTGGCATGGTTAACACAGAAAAAGCGAAGATCGAAAAGAAAATAGAGCAATTAATAACTCAGCAACGGTTTCTGGATTTCATAATGCAACAAACAGAAAACCAGAAAAAGATAGAACAAAAACGCTTAGAGGAGCTTTATAAGGGGAGCGGTGCCGCGCTTAGAGATGTATTAGATACCATTGATCACTATAGTAGCGTTCAGGCGAGAATAGCTGGCTATCGCGCTTAATCTGAGGATAAAAATATGGAAGCGAGTAACGTAGCACTGGTATTACCAGCGCCTTCCTTGTTAACACCTTCTTCCACTCCATCTCCCTCCGGGGAGGGAATGGGTACTGAATCAATGCTTCTGTTATTTGATGATATCTGGATGAAGCTAATGGAGCTTGCCAAAAAGCTGCGCGATATCATGCGCAGCTATAACGTAGAAAAACAACGGCTGGCCTGGGAACTGCAAGTCAATGTTTTACAGACGCAAATGAAAACAATTGATGAAGCGTTTAGAGCATCAATGATTACTGCGGGTGGCGCAATGTTGTCGGGTGTACTGACGATAGGATTAGGGGCCGTAGGCGGGGAAACCGGTCTTATAGCGGGTCAAGCCGTAGGCCACACAGCTGGGGGCGTCATGGGCCTGGGGGCTGGTGTAGCGCAACGTCAAAGTGATCAAGATAAAGCGATTGCCGACCTGCAACAAAATGGGGCCCAATCTTATAATAAATCCCTGACGGAAATTATGGAGAAAGCAACTGAAATTATGCAGCAAATCATCGGCGTGGGGTCGTCACTGGTCACGGTTCTTGCTGAAATACTCCGGGCATTAACGAGGTAAACATGGTGCAAGAAATAGAGCAATGGTTACGTCGGCATCAGGTGTTTACTGAGCCTGCATATTTAGGGGAGACCGCCATATTACTTGGGCAGCAGTTTATATTATCGCCTTACCTGGTGATCTATCGTATTGAGGCAAAAGAAATGATTATTTGTGAGTTCAGGCGCCTGACGCCCGGGCAACCTCGACCACAGCAATTGTTTCACTTACTGGGACTTTTACGCGGGATATTTGTGCATCACCCGCAGTTAACATGTTTAAAGATGTTGATAATCACCGACGTTCTGGATGAAAAAAAAGCCATGCTACGCAGGAAATTATTGCGCATCCTGACAGTAATGGGAGCGACCTTTACACAGCTTGATGGCGATAACTGGACAGTTTTATCCGCCGAGCATCTTATCCAGCGACGTTTTTAAATGACCTTCCTGACGTAAATCATTATCACGTGAAAATAACAATCAATAGGTATGATGATGAAAGAAGATCAGAAAAATAAAATACCCGAAGACATTCTGAAACAGCTATTATCCGTTGATCCGGAAACCGTTTATGCCAGTGGTTACGCCTCATGGCAGGAGGGGGATTATTCGCGCGCCGTAATCGATTTTAGTTGGCTGGTGATGGCCCAGCCATGGAGTTGGCGTGCCCATATTGCATTGGCTGGCACCTGGATGATGCTTAAAGAATACACGACGGCCATTAATTTCTATGGACATGCCTTGATGCTGGATGCCAGCCATCCAGAACCGGTTTACCAAACGGGCGTCTGTCTCAAAATGATGGGGGAACCCGGGTTGGCGAGAGAGGCTTTTCAAACCGCAATCAAGATGAGTTATGCGGATGCCTCATGGAGTGAGATTCGCCAGAATGCGCAAATAATGGTTGATACTCTTATTGCTTAAATAACAGAACGAAATATGAAAATTCATATTCCGTCAGCGGCAAGTAATATAGTCGATGGTAATAGTCCTCCTTCCGATATACAAGCGAAGGAGGTATCGTTTCCTCCCCCTGAAATTCCAGCGCCTGGCACCCCCGCAGCCCCTGTGCTGCTTACGCCTGAACAAATAAGGCAGCAGAGGGATTATGCGATACATTTTATGCAATACACTATTCGTGCGCTGGGTGCGACAGTCGTGTTTGGGTTATCGGTTGCTGCAGCGGTAATTTCTGGCGGGGCAGGATTACCCATTGCTATTCTTGCGGGGGCGGCGCTCGTGATTGCTATTGGGGATGCTTGCTGTGCGTATCATAATTATCAATCGATATGTCAGCAAAAGGAGCCATTACAAACCGCCAGTGATAGCGTTGCTCTTGTGGTCAGTGCGCTGGCCTTAAAATGTGGGGCAAGTCTTAACTGCGCTAACACCCTTGCTAATTGTCTTTCTTTATTAATACGTTCAGGAATCGCTATTTCTATGTTGGTTTTACCCCTACAGTTTCCACTGCCCGCGGCTGAAAATATTGCGGCCTCTTTGGACATGGGGAGTGTAATTACCTCCGTTAGCCTGACGGCGATAGGTGCGGTACTGGATTATTGCCTTGCCCGCCCCTCTGGCGACGATCAGGAAAATTCTGTTGATGAACTTCATGCCGATCCCAGTGTGTTATTGGCGGAACAAATGGCAGCGCTCTGTCAATCTGCTACTACACCTGCATTAATGGACAGTTCTGATCATACATCTCGGGGAGAACCATGAAACCTGTTAGCCCAAATGCTCAGGTAGGAGGGCAACGTCCTGTTAACGCGCCTGAGGAATCACCTCCATGTCCTTCATTGCCACATCCGGAAACCAATATGGAGAGTGGTAGAATAGGACCTCAACAAGGAAAAGAGCGGGTATTGGCCGGACTTGCGAAACGAGTGATAGAGTGTTTTCCAAAAGAAATTTTTAGTTGGCAAACGGTTATTTTGGGCGGACAGATTTTATGCTGTTCCGCTGGAATAGCATTAACAGTGCTAAGTGGTGGAGGCGCGCCGCTCGTAGCCCTGGCAGGGATTGGCCTTGCTATTGCCATCGCGGATGTCGCCTGTCTTATCTACCATCATAAACATCATTTGCCTATGGCTCACGACAGTATAGGCAATGCCGTTTTTTATATTGCTAATTGTTTCGCCAATCAACGCAAAAGTATGGCGATTGCTAAAGCCGTCTCCCTGGGCGGTAGATTAGCCTTAACCGCGACGGTAATGACTCATTCATACTGGAGTGGTAGTTTGGGACTACAGCCTCATTTATTAGAGCGTCTTAATGATATTACCTATGGACTAATGAGTTTTACTCGCTTCGGTATGGATGGGATGGCAATGACCGGTATGCAGGTCAGCAGCCCATTATATCGTTTGCTGGCTCAGGTAACGCCAGAACAACGTGCGCCGGAGTAATCGTTTTCAGGTATATACCGGATGTTCATTGCTTTCTAAATTTTGCTATGTTGCCAGTATCCTTACGATGTATTTATTTTAAGGAAAAGCATTATGGATATTGCACAATTAGTGGATATGCTCTCCCACATGGCGCACCAGGCAGGCCAGGCCATTAATGACAAAATGAATGGTAATGATTTGCTCAACCCAGAATCGATGATTAAAGCGCAATTTGCCTTACAGCAGTATTCTACATTTATTAATTACGAAAGTTCACTGATCAAAATGATCAAGGATATGCTTAGTGGAATCATTGCTAAAATCTGAAGTTATTAGCGACGATGTTCGACGGTTGCTGCTGGAAATCATGTTTGCGGGCGTTAACCATAGCCTGATTTCCCAGGTACATGCGATGTTACCAGCGCTAACGGTTATTGTTCCGGATAAAAAATTACAGTTGGTATGTCTGGCATTATTGTTGGCGGGTTTAAATGAGCCGCTAAAAGCCGCGAAAATTTTATCGGATATAGATTTGCCAGAGGCTATGGCGCTGCGTCTGTTATTTCCTGCACCAAATGAGGGGTTTGAAAATTGAATATTTCTGATATGAGCGTAGTGCCTGTAAGCACTCAATCTTATGTAAAGTCCTCTGCAGAACCGAGCCAGGAGCAAATTAATTTTTTTGAACAATTGCTGAAAGATGAAGCATCCACCAGTAACGCCAGTGCTTTATTACCGCAGGTTATGTTGACCAGACAAATGGATTATATGCAGTTAACGGTAGGCGTCGATTATCTTGCCAGAATATCAGGCGCAGCATCGCAAGCGCTTAATAAGCTGGATAACATGGCATGAAGGTTCATCGTATAGTATTTCTTACTGTCCTTACGTTCTTTCTTACGGCATGTGATGTGGATCTTTATCGCTCATTGCCAGAAGATGAAGCGAATCAAATGCTGGCATTACTTATGCAGCATCATATTGATGCGGAAAAAAAACAGGAAGAGGATGGTGTAACCTTACGTGTCGAGCAGTCGCAGTTTATTAATGCGGTTGAGCTACTTAGACTTAACGGTTATCCGCATAGGCAGTTTACAACGGCGGATAAGATGTTTCCGGCTAATCAGTTAGTGGTATCACCCCAGGAAGAACAGCAGAAGATTAATTTTTTAAAAGAACAAAGAATTGAAGGAATGCTGAGTCAGATGGAGGGCGTGATTAATGCAAAAGTGACCATTGCGCTACCGACTTATGATGAGGGAAGTAACGCTTCTCCGAGCTCAGTTGCCGTATTTATAAAATATTCACCTCAGGTCAATATGGAGGCCTTTCGGGTAAAAATTAAAGATTTAATAGAGATGTCAATCCCTGGGTTGCAATACAGTAAGATTAGTATCTTGATGCAGCCTGCTGAATTCAGAATGGTAGCTGACGTACCCGCGAGACAAACATTCTGGATTATGGACGTTATCAACGCCAATAAAGGGAAGGTGGTGAAGTGGTTGATGAAATACCCTTATCCGTTGATGTTATCGTTGACAGGACTGTTATTAGGAGTGGGCATCCTGATCGGCTATTTTTGCCTGAGACGCCGTTTTTGAGCCGACCTGATCCCGAGGTGTTGCAACTTTATCGTTATTTCTGGCAACCTGCTCGTTACGCTGTACCGGAATGGCTGGATAAGCTGGGCTTTCATCTTTCAAACTGCTGGCGTTATGGCGATCGGCCCGAGTTGGATCGTCTTCTTGACAGAGCGTTAAATAGACTAAGAGGAAGCTCTGTTATTCCAGCCTGTTTAAATGACAGGCAAAAACGGCAGGTTCGTCTTGCGCCGCGTATATCGGCATTTGCCTTTGGGCTGGGATTATTCAAACTCAGGTGTAGTGACTATTTTATGCTACCAGAGTATCGGCAATTGCTTCTACAGTGGTTTAGCGAGGATGAGATCTGGCAGCTATATGGTTGGTTGGGGCAAAGAGATGGCAAATTACTTCCTCCGCAAGTGATGCAACAAACTGCATTGCAGATCGGTACCGCCATTCTTAATCGGGAAGCGCATGACGATGCGGTTTTACATGCGCTATTAGTATTATTACCCCCTCCGCAGCGTATACTTTGGCCGAAGACTTCTCTTACCGAGATTATCTTCATGGAGCATTTGCTATGAGTTTTACTTCACTTCCTCTGACGGAAATTAACCATAAGCTACCCGCTCGAAATATTATTGAGTCACAGTGGATAACATTACAATTAACTTTATTTGCGCAAGAGCAACAAGCTAAGAGAGTTTCACATGCTATTGTGAGCTCCGCTTACCGTAAGGCTGAAAAAATCATCCGAGACGCCTATCGTTATCAGCGTGAACAGAAAGTTGAGCAGCAACAAGAACTAGCGTGCTTGCGTAAAAATACGCTGGAAAAAATGGAAGTGGAATGGCTGGAACAGCATGTAAAACATTTACAAGACGATGAAAATCAATTTCGTTCATTGGTCGATCACGCAGCGCATCATATTAAAAATAGTATAGAACAGGTTCTGTTGGCCTGGTTCGACCAACAGTCGGTAGACAGTGTTATGTGCCATCGTCTGGCACGCCAGGCCACGGCTATGGCGGAAGAGGGAGCGCTTTATTTGCGTATTCATCCTGAAAAAGAGGCATTGATGCGAGAAACTTTTGGCAAGCGGTTTACGTTGATTATCGAGCCTGGTTTCTCTCCCGATCAGGCTGAACTTTCCTCAACACGATATGCCGTTGAATTTTCACTTTCTCGTCATTTCAACGCGTTACTGAAATGGTTACGTAATGGTGAAGATAAAAGAGGTAGCGATGAATATTAAAATTAATGAGATAAAAATGACGCCCCCTACAGCATTTACCCCTGGCCAGGTTATAGAGGAACAAGAGGTTATTTCGCCTTCAATGTTAGCTCTCCAGGAGTTACAGGAAACGACGGGGGCAGCGCTCTATGAGACGATGGAAGAAATAGGAATGGCGCTGAGTGGTAAACTGCGCGAAAATTATAAATTCACTGATGCTGAGAAACTGGAGCGCAGACAGCAGGCTTTGCTGCGTTTGATAAAACAAATACAGGAGGATAATGGGGCAACGTTGCGTCCGCTTACCGAAGAGAATAGTGATCCTGATTTACAGAATGCGTATCAAATTATCGCTCTTGCAATGGCGCTTACTGCCGGCGGGTTGTCAAAAAAGAAAAAACGCGATTTGCAATCGCAACTGGATACGCTTACAGCGGAGGAGGGATGGGAACTTGCCGTTTTTAGTTTACTGGAACTTGGCGAAGTGGATACCGCTACGCTGTCCTCTCTGAAGCGTTTTATGCAACAGGCGATAGACAACGATGAAATGCCCTTATCGCAGTGGTTCAGACGCGTGGCAGACTGGCCGGATCGCTGTGAACGGGTCCGTATTTTGCTAAGAGCAGTAGCCTTTGAACTTAGCATATGCATCGAACCCTCGGAGCAAAGTCGTTTGGCCGCAGCATTAGTACGTTTGCGTCGTTTGCTGTTATTCCTTGGCCTTGAAAAAGAGTGCCAGCGTGAGGAGTGGATTTGCCAGTTGCCGCCTAATACATTACTGCCGCTACTACTCGATATTATTTGTGAGCGCTGGCTTTTCAGTGATTGGTTGCTTGATAGACTTACCGCTATAGTTTCTTCATCGAAGATGTTCAATCGGTTACTCCAACAACTTGATGCGCAGTTTATGCTGATACCCGATAACTGTTTTAACGACGAAGATCAACGTGAACAAATTCTCGAAACGCTTCGTGAAGTAAAGATAAATCAGGTTTTATTCTGATACCTGGCTTTCAATATTTAGGTAAATTGGCTTTCTGGCTCATCATGAGGCGTCAGGATGGATTGGGATCTCATTACTGAACGTAATATTCAGCTTTTTATTCAATTAGCAGGATTAGCTGAACGGCCTTTAGCAACCAATATGTTCTGGCGGCAAGGACAATATGAAACCTATCTAAACTATCATAACGGTCGTATTCACTTATGTCAGATACTCAAGCAAACCTTCTTAGACGAAGAACTGCTTTTTAAAGCGTTGGCTAACTGGAAACCCGCAGCGTTCCAGGGTATTCCTCAACGATTATTTTTGTTGCGCGATGGGCTTGCAATGAGTTGTTCTCCACCTCTTTCCAGCTCCGCCGAGCTCTGGTTACGATTACATCATCGACAAATAAAATTTCTGGAGTCGCAATGCGTTCATGGTTAGGTGAGGGAGTCAGGGCGCAACAGTGGCTCAGTGTATGCGCGGGTCGGCAGGATATGGTTCTGGCGACGGTGTTATTAATCGCTATTGTGATGATGCTGTTACCTTTGCCGACCTGGATGGTTGATATCCTGATTACTATCAACCTTATGTTTTCAGTGATCCTGCTCTTAATTGCTATTTATCTTAGTGACCCTCTCGATTTATCGGTATTTCCGTCTTTATTACTTATTACTACATTATATCGTTTGTCACTCACAATCAGCACATCACGGCTGGTACTGTTACAACATAATGCCGGTAATATTGTGGATGCTTTCGGTAAGTTTGTCGTAGGAGGAAATCTCACCGTTGGGTTGGTCGTATTTACCATCATTACTATCGTGCAATTTATTGTCATTACAAAAGGTATCGAGAGGGTGGCGGAAGTTAGCGCACGTTTCTCGCTTGATGGGATGCCAGGCAAACAAATGAGTATCGATGGCGATTTGCGTGCCGGAGTTATCGATGCAGACCATGCCCGTACATTAAGACAGCATGTCCAGCAGGAAAGCCGCTTTCTCGGTGCGATGGACGGTGCGATGAAATTTGTTAAAGGCGATACGATTGCCGGTATTATTGTTGTTCTGGTGAACATTATCGGCGGTATCATTATCGCTATCGTACAATATGATATGTCGATGAGTGAGGCTGTTCACACTTATAGCGTACTGTCAATCGGAGATGGTTTATGTGGGCAAATTCCATCGCTGCTGATTTCCCTTAGCGCGGGAATTATTGTCACCCGTGTCCCGGGTGAGAAACGCCAGAACCTGGCGACAGAGTTGAGTTCTCAAATTGCCAGACAACCTCAGTCGCTCATATTAACCGCTGTGGTTTTAATGCTCCTCGCTTTAATTCCTGGCTTTCCTTTTATCACTCTCGCTTTCTTTTCAGCGTTGTTAGCATTGCCAATTATCCTCATTCGCCGCAAAAAGTCTGTGGTTTCCGCAAATGGCGTCGAAGCACCGGAAAAAGATAGTATGGTTCCCGGCGCATGTCCTCTAATCTTACGTCTTAGCCCGACGTTACATTCTGCCGACCTGATTCGTGATATTGACGCCATGAGATGGTTTTTATTTGAGGATACCGGCGTCCCTCTCCCTGAGGTGAATATTGAGGTTTTGCCTGAACCCACCGAAAAATTGACGGTACTGCTATATCAGGAACCCGTATTTAGTTTATCTATTCCCGCTCAGGCGGATTATTTATTGATAGGCGCGGACGCTAGTGTGGTGGGTGACAGCCAGACGTTACCGAACGGGATGGGGCAGATCTGTTGGCTTACAAAAGACATGGCCCATAAGGCGCAAGGTTTTGGACTGGACGTTTTCGCGGGCAGCCAACGTATCTCTGCCTTATTAAAATGTGTCCTGCTTCGGCATATGGGAGAGTTTATTGGTGTTCAGGAAACGCGTTATCTAATGAATGCGATGGAAAAAAACTACTCTGAGCTGGTGAAAGAGCTTCAGCGCCAGTTACCCATTAATAAAATCGCTGAAACTTTGCAACGGCTTGTATCAGAGCGGGTTTCTATTAGAGATTTACGTCTTATTTTCGGCACCTTAATTGACTGGGCGCCACGTGAAAAAGATGTCCTGATGTTGACAGAATATGTCCGTATCGCGCTTCGTCGTCATATTCTGCGTCGTCTTAATCCGGAAGGAAAACCGCTGCCGATTTTGCGGATCGGCGAAGGTATTGAAAACCTCGTGCGTGAATCCATTCGCCAGACGGCAATGGGGACCTATACTGCGCTGTCGTCTCGTCATAAGACGCAGATCCTGCAACTTATCGAGCAGGCGCTGAAGCAGTCAGCCAAATTATTCATTGTCACTTCTGTCGACACCCGACGTTTCTTGCGAAAAATTACAGAAGCCACCTTGTTCGACGTACCGATTTTGTCATGGCAGGAATTAGGAGAGGAGAGCCTTATACAAGTGGTAGAAAGTATTGACCTTAGCGAAGAGGAGTTGGCGGACAATGAAGAATGAATTGATGCAACGTCTGAGGCTGAAATATCCGCCCCCCGATGGTTATTGTCGATGGGGCCGAATTCAGGATGTCAGCGCAACGTTGTTAAATGCGTGGTTGCCTGGGGTATTTATGGGCGAGTTGTGCTGTATAAAGCCTGGAGAAGAACTTGCTGAAGTCGTGGGGATTAATGGCAGCAAAGCTTTGCTATCTCCTTTTACGAGTACAATCGGGCTTCACTGCGGGCAGCAAGTGATGGCCTTAAGGCGACGCCATCAGGTTCCCGTGGGCGAAGCGTTATTAGGGCGAGTTATTGATGGCTTTGGTCGTCCCCTTGATGGCCGCGAACTGCCCGACGTCTGCTGGAAAGACTATGATGCAATGCCTCCTCCCGCAATGGTTCGACAGCCTATCACTCAACCATTAATGACGGGGATTCGCGCTATTGATAGCGTTGCGACCTGTGGCGAAGGGCAACGAGTGGGTATTTTTTCTGCTCCTGGCGTGGGGAAAAGCACGCTTCTGGCGATGCTGTGTAATGCGCCAGACGCAGACAGCAATGTTCTGGTGTTAATTGGTGAACGTGGACGAGAAGTCCGCGAATTCATCGATTTTACACTGTCTGAAGAGACCCGAAAACGTTGTGTCATTGTTGTCGCAACCTCTGACAGACCCGCCTTAGAGCGCGTGAGGGCGCTGTTTGTGGCCACCACGATAGCAGAATTTTTTCGCGATAATGGAAAGCGAGTCGTCTTGCTTGCCGACTCACTGACGCGTTATGCCAGGGCCGCACGGGAAATCGCTCTGGCCGCCGGAGAGACCGCGGTTTCTGGAGAATATCCGCCAGGCGTATTTAGTGCATTGCCACGACTTTTAGAACGTACGGGAATGGGAGAAAAAGGCAGTATTACCGCATTTTATACGGTACTGGTGGAAGGCGATGATATGAATGAGCCGTTGGCGGATGAAGTCCGTTCACTGCTTGATGGACATATTGTACTATCCCGACGGCTTGCAGAGAGGGGGCATTATCCTGCCATTGACGTGTTGGCAACGCTCAGCCGCGTTTTTCCAGTCGTTACCAGCCATGAGCATCGTCAACTGGCGGCGATATTGCGACGGTGCCTGGCGCTTTACCAGGAGGTTGAACTGTTAATACGCATTGGGGAATACCAGCGAGGAGTTGATACAGATACTGACAAAGCCATTGATACCTATCCGGATATTTGCACATTTTTGCGACAAAGTAAGGATGAAGTATGCGGACCCGAGCTACTTATAGAAAAATTACACCAAATACTCACCGAGTGATCATGGAAACTTTGCTGGAGATAATCGCGCGGCGTGAAAAGCAATTACGCGGCAAGCTTACCGTACTTGATCAGCAGCAACAGGCGATTATTACGGAACAGCAGATTTGCCAGACGCGCGCTTTAGCAGTGTCTACCAGACTGAAAGAATTAATGGGCTGGCAAGGTACGTTATCTTGTCATTTATTGTTGGATAAGAAACAACAAATGGCCGGGTTATTCACTCAGGCGCAGAGCTTTTTGACGCAACGGCAGCAGTTAGAGAATCAGTATCAGCAGCTTGTCTCCCGGCGAAGCGAATTACAGAAGAATTTTAATGCGCTTATGAAAAAGAAAGAAAAAATTACTATGGTATTAAGCGATGCGTATTACCAAAGTTGAGGGAAGTCTTGGGTTGCCATGCCAGTCTTATCAGGATGATAACGAGGCGGAGGCGGAACGTATGGACTTTGAACAACTCATGCACCAGGCATTACCCATTGGTGAGAATAATCCTCCTGCAGCATTGAATAAGAACGTGGTTTTCACGCAACGTTATCGTGTTAGTGGCGGTTATCTTGACGGTGTAGAGTGTGAAGTATGTGAATCAGGGGGGCTAATCCAGTTAAGAATCAATGTCCCTCATCATGAAATTTACCGTTCGATGAAAGCGCTAAAGCAGTGGCTGGAGTCTCAGTTGCTGCATATGGGGTATATAATTTCCCTGGAGATATTCTATGTTAAGAATAGCGAATGAAGAGCGTCCGTGGGTGGAGATACTTCCAACGCAAGGCGCTACCATTGGTGAGCTGACATTGAGTATGCAACAATATCCAGTACAGCAAGGGACATTATTTACCATAAATTATCATAATGAGCTGGGTAGGGTGTGGATTGCAGAACAATGCTGGCAGCGCTGGTGTGAAGGGCTAATTGGCACCGCTAATCGATCGGCTATCGATCCTGAATTGCTATATGGAATAGCTGAATGGGGGCTGGCGCCGTTATTGCAAGCCAGTGATGCAACCCTCTGTCAGAACGAGCCGCCAACATCCTGCAGTAATCTACCACATCAGCTAGCGTTGCATATTAAATGGACAGTTGAAGAGCATGAGTTCCATAGCATTATTTTTACATGGCCAACGGGTTTTTTGCGCAATATAGTCGGAGAGCTTTCTGCTGAGCGACAACAGATTTATCCTGCCCCTCCTGTGGTAGTCCCTGTATATTCAGGCTGGTGCCAGCTTACATTAATCGAACTTGAGTCTATCGAAATCGGCATGGGCGTTCGGATTCATTGCTTCGGCGACATCAGACTCGGTTTTTTTGCTATTCAACTACCTGGGGGAATCTACGCAAGGGTGTTGCTGACAGAGGATAACACGATGAAATTTGACGAATTAGTCCAGGATATCGAAACGCTACTTGCGTCAGGGAGCCCAATGTCAAAGAGTGACGGAACGTCTTCAGTCGAACTTGAGCAGATACCACAACAGGTGCTCTTTGAGGTCGGACGTGCGAGTCTGGAAATTGGACAATTACGACAACTTAAAACGGGGGACGTTTTGCCTGTAGGTGGATGTTTTGCGCCAGAGGTGACGATAAGAGTAAATGACCGTATTATTGGGCAAGGTGAGTTGATTGCCTGTGGCAATGAATTTATGGTGCGTATTACACGTTGGTATCTTTGCAAAAATACAGCGTAAACCTGATAAGAAAAATAATATGCGAACAATATAATAGCGTTCCAGGTCGTGTCATGAGAGATACAGTATGTCTTTACCCGATTCGCCTTTGCAACTGATTGGTATATTGTTTCTGCTTTCAATACTGCCTCTCATTATCGTCATGGGAACTTCTTTCCTTAAACTGGCGGTGGTATTTTCGATTTTACGAAATGCTCTGGGTATTCAACAAGTCCCCCCAAATATCGCACTGTATGGCCTTGCGCTTGTACTTTCCTTATTCATTATGGGGCCGACGCTATTAGCTGTAAAAGAGCGCTGGCATCCGGTTCAGGTCGCTGGCGCTCCTTTCTGGACGTCTGAGTGGGACAGTAAAGCATTAGCGCCTTATCGACAGTTTTTGCAAAAAAACTCTGAAGAGAAGGAAGCCAATTATTTTCGGAATTTGATAAAACGAACCTGGCCTGAAGACATAAAAAGAAAGATAAAACCTGATTCTTTGCTCATATTAATTCCGGCATTTACGGTGAGTCAGTTAACGCAGGCATTTCGGATTGGATTACTTATTTATCTTCCCTTTCTGGCTATTGACCTGCTTATTTCAAATATACTGCTGGCTATGGGGATGATGATGGTGTCGCCGATGACCATTTCATTACCGTTTAAGCTGCTAATATTTTTACTGGCAGGCGGTTGGGATCTGACACTGGCGCAATTGGTACAGAGCTTTTCATGAATGATTCTGAATTGACGCAATTTGTAACGCAACTTTTATGGATCGTCCTTTTTACGTCTATGCCGGTAGTGTTGGTGGCATCGGTAGTTGGTGTCATCGTAAGCCTTGTTCAGGCCTTGACTCAAATACAGGACCAAACGCTACAGTTCATGATTAAATTATTGGCAATTGCAATAACCTTAATGGTCAGCTACCCATGGCTTAGCGGTATCCTGTTGAATTATACCCGGCAGATAATGTTACGAATTGGAGAGCATGGTTGAATGGCACAACAGGTAAATGAGTGGCTTATTGCATTGGCTGTGGCTTTTATTCGACCATTGAGCCTTTCTTTATTACTTCCCTTATTAAAAAGTGGCAGTTTAGGGGCCGCACTTTTACGTAATGGCGTGCTTATGTCACTTACCTTTCCGATATTACCAATCATTTACCAGCAGAAGATTATGATGCATATTGGTAAAGATTACAGTTGGTTAGGGTTAGTCACTGGAGAGGTGATTATTGGTTTTTCAATTGGGTTTTGTGCGGCGGTTCCCTTTTGGGCCGTTGATATGGCGGGGTTTCTGCTTGATACTTTACGTGGCGCGACAATGGGTACGATATTCAATTCTACAATAGAAGCTGAAACCTCACTTTTTGGCTTGCTTTTCAGCCAGTTCTTGTGTGTTATTTTCTTTATAAGCGGCGGCATGGAGTTTATATTAAACATTCTGTATGAGTCATATCAATATTTACCACCAGGGCGTACTTTATTATTTGACCAGCAATTTTTAAAATATATCCAGGCAGAGTGGAGAACGCTTTATCAATTATGTATCAGCTTCTCTCTTCCTGCCATAATATGTATGGTATTAGCCGATCTGGCTTTAGGTCTTTTAAATCGGTCGGCACAACAATTGAATGTGTTTTTCTTCTCAATGCCGCTCAAAAGTATATTGGTTCTACTGACGCTCCTGATCTCATTCCCTTATGCTCTTCATCACTATTTGGTTGAAAGCGATAAATTTTATATTTATCTAAAAGACTGGTTTCCATCTGTATGAGCGAGAAAACAGAACAGCCTACAGAAAAGAAATTACGTGATGGCCGTAAGGAAGGGCAGGTTGTCAAAAGTATTGAAATAACATCATTATTTCAGCTGATTGCGCTTTATTTGTATTTTCATTTCTTTACTGAAAAGATGATTTTGATACTGATTGAGTCAATAACTTTCACATTACAATTAGTAAATAAACCATTTTCTTATGCATTAACGCAATTGAGTCATGCTTTAATAGAGTCACTGACTTCTGCACTGCTGTTTCTGGGCGCTGGGGTAATAGTTGCTACTGTGGGTAGCGTGTTTCTTCAGGTGGGGGTGGTTATTGCCAGCAAGGCCATTGGTTTTAAAAGCGAGCATATAAATCCGGTAAGTAATTTTAAGCAGATATTCTCTTTACATAGCGTAGTAGAATTATGTAAATCCAGCCTAAAAGTTATCATGCTATCTCTTATCTTTGCCTTTTTCTTTTATTATTATGCCAGTACTTTTCGGGCGCTACCGTACTGTGGGTTAGCCTGTGGCGTGCTTGTGGTTTCTTCTTTAATAAAATGGTTATGGGTAGGGGTGATGGTTTTTTATATCGTCGTTGGCATACTGGACTATTCTTTTCAATATTATAAGATTAGAAAAGATCTAAAAATGAGTAAAGATGACGTAAAACAGGAGCATAAAGATCTGGAGGGCGACCCTCAAATGAAGACGCGGCGTCGGGAAATGCAGAGTGAAATACAAAGTGGGAGTTTAGCTCAATCTGTTAAACAATCTGTTGCGGTAGTGCGTAATCCAACGCATATTGCGGTTTGTCTTGGCTATCATCCCACCGATATGCCAATACCACGCGTCCTGGAAAAAGGCAGTGATGCTCAAGCTAACTATATTGTTAACATCGCTGAACGCAACTGCATCCCCGTTGTTGAAAATGTTGAGCTGGCCCGCTCATTATTTTTTGAAGTGGAACGCGGAGATAAAATTCCTGAAACGTTATTTGAACCCGTTGCAGCCTTGTTACGTATGGTGATGAAGATAGATTATGCGCATTCTACCGAAACACCATAAATGCTTTTGGTATGCTTCTTCAGGCCACTGCGAAGGTTAAGAGGGTAATAGCGTATAGAGCAGTGCTTGACGATAAAGGTGAGAGACTGAAAATAATCGCTTTTAGCCTGGCACAAGCACCAGATAGCGTATTATAAAATTAAACAAGATAATGGATTGGTGCGTCTGAATGGACTCGAACCATCGACCCCCACCATGTCAAGGTGGTGCTCTAACCAACTGAGCTACAGACGCATTAAAATGATGGTGCGTTCAATTGGACTCGAACCAACGACCCCCACCATGTCAAGGTGGTGCTCTAACCAACTGAGCTATGAACGCAACGTTGTAGGTGACAACGGGGACGAATATTAGCGTCACAACCGCAATGAGGCAAGAGGGAAATCGCAATTTTCTTCCTGAAATCACCTGATTGCGGTGGAAATATGCAACATGTCGAGAAAATAGCCGCCATGCGACGGCTATCGTCGTATTATCGCGCAGCGCGCTGCAAAATGATGGCGGACGGCTGACGTTGTAGATAGCGCATCCGTAGCATCATTAACACCGCCGCCGAGGTCAGGCCGATGATGAACCCCATCCAGAAGCCTGCCGGTCCCATACGATCCACCACCAAATCCGTTAACGCCAGGATATAACCGCTGGGTAAACCTAACACCCAGTAGGCGGTAAAGGTGATAAAAAAGATGGAACGCGTATCTTTATAACCGCGCAGAATACCGCTGCCGATAACCTGTATAGAGTCGGAAATCTGGTAAACCGCAGCGAGCAGCATTAATTGCGCGGCAAGCGCCACGACCTCAGGGTTGTCATTGTAGAGCAAAGCAATATGCTTACGCAGAGTAACGGTAAAAATAGCGGTAACCACAGCCATACAAATGCCGACGCCTAAACCGGTACGCGCTGCGGTTTGCGCATCCAGCGTTGAGCCCTGGCCCAGACGATAACCCACTCGAATCGTTACCGCCGCAGCCAGCGACATCGGCAGTACGAACATCAGCGAGCTAAAGTTAAGCGCAATCTGATGACCGGCGACATCCACAATACCTAATGGCGAAACCAGCAGCGCAACGACCGCAAATAACGTCACTTCAAAGAACAGCGCCAGCGCAATCGGCAACCCCAGTTGAATCAGGCGCTTCATGACGACGCTATCGGGTTTGCCAAAGCCTTTTTCATTACGAATATCACGCATTGAACGCGCGTGTTTAATGTAAGAAAGCATGGCGATAAACATCACCCAATAGACCGCCGCAGTCGCAACGCCGCAGCCGATACCGCCGAGTTCCGGCATACCAAAATGGCCATAGATAAAAATATAGTTCACCGGAATATTCACCAGCAGGCCCAAAAATCCCATCACCATACCCGGTTTGGTTTTGGCCAGACCTTCGCACTGGTTTCGCGCTACCTGAAAGAAAAGGTATCCTGGCGCGCCCCACAGCAGCGCGCGAAGATAACCCACGGCTTTATCGGCCAGCGCCGGATCAATATTATGCATAGAGCGGATAATGTATCCGGCATTCCACAGGACGATCATCACCAGCACGGAGACAAAGCCCGCCAGCCAGAACCCTTGTCGAACCTGATGCGCGATACGCTCACGACGGCCGGAGCCATTGAGTTGCGCAATCACAGGCGTCAAGGCCAGCAGTAAGCCGTGACCAAACAAAATGGCGGGAAGCCAGATAGAGGTGCCGATAGCGACGGCAGCCATGTCCGTAGCGCTATAGCCTCCCGCCATGACGGTATCGACGAATCCCATTGCGGTCTGTGCCACTTGCGCAAGGATCACCGGTATTGCTAACGCTAATAACTGACGCGCTTCACTGGTATACTTCTGCACGTATTCACCTTTTATTTTGTTGTTATATGAAAGACTAAAAAGCCGCCGAAGTGGCAGCCAAAAGAAATAGCAGGGGAAATTTCAGTCTATTGTAGCGGGGTATTACTATTTCTCCAGTGAAAAAACAGTTGTTAACGGCGCATTGCTGGCAAGCTGTTTTTCCACCTGCTATTGTGCTGAACAGTTCTGCTTTTATTTATTTCAGGAGTTGAAGATATGTTTACGGGGATCGTACAGGGTACCGCGAAACTGGTATCGATTGATGAAAAACCCAACTTTCGCACCCATGTGGTGACGTTACCTGACTACATGCTGGAGGGGCTGGAGACGGGGGCGTCGGTAGCGCATAACGGATGCTGTTTGACGGTGACTGAAATAAACGGTAACCAGATAAGTTTTGATCTGATGAAAGAAACGTTGCGCATCACCAATCTGGGCGCGTTGAGGGTAGGTGATGAGGTCAACGTAGAGCGCGCCGCCAAATTCAGCGATGAAATCGGTGGTCATCTGATGTCGGGGCATATTATTACGACGGCGGAGATCGCGAAAATCCTGACCTCCGAAAATAACCATCAGGTGTGGTTTAAAGTGCAGGATGCGTCCCTGATGAAGTATATCCTGTACAAAGGCTTTATCGGCGTCGACGGCATCAGTTTGACCGTCGGCGAGGTAACGCCAACGCGCTTCTGCGTGCATCTCATTCCGGAAACGTTGGAACGTACTACGCTTGGCAGAAAAAAACTGGGTGAGCGTGTGAATATCGAGATCGATCCGCAAACGCAGGCGGTTGTCGATACCGTAGAACGCGTACTGGCTGCGCGAGAAAATGCGGTCAGAAATCAGGCCGACATTGGCTAACGGAAAATAAGATTCCCCCGCATGAAATGCGGGGGAGATGATTAGCGAGGAACGCGCAGTCCGTTTTCAACGCCGCGCGTAAATACCACCTGCCAAAGCTGGATATCACGCGCGCGAAACGCACCCGCGCAGGCGTTGAGATAATAGCTGAACATACGTTTAAAGCGCTCGTTATAATTGCCCGCAATCTCTGGCCAGGCATTGATAAAGCGCTCATGCCACGCCATCAGAGTCGTGTCATAGTCGGCGCCAAAGTTATGCCAGTCTTCCATTACAAAGTGTGATTCGCTGGCCTCGGCGATTTGACGAACAGACGGCAAACAACCGTTGGGGAAAATATACTTATTGATCCACGGATCGACATTATGATCGGTTTTTTTAGAACCAATAGTATGGAGCAGGAAAAGACCATCCGGTTTTAAATTCCTGTCAACGACCTCAAAATAGGTGTTGTAGTTTTTTGGCCCGACATGTTCGAACATGCCGACAGAGACGATTCGGTCAAACTGATCGTTAAGGTCGCGATAATCTTCGAGGAGAATGGAGACATCCAGACCTTCGCAACGCGTCTGCGCCATTTTTTGTTGTTCAGCGGAGATCGTTACGCCCACCACGCTAACGCCATAATGGGTCGCCATATATTGCGACAGGCCGCCCCAGCCGCAGCCGATATCCAGCACACGCATCCCCGGTTGTAGCTGTAGCTTTTCGCAAATTAATTTCAGCTTGGCTTGCTGTGCCGCTTCCAGCGTATCGGCATCTTTCCAGTAGGCGCAAGAATATTGCATATAGGGATCGAGCATACGGGAAAAAAGGTCATTACCAAGATCGTAATGTTCCTTGCCGACAATCCAGGCGCGTTTTTTACTTTGTAGATTAATCAGACGCGCGCCGAGGATACGGAGCGTATCTTTAACATGGTGGGGGAGTTGATTTTCAAGACCGGCACGTAAGACTTTGCTGAAGAAAATATCCAGACGCTCGCATTCCCACCAGCCATCCATGTAACTCTCACCTAACCCCAACGATCCTTCCTGAAGGACGCGTTTAAAAAAATCGGGATTCTTAACACGAATGTCAGACGGGGCGGAACCATTAATTGTAATATCCGCGCGACTTAACAATTCGTTGGCGATTCGGTACCAGTTATCATCCGGTACGCTGACTTCTTCTATACACGATGAACTCATAGTTTCTCCATCACTGGACGGTGATCAGAACCTTAAAACAGCGTAGACGCTTTTTTGGCTTTGTGAGAAATCCCACGGACAATTCCGTGAGCCAGTTATCCGACGTAGAACAGAGGAAGGGAGGAGCCCTTGCCGAAAAGGCCATCCATGGTGAATCGGGAACGCTCCGGTTCCCGTTAATGCCTAATAATTATCGTAATATAAACAACCGGGAATCAGTATAGGCCGCAATTTTTGATGATTCAACCGAAAATTGTTAGCGTGCTAATTACCAGCGGTTAACAAGTCTTTAGTGAGACTTGTCGTGGGCGACATTGGCATGGGGAAATCCGGTCTCAGCGCAATCTGCATGAGACTGCATTTTGTAACCTAACGCCGCCAGAACAACGGTAGAGAGCATTACGCTGGTGGTGGTCAGCAGCGGCGTGCTGATGAGCCATGAAACCACCAGGCTTGCCAGGAAACATAACCCCAGTTGCAGCGTATTTTGTAGCGCCGCAGCGCGCCCCGTGGCTTGAGGGAAAGGGCGTAACGCTTGCGCGACGACGATAGGGTAGATGGCACCATTAGCAATCGCCATTACGCAGAAAGGAATCAGGATCTCCACCAGTGAGGCATTATTCAGAAGGCCCGCTCCCCAGGTGGCGATAACGCTCAGCGCATACAGCCCTAACAGCCACGGAAGCAATTGGTAGCCCTGCCATTTTTGTAGCGCCGCGCGGCAACCATATCCGCCAATCAGAAAAGCGATGGTTTGCGGAACATAGCTCAGGCCAATCACTGCCGGGCTGTAACCCATCGCGCTGAGAATAAATGGGGACCCTGTTAGCCACGCAAAAAAGCTGGCGGAACAGGCGGCATAAATCAGCACATTACCGCGATAGGTTTTAGAGCGTAACAACGTCGCGAAAGTGAGTTTATCCTGTCCTTCGGTACGCGCTTTTCCCGATGGTTTTAAGCGCAGCGCTGGCAACATCAGCAACAACGTAATCACGAACAGGGTGGCGAAAATCGCCTGCCATGAGAAATGCGTCAGTATCCAGCTTCCCAGTAAGGGCGCAAGCGCCGGGGATAAGCCCACCAGTGGCATGATCGTGGCGAAGATACGGTTAATTTTTTGCGAAGGATAATAATCGGTCACCAGCGCTTGCCAGATTACCGTTGCCGCGCAAACGCCGACGGCCTGCACGAAGCGCAGCGTCAGCAGTGCTGCCGCGCTTTCTACCCACAGCATCCCCAGACTTCCGAGCGCAAAGATAGATAACCCCAGCAGTAAAATCGGTTTACGGCCATAACGATCCGATAGCGGTCCCCAAAGTAGTTGCGCGACGGCAAAGCCAGCTAAAAACAGGCTGAGGCTGGCGCTGACCGCGGCGGCAGGCGTTTGTAAATCCGCCTGTATGGCGGCAAACGCGGGTAGGTACATGTCCGTAGCCAGAAATCCCAGCACGCTAAGGCCGGCTAACCAGACTAAAAAACCTTTTCCAGGTTGCATATTTGTTTCTCTTTCTTATCAGACAGACATTGTCGCAGAGTGTAGGGAGTGAAATTACGGTTGTGAAACGTTAATATTTGTCCAGTGAATTCAAAATTTTTGTAGGCAAATTATGTGGTCGGAATACTCGCTTGAAGTGGTTGACGCCGTGGCGCGCAATGGCAGTTTTAGCGCGGCGGCGCAGGAACTGCACCGTGTGCCTTCAGCAGTCAGTTACACCGTTCGTCAGTTAGAGGAGTGGCTGGCCGTACCGCTTTTTGTACGACGTCACCGTGATGTTGAACTGACGCCTGCTGGCGTCTGGTTTTTAAAAGAAGGGCGTTCTGTTATCAAAAAAATGCAGATCACTCGCCAGCAGTGTCAGCAAATTGCTAATGGCTGGCGCGGGCAGTTAGCTATTGCGGTGGACAATATCGTCAGACCAGAACGTACCCGGCAGATGATCGTCGATTTCTATCGCCATTTTGACGATGTGGAACTGCTGGTTTTTCAGGAGGTGTTTAACGGCGTCTGGGACGCGCTCTCCGACGGGCGTGTCGAACTGGCGATTGGGGCGACGCAGGCGATTCCGGTAGGGGGGCGTTACGCTTTTCGGGATATGGGGACCCTGAGCTGGAGCTGCGTAGTGGCAAGCGATCACCCGCTGGCGTCGATGCCTGGGCCGTTAAGCGATGATACCCTGCGCAACTGGCCGTCGCTGGTCAGGGAAGACACTTCGCGAACCTTACCGAAACGGATTACCTGGCTGCTGGATAACCAAAAAAGGGTCGTCGTACCGGACTGGGAGTCATCGGCAACCTGCCTGTCGGCAGGACTATGCGTGGGAATGGTGCCGACGCATTTTGCCCGACAGTGGATAGACAGCGGAAAATGGGTGGCGCTGACGTTAGAGAATCCGTTTCCCGATGCGGCCTGTTGCGTGACGTGGCAGCAAAACGAGGCCTCGCCCGCGCTGGCATGGCTGCTGGACTATTTGGGCGATAGCGAAACGTTGAATCGGGAGTGGCTGCGGGAGCCAGAAGAGGCTCCCGACAGCGGGGATTAACGCCGATAGTCGCGGAACGGGCCGTCAGCGACCGAGCGACGCTCAACCAGGCGTGGATGAACTTCAATAGACTGTGACTCTTCACGCTTATTGACGATGCGATCCAATAGCATATTAAATGCGGTTTCGCCTAAAGAGTCTTTGGGCTGGTGAATCGTCGTCAGCGCCGGGGTAAAGTAACGGGCGTTACGCACATTGTCATAACCGATCACCGAAACGTCCTGCGGTACGCGAAGCCCCATTTCGTCAGCCGCGCAAAGCGCGCCCATCGCCATAATATCGCCGCCGCAGAAAACGGCGGTAGGGCGATGTGACTGCGATAAAATTTGCTGCATCGCGTGGTAACCGGATTCCGGCTCGAAGTCGCCCTGAACAATCCAGTTGTCCGGCACGTTGATCAGCGCCTCCTCCATGGCTTTCATAAAGCCTGCCAGCCGGCCCGCGCCGGTGTTGCGCTCCAGCGGGCCGGGAATAACGCCGATATCCCGGTGGCCGCGCTCAACCAGATAACGACCCGCCATATAGCCGCCTGCAAAGGCGTTATCAATCACCGTGTCGGTAAAATCGGCCTTCGCCTCGCCCCAGTCCATCACCACCATCGGAATATGGCGATACTCTTCCAGCATGGAAAGCAGAGGTTCTGGATACTCAGAACACATCACCAGCAGGCCATCCACGCGCTTTTGCGCCATCATGGACAGGTAGGCGCGCTGTTTTTCCAGGTTATTCCAGGCGTTGCCTAAAATCAGCGTATAGCCTTTCTGGAAACAGTTTTTTTCAACCGCCTCGATAATTTCGGCAAAATAGGCCGCTTCGCTGCTGGTCGCCAGTAAGCCTATCGACTTGGTATGGTTAACCTTCAGGCTACGCGCGACGGCGCTGGGAGAGTAGTGCAGCTCTTTAATTGCCGCCCAGACCGCGTTACGCGTTTCTTCAGCGACAAAACGCGTTTTGTTGATTACGTGTGATACAGTTGTAGTGGAAACGTTTGCCCGTTTCGCTACATCTTTAATTGTTGCCATTACATTTCACTCCAGACCCTCGCTAAGCTCCTGAGAAACGCCAGGTAAACGTTTGCCTACACACACCCTAATCGCAACATCAGGGTTGCGGCACGCCGGAAAAACGACACGGAACGTCAGGAAGGGGTCAATGGCCGTTACGCTAATTCAGTAAGCCTGGAATTTTGTCTGATCTTGAGGAAAAGGGGAAGCGTTAAAAACAGTTATCAATATAAAACATGAGAGATTTTTGTGCGGGAATGTGCAAAAATGCGCTATATCACTTTTTGTGTGGGAATAAAAAGGAGAAAACTTGATGAGTACCGACCTGAAATTTTCGTTGATTACTACGCTGATTGTTCTGGGCGTGATTGTCGCAGGTGGATTAACGGCCGCTCTGCACTGATTTCCTCTCTTCTGAGGGTGGGCGTCTCCTCTATTCTATCCCTCTCTAAAACGCAGAAGGCGTACCTTCTGCGTACTCAGACTTATGCGGCGAGATTTTTCGCAACAAATTCCCAGTTAACCAGCGCCCAGAAATGCTCCAGATAGTTTGGACGGGCGTTGCGGTAGTCGATGTAATACGCGTGTTCCCACACATCAACCGTCAGCAACGGCGTTGCATCCGTAGTCAGCGGCGTACCGGCATTTGAGGTAGAAACGATAGCCAGTTTGCCATCAGCGCTTTTTACCAGCCATGTCCATCCGGAACCAAAGTTTTTGATAGCGGCATCGGTGAATTGCGCTTTAAATTCCGCGAAGCTGCCAAAAGATGCCGCGATAGCATCAGCCAGTTTCCCGGTCGGTTCGCCGCCAGCGTTTGGCGCCAGGCAGTTCCAGTAGAAGGTGTGGTTCCACACCTGAGCGGCGTTATTAAAGATGCCGCCTTCGGAAGTGCGCACGATCTCTTCCAGCGATTTGCCTTCAAACGCCGTGCCTTTGATCAAATTGTTAAGATTGGTCACGTAAGTCTGATGATGTTTGCCATAGTGATATTCCAGCGTCTCAGCAGAAATATGCGGCGCCAGAGCATCTTTGGCATACGGTAATGCAGGTAATTCGAACGACATTGCTTCTCTCCTTATTATTAATATTGCGCACGCACAATACCCCTGGTGCGCGTAAGGATAGGGTAGCAAATTGAGCGGTGGCGCAAAAGAAGAAGTTATCCTGTCGTTAAACGACAGGATAAAATATTAGCGAATTGTTTTAGGCGTCATCACCCGGCGGGCGCCGACATAATGACGTTGCCAGTATTCTTCGTTCAGTGAGGTGATCTTAATTTCCTGACCGCTGCGCGGAGACTGGATAAACTTACCGTTGCCGACATAGACGCCAACGTGATCGGCGGTGCCGCGCCCCTGCGTACGGAAGAACACCAGATCGCCGTTTTTCAACTCGCTACGCTCAATGGGCGCCGCGTCACGCAGGTGATACATCTCATTCGCCGTTCGGGGGATACGGATCTTCACTAAATCTTTATAGGCATAATAAACCAGACCGCTGCAATCAAAACCGGTGCGCGGCGACGCGCCTCCCCAGTGATACGGTTTACCAATCTGATTCATGAGTTTGGACATCGCGGTTTTCGTCGCTTTTTGTACTTTTGCACGATGCGCATCGGCAATAGAGACCGGCAATGTTCCTTTCCCCTTCACGCAGTGCGGCTTACGGCCTTTACGCGTCGTGCATTTTTCCGTTACGTCGAGGGCGGCGATTGACGTGGGCGCGGTTCTGTTACGACGATGCGTCGTATGACGAGATTTCGTGGAGGCGGTGGTACGTTTTGGCGTAGAAGCGGAAGAAGAACGGCTGGTTTTTGAGGTTTTTTTTACGTTTTTTTTGCTGGTTTTACTGATCTTTTTCGTTGTGCTTTTCTTTTTATCTGCCGTTTTCGTGACATGAGAAACAGCAGGCGTCGCTTTGGCTTGCCTGGAAGCATGGGCCATTGGCGTAAAGGGGAGAGTAGTAAAAAGTAAAGCACAGAGCGTGATCGAGATTTTGTTTATCCGCGCCACTGAGCAATCCTCTGTTAAAGGCAGGCGATTCATGCCTGCGTATGATTTACAAAACCTGATAATTCTAATCTACAAAAGCACAGATTGGTAATTGCTTTTGGTTTCTGAAGCTGTGTTTCGTTAACAGATGTAAAAAAATAGCAATTAATGCTAAACACGAACGCGTTATCTACAAATCACTGCGCGGCAACCCGCTTAAAAGATATTTTGTATACAACTTATTCCCGCAGACGGTAAAATAATAAGGCATGATGAAAATGTTATTTTCCGTTGCCAGCCTGACCCGTTACAATGACAGGCTTCAGTCGTAAAAGTAGTTTAAGGAAGCGAGACAATGAGCACCACTATCGAAAAAATTCAGCGCCAGATCGCTGAAAACCCGATTCTCCTGTATATGAAAGGTTCACCGAAACTGCCAAGCTGTGGTTTCTCTGCGCAGGCCGTTCAGGCGCTTTCAGCCTGCGGGGAACGTTTTGCCTATGTTGATATCCTGCAAAACCCGGATATTCGCGCTGAATTACCGAAATACGCCAACTGGCCGACATTCCCACAACTGTGGGTGGACGGCGAGCTGGTCGGCGGGTGTGATATTGTGATTGAAATGTATCAGCGTGGTGAGTTGCAGCAGCTTATTAAAGAAACTGCGGCAAAATATAAAACTCAGGAGCCGGACGCAGAGTAATCTGTGCAAGGAGAAAGCGACCTGTAAAGGTCGCTTTTTTACCGCCATCGTGAGCAAGAGCGGCGTTGTTAGCCTCGTTATTTGTCCGTCGGCAAAGGTAACGGCCAGCCGCCCAGGCGCTTCCAGCGATTGACAATTTCACAAAACAGCACCGCTGTCCGCTCGGTATCATACAAAGCGGAGTGGGCCTTTTCACCGTCAAACTCCATACCTGCCGCCAGGCACGCTTTTGATAACACCGTTTGTCCCAGCGCCAGTCCGCTCAATGCCGCAGTATCAAAGGTGACGAACGGATGAAACGGGTTACGTTTCAGCGAGGCGCGCTCTGCGGCGGCCATCATAAAACTGTGATCAAAAGTGGCGTTATGCGCGACCATAATGGCGCGGCTACAACCGCTGTCTTTGATACCTTTACGCACCATTTTGAAAATAGCGTGTAGCGCCTCATATTCACTCACCGCGCCGCGTAGCGGGTTAGAGGGATCGATACCGTTAAACGCAAGCGCTTCCGGCTGTAAGTTGGCTCCAGCGAACGGCTCCACATGGAAATGCAGCGTCATGTCCGGCATCAGCCAGCCTTGTTCATCCATTTTCAGCGTGATGGCGGCGATTTCGAGCAGCGCATCGGTTTTAGCGTTAAATCCTGCAGTTTCAACGTCGATGACGACAGGATAAAAACCACGAAAACGGTCGCACAGACCGGAAAGTTGAGCGTTATCGGACATCTGAGTCTCTTAATACGAAAAAATGCAGCGCGTATTATGGCAAATTTTACGCCGGGATGCAGTAAAACAACGGGCGCAGTGACCTGCGCCCGGCGGGGGATCAGTTACCCAGACCGCGGCCTGCGTCTTTAGCTTCAATCAATTCGATTTTATAGCCATCCGGATCTTCAACGAAGGCGATGATGGTCGAACCGCCTTTTACCGGCCCCGCTTCACGGGTCACGTTGCCGCCGTTCTGACGAATGCGTTCACAGGCTTCAGCAGCATTGTCAACGCTCAGCGCGATATGCCCGTACGCATTGCCCATGTCGTAGCTCTCAACGCCCCAGTTATAGGTTAGTTCGATGACCGCTTCTTCCGTTTCCGGACCATATCCCACAAAGGCCAGCGAGTATTTGTATTCCGGATTCTCACTGGTACGCAGCAATTTCATGCCCAGAACGTTAGTGTAAAAAGCGATGGAACGCTGCAAATCGCCGACGCGCAGCATAGTATGCAATAAACGCATTTTCGTTGTCCTTAAAATAGTCAAGATATTCAAAGTATAGCGGCGATGTGAGGCCGCTATCAATGAAATTACAGAGTAGGGTAGTCAGTGTAGCCTTCCGCGCCGCCGCCATAAAAACTTTCGGGACGCTGTGGATTAAGTTCCGCTTTACGTTGCAGACGCGCTACCAGATCCGGGTTAGCGATGTAATCACGACCAAACGCCACGGCGTCAATCAGCCCTTTTTCGATCAGATCTTCCGCTTTTTCTGGCGTATAGGCGCCAGCGCCGATGATGGGACCGTGGAAACGCGCGCGCACTTTTTCACGGAACGCGTCGCTGTACGGTTCGCCGCCCGCCCAGTCTGGTTCAGACATATGCAGATAAGCGATGCCGCGTTTGCCTAACGCTTCAATCAGATAAAGGGCGTCAGCTTCTTCATTCGGGCCGTTATCGACATTCTGGAAAGTGCCGACAGGAGAAAGGCGGATGCCGATACGGTCCGCGCCCCATTCCTTAATGCCGGCATCAACCACCTCCAGTACCAGACGGGCGCGATTCTCTACGCCGCCGCCGTACCGATCGGTACGGTGATTAGAAGACGGTGAGAGGAACTGGTGCAGCAGATAACCGTGCGCGGAATGCAGCTCCACCAGATCGAAGCCCGCCTCTCGGGCATTGGCGATAGCCTGGCGGAAATCGTTGACGATCCCGGGGATCTCGTGAGTATCCAGCGCGCGCGGCGTGGAAGTCTCTACGCGGATGGCCTGGCCGTTTTCGTCACGCAAAGAGGTGCGGGTTCCCGCATTGATAGCGGATGGCGCGACGGGCGCTTGTCCGCCTGGTTGCAGGCTGGCGTGTGAAATACGGCCCGTATGCCACAGTTGCACCGCCATATGGCCGCCCTGGGCATGGACTCCCTGAGTGATTTTTTTCCAGGCGGCGATCTGCTCATCGCTGTGTAATCCCGGTGCGCCGGCATAGCCTTTCGCCTGTGCGGAGATTTGTGTGGCTTCGCTGATGATCAATCCAGCGCTGGCGCGTTGACGGTAATATTCCGCCATTAACGGCGTAGGAATGTCGCCCGGTTCAATACTCCGCAAACGCGTCAAAGGCGCCATAAATACGCGATTTGTCGCCGTGATGGCACCCACCTTGAGGGGGGTAAACAGTTTTGCTGATGACATAGTGGCTCCTGATATAAGTAGACCGGTCGTCTTGTAATAAAGGAAATAAAAACGCCTGTTACTGCTCAGGCGTTGCAATGATGGTCTTAACATGCGCCAACGCATTTTCCAGCGGCGCGGCGCTACGGGATATTTTGGCCTGCAAATTGGCGCCCAGCCACAGGGCATAAAGTACCTGCGCCTGTGGCAACGGCTGGCCGGTGAAATGTAAACAGTGGCTATTACGGCCATCTTCCAGCGCGCGTGCAAGCAGTGCCATGATCTCCTGCGCCCCTTTATCCATCGTAGAGCGCATATCCTCCGACAGATCGCAGACTTCCGCTGACAGTTTCACCGTCAGGCAACCGCTGATGGCGCCTTGCTGGCAAAACTGCTTTAACGTTTCCTGATACCAGGCGAGAAGACGATCGCGATGATTACCGGGACCGGAGGTGAAGTGCGCCGTAAGACGCTGATGATAGCAGGCGTAATGTCGCTCAAGCATGGCGACGCCGAAGGCTTCTTTCGAGCGAAAGTAGTGATAAAACGACCCTTTAGGCACTTGGGCGGTTTTGAGCAACTCGCTAAGCCCCATGCCGGTAAAACCCCGTTGCATACAAAGCTGCTCGCCGGTGGCCAGCAGATGTTCGCGGGTATCGTGTTCGGTTTGCTTATTCATAGCAGGCAGTATAGTAGACCAGTCGGTCTACTACAAGCAGAGTTGCCATAATGTCAGTTAGCGTCTTCAATAGTCATAAGCGTCAAACGTTGAGGAGGGGATGTGGCCGAGCAGTTGGAGTTTTTTCCTGTAGCAAGCCCATGTCGCGGTATCTGCCAGTCTGATGAGCGTGGCTTTTGTCGGGGCTGTATGCGCAGCCGCGACGAACGGTTTAACTGGCAAAAAATGAGCGATGTCGAGAAACAAAATGTACTGCGGCTTTGTCGCCAGCGTTTCTTGCGTAAAATACGCGCAAATAAGCCTCTCCCATCGGAAGATCCTCAACAACCTTCACTCTTTTAAACGCGGAATTGCGTATACTCAACCTCATTATTCTCTATGAGGAATCTGTTATGGTTCAGCGTGTCACCATCGCTCCACAAGGCCCGGAGTTTTCGCGTTTTGTCATGGGTTACTGGCGTTTGATGGACTGGAATATGTCCGCGCGTCAGTTAGTGAGTTTTATCGAAGAACATCTGGATTTGGGCGTCACTACCGTTGACCATGCGGACATTTATGGCGGTTATCAGTGCGAAGCGGCGTTTGGCGAGGCGCTAACGCTGGCGCCGCATTTGCGGGAAAAACTGCAAATCGTTACCAAATGCGGTATTGCGACCACTGCCAGAGCGGAAAATAAGCTCGGTCATTATATTACCGATCGCCGCCATATTATTCTGAGCGCCGAACAGTCATTAAAAAATCTGGCGACAGATTATCTGGATATGTTGTTAATTCACCGTCCCGATCCGTTAATGGATGCGGATGACGTCGCCGAGGCGTTTCAACATCTGCACCAAAGCGGCAAAGTGCGCCATTTTGGCGTTTCTAATTTTACGCCAGCGCAATTTACGTTGCTGCAATCGCGCCTGCCTTTCACCCTGGCGACCAACCAGGTGGAGATCTCGCCGGTTCACCAGCCTTTGTTGCTGGACGGCACATTAGATCAATTACAGCAACTGCGTATTCGTCCGATGGCCTGGTCATGTCTTGGCGGCGGTCGGCTGTTTAATGATGAGGCTTATCAGCCGTTGCGCCAGGAACTTTCCGTTATCGCGCAAGAACTCAACGCCAGTTCTATTGAACAGGTGGTCTATGCCTGGATTTTACGTTTGCCGTCGCAGCCGCTGCCGATTATTGGCTCGGGTAAAATCGAACGCGTACGCGCCGCACTAGAAGCGGAAACGCTGTCATTGACGCGTCAACAGTGGTTCCGAATCCGCAAGGCGGCACTGGGTTATGACGTGCCGTAATCGCCAACTCGTTGACTTTCCGTACATGTTTTCGCCAGTGGTTTACACTTAACAGGCGACCACATGTAACGGAGGTTTTATGAAGCGATTAAGTTTAGCGATGGTGACGCTGCTGGCCTGTGCGGGTGCGCAGGCCGCCAGCGAGAAAGTAGAGATGAATCTGGTGACGGCGCAAGGCGTAGGACAGTCTATCGGCACCGTCGTCATCGATGAAACCGAAGGCGGCTTAAAATTTACCCCACACCTTAAAGCGTTGCCGCCGGGCGAGCATGGTTTTCACATTCATGCCAACGGTAGCTGCCAGCCCGCGATTAAAGACGGCAAAGCGGTTGCCGCAGAAGCCGCTGGTGGTCATCTGGACCCACAAAATACCGGCAAGCATGAAGGACCGGAAGGCCAGGGGCATCTGGGCGACCTCCCGGTGTTAGTCGTTAATAATGATGGTATCGCCAGCGAACCGGTTACTGCGCCGCGTCTGAAGTCTCTTGATGAAGTGAAAGATAAAGCGCTCATGATCCATGTGGGCGGCGATAACATGTCCGATCAGCCGAAACCGCTCGGCGGCGGCGGAATGCGTTACGCCTGCGGCGTCATTAAATAACCCGGAGCCAGTGTTCCCTGCGCTGGAGCCTGTTCCAGCTGCGACAGCGAACAGTGTAAACGCCAGATAATCGCCGCCAGCTCATGCGCGGCGGGTTGATGATGATGTGCGAGCGTGTCGCAGATACGCTGTAGTTCCTGTAGCGTGACGGCAAGCGGGCGTTGCTGCACGCCGCGCTCGCTCATCACATCGCGCAGCAGGGATATACAAATATCCCGCACCCGGGAAAGCGGATCGGAACGCGACTCCCAGGCGCGCAGCTGCCACACCACATGCGAGCAGTTCAGCAGCACCACTCCCCAACGTAATAACCACCGGCGCGCCAGCGCATCCTGACTATTGCTGAGCTGACTGACGTGATGATAGGTCAGCGATTCAAACTCGCTTTCGTTATGGGAAGGGTGACGGCTAAGCTGATCGACGAAATCCCGGCGTAGCGCGCGGATATGGCGGCGGCTTTTTACGGCATCGGAACCGGGGCGCAAAATCGCAAACGCCAGCCAGGAAATCGCGACGCCGACGATCTTGGCGGTATTATCGTTAAGGAAGTCGGCGAAGTCGTACACCGGTGGATTGGTCACGGCGATGAATGAGCCCATAAAAACGATAAGCTGCCCCCACAGTCCCGCCAGCTTAGGCATCTGCAGTTTAAGCAGTTGCATCGTGACGAACAGCGGAAAAAGGAAAAGCAAGAATTGCCACAGATCGGTGATTTGCACCATCAGGCCAAATTTCACCACGAAGCTGAATAAGGACAGCAGCACTAAAGTACGCATCAATAAGGAAAGCGACTTAAACGGCGTGGCGACGATGGAGTAGAGGACGCAACTGATCGCCGCCAGGGTTAATGCGCCGGGCCCGGATTCCCATTGCGCGCCAATACTCCAGGCGCCAATCACCGTGAGCGTGCAAAAGGTACGCACGCCGCTCCAGATGGCCTCTGCGTTATCCGTATGCCGCGCAAGGCCGGGAGTGCGGCGGATATGGATTTGATCCACCGGCGCGCCGCTTTCGATCAGATATAACTGACGGCTGCTGCGCAGATATAGCTGGCAAAAATAGCGTAATCGCTGCCAGAACGCGAGGTGACGATAATCCTGTTCATCCTGCGGGCGTAGCGGCGCAATAATCTGCGCCACGGTGTAGCTGTCCGCGCGCGGTTTTGCCAACTCAGCTAAGAGTTGCTCAATGACTTCGCGGCTGTTTTCCGGCGGCGTCGGCCAGTTTAAAAGCATTCTACGCAGACTGGAGATCACGCTGGTTAACCGTAATTGCTGGTGTAACAATGCATTTAGCAATGCATTCTGGCGGCGAAAACGGTAGTGACTCCAGAAGGCCTGAATACGCAGCAGGTTCATGGTCAGGATTTGCCCAATGACCCCCTCATGCGCGGAGCGGATAGCGTCAGTAGTCTCCGGCTGCCACAGTAGACTGGCATGTTCCAGCAAGCGCGCATGCATGTTTTTAAACGCGGTGAGCAGGGCGGTACCATCCGATGTGCTGGGTAGGATCATCATCATCATGCCGCCACAGAGGATGCCGACGATAACTTCACATACACGTGCCTGGGCGATATCCCACAACTGCGTGATTTCTACAATATTAACCATCGGGAACGCGATGATCGCCGCCGTGTAGCCGGACAACTGGAAAGCATAAGCGGCATTATTGGTAAAATGCGCGCAGGCCCAGGTACAAAAACCGATCCAGGCGGCCATGCTAAATAAGAACAACCAGGGTTCATTCAGCGTATGGCCAGCAATAATTAACGCGGCGGTCGCGCCGAGTAAACTCCCGGCAATACGCCCCAGACTTTTACTGATTACGCCGCCTACGGTCGGAAAGCTCACCACTGCGGCCGAAGTCATTGCCCAGTAGGGCTCATCCAGATTGAGATAATAAGCGAATGTCAGCGCGAGACACATGGCAATGGTATTGCGCAACGCGTAACGCCACTGGCCGGAGGTCGCTTTAAACCAGGGCGTATTTCGCAGGGCCGGCAGGGAGAGTTTCATTACCGCTGTCCAATGGCTACGCTGCAGGTAGTGCCGGAGACGAGCGTGATATCCTGCGGTAAAGCGTCAAATTCGATACGTACCGGTACGCGTTGCGCCAGACGTACCCACGGTACGTTGGGTTTGATATCGGGCACTAAACCGGAGTCACTTTCCACGCTTTGGTCGTAAATAGCGCGCCCGATACTGCCAACGTGACCCTGTAACTTAACATTGCCACTATACAGTGTTATTAATGCAGGCTCACCTTCGCGGATATGGCGTAGTTTGGTTTCTTCGAAATATCCCATTACATAAAATGAATGGCTATCTACCAGGGCGAAAAGTGGCTTACCGGTGCTGGCATAATCACCGGTACGCGTGGAAAGGTTGGTCACCCAGCCGGATACCGGCGCTTTTACTTCCGTCTGGCTAAGCTGCCACTGCGCCTGTTTTAACGTTGCCAGTGCGACATCTACGTTGGCCTGCATCGCTTTAACATTCAGATTGGCGCTATCCAGATCTTCAGCAGAGATGTAGTTACGCGATAAATGTCGACGTCGATCGGCTTCATTATTCGCTTTTGCCAGATCGGACTGCGCTTTGGCCAACTGCGCCTGCGCGTTAAGTTCTGCAATATGGAAGGGCGTTTTATCAATGACAAAGAGAACGTCCCCGGCGTTGACGAACTGATTATCTTTGATATTGAGTTGGGTAATGCTGCCAGAAACCTGTGGCGTTACGCTGACCTGTTCCGCGCGGATTTTACCATCGCGCGTCCACGGTGACTGCATATAGTAATTCCATAACCACCACGCGGCCAGAACGGCGACGACGGCGACAATGAGAGTAGAAAAATATTTTATTGTTTTTAACGACATATTTACCACGCGATCAGTAAAACGAGGCCCAGACATACGCAAAGCGTAAAGAGGGAGAGATCCATTAACAGGGGATGCCAGATTTCATCAGAGTATATCCGGTCACGCAGGAGTCGGTGAATAAACAACCAGATAACGAACCCAAGCGCAAAGGCTTTAAAGAATGGCGGAAAGTAAACAGATGCTCCCAACATGAGATCTTGTAAGGGCAATCCTGTGGCGTTGAGTATACACTTCACAAGCAATGTTCCTTTGCGTCAGACATCGATGCTTTAGTTTTAGCCAAAACTGAAGCTACAGGTGCCAAGTGCGCACTATGTCTGAAAAAATGTCTATTGGTAAGCAAATTTAGCAATACATTTGTTTTGAGAATACAAATACTGCACACTATTCTAAAATCAGCATAATAACTTAGCAAGCTAATTATAAGGAGATGAAATTGGAATCGCCACTAGGTTCTGATCTGGCACGGTTGGTGCGCATTTGGCGTGCTCTGATTGACCATCGCCTCAAGCCTCTGGAATTGACGCAGACACATTGGGTCACGTTGCACAATATTCATCAATTGCCGCCTGACCAGTCGCAGATTCAATTGGCTAAAGCGATAGGCATTGAGCAGCCATCGCTGGTACGCACGTTGGATCAACTTGAAGATAAGGGGCTAATTTCGCGGCAAACCTGCGCCAGCGATCGTCGCGCTAAGCGGATTAAACTGACCGAAAAAGCGGAGCCGCTGATCGCTGAGATGGAAGAGGTCATTCATAAAACGCGCGGTGAAATTTTGGCTGGGATTTCTTCAGAGGAGATTGAGCTTCTGATTAAACTTATCGCCAAACTTGAACACAATATTATGGAATTGCACTCTCACGATTGAGGTGCAGGGGCATACGTGTGGCCATGTGACCACACGTAAAGCCTGGTTTAGCGTGGAGAGACGGTAACCTGGCTGCCGTTGCTGGCCAGCACGACACGCTGACCTGCCGAGAAACGCGTATTTCCTTGTTTCTGCACAACCATAATGGTGTTGCCATCGTCTTTACGAATTTCCAGTTCCACACCCTGGGTTTTATTCATTGCGCTCTGGACGCCCTGGCCCGCTACGCCGCCAGCCACCGCGCCTGCCGCGGTCGCCAGTGAACGACCCGTACCGCCGCCGATAGTGTTGCCGAGGAATCCGCCCAACACCGCGCCGCCGATAGCGCCAATCACGTTAGAATCATCACCGCCCTGAATTTGAACCGGACGAACGTTAACGATAGTACCGTACGTTACATTCTGAACTTGTTTAGCCTCGGATGCGGTATAAACATCACCCGAAAGGCTATCATTGTTAACACACCCCGCTAGGGATAACCCCATCAGTGAAACGGCCAGTACACGTTTAATCATTTACCCATCTCCTGTTCTTCACGAAACGCTATTTCAGCATCCCTATAGCTAAATTATATGGCATTTATGCAGTTAAGGTCATATCTTCTGCCGAAAGAATGTGAAAATCATAATCAGAAGTTAATTAACCAATCTTAAACGAAGTCGGAAGCAAGAAAAGATAGGTCATTGATATCCGTGGACGACACGGCAAAAAATGTGACGTGGGCATAGCATTACAAAATACGTTATGCCGAGTGTTAAGGCTTAACCCAGCTTAAAAGGAAGAGGTATGAAATCGGGCCGTTTTATTGGCGTTATGTCCGGAACCAGCCTTGATGGCGTGGATGTTGTACTGGCGGCAATTGATGAAACCATGGTTGCGCAACAGGCAAGTCTCACCTGGCCCATTCCCGTTCATCTGAAAAAAGGCATTCTCGATATTTGCCAGGGACAGCCGCTTACGCTCTCGCAACTCGGCCAGCTTGATACCCAGTTAGGCCGGCTTTTTGCACAGGCGGTTAATGCGCTGTTAGCGCAACAACGTTTGCAGCCGCGGGATATCGTCGCCATTGGTTGTCATGGGCAAACGGTCTGGCATGAACCGACCGGCGAGGCCCCGCATACGCTGCAAATTGGCGATAATAATCACATCGTCGCCCATACGGGGATTACAGTGGTCGGCGATTTTCGGCGGCGGGATATTGCGCTGGGCGGACAAGGCGCGCCGTTGGTGCCTGCTTTCCATCACGCGCTGTTGGGACATCCGACGGAAAAACGTATGGTCCTGAATATCGGCGGCATCGCCAATTTATCTCTGCTTTTCCCCGGACAGGCGGTGCGCGGGTACGACACGGGGCCGGGTAATATGTTGATGGATGCGTGGATTTGGCGACAATGCGCGCAGCCCTACGACAAAGACGCGGCATGGGCGAAAGAAGGTCAGGTTATTCTTCCATTGCTGCAAAAGATGTTGCGCGATCCGTACTTTGCTGCGTCGGCGCCCAAAAGTACAGGACGCGAATATTTCAACTATGGCTGGTTAGAGCGCCATCTTGCGGCTTTCCCTGGCGCAGACGCGCGCGATGTACAGGCCACGCTGGCGGAGCTGACGGCGGTCTCCATCGCCCAACAGGTGCTGCTCAACGGCGGCTGCGAGCGGCTGATGGTCTGTGGCGGCGGTGGCCGGAATCCGTTAGTGATGGCCCGTCTGGCGGCGCTGTTGCCAGGTATCGAGGTTTCGACCACCGATAAGGCGGGGATCAGCGGCGATGATATGGAAGCGCTGGCCTTTGCCTGGCTTGCCTGGCGAACGCTCGCGGGCCTGCCGGGAAATTTACCTTCCGTGACGGGGGCTACAGAAGCCAGTGTTTTAGGCGCTATTTACCCGGCTAACCCAATAACTCAGAGTTAACTGAATTTTTCCCGGACCCTATATCGGTAAACTAGCAAGGTCAGGAAGGGGCGTTTGCCCTTCCAGAAGCAGGAGAGCTTTCGGGATATGCCTATGAAAAAGATCGCAATAATGTGTTTACCTGTGCTGCTGACCGGCTGTAGCGTTTATCAACAATTTGTTGAACGTATGCAAACGGATACGCTGGAATACCAGTGTGATGAGAAGCCGCTTACCGTTAAAGTCAATAACCCGCGTGAAGAGGTCAGTTTTGTTTATGACAATAAGCTGCTGACCCTGAAGCAAGGAATCTCGGCCTCGGGCGCGCGTTATACCGACGGGATTTATGTTTTCTGGTCGCAAGGCGAGAGCGCCACGGTCTATAAACGAGACAGAATTGTGCTTAATAACTGTCAGTTACAAAATCCGAAGCGTTGAGATTTTCAGTATGGGGGCGCACAATAGCGCCACCCACTGATTATTTCTGATCAACGCCATGTCTGATAACGACCAATTGCAGCAGATCGCGCATCTGCGCCGTGAATACACGAAAGGCGGCTTGCGTCGCCGCGATTTACCCGCTGAACCGTTAACCTTATTTGAGCGCTGGCTTGGGCAAGCGTGCGACGCCAGACTGGCCGATCCAACGGCAATGGTCGTGGCGACCGTAGATGACAAGGGTCAACCGTACCAGCGTATTGTGTTGCTCAAGCATTATGATGAAAAAGGCCTGGTCTTTTATACCAACCTGGGAAGCCGCAAGGCGCATCAGATTGAGCACAATCCGCGTATCAGCCTGTTATTTCCCTGGCATATGCTTGAACGCCAGGTGATGGTGACAGGCAAAGCCGAGCGTCTCTCCACTCTTGAGGTGGTGAGGTATTTCCACAGCCGTCCGCGCGACAGCCAGATCGGCGCATGGGTCTCTAAACAATCCAGCCGCATTTCCGCGCGCGGTATCCTCGAAAGCAAATTCCTGGAGCTCAAGCAGAAGTTTCAACAGGGCGAAGTGCCGTTACCCAGCTTTTGGGGTGGTTTTCGCGTGAGTATCGAACAGATGGAGTTCTGGCAGGGCGGCGAACATCGTCTGCACGATCGCTTTTTATACCAACGCGACGACGGCGCGTGGAAAATCGACCGTCTTGCGCCCTAAAGATGCAAAAATCTTGTTTTAAGCACTGGTGCGGATGAATCCGCCGTTTTATGCTATGTCTCTTTCGCGTCTGGCGAAAAGTCGTGTACCGGCAAAGGTGCAGTCGTTTTATACATGGAGATTTTGATGGCAAGCAGTAACTTGATTAAACAATTGCAAGAGCGGGGGCTGGTAGCCCAGGTGACGGACGAAGACGCGTTGGCAGAGCGACTGGCGCAAGGCCCGATCGCGCTCTATTGCGGCTTCGATCCTACCGCTGACAGCTTGCATTTGGGGCATCTGGTTCCATTGTTATGCCTGAAACGCTTCCAGCAGGCAGGGCACAAACCTGTTGCGCTGGTAGGCGGCGCGACCGGTCTGATTGGCGACCCGAGCTTCAAAGCCGCCGAGCGTAAACTGAACACTGAAGAGACCGTTCAGGAGTGGGTGGCGAAAATTCGTAAACAGGTTGCCCCATTCCTGGACTTTGATTGCGGCGAAAACTCCGCCATCGCGGCCAATAACTATGACTGGTTCGGCAGCATGAATGTGCTGACTTTCCTGCGCGATATCGGTAAACATTTTTCCGTTAATCAGATGATCAACAAAGAAGCGGTGAAGCAGCGTCTGAACCGTGACGATCAGGGTATCTCTTTCACGGAGTTCTCTTATAACCTGCTACAGGGGTACGACTTCGCTTGCCTGAATAAACTGCACGGCGTTGCCTTACAGATTGGCGGTTCTGACCAGTGGGGGAACATCACTTCCGGTATCGACCTGACCCGTCGTCTGCACCAGAATCAGGTATTTGGTTTGACCGTTCCACTCATCACCAAAGCTGACGGCACGAAATTCGGTAAAACCGAAGGCGGCGCTGTCTGGCTGGATCCGAAGAAAACCAGTCCGTACAAATTCTACCAGTTCTGGATTAACACCGCAGATGCCGATGTTTATCGCTTCCTGAAATTCTTCACTTTTATGGACATTGAAGAGATCAATGCCCTGGAAGAAGAAGATAAAAACAGCGGTAAAGCGCCGCGCGCGCAGTATGTGCTGGCCGAGCAGGTGACGCGCCTCGTTCATGGTGAAGAGGGACTGGTCGCGGCGAAACGGATCACCGAATGCCTGTTCAGCGGTTCACTGAGCGCGCTGAGCGAAGCTGACTTTGAGCAGTTGGCGCAGGACGGCGTACCGATGGTTGAAATGGAAAAAGGCGCCGACCTGATGCAGGCGCTGGTAGACGCCGAACTCCAGCCGTCACGTGGTCAGGCGCGTAAGACTATCGCCTCCAACGCTGTCACTATCAATGGTGAAAAACAATCCGATCCTGAATACATCTTTAACGATGAGGACCGTCTGTTTGGCCGCTATACCTTATTACGTCGCGGCAAAAAGAACTATTGTCTGATTTGCTGGAAATAAGGCATTAAGTAACAGGGAGTGAGAAATCACTCCCTTATTTTTGATGTTCAGGTAAAAAAATGAAGAATATCCTCGCTATCCAGTCCCATGTTGTTTTCGGACATGCGGGCAACAGCGCCGCCGAATTTCCCATGCGCCGTCTTGGCGCGAATGTTTGGCCGCTGAATACCGTTCAGTTTTCTAACCACACGCAATATGGTAAATGGACCGGCTGTGTCATGCCGCCCAGCCATCTGACTGAGATTGTCCAGGGGATTGCGGACATTGGCCAGTTAGCGCACTGCGACGCCGTACTTAGCGGTTACCTGGGATCTGCCGAGCAGGGAGAACACATTCTCGGTATTGTGCGCCAGGTTAAAGCAGCAAATCCGCAGGCAAAATATTTCTGCGATCCCGTGATGGGGCATCCGGAAAAGGGTTGTATCGTGGCGCCTGGCGTCGCAGAGTTCCATGTGCGTTATGCGCTACCCGCCAGCGATATTATCGCGCCTAACCTGATTGAACTGGAAATTCTCAGCAAACATAGCGTGAATAATGTGGATGACGCCGTGCAGGCGGCGCGTGAACTGATTGCTCAGGGGCCAGAAATTGTACTGGTAAAACATCTCGCCCGCGCCGGTTACAGTTCAGAACGCTTTGAAATGCTGCTGGTGACAGCGCAGGAAGCCTGGCATATTAGCCGTCCGCTGGTGGATTTCGGTTCACGTCAGCCGGTTGGCGTTGGCGATGTCACCAGTGGTTTATTGCTGGTCAAACTTTTGCAGGGCGCGACGTTGCAGCAGGCGCTGGAGCACGTTACGGCGGCAGTCTATGAGATTATGATCGCCACCAAAACGATGCAGGAGTACGAACTGCAGGTCGTGGCGGCCCAGGACAGGATCGCTAACCCTGAACATTACTTCAGCGCAACGCGGCTGTAATTATTGCTGCTAAAAAGAGGCCGGATGGCGGTACAGCGAGCTATCCGGCAACATGACATTAATTCAGTCCTTCCGCTTTAAGCGCTGCCGCAACGGTCGGTCTTTTTGCGACACGCTGCATATAACTTTCAATATGCGTTAACCCGTCCATATTCAGTTTTACGCCATAGGCCCAACGCAATACGGTAAACAGATAAGCGTCTGCAATGGTAAAACGCTGGCCGCAAATCCACTGGTCGTCTGAAAGCGACTCATCCACATACTGCAATTTCTTTTCCAGACCGGCGCGAACGGCGGGTTTGAGTGTTTCCGGCGTGTCAGGGCGGAACAGCGGGGTAAAGCCTTTATGCAGTTCCGTTGCAATATAGTTGAGCCATTCCAGCGTATGATAGCGAGCAAGACTACTTACCGGCGCCAGAAGCTGGCGGTCGGGAACGCTGTCGGCGAGGTACTGCATAATGGCGACGCCTTCAGTCAACAGTGTGCCGTCATCCAGCAGCAGAGCCGGAACCTGTCCTTTAGGGTTGACTGCCAGGTAATCATCACCGTTTTCCAGGCGTTTTTTTGCGAGATCGACGCCATCAAGCGTAAAGTCTTTGCCAATTTCGCGCAGGGTAATATGGGAAGCAAGAGAGCAGGCACCCGGTTTGTAGAACAGTTTCATCGGTAACTCCTTTTTGCTGAGGTTTAAAGTATGGTAGTGCGGGGACGAGCAAAAAAAAAGCCGCTAACGCACAGTTAGCGGCCTGAATGTTGTTTCCCGGAAAATTAAACTGTAGCGGCTTTAGAGCCTTTTTCAGCGGTATCATCGTCCTGGGTCATACGGTTCAGCTTAGGCGCTGTCAGCAGCATCAGGACGGCGATAACGGCGGTTGCTATGCCAATCTGCATAAATACGCGACCATAGACTTCCAGGGACATCAGTGGGTCAGTCACGTCGCTCGGCACAGCCATCAGGTTGGCGACATAACCGCCGATGATGTTAGCGCCTGCCGTTGTCAGGAACCAGCTACCCATGATGAAACCCATCAGACGCTGCGGAACCAACTGTGCGACCATTGCCAGTCCCAGACCGGAGATCATCAGCTCACCGATACTTTGCAGGCCGTAGCTTGCGATCAGCCAGTTTACGGATACGATGCCGGCATCGTTCGCAAATTTGGCACCCAGCGGCAGAATCAGGAACGCGCCGGAACACAGCACCATACCAATGGCGAATTTCATCGGCATCGGCAGCGTATCGCCCATCCTGTTATAGATAGCGGCCAGAATCGGGCTGCCGATAATGATCCAGAATGGGTTCAGCGCCTGATACTGTTCCGGTTCGAACGCGATACCGAGAATAGAGTGCTCGACGTTACGAATGGCAAAGAAGTTCAGCGACGTCGGCATCTGGCTGTACAGTACGAAGAAGATAATCGCCTGCAGCATCAAAATAAAGGCGACGATCATTTTACGGCGAGCCGCGCCGTGCATGGAAAACGCTTCTTTACCGAAGATAATGACGATGCCAAGAGCGATTACGCCCAGCACCATACGTGCGATATCCTGGTTGTGCAGCAGCCAGGTGGCGACCGCAATCAGAACGACAATACCCACGATGGTCAGCAGCAGATTACGGAAGTTGATCGGTTCAAAGTCGGGTTTGGAACCGTAGCTTTTCACCCAGCGCTGGCAGAAAGCAAAGTTAACGACGGTTATCAGCATACCGACGACGCTAAGCGCAAACGCGGTGCTCCAGCCATAACGCGCCGCCAGCCACGGCGTCGCCAGCATAGAGAAGAAGGAGCCGATGTTGACGGACATATAATACATCGTAAATGCGCCGTCGAGACGCGGATCGTCCTTCGCGTAACAGGTAGACAGCAGGGAAGACGGGTTAGCTTTAAACAGACCGTTACCCACAGCGATAGCCGCCATGCCCATATAGACGATGCCAGCGTCATGACCAGACCATGCGACCAGCGCATAACCGATAGCCAGCACCACGGCACCCAGCATAATAACGCGTTTGGTGCCCAGAATTTTATCACCTAACCAACCGCCAATGGCGACCAGGCCGTACACCAGTGCACTGAAGGAAGAGAAAAGGGTGATGGAATCCGCTTCTGACATACCCAGTTGTTTTACCAGGTAGACGGCCATAATGCCTTGCAGGCCGTAATAACCAAAACGCTCCCATAACTCTATCGAGAAGATGAGATAGAACGCCTTCGGTTGTTTGAAAGCGTTCAAACTGACGCTTTCAGTTGGTTTTTTGTTTGCAGTAGACACTTTTACCTCTTTTTTACGCCCCGTATTAACAGGGATTGTCTGGCGCGTGATGAGTCAGACTCATCCGTCCGATTGTTATATTGGAGGGGAAACGGCAGGTAATGTTCACTATCTTTCCTCTCCAGACAAGAGCTTTGTAATAATCTGTTACATATAACTCTTCTGGTTGAATCGTCCGATGTCAGAAATGTTATCCAGCGTTAAATTTCTTCATTTGAAGAATGGCAGATTTTTACACTGCAAAAAGGCCATTAGTTTGGGTGAAAGGCGATATCTTCTGCTATTTAAGGTGAAAAGCAGTGATATAGGCCATTATCTGAAAAAATGGCAGAGTAATGTTTTGTAGTGAAAACGGGGCGTCAGTCTATCCGGTTGTAAATGTAACCTTAGATGTCATTAAATTTCACATGAAGTTATCAAAGTGATCCTGATCACGGATAGATAGAATTTTTTGCGATTAAAAAAATGATTAACCTGACGTGGAGTGAAAACGAAAGCACATTACATCAGAAAAAGGACAGAGACTGGAATGATTGATGGCTAAAATAGATCCAGGCCGAAGGTGGGAGCGCGCTGGCGTGACGGACGCACTCCGACCATATCAAATATCGACTTTTTCTTTGTATTCGCAAAGATCTTCAATGAGGCAGGAGCCGCAGCGGGGTTTTCGGGCGATACAGGTATAGCGGCCATGCAAAATTAACCAGTGATGGCAGTCCACTTTGAACTCATTCGGCACCACTTTCAGCAACTTCTCTTCTACCTGCTCGACATTTTTACCCGGCGCGAACTGCGTTCGGTTGCATACACGAAATATATGCGTATCAACGGCGATGGTCGGCCAGCCGAAGGCGGTATTTAGCACCACGTTAGCGGTTTTACGCCCCACGCCGGGAAGCGCTTCCAGCGCCGCCCGATCCTCCGGCACTTCGCCATTATGCTTGTCCAGTAAAATACGGCAGGTCTTAATCACGTTTTCCGCTTTACTGTTAAATAAGCCGATAGTTTTGATATAGGATTTCACGCCCTCTACGCCCAGCTCCAGCATCGCGGCTGGCGTATTGGCGACCGGGTAAAGTTTGGCGGTAGCCTTGTTCACGCTGACGTCGGTTGCCTGCGCGGAAAGCAACACGGCAATCAGCAACTCAAACGGCGACGTGAAATTGAGTTCCGTTGTGGGGTGCGGATTGTTGTCGCGCAGGCGCGTCAGAATTTCCAGCCTTTTTGCTTTGTTCATCAGACTTTCCCTGTTTCACCTGCCGGAACAGCGGAAGGCGCGGTTTCGGCGCGGCGTTTCTTCATTTTTTCATCAATAAGATATTTTACCGCCAGCATGAGCCCCAGGCCGATAAACGCGCCTGGCGGCAGCATCGCCAGCAGGAAAGGCGAGTCGGTGTGAAATATCTCGACCCGTAATACTTTTGCCCAGCCTCCCAGCAGGCTATCCGCGCCATCGAAAAGCGTACCATTCCCGAGGATCTCGCGCAGCGAACCCAGCACGAACATCGCGCCTGTCGCGCCCATGCCGATGGAAAAACCGTCCAACGCGGAAAGCCACGGTCCTTTTTTCGCGGCAAACGCTTCGGCGCGACCAACAACAATGCAGTTCGTTACAATCAGAGGAATAAAAATCCCTAAAGACTGATACAAACCGAACGCATACGCATTGATCAGCATCTGTACTGCGCTTACCACCGAGGCAATGATCATGACGTAAATCGGGATACGGATTTCTGCCGGCGTCCAGCGACGTAGTGCGGACACCGTAAGGTTGGTCAGCGTTAATACCAGCGTTGTGGCCAGACCCAGCCCCAGAGCGTTGGTTGCCGTAGACGTCACCGCCAGTAGAGGGCACAGGCCAAGTAGCTGCACCAGAGCAGAGTTATTTTTCCATAACCCCTGAACAACAATGTCTTTTATTTCGCTCATGGCTATTCTCCACAGGCGGTTAAATGGGGGAGCTGAGCGGGCAGTGATTCGGCGTACAGCCCCGCGCGTTTAACCGCATTCACTACGGCGCGCGGCGTTATTGTCGCCCCGGTAAATTGATCAAAATCACCGCCATCTTTTTTCACCGCCCAGTGCGTATCATTTTCACCACTGATGGTTTTACCGCTAAAGTGGGTAATCCAGTCAGACAAACGGCGCTCAATTTTATCACCTAACCCTGGCGTCTCATGATGTTCCGTCACACGCGTCCCCAGGACGGTACCGTTGAAATCTGCGCCAACAATAAGCTGGATAGCGCCGGAATAGCCATCTGGCGCGGTAGCCTCAATGATGGCCGCTACGGGTTTATCATCCTTGCGAGCGATAAAAACACGGTGTGTGCCTTTGCCGAGGGCGGGCGCATCGACCAGATAACAACTCTCTTGCAGATTATTATTGTAACGATCTGGCGGCAATACCTGATCGAACAGGGCATGTTGTTGTTGCAGCGCTTGTTCGTGGATGGTTGATTTTGTCATCTGATTAATCACCGCGGTCAATCCCGTAGAGCCTGCGGCAAAAAGCGCCAGCGTAATACCGTGTTTACGAATCGTTTTCAGCATGGTTTATCCTTTGCGATGTCCATAGACGCGGGGGCGCGTGTAGTAGTCGATCAGAGGAACCGTGATATTCGCCAACAGGACAGCAAAAGCAACGCCGTCCGGATAGCCGCCGAAGCTACGAATCAGCCACACTAATACCCCAGCCAGCGCGCCGAAAATTAAACGTCCACGGTTGGTCGTGGAGGCGGTAACCGGATCCGTTAAGATAAAAAATGCACCCAGCATGGTGGCGCCTGACAGCAGATGAAGCTGCGGCGAGGCCAGCGTAGCGGGCGAGAAAAGCCAGCCTAACGCGGCGCATAGCGCCAGCGTCAGCAGAAAACTGACCGGGATATGCCAGCGGATGGCTTTTTGCCACAGCAGGAATACGCCGCCGACAAGCCAGGCGAGGTTAACCCACTGCCAGCCCACGCCAGCCAGCGCGCCGCTGTATATCGGGTACTGCATGATTTGCTCAACGGAGTGCCCGGCGCGCAAGGACGTTTTAAACGTATCCAGCGGCGTCGCCTGGCTGATACCGTCAATACCGATACGTAGCAGCGTCATATCGCCGCCGCTGGCGGTATGCCCGGTAAAAATCATCCGCAACGTGTCCAGCATATCGGGCGTTGTTGCGGCTATTTCATAAGGCGGCAACCAGCTTGTCATTTGCACCGGAAAGGAAATTAATAGCACCACGTAACCGATCATGGCCGGATTAAAGGGGTTTTGTCCCAGCCCGCCATATAACTGTTTAGCGATAATAATGGCGAATCCGGTTCCCAGCACGACCATCCACCAGGGCGCAAGCGGAGGGATGCTGACCGCCAGCAAAAGCCCCGTCAATAACGCGGAATAATCCTGCAGGTGACTGGCGACCGATTGTTTGCGCAGCCTGAGGACAATGGCTTCTGCGACGAGCGCCGTGATAGCAGCCAGAACGATCTGGAAAAGCGTTCCCCAACCAAAAAACCACGTCTGCGCGGCAATCCCCGGCAGAGCGGCGATTAATACCAGCAACATGATTCGCGATGTCTGGCGCTGGTTATGGGTATAAGGCGAGCTTGCGATTCTGAATACCATTTAATCCTCGTTAACAACCTGCTGCTGTGCTGCTTTTTTTGCCTGAACGCGGGCGATAGCCGCAGCAACCGCGGCTTTACGCGGGTCGGCCGGTTCGGCAGGTTCGCTTCCGGCCTGCTGCTCCTGCTTACGGGCTTTGGCGCGAGCGATGGCCGCTTCCACTGCGGCTTTGCGCGGATCGATCGGTTCGGCAGGTTCGCTTCCGGTCTGCTGCTCCTGCTTGCGGGCTTTGGCGCGGGCGATAGCCGCTTCCACCGCGGCTTTGCGCGGATCGACCGCTTCGGCAGGTTCGCTTCCGGTCTGCTGCTCCTGCTTACGGGCTTTGGCGCGGGCGATAGCCGCTTCCACCGCGGCTTTACGCGGATCGACCGCTTCGACCGGTTCGCTTCCGGCCTGCTGCTCCTGCTTACGGGCTTTGGCGCGGGCGATGGCTGCCTCCACCGCGGCTTTACGCGGATCGACCGGTTCGGCAGGTTCGCTTCCGGCCTGCTGCTCCTGCTTACGGGCTTTGGCGCGGGCGATGGCTGCCTCCACTGCAGCTTTACTCGGGTCGTCGCCGGGTATCGCGCTGTCAGCCATCGGATGAGCGGCTTGTTTAGCGCGCGCTTGCGCTTTACGCGCTTCACGGGCCGCGATGACGGCGCTATTGTCTGGCTGACTACCCGCCTGAATAACCACCGGTTGCGTGGCCTGCGCCTGTTTCTCTTTTACCCGCGCCAGCGCAGCGGCAATGGCATCCTGATCTTTTGCCGCTGGTTGTACCGCTGCGCTCTTGTGACGTGCAAGGCGGGCGGCTTTTTCGCGCTCCAGTCTTGCCTGACGAGCCTCAAAACGCGCTTTGGCTTCGGCGGCGCGTTTTTCTTCAAGCCTGATCGCATTAATCTCCGCTTTTTCCTGACGGAAATATTGGACGAGCGGAATATTACTCGGGCAGACCCAGGCGCAGGCGCCGCATTCTATACAATCAGCAATATGGTGAGCGGTAGCCTTGTCATGCTGCTGCCCTTTGCTGAACCAATAAAGCTGCTGCGGTAAAAGGTCGGCAGGGCAAGCGTCAGCGCAAGCGCTGCAACGAATACAGCTTTTCTCTTCCTGAGGCGCTCCCATTTCAGTCACGGATGGCGCCAGCAGGCAGTTGGTGATTTTTACGACCGGTACGTCAAGCCAGGGAAGGGTGAATCCCATCAACGGGCCGCCCATGATGACCATCTGGTCAGCAGAAGGGCAGAACCCGGCATCGTTAAGCAAATGACGAACGGGAGTGCCGAGCCGCGCCCAGACGTTACCCGGGCGGCTTACCGCTTCACCCGTTAAGGTGACGACGCGTTCTGTGATCGGTTCGCCGTCAATCACGGCGCGTTTAACGGCATACGCCGTACCGACGTTTTGCATCAGCACGCCAATATCAGAGGAGCGCCCGCCGTGGGGAACCTGTTTTCCCGTCAGTATTCGGGTGAGCTGTTTTGCGCCGCCGGAAGGGTATTTGGTTGGGATCACACGTAACGAAATATCGTGGGCGTCAGCCAGTACGGCGCGCAGCATGGAAATAGCCTGCGGTTTGTTATCTTCAATGCCGATTAATACCTCACGCGGTTGCAGAATATGCGCCAGGATGCGAATACCTTCCACAATCTGCGCGGCGCAGTCCTGCATCAAACGATCGTCCGCCGTAATGTAAGGTTCGCACTCTGCGGCATTGATAATAAGCGTGGTGATTTTATCGCCGCCGCCCTGCAATTTAACGCCGGTGGGAAACCCCGCGCCGCCAAGCCCGGCAACGCCATACTGATGAATGCGTTCAATGAGCGCTTCACGGCTGTGGGCGCGGTAATCAGACCAGCCCTCGCGTTCAATCCAGCGGTCCTCGCCGTCGGCATCAATGATTACGCTTAACTCCGCCAGCGCCGAAGGATGCGCCGTCGAGTGGGGGGCAATAGCGATAACCGTCCCGGAGGTGGGCGCGTGTACCGGCAGCATTCTCCCACGTCCACGGGTAAGCGCCTGGCCGCGTAGCACGCGATCGCCGACGCTAACGCACAGCTCGCCCTCAGCGCCAATGTGCTGTTTTAAAGGGATAACAAAGCGCGGCGCTAAAGGCACCTGGCGCAGCGGCGTGCCGTTTGACTGGGTCTTCATTTCGGGCGGATGAATACCACCGTCGAAATCCCAGATTTTATCTTTTCTGAAAGCGGAAAATAGTTTAAGCATGTTGTTCCACGGGAATGATGCGAACGGGAATGGTGTTCAAATCCCATTTCCAACTGTCGGGCGTCTCATTCACCGGACGTAATTCGATGCAGTGCGTCGGACACGGATCGACGCACAGATTACAGCCAGTACAGAGATCGCTCATGACCGTGTGCATGGCGCGCGTTGCGCCAACAATGGCGTCAACCGGGCAGGCCTGAATGCATTTTGTGCAGCCAATGCAGTTATTTTCATCAATAACTGCCAGCATACGTACTGGCGCAGCCTGCTGTTCTTCACCATCGCATGGTTGCGGCTCTACGTTTAGCAACTCTGCAATTTTCAGCATGACGGCTTCGCCGCCGGGCGCGCAACGATTGATTTTCTCGCCCTGGAGACCCACGGCTTCGGCGTAGGGGCGGCAGCCGGGATAGCCGCACTGACCACACTGGCTCTGCGGCAAAATCGCATCGATTTTTTCAACAACCGGATCATCTTCAACCGCGAATCGGCGGGAGGCATAACCCAGAATGGCGCCGAACACCAGACCCAGAAGGGTCAGGGCGCCAACGGCAATCCAGATAGTATTCATTACAACTTCACCAAACCACTAAAACCCATAAAGGCCAAAGACATTAATCCTGCGGTAATCAATGCTATCGCGTTACCACGAAAAGGGGCGGGCACATCCGCCACGGCAAGGCGTTCGCGGATAGCGGCAAACAGAACCATCACTAATGAAAAACCGACGGCGGCGGAAAATCCGTACAGCGCCGACTGAAGAAAGTGATGACCGAGATTAATATTCAGTAACGCTACGCCCAGAACCGCACAGTTAGTGGTAATCAGTGGTAAGAAGATGCCTAACAAGCGGTATAACGCCGGGCTGGTTTTCCGCACAACCATTTCGGTAAATTGCACGACCACAGCAATGACGAGGATAAAGGCTAGCGTCCGCAGATAAATCAGATCCAGCGGAATAAGTATCCAGGTGTCGATAAGCCAGGCGCATATCGACGCCAGCGTCATGACAAAGGTCGTCGCGAGGCCCATCCCCATGGCGGTTTCCAGTTTTTTGGATACGCCCATAAAGGGACAAAGGCCCAGGAATTTGACCAGTACAAAGTTATTGACCAGTACAGTTCCGACAAAGAGCAGCAGGTAATCAGTCATGTTTCGGCCTGAAATAAAAAAGCCGCCTATTATCTGTCAAACTACCACAGGCGACAACAGGTTAACTGTAGGGTTATTACGGATTAACAAACGTTGTTTTAACGCGCGCTGAACGTTTGAGATAAGGCACAATGAGCGCCGTTGCCAACAGTGGGAAGAGTAACTGACGCACGGCAAAGGCATCTGAGACGGGCGAAAAGGCAAATGCTTTAACCGCCAGTAACACCGACACCAGCAGCCAGATAATGTAATGCTTCGGCACGCAGCGTCTGCGCTTGAAGAATGCGATCGTCAACCACAGGGTATAGTACCACATGGCGATAGCGGTAATAAATGAAATGCCCCATAGCAGTAAATTACCGGTTTCCTGTCCGCTAAGCGTCTTGAACGTTTGCGGTGTGGCAAGCGCCATAACGTAGAGTAATAACGCCAGCGAGGCGCTCAACAACGCGACTAACAGCCAGGCTAACGGGCCAAGAAGCCAGCCTCCAATTCGTTGTGGCGGTGTTGTAGTCATATCTTCTCCGGGGTTACGCGCATTAACGGTCATGCCGCTCATTTTGGGGCAAATATTATAAGGTTTTTGATGTTAAACGCTACTTTCTTTATTGCACATAGCGCCAGACGGATTGCGGAACCTGACCTACATCAAACAGGCGTCCTCCGGAAACCAGTTCGGCACGGCGGTGATCTGCAGCGCGATACATATTAACAATGTCCATGTCATCAGTAAGGGTATAGTTAAGGTGGTCGAACAGTTTTTCCAGACTTTCGAGCGAACTAATTTTGCGGAATTTTAATAGATAATCCTGAACAGTCATATAAAGTTGATCCATATTAAATATAATGCCAACGGAGTAGTCACTGATAAAAAATAAACAAAACCGCACCAGTGAGAGGTCAGGGGTGCAGGTAAAAAGGGAATATTCTTACCGGTAAAGAGTCAGGCGCCACATGGCGCCTGGGGCGAAAGGTTAACGCGCTTTCCTACAACAGGCAATAAACGTCAGACCAGATAGGACATATTTCGTTTTTTTTGCCGGTTTTTGACTTTTCTTTGCACCCCCCGGGGCGCCGCTTACCGTACCACGCGAAAATGCCTTTACATTATCTGACGCTTACTTCTTCTGGACGGAAGCCGTGGGCTCTGGTGGTTGGTAATTGTCAATATGGTTGGCAATACCTAAAAGAATGACTGAGATAACGAGAACTATCCACCCAGTTAATTCAATAAGACGATTCATTATTGACGACATTTGCTTTGATTTATCCATAAACACAGGGGGTAAATGTTACTTTCCTGGCGAACGGTCGGCAAGAGGGAGGGAAACGTTTTCAGCCTCTGTTCTGTAACAAGTTAATCATTTGATGCTACGTTGATGGTCAGGACGCTATTGCGGCTAATCGCACGATGGTGTGGAATAGCGATATCTAAAACCGGAGGCAGTGAGATGAATGATAAAATCCGCGTTGGGTTAATCGGTTATGGCTACGCCAGTAAAACCTTTCATGCGCCCTTAATTATGGGAACGCCAGGGCTAGAGCTTGCGGCGGTATCCAGCAGCGATGAAACAAAAGTGAAAGCAGATTGGCCGGCGGTTTCCGTGGTCTCTGAGCCCCGACATTTATTTAACGATCCGCATATCGACCTTATCGTGATCCCGACGCCCAACGATACCCATTTCCCGCTGGCGAAAGCTGCGCTGGAAGCCGGTAAGCATGTGGTGGTTGATAAACCCTTTACCGTGACACTGTCACAGGCGCGAGAATTGGATGCGCTTGCGCGGAGCACTGGTCGGGTACTTTCCGTCTTCCACAACCGACGCTGGGACAGCGATTTTTTGACGCTGAAGGCCTTGCTGGCGGATGGCGTGCTCGGCGAGGTGTCCTTGTTTGAATCCCACTTTGATCGCTTCCGTCCCCAGGTGCGCGACCGCTGGCGCGAGCAAGGCGGGCCGGGAAGTGGTATCTGGTACGATCTGGCGCCGCACTTGTTGGATCAGGCCATTCAACTTTTTGGCCTGCCGGTCAGCATGACGGTGGATTTAGCGCAACTGCGTCCGGGCGCGCAATCTACAGATTATTTCCACGCGATTTTATCCTACCCCCAGCGCCGCGTGATTTTGCACGGTACGATGCTGGCCGCGGCGGAATCCGCGCGATACATCGTTCATGGTTCGCGCGGTAGCTATGTAAAATATGGCCTCGATCCCCAGGAAGAACGGTTAAAAAACGGCGAGCGTTTACCGCAGGAAGACTGGGGATACGACATGCGTGACGGCGTATTGACCCTGGTTGAGGGAGAGACGCGCAAAGAAGAAAACTGGCTTACGTTGCCGGGTAACTATCCGGCATATTATGCCGCCATCCGCGATGCGTTAAACGGTAACGGTGAAAATCCCGTGCCAGCAAGCCAGGCGATTCAAATTATGGAGTTGATTGAACTGGGCATGGAATCGGCAAAACATCGCGCGACGCTGTGTCTTGCCTGAGATGTCGCATTTCTCCGCCTGGGATAGCATTAAACCGCAGGCGGAGAGAGGGCGTTAGCATCAATAAAGCAATCTTACGCCTCGGCCACTTTTTCGCGCAGCGCACGTTTTTCGCTATCGCTCAGAAAGGCGATTTCCAGACCGTTAATCTGCGCCTGGCGAATCTGTTCGCGGCTCAATCCTGCCGCTGGCGCGGCGACGTGATATTCATGGATAATATCTACGCCCTGAACAGCCGGATCGTCCGTATTAAGACTGGCGAGAACGCCATGCTCAAGGAAGGTTTTGAGTGGATGATCCGCCAGCGATGCGACGGTACTGGTCTGAATATTCGAGGTCAGACAGGATTCAATACCGATACGCTGCTGTGCAAGAAAATCCATTAACGCGCGATCTTCGACAGCTTTTACGCCATGTCCGATACGTTCGGCCCCCAGTTCGCGAATCGCCTGCCAGATACTTTCCGGCCCTGCGGCTTCGCCAGCGTGAACGGTGATATGCCAGCCCGCATCGCGCGCCCGATTAAAGTGCGACAAAAACAGACTGCCGGGAAAGCCCAGCTCATCACCGGCTAAATCCAGCGCGGTGATGTTCTCTCTGTGCGCCAGCAGCGCATCAAGCTCCTGTAAACATGCCGCCTCGCCGAAGGTACGGCTCATAATGCCAATGAGTCGTGCCTCGACGCCAAACGTGTTACAGCCGTCGCGTACGCCGTCGATAACGGCTTCAACCACGCCTGCGATTGGTAACTGATGCGCCATCGCCATATAGCCGGGCGAAAAGCGAAGCTCGACGTAATGCAGGCCGTTACGTGCCGCATCTTCAATATTTTCAAAGGCCACACGGCGGCAGGCGTCAAGCGATGCCAGGACTTTTACCCCCCAATCGAGTTTAGTGAGAAAGCTTACTAAATCGGGTTCGGTTGAGGTGACCTGGACATGCGGAATCAGCGTTTCCAGCGTTTGGGCGGGAAGGGCGATGTTGAACTGCCGACCAAGATCCAGAATTGTTTGGGCGCGAATGTTGCCATCAAGGTGGCGGTGGATGTCAGTCAAAGGAAGCGTAATATCAATCATGGGCGCACTCAATTTTTAATAAAAGTGCGCACCATTATACTACAGATTGATAATGCTCTGGAAATTTTGCAAAAACGGAGTCATTACGTTGCAACTTCGCGAGAGCGCGGGAGAAATTTTGTATCATTCTCTTTAACGCGCCCCCGGTCAGCTCACGGGGGCGTCTCTGTTATCGCCTCTCAGGATAAAGGGTCAACCCCCCGCCTGTAGACAGTATCAGCGAACGGTGCGGTGGCAAAATCCATATCCGAGATCGTAAAGGGGAGCAGATCGGCTTCGCCAAAACGATCGGCGACATAATCCCACTACGTACACCATGTCCCGCGTCGGTCAACTTCCTGTGAAAAATCGAACATATCCCTTCCTTATGCCTGAACGGTATTCATCAGGCCAACCATTTCATCTTTTACCGACTGAACCTGCGGGCCGATAATTACCTGCAAATTATGCTGATTGAGCTGTACGATGCCTGTCGCGTGATTGTCCTTCAATGCCTGGACATCGACAAACGACATATCTTTCACTGACAGGCGTAGGGGGGATGCAGTTGTCCAGACTCACGATGTTTTCCGTGCCGCCTAATGCTCACGACGAGCACCATGTGCGGAGTCAAACGATAGCCGCTCGCCTGGTAACGCAAAAGTAGAGGCTGCGCGTCGTTCGGCGCAGACCGGGTGCAGCGTCGCGACACCCGGCAAGGCGATTATTGTTGAGGCAGCGCCGGAACGTCCGGAACGGAAAGCGCCGGCATCCCAAACAGGCCGACAAAGTCTTCCAACGGCATTTTTTGTCCGTTGAGCGTGATCTGGCCATTGGCGTACTGCAAACTGGAGGCGATAGTATTATCCTTCAGCGTTGTCAGTCGGAACATCTGACCCATTGCGGACAGCCCCTGCACCTGCTGTTTTGCCAGTTTTTCCGCATCATCCTGCTGATAGCCTTCCAGTTTTGCTATCTGCGTCATAAACTCGACCGCCATGTCCATTGGAATTGCCAGTTTCGCATCCAGCGATTTCACGGAGCGGTCGACTTCCTGCGCCAGCGTTTGTGGTTGTGCCGTTGTGGTTGCCGGATCTTTGAGGAACAGCGACAGATTCAGCGTGGTTTCCCCTTTGGCGTTTTTCCAGCTAAGCGGCGCCAGAGTCAGTACCGGATCGCCTTTTAACAGCACGGGGAGAGCGCTAAAGAACGCTTCGGTGACTTTTTGCTGATAAAGCTCAGGATTCTGCGCCACGTCCGGCTGATTCAGCAGCGCCTGCGTTTGCGCATGATATTGCTGACTAAACTGGTGCCAGGCTTCGCCGTCGATTTGGCCGACTTTCAGCGTTAATTTACCGCTGCCCAAATCCTGATTCTGCACTTTCAGGCTGTTAAGCGAGTAATCCAACTGGCTGTTAATGGTTTTTCCGTCGTTGACGAGATCGGACTTGCCGGTAATTTCCATCCCTTCCAGCACCGCCATCTCTTTACCCTCAATGGCGATGGACAGTTTATCCAGCGTTAACTTTTGGTCGCCCACACGTTCGCCAAAGCTTGCCAGTTTACTGGTACCGTCGGTTTTCAAATTATTAAAGGTGAGTTGGACCTTCTGATTATATTCGTTAACGGCATCGACCAGGCCGCTCTGCGCTTCGCCTGACAGCGAAACCACATTACCGTCTTTATCGGCGTTAAGCTGGAACTCGCCGCCGCTAAAGGCGACCTTTTCACCGGCATTCTCGTAGTTTAACGGCTTGAGAGAGATATCGGAGCGGGTATCGCCGCCATAACCAATGCGGGTATTGATAACAAAGGGCGCGTCGCCTTTCGCAATATCAAAGAGGGGTTTTGCCGCATCGTTATTCACCAGAGTGGTTTTTACCGACGCCATAGAAGGGATCAGATTGAGCGTTTTGAGCTGGGCGAGCGGGAAGGGGCCATGTGAAACGGACTCGTCCAGCACAATGCTTTGCCCGGGCTTCAACCAGGTATTGTCTGCGCCGGCAACCGGTTTGACAACCAGTTGCAGATGGCTACTGAACACGCCGCGCTGGTAGTTTTGATAACTTAATTCGACACCGGCCTCCGGCGCAGTACGCTTGAGCTGTTCATTGGCCTGAGTCACCATTTCTGCAAGATGGTTCTCCAGCTTTTTCCCCGTATACCAGGCGCCGCCTGTCCAGACGATGCCAAGTGCAATTACTACACCTGCAGCTACCAGTGTTTTTTTCATATCAATTGTCCATAAAAATGAAACCAGGCGGATTAAACCGCCTGGAGGAGTTTTACGTCTGTTATAAGCTTAGCAAGAGTTGTTAAAAAATTCAGTACGTTGCTACAGCTTGTTATAAACACGCGCTAAACGGCCCGTGCCGCTGGCGTTAACCGGAGACTCATCCGCGCCGATAAAGGCAGATTCACCCGGCTTCAGTACCAGACGCTGTTCATCTTTACGTAACACCGCCTCACCCTCAACGCAGAACAGAATCGCGGCGCTGTGTTGGCCGATGCTCGTCTCCTGAAGCGCCAGGTCGTGCAGTGAAAAAGCAAAATCGTCAACCGGAATTGGGAAGTCCAGCTCCGCGCCGCTTTTCACCGGGGCAGTCAGCAACTCGCCGGCAGGCTTAGGTTCGAACTTCACGTTCGCGACCAGCTCAGGGATGTCGATATATTTTGGCGTAAGGCCAGCGCGCAGAACGTTATCGGAGTTCGCCATGACTTCCAGCGCAACGCCCTGCAGATAAGCATGAGGCGTTTCAGCAAACAGGAACATCGCCTCGCCGGGATTCAGTTTGACCACATTCAGCAACAAAGGAGAGAAAAGCCCGCTGTCGTCAGGATAATACTCTGAAATCACGCGGATCGTTTGCCACGGTTCGCCTTGCTGGCTGTTAAGCGCCGCTTTGAGTACGGCTAACGCGCGGGATTTTTCTTCGCCTTGCATATTCAACAGGCTGGCGAAAAGCTGGCTCAGACGTTCAGCATTCGGCACCTGCAAAAAGTGGGCGATAGCGGAATGCGCGCCGGCGACAGGTTGCAGTAAAGAGACAATGTCAGAAAATTCGCGGAACGCGTTCATCGCCAGGAAAGGCGTCAGGGCAAAAACCAGCTCTGGTTTATGGTTAGGATCTTTATAGTTCCGCTCTGCGGCATCCATGGGGATACCCGCCGCATTTTCTTTCGCGAAACCGATTTCGGAGTTGCGTTTATTCGGGTGCACCTGAATAGAGAGCGGTTGTGCGGCGCACAGTACTTTAAACAGAAACGGCAGTTCGCCGAAACGGTTGGCTACCGCTTCGCCCAGCATGGCGGTTTTATTCTTTTCGATGGCGTCACGCAGGGAGACGGTTTCGCCGTTGGCGGTGGTGATTCGCGAGCTGCTTTTGGGATGCGCGCCCATCCAGAGTTCAGCCATTGGCTGCTGCTGCGGATTGGCGATGCCATAAAGTTCCGTTAACGCAGTTTTACTTCCCCAGGCATAGTTTTGCACTGAGTTAATGAGTTTTTGCATTATCAAGCCCTGTTTCAATGTGGAGATCAATGGGAGGTATTAAACCAAGAAACCCGCATGAAGTAACCTCCGGGCGTAAAAAGTCGTACTTGTCTCAGTTTTTGTTAAAAAATTGTGTAGGATAGTGTTACTCGCTTTGAGTCGGGCAATGGAACACCTGCCCAGAGAATAACCATACCGAGCGGTAAGTGAGAGCACAATGTCAAACAAACCCTTCTTTTATCAAGACCCTTTTCCCCTCAAAAAGGACGATACCGAGTACTACTTGTTGACCAGCGAACATGTTTCCGTCGCCGAATTCGAAGGACAAGAGATCCTGAAAGTCGCGCCGGAAGCGCTAACGCTGTTGGCGCGTCAGGCCTTCCACGATGCGTCTTTTATGCTACGTCCCGCGCATCAGCAGCAGGTGGCGGATATTCTGCGCGATCCGCAGGCCAGTGAAAACGACAAATATGTCGCGCTGCAATTCCTGCGAAACTCCGATATCGCGGCCAAGGGCGTGTTGCCCACCTGCCAGGATACCGGTACGGCCATTATTGTCGGCAAAAAAGGTCAACGCGTCTGGACTGGTGGAGGTGATGAAGCGGCGCTGGCTCGCGGCGTATATAACACCTATATCGAAGATAACCTGCGCTATTCACAGAACGCGGCGCTGGATATGTACAAAGAGGTCAATACCGGTACTAACCTGCCGGCGCAGATCGATCTCTACAGCGTCGATGGCGATGAATATAAATTCCTCTGTATCGCTAAAGGCGGCGGATCGGCGAATAAAACCTACCTCTATCAGGAGACAAAAGCGCTTCTGACGCCGGGTAAGCTTAAAAATTATCTCGTCGATAAGATGCGTACGCTGGGCACCGCCGCTTGTCCGCCGTATCACATCGCGTTTGTCATTGGCGGCACCTCGGCGGAAGCGAACCTGAAGACCGTTAAGCTGGCCTCGGCAAAATACTATGATGCGCTACCAACCGAAGGCAATGAACACGGGCAGGCCTTCCGCGATATTGAGCTGGAAAAAGAATTGTTGCTTGAGGCGCAAAATCTTGGCTTAGGCGCGCAGTTCGGCGGCAAGTATTTCGCTCACGATATTCGTGTCATCCGATTGCCGCGCCACGGGGCATCGTGTCCGGTAGGTATGGGCGTGTCCTGCTCCGCGGATCGAAACATTAAAGCGAAGATCAACCGGGACGGGATCTGGATCGAGAAGCTGGAGCGCAATCCCGGTAAATATATTCCAGAGGCGCTGCGCCAGGCGGGAGAGGGTGAGGCGGTGCGCGTTGATCTTAACCGTCCCATGAGCGAGATACTGCAACAACTGTCGCAGTATCCGGTATCAACGCGCCTGTCGCTGAACGGCACGATTATTGTGGGCCGCGACATCGCGCACGCTAAACTGAAAGAACGGATGGACAGAGGCGAAGGTTTGCCGCAGTACATCAAAGATCATCCTATCTATTATGCGGGGCCGGCAAAAACGCCGGAAGGGTATGCCTCCGGGTCGCTTGGGCCGACTACCGCAGGACGAATGGACTCTTATGTTGATCAGCTCCAGTCGCAGGGCGGCAGTATGATCATGCTGGCGAAAGGCAACCGCAGCCAGCAGGTGACCGATGCCTGTAAGAAACATGGCGGCTTCTACCTGGGCAGTATCGGCGGCCCGGCAGCCGTTCTGGCGCAGGGTAGTATCAAGCGCCTGGAGTGCGTGGAATATCCTGAACTGGGTATGGAGGCTATCTGGAAAATTGAAGTGGAGGATTTTCCGGCCTTCATTCTGGTGGATGATAAAGGCAACGATTTCTTCCAGCAGATTCAGTCATCGCAGTGCGCGCGCTGCGTTAAGTAATGTCGCCGCCCTGCGGGGCGGTAACATGATTCGCTATTTTGCCGGAGAACGGCGCAAGCGCCTTATCCGGTCTACACCGTTGTGTTGTTATCGTTAATACTCATAAGACCGCAAACATGTGAGCAATGTCGACACATGATCTCATCAACTTGAGTAAGGAGCAGGTAATGGTAACGGTACGCCGCGAGAAAGATTCAATGGGCGCGATTGAAGTCCCGGCAGATAAACTGTGGGGGGCGCAGACTCAACGTTCGCTGGAGCATTTTCGGATTTCCACGGAGAAAATGCCCGTCTCGCTCATTCACGCTCTGGCGTTGACCAAGCGCGCCGCTGCGAAGGTCAACCAGGACTTAGGGTTGTTGGCGGCGGAAAAAGCCAGCGCGATTATCCAGGCGGCTGATGAAGTGCTGGCGGGAAAACATGCTGATGAGTTTCCGCTGGCGATTTGGCAGACCGGGTCCGGTACGCAAAGCAACATGAATATGAATGAAGTGTTAGCGAACCGCGCCAGTGAAATTTTGGGCGGCGTTCGCGGTATGGAACGCAAGGTGCATCCCAATGATGACGTCAATAAGAGTCAAAGCTCAAACGATGTTTTCCCAACCGCCATGCACGTGGCGGCGTTACTGGCGTTACGCGAACACCTTATCCCGCAATTATCCGCATTAACGGATACGCTTCGCGATAAATCCCACGCTTTCGCCGATATTGTCAAAATTGGCCGTACTCACCTGCAGGACGCGACGCCGCTCACCTTAGGCCAGGAGATTTCCGGTTGGGTAGCCATGCTGGAACATAACCTCAGACACATTGAGCACAGTTTACCGCACGTCGCGGAACTGGCGCTCGGCGGAACCGCAGTAGGGACAGGGCTTAATACCCATCCGGAATATGCCCGGCGCGTGGCCGAGGAACTGGCGACGATTACCGCGGCGCCGTTTGTTACCGCCCCCAATAAATTCGAAGCGCTGGCGACCTGTGACGCGTTGGTACAGGCGCATGGCGCATTAAAAGGACTGGCGGCCTCGCTGATGAAAATCGCCAACGATGTTCGCTGGCTGGCGTCCGGCCCGCGTTGCGGCATTGGCGAGATTGCTATCCCGGAGAATGAGCCAGGCAGTTCCATTATGCCTGGTAAAGTGAACCCGACCCAGTGTGAAGCGGTAACGATGCTATGTTGCCAGGTGATGGGTAACGATGTGGCCATCAATATGGGGGGCGCATCGGGCAACTTTGAGCTCAACGTCTATCGTCCGATGGTTATTCATAATTTTCTGCAAACGGTGCGCCTGCTGGCCGATGGCATGGAGAGTTTTAATAAACACTGTGCGTCAGGAATCGAGCCAAACCGCGAGCGTATTACGCAGTTGCTGAATGAGTCGCTGATGCTGGTCACTGCGCTGAATACGCACATCGGTTACGATAAAGCGGCGGAGATTGCGAAGAAGGCGCATAAAGAAGGGCTGACGCTCAAAGCCTCAGCCGTGGCATTAGGATACCTTAGCGACGAGGAGTTCGACGCCTGGGTACGTCCGGAGTTGATGGTTGGCAGTATGACGCCGGGACGTTAATCCGCCACATACAGGTGCAGTCGCGGAATAATCAGTCGCAGCGGCTGCGCCTGTGGTTTAAAACGGTGCTGAATATTGTCGGCGTCATAGTTTTCCAGCCCGCCAATATCCGGCACGCCAGCGCCGTTGTCCGTGTTGATTAATGCGATAATCGGCGTGGGGCAGGCGTGTTGCACCTGTTTCTGCTGGCCTTTATACCAGATGCGGGAGATCGGCTGTACTTTAACCGGACGCTTAATCTTGAGTCGGGCCTGCTGCGGTAAGGCAGCGATATCCTGATATTCCCGTTCCAGCTTGAATTGCCATTGTTCGCGCGTCCACGGCGGGACGCTGCGCGGCGACGCGAGGCTTTTTTTCAACTGGCTCAGAACCTCATCCCGGCTTAAATTTTTAATAATATGTTTATTTGCCCAGCCGAAACGTATGGTGGCGGGGTTATTGATAAGCGTCAGCGTGCGGTAAGCGTTCAGCGTAATTAAGCCGGGTAGATGCCGATGCACCCACTCAAAACGTGCCGCTGAGGGAAGACCGGACTCTACCGTAACCATCTGCTCGAAGGTGGTTTTCAACTGGTTAATGCGCTGTATCTGATTTTCCAGATCTAACTGTGTCGCATTATCCACTTGATAGCATAAGACGCCAGGCAGGCGGACGGCGGCTTTACTGCTGCGGTTTTCGGACTGCTGTTGAATAAACAAATGGCGATAGTGACGTAGCGCCAGCGCTTCGGCCTCTTTCCCCAGATGTTGCGTTACCTCGATAGTATCCAGCGGCGCATGTTCCGCCTCTTTGGTCACCTGCGGCAGTGAAAAGACACGGGCGATAAGTAGCGAATGCTGCTGTAGATTATCCGTCAGCGCCGCCAGGTGTTGTTCTATCTGGCGAAAAGTGCCATTCAGGCGTTCAACGAGATCGTAGCGGGACATGGTATCACTCACTTTAGTTACAACATACTATATGTATAGCACAGTTCCCGCCGCTCAACCAGCGTGCAAAATGCGTCAGGCAGCGGTCATGTCGGGCATCGCGTGCCAGACCGGCCAGCGAAAGCTAAATTTTGCGCCGCCCAGTTCGCTCTCGTCACAGACGACGCTACCGCCCATCGCCAGGGCGATAGAGTGTACGATGGCGAGTCCAAGCCCGCAGCCGCCTGTCGCCCGGTCTCTACTGGGGTCGAGTCTGACAAAAGGTTCAAATACGCGCTCTCGCGCATCCGCTTCAATGCCGGGGCCATCATCTTCGACTATCAACGTTGCCTGACTGCCGTCGAGTAACAGACTGACCTGAACGGTGGTATGACTGTAGCGCAACGCATTATTCAGCAGGTTATCCAGCACTCGCGACATTAACCGCATATCAAGCGCGCCATAATCGCCGATTACACATGTGACAAGGTTTACGGCACGTTCCGGGGTCACGCTCTGCACATCCTGCAAATGCGCGAGCAACCAGGCGGGGAGGTCGGGTTCGGTCAACATCAGTTCATTTTGTGGTCGGTCAAGGCGCGCATAGGTGAGCAGTTCTTCAATCAGCGCTTCCAGTTGACCAATATCGCGATTGAGCGCCTGTGATTCCGGCGGTGTCAGATTTTCACTCATTTCAAGCCGATAGCGTAAACGTACCAGCGGCGTGCGAAGCTCATGGGCGATACCGTCAATCAGCTGTTTTTTACTGGCGATCAGGGCATTAATGTTATCCGCCATCTGGTTGAACGCGACGCCCAGACGTTCGAAACTGGAGCCATTATCGAAGTGCAGGCGTTCAGTCAAATGACCCTCGCCAAAGCGCTGCGCGGCGGATTCGAGCCTGAGCATTTCTTGCCAGTGCGGGCGCATCCAGATAAACACAGGAAAGGCGAGAGAAAAGGCAATGAGCGCCATTAAGGCGATATCCAGCAGTCGCATTTGATGCAGGAAATAGAGATAGGGAACCGGGCCAACCGCCAGGACGTAATGGCTGCGCGGGATACGCTGAATAAAGGTGTATTGATCGTCAAGCGCGACAATATCGCCTTCACGCAGTCGCTGCGTGGTGGCGGCATCAAGCTTATAGTGATTTAACGGTTCAACGCGTAAATCGAAAGAGAGGTTCAGGTCCATCTCTTTTAACGTTTTCCCCCATTCACGCGGCGGAATTTCCCGCAGTTCGCTGCGCATCAGATAGAGCGAACTTTTCATCAGATCGTCGAGCGATTGCCTGCCCGCGCGTTCGGCGGTGAATTTGTACACCAGTCCGACCAATAAGGTCATGACCAGAAAACAGACGAACAGCAAAAGGTAAAACTGCACAAACAGCTTTTTCATCAACGCCCACCGGATCTCAATACATTAGCTCTATCGCGCGCTGACGAAAAAGATTTCCCGTCAGCGCCGCTGGTGGGTTATAAAAGCAGGCTTTGCGTCAACTGACAACCTCATTGTCCGGCGTTAAGGTCCGGACTTTCGTGAACAATGCGTCCATCGACAAGCGTCAAAACAGCGCGAATGGTATCAATTCTGTCTTCCGGCATCGTCATAAATGGCTGATTGAGTACCGCCAGATCGGCCTGTTTTCCGACGCGAAGCTGGCCCCGGTGTTGTTCGGCAAAGGCGAGCCAGGCGGCATGACGTGTATATAACGCTAGCGCTTCCAGACGCGTGAGCCGCTCGCTGGCGGGTTTACGCACGGAACCGCCTGACGCTATACCGGTGATATGATATTCGATAGCGTGCCAGACACCGGCAATGCCAATACGCGTCGAATCGGTACCGCCAGCTACGACAAGCCCTTTATCCAGCGCCAGTCGAACCGGCGGCGAATTGTCCGTCGCGCCGGGTGGATTGGCGTCACGGATGGCAAGCCCCTCAAAGTAAGGCCCCATTTGCACAGTGTATGCCAGACCCAGCTTACGCATTCGCTCAAGCGTCTGTGGCGAACCGGTATTCAGATGCGCAATAGACCAACGGAGAGGGCGCAGATCGTACTGCTGAGCTACCTGCTCAAAAATCGTCAATATCGCGTCGGCGCTATCATCGGTATAGGCGTGGATCTCAAGCGGTATTCCCCGTTTTGCCGCAAATGTCGCGACCTGGCGAAGCGCGGTTTTGTCCTGCTCTGAGGAAGAAAACCCTGGGGCCATCCGCACGCCGTCATTCATTCCGGCCACCAGGCTTTCCCCCAGGCCAAGAAAAGCCAGTTGCCCGTCATCGGCACGCGCCGGGCGAAAGGCCATCAGGTTGCTGAACCACTGCGCTTCATGACCTTTCGCTTCTGGCTGTACCGGAATGCGATACCCCACGCGCAGCGGTAAATCCCCCTGGTTTCGCATTGCAAATAAAGGCTCATAAGCGGCGGCAGGCCCGGCAGAGGGGTCAATGATGCCGGTCACGCCGCGAGCGTTCATATCAGCGAAAAATTGCCGCAGACCACCCTCACGATCGGCGTTACGACTTATGCTGGCAAAAAGCTGGTTAAACGCGGCGATGTCACCAAATAATTTCCCCGTGGCGCTACCTTTTGCGTCGCGCTCTACGCGGATTCCCGCTAAATCAGGAGGAGGGGTGTTGTTAAGGCCAAGTACGTCTATACCGCGCTGATTCACTAACGCATAGTCGTAAAGATACTGAATATAAGCCGGATGATCGGGAAGGGCGTGACTCAGTTCGGCTACCGTCGGCGCCCGGTTTTCTGCAAATTGCGCCGGTATCCACGATCCCACTACGGCTACCCATTGATCGTGGGGACGACGGTTAGCGTCGGCGCGTAATTTATCCAGCGCGTCTTTAAGCGAAGGGCTGTCGTACCAGTAGGTTTCGAATGTCCAGGTTTGTCCGCCGCGAATGGCGTGGATGTGAGTATCGGTCAGGCCGGGTATCACGGTTTTACCCTGTAAATCGATGGTACGGGTATGGTCGCCGCGCCATTCATTTGTCGCCGTATCATCGCCAATCGCCACAATCCGCGAGCCGGAAATCGCCAGCGCGCTGGCCTGCGGCTGGGCATCATTCAGAGTGATGATATTACCGTTATGCAAAATAATATCCGCTGCCGGGCGGGCGGCGGTGGCTGCGCCTGTGGCCGTGAGCAGAAAGAGAAGCGCGGTTCTGGAAAGCAGAGACGGGACGAGACTGATCATTAGCATGTTCCTTTTGTCGGGCGATAAGCAAACCATAGAGAGCGAACAAGAATTGTTCAATCTGTGCCCAGGGAACTGTGCGTTCTGTTTTTAGAACGGTGGTGATGAAAAAAGAAAAGCCCGCCGAAACGGCGGGCTTGAGAAGAATTAATGAATAATTAGAACTGGTAAACCATACCCAGCGCGACGATATCATCAGTGCTGATACCGGCATCTTTATAGAACTGGTCGTCATCATCCAGCAGGTTGATTTTATAATCAACATAGGTGGAGAAGTTTTTGTTGAAATAGTAGGTAGCACCTACATCAGCATATTTAACCAGGTCTTTATCATCGCCATTAACGTTGTTATAGGTCAAATCTTTACCTTTAGACATCAGGAAAGAAACCGCCGGGCGCAGACCGAAATCAAATTGATATTGGGCTGTAACTTCGAAGTTTTGCGTTTTGTTTGCTACGCATGAGCGACAATCGTCATTGCCGTAAGGCGTCATATTACGGGTTTCTGAATACATTGTGGCCAGATAGATATTATTAGCATCATATTTAGCGCCAACAGTCCATGCATCCGCTTTATCACCGCCAGCGGTAGAGTAATTAACCTGACCATTAGTACGATCGGAAGTGGTATATGCCGCGCCGAAACTTACGCCCATACCCAGATCATAAGTTGATGAGATACCGAAGCCGTCACCGTTAGCGTTCTTCACGTTACGATCGCCGCCGTTATTAGTGCCTTCCTGCTCATGAGAAACCTGGTTTTCATTGGCACCCTGATATTGCAACGCGAAGTTCAGACCGTCTACCAGACCGAAGAAATCAGTGTTACGGTAGGTGGCCACGCCGTTAGCACGACCGGTCATGAAGTTGTCAGCGTAAGTGTAGGAGTCGCCGCCGAACTCAGGCAGCATATCGGTCCAGCCTTCTACGTCGTACAGGACGCCGTAGTTACGACCATAGTCGAATGAGCCGTAGTCGCCGAATTTCAGGCCGGCGAATGCCAGACGAGTCCAGGAATTAGCACCTTCGCCTTCGGTAGTGTTAGCCTGAACGTTATATTCCCACTGGCCGTAACCGGTCAGTTGGTCGTTAATCTGTGTTTCGCCTTTAAAGCCGACACGCATATAGGTCTGATCGCCATCTTTAGAAGAGTCATCAGAGAAATAGTGCAGGCCGTCTACTTTCCCGTAAAGGTCCAGTTTGTTGCCGTCTTTGTTATAAATTTCAGCGGCGTGTGCTGCGCCAGCAGCCAGCAGAGCCGGGATGACAAGTGCCAATACTTTTCTTTTCATTTTTTTATCCTTAAAAACTTAACTTATTTGCAAAAGATTGAACTTCTACAGATTCGTTGAATCAAAGGCATCCTAATCTGAATAATATTATTTCAGCAAATGCTAACTTTTCTTATATGTTATTAATTAATACAAAAGTTACTATCGGAAACGCATATATTTATGGTGAATATATTTGTTATTATGTATTCATGTATGTGATTTGTTTTATTTCACAATTTGCGAAAAAAGATGGCAATATAGCGGCGGGCAGACATTCTGTTATCAATTTTGTGAACTGGCTTCGAGTTTTTTTAATTTAACTTTCTTGAGCGAAAAAGACGTAATCATGAACCACAACGCAGAGAAAACGGTAATAAAGGGGCCGTTTCGACTAATAAAAATAGCATTCATGTATGCAATGTCTGTTTTTTGAACAGTGGCGGTGATGAGCATCGCCACTATGACTTGATAAAGGCAGGTAAAATCTGTCGGCTAACTTATCCCGTCGTTTCGTCCCAGGCATGAGGGGCAAAAAGATAGCCTTTATTGCGAATGGTCTTTATACGATAGGGCTCAGCAGCGCTATCCAGCAGTTTCTTACGCAGGCGGGAAATCGCTACATCCACGCTGCGATCCAGACCATCATAATTGACGCCGCGCAGCGTTTTTAGCAACGCGTCGCGATCCATAATTTGTCCGGCGTGTGTCGCCAGTTCCCAGAGCAATTCAAAATCGGCGGTGGAGAGCGATATGAAATCGCCATTGAGCTGGACCGCCCGGTTAAGGGGATCGATGGTTAACGCGCCAAAACGCAGCGCTTTATGCGGCGTAAGCGCGCTCTCCTGAAGACTTTTTGCCTGTTGCGTTTGTTCGCTTTGCCGCAGGTGTAAGCGCAGACGCGCCAGCAAAACGGCCGGAGGCGTGGTTTTGAGGATGTAGTCGCAGGCGCCCATCTCCAGCGCCAGAATATGATTCATATCACTGTCCAGCGAGGTGAGCAGGACAATCGGGCCTTGCCAGCGGTGGCGTAAATCGCGACATATCGTCATGCCATCTTTACCTGGAAGCATAATATCCAGTAAAACCAGATCGGGCTGAGTGGTGAGGATAAGATCCTCCGCCCGGTCACCACGCGGCTCAACAATGACATCAATATCATGTTTCGCCAGATAAGCGGCAATGAGAGAACCCACTTCAGCGTCGTCTTCAACAAATACAATGCGGTTCATATTATAAATGGAGAATAGAAAACGCCAACATACACCGCCTCTGTTTTCCCTTCCATAAATCTTTTCTAAACGAGAGCGGTTCCGTTATGCTACACGCTGTTGTTATTAGCGTGTTAAGGCAAGGTAATGGGACTCGTGATTAAAGCTGCCCTGGGGGCGCTGGTCGTCGTATTGATTGGTCTGCTGTCAAAAACGAAAAATTATTATATCGCCGGATTAATTCCTCTGTTTCCAACGTTTGCGCTTATCGCGCACTATATCGTGGCCAGCGAGCGGGGCATCGACGCGATGCGTACCACCATCGCCTTTAGCATGTGGTCGATCATTCCTTATTTCATTTATCTTGCAACGCTATGGTATTTCAGCGGCGTGATGCGCCTGCCCGTCGCGCTTGGCGGTGCGGTGGTCTGCTGGGGGCTAAGCGCGTGGCTGCTGATTTTTTGCTGGATTAAATGGCATTAATATTGGCAAAGACCGTGGTTTCCCCATCGTAATACAGACGGATATTACGATGGGGAGGTTGTCAACCCACCAGCATCCACGTAGCCGGAACCGCCGCGACCAGCAATAAACCAATCAGCACGACTTCCTGACGATTTAACACGTTGTCATGCTTGTGCGTCCGACGCGCATACAGGAAAACCAGTAATCCAGGCGCGTACAGTACGACGGACAGCAGCAGGTGCATGGGACCCGACGCGTATAACAACCATAAGCCATAAATACAGGCTCCGATACCGACCGCCCGATGGAGGGGACGTGTTGCAATCTTCAGCAGAAATGCGCCGACCAGAAAGTAGGGCACCAGAATCATTTCTGACGCAATCGTCAATAGCGTGTTGTAGTCCGAACCGGTCAGCCAGATCAGCACCAGACAGATTTGCACACAGATATTGGTGAGCCATAACGATGCAGAAGGCGCGCCTTGCGCATTTTGTCGCGCGAAGATGCCCGGGAAGGATTTATAGGCTGCCGCCAGAAATGGCACCTCCGCCGCCATAATAGTCCAGCTTAGATAAGCCCCGCAGACAGACACAATCAGTCCCGCTGCAATAATAATTTCTCCCCACGGCCCCATCATTTTTACCATTAGTCCGGCCATCGACGGGTTACGCATCTCCGCCAGTTCCGGACGCGCAAGAACGCCAAGAGAAAGCAGCGTGACCAGGAGATATATTCCCAGCGCCGCGAGGACCGCCAGTAGCGTGGCGCGGCCTACATCGCGTTTATTTTTCGCTCGGGCCGAGACGACGACGGCGCCTTCAACGCCAATAAACACCCACAGCGTAATAAGCATGGTGTTCTTGACCTGTTCCCATACGGGAATACCGAGTTCAACACCAGTGAAGTCCAGTGTGAAGGTATCCAGTTTGAACATCATGATAGCCAGCACAATAAACGCGCCGAGCGGCAACAGTTTCGCCAGAGTCGCGACCAGATTGATGCTGGCTGCCGTTTGTACGCCGCGCAGGATGAGGAAATGGACAATCCAGAGCAAGACTGAAGCGCCGACAATAGCCTGCCAGGTATTACCGTCACCAAACAGACGCAAGGCAGGCGTATCGGTAAAGAAACTCAGCGCTGAAAAGACGATAACCAAATAGGATACGTTGGCGATGACCGCGCACAGCCAATAGCCCCAGGCAGAACAAAAGCCAATCAGTTCGCCGAAGCCTTCGCGGGCGTAAGTAAAGATACCGCCGTCAAGCTCGGAGCGAATGCGCGTAAGGATTAACATGGCGAATGCCAGTAAGAGTATCCCCACGCCGGTAATGGCCCAGCCAATTAACAACGCAGCCGGACTGGCAACGGCGGCCATATTCTGGGGCAGACTGAAAACACCTGCGCCAAGCATTGAGCTTAAAACCAGCGCGGTCAGCGCGCTCAGTCCCAGTTTTTTTTCCATTGGTATCCAGCTATAAAAATGAAATTGGAAGAATAATTATTATGGCAAAACGCATAAAAATGGTGAAAGCCACTAAGGCGCGGGATTTTACGGAGAGAAGGGACCGCATGCAACGGCCTGGATAAGATTTATCGCCAAAAAAGCGAAAAGTGAGATTCATCGCGATATTTGACGGAACTGGCATCCCGCGAGAAAGTGCCGGATGGCGGCTTATCAGGCCTGCCGTTGAACGATCGTGTAGGCCTGATAAGGCAGGTATGCCGCCATCCGGCGAGAAAGCCTGATGGCGACGCGCGCCTTATTTATAGAGGTCGGCGCTGATGGTGATGTTATTACCGCGCTCCTGCCACTGACGCGTAATATGATAATACTTAGCGCCTTTCTTCGCCGCGCGTTTGGCGACCTGATAGGAGATTTCTGTCATATTGCCGTAGTTGCCGGTGAACTTAACGCTGTCGAAAGGCACCATCATCGCAGCCGTCGCTTTATTCAGCTCCTCAACTTTTGTGCCATCCGGAAGTGTGACAGTGTAACGTCCGCCTTTGGAGGATTGCGTTTCGAAGAAACGGCCTACTTCGGCGCTCGGCGAGGCTGACGTGGCGACGCCTGGAATTTCGACTTTCTTCGCAGCTTCGCCGCCCTGAGCCAGCGCGGCGCGGCCAGCTTCAGAGTCTGCCGGAATAGCGTCCGGGCTCTGGACGATGCGTTTTTTCGCATCTTGTTTATAGATAAATGCAGTGATGCGCTGGTTTCCGCCCTGATTCGCATCTATCTGACGAACAATATAGAAAGCGTATGCGCCTTTTTGTTTCGCCGCTTTCGTAATGGCATCGTTAACTTCCGGCTGGCTACGGTAGAAGCCCTGAACGGTGACGGTGTCATACGGTTCTAATTGTACGGCCTGGTCTTTCGGTAATTCCACGATGCCATTAATGACACGATTTTTGGGCGCGTCGGCTTTCGGCGCGTCGGCTTTATACACGTCCGCCACAACACGCCAGTTACCACTGTTGCCGAACTCCGAGGTGTCGACAACATAGAAGGAGGCTGCGCCTTCTTTATCTGCGCGGCGGGACACGGCGGAGACCGCATCGCCAATAGCATTAAAACGACCGGTAATAACGATGCGGTCATAAGGTTTTAGTGCAGCCGCTTGCTCCGGCGTCAGTTCTGTTGCTGCATGGACAGAAAAAGCAGCCGCAGAAAGCAGAGCCGACGCCAGGAGAGTGTTCTTAAGCTTCATAAAAATAATCCTTCGCCTTGCGCAAACCAGGTACTGGTATTGTTATTGACTAGAAACGTGGCTGATTATTGCATTTAAACCATATGGATGTCTGCGGGATTTTTCACGCATCGTGTCATGTATCCTATCTTTGATGATAACATTTGCCGATATGTCGAAAAAAACGGCGTCCGGGCGGCTAAGCTAATGAAGCGCATAAATTTAATAAGTTAATTTAATGTTAATTTCTTGATCGCGCCAGGGGTTTAATGATGTTTTGCTGTCAAATTTGAGCGAATTATCAGCCCTCGCAGGCCATTTTCAAGGCATTATGGCTGCTTAGCGGCTGAATCGTTCATGTTTTGCAAATTTGATAAAAAATTCTGTTTTTTGGCGCTAGATCACAGGCGTTATTTTCAGTAGGTTATAGAGAGTTTGTAACGGTTTTATTCTGCTGGGGTAACATTTACCTCAAACGCGGGCAGGCGTACGCTTCTCGCGCTTACTGACAAACCATCATCAAAAATATCGATGGAAGGGAACATTTATGCGAATTGGCATACCAAAAGAGCGGTTACCCAATGAAACCCGTGTCGCTGCGACGCCGAAAACGGTAGAGCAGCTACTGAAGCTGGGGTTTAGCGTCGCTATCGAAAGCGGGGCGGGTCAACTGGCAAGTTTTGACGACAAAGCGTTTGCGCAGGCTGGCGCGGATATTGTAGACGGCAATGCTATCTGGCAGTCGGAAATTATTCTCAAGGTTAATGCGCCTGAAGAAGAGGAAATCGCTTTACTGAACCCCGGAACTACGCTGGTCAGTTTTATCTGGCCTGCGCAAAATCCTGGGTTAATGGAGAAACTTGCCGAACGTAAGGTTACGGTGATGGCGATGGACTCCGTGCCGCGTATTTCCCGCGCGCAGTCGCTCGACGCGTTAAGCTCAATGGCGAATATCGCGGGTTATCGCGCCATTGTAGAGGCCGCGCATGAATTTGGGCGCTTCTTTACCGGGCAAATCACCGCCGCCGGGAAAGTGCCGCCGGCGAAGGTGATGGTGATTGGCGCGGGCGTAGCCGGTCTTGCGGCTATCGGCGCGGCAAACAGCCTGGGGGCGATTGTCCGCGCGTTTGACACTCGTCCTGAAGTCAAAGAGCAGGTCCAGAGTATGGGGGCTGAGTTCCTCGAACTGGATTTTAAAGAGGAAGCCGGTAGCGGCGATGGTTACGCCAAAGTGATGTCCGAGGCGTTTATCAAAGCGGAAATGGCGCTCTTTGCCGCCCAGGCCAAAGAGGTCGATATCATCGTTACCACCGCGTTGATTCCGGGCAAACCAGCGCCGAAGCTGATTACCCGCGATATGGTCGATTCTATGAAGGCCGGCAGCGTGATTGTCGACCTGGCCGCGCAGAATGGCGGTAACTGCGAATATACCGTCGCCAATCAGGTTGTGACGACGGACAATGGCGTGAAAGTAATTGGCTACACCGATCTACCGGGGCGTTTGCCGACGCAGTCATCCCAACTTTATGGCACCAACCTGGTTAATCTGCTGAAGCTGCTGTGCAAAGAGAAAGACGGCAATATTGACGTGGATTTTGACGATGTCGTGATCCGTGGCGTGACGGTGATTCGCGACGGCGACATTACCTGGCCTGCGCCGCCAATCCAGGTTTCCGCGCAGCCACAGGCCGCGCCTAAAGCAGCACCTGCGCCAAAAGAGCCGGAAAAGCCCACTTCACCCTGGCGGAAGTATGCGTTAATGGCGCTGGCGATCATTCTTTTTGGCTGGCTGGCCGATGTCGCGCCAAAAGAGTTCCTCGGCCATTTTACCGTGTTTGCGCTCGCCTGCGTGGTTGGTTATTACGTGGTGTGGAACGTGTCTCATGCGCTTCATACGCCATTAATGTCGGTGACCAACGCAATTTCAGGGATTATTGTTGTCGGGGCATTATTGCAAATTGGTCAGGGCGGCTGGGTCAGCTTCCTGAGCTTTATCGCGGTGCTTATCGCCAGCATTAATATTTTCGGTGGCTTCACCGTGACTCAGCGTATGCTGAAAATGTTCCGGAAAAACTAAGGGGTAACACATGTCTGGAGGATTAGTTACAGCTGCATACATTGTTGCCGCGATCCTGTTTATTTTCAGTCTTGCCGGGCTTTCAAAGCATGAAACGTCCCGCCAGGGGAATAACTTCGGTATTGCCGGGATGGCGATCGCGTTGCTGGCGACCATTTTCGGGCCGGATACCGGCAACGTGGCATGGATTCTGGTCGCCATGATTATTGGCGGCGCGATTGGCATCCGCATGGCGAAAAAAGTTGAGATGACCGAGATGCCGGAGCTGGTCGCGATTCTGCACAGTTTCGTGGGCCTGGCGGCGGTACTGGTTGGCTTTAACAGCTATCTGTACCATGACGCCAGTCTGGCGCCGGTGCTGGTGAATATTCATCTGACCGAAGTCTTCCTCGGTATCTTTATTGGCGCAGTCACTTTCACTGGATCGATCGTAGCGTTTGGTAAACTGCGCGGCAAAATCTCTTCTAAGCCGTTGATGTTGCCTAACCGTCACAAAATGAACCTGGCGGCGCTGGTTGTTTCTTTCCTGTTGCTGCTGGTTTTTGTTCGTACCGAAAGCGTGGGTCTACAGGTTCTGGCGCTACTGCTGATGACCATTATCGCGCTGGCGTTTGGTTGGCATCTGGTCGCTTCTATCGGCGGGGCGGACATGCCGGTGGTTGTTTCAATGCTGAACTCCTATTCCGGTTGGGCTGCCGCGGCGGCTGGCTTCATGTTGAGCAACGATTTGCTGATTGTGACCGGCGCGCTGGTCGGTTCGTCAGGCGCGATCCTGTCTTACATTATGTGTAAAGCGATGAACCGCTCTTTCATCAGCGTTATTGCTGGTGGGTTCGGTACTGACGGCTCCTCAACGGGCGACGATCAGGAAGCTGGCGAACATCGCGAAATCACGGCGGAAGAGACCGCTGAGATGCTGAAAAACTCCCACTCCGTCATTATTACGCCGGGGTATGGGATGGCGGTAGCGCAGGCGCAGTATCCGGTGGCGGAAATCACCGAAAAACTGCGCGCGCGCGGGATCAACGTGCGTTTCGGCATTCATCCGGTGGCGGGTCGCCTGCCGGGGCATATGAACGTGCTGTTGGCGGAGGCGAAAGTGCCTTATGACATCGTGCTGGAGATGGACGAGATCAATGATGATTTCGCCGATACCGATACCGTGCTGGTGATTGGCGCGAACGATACGGTGAACCCGGCGGCGCAAGACGATCCCCGCAGCCCGATCGCCGGTATGCCGGTTCTCGAAGTGTGGAAAGCACAGAATGTCGTGGTCTTTAAGCGTTCAATGAATACCGGTTATGCTGGTGTGCAGAACCCGCTGTTCTTTAAAGAGAATACGCAAATGCTGTTTGGCGATGCCAAAGCCAGCGTGGATGCGATTCTGAAAGCGCTTTAATCTTTTAAACGTGCGGCGGCCTCTTCGGAGGCCGTTTTTATACACTTCATCCTTTACGCTGCCTCTTTGTTGGCTGCACTCAGAAACCCCGGTCACATCGTTATCTATGCTCCCGGGGATTTCTTCCCTTGCCGCCGCGATGCATCTTGAATGATTTTGTGTATGTATTGCATTTTATCTTTTGTTTAAATCGCTAAGCAGAACGGCGATACTCTGCCCGCCGGTGGTCTGTTCGAGGGCGATTTTGACAATGATGGTTAACGGAACGGAGAGCAACATGCCCACCGGACCTAATAACCAGCCCCAGAAAATTAACGACAAAAATACCACTAAGGTTGAAAGACCTAAACCACGTCCCATGATTCGTGGCTCAAGGATATTGCCGAAGACCAGATTAATCAGCAGATAGCCTGCCAGCACCAGCAGCGCATCATAAAACCCGTTAAATACCAGCACCTGAATAATGGGTGGCAGGGCAGCGAGCACCGATCCAATATTAGGAATATAGTTCAGCGCGAAGGCCAGTAGACCCCAGACAAAGGCGAAGCGGACATCCAGCGCGGCCAGCATTCCCCATGCGACCAGCCCCGTCACGATACTGATCGCTGTTTTTAACACCAGATAATGGGAAACGCTATCAAGCGCGCGTTGAATTGCCGCCATACCTTCTACCGGGCGGCTCATCATCTGCTGCAGTTTTTCAGGCAGTTGTGGAACCTCCAACAGCATAAATACCACGGTCAATAGCAATAAAAAGATGGATGACATGGCATTGGACAGTTGGGTGAGCAGGTTCGTTACCAGAGTCATGGCGGCGTTTGGATCGATATATTTCGCCAGCTCATCAACCGACACGCCAATGCCAGCTCGCTGCAACCACGGTTCAATACGTTGCAACGGTATCACCAATGAGGAGCGATATTGCGGTAGGGTACGAGCCAGTTCATTTAATGATGTCCCCAAATAGGCCAGTAGTAGTACCATTAACATAACAATAATCACAATGAGCAATGATACGGCGATAACGCGCGGAATTCGGCATCGGGTCATCCGTTGCACAACGGGATTGAGAACGACTGCAATAAATAACGCCAAAATAAAGGGAACAATGATATCTGCGGCGAAGCGGATACCGCTCAGAATAACTACCAGCATTCCCAGCATAATGACGATTTTTAGACCATTGAGCGTGATGATCGGTTTTGCCATATCAGTCCCTGTTTTCTGATGCCGACACGAATAATAATGTGATGTCGGTCGACCTGTTCTGGTTAAAATCAAACACTTCAGGTAAAGAAGTGAAAATATTTTGAGTTAATTCCTGGCTTATGATACAAATCAGGCGTGTTCAACTACCGAGGACAATTATCATCCGCGATGACGAGAAGCAACACTGCGGATAATTGTAATATTATGGACAATATGTTCAGCGCTTTTTTCTCCACGCAAACGCATCTTCACTCTACCTCCTTTTTCCTGCTTATCGGCGAGCAGCACTGGCGTAACGCACTTTAGTCTCTCACTTCTGCCTGAGCTGGCGCAATGCGCTGTGCTAACTGATTTTATTTTTTAGTTTGCTGCGTGCAGCAGACTCGAAAGAGTATATTCTCATGCAGGAGAAGTGTCATGTTTTACTGGATTTTATTAGCTCTGGCTATCGCGACTGAAATTACCGGCACGCTCTCAATGAAATGGGCTAGTGTGGGTAATGGCAATGCGGGTTTTATTTTAATGCTGGTGATGATCACGCTGTCATATATATTTCTTTCTTTTGCGGTAAAAAAGATTGCCCTGGGTGTAGCGTATGCCTTATGGGAAGGGATCGGCATTTTATTTATTACCATTTTTAGCGTGCTGCTATTTGATGAAGCATTATCAACCATGAAGATTGCCGGCTTGCTGACGCTGGTCGCCGGCATCGTATTGATCAAATCAGGGACGCGTAAACCCGGCAAACCGGTGAAGGAGGCGACTCGTGCAACAATTTGAATGGATACACGGCGCCTGGCTTGGGCTGGCAATAATGCTGGAAATCGCGGCTAACGTTCTGTTGAAATTTTCGGACGGCTTTCGCCGTAAATGCTATGGCATCTTATCGCTTGCCGCTGTTCTGGCCGCCTTCAGCGCGCTTTCCCAGGCGGTAAAAGGGATAGACCTGTCGGTGGCGTATGCGCTATGGGGCGGTTTTGGTATTGCCGCTACGCTGGCGGCGGGCTGGGTGCTCTTCGGCCAGCGCTTAAATCCCAAAGGCTGGGTTGGCGTGATATTGCTGCTCGCCGGAATGGTCATGATCAAATTTGCCTGAGACGATCGCTGCCGGTTGGTTCAGGCAGCGATTCCCGCATTAATCCTGCGCCAGAGCTTTCAGCTTATCGCGAAAGCCGGTGACGGATATAGCGCGGTTATCGGCGCGCCAGCGATCTTTAGCCGCAGGGGCGGAGCTTTGTACGCCAATAAGCTGCCATCCGCTATCCGTGTGCAATAAGAGCGGCGAGCCGCTGTCGCCAGGTAACGTGTCGCACTGGTGTGAGAGTACGGCATTCTGCGCCCAGCCGGTCACGACGCAATCCTGATGGGAATAGAGCGCATTCAGATGATCTTCCGGATAACCGGACTGCGTGACTTTTCGGTCTGCGGCTTTCAACGCCGCAGTGAGCGCCGCTTTATCGCCGGTAAATAAAGGCACTGGCGTGATACCGGAAGGTGGGTAGCGCAATATTACCAGACCAAAATCCCAGCTTGCCGCGGCAGGCGGCACAATCCAGCCATCGCCATCCGCTTTCAGGCGTCGGCCCAGCGACGGTTCAACGCGGCCTTCAATGCCGTGGATTTCATAGCGCCATACTCCTTTTCGCGCCACAAAACGCAGCGCAACCGCCTTGTCTGGTTTTCCTTTCGGTGGCGTTAGCAGGCAGTGACCTGCTGTCAGGGCGATATGCGGGGAGATAAGCGTTGCCGTACACAAATTACCGCTGGCGGTCTCTAGTTGCCCGATGGCATCCCACGGCGATTGGGTAGGATCGGCGACGGGCACCCGATCATCATGGTTAAAAAAAAGCGTTTTAACGTCGCTGGCATCCGTGGCGTCTGTTTCAGCCCCCCCGGCTTTCGCCATAACCGGTAAAAAACACACTATGCCCAGTAATACAGCAATGGTTTTATGCATATCACACTCTGGTGGGTAATTATGATTATTAACAACAAACCCTCAGTACTACTATAGACGTGACGGTAAGAAAGTGGGAGTAAAATCAGATAACTACACTCAGGAAAGATAGAAATGCGTGGCAATAACGGCGCATAAAATAAGCACGATAAGAATGAGCTCAAAGCGGTAGCGAGACACTTTTTTGCCCTCCCGGAAGGCGGCGCTAAACCAGAACAATTTAGCGCCGTAAAAACGGGCGCGGGGGCGCGCCGCAGCATGTTACGACTTACGCAGCCGGTTGAGTAGTTGGTTTTGACGTGGTTTTGGCTGGCGCTTTACCACCTTTTTTCTGGTGCTTTTTAGCCGCCTGCGCTTTTTGCTCAACGGTTTTCTTATGCTGTTTTTTGTGGTGCTGGGTGGTCTGGGTTGTTTTGGCAGGCGCTGCGGTTTTCGCAGGCGTTGCAGTCTCAGCCGCGAATGCTGCGGAAGAGAGACCCATTGCAGCGGCAACAACCAGAGCTAATACTTTTTTCATTTTGATACCCTCGATTTGGTTTTCATTCAACCCCACTGCGGGGCCGGTGAAATGACTATATCGCTGTTATCAAAAGGCTTCCGTGAGTGATTGGTTTCGGCATGTAACGTTATGTACAATCCCCCGGTAACGCGATGTCAGCCCCCACCATAATAGGTAGCTTTACGTTACCGGCCGTTATTTTTGGTCGCAGAGTCGGTAATATCCGCCATCCAGAATAACAGGCACACCGTATATGAATCCGATAATCTGGGTGGTATTTACGCTTCTGGCGCTGGATGCAATCAGAGAAGTTATGGGCGTATCAAGCTTGACAGGTCTGTGGTGAACAGTGAATCGTGGCGTGAAACCAGCCCGGCGATAGCGCACGTTGCTATCGCCGGATTATTTCTTTTCAGGCGTGAAGACGATGATGTAACCGCGTCCCGACCAGGATGGCCAGCACCAGCATTAGCGCGATAAAACCACCTACGCCGTTCCAGCCGTAACTATGCCAGAATACGCCGCCTAGCGTCCCGGCAATACTGGACCCCAGATAATAGCTGAAAAGATAAAGTGACGAGGCCTGTCCCTTCGCCCGGCGCGCACGCGGGCCAATCCAACTACTGGCCACGGAGTGCGCGGCGAAAAAGCCGGCGGAAAAAAGCAGCATCCCGGCAAAAATCAGCCAAAGCGAGGTAAAAAGCGTCAGTAAAAGCCCACCCAGCATTACTGCGGTAGAGAACAGCATCACCGGCCCCCGGCCATAGCGTGAGGTCATTGCGCCAGCTTTCGGCGAGCTCCATGTGCCGGTGAGATAGGCTACGGATAACAGTCCGACCACGGCCTGGCTTAATTCCCAGGGGGAGAGCATCAGGCGATAGCCAATGTAGTTAAACAGGGTGACGAACGCGCCCATCAGTAAAAAGCCTTCCGCAAACAGCAGAGGTAACCCTCGATCGCGCCAGTGGAGACGAAAATTAATAAATAGCGTTTTAGGCCGTAGCGACGTGGGACGGAAATGTTGCGAGGCGGGTAAAATCTTCCAGAACATCAGCGCGGACGCCAGCGCAAAGCATCCGATGGCCGCCAGCGCGATGCGCCAGTTAAAAAAGTCGGTCATGACGCCGCTTAATAAACGTCCGCTCATTCCGCCGATGGAATTACCGCTAATGTAGAGCCCCATAGAGAAAGCGACAAAGCTGGGATGGATTTCTTCGCTCAGGTAGGTCATTCCCACCGCGGCGACGCCGCTTAACGACAGACCGATCAGCGCGCGCATAATCAGAATACCATGCCAGCTGGTCATCATGGTTGATAACAATGTGCAGCAGGAGGCTAATAACAAGGCGGTGACCATCACCGGTTTACGGCCTATCGCATCAGAAAGCGGGCCGGTAAAAAGTAAGCCGATAGCCAGCATGGCGGTAGAAATAGAAAGTGAAACGCTGCTGCTGGCGGGGGAGACGCCAAACTCCTGGGAAAGTACCGGTAGTATAGGCTGAACGCAATAAAGGAGCGCAAAAGTCGCCAGGCCCGCGGAAAAAAGGGCCAGCGTGACGCGCATGAAAGGCGCTGTACCGCGTTTAATAAATTGAACCGGCTGAGAATGGCGTTGTTCATCGATATCGCTCGCCGTGGCGTCATCGAGAATAGTTGTACGACTCACGTTAAATCCTTGCTTTACATCTCCGTCAACAGGAGACGGGTATAACCGACATGTAAAGCATAGAAAAAGCAAAATATTCTGTCTAATATATTAATTGTCTCAAATAAGACGTTAAAAATATGAATATCGAATTACGTCATTTACGTTACTTTGTGGCGGTAGCAGAAGAGCTGCATTTTGGTCGCGCCGCCGCGCGCCTCAATATCTCGCAGCCGCCGCTGAGTCAGCAGATACAAATTCTGGAGCAGCAGGTCGGCGCGCGATTACTGGCGCGGACCAACCGCAGCGTAGCGTTAACCGCCGCCGGGCGACAGTTTCTGGTGGATAGCCGACACATCCTGAGTCTGGTAAACGACGCCGCCGCTCGCGCCGAGCGGTTGCATCAGGGCGAAGCGGGTGAAATCCGTATTGGCTTTACGTCTTCAGCGCCTTTTATTCGGGCGGTATCGCATACCTTTTCGCTGTTCCGCCAGTCCTATCCGGGAGTGCATATGCAAACGCGTGAAATGAATACGCGTGAGCAAATCGCGCCGCTCAACGAAGGCGTACTGGATATTGGCTTGCTGCGGAATACGCCGCTGCCCGACACACTTAATCGCGAGGTGATTTTGCATGAGCCGCTTATGGCCATGATCCCGCGCGAACATCGGCTGGCGCAAAAGCCGGTCGTCAGTCTGACAGAACTGGCGGAAGAACCTTTCGTCTTTTTCGACCCACATGTCGGGACGGGCCTCTACGACGATATTCTCGGCCTGATGCGGCGCTATAACCTGTCGCCGACCATCACGCAGGAGGTTGGCGAGGCAATGACCATTATCGGTCTGGTGGCGGCGGGGCTGGGCGTCTCGATTCTGCCGGCATCCTTTAAGCGTGTACAGATGAGCGAGATGCGCTGGGTTCCCCTGGCAGAAGAGGACGCCGTATCTGAAATGTGGCTGGTATGGCCAAAGCATCATGAACAGAGTCATGCCGTACAGCGGTTTTGCCAACTGCTATTACTGGCTGCCCGACGGGATTAATTACGCTTAAAAAGGGTGAAAATGTGCAGTTAATCACACGGCTAAGCAAAAAGTTGACGGCGAGTATTGAAGTGTTTCACCATAGCACACAGATTATTTCGGAGCGCGAAAATAAAGGGAGTGAGCGGTGGTTGCTGATAGTCAGCCTGGGCATATCGATCAAATTAAGCAGACCAATGCTGGCGCAGTGTATCGCCTGATTGATCAGCTCGGACCGGTATCGCGAATTGACCTGTCTCGTCTGGCGCAGTTGGCGCCTGCCAGTATTACGAAAATTGTTCGCGAAATGCTGGAAGCGCATTTGGTTCAGGAACTTGAAATTAAAGAGGCGGGCAGTCGTGGACGTCCCGCCGTCGGGCTGATGGTGGAAACGGAAGCCTGGCACTATTTATCTATTCGTATTAGCCGTGGCGAAATTTTCCTTGCACTGCGCGATCTTAGCAGCAAACTGGTGGTAGAAGAGTGTCTGCCGCTGCCGTTAACCGAAGCCACGCCGTTGCTTGAGCGAATTATTACGCACGTTGATCGGTTTTTTACCCGCCATCAGCAGAAACTGGAGCGTCTGACATCCATTGCCATTACGTTACCGGGCATTATCGATACCGAAAACGGCGTTGTGCACCGGATGCCGTATTACGAAGATGTCAAAGAGATGCCTTTGGGAGATTCGCTGGAGCGGCACACTGGCGTACCGGTTTACATTCAGCATGATATTAGCGCCTGGACGATGGCAGAGGCGCTTTTTGGCGCTTCACGCGGCGCGCGCGACGTTATCCAGGTGGTGATTGATCATAATGTGGGGGCGGGCGTTATCACCGACGGTCATTTGCTTCATGCGGGTAGTAGCAGTCTGGTAGAGATTGGGCATACCCAGGTCGATCCTTATGGTAAGCGCTGTTATTGCGGTAATCATGGCTGTCTGGAGACCATCGCCAGCGTCGATAGCGTGCTGGAACTTACGCAGCTTCGGCTTAATCAGTCGATGAGTTCAATGTTGCACGGCCAGCCGTTAACGGTAGATTCACTGTGTCAGGCGGCGATGCAGGGAGATCTATTAGCAAAAGATATTATTAGCGGCGTTGGCGCGCATGTCGGACGCATTCTGGCTATCATGGTGAATTTATTTAATCCGCAAAAAATTCTTATTGGTTCGCCGCTAAGTAAAGCGGCTGATATCCTTTTTCCGGCCATTGCTGACAGTATCCGTCAACAGGCGCTGCCCGCCTACAGCAGGAATACGGTTGTGGAAAGCACGCAGTTTACCAACCAGGGCACGATGGCCGGGGCGGCGTTGGTAAAAGACGCGATGTATAACGGCTCTTTGTTGATTCGTCTATTACAGGGTTAACATTTTTTAACTGTTGTACAAAAATTTGCGCTAACTCAAGCTGATTGCCCTTGCCATATCTTAGACTTTCTCCACTGTATTATTTTCCTGGCTTATATTTTCGAAGCATAACGGTGGAGTTAGTGATGCTGAAGCGTTTCTTTATTACAGGTACAGACACTTCTGTTGGGAAGACGGTGGTTTCCCGCGCATTACTACAAGCGTTAGCGTCGAGTGGTAAGAGCGTTGCAGGGTATAAACCTGTCGCTAAAGGGAGCAAAGAGACTGCAGAAGGGATGCGCAACAAAGATGCGCTGGTATTGCAAAGCGTCTCTTCGCTGGAGTTGCCGTATGAGGCGATTAATCCGATCGCGTTAAGCGAAGAAGAAAGCAGCGTCGCGCATAGCTGTCCTATAAATTACACCTTGCTGTCCAACGGTCTGGCGAGCCTGAGCGATAAAGTGGACCACGTGGTTGTGGAGGGTACTGGCGGCTGGCGTAGTTTGATGAATGATTTACGTCCATTGTCTGAATGGGTGGTACAGGAACAGTTACCGGTATTGATGGTGGTAGGGATTCAGGAGGGGTGCATTAATCATGCGCTACTGACTGCGCAAGCTGTCGCTAATGATGGACTGCCCTTAATTGGCTGGGTGGCGAATCGTATCAATCCTGGCCTGGCGCATTATGCTGAAATTATTGATGTGCTTGGGAAAAAACTGCCAGCGCCGCTGATTGGCGAGCTACCGTACCTGCCGCGCGCCGAGCAGCGTGAGCTGGGGCAGTATATTCGTTTGTCAATGCTCGGCAGCGTGCTGGCGGTAGATAGAATCATGGCGTAACGTTCGCGAGAGCACTGACGCGACTACACAGGCAATCAGCAGACCGGGGAGTAACTGATACTCGCCGGTCATTTCACAAATCATCAGGGTGGACATTATCGGCGCATGGGTTGTCGCCGCCAGTAGCGTCGCCATACCCGCCAGCCCCAATAAAATCGCTATTTCATCCGAGCCTGGCAGCCAGAATCCCCATATCCGACCCAGAAACATTCCAATGGATAATCCGACAAATAATGTTGGCGTAAAGACGCCGCCCGGCGCGCCAGACCCGCTGCTGGCGAGCACCGCCAGGATTTTGCACACAAAAATTCCGCCAATCAGCGAGAATAGCGGCGGGGAGAGCAAAAATGATTGTACGACGCTATAGCCGTTTCCCCATACCGTGGGCGTGAGTAACGACAGTAATCCGACAATAAGCCCGCCCAACGCCAGTTGCCAGGGCGGGGACAGTTTTAAACGTAAGAAACTATTATGGCTGGCCGTCATCAGCCACATCAGCAATGGGCCGCACAGACCGGCGACCAGGCCGGTACTGACTATCATGACGTACTCCCGCGCGTGGAGATCAACGGTCAGATGTACGGTATAGAGTAGTGAATCGCTACCGTTTAATACATGGGTGGTTAGCAGGGCGACGACGGCGGAAACGACAACCGGGCCGAGGGAAGCCAGCATTAAGGTACCGAACAGGATCTCCGCGATAAACAGACTGCCCGCCAGCGGCGCATGGTAAGCGCCCGCCATGCCCGCAGCGGCGCCGCTGGCGATCCATAATTTCCATTCCTCACGCGGCGTGAAGCGTCGGGCAAAGCTGGACGCCGCCAGCGCGGCGAGGAGGATCATTGCGCCTTCGCGACCAATTGCGCTGCCGCTGACCACGACCAGCAGCGAGGCCAGCGATTTCACCAGACTGGCGCCAACGTCAAATTGCCCGTCGGTTTGCAATGCTTCCATATAGTCAGTGGGCGCATGGGGGCGCTGTTGGTTCATTTTTTGCCACCCCCACAGCAACAGACCAGCGGCCAGGCCGCCAAGCGCCGGCGTAATCAGCCGTCGCCAGGGCGAAAGCCCCTCAGCCGCATTCACCAGACTGCCGGTGTCATTACTCAGGAAAATCCACTCCAGCAATTGCATCGCATGACGGAAGGCGGCGACAGCCAGCGCCGCGAGAATACCGATGAGCGTAGCGATCAGCAGGCGACGAAACATCGCGCGCAGATCCGGGTAAGCGTGTAAACGATGCATGAGCGGGTAAACAGGGAGTTTCAGGATAGCCTATTCTGCGGGGAAATGGCGTCAGACGCAAAAGCACTATGTGCGATATAATATTGCGTACAATAATGATACTGCCGGATAGCGAGAGGCTATCCGGCGGCAACGTTAGCTGTTTTCGTGAATATTTAGCGCCCGACGCGTGCGGCCTGAGCTGAGATAGTCGGCGATGTAATCCTGAGAGATTTCACCGTTATAGCGTCCGTCTTCATCAACGATCGGCATCCAGCTGGTATTACTTTCGTACAATCTGGACAGCACAATACGCAGGTTATCTTCCGCTTTGCCCGTAATACGGAAAGGATGGGTGATATCGGCGCAGATTCCGCTGGCGTTCCGCGCTTCCCGGCGCTTCACAAATCCCAGTGGCTTACCGTCGTTGTCAATGACGGTAATGGCGCGAATATCGTGATCATCCATAATGCCGAACGCCTCGCTTAACGGCGTGGAAGGCCGCGCGGTAATGGTTGGCTGTTGGTCGGTCACATCGCCTGCGGAGACCAGTAGCAAACGCTTTAACGTTCTGTCCTGACCGACAAACGACCCGACAAACTCGTTAGCCGGTTTGGCCAGCAGTTCATCAGGACTGGCGCACTGTACAATTCGCCCCTGACGGAACACGGCGATACGGTCGCCGAGCTTTAGCGCTTCGTCGATATCATGGCTGACCAGCATCACGGTCTTTTTTAGCTTACGCTGCATATCCAGAAACTGGTTCTGGATCACTTCGCGGTTAATGGGGTCCACCGCGCCGAAGGGCTCATCCATCAGCAGTACCGGCGGATCGGCGGCCAGAGCGCGGATCACGCCAATACGCTGTTGCTGTCCCCCGGACATCTCCTTTGGATAGCGATGCAGAAATTTTCTGGCATCCAGCGCCACCATGTCCATCAACTCTTCGGCGCGTTGCTTGCAGCGTGCTTTGTCCCAACCCAACATGCGCGGCACAACGGTAATATTTTCTTCAATCGTCATATTAGGAAACAGGCCGATTTGTTGGATAACATACCCAATATTGCGGCGTAGCGTTACCGCATCCATATCGTTGGTATTCTCGCCGTTGATAAGAATATTACCGCTGCTGGGCGCGATCAGCCGGTTGATCATCTTTAACGTGGTGGTTTTGCCGCAGCCGGAGGGACCGAGTAAGACGCACATTTCGCCTTCCGGCACGTTCAGGTTGACGTTGTCGACGGCTTTTAGCGGCTGACCCTTTTTCTGTACAAATTGTTTGGTGAGATTTTCCAGTTTTATCATTATCGTATCCCCTTCGGTGTCAGTACGACTTGCAGACGATGCAACAGCCAGTCAAGTACAATTGCCAGTAGACAGATCATCAGCGCGCCGGCAATTAACATGCGAATATCACTGCCGCTAATGCCGTTTAACAGTAGCAGCCCCAGACCGCCGGCGCCGATCACCGCGGCAATCGCCATCACGCCGATATTCATCACTACCGCGGTGCGGATACCCCCGAAAATAACCGGTAGGGCCATTGGGATTTCGACCCAGCGCAGCCGTTGCCAGAAAGTCATACCGATGCCGCGTCCCGCTTCACGCAGACCGGGCGGCAAACTATCAAGCGCAGTATGGGTATTACGGACAATCGGCAGTAAAGAGTAGAGAAAAACGGCCGTCACGGCGGGCAGAACGCCAATACCATGTCCGATCAGCGAAAAGAGCGGGATCATTAATCCAAACAGCGCGATAGACGGAATGGTAAGAAGTAGCGTGGCGGCGCCCAATACCGGCGTTGCCAGCCATTTGTGGCGTACAATCAAAACGCCTAACGGTACGCCGATGATAATCGCCAGACCGACGGCCAGCGCGACCAGCCAGAGATGCTGAAAGGTAAGGCTGGCGAGATAGCCTGCGTTATCCAGCATATAATGTATCGTATCCATAGTCGCTCCTTACAGCAGACCTTTGTCCTGCAAAAATTGATGGGCTACCTGTTGCGGCGTGCGATGCTCGATATCGACCTGAGCGTTTAGGGTCGATATCACATCGTTATTGAGCAGGCCGGAAAGGGTGTTTAAGGCGTCATCAAGGCCAGGATTGGCTTCCAGCACCTCTTTACGCACCACGGGCGTGACAGCGTAACTTGGAAAGAAGCCTTTATCATCTTCCAGCACTTTCAGATCAAACCCTTTCACCCGTCCGTCGGTGGTATAGACCAGCCCGGCGTCAACCAGCCCATCCCGAACGGCGTTATAGACCAGCCCTGGGTCCATCTGTCGTATTTGCGGGCGATCGAGCTGCATCTGGTAGGCTTGCTGAAGGGGCTTCATTCCGTCGCTGCGCCCGGCAAATTCCAGATCGAGGCCGAGCATCCAGTTGTGGTCAGGATCGTTCTGCCGGACCTGTTCGATTTTTGCCACCATTTGCGAGATGGTGGTGATATTTTCCGACTCGGCGCGTTTGCGCTGCATCGCGAACGCGTAAGTATTGTTCATGTCAGCCGGTTTGAGCCATACCAGGCCCAGCTTCGCATCCAGGCGTTTTACCGTGTCGTAGGTTTCCTGTGGACTCATGCGCTTATCGATACGGTTGAAAATAATCAGCGATGTACCGGTGTATTCCCAGGTAATATCAATTTGTTTATTCACCATCGCATTACGTGAAATCACCGCGGCGATATTGGTTTGCGGCTGAACCTGAAAGCCTTTCTTCTGCAAATACTGAACGGTCATAGCGGAAAGAATATGCTGTTCGGTAAAGCTTTTGGTGGCGAGAACCAGCGGCGCGGCCTGCGTCTGGCTACTGAACAACAGCGTTGCGGCAAGCCATCCCAACAGGTGTTTTTTGAATCTCATTTAACGCTCCTTATTGTTATTTATGCGTTCAGACGGTATGAGGGCTAAGGCGTCGCCCAAACCAGGCAAGCAGAGTGTCAAGAATCAGCGCGAATAACGCCGTGGCCGTTGCGCCGAGGATCAACGTCGGAAAATCGTTGAGATAAATTCCCGGGAAAATCAGCTCGCCGTAGCTGCTGGCGCCGATCAGAAAGGCCAGCGGCGCGGTGCCGACATTGATGGCGGTCGCGATGCGAATACCGGACAGCATCACTGGCCACGCATTAGGTAGCTCTACCTGGCGAAGCCGCTGCCATTTTGTCATCCCAATCCCGTTCGCCGCTTCAATCAGTGAGGCGGGAACGGAACAGAGGCCCGCATAGGTATTGCGGACGATAGGCAGAAGGGAGGCCAGAAATAGCGCGACAATGGCGGGCGTATCGCCGATCCCGATAATCACCATCGCTAAGGCCAGAACGGCCAGCGGCGGCAAGGTATTACCAACATTAAAGATTTGCATGACATATTCAGCAAATCCTTTTGCCGCAGGTCGGCTGAGTAAAATCCCGCTCGGGATACCGACCAGTAAAGCAAAAAACATGGACGTAAAGACCAGCATCAAATGCCGTTGTCCGAGATACAGCAGATCGACCTGACGCGCTTTCAGCGTCTCCAGACCGATTCCCCAGATAAACAGCGCCAGTAACAGCAAAATGACGATAGTGAACCCAAGTACACGTTTTAGGGTGAGGGTGTGCATTGCGGTGTGTCTCCCTGTTTGCATGTGTTATGGCGACGTTAAGAGTCGCGTGTTGTTATGCCATGTTCCGGCAGGGTGCTTTGAGCTATAGCAACAGGTTGGGAAGGATTCCAGCGAAGCGTGATGTTTAACACTATTAAACATCTATTAACAATTATGCTTTGCCCTTATGCGGCTTAGGGTGAACATTCACGATAAAGAATTATCTTAAAAATAGAAGCGCGGTGTGACGTTGTCACTTTTTGTAGATAAAAATAGGCCGTAATGAGAGAAAAGGCAGGTAAAATCCTGCCTTTTGTGGGGATTAACGGAATAACGGTTTTACAGCGACGGGAATAATGAGTTGAGCTTGCCATTGCGCCAGCGTCAGACGCGCCAGTTGCCCCAACGCCTGATAAAACGGATGCCCGGCATGATCGATAAATACGTCCAGAAAGCGGGACGACCACGGAAACAGATGCCAGGCCAGGAGTTGTTCGCATTCATGATGACGGTCGTTCTCGGCAAGCCAGGCCGCCAGTAGCAACAGCGACCCAAAATGATCTTCTGGCTCGTTTTGCTGCATTTCAAACTGAATTCCGTTTTCGCGCATCCACTGACGTAGCGCCAATGTAGAATCGCCAAATAATACGCTCTCACGATCCAGCCAGACGGAACCCCACGGCGGAGACGGCAGAGCGTAAGGGCCGATAAACAGACGCTGCCAGGCCTGTGGCAACGACTCTTCGCTGTGGGTCTTAAACATAGCCGCCACAGGCGCAAGCGCCTCGGCATCAAGCGGCCACTGCGCCTGCCAGTCGTCGTTTAATAGCGCCTGGACCAGAGGAGCGGTTTCGTGGCTTTCCGGCGAATAATAAAACAACGCGCCAAGAACACGCGCCGTTACTGCAAAATCATCACGTTGTAAAAAAGTGGTCATTCAAACAATCCCGAAAGGTGCGGGTCGCCCCGCACGCATAAATTAACCTGCGACGGCCATACCTACGGTCATATGCAGGCCATAAAAAAGTCCGCGGCCAATAATTTCGCCTGCCAGCACCAGCACGACACCGAGCAGCAAACCAACGGTATGCGGTTCGCGGCGACGGATTAGCGGACATAGCCAGCAGCCTAATCCGGCAGCAAGCAAGACAATGCGCCAGACCTGTAGCATACCGTAATCCGGTGCGAGATGGCTGGCCTGTTGCACGGAACTGTGAATGGTTGAGAGAGACAGTCCTTGTAGTACGATGACCGTCACGCACACCACCAATGCCAGGCCGCTAATACTGGCAAACGTCACGCTGCAAAATGGGACGCGCGCGATGCGTAGCAGTAACGCCGCAAACACCGGGCCGCACAGGAATGCCGTGAGGAAAAAGGCCAGCGTGGTGTAGCCATTATACCAGGTTGGCACGGTATCTATCTGATAAACGAGCGTCATTGCCCAGATGAATGCAACGCCGAGCGCCATACTGACCAGCAGCCACACTTTACCCAGCGCCGGGGGCATTTTACCGAGTACCGCCACCAGCCACCAGATGCCGCCTACGGCAAAGAACACCGATCCTGCGGCGATTTCATTACTCAGTGCGGAAGCGCCTACGCGGTTAAGCGAGTTAAACGCGCGCATCGGCGAGCCGAGATGCATAATCGACGCGAGGAATCCCAGTCCCATCACCAGCCACAGAAAAAACATGCTGCGCACGATGCGCTGACGGGCGATGGTATCGTCTTTTGCCGTCAGCCAGCCCAGTCCGCTAACGATTAACGCGCCGACCACGCACTGACCAAAGACCGTGAAGATCATCAACGGCCATTCATGCCATCCACTTCCCATCTTATACCTCCTTCGGATTGGCCAGATAACCGGTAGTGTCCCCGGTCGGGCGGCTGTTGGCGTTGGGTTTAATCACAATATTCGGCTTCGTGAAATGCGCGCGCGGCAACGGCGCGACGGCAGCCAGCTCACCGTGTTTTTTACGCAGTTCGTCTATCGGGCCAAAGTCCAGTGCCCGCAGCGGGCAGGACTCCACGCAAATCGGTTTCTTGCCGTCAGCGACACGGTCATAACAGCCGTCGCACTTGGTCATATGACCTTTGGCCGCGTTGTACTGCGGCGCGCCGTACGGGCAGGCCATGTGGCAGTAGCGGCAGCCGATACAGACCTCTTCGTTCACCACCACAAAACCGTCATCGCGCTTGTGCATCGCGCCGCTCGGGCAGACTTTGGTACAGGCCGGGTCTTCGCAGTGGTTGCATGAAATGGAGAGATAATAGGCAAAGACGTTCTGGTGCCAGACGCCGTTATCTTCCTGCCAGTCACCGCCCGCATACTCATAAATGCGGCGGAAGCTGACGTCGGGAGTGAGATCTTTGTAGTCCTTGCAGGCCAGTTCGCAGGTTTTGCAACCGGTGCAACGACTGGAATCAATAAAAAATCCATACTGGGTTGTCATCGGTTACTCCTTACGCCTTTTCAACCTGAACAAGATTACTGTGTGACGGATTACCTTTCGCCAGTGGGGAAGGCCGGTGCGACGTCAGAATGTTAATGGAGCCGCCGCGATCGACTTTGTCGCCAAACATGTCGGCATTTAACCAGGCGCCCTGGCCGATAGCGGTGACGCCGGGCAATATGCGCGGCGTGACTTTTGCCGGAATGAGCATCTCTCCATTCTGGTTAAAGACCCGCACGGTGTCGCCATGCTGAATGCCGCGCGCTTGCGCATCAATCGGGTTGATCCAGATCTCCTGCGGACACGCCTGTTGCAGGATGTCGATATTGCCGTAGCTGGAGTGGGTACGCGCTTTATAGTGGAAGCCGGTTAGCTGTAGCGGGTAGCGCTGACGAAGCGGATCGTCCCAACCGTCAAAGCCTGGCGTATAGGCGGGTAAAGGATGGATAATCTCATCTTTCTTCAGCTCCCACGTGTTGGCGAGGGTTGCCAGACGCTCGGAATAGATTTCGATTTTACCGGACGGCGTTTTCAGTGGGTTGGCGGCAGGGTCTTCGCGGAAGGCGCGGAAAGCGACGTAGTGCTCCTCCGGGCATTTTTTCTTGAAAATCCCTGTCTGTTTCATCTCTTCGTAATCCGGCATTTCCGGGTTACGCGCTTTGGTTTTTGCGTGCAGGTATTTGACCCACTCATGCTGCGTGCGGCCTTCTGTGAAGGTCTGGTATACGTCCGGACCAAGCCGTTTAGCCACTTCACTGAGCGTCCAGTAAATGGGCTTTCTTTCAAATTTCGGCGAGGTGGCGGGCTGACCAAGAATGACATAGCCCATATTGCCTGCGGATTCGTGGGAAATCAGATCTTCCTGCTCGGTCGGCATTAAATCAGGCAGCAGAATGTCGCAATATTTTGCCGACGCGGTCATAAAGTGCTCGATGCCGACGATCATTTCACATTTACTGTCGTCCTGAAGCACCTCGTGGGTGTGGGCGATGTCGCCATGCTGATTGATCAGCGTATTACTGGCGTAGCACCACAAAAATTTGATCGGCACGTCGAGCTTGTCTTTTCCCCGCACGCCGTCGCGTGTGGCGGTCATTTCCGCGCCATGATCGATAGCGTCGGTCCAGGTAAAGACCGAAATCTGGGTTTTTACCGGGTTCTCCAGCATAGAAAACCATTCGACGCCCAGATCCCAGGTGCCTTCGCGCACGCCGGAATTACCGCCATTTATGCCGACGTTACCGGTGAGTACAGACAGCATGGCGATTGCGCGTGCGGTCTGCTCCCCGTTAGAGTGGCGTTGCGGTCCCCAGCCCTGGCAAATGTAAGCCGGTTTCGCCGAGCCGATTTCCCGCGCCAGTTGAATGATTTTTTCCGCCGGAATACTGGTAATCTGCGCGGCCCATTGCGGCGTTTTAGCAATACCGTCGTCGCCCTGACCCAAAATATAGGCTTTATAGTGCGCGTTACGCGGGGCCGAGGCGGGCAGAGTGGTTTCGTCGTAGCCGATGCAGTATTTATCCAGAAACGGTTTATCAATAAGATCTTCGGTAATCAGCACCCAGGCGATTGCCGCCGCCAGCGCGCCATCGGTACCTGGGCGAATCGGCAGCCACTCGTCTTCTCGGCCAGCGGCAGTGTCGTTATAACGCGGGTCAATGACGATCATCCGGGCGTTGGAGCGCTCGCGCGCCTGTTCGACATAGTATGTCACGCCGCCGCCGCTCATACGTGTTTCCGCGGGATTATTGCCAAACATCACCACCAGTTTTGTATTGGCGATATCATCCGGACTGTTGCCGTCATTGCCGCCGAACATATAGCTCATGGCCGCGCTGATTTGGGCGGTGCTGTAGCTACCGTAACGGCTGAGATAGCCGCCGCAGGCGTTCATCAGGCGATACGGTACGTTAGAATTGGTAATATTGCCGCCGTCCACGCCGGTACCGTAAAGCACATGTACCGCTTCGTTGCCGTAGTCCTTGAGGATACGTTTCAGGTTATCGCCGATGGTATCCAACGCTTCATCCCAACTGATACGTTCGAATTTGCCTTCTCCTCGTTTACCAACGCGTTTCATCGGATATTTCAGGCGATCGGGATGATTCATCCGGCGACGAATAGAACGGCCGCGCAGGCAGGCGCGTACCTGATGGTTGCCATATTCATCGTTGCCCGTGGTATCTGATTCAACCCAATATACGGTGTCATCTTTTACGTGCAGGCGCAGCAGGCAGCGGCTGCCGCAGTTAACGGTACATGAACTCCAGACCGCTTTTTCTGCCACATTGCCGGATGCGAGGTCTGCTGCGGCGTGTGCGATGCGGGAGAACGGAAGGGTGAAAGCGCTACTGGCAAGCGCAAGGCTACCGATAGCGGAGGTTTTCACCAGGCTTCGTCGGCTGAGACTGGCCGCCATTAATGCCTCAGGGTTGGTGATTTTCATAACAGCTCACTATGCTCATCCAAAAAAGAGTTTTAAATGTCGTTGTGTTCGCAAAACGGGGAGCTCCGGGCGCGTAAAAACGTCCCGGAGCAGGCGGCTTAGATTTTTTCGATTTCCACCAGATTTGTATGTTGAGGATTCCCTTTTGCCAGGGGGGAAGGACGCAGCGTCGTGAGCGTATTGATGCAGGCGCCGTGGTCAATTTTATCGCCAGCCATATCCGCATTATGCCATGCGCCCTGACCCATCGCGCTGACGCCCGGCAGAATACGCGGCGTGACTTTGGCGGGTAGACGCACCTCTCCACGATCGTTAAAGACGCGAACCTTATCGCCATTCGCGATACCGCGTTTTTGCGCATCGAGCGGATTTATCCACACCTCCTGGCGACAGGCGGCCTGCAGAACATCAATATTGCCGTAGCTTGAATGGGTACGGGATTTATAGTGAAAGCCAAACAGCTGTAGCGGGAAGGTGCTCCGCTTCGGATCGTCCCATCCTTCAAAAGTAGGGGTATAAATCGGCAGTGGGCTTATCACGTCGCCTTCCGCCAGCTCCCAGGTACTGGCGATGTGAGCGAGTTTGCTTGAGTAGATTTCGATTTTACCGGACGGCGTTTTTAACGGATTGGCCTGCGGATCTTCACGAAATTTTTTATAGGCGACAAAGTGGCCGTTGGGATCTTTGCGTTTATAGATGCCCATTTTTTTCAGATCGTCATACGCGGGCAATGCCGGATCTCTTGCCTGCATTTTGGCGTACAGATATTGCAGCCATTGCGCCTGTGTACGGCCTTCGGTAAACCGCTGATACACATCGTCGCCGAGGCGTCTGGCGATTTCGCTGAGTACCCAGTAGATGGGCTTGCGCTCGAACTTAGGCGTCGTCGCCGGTTGGATAAAAATCAGATATCCCATATTGCCGGCGTAATCATTGGGGATGATATCCTCCTGTTCGACGGTCATGAGATCCGGCAGTAAAATATCAGCGTACTTCGCGGAAGAGGTCATAAAGTTGTCGATGACCACAATCATTTCGCATTTCGCTTCATCCTGAAGAATTTCATGGGTTTTATTAATATCCGAATGCTGATTAATCAGGGTGTTGCCAGCGTAGTTCCATAGAAATTTGATCGGGACATCCAGCTTATCTTTGCCGCGTACGCCGTCGCGCAGGGCGGTCATTTCCGGGCCGCGCGCAATGGCGTCCGTCCAGCTAAAGCAGGAGATGGCGGTTTTAACGGGATTCTCCAGGACCGGCAGACGTTCAATGGTAATGGTGTAAGTGGATTCGCGTGCGCCGCTATTACCGCCATGAATGCCGACGTTGCCGGTCAGAATCGGTAACATGGCGATGGCGCGAGCGGTTTGTTCGCCGTTCGCCTGACGCTGCGGGCCCCAACCCTGACAGATGTAGGCCGGCTTGACGCTGCCTATCTCGCGCGCCAGTTTGATAATCCGATCGGCGGGGATGCCGGTAATATGCGATGCCCACTGCGGCGTTTTGGCGATACCGTCCTCGCCCTGACCCAAAATATAAGCCTTATAATGGCCATTGGGGGGCGCGTCAGCCGGAAGGGTCTTTTCATCGTAGCCGATGCAATAGTTATCGAGAAAAGGCTGGTCAACGAGATTTTCGTTAATCAATACCCAGGCAATTCCCGCCACCAGCGCGGCATCGGTGCCGGGGCGAATCGGTATCCACTCGTCTTCACGTCCGGCAGCGGTATCGGTATAGCGCGGATCTATTACGATCATGCGCGCATTTGAGCGTTCACGCGCTTGCTCCAGAAACCAGGTAATGCCGCCGCCGCTCATGCGTGTTTCAGCCGGATTATTGCCGAACATGACCACCAGTTTACTGTTTTCGATATCAGATGTGCTGTTGCCGTCGTTGGAACCATAGGTGTAGGGCATGGCGCAAGAAATTTGCGCGGTACTGTATGAGCCGTATTGATTCAACGAACCGCCGTAGCAGTTCATCAAACGCTTCACCGGCGAGGCGGCAGGCGACGAGCGGGTTATGTTGCCGCCTACGATGCCGGATGAATAGTGGATATAAACGGCTTCATTGCCGTAGGTCTCTACGGTCTTTTTCAGGCTGGCGCTAATGGTGTCCAGTGCTTCCTGCCAGCTAATGCGTTCAAATTTGCCTTCGCCGCGGCGGCCAACGCGTTTCATGGGATAGTTAAGGCGATCCGGATGGTTAATACGCCGACGGATTGAACGGCCCCGCAGGCAGGCGCGAACCTGATGATTGCCGTAGACATCGTCGCCAGTGTTATCAGTTTCAACCCACCAGACTTCATTATCTTTTACATGCAGACGCAGGGCGCAGCGACTGCCGCAGTTGACCGAACAGGCGCCCCAGACGATTTTATCTTCTTCGTTGCGCATAGCCTGCTGCACCGCCGCGGCCGCGGTACGCATCCCAAACGGTAAAGATACGCCTCCGGCAGCCAGCGCCAGTGAGCCAAGCGCCGCTGATTTCACTAACGTCCTGCGGCTAACGCCTGTTTGTTGCTTTTCTCCGGGCATCACTCACTCCATTGTCGTTATTATTTCGCTATATATTGATAACTATAACGAAATTATTAACATGCTAATGATGTAATGAGTTTACCCCTTTGGGAGTAAGGATTATTAATCCATGTCAAAGAGCGTTACCCTCCGGACCCGGAGGGCAGGAGGAGGTTATTGCGGTTCGGCGGATGAACCGTCCTGAGCGGGAGAGGTATTGGCTGGCGCATTGCCGCTGCTGGTGCGGGTATAAAGAATTTTATGCGTGTCGTTCGCGCAATGGCCCACCACCTGTGAGTCCGGCTGATCGGCCTGGTCGTTAGGAACGATAGTGAGCGTAAAATTATCCGCCGGCACGCCGTTATTGATGATACGTTGTTCAATATCGCTTTTTACTCTCTCGCACGATCCCGGTGCCGCCATCACCAGCGAGGGGGCGCTAACTAACGCCAGAGCGGCTATTGCAGTTGCGATTTTCATCATGAACTCCTGTGATTAATGACGATGTTCTAAGCTTAGCATTTTTCGTGTAAATAACTGTATTTGCTAATATGATGATAAATATCTTTTCATCCTGGTGATACGTGTGAAGAAACCCCTTTTACTGACGTTATTGTGCATGATACTGGCAGGTTGTGATAACCCGAAATCCCTTGAGTCTTTTACGCCGGAAATGGCCAGTTTTTCGAACGAATTTGATTTTGATCCATTACGTGGTCCGGTAAAGGATTTCAGCCAGACATTGATGAGTGAGAATGGCGAAGTGGCGAAGCAGGTCACCGGTACGCTTTCACAGGAAGGCTGTTTTGATACGCTTGAGTTACACGATCTGGAGAATAATACGGGGCTGGCACTCGTGCTGGATGCCAATTATTACCGGGATGCTCAGACGCTGGAAAAAAAGGTGCAGTTACAGGGGAAGTGCCAGCTGGCGGCGTTGCCTTCGGCGGGCGTGACCTGGGAAACGGACGACAACGGTTTTGTGGTATCGGCGACGGGCAAAGAGATGAAGGTCGAGTACCGCTATGATAGCGAAGGCTATCCGTTAGGTAAGACAACCATAAACTCGCAGAATACGCTCTCTGTGACGGCAAAACCCTCCGCGGACCCGCGTAAAAAGCTGGATTATACGGCAGTCAGCCGGGTGGATGATCGACAGGTCGGCAACGTCACACAGAGCTGCGAATATGATGCGTACGCGAACCCTGTTGACTGCCGGCTTGTTATCGTCGATGAGAGCGTTAAGCCGGCAGTGTCCCACCATTACACCATTAAAAATCGTATCGATTACTACTAAACCGGGCGCGGTGCGACTCTCCGTGACTACCGCGCCGCGCTTACTGCGCGGTGGGTTTCAGGAGTGTAGAACCGGACGTTTTATGTTCATCCAGATACTGCTGCTGGAAGATACACATGCGGATGGTGTTACGGTATTCGCCGTTAATGAAGAACTCATGAATCAGCTCGCCTTCTACTCTAAACCCGAGTTTACGGTAGATGTGAATCGCTTTTTCATTCTCTTTATCGACGATCAAATACAATTTATAGAGATTGAGTACGGTAAATCCGTAATCCATCGCCAGTTTGGCCGCGCGTGACGCCAGGCCTTTTCCCTGGTACTCCGGCGAGATAATAATCTGAAATTCCGCCCGCCGATGCACATGGTTAATTTCCACCAGTTCTACCAGCCCGGCGTTTTCACCGTCGCATTCGACGACAAAGCGCCGTTCGCTTTGGTCGTGGATGTGTTTGTCGTAGAGATCCGACAGTTCGACAAAAGCCTCATACGGCTCTTCAAACCAGTAACGCATAACGCTGGCATTATTATCAAGCTGGTGGACAAATCGTAAATCTTCACGCTCAAGCGGGCGCAGTCTGACCTTGTAGTCACTTGTCATACTGTATCCTTACACTTCCTTTTAGTTATCCTGCATCAGGGCGTAATAACGCGACCTGTACGACGATCCAGACACCGCAGCGTATTGGGCTCCCAATAGGCGTTGATGTTGGCGCTTTGCTCGCATTTATCGCGGTTATCAAAGGCGGCATCGGCTTTGTCCCACTCTTTTTCTGCGCGGGTATTCACTTTCTGACGCAGACTGCGAGTGTCGTTCCATTGTTCCTTTTCCATCGCCGCTTCCTGACGACTTTGTGCGCTATCTCCCGATTCAATCACCAGTTTACTGGTTTCAGCGAATGCGGAAGTAGTATATACAACGGCCGCCAACGTAAGCATTGCCGTCAGGCACAGGCGTTTGCTCAGCGTATTGTTCATCACAACATCCTTTCATTAGAGGGGAAAAAGCGGTAAACCACCTGTAAATTCTACACCAATCCTTATGCCTGGCATATACACAAGAATGGCCGGATAACCGTAACGATATTCTGTTGTATTATCACTTATCATTTCGTAACCAAATGAATCTCATGCTAAAGACGACTCTGCTTTTCTTTGTCACCGCCCTCTGTGAAATCATTGGATGTTTTCTTCCCTGGCTATGGCTTAAGCGCGGCGCCAGCGTGTGGTGGCTTCTGCCCGCCGCTGCGTCACTTGCGTTATTCGTCTGGCTTTTGACCTTGCATCCGGCGGCGAGTGGGCGGGTTTATGCGGCTTACGGTGGGGTATATGTCTGTACTGCGCTCCTGTGGTTACGTGTTGTCGATGGCGTCCGGCTCACGGTTTATGACTGGTGCGGCGCGCTGATCGCGCTGTGTGGAATGCTGATTATCGTCGTCGGATGGGGACGTACGTAACATTGCCGCGCGACCAGAACATTTTGTGATCTGGCAGCGCTTTTTACATCAATATACTTGTATGGTAGTAGCTCAGTTGGGTAAATTTCCTGCATCCCATAATGCGATGTAAGGAATAAAAATGAAGATTGTAGGGGCTGAAGTTTTTGTTACGTGTCCAGGGCGTAACTTCGTCACCTTAAAGATAACCACGGAAGACGGGATCACCGGTCTGGGGGATGCCACCCTGAACGGACGCGAGCTCCCGGTGGCCTCGTACCTTACCGATCACCTGTGCCCACAGCTCATCGGGCGGGATGCTCGCCGCATCGAAGATATTTGGCAGTTCTTCTACAAAGGCGCGTACTGGCGCCGTGGCCCTGTCACCATGTCCGCCATTTCCGCGGTTGATATGGCGCTATGGGATATTAAAGCCAAAGCCGCCAATATGCCGTTGTATCAGTTACTCGGCGGCGCTTCGCGTGAAGGCGTCATGGTGTATTGCCATACCACAGGCCACACCATCGACGATGTGCTGGAAGACTACGCGCGTCATAAAGAGCAAGGGTTCAAAGCAATCCGCGTGCAGTGCGGCGTTCCGGGGATGAAAACCACCTACGGCATGGCGAAAGGCAAGGGGCTGGCCTATGAGCCCGCGACAAAAGGCCAGTGGCCGGAAGAACAATTGTGGTCAACGGAAAAGTATCTCGATTTTACGCCAAAGCTGTTTGACGCCGTGCGTAATACGTTCGGGTTTAATGAACATCTTCTGCACGATATGCATCACCGACTGACGCCTATTGAGGCTGCCCGCTTTGGCAAATGTATTGAAGACTATCGTTTGTTCTGGATGGAAGACCCGACGCCGGCTGAAAATCAGGCGTGCTTCCGCCTCATCCGCCAGCATACGGTCACGCCGATTGCCGTAGGCGAAGTCTTTAACAGTATCTGGGATTGCAAACAGCTCATTGAAGAGCAATTGATTGACTATATCCGCACCACGCTTACCCATGCCGGTGGTATTACCGGGATGCGCCGCATTGCTGATTTTGCCTCGCTCTACCAGGTGCGTACCGGTTCGCATGGGCCGTCCGATCTGTCGCCGGTTTGTATGGCCGCTGCATTACATTTCGACCTGTGGGTGCCTAACTTTGGTGTGCAGGAGTTTATGGGCTACTCCGAACAGATGCTGGAGGTTTTCCCGCATAACTGGACGTTCGAGGGCGGCTATATGCATCCGGGCGACAAGCCAGGACTGGGCATTGAGTTCGATGAAAAACTGGCGGCGAAATATCCTTACGATCCAGCCTATTTGCCGGTGGCTCGCCTGGAAGACGGCACACTGTGGAACTGGTAAGGAGCGAAAAATGAAAAGCATCGTAATCGAAAAACCGAATACATTAACTATCGAAACGCGCGCGCTTCCGCAGCCTGCGCCGGGCGAAGTTCGTATTAAAGTGAAACTGGCGGGTATCTGCGGTTCCGACAGTCATATTTATCGGGGACATAATCCCTTTGCAAAATATCCCCGTGTCATAGGCCATGAATTTTTCGGTGTCATCGACGCGGTAGGCGACAACGTCAATCACGACCGGATAGGAGAACGGGTATCCGTCGATCCGGTGATCAGTTGCGGGCATTGTTACCCTTGTTCAGTCGGTAAACCCAATGTGTGTACCTCGCTGGTGGTGCTGGGCGTGCATCGTGACGGCGGTTTCAGCGAGTATGCGGTGGCGCCGGCCCGTAATGCTCATCGCATACCGGACAACATCGCAGATCATCATGCCGTCATGGTTGAGCCGTTTACCATTGCGGCAAATGTGACGGGACAAGTGAATCCGACCGAGCAGGACGTGGCGCTTATCTATGGCGCAGGCCCGATGGGACTGACGACCGTACAGGCGCTGAAGGGGGTTTATCAGGTTAAAACGGTCATAGTCGTTGATCGCATTGAAGAGCGTTTAGCGATGGCGAAGCAGAGCGGCGCTGACTGGACCCTCAATAATGGTCAACATTCACTGGCGGAATTTCTACAGCAGAAGGCGCTAAAGCCGACCTTGATTGTCGATGCCGCCTGTCATCCCGCTATCCTGCAAGAGGCGATTACCCTTGCATCGCCTGCGGCACGCATTGTCCTGATGGGATTTTCCAGCGACCCGTGTGAGATTGTACAGCAGGGTATTACCGGAAAAGAGCTGGCTATTTATTCATCGCGTCTTAATGCCAATAAATTCCCGGTCGTGATTGACTGGCTGAATAAAGGGCTTATTGATCCGGATAAGCTGATAACGCATACATTTGATTATCAACATGTCACCGACGCGATTGAGCTTTTCGAGAAAGACCAGCGTCAATGCTGCAAAGTCTTACTCACGTTTGCGAAATAATATAAATACTTGCGAGTAAGTGGTACGCATCTTACCTCTTAGAGATTGCCTATATGACACAAATAAAGCATGAACGATCGACTCAGGATTTAGTGCGCGCTGCCGTATCTGGCTGGTTAGGCACCGCGCTTGAATTTATGGATTTTCAGTTATATTCACTAGGCGCGGCTCTGGTCTTCCATGAGATATTTTTCCCGGAACAGTCTGCCGCGATGGCGCTTATTCTGGCAATGGGCACCTATGGTGCAGGTTATATAGCCAGAATTATCGGCGCCTTTGTTTTTGGTAAAATGGGCGACCGCATCGGACGAAAAAAAGTATTGTTTATTACCATCACCATGATGGGGATCTGCACCACGCTGATTGGCGTACTGCCGACGTATGCGCAAATCGGCATTTTTGCGCCAGTATTACTGGTAACATTGCGAATTATACAGGGGCTGGGCGCCGGGGCGGAAATTTCCGGCGCGGGTACCATGCTGGCCGAGTATGCGCCGAAAGGAAAGCGTGGCATCATTTCCTCGCTGGTCGCGATGGGCACCAATTGCGGTACGTTGAGCGCGACGGCGATCTGGGCGGTGATGTTCTTTGCGCTTGAACGCGAACAACTGATCGCCTGGGGATGGCGTATTCCTTTCCTGGCGAGCGTCGTTGTTATGATATTCGCGATCTGGCTGCGAATGAATCTGAAAGAAAGTCCGGTATTCGAAAAAGTAAGCGAAGGTGAAAAATCGCCAGCGTTAACGCCTGCGTCAGAAAATACATTGGGCGCGATGTTTACCAGCAAATCTTTCTGGCTGGCCACCGGTTTACGTTTTGGACAAGCGGGGAATTCAGGGCTTATTCAAACCTTCCTTGCCGGATATTTGGTTCAGACGTTATTATTTAACAAATCTATCCCAACCGATGCGTTAATGATAAGTTCCGTAATTGGTTTTATCACTATCCCACTCTTGGGGTGGTTGTCCGATAAATACGGTCGTCGGCTGCCGTATATAATATTGAATATCTCCGCGATTATTCTCGCCTGACCGATGCTGTCTATTGTGGTAGATAAAACGTATAGCCCTGGCGTAATTATGGCGGCGCTCATTGTTATTCATAACTTTGCCGTGCTGGGATTATTTGCGCTGGAAAACATCACCATGGCGGAAATTTTCGGATCGCGTAATCGCTTCACCCGGATGGCGATTTCAAAAGAGGCAGGGGGGCTGGTGGCGGTCGGTTTTGGCCCCGTCCTCGCAGGGATCTTTTGTAACATGACCGATTCCTGGCTGCCCATCTTAATTATGCTGGTGCTCTACTCGTGTATTGGTCTGATTTCTGCGCTGTTGATGCCGGAGGTCAGAGATCGCGACCTGAGTCTGCCTGAGGATGCGGCGGAAGCGACAGCGGCAGAGAAGTTACGCCACTCCGCAACCCAGACGAGTTAAATCGTGTCGACGGTATGGCCGGAACGCTAATGCGGTTTCGGCCATGCTGTCCGGTCACTTTTGTTTAATTAGCGTAAATCCAAATGCACCAGGGCAGGCGTTACTCTGCGACTGTTCCGCTTTCAGAATATAGAGGTTATAAAATGCAAAACAGGCTTTTATCGGCAAAGGCGACGCTTCCTGATTACGATCGCGCGGCGCTGGCGGCGCGGATGGTCCATCTCGGTTTTGGCGCGTTTCATCGCGCGCATCAGGGGGTTTACACAGATATTCTGGCTGCGGAGCAGCATAGCGACTGGGGCTATTATGAGGTTAATCTTATTGGCGGCGAACAGCAGATTGCCGATCTAAAGCAGCAGGATAACCTCTATACCGTGGCGGAGATGTCGGCGGAAGCCTGGACGGCGCGTGTGGTGGGCGTCGTCAAAGCGGCGTTGCATGTCCAGGTTGATGGTCTGGAACGTGTGCTGGCGGCGATGTGCGAACCGCAAATAGCGATTGTGTCTCTGACCATTACCGAGAAAGGGTATTGTCATTCGCCAGCCACGGGCCAACTTCTGCTGGAACATCCCATGATTGCCGCCGACCTGCAAAATCCGCATCAACCGCTAACGGCACCGGGTATTATTGTCGAAGCGTTAGCGCGTCGTAAAGCCGCAGGCTTACCGGCATTTACCGTGATGTCCTGCGATAACATGCCGGAAAATGGGCATGTGACGCGTCAGGTTGTGACGGCTTACGCCCGGGAGGTGGATGCGGAACTGGCGATATGGATCGAGCAAAACGTGACATTTCCGTCAACGATGGTTGATCGGATTGTCCCTGCGGTCACGCCGGAGACGCTGGATAAAATCGAACAACTGACCGGCGTGCGCGATCCGGCGGGCGTTGCCTGTGAACCGTTTCGTCAGTGGGTGATAGAGGATACGTTTGTGGCGGGTCGTCCGCTGTGGGAAAACGCGGGCGCGACGTTGGTCGCCGACGTGGTTCCGTTTGAAGAGATGAAACTGCGAATGCTTAACGGCAGTCATTCATTCCTGGCTTATCTGGGGTATCTTGCCGGCTATCAGCATATTAATGACTGCATGGCTGACGACAACTATCGTCTGACCGCGCAGGCGTTAATGTTACGCGAGCAGGCGCCCACGCTGAAAGTCCAGGGGGTAGATTTACAGCGTTATGCCGATCAGTTGATTGCGCGTTACCGTAATCCGGCGCTGCGTCATCGTACCTGGCAGATTGCGATGGATGGCAGCCAGAAACTTCCGCAGCGTATGCTGGACTCCGTTCGCTGGCATCTTGCTAATCATAGCGATTTTGATTTGCTGGCGCTGGGCGTGGCGGGGTGGATGCGTTACGTTGGCGGCGTGGATGAGCAGGGTAAGGCGATCGACGTCAGCGATCCGCTATTGCCGGTTATTCAGCGCGCCGTGGCAAACAGTGAAGAAGGCGCCAGTCGTGTTAAGGCGCTGCTGGGAATGGCTGAAATTTTCGGCAACGATTTGCCGCAGGCGGCGCGGTTTACGCAAAAAGTGCAAGAAGCCTATGACAGTTTACTGACATATGGCGCGAAAGCGAGTGTGGCGAAATATGCCGAGCGGTTGAAATAGCGTAACAGAGACCCGGTAGCATTATGCTACCGGGAAGGCCGGAGCGGTTCTTAGCGGCCAGTGGTATCAGTTCATGCCAAGACGAATCAGTTCGACCGGCGCGAATTTACCTTCACAACCTTCGACAATCACCGTTTTGCCGCGGCGAATTTGACCTGCATCCAGACCTTCGCTCTCAATGGCTTTGATAATCCCGGTATGACCCGTGCCGCTTATCATGACCCGGCTACCGGTAGTGATTGCGTTACGGTTACGATCGTATGTCATCATGGTGTTTTCTCCTTTCAAACTTACAGCCAAAGCCCGCAGGTTTCCCCGCATGACGGGCGACATATAAATACGCTTATCGTTGCGAATTTTTTTTGTTTTTGATCAAGCTCACGGCTTTTTAGGCGGGAATGTGCAGGGTGAGAAAGCGGAGAAGGCGTCTCACCCCGACGTTAAAGGGGGTTACTCTTCGCTAAACCAGCCGCTGTTTTCCTGACGGATAAGCTGAACGGATTCGCTAATTTCCTGCAAATGCTGGGTCATTGCGCTCTCAACCGCATTGCCGTCACGATTTTCCAGCGCGGAGAAAATATCATGGTGCTGGCGCAACAACATCTCCGGCGGAGAAACATGATCCAGACTCATATAGCGAACCCGGTCGATTGTCGCTTTGATATTTTCAATGGTATCCCACGCTAACTGGCAATCGGCGATCTGCGCCAGCTTTTGGTGGAAATCGTCATCAAGCTGGAAAAAATCATCAATCTGTTTGCGCTCGATAGCAATATGTTGCAGGTGCAGGTTTTGCGCCAGTTGATAGCACTGGTTGTCGGTGATCATCGCCGCCGCACGGCGGACCACCGCGCATTCGATCGCCTGCCGAACAAAGCAGCCATTCTGTACCTGAGAAAGCGAAATCTTATTCACATAACTACCGCGCTGAGGGCGGATCTGAATCAACCCATTTTCCGCCAGCTTTATAAAAGCCTCGCGCACCGGTTGACGCGAAACGTTAAAACGGGTTGAGACCTCTTTTTCTGATAGCGGCGTGCCAGGCGGGATAAGACAATGCACGATATCACGCCGAAGAATACGGTAAATTTGCTGGTTGACAGGCTGTGTAGGGTTAAGCTGCGTTTCGACGGTCATTCATTCTTACTTTTTAGGCGGTTGACCCGGATACTCTACCACTTTTCCGTGGTGGTCTATACCGATCATGTTTCTGGTTGCAGATACGTTTGCCAGGGATTACCCGGCCCGCAGACCGGGTATAACCCCTTAGCTACGGTGGACGCTGAGCCCTGCGAAGGATTGGGTAACAGGCATCATTTCAACGGTATTAATATTCACATGCGCGGGGAGCGTGGCCACCCACCATACCGCTTCGGTAATGTCTTCTGGCGTGAGCGCGGTGGTATTTTCGTAAGTTTTACCCGCTTTCTCATCGTCGCCTTTGAAACGGACGCTGGAAAACTCGGTACCGCCAACCAGACCCGGTTCAATGTCGGTCACGCGAACCGCCGTGCCGTGTAAATCCGTGCGCAAATTCAGGCTAAACTGGCGCACAAAGGCTTTCGTCGCGCCATAGACGTTGCCACCAGCATAAGGCCAACTGCCGGCGGTTGAACCGATGTTAATGATATGACCGCGATTACGTTCGACCATTCCTGGCAGCACGGCGCGGGTCATATAAATTAAGCCTTTATTATTAGTATCGATCATAGTTTCCCAGTCTTCTACGCTGGCTTTATGCGCCGGTTCAAGACCCAGCGCCAGACCGGCGTTATTGACCAGCACATCAATATCGCGCCACTGCGCAGGCAGAGAGGCCATCATCTCTTCGATGGCCGCGCGGTTGCGCACGTCCAGTTGGGCGGTCAATACGTTCTCGCCAAGCTCATCTTTTAACGCTTGCAGGCGTTCATGACGACGTCCCGTGGCAATGACTTTATGTCCATTCTCAACAAAACGGCGTGCAATGCACTCGCCAAACCCTGCGGTTGCTCCAGTTACTAAAACGATCATCACACAGTTCCTCAACGCTTTTTGTGTTGTATTACCATAGCACGCGGCGTTTATGAAAGGGTAATCCTGGTTAACACGGTTGCGGTCAGCATAGGGGGAAGCTTACTCTTATGATCAACCTATTTTCAGGAGTGAAAAATGTCGACGAATCCTTTGTTAGACCAGAGTATGTTGCCTTATCAGGCACCGCGTTTTGATCGGATCAAAGATTGCCATTATCGTCCTGCTTTTGATGAGGGCGTGCGGCAAAAACGCGTGGAAATCGAGGCCATCGTCAATCATCCGGCGGCCCCTGACTTTACGAATACGCTTCTGGCGCTGGAGCAAAGTGGGGCGCTTCTGTCACGCGTCACCAGCGTTTTTTTCGCGATGACGGCCGCGCACACTAACGATGAACTCCAGCGGTTGGATGAGGCCTTTTCTGCCGAGCTGGCGGCGCTCTCCAACGATATTTATCTGAATAGCGCGTTATTCGCTCGCGTGGATGCCGTCTGGCAACAGCGTCACTCACTGGGGCTGGATGATGAGTCGCTACGGTTGGTCGATGTGATCCATCAGCGTTTTGTGTTGGCAGGCGCGCAGCTTGCCGAAGAGGATAAAGCGCGACTGAAGGTATTGAATACTGAATCCGCGACCTTAATGAGTCAGTTTAATCAGCGTCTGCTGGCGGCAAGTAAAGCGGGCGGGCTGGCGGTAGATGACGCGCATTGCCTGGCAGGATTAAGCCCGGAAGAAATGACCGTCGCTGCTGAAGCGGCGCGTGAAAAAGGCCTGGAGGAGCGCTGGTTCATTCCGCTCCTTAATACGACGCAACAGCCTGCGCTTGCTACGCTGCGCGATCGCCAGACCCGCGAAAATTTATTCGCAGCGTCATGGACTCGGGCGGAAAAAGGAGATGCCCACGATACCCGCGCTATCGTTCAGCGTCTGGTAGAGATTCGTCGCTGTCAGGCAAAACTACTGGGTTTCCCCAATTATGCCGCATGGAAAATGGCCGATCAGATGGCGAAAACGCCGCAAGCCGCACTGAGCTTTATGCGTGGCATTGTGCCGCCAGCGCGTCAGCGGGTACTCAATGAACAGGCGGAAATTCAGAACGTCATTGATGGTGAGCAGGGCGGCTACACCGTTCAGGCCTGGGACTGGATGTTCTATGCCGAACAGGTACGGCGGGAAAAATATGCGTTAGATGAAGCGCAACTGAAGCCCTATTTTGCCTTAAATACGGTGTTGCAAGAGGGGGTTTTCTGGACCGCCAACCAGCTATTCGGCATCACCTTCGTCGAGCGTTTTGACATTCCGGTGTATCACCCTGATGTTCGGGTGTGGGAGATTTTCGATTCCGATGGTGTCGGCATGGCGTTATTTTATGGCGACTTCTTCGCGCGGGACTCGAAAAGCGGCGGCGCGTGGATGGGGAATTTTGTCGAGCAATCCACACTCAATGAAACCCGGCCCGTTATATACAACGTATGTAACTATCAGAAACCTGTTGATGGGCAGCCTGCATTACTGCTTTGGGACGACGTTATTACACTCTTCCATGAGTTTGGTCATACGTTGCATGGTTTGTTTGCCGTCCAGCGTTATGCCACGCTTTCAGGTACCAATACGCCCCGCGACTTTGTCGAGTTTCCCTCCCAGATTAATGAGCATTGGGCGAGCCATCCACGTGTGTTCGAACGCTACGCGCGTCATGTCGACAGCGGTGAAAAAATGCCTGCTGATTTACAGGAAAGAATGCGCAAGGCGAGTTTATTTAATAAAGGTTACGATATGACTGAATTGCTCGGCGCCGCATTGCTGGATATGCGCTGGCATATGCTGGAGGAGAGCGTAGCAGAGCAGTCTGTCGCTGAGTTCGAGCAGCAGGCGCTGGCCGCCGAGCATCTTGATTTACCGGCAGTGCCGCCCCGCTATCGCAGCAGTTATTTTGCCCATATCTTCGGCGGCGGCTATGCAGCGGGATACTACGCCTATCTGTGGACGCAAATGTTAGCGGATGACGGTTATCAATGGTTTGTAGAGCAGGGCGGCCTGACGCGTGAAAACGGGCAGCGTTTTCGTGATGCTATCCTTGCCCGGGGGAATAGTACTGATTTAGAAACGCTTTATTCAGCCTGGCGTGGACATGAACCGCATATTGACCCCATGTTGCAATATCGTGGGCTCGATCGCTAAGCTGATACGGTTGTTCGGCACTGTCGAACAACCGCCTGAAAATGAATCCTGAACTTCTGATGACAGCCAGTTAAATTTATGGGGTTAAGTTGTCTGAATATAAAGAGGGCGTGCATTCGGATTTTTCTACTTATTTTTCCGTGGTGGCTTGATTGCCAAAGATTTATTACCGCTTCGCTGTTGATGTTTTCAAAAAATATATCTTCCGCCATGTGATGGTATTATGTAAATAATGCAGAAATGAATTTGACACTGCGCACAGGGCGACTAGATTTAGAACTGTATCACATGATATGAGAAGACATATCATATTTAAAACGCAACATCATCATGAGGATTATATTATGGCAGAACATCGCGGCGGTTCCGGTAATTTTGCAGAAGATAAAGAGAAAGCCTCAGAAGCAGGTCGTAAAGGCGGCCAGCATAGCGGTGGGAACTTTAAAAACGACCCACAACGTGCATCTGAAGCGGGTAAAAAAGGTGGCCAAAATAGCCACAGTGGTGGACGGAAATCCGGCAATTAATTTTACTGCTGATATTTCATAAATATATTCTGAAATATTGCACATACGATGCGGGCCATAGGCTCGCATTTTTTTATTCTGACCGGGAGTTATTCTGACCGGTCAGATGAAATTATTGTTTATGCTTTCTTCGTTAACAGAAAAAGCAATTCAGCGAGGGCGAAGCGTACGCATTTTTCCAATACTTCCTGACAATCTCCGTTGAAATGTTGTCGGCTTGTAAAAGTTGTATTGTTAATATTCCAGGCAAACCAAACTGTGCCCGCCGGCGTGCCATCTTCGCCGCCTTCCGGACCGCCATAGCCGCTGATCGCTATGCTGATATTGACCTCAGCCTGATCCTTAGCGCCCTGTGCCATTTCAGTAACAACCGCTTCGCTGACGGCGGTATGTTCGGCAAGACTGTGGCGTTGTACGCGTAAGATTTTTGCTTTGGCTTCATCAGTAAAGGTGACATACCCCACACCGTAAAATGAGGGCGTATCTTCTGCTGCGCACAATGCTGAAGCCAGTTTCCCGCCAGTGCAGGATTCTGCAGTGGTCAGACGGAGTTTCTGGTTAACCAGTAAATCACCAAGTTTTTTTGTCAGGCTATCGACGGATTCGGCTTCATCAAGGGTGACAATATCGTGCTGTTCTAATCTCATCGTTTATTTTTCCGTTACAGAGACAAATGAAATCTGTTCGTTCTTCTCAAGTATGGCATATTTATTTTATGACATTGTCAGTGAATGATTATTTTATCCAGTTACCAACAAACCCGCTGTTGCATAACTTGCTTACTTTCTTACGGCGATGACTGTCATTGATTATGTGGAAGGCCATTATCCTCAAAAAATAAAGCCGATTATTCTGAATTGCTATCCAGACGTTGATGCATATGACTTCAGCTATGTGGCAAGTTAACTATTACGCCGTTACGCTTTCGCGCTCACTGGCGCTGATATCGGTTGCATATTAATCCGGATGGGTTGATTTTATTGCTTAATATTCTGCGGGTAAATTCATGTTTGTAAAAACTAAAAATAGCGGCCAGACTTAATACGTCAAATAGACGTTATTAAGGAGAGAGCATGAAACTACAGGTGGCTGCATTTTTAAGTTTTCTGATAATGCCTTACGCGCTAGCGGATGATCAAGGGGGATTAAAAAAAGACGTGGCACCGCCGCCGCCTCATGCTATTGAGGATGGTTATCGCGGTACGGATGATGCAGAAAAAATGACCATCGAACAGGCAAAAACCCTGCATGATGGCGCGACCGTTTCGCTGCGCGGCAACCTTATTGATCATAAAGGCGACGATCGCTATGTATTTCGTGATAAATCCGGCGAGATTAACGTGATAATTCCTTCCGCCGTATTTGATGGGCGGGAAGTTCAGCCGGATCAAATGATCAACATTAACGGTAGCCTGGACAAGAAAGCGAAGGAACCGCTTGTTCGCGTGAACCGACTGCAAAAATAACGCGCGCTAACCGGCAATCTCCAGGTCAGCCATACGGGGCACGCGGCTGGCCTGATACCATGGGTCTTGTAAAAGCGCCTGGGGGACAAAAGGTCCCATAATGTCTTATTCAGGTCTGGTTGCGTATCGTTTAAGCTTCATTGATATTGACGGTGCTACAGTCGTTAGCGATCCGTTATCCTCGCAAGAATTTGCCCGGTAGCGTATAAGCAAAACACAAATCTATCCATGCAAGCATTTACCGCTGGTGAACCGGCGGTTTTTTTTTTGCCTGCCATCCAGACAAAAGCGGCCCCTTGCGCAACGATGCAGCAAGGGGCCGGCTCTGCGAGGGATTATCTCCGTTCATTAATCATCCCATTTGTGACTGAACCAGGCGGCCAGAAATCCGGAAAATAAAATAATTCCTAATACAACGATAAAAAGGTTAATACTGCCTAACATCTCGTTTCTCCTTATTTTAGTGTGCATCCTCTTTTTTAAAAAACCTCGTACAGACTATAGTACTAATTTATACTTAAGCAAAGTCTGAATTGCGTATTTATTTTACTGGAAGGGTAAAGCATTAGAATATTTTCGTCAGCGCCCAGGAATATTCCTGAATTACCGCAGTGACAGCAGATAATTAGCCTGCAATATATAGGGTTAACCCGGTGCGCCAGAAACTGCGCACATCACTGGCTGCAGATAATTAACAGGTAATAGCCTGTTGCGTAGGGGTAATCCGCATTCCTTTTAACATCAGTGCCCAGGCGAACACAATGGCGATTATCAGGACAACGAAAAGCGACCAGGCTGGAAGCGTCGTCAGGATGACGCCGCTGGCCAGCGGGTTTACCGCCGCACCCAGCCAGCCCAGCGATTGCGCTGAAAAATAGCTGGCTTTCATCCCGGCAGGCGCAATGTTGTCAATTAACATATATTCGCCGGGGGCATAAATAATTTCGCCAATCGTGAATACTGCCGCTGAAAGCCCCCAAAAAAACAGATTGTCGCCTGAAAAAATAAATCCGATGAGCCCGGCGATAAAAAAGACGGTGCCGGTCGTCATCATTGGTCGAATATTGACGGCGGTAAGTCGACGGCCCACGGCGTATTGCAAACTGACCACAATAACCGCATTAACCGGCAGGACGACGGCTACCACTTTTTCCGCGAAGCCGCTATCGGCAACGACCATAACGTACTGTGAAATACAGGACGCAAAGGCGCCCCCCACAAAGGAGGCCAGAAATGCCGAAAGCGTAAACCACAATAATGCTTTGTCGCGCAGCAGAACGGAGGGAGACCAGATAGCGGCATTTTTCCCCTCGCTGGCGGCAACCGATCGTGTCACCCATACCTGAATAAAGACCAGCGGGAATGCGGAGCAGATGGCGGCAAGCCAGAAGGGTAAATTGATGCTTTGCATCACCAGCAGCGTGCCGAGCGGCGGGCCAACCGTCCAGCCGATATTGAGTACGGTATAGTTGAGCGAAAAAATCCGTGTTTTTGTTGTCGCGGTGAGATTATCGGCGAACCAGGCCTTCAGGACGGTAGAAAAAACCGAATAGGCGCAGTTAATAAGCGCAAAAAGCAGGACAACCAGTACGACATTATGCACCATTGGGATGGCGATAAATCCGCAGGCGAAGGCGATAATCGCGAGTAACATGTAGCGCTTTTTATCAAACTTGTCCGCCAGAATCCCAAAGCCAAGACTAAAGATGACGCCGATCGTTAACGCGCTGGTCAGCGCGTAGCCAATCAGATCCACGCCTAAACCGTACTGACGGTTAAGATAGATGGTCATAAAGGGGAGCGTGGCGCCGCGTCCAATTGTCAATAACAGCGATGAGGCGAGTAGAGCCAACGTCGAACGTCTCAATCCTGGATTCATTTTTCCTGCCTGAAATGGAGGTTACGTATCGGGACGTTTTAATCTACCGTGCCCGCAAAAGCATGATGTCTATACGCTATAGCGTAGTCTTAACATACCATAACGCAGGATTTTGCCCATCGTGTGTTGTTCAATGCCATGCTCACGGTAAAAAGAAAAGTCCTGTTATGGCGCACTGATTTCCGATAACTTACCTTTTTACAAAATTTTAATAATGACAGGGGCCGATGATGTCGCGTAAAGACGGTTTTTTGGCGTTACTGGTGGTTGTCGTATGGGGGCTCAATTTTGTTGTCATCAAAGTAGGCCTGCACCATATGCCGCCATTATTGCTGGCAGGATTACGATTTTTACTGGTGGCGTTTCCGGCAATTTTCTTTGTCGCCCGGCCTAAAGTCCCGCTTACGCTGTTGCTGGGCTATGGGCTGACGATAAGCTTTGGGCAGTTCGCCTTTCTCTTTTGCGCGATAAAGTTTGGTATGCCCGCAGGACTGGCGTCGTTGGTATTACAGGCGCAGGCCTTTTTTACCATGGCATTGGGGGCGTTTGTTTTTAGCGAGCGGTTACAACGTAAGCAGTTGGCGGGGATCGCCCTGGCGATTATAGGTGTACTGGTATTGATTGAAGCCAGTCTCAACGGACAGCATATAGCGATGTCGGGATTTATGCTGACTCTGGCGGCGGCATTTAGCTGGGCCTGCGGCAATATCTTTAATAAAAAAATTATGCAACATAGTCCGCGCCCGGCGGTGATGTCGCTGGTGGTCTGGAGCGCGCTGATCCCGATCCTGCCGTTCCTGCTGTCATCGCTGCTACTGGAGGGGGCGGATCACATTACGCAAAGCCTTATTACCATCGATATGACGACGATATTGTCGCTGCTTTATCTGGCTTTTGTCGCCACTATACTTGGCTACGGCATCTGGGGCGCGTTACTGGGGCGCTATGAGACCTGGCGCGTGGCGCCGTTATCATTGCTGGTGCCGGTAGTCGGGCTGGCGAGCGCCGCGGTGTTACTCGGGGAAACGTTGACCGGGATGCAGCTTGCGGGCGCAGTACTGATTATGGCTGGACTCTATATCAATGTGTTTGGATTTCGTGTGCGCCGTACTGCGCGTGTCAGCGGATGAGGCATTATGTTACTAAGAAGACAAACGCTAATTTCAGACCATGCCGCGGGGTAATAGCGGCGGACTTGTCATAGCCAGACGGTACTAAAAAAATGCCCCGCAAAACGGGGCAAAGAGGTTAAAGGTGTTGGTCGTTATAATAGGGCACGCCTAATTCATCTGACTTATCGCTGTTCACGCTCACGGGGTGAAGGTCATTTGGCGGATCGCCTACACAGGGCAGCAGCATCACATCGCGGCTATTTTGCGCCACAGGTAACAAAGTTTGTTCTGCAATGCCATATCCGGAGGCGATAAGTAACAGACCCGGCAGGGCGGGAAACAGCATTTTCATGGTGCTCTTCGCGTGGCGCATAAACAAACTAGTAGTTGCCATGGTTCAGCGGCAGCATATACCGTGATTCGCCATGCATATTGGTGATCCGGTATTTGTGTGGCGGCACATCAAAATAGTTTTTGAACGTCCGGGTCAATGTTTGCTGTGACTCAAAGCCATAGCGTTCCGCCAGATAGAGAATGGGCTCGTTGCTCTCTTTTAATTTTTGCGCGATTTCCGTCATTTTACGGCTGCGGATGTATTGGCCTAATGAATGACCGGTCTCTTTTTTAAACATCCGTTGCAGGTGCCATTTGGAATATCCTGAACGCTCAGACACTTTTTCCAGTGAGAGCGGCGACTCCAGGTTATCCTCGATCCAGTCCAAAATGCTATGAATAGTAATAGCGTCAGTGTTGCGTCTGGACATCGTCATACCTCTTTTTTGTCTACGGCAGAATTTTCTTGAGCAAATACTCAAGCGTTGCCACTTCGTCCGCCGTTAAGTTTTTTGTTAATTCCTGATGCAGGTCTTGCCCTGGTCGTTGATGACATTGCTCACAAATTGCCGCGCCGTCCGGCGTTAGCTTCACCAGTACGCCGCGTTTGTCATTAGGATTCGGCAGTCTTTCGATCCAGCCTTTGCACAGCAGGCGGTCGAGCATCCGCGTCAATGCGCCGAGATCGACAGACAGCACTTTTTTAAGTTCAACCGGGGTAATACATCCCGCGCAGCGTATCGAGCAAAGCACTTTAAACTGTGTTGCGGTGATATCCAGCGGGGATAAATAGTTATTTAACAGGCGATCTTTTTTCTGATTTACCATGTAGATCAAGCGACCCAGCGGAATGATTTCATTGAACAGATCACTGGTGCTTTTCAAAATGGTTGCCCCGGCAAGTAATTAATTTCGTCAGATACTATTGCCCAGGCAAGTATAAGTCAACTAAATGAATTGGCCGATGCCACGATTTGCTAAAAGGCGTCCGGGGTATTGTGCTGTGATAACTTGTAACTAATTGATAATTACAGGTTATAGGTTGTAGAGGATATTAACTTGCACACTGGCGAAATGGCGCGCCTGGGCAATTTCACTTTATACTTCCGGTTCATGAAACGCTGATGGGTAAGAGATAGTATTATGATGGATTTGTTTAAAGCGATTGGATTGGGGCTGGTCGTACTGCTCCCGTTAGCCAATCCGCTAACCACCGTGGCGCTGTTTCTTGGCCTTGCGGGCAATATGAATAGTGCGGAACGCAACCGGCAGTCCTATATGGCTTCGGTTTATGTCTTCGCTATTATGATGGTGGCGTACTACGCCGGGCAGTTAGTCATGAACACCTTCGGTATTTCGATTCCAGGGCTACGGATCGCCGGGGGGTTAATCGTGGCGTTTATCGGCTTCAGAATGCTTTTCCCGCAGCAGAAGGCGCATGAGTCGCCGGAAGCGAAAAGCAAATCGGAGGAGCTGGCAGACGAACCGACGGCCAATATTGCGTTTGTTCCACTGGCTATGCCAAGCACCGCAGGACCGGGGACCATCGCAATGATCATCAGTTCCGCTTCCACGGTGCGTCATGGCGGCGAGTTTCCCGACTGGGTCATTATGGTCGCGCCGCCGATTATTTTTCTTGCCGTGGCGGTGATCCTGTGGGGATGCTTACGCAGTTCTGGCGCTATTATGCGGCTGGTGGGTAAAGGGGGGATTGAAGCGATCTCCCGCTTAATGGGATTCCTGCTGGTGTGTATGGGCGTGCAATTTATTATCAACGGCGTGTTGGAAATTATTAAAACGTACCACTAAGGCGCATTTTCGTCTGCCGGAAACCTGTTCCCGGCAGACGAATGTCTTAATGCGGTTGTTCTTCCAGCGTCACTGGCCATTTGCGGAATATGAGCACAGCCCATACCAGCGCGGCACAGGCGGGTATGGCGCCAATATAGCCGATGGCCGACATTGACCAGTGCAAACTCACCTGATTACCTACCAGCGCGCCAGCGCCAATACCAATATTAAAGATGCCTGAAAATAGCGCCATTGCGACATCGGTCGCGTCCGGGGCCAGCGCCAGTACTTTCACCTGCATACCGAGCCCTATCACCATAATCGCGATGCCCCAGAAAATGCTCAGTATGGCCAGATGCGCTTCGCTCTCCGCCGCGGGCAGCAGCAGCAGCAGACAGACAACCAGCAGGGCAATAGCGATACTGACGAGCGACGAGGCATGGCGATTACCCAGTTTACCAAACACGAGGCTGCCGATGATCCCGGCGCCGCCGAGGATCAGTAACAGGACGGTAGCAAAATTCGCACTGAGCCCGGCGACATTCTGAACGAACGGTTCAATATAGCTATAAGCTGTGTAATGCGCAGTCACCACAACGACGGTCAGTACATAGAGGCTCATCAGCGCCGGGCGTCGGAATAGCAAAGGTAAACTTTTTAGTGAGCCGGAATGCTCGCTCGGCAATTTCGGTAGAAGCTTAATCAGACATAGCAGCGTAATTAATGCGCCCATGCCGATGGCAAAAAAGGTGGTGCGCCAGCCAAAATACTGACCAACAACGCGACCTATGGGCAGCCCAAGCACCATGGCCAACGCGGTGCCGGTCGCTATCAGACTTAATGCCTGCGCGCGTTTCCCGGCAGGGGCCAGGCGGATCGCCAGCGAGGCGGTTATCGACCAGAAAATAGCGTGGGCGAAAGCGATACCAATACGGCTAATGACCAGCACGGTAAAGTTCCATGCCAGAAAGGAGAGCACATGGCTGGCAATAAACAAAACAAACAGATAAATGAGTAGCTTACGGCGCTCCATTTGACTGGTAAGAAGCATAAAAGGCAGCGACATGACGGCAACTACCCAGGCGTAAATGGTTAGCATGATGCCGACCTGCGCGGTTTGCATATGAAAGCTTTCAGCAATGTCTGATAGCAAACCAACTGGCACAAATTCTGTGGTATTGAAAATAAAAGCGGCAATAGCAAGCGTAACTACCCGTAGCCACGCGACCTTGCGGGAAACTGGATTGATTGTCATAAAAATATTTCGGGTTAGTTGCGAGAAGGTGAGACCGCGATCTTAAAACGTTTACTGGCGAAAAGACAATCATTTTGTGACCTGCTTCTCATTTACTTCGCAGGCCGTTTCGTCTTCAGTCGGTGCTCGCCAGTTGGGCGTTAAGTAACTCGATAAAGGCCTCAAGCTGACGCGTCATCGCCCCGCGCCGCCACATTAGCCATGTGTTAAGCCAGCGCCACTTCTCCGCCAACGGCCAGGCTTCCACCTGATGATGTCCTGGCATACTGTTGAGCATACTTGCTGGCATCAGCGCAATACCTGCGCCGGCAATTACGCACGCCAACATTCCATGATATGACTCCATTTCGTGAATCGTACCGGGGGTCGCGCCATCGGCATGAAACCAGCTTTCGAAATGCCGTCGGTAAGAACAGTTGGCGCGAAAAGCATAGATGTTATAACCATTCACCTCGCTGGCCCGCGAAACGACGGAATGGCCGTGTGGCGCGACGATCATCATCTCTTCCTGGTAAGCCGGTATACCTTCCAGCCCCGGATGCATTAGCGGGCCATCAATAAAGGCGGCGTTCAGCTTTCCCTCGAGCACGCCATCCAGCATGGCGCCGGAAGGACCGGTCGTTAACGCGAACTGAATTTTAGGGTAACGCTGGTTATAACCCGCCAGCAGCGCGGGGATACGTACGGCGGCAGTACTTTCTAACGCGCCGAGTGAAAACAGTCCTTGCGGTTCCTCTCCGGCAACCACCATGCGGGCTTCATCGACCAGCGCCAGGATCTGCTGGCTGTAACGTAAAAAGTTATGCCCGGCTGGTGACAGCCTGAGTCGCTGGTTTTCGCGAATAAACAGAGAGACGCCCAGGTCGGCTTCAAGCTGACGGATACGCGTGGTCAGGTTGGACGGAACGCGGTGCACTTTTGCCGCCGCCTGCGTAATGCTGCCCGTCAGAGCGACAGCGTTAAACATTTCCAGTTGCGTCAGGTCCATGGTTTTCTCAATTCGTGAATAGTCTGGTTAATATTATTCATTTTTCAGAAAGGGTAAAGGGCGTCATGATGGTACAACTCCCCTGATAACGAGAGAAAGAACATGACCATGATGACTGCAACACAGGCGTTATCCGTGAATCCTGCGACCGGCCAGACGCTGGCGGCAATGCCCTGGGCTAACGCGCAAGAGATTGAACATGCGCTGAGTCTGGCGGCGAGCGGTTTCAAAAAGTGGAAAATGACATCGGTAGCGCAACGGGCGCAAACATTACGCGATATTGGTCAGGCGCTTCGCGCTCATGCAGAAGAGATGGCGCAATGTATTACGCGTGAAATGGGTAAACCCATAAAGCAGGCGCGTGCGGAAGTGACGAAATCCGCCGCGTTATGCGACTGGTATGCGGAACATGGCCCGGCAATGCTGAATCCTGAGCCTACGTTGGTAGAAAATCAGCAGGCGGTGATTGAATACCGTCCGCTGGGCGTCATTCTGGCGATAATGCCGTGGAATTTTCCTTTATGGCAGGTGTTACGCGGGGCAGTGCCGATACTGCTGGCGGGGAATAGCTACTTGTTAAAACATGCGCCCAATGTCACGGGTTGCGCGCAGATGATAGCCCGAATCTTGGCGGAAGCCGGTACTCCCGCTGGCGTCTATGGATGGGTGAACGCTAATAATGAGGGCGTGAGTCAGATGATTAACGATCCGCGAATCGCGGCGGTGACGGTGACCGGTAGCGTGCGCGCCGGCGCGGCGATTGGCGCTCAGGCTGGGGCGGCGCTGAAAAAGTGCGTACTGGAACTGGGTGGCTCGGATCCGTTTATTGTACTCAATGATGCCGATCTCGAGTTGGCGGTAAAAGCTGCGGTTGCCGGACGCTATCAAAACACCGGACAAGTCTGCGCCGCCGCCAAACGTTTTATTGTCGAAGAGGGCATTGCGCAGGCGTTTACCGATCGTTTTGTGGCGGCTGCCGCAGCATTAAAGATGGGTGATCCTCTGGTTGAAGAGAATGACCTGGGGCCGATGGCGCGCTTTGATTTGCGTGATGAACTCCATCAACAGGTGCAGGCTTCCGTCGCCGAAGGCGCACGGCTACTGTTGGGCGGGGAGAAAATCGCCGGGGAGGGCAACTATTATGCCGCGACCGTTCTGGCGGATGTTACACCTGACATGACGGCATTTCGTCAGGAACTTTTTGGGCCTGTTGCCGCCATTACCGTCGCAAAAGATGCGGCGCACGCCCTCGCGCTGGCGAATGACAGTGAGTTTGGCCTGTCGGCGACGATCTTTACCGCCGACGATACGCTGGCCGCGGAGATGGCGGCGCGTCTTGAGTGCGGTGGGGTATTCATTAATGGTTACAGCGCCAGCGATGCGCGTGTGGCATTCGGCGGGGTGAAGAAAAGCGGCTTCGGTCGCGAGCTTTCGCACTTTGGTTTACACGAATTTTGTAATGTGCAGACCGTCTGGAAGAACCGCGTCTAATCGCCCTGACGTCGCGTGGCGCCCTCTGCTATACTCGCAGGCCTTTTCAGACCTGCGAGCAAGGAGCATGTTGTGGCCAGGGCCATGGATAATGCAATTTTAGAGACGATTTTACAGCGCGTTCGCCCCCTCATTGGCCAGGGCAAAGTCGCTGACTATATTCCGGCATTAGCGTCCGTCGAAGGTTCAAAGCTGGGGATAGCGATTTGTACCGTGGACGGGCAGCATTATCAGGCGGGCGATGCGCACGAACGCTTCTCTATTCAGTCTATTTCGAAAGTGCTCAGTCTGGTGGTGGCGATGCGTCATTATCCGGAAGAGGAGATCTGGCAGCGCGTCGGAAAAGATCCTTCCGGCTCGCCGTTCAATTCGTTGGTTCAGTTAGAGATGGAACAAGGCATCCCGCGTAATCCATTTATTAATGCGGGCGCGCTGGTGGTATGCGACATGTTGCAAGGCCGGCTTAGCGCGCCGCGTCAGCGGATGCTGGAAGTTGTGCGCGCGCTTTGCGGCGTATCGGATATTACGTATGACGCTACGGTCGCGCGCTCTGAATTTGAGCATTCCGCCCGTAACGCCGCTATTGCCTGGCTGATGAAATCATTCGGTAATTTTCATCATGATGTGCCTACCGTGTTGCAAAATTACTTTCACTACTGTGCGTTGAAAATGAGCTGCATGGAACTGGCGAGGACGTTTGTCTTTCTGGCGAATCAGGGCGAGGCGTTTCATCTCGACGAGCCGGTAGTGACCCCCATGCAGGCCCGGCAGATTAATGCGCTAATGGCGACCAGCGGGATGTATCAGAATGCCGGCGAGTTTGCCTGGCGGGTGGGATTGCCCGCTAAATCCGGCGTGGGCGGCGGTATTGTCGCCATAGTGCCGCATGAAATGGCGATTGCCGTCTGGAGTCCGGAGCTGGATCCTGCGGGAAACTCTCTGGCAGGTATCGCCGCGCTTGAGCAATTAACACAAACGTTAGGACGTTCGGTATACTGATGAATGCGCTTGAACCGCTCTTTGCCCGCCTGGCGCGATCGACATTTCGTTCGCGTTTTCGTCTCGGGATAAAAGAAAGACAATATTGCTGGGATAAAGGCGCGGAGGTGATTGATAAACACGCCGCCGATTTTATCGCCCAGCGACTGGCGCCAGCTCACCCGGCGAATGATGGTAAGCAAACGCCGATGCGGGGCCATCCGGTATTTATCGCGCAACATGCGACGGCAACCTGCTGTCGCGGGTGCCTGGCGAAGTGGCACCAGATACCTCAGGGAGAACCGCTGAGCGAAGCGCAGCAACAGTATATTGTCAGCGTTATCCATTACTGGCTGGTCATACAAATGAATCAGCGGTAGAGCAGCGCGTCGTTGCTGACGCTTTCCCTGATAAATTACCCTCATACCACTGATAGCAGCCGTTGACCGTCATATATCTCATGCGCTGAAGCGCATATTTAGTTACAACATACAGTTAGTTGTTTTTTTTCAACGCCTGTCAGCACTGTGCAAAAAAATGTTCTACAGGGCAGGGAACCCGTGTATCACCAGAAGCTTGCAACCTTGATCTGGATCACGTTTAATGACAGTGCTTTTTCACCAGCTGAAGATAATCATGATCGTTAGACCACAACAGCACTGGATTCGCCTGATATTTGTCTGGCATGGTTCCGTGTTATCTAAAATCTTTTCACGACTACTCCTTAACTTTCTTCTTTCTATCGCCGTTATTATCATGCTGCCCTGGTACACAATGCTGGGTATTAAGTTTACCCTTGCGCCGTTTAGCATACTGGGCGTCGCTATCGCCATTTTTCTTGGGTTTCGCAATAATGCCTGTTATGCGCGTTACGTCGAAGCCCGACATTTGTGGGGGCAGTTGATGATCGCTTCACGCTCAATACTGCGAGAGGTGAAAACAACCTTGCCTGATGAACGCGGTATCGAGGATTTTGTTCGGTTACAAATCGCTTTTGCCCACTGTTTGCGTATGACATTGCGTCGACAGCCTCAAACGCAAGTTCTGGGAAACTATCTTGACCAGGAGGCGTTACAGAAAGTTGTCGCTTCCCATTCCCCCGCTAACCGTATCTTATTGCTGATGGGAGAGTGGCTGGCGATTCGCCGCCGCAGCGGAAAGCTTTCCGATATTTTATTTCATAGCCTCAACAACCGCTTAAATGATATGTCGTCAGTATTGGCCGGCTGTGAGCGCATCGCCAACACGCCGGTGCCTTTTGCCTATACGTTAATTTTGCATCGTACGGTTTATCTTTTCTGCATTATGTTGCCATTTGCACTGGTGGTTGATCTGCACTATATGACGCCGTTTATTTCGGTGCTGATTTCTTATACGTTTATCGCGCTGGATGCGTTAGCAGAAGAGTTGGAAGATCCGTTCGGTACTGAAAATAATGATTTACCGCTGGATGCGATATGCAATGCGATAGAAATCGATTTACTGCAAATGAATGATGAAAGGGATATTCCGGCAAAACGGATACCGGATAAACGCTATCAACTGACCTGAGCTCGACTTAACTGGCGCAGAATGTTCATCTGCGCCATAACCTGAATAGCAAAGTTTAATAGCCTTCTCCAACGCCGGTTTTGGCTGGACCGGAGTAGTGGACATGAACGATTCGCCATCCTGTGTTTGGTATCTTCGCCCACACCTGGCTTTCGCGGCCTGTCGTGTGTTGAGTCTGCCCATTATCACGGCGTACCGCGGTAAAATGCCAGTCGAACTCTGCAACGGCGGCATTGCCATACACATGAATAGCAGGGGGAGCGTCCAGTTTTAATGTGCGTTTGCTGAAGGTTTTACCCATAGTGGTGCCATAAAAATTTTCAGCGATCTGCGACCATCCGCGTTCGTGACCGCGTGGATGAATAAAACTGGTTTCCGGTGAAACATAAAAGAGCTGCTTGCCTAACGTTGGGTCTGCCTTATCTATTGAATAAAGGTAACGGTTAATGCCTTCTGTAATTTCTTGTTTAACGGTCGACGTAGCTTCATTTTGTGCGGCGGTTGGCGTTGCCGCTGATGCCGATGACGCCATCAGAGTTAACGTTATCGCGGCGGCCGAAAACAATAGTGACGTTTTTTGCATAATAGTTATACCCATATGGTCTGTTTTTGAGACGCTTTATCTTTCCTGTTACGTTCACCTTTATACTAAAGGAGCATGGCTCACGAACAATAAAAAACATCCTTCTATAAAACTACCCCGAAAAGGGAGTAGTGCAATTAAGAATATCGTATTTGTTTGTAACGGCATGACTCAAAATATCAACATTTAGAGTTTCAGTATTGTTGTTGTCCATTGACTTACTTTTATTTTTATTACCACTGGTAAATAGTTAATCTTATGAATAGTGATACACAAATGACCGTTTGCGCTATGTGATAATTAACCATAGTAAAAATACACGAAGCGAAGAAGTGCTATTTCAGTAGTACTGATATTTTCATAACGCTAATTTAAAAATAAATGTAAACGTAACAAATTATACACAAAAATAAGAAGGGCTGTGGCCTCAACTGACTGGATTATGATTCCGTCTTACCGAATGTCAGCCGAATGTTCAGTGCCATTCTCGCCCTGGCATCCCCGACCGTAAGCCTGTTCTCTACTGGTAACCCCCTTGTTATTACAGCAGAAAACAGGGCATATCATTGATGTAGTCATGCTTAACTTGCATTTTAACATCACTAATACATAGCAAGCTAATATTACACTTTGAAACTTAACGCACGGTAATTGTTAGTGATATTGTCCTGGACAGTTCCGCGAGCAGGCTTTGCGGAAAGTCCAAAAATAAGACAAATAAGGCATATAAAATGAAAAAAGTAGTGGTGTTATCTGCGGTAGCCGCAGCCGTAATGATGGCTGGAGCCGCCAACGCAGCAGAAATCTATAACAAGGATGGCAATAAACTGGATTTGTATGGCAAGGTCGACGGCCTGCATTATTTTTCCAGTAATCATAGTACGGATGGCGATCAATCTTATATCCGTATGGGTATTAAAGGCGAGACTCAAATTACCGATCAACTAACCGGTTTTGGACAGTGGGAGTATCAGGTCAACGCCAATCGTCCGGAAGATGGTGACTCCAGCGGTTCCCCGCAAAGCTGGACGCGTCTCGGTTTTGCTGGTTTGGCATTTGCCGATATGGGGTCTGTTGATTATGGTCGTAACTATGGCGTGTTATACGACATTGGTTCATGGACTGACGTACTGCCTGAATTTGGTAATGATTCGTATGAAGCTTCCGATAATTTTATGACCGGACGCGCGAATGGCGTTCTGACTTATCGCAATAATGATTTCTTTGGTCTGGTTGATGGTCTGAATATTGCGTTGCAGTATCAGGGTAAAAATGACGGCCTGTCGAAAGAAGGCGATCCTTTAAGTAATAATGCCAGAAAAAGTATCGCGTACCAGAATGGCGATGGTTTCGGGGCATCAGCGACATATGATTTGGGCATGGGGGTGAGCCTGGGGGCAGCCTATACCAGTTCCAAACGCACGCTTGATCAGATGACGCAAGATAAATACGACAATGGCGACCGCGCTGAAGCCTGGACTGGCGGCGTGAAGTATGATGCCAATAATATTTACCTGGCGGCAAACTATACCCGTACTTATGATATGACCTATATGGGCGATACATTGGGCGGCTTTGCACATAAAACCGATAACTGGGAAATGGTAGGGCAATATCAATTTGATAATGGCTTACGCCCGTCACTGGCGTTCCTGCAATCCAGAGCCAATGATGTTGATGGACTGGGTTCGTTCGACCTTGTGAAATATATTGATGTGGGTTCCTACTACTACTTCAATAAAAATATGTCCGCGTATGTTGACTACAAAATCAATCTGCTAAAAGATGGCAACCCATCGAATCCTAATACAGACAACACCGTGGCGCTCGGCTTAGTCTACGAGTTTTGATAAAACTTGCTGATTAAGACAGTTTAGGGATACCCTCCTTTTCCCAAAACTGTGTCACTGCTTAACCTTTATTATTGTTAATTTATTCTTTTATTATTTCAGGACGCTTCTGGCGTCCTTTTTTATTGACTATTCGTTGACTATTCGACTTCGATCTCGCGAATGCGCATTCTGCTACTGTCATCTATCTGCACTTTGCCTGAATGACAAAGGGGACAACAGAGTGTGGATGTTTGAGAGGTGAAGGGTTGATTACAGGACAGACACCAACCTTGCGCCGGTGCGATAGTAATGTGGAAACGCGCATTGTCAGCAAGGGTATGACGAGCGGCGACGTCCAGGCCAAAATGCAGCGCCGGCACCTCAACACAGGCCATAACGCCAATCTCCAGCCAGACTTGCTTTACCTTGCTGAACTGGTGATTTACTGCCTGTTCCTCCAGCAATTCGATAATATTTTGCGCCAGGGCTAATTCATGCATGGGCCAGCTCCTTCATTCAACAATATTTACGGCGACACAAGGATCAATTACCTGTAACTGTTGCGACCACAATGAGAGTGGAATAGTGGCCAGTTCGCGAGCAATGACGCCGTCAGGTTGGGCGTGACGTGTGGTAGGCGAGATAATACGGTAATCAAGAATATTGCCTGACGTCGTCAGTCTGGCCTGATGAACTAACCATCCTCGCGCGGTTTCCACTACCGCTATTTTCCATTCGCCATCATCAAAACGATTCCAGCGCAGGGTGGGAAGGGCGCTCAAACTTCGGGCGAGCGTAATGCAGCGGGCCAGCAGACGTAGCGCAGTCGTTTTACCGCTAAGACAACAGGCTGACAGCAGCGGATATTCGATAGCCAGAGGCGAGACATCCAGGGGACCATGGGTTATTAACGTATGGTCCGGGGACGATGCCATCGGTAGTGTAGGTGTAATGATATTCTGTACTGCCGCCAGCCAGCGGGCGGTTTCAGAACGCTCTTGCAAAAACCAGGCTTCCCAGCCCTTTACGCCAGCGGCAAGCCAGGTCTGAGGATCATCGTCAAAAAAGATTGTGCTTGCCAGCGGGGATAACTCTCCGCGACGTAACAACGCCCATTCTTCAGCGGTTGCCTGTCGGTGGCTAAACAGGGGGAGCCAGTCTGTCAACGCGCGACGGAGCGTTTCTCGCGCCAGCTCTTGTTGTGCGGCCTGCATATCTGGCTTCTTTTCAGGAAACAACAGTAAAGCCGCCGCCGCGCTGTGCGCCTGAGCGCACAACGTAAACAAACGTGAAATAAGCGTTTTTGCGTATACCGGCGTTGCGCCCTGTAACAAACGACCGATCGGCGCCTCCTGCCAGATAATCCGTAGCGGGTGAGAATAGACGGTCAATCTTTGCACGAACTATTACCTTCATCGATCACCATAAACCCGGACTTACTGGTTTCGCAAACCGGACAGCACCAGTAATCAGGTAACTGGTTGAAGGGCACGCCGGGTGGAATTTGCCATACATCATCGCCCAGCGCAGGGTCGTAAACCCACCAACATACTTTGCACTCCATGCGCACCACTGGCTCATTTTCTGTGACCGGGTATTCTTTCAACCATTCCAACGTATTTTTTAGCCCCGCGTAGGCATCTTCAATATCGTCGATGCCTGCAACGGCGATATCAGGAATGTCCGCTATCTCAATCATATCTTGCAGTAATGTATTCATATCATTGAAATAGTTGACCCGCCATACGCCGGGAAAATGCGTGCTTACAATCCGGCATTTACCATATCCGCGTGAAAAAATAGCGCTACAGCCTTCGCCTAAAAAATGATCCAGATACTCGCGATCGGCATCGTTTACTGGCAACAGCGTTAAGTTAATGATATGTGGCTCTTTTACCGGCTGTTTTACGCGCTCGGCTATTTCATGCGCGATAAAGGCGCCATTCATCAATCCCGCCGGTTGTGGCGGCAATTCTGGCGTAATCGGCGGCTGCGGATGCGTCTGCCAGATGCTCTCTGGGATCGGGCCAATGATAATTTCATCGGCAACCCGTTGCTGGTCAGCGTTATATTCACGCACACGCCAGACGCCCGTAAAAACCGTCTCCTGAATACGCTGTTCTTTTCCATCGGATAATAGTACCCGGGCGGAGATTTCACCTTCGCCGAGCAGTTGATCCAATAAACCGCTATTCTGTTGCTCAGTGGCATTCAGCTTATAGCTCAGGGGAAAGGGGAGCGTTGCCACCGGGTTATCCATATCGCGAATAAGCGTAGTCAGGATGTGTCTGGCAACACGGAGCTCAGCGGGCAGCGCCTGTTCCGGTAAAACCGGCGTCAGCGGGAGATTAATGCCGGCGGGGATGGGAAGAAAGTTAAAGTCTTCCTCTTCTGGCTGCGATCCTGGTCCGGCAATATTAACGACTGGAATAGTTCTGGAATGATTCACGTGTGTTACCTTTCATTCTATTGCGTGATAACGGGAATATCCTGACGATAGCCCGGTGTGGTCAGCAATGCGGCCACCCGCTGAGAGTATTCTTGCCAGCTATATAATCCCGCCAGACTGCCGACAAAACGGTGCTGGCGAAAGAAAAGCAGCGCCGGATATTTCAGAATGCGATACTCCCGGGCGATCAGTTCACTCTGTTCGCTATCCGCAAATGCCGCGGTATAAGACGTCGCCGGAAATTGCTTGAGGATCTCCGGGATGATGACCCAACTGTCGGCGACTTCCGGATGTTTGTTGGGGTCGCTTTGCAGCAAAACCAGCAGAGTCGGATGCGCATTAATCAACGACGGGAGCGTTTGCGCATCGGTAACCAGAAAGCCTTTATCCGCCAGTGGACAAACAGGATTTTGGGGTGAGATAGTCATTTTTTTAAATGCTCCGGTAATTCAGGCGTGCGAGACAATAAATCGGCAAAACCGGTCAGCGGATCGCTTTGCGTGAGCATGGCCTGTTCCAGTGAGTCCAGCGCCGCCAGTACCTCAGCGGCTTCCGCTTCGTCCATTTCTCGTCGTGCTGCGCCGCCAAATGTCAGCAGCCATGCGCCTGCTAAGGGGGGAGCCACAAGCCGAATATCAACGTCGATAAGCTCGCCGTGTCGGTCGCGGCATTTGGCGAACCACTGACCGGGTGAAATAACCTGCACAGGAACGCCAATACACATTATGATTTCTCTCTCTGTAGCACCCGAATATCGCCGACCCGGCAAGCGCTTTGCGCATCTGGGCGTTCATCTTCGTAGCGTTCCATACACAGGCTGTAATGATTGAGTCTTTCAGTGGGCAAGGCCGCTGAAGAGGCGGTGATACCCCATTGCGCCAGCACTTCCTGCGCGAGATAGACCGCAGGCATCAGTTGCGCCTTTACCTGCGGCGTAAGACTCCCGCCATAGTCATCCAGACATTCCGGCTGCACGCCAATCAGCACAATCTCCGATAACTGGCCGCCGGTTAATTGCAGCAATGCCAGCACTTCAGAAAAACTGGTCTGATGTAAACTGAGTTTTTTCGCCGTCAGATAGGCGGGAACCTGTTCATCACGAAACATCGCCAGCGAACCTGGCGCCATACCAAAATCGATAGCATCCATGATTAACAGTTTTTCGGTCTGTTGCAGCCAGGGCAGCAGCGCCAGCCCCTGCGTACCGCCATCAACAACGTCAACTTTCTCGTTATCGGCATACTGTTCAAACAGCTTTTCCGCCGCTCTGACGCCGAACCCTTCATCTGCCCAAAGCAGGTTGCCAAGCCCTAAGATTGTTACTTCTGCCATTGTTATCACCTGAACCAGCGCCAGCCGCTTATCATGACGGAAATCACGCTTTGTCGGCTCATAATGTCTTCGCGGATAGCGGTATAAACATGCGCAATGACGAAGGCGATAATGAACCACATGCCCAGCCGGTGCCAGAAATGCAGCGCGAGGCTATCGTTGCCAGTCAGGCGAATCATCCAGCCAAACCATTGATACGCCCAACTGTCTGTTCCAAGTCCTTCGCCATAGAGCGCAAAGCCGCTACACACCATCAGTACGGACATCCAGAAATAGAACATTACCGCCAGTCCCGCTACCGGATTATGTCCATAGTAACGATGGGCCTCTTTTTCGAGGAAAAAATACCAGCGGATTTCGCTGATAACGCCTTTGCGCCAGGCGCGGCGCCAGAACGGAACCAGAAACATCTCCCTGGCGTACTCATTGCCGACACATGCCCAGTAAATACGAAACAGCAGCGCGACAGTAAAAATATACGCCGTGGTAAAATGGATCAGTCGTATCCAGCCCATCCAAAACATAAAGGTCGCTTCACCTTGAATCGATGGCAGGGGGCGGCCAATGAAATATCCTGTAACAGCCAGGACGACAATGGATAACGCCGTGATCCAGTGCCATAAACGGACCGGCGCTTCATAGATATAGTACCCCTGGCTGGTTATTTCTTTGAGATGCATTGAGACCTCCGAATCGTCGTCATCGTACCTGAACCCTGACCAGCTCCCCTCCATGATTATCAATAACATGGGTGGAGCAGGCCAGGCAGGGATCGAAGCTGTGCAGAGTACGTAAAATCTCCAATGGTTGATCGGGAACGGCGAGTTTAGTCCCCATTAACGCCGCTTCGTACGCGCCAATTTGACCTTTATCGTCACGTGGCCCGGCATTCCAGGTTGTCGGTACCACACACTGATAGCTGTCGATTTTCTGATTTGCAATTTTTATCCAGTGCCCCAGCGCGCCGCGCGGCGCCTCGCTGAAACCAACGCCTTTTGCCGATGTAGGCCAGGTATCGGGTTCCCAGAGCGTGACGTTTGCCGTCGCCGTATCGCCGGACTTGAGGTTACGCATCAGACGATCGAAGAAATATTGCAGCGTATTGCCTGCCCATACGGATTCCAGCGCACGCGCGGCAGTACGTCCTAATGTAGAAAAGAGCGCTTCTTTAGGCAGCTTTAATACACTCAGCAGTTGATCCACGGGTTCTTTAAATTCCGGTTTATTTTGATGATATCCAATCAGATAACGCGCCAGCGGACCTACCTCCATCGCATGTCCCTTCCAGCGCGGCGATTTAATCCATGAATATTTAGCGGACTCATCCACCTGTTCGATAAAGGTTTTTGTGCCTTTATAGTGTTCGCCCATGACCAGTTGCGGTTCGGTCAGACCATCCCACGGATGCAGGCCCTTATCGTTATTGCCGTTACCATAGGTATACCAGGAGTGAGTGACAAACTCCTGAATCTCATCGGGGGCGGTTAAATCGACAGGATGAATTTCGTCGAAACGACCGTTAATGATAGCCCCACGCGGAAGCAGAAGATTACTGGCGGAATAATCGTTAGGGTTATCCGGAAACTCGCCATAAGCCAGCAGGTTCATGCTCGATAACCCGCCGCCGATTTTTGCCCAGTCTTTGTAATAACTGGCAATCAGCAAGACGTCCGGAAGATAAACCTGTTCGCAGAACTGGCGAGCTTTTTGGATGATGGAACTGACAAGGTTCAGGCGTTCCATATTCACTGCGCCGACCGCGCCCGTTTCGTCAAGGTTGATGGCGCAAGGAACGCCGCCCACCAGCCAGTTAGGATGCGGGTTTTTACCACCGAAAACGGTGTGAATTTTTACGATCTCTTTTTGAAAATCGAGCGCTTCAAGATAGTGGGCGACCGCCAGCAAATTGGCTTCCGGCGGAAGTTTCATCGCCGGATGTCCCCAGTAGCCATTACGGAAAGGGCCAAGTTGACCGGACTCGATAAACCGCTTCAGTCGATTTTGCAAATCGCGGAAATATCCCGGCGAGGATAGCGGCCATGCGGAAAGGCTTTGCGCGATGGCGGAGGTCTGATGCGGGTCGGCTTTCAGGGCGGCAACCACATCAACCCAGTCCAGCGCGTGCAGATGATAAAAATGCACCAGGTGATCGTGAACGTGTAGCGTAGCCTGCATCATATTACGGATACAGTTTGCGTTGTCCGGAATCGCGATTCCCAGCGCATTTTCTACGGCACGGATTGAGGTCAGAGCGTGTGTACCGGTGCAGACGCCGCAAATGCGTTCAACGAATGCCCAGGCGTCTCGCGGATCGCGACCTTTCAGGATAACCTCCAGGCCGCGCCACATGGTGCCGGTCGACACGGCGTTAGTAATGACATTATTACTGTCGATATTCACTTCGCAGCGCATATGCCCTTCGATGCGAGTAACCGGATCGACCACAATTCGCCGTCCGCTATTGTCCAGCGTAAAACCCTGAGTCTGATAAGGATATGCCATAATTATTTTTTCTCTTCCGGAGCGTTTTCTGATGACGTGTTGTTTTTATTGCGGGCATGTTTTATGGCGCTCACCGTGGCGTGAGCGATGGCGGCAGCGCCCGCGACGCCAGCAACGCCCAGTCCGATTTTATCGGCGGTAGCCTCAATGCCGGTTTGCGGAATGCCCGTTGCCCGGCTGTAAAAAGAACCGTAATCCCAGAATCCATCTTCCGAACATCCGAGGCATCCATGACCCGACTGGATAGGAAAAGACACGCCATCATTCCAGCGAACGGTTGAACAGGCGTTATAGGTGGTCGGGCCTTTACAGCCCATCTTGTACAGGCAATACCCTTTTCTGGCGCCTTCGTCATCCCACGCTTCCACAAACTGACCGGCATCGAAATGCGCGCGTCGGTAACATTTGTCATGAATTCGCTGGCCATAAAACATTTTTGGTCGTCCAAGACGATCAAGGGGAGGGATGCGATCAAATGCCAGCATATAGGTGATAACGGCGGACATCACTTCAGGTATAGGCGGGCAGCCTGGCACTTTAATAATGGGTTTATCGGTAATTAACTTGTGAACCGGCGTGGCTTTAGTTGGGTTGGGACGGGCTGCCTGCACGCAGCCCCATGATGCGCAGGACCCCCAGGCGATAATCGCTTTAGCATCCGCGCTGACGCGTTTTAACTTCTCCAGGAACGGCTCGCCAGCCAGTATGCAAAACATCCCATCTTCATTCAGCGGCGCGTTACCTTCCACAGCAACGATATAATTTCCTTTGTACTCACGCATCACATCCGCCAACGCCTGCTCAGCTTGTTGCCCTGCGGCGGCCATAATGGTGTCGTCATAATCCAGGGAAATGAGCGACAAAATGGCATCTTTTGCCAACGGGTGCGCAGAGCGAATGAAAGATTCGGTACAGCAGGTACATTCAAGACCATGCAGCCATATCACTGGCGTACGCGGTTTATTCTCCAGGGCATAAGCTATTTGAGGAATCATCGAACTGCTCAGGCCTAAAGACGTTGCGGTAAGGCTGCAAAACTTGAGGAAGCTACGCCTTGTCACGCCGTGTCTACGCATAACTTGATAAAATGTATCTTGTGTTTGCATAACGTTTATCCCAAACCACTATAGTTAGTGTGGGCATCATATGTTGCATTTCTTGTCTTTCTCAACGTGTTTTAGTAGCAATTATGTTTCTAATTCGTAACAACTGATTACATGTGTGCTACTCACATTACTCAAAAACATAAATTAATTTAATGTTATTGGTGATGTTGAGTAAATATAGCGTTGTGATGGCATCTCTTAATGTTGATAAGAAACCGTGTTTTTTATTTATAACATGATGGGATTTTTTTAAATGGTCACACGGATAACGCGTTTTCATGTTAGCTCGCTCTGTTTAACTCTCCTTTAAACCCGTCAGTTAAATTTATTAGCTTGTAAAATAAGATCACAATTAATTACGTGCTGCATAACCATTGATAGGTTTAATTTAATATATTCATCCAATCCATTTTACAAACAAGGAGAGCATGATGAAAAAAAGTAAAGCAATGTTATTTATCGCTCCGGCGCTGTTTTCATACGCCCTGGCGGCACAGGCCTGCACGACCCTTGCTATTCAGGATAAACAAGGCGATATTTTTCATGGGCGTACGCTGGAATATATGCAGGATTTACCCTCATGGTTAACGTATTACCCGGCGGGAACACAGTTTGATAAAAAAACGCCGGATGGCAGCCAGGGGATAAGCTATCAGGCGAAGTATCCGATACTGGCCATTACTTCCACCATTACTGATGGCGATAGCAGAGACATACTTGAAGGCATGAATAGCGCGGGATTGTCATTTAGTGAAAACATGATCATGAATGCGCAGTTGCCGCCATTGCCCGCGAGTGAATATAAACAGGCAATTCCTGTCACCTCGTTGGGAGAATGGGCGCTGGCCCGTTTTGCTACTGTCGGCGAGGTAAAACAGGCAATAAAAGAGGGCAAATTCTGGTCACCAGAACTGCATCGGTTTGGCGATCTGAAATCGCCATTTCATTACGCGTTTTACGACAAGAAAGGAGGAAGCATTGTCGTTGAAGTGGAAAATGGTAAATTCCATGTCTATGACAATCCCACTCGCGTGATGACAAATGGTCCCGCATTCCCCTGGCATCTGACAAATCTGAATAATTATACGCAATTAACCAATGTGGACCGCTCTTCAGGCACACTGGGCGGGATAAAAGTGATGCAGCCTGATAGCGGGATTGCTATTGCAGACTTGCCATCGTCCGATACGTCGGTTTCCCGTTTTATACGCGGCGTTTATTACACCACATATGCGCCGCAAGCGACATCCGCCCACGATGCAATGAATACGCTTGCGCATATTATGAGCCGTTTCGATCGTCCGAAAAATATTACGGTTGATTATATGGGGAGTGAAGGGGAAGGCAACGCCACCCGCAAACCGGTCTCAGAATATACGGTCTGGACAACGCTGTCTGACTTAATGCACGGTGAGATGATGGTGCGCGGCTACAATGATATCAACTATAAAACCTGGTCTCTTTCTCAGTTTAAGAACGCGACAGCGCCCGTGTTCGAGAAAATCAACGTCAAAGGATAAATAGCTCATCTCGGTTTAGTTTCCCCGGTAGTCTCGGCGAAGGTAATGGAGACTACCGGCGGTTGCTTCTCTTTATCATGCACGGTAATTAATTATCACGATCACCAGCGCCAGGATGGTATGCTAAATCCATTCAAAATCCCCTGGATATGGATTGGAGGGCGCATGGTTATACCTGAGGTCAGGCAGGAGAGGCTCTATCAGAAGATAGCCAACCTCATCATTAAGCTGATCAATGATAATATTTTTCCACCGGGAACTTTTTTACCGCCAGAACGCGAACTGGCAAAACAGCTTGGCGTGAGCCGCGCCTCCTTGCGAGAAGCCCTTATTGTACTGGAGATCTCGGGATGGATCGTGATTCAGTCCGGTAATGGGGTTATCGTTTCAGATAAAAAACACCTTGCCAGCGACTATACCATCGAAGAAATTCTCTCTACTCGCGAGCTGGTCGATAGCCATTGTGCGCGCTTAGCCGCACAAAACGATAACGTTGACGTCATCAACCAAATAGAGGCGATTTATCATCGTATGGATCAAGCCATTAACGATAATAACGTCCACGGCTTTTACTCGCTGGATAAAGAGTTTCACCTTGCGATCTCTGAGGCCAGCCGTAACCGGGTGTTGTTCGATATGTCCCGTATGTTATGGGAACAACGGATTAATATCCCTTATGCTGGGCTCGACGAGCAGTCTGGAGACAGAAATGTTTTACTTAATCTCAACAAACAACATAAAGCGATAGTGGATGCGATGCGACAGTCTGATGCTGACAGCGCCTATGAGGGATCGCTGGAACATTTACGCTATGTGAGAAAGATTGTCGGCGGCTAATTTTGTCGATGAATAACACCGCATGGCGGTCATGCCATGCGGTGGAGCTTGCCGTAAATCAATGGAAAACAGCATTAATCTTTAAGTAGCGCTCCGGATAGCGATCAAGTTCTTTAACTGCATCAGGGATCTCATCAAGATTGACGACCTTACTGACGACATCTTGCGGATTAATCTCCAGCGTAGACAGCATACGTAATGCCTCATCAAATTCACCGGCACTGGTGCGGGAACCGCGTAAATCCAGTTCTTTATAGGTGATCAGGTTCGTCGGCAGCGACGTTTCCTGTTTTGGCCATCCGGTAAACGAAATACGACCAGCAAACGATGCTAAATCAAGCGTATTTCGAATAGCGCTATTTGCGCCGGAAGCTTCTATCACGACCTGCGCCATGGTGCCGTGGGTGATATTTTTAATAGCGTCGATAACCTGATCGTCAGCGGCGTTCAGCACATAAGGAACGCCAAGCTTTTGCGCATAGCGTAGCCTTTCTTCCACAATATCGATCAGAATAGGCGTTGCCTTGTAATGACGCGCGCTTAATGCCGCCATAAGACCAATGGCCCCCGCGCCGATGATGGCAACATATTCCCCGGCCTTAACGTTTGCCCGATGCAACGCGTGCAGAGCGATGGTCAGCGGTTCTGCCAGCGGCGCCATTTCAGAAGGCACATTATCTGGTATTTTATGAATTAAATGTGCGGGATGAGTAACCACCTCCTGCATTGCGCCATCGACATGCACGCCAATGACGTTTAAATTTTCACAACAATTAGTTCTGCCGACAGAGCAAGGGTAGCAGTGACCACAATAAATATAGGGGTCAACAATTACGCGGTCACCTTCTTTAATATTGTCCGGCATTCCGGCGCCTTCCTGAAGAACAATTCCGGTCACTTCATGCCCAATAATTCTTGGGTAAGTAACCAGTGGGTTCGTTCCACGAAAAGCCCCGATATCCGATCCGCAAATGCCTGCAGCATCAACCTTAATTAATACTTCATTTTCTTTCTTATGGGGATAATCCACCCAGCGGGTTTCAACTTCACCAGGCTTATTAATGAACACAGCTTTGACTTTCATTGGCTTTGAATCCTTTACTTTTTACAAACACGAAGACCAACAGGCTTGAAACGATAGCGATAGCACCAGCCAGATAGAACGCATAGTCATATTTACCGCTAAATTGAACGATAAAACCGGTGACAAGCGGACCGATAATGCCGGATATATTAGCCAGGCCATGCATGGCTCCGCCGACGCTCCCTACCTTATCTTTATGAACAACATCCTGAATAACCGCCCAATAAATTGGGCCCGTTAAATAGAGCAGGAAGAGTGAAACTGACATGAGCGTAATTGCGCTACCAATAGTGCTAACAGTACCGGAAACGGCAACACATACCGCTGCGCCTGCCAGACATACGCCCAGAATAAGTCGACGTGAGAGCAGAGCATTACCGGTAATCCGATAAATTACATCGGAACAGACGCCGCCGAGTACCATACCAATGGCGCCGATGACCCAGGGAATTACCGTGGCGATACTAATTTCTTTAATATCGAGATGTAACGAATGGTTCAGGTAACTTGGGAACCAGGTCAGGAAGAAAAAAAGAATATAGTTGTAGCTGAAAAAAGCCAGAGTTGTCGCCCATACCATTGGTTGTTTCATGTAATAGCCGAGTGAAGGCGTAGCCCGGCCATCATCAGATAAAATAACGTCCTCATGATTTTCAAAATCAATGCGTTCTTCCGGCGCCAGGCGTTTACTCATTGTTGGCTTATCGCTAACGATAAAGTACCACAGTAGTACCCAGACCAGGCCAAATAAGAAAATAATGCCAAATGCGGGGCGCCAGCCTAAGGATAACGCCAACAGGCCCACAATCGGCCCGGACACCGCGCCGCCGAGCGGGGAACCGGCGCTAAAAATTCCGATCGCCGTGGCAGACTCCTTTCGGGAAATCCAGTTATTGATGATTTTATTTCCGGCAGCGCTGACCGGCCCTTCAGCCATACCGAAAAGAACGCGCACGATAAGCATTGTCCACAATCCGGTGACTAAACCAGTTAAGCCACAAAATACAGACCATAGTAACGCTGCGATGAGAAAAACCGTTTTTGGCCCAACTTTATCGCTGGCCCAGCCACCAATAAAATTAAACAGGGCGTATCCGATAAAAAACGCGCTGAAGATCATCCCCATCTCCGCGGCGTTAAATCCTAACTCCTTTTCGATCAAGGGGGCAGTTATCGACAATGCTGAACGATCCATATAGTTGAGCATGTAAACTATAAATAGAAGAAAAACGATAAGCCATCCCATTGTTTTTCTTTTCATGATTAATCCTCTTATTGTGGTCTAGCGGCCTGACCACAATATTTTAAGGTTATTTTCAAATCACCTCTCTTGTGGTTAGAACGTGATCAATATAACAAAAATTTATCACAGGGGATTTTTATCCATCGCAAGTGTGATGGATTAAATTCTTTAAAATCAGTTGATTAATTGAAAATTCAATCGGAGCTATCGTTTTCCCCTAATCCACGCCCCGGTAAAGTTTGACATGCGGCGTTAACGGAAGGTGGCGCTGTCTGTGGGTATTTTTCATCGGGCGTAATATAAACCTGACTCGTGGCGACATAGCCATCATTAAAAGTTGCTTCGATATAGGTAGCTTCCCAACCTGTCTTCGGTTCATTTAGCGTAATACTGATCTTATTGTTGACGGGACTATCTATTGTAAGCGGCTGATAGCGGATACCACAGGCATAACGAAAATCACGCGCATTTGGATTGTTGGCTGTCCAGCGAACGACTTTTACCGGCGCTTCTGAGAAATAGACCGTAAGAAGGTGGTGGTGAATAAGGTCGATCAACTGTGGTAATGTTTTTTTACTTTGAAACCGGTTAATAAATGGAACGAGGCTTCCTTCAGCGAACTGGTTAATTGAGTAGTGGTTCATATTAGGCACTATACGTAATGATTTTACGCCAGGAAGTTTGCTATAATAAAAGCGAGTGTTGTCTGGTACGAAAAAATCATCGCCACTTGCATTAATAATATATTTAGGTATTGCAAGGCGGGGTTGGTAAATAGTGTTGAGATATCTTAACGGATCTATTATTTGCCTTAGCTGGGTAAATGCGGGGGATTTTATTTTCTCATCTATGCCTTGCTGGTAGTAGGGGTAGAATGTAATGGGCCAATTTCCACCGTATGATTGATAAATATGCTCAAGTGAAGCATCAATATCAAGTAGATCAATGGCGAAGGGAACAATTGCTTCAACATCAGGATCGGCAATAGCTGACAACCAGGTGGTCCACCCACGCTTTGAAATACCTGTAATGATAAAGGAATTTATATTCCATTGCGTTAACTCCTTTTTTGCTAATCTCATCGCTTGCGATATGGCAGTGACCATAGGAATATTTAAAGGCATTAACTTACGTTGCTCCGGCGCTTCCATAAATAATGCCCAGCTTCGGGAAACGCTTTCGTCCTCTTTCAGTGGTTTTTTATCATCCTGAAAGGTTAAATATTGGTTAGGTATATCACTCACTGATATTACGATGGTATTCGTATCACGGGAGATGCTTGCCAGTGTTTCCTGGGGGAAATCACCGGGTTTACCAGTGATTTGTACGCCTTTATCATAATTAATTCCGTTGTTTACAACCACCAAAGCATGGTGCTCTTTTGCCGTTTCAGGGATATAAATATCAACGTTATGTCGCCATTGCGCAGGGGTTACCATGTCATCTGGCGACCAGTGTTGCGATAATAATTCATAGTGTCTGACTACCACCTGTGCTAATGGAGCTGTATTAATCAAGGTATATTTTAGCGGTGTGCCTGAAATCTGCTCCCGGTAGTCGGGGAGAACATGAGACAAATCACACTCCGGGCTGTTTCGACAAAAGAAGATGTTGTTATGAAGTAGTGTATAAACTTTTGTAGAAATGAAAAACAGTACGATAACAACGAGATATATTTTTTTCATGCTTTCCCCGCGCTTTACAAGGGCAAATGCCAGCCAGCATAATTTCCATAAATACCTCTTAAACATTCAATATAAGTACAATACTTTTGATAAATAACGGAAGAAGGGAACAATAATGTTTGTGACGTTGTCACATTATTCTGTTTCTGGTTTCACTATTAGCACTGAACTTTTTGAAAGGTAAATCATTGCCGTCACCAGACCAATAATGGCGACAGAGATAGCTATACCGATCCAGACGCCATACAGAGCATAACCCAGGACAAATCCGCCCAATACGGGGGATATAAAATCAGCGATTGCGATTAATGCCTGCGCCGTTCCGATGACGATACCTTGTCGGGCAGGCGATACATGGACGGACAAGGCGGCAAGATAAGTGGGTTTGGCTAGCGCATCAGCGATGCTAATACAAACGATAGCAAAAACAAGCACAGGTATGGTCGTGGCGATACCCGCAGTGAGAAATCCAGTACAAAGAAGGGCGAAGATGAGGATAATTAGCTTTCGCTCCGAAAAATATTGGCTCACCCAACCTAACAGAAATAGCTGAACGAAAATATTAATAACCCCGTCCGCCATTAACAGATAGCTTAACGCTTTTGGCCCAAAGGGAAGCCCATTCCAGATGAAGGTGTCAGAAAGAAAAACAGGTAATTGTGAAGAGTACATGCCATAGGCGAAGAAATGACAAAGCATTACGATGATTAAGACGCGAAGGACAGGCATCTTTAAAATAGCGCGGGCAGAGAACGCCGCTATTTTATCTGTGGTACGTGATGTTGTGGAAGGGTCTTTTAACCCCCAAATCGCGACCAGGGCAGACCCAAGGACAAGTATAAAGGCGGCGTAGATCGGCGCGCTCAGACTGATACGCGATAACCACCCGGAAACGCCTGCCCCGACAATACCGCCTAAACCAATGCAGCCTGTGAGGATACCGATTGCCTGACGCCGATTTCTGACGTGCGTACAATCGGCAATATAGGCTGCGGCGGCTGACAAATTCCCGGCGCTAATGCCAAAAAGCGTGCGGGCGAGCAGGATAAACAGGATACATTGCGCGTTGGCGAGTAATAGTAAACTTATCGCCGCAATAGCCAGCGTGACAATCAGTATTCGCTTGCGGCCAACGCGATCGGAAAGGTGGCCAATCAGGGGCGCCGCACAAAATTGGCTAAAAGCTTCAGTGGCGATGATGATTCCAATGATAAGCGGCGAACCGCCCATCTCGCGGATATAAAAAGGCAGTACCGACATTACAGCCGCGGTACTGGCGGCGTAAAGGCCGACAAGCAGGAAAACAGGCAAAATACGCCGCTTGTTGAGCGGGGTGATAGTTTCGCTGTCGGTGTTCTCATAGACATTAGTATTCATCTTTAATCCCTATGGCAAAACGAGAGAGATAATTTTCAATATCGTTGCTCTGTTTGCCGTGAAAGAATGCGCCGACATAGCCATCGGGTCGGATCAGCACGCATTGACCCGGCGCCAGATGATAGGATTCCCGGAAGTGCCCCAGGGTATCGATGAGCTCGTCCTGCTCGCCAATGTGATGAATACGCAGTCCTCGCCGCGCATCGATGACCTTACCATGGGTTTCGTAGGCCAACAGATTCCAGTCCGGACCTTGTAGTAACTGAAATAATCGTAATGATTGGCCGCCGGCGCCCAAAAGAGGAGCATCCGGAGCTCTTTCTCCCGCTTGTAACCCATGCTGACGTTCGGGTAACGTGTGGGCTAAGGGGGAGTTGGTATACTGGATGTCAAGTTGTTGAACATCGCGTTCTCGTTTGATGCCTCTCTGTTTTTGAGAGTCAAGTAATCGGGTAGAAAGGTGGAGCAGTGATTCGGCTATCGGGCGGCGTTCCTGTTCATAGCTATCGAGAAGTTCTTCTCCTGCGCCCCGCAGCGAGGCTGCCATTTTCCATCCCAGGTTATAGGCATCCTGGATGCTGGTATTTAACCCTTGCCCACCCGTCGGCGGATGCACATGAGCGGCATCACCGGCTAAAAATACCTTACCCACACGGTAATGTTCCGCTATGCGCGCATTCATCTGGTACTTCGATACCCAGGGAATCGAATGGATGCGAACATCCGTCCGCCCGATTCGTTCAGTAAGAAAAGCCGTGAGCACGTCGGCTGAGAAATTCTGCGAGTCGTCCGGGGCCAACAACGCCTGGATTTGAAAGAGCTGCGTGCCGGCGAGAGGGCAAATCGTTATCATCCGCGCCATATCGCCATCGTTAAAATGGTGCCATACATCCCGGTTCAGACCGGAAAGTGAAGCGTCAGCCACAAGCGCATGGATTCCCAACGTACGACCGGGGAAGCTGACGCCTAATTTTTTTCTGACAAAGCTTCCGCCGCCATCCGCACCTATCAAATAATGCGCGATGATGACCTCTTCTCCAGCCGGCCCGGCAACATACGCGGTGACTGTGCGTGGGGTTTGCGCAAAATGTCGTAACTCGCAGCCGAACTCCACCCGATGTCCCCATGCTTTTAATTGCTCTCGCATAATCGTTTCTGTCACGTTCTGTGGAACCATCAATGGCAGATGGTAGGGTTCGGCGTGGGTCGGTTTTGTATGATGCGCAATATCTGAATCTACATAGCTTCCGTCGTGACGGTAGGTTCGTAGTCGGGGATAGAGCCCGCCGGCGGCGACCACTTTATTGAGTATTCCAAGATCCTCGAAGATTTCTTGCGTTCGCGGCTGAATACCTTTACCGCGGGAGCCGATAAAAGGCGTCGTTCTTTTCTCAATCAGGCGAAATGAGACCCCGTGACGCGCCAGTTCGATGGCTAAAGTAAGCCCGGTAACGCCAGCGCCGCAGATCAGTACATCTGTAGTGGTGTATCTTGTCATCGTCTCTCCGATATGTGTATTATGCACATAAGAGGAGACATGCTATGTCAGAAAATAAAAATGTGCAAGATACACATATTTCCGAGCAAATGAAGGCGCTTCACGGTGCGTTGATTCGCGTGGTGAGCGCGCTTAACCGGCCTCGTAATGATGAGAAATTAATTGCAGAGGCGGGGATACAACTCGATCGTGCGCTATTTTCGATCCTTATTAGTATCGAACGTTTAGGGCCGATTGGCGTTGTTGAGTTAGCCGAACGTGCCGGTCGTGATTATACGACGGTAAGCCGACAGGTCGCCAAACTGGAGAAGCTGGGGTTGATAATACGGCAGCATAATGCCATCGATCGTCGTATACGCGAGGCCGTTATCTCCCGTACAGGAAAGGCGATGACGGAGCGTATAGACGCTGCGCGAGAGCAAATGGGCAACGTTGTTTTTAAAGACTGGCCTCAGGATGAACTTGATGTCTTTGTTCGGCTAATGCAAAAGTTTGCCGATGCAATGGATAGCGATGCTTCAATGCCGGAATAAGCAAAAGAAAAGGGCGGTCAAATCCGATCGTCCAGGCTAATATCGGTATCTGACATTGATTAAATAGCCAGCAAAGTAAATATAACAACAACATTTATCGAGTTAATTTTCACCCTTTGAAAGGCCAACGTATACTGCAGAATACGGCTATATAACAATCGCCGTATCAATGGTTTTTCAAAGGGTAAATATATGCTTACCGAAAAATATGATTTTCGCATTACCGATCAGATGACTATCCCACTCAGACCTCATTGGATAGCCAATGATTCATACAGGGAAAAGTGTAAAATGCTTGTCCTCAACCGGAGTAAAGGGGAAATTCATAAGGTAGACTTTAGTAAATTAACAGATTATATCAAAGAAGGTGATGTAATCTGTTTTAACGACAGTACTATAATAAACCATATGTTTATCTGTAAAACAAGACAGAATAGGTTAATTAAAATTGTTTTAGAGGGATTTTTACCAAATAATAGAGTAATTATTTCCGGACTTTTAAAAGAAAGGCTTAACGCGAATGATGTTTTCTATTTGGTTGATAACCCTGAAATTTCCATTAAGATAGAGCAAAGGTTTAGCGAGGAGAGCCAGTACCGGGCCGTCGTGGAAAATCATGAGGCCTTAATTTGCTATTTAGCCAGTCATGGTGAGCGTCTTGATGAGTATGTGGACTCCAGCTTGTTTTATAAATATCCAGATGCTTACCGTTCCGTTTTTTCTAAAAAATATGGTTCTTTGGAAATACCTTCTGCCGGCATTCATTTTACCTGGGATCTTATCCAAAGAATCAAAGATAAAGGTGGGTTAATATCCTTCATCACTTTACATGTTGCATCAACAGAAATGTTGTCCAACAGAAAAATACAAACAAAATGTGTAGAGGAAGTGACTATCAACGAAGAATACTACGAGGTTCCACAAGCTACAGCGGATATCATTAATACTGCGAAGCAAAATGGCGGACGTATTTTTGCCGTAGGAACTACCGTTACACGATGTCTGGAATCTGCGTATTCGAGGGAACACAATTGCCTCAAAGCAAGTTCTGGCTGGACTGCGCTTTATATACATCCAGGCTATCAACTGAAAGTGGTTGACTGCCTGCTAACGAACTTACATCAGCCAAAAACGACGCATATGGTGTTAACTGGTCAGTTTGCTGGGGTTGATCTACTCATTAAGGCCTATACCTCAGAACATATCCAGTCATGTCAGTTCGATATGTTTGGTGATTGCATGTTAATCATACAAGATGAAGGGCAGGGATGAATAAAATAAAACCGGTACATATAATGCTACCGGTTTTACCGAGAATAAGCATCAGGGGATTCGGGCAATAACCTTTATTTCGAAATCAAAGCCGGCCAGCCAGGTAACGCCAACAGCGGTCCAGTTAGGATAAGGGGGATGGGCAAATATCTCCTGTTTCACCGCCATCACGTCGTTAAGTTGTTGCTCTGGATCGGTATGGAAGGTGGTGACATCCACTATGTCATCGAATGTGCATCCTGCTGCAGTCAGTGTTGCTTTCAGGTTTTCAAAAGCAAGCCTCACTTGTTTTTGAAAATCAGGCTCCGGCGTTCCGTCTGTGTGACTGCCTACCTGGCCTGAAACAAACAGTAAATCACCAGAACGGATGGCTGCGGAATACCCATGTTCCTCATACAGAGAATGGCGGTCAGCAGGAAAAACCGCGATACGTTGCGTCATAATGTTATCCTCAGATAGCGTAAACACTTCGGGCGGGAATAAAATGAATGTCACATACACAACGTAGGCCATAGTTTCATATACGTGGCATATGTCAAGGTGCCGTCACATAAAAGAACTGAGCCTGTTTGTCGTATCGTTTGACGGGAAAGAGAGCATTTTCTGAGTGATTAGCTTCTGTGTCGTGTCATTTTGTAGACGGCATCATTTTCACGCTTTCCAACACCAATGACAGTTACCGTGATAATTTCATCTTCGACGCTGTACACCAGCCTGTATCCTGCACCACGCAGCTTAATTTTGTACTGATCCTTTCTTCCATGTAATTGAGAAGCCGGAACCCGAGGGTTTTCAAGCCGTTCCCTTAGCTTTTTTTTAAACTGTTCCTGTATGGTATGACCCAGTTTTTTCCACTCTTTTAGTGCTGATTCGTTAAATGCCAGCTTATAAGTCATCAATGTTGACCTCAATGACGCGTTCATTCGCACGCTCATCGATAATACGACCGAGTTCTTCATCCTCAAGAATATCCATAAGATGAGCATAAAGTGCCGGAGGCACACAGTAGAAAGCCGGTTCATTGCGGTTAAGAATGGCAACTGGAGCGCCATCTCCGGCATTGAAAGTTCCCATTGGATCACGTTTCAGTTCTGTAATGCTTGCTGCAGTAGTCGTTAAAATTTGAAATGCCATAATTTACCTCCTGGTTGATGACTAAATATAGCACCTTTAATAGTACTAATAAAAGCATCCTTCACGAAGGGGATTCAGCTCCAGCCCGGTCAGTGATGCGGGCAGCTGACGGTTTTTTCAAGGCTAATTTCAGATGTCCAGAACCTAACTTATGACCACTGAAACCGGCGTCAATAACTCGCCAACCCTTATCAAGCGTGATGTAACAACCGAAGTCAGCCTTGCAGATGGTGATATTATTTTACTTGGTGGCCTTGCTGAACAGTCGGATGGATTATTCTGGCCTCTGACGTGTCGCAGATTGCAGATCGTACAGTCAGGGATTACAACCGTATTGCCAGAGGAAGCGATAAAATATGGTAAGTGATACTCTTGAACAGCGGATTTATGAACTGGTAAGAAGCCATGATGGAATTTACCTTTTTAAGAAAAAAGAACTGACACCGTCAACAGATTTGGATTCAGATCTACAGCTGGAAGATGATGAAGTACTGGCATTGATGGATGATTTTTTTACGACATTCAATGTAGATAAAGGGAATTTCTCGATCACAACATACTATCCGCCAGAACCACCGCTAAAACATTTGCTTAATCCGTTTCGCAAAAACGATATTCCTCAGGTGCCGGATTTCACGATAGGTATGCTCATTGCGTCTGCCAGGGCTGGTTGCTGGTTGTATGACTGATTCACGCTGGGGGCTGCTTTCCGCCCTCCGTCATTATTGTCAAGGCTATATGCCCTAACAAGTTATAGGCTCTATAAAGATATATATTGAACGCTAAAATAATGGACTATTAGGTGACACCATGCCCACTTATAAACAAGTTGTGAACCATGTTAAGAAACATGTATTGTGGAAAGATGAGTATTTTGAACGCTATTATCGGCTCAATCCTGAACTGGTTCAGAAGCGTTTGGATAAAATTTATCAAGCTGAAGATGATCTAATGGTGCTTATCAGTACTCAATTATTTTGTTTCTTGCAGGCTAATGGCACGCTCTATTTTGATGGTTGCTATAAAACAGGGAAAGCAGATAACTCATTGCTTTGTACTAATCTTGCTCTATGGAGTATCGAGCTAGCTTGTGATCATTTTGATATTCGGGAAGAGCGGGGACATACCACGAAGTTTAGCGAGCAGGGAGAGAGTTGGTTAACACTATTCGCCTGCAATCAATTCTCTTTAGTTCCTTATTGCTATCCGGCCATTCAGCGCGGGTTTCAAAGCGGCGTATTGAAAGAAATTGTTCCGTTTTATCGTGAACAGAAATTGGGTATCCTGGCGATGGAGATAATGGCGCGTGAACGGGGGGATACAATCAACTGGGAAGCAATGCAAGTGCGTGTTGATCCTGTCTATCTGGACTTTTGCCAAAACATTTTATTGTCATCAGATGATGAACTAGTCCGCACCGGATTAATTACGCTATGTGATAAGCATCTTGAGTGGACCGATTTTCATAATAGCGATAAGCATTGTTGCTTGACTGGCTATGAAATTCAGCGTCAGGATCTATTACTCTGGCCATTTGAATATCAGGCGGTAAAAAACTGGCGAGCACGTCAAGGGTTAAGTACACCAATGATTGAACATCCATTGATGAATAGCCCGATGACGACAGCGAATTGTCCTGACTTTTCGCAGTGGCAGCGTCCAGAGTGGTTCAATCCGTTAGTTGATTTTTTGGCGCAGCGCAGGCCTGAGCTGGCATTTTTACGACATCTCTTTATTTAAGTGAGCGATTATTGTCCAGTTTTCTCTGGGCCTGGCGCGCAACTCCAAGCACATGACCCAGTCTTTTATTATCAACAATTGCGACGGGGTCCACCTCCGACAACCGGTCGAAGGTGGAATAGGGGAGCAGAACGCCATTCAGCCGCAGTTCCTTATGCCCGTCAGGATAATGCCAGACTTCGATATATTTACCGATGGCCCGGCGACTGTGCTCGCTGTCCTCAATCTGTGGATTCAGATTTCACAAACAGCAGGTGCATCAGGCGACTGGTGGCATAGTCAACATAGACCAAAGCAGTACAGGGTCGACCCCAGCTTTCAAACCAGTGGTGGTCGCAGCCATCAATTTGTATCAGCTCGCCAGTACAAGGCCGCCTGTAACGAGGCTGATGAATTTTCGGCGCGCGTTATCTGCGAGGGATCCAGATTCCGGCTTTTATCATGAGGCGTCGGATAGTTTCCTTGCCAAGAACCAGACCGTGAACTTCCTCCAGATTTTCCAGCGCCAGCGTGGGGCCAAAATCACGGTAGTGCTCCCGGATTATACAGAGTGCCTGATCTATCAGTGAAGTTGGCAACAGATGGTTACCAACGCGGCCACGACTATGGTTGTTCATGCCAAGTGGTCCGAGTTGGCGATAACGTTTCAGCAGCCGTCTGCAATGGCGTGGCGTAATGCCGAGCATCTCAGCAGCCTGACCGGGATGTAAATTGCGGTCGATGGCATCCTGAAGGATTTTGAGGCGGTTGATTCCTTTCACGGTGAACATCCCGGCGTCATGTCTGAGAACTATAGTCTGGACAATATGAGCCACAAATAGACATTAGCATTGAGCCTCTACAAGATTGGTGCGCATAATGTATATTATGTTAAATTCACCAGAACATTTAAAAGACATGTTAAAGCGGCTGGATTCGTGTATGTCAAAAAACTTCTGGCCCATAAGTTTGATCCCTTCCCTGCCGTGACGCTGCGCGAATTCTGTTGATTTGCACCCGCTTATCCTGCACACGATTTCACGCAGCACACGCCACGCAGGCATAAAAAAACCGGCCACTGTGACCGGTTCGTCGCGCAGGTTTTTGGCTCAGTGGGTTTTACCCTGGTCCGCTGCTTTTTCTGACTGATGTTCTGCAGCTCTGACAACGGCTATAAACGCTTTGATACCCGGATCCACATCCGGCGACAACATGCGCATTGTTGATTTGGCATTCCTGCCGAACCTCGTCAAAAATCGCAGGATAACCGAACGTGACTTTAATCAGCGTGCGCAGCATCCCTTTGGCCACTTCCATTTCACCCGCCATAATTCGCCGGCGTCCAGGTCGTTATGATACTGACAATACACTGGAAAATCTGACGGTCAAAGCAGCAACCGGGGAAAAACAGTGGCCAGTTAGCACAGCGTTTGCATGAACTGGTGGATAGTTCGGGGAATCAGCGGAAGACCCCCTATTCTCAACCATCTCCTCATAGGCTTTCCTGAACAATGTGATTGTTTGAGTAACTTTACGACAATTGCTTCAAAAACTATCAAATGCCAGACTTCCGCTACCAGACGGTATACACAGTATTACTATTTCTTTTTATATGCCCCATACAAAAGCGATACGGGTGTTTTTTCTAATATCTGGATTTCATTTTTATGTGCTTTATGTTCACTAAAAATATCTGCCAGACTTTTACCTCCAAAGGCCAGGCCAATTCCCGTTGCTGCTGCTGAAAGTAATGTCAATTGCGGCATGGCAAGTGAAGCTATACCTAACGTGGCTGTTCCTGCAAAAATTAATCCAGATGAGATCTTTTTTTTCTTTGAATTCTTAATGGCTGATTCATGCGACTTTCCATACTCTTCGACCACATTGATTAAATGTTTTGAAAAATTATTTGCCGCATCTTGCATTTGATCTGGTGTTTTTCCTTGCAAGTCATGCCTTGAGATTCTTAGTTCATGCCTTAAGGATTCCAGTTGACCTCTTTCTCTAATCTTTTTTAATTCCAGATCGGAAAGCGCAGTAAGGAATTTTACTTCCGCGGCTGAAAGGCCCATTGTAATCGCTTGCTCTTCAGAAGAAAGAGGATTTAATTTACCATAATCCTTGACCAACTGCTCCGTAGTCCATTCATGTAAAAACATATGGTTACTATAAATAACCGGATCAATGCCTAATAGTGTTGCCGATAATTGAGTTGATCGTTGTGCATAAATTGCACCTTCAACCTTACCCAGTAAGGTTGCTATAGCTGACGGCAGATCGTAATCCAGAAGATCTACCTCTCTTGTTGTAAAACTCTTTAAATCTGTATCGTAAACCCAGACTTCTTTTTCGATGTTATTGAAATTATTAAGCAATGTTTTTAATAATTCTTTATTTGTTAGGATCTTCTGGAATGTTTCTTCGTTTCTCCCAAAGTGCTCAAGAAACGCTAAATAAGTAGCGTAATCCATTTTTCTATCTTTAAAAAAGAGCTGGCTTAGAAAAGCGGCAGATTGTTCATGATTGCGTTCTTTATCAAAATCCAGTAATTCAGGAACGATTAGAAAAATTGGATAATCATCATCAATAGTCATAAACGGGATGGCGCGAAATAGATTAGAAACATGTTCAAGTAATACCAACCTGCGCATGCGGACATAACTATTATCTGGTGGCAATGACAAAAATGAATGCAGAGAGCTAAGAGAAGGAAAATGTAATGGATCAACCATTATGATGCTATCAAAATAAATCCCCAGAGATCTAAGGTGATTAGATATGTTATAACCAAAGCGTTGAATCGGAAGTAATAATCGATAACTTTTAGACGCCCGCACTTCTGTTATAAGCGCCGCGGCGTGAGTATCCCAAAATTTATTTAGCAACACGATTAGGTTTGTAAGTTGATTATCTAACTCGGGAGAGCTAATTAGCTCTTTCAGGATGAATCTACGTAATTCTTTTAGTTCTAAATTTCTGAATGCATATTTATATTTTTCAGAAAAAGCGTTTTCCATCAATAAAACATATTCATTCTGTATGCTTTTTGTAATACTACTCATCATCTATCTCCGGAACCACCACGCAACGATTTCCCAGTGTAGTGGTTCTTATCATGTGTATATTGTTAGTCATGTTATCGTAGAAAATTCAGTGGTCAATAACTCATTGAGGTAGCTACTAAAATTTGCAGTTACCAGGATTTAGGATGATTTTAAAAATGTTTATAAATTCAGGCTGCGCCGCAGTGATTGCACTGATTTCCACGTAACATGATAATCAATGGCTTTGATACCCTTTAAACGAACAAATATGAGCTTAACATGGCGACAATAAAGGATGTTGCATCCATGGCCGGTGTATCAACCGCGACTGTATCACGCGTCATTAACCAGACCGCGTGGGTTGAACCCGTCACGCGCGAACGTGTAGAGAAAGCCATGCGCGATCTCAATTATCGCCGGAATGCCGCCGCTATCGCGCTGGCGAAACGCAGCGGCGATATGCTCGGATTGTTAACCGGCAATCTGGCTGATCCTTTTTTTGCCCGCCTTGCTCGCGGCGTAGAAGATGTTTCTCGTAAGCAGCAGTATCGCTTGATGGTATGTAGCGGCGGCCACGACGAAGAAATGGAAAAAGCGGGACTGGATTTTCTGGTTAATCAAGGTTGTGAGGCTATTGTTGTACACGCCAGCCGATTACCGGATAAAGAGCTGCTGCGCTACGCAGCCCACTTTCCAGCGCTGGTTGTTGTGAATCGTTATATAGCCGGTATGGCCAACCGGTGTATCTGGCTGGAAAATCGCAGCGCCGCCAGGGAAGCGACCCGATATCTCCTGGCGAACGGGCATCGGCGCATTGCCTGTGTGACATCTGACTTGCCAATTATTGATCGTCAGGAACGCCTTGATGGTTACCGTGAGGCGCTGGAAGAATATGGTATTTCTCCAGACCCTCGCTGGGTGATTAGCGTTCCGTTTAACGAAGAAGGCGGCGAGCGGGCCGCGCATCAACTTATTAATAGCGGGCTTCCCCTTACGGCAGCGGTCACGTTTAACGATGTGATGGCCGCTGGCATTATGCGTATTCTTCATCAACGCGGCGTTCAGCTTCCGCAACAGCTCTCTATTGTCGGCTTTGATGATGTGGTGCTGGCCCGGTATCTTTATCCGGCGTTAACAACAATGCATTATCCGGTCGAACAAATGGCGCGTTGTGCCGCGCAACTGGCGATACAGTTATACCAGGGCATTACGCCGCCGCCCAGCAGCAATCATTTCAATGCCGAACTGGTGATCCGCGATTCTGTCGCGCCCTATTTTTCACGGTGAATGCGTCGTCAACAGTAAAAACTGTGATGGCTATCAAATTAACCCTTCTCATGTAATCGGTTACATGGACGAAAGTAATGGATCACAGTAGTGGGAAGCGTATCCCCCTACCCTTGAGCTACCTTACTGACCGGAGCTCCATTATGAGTGCATCACAAAACAAGAAGAAAACGCTGTCATTGGGTTTAGCGCTAATCCCAGTCATCTCCATGTTGTTATTGTTGATTATCGGTTACGGCATTATGGGGCTACGTATCGAACCGCTCCTTCTGTGCTCTGCGGCGGTAGCGGCAGGCATTGCATGGTGGCAAGGATACTGTTGGGAAGACATCATCAACTCAGTGGTGGATAAGCTGGCTAAAGCAATGCCGGTTATCATGATCCTGATCTGCGTGGGCGGTTTGATTGGCTCCTGGATGTTTAGTGGCACCATTCCCTACATGGTGTACTGGGGGCTAAAACTCATAAGCCCGGAATATATTTTGATTGCAGCCTTCTTTTTAACCAGCGTGGTCTCCGTCTGTACCGGTACATCGTGGGGATCCGCCGGGACGGTTGGCGTTGCGTTAATGGGGGTTGCCGCCGGGCTGGACGTGTCTCTTGCAGCAGCAGCTGGCGCCGTTGTTTCTGGCGCTTATTTCGGCGACAAAATCTCACCGTTGTCCGACTCGACTAACTTTGCCGCGATTGTCGCAGACACTACTCTGTTTGAGCATATTCAGCATTTACTTTGGACGACCCTGCCAAGTTTCCTGCTTGCCGCCGTGGTTTATCTTATCGCCGGACACAGTAATATGCTGGGCGAGGTGGCTACGCCGCAGCGCGTTACGGACATCATCCACTCGCTGGAGTCGCTATACCATTTTAATATTGTTCTTATTTTGCCGCCGGTGATCGTACTGTGGGGCGCAATTCGCAAAAAGCCTGTCATCCCATTAATGTTAAGCGCCTGCGTACTTGCCTTGTTCCTCGGCGTCATCATGCAGGGACTGAGCATCAAACAGGGACTGGACGCTTTCATTGATGGATTTGATATCGCCATGTTCCCACAAGGCGCAGAAGGTGTCGTGGCCGATGTTCCGCGCCTGCTAAACCGGGGCGGAATGTTCTCGATGATGGGAACAATACTGTTAGTTTTCTGCGCTTTTTCATTTGCCGGAGCGCTAACGTTAACCGGCGCGTTAACAATCATCATTAACCGACTGCTGACCATTATTCATAGCGTTGGTCAACTCATTGCCGCCACTATCGGCACCACAATTTTGGTCACAGGAGCGACCAGCGACGGTAAACTGGCATTGTTAGTTCCCGCCGAACTGTTTAAAGATGCCTATCGTCGTATGGGGCTGGATACTAAAAACCTTTCACGGACGATAGAAGATGCCGGTACCGTTATCGAACCTCTCCTGCCGTGGACCTCGGCTGGCGTCTACATGGCAACCACGCTGGGCGTTAGCACGCTTGATCTTCTGCCCTGGGCTATCCAATGCTATGCGGCAATCTTCTTCGCATTAATTTATGGTTTTAGCGGAATTGGTATTGCCAGAACTGCCTCCGCCTCAGAAAAGTCGCCGCAATCGTCAGTGACGGAATAATAAGGAAACAAGATGGATTTTAACCAGATTATCAATCGCAACAATACTGGTTCGGTAAAGTGGGATTTTATTGAGCGTCACTTTGGCGATGGCGCAGGGAAACTGCTGCCGATGTGGGTTTCTGATTTCGATTTTGCCTGCCCGCCTGAGGTTCAGGCGGCATTGCATCAGCGAATCGAGCACGGCGTATTTGGCTATAGCGAACGCGATGAGGCCTATTTTAACGCCCTGCTTCACTGGTTTTCATCACGCCACCAGCTCACGTTAAAACAAGAATGGGTATGCAGCGTGGAAGGCGTCGTACCAGGGTTGGCGCTCTTAGTGCAAATGTTGACGCATCCAGGCGACGGCGTAGTGGTACAGGGGCCATACTATGGCTCCTTCGCCAAAATAATCACGCTTAATGGTAGAAAACTGCTGGAGAATCCCCTTAGCGAGTCGCCGGACGATGGCTACCAGATGGATTTTTGCCAACTGGAAAGGCTGTTTCGCCATGAGCGCCCTCCGCTGATGATTTTGTGTAATCCACATAATCCAACCGGGCGTTGCTGGTCGGCCAACGAGCTGGAGCAACTGCTTTTATTATGTGAAGCTTATGATGTCACTCTCATCTCGGATGAAATATGGGCCGATCTATTGCTGCCCGGCGAAACCTTTACCTCGGTACTGCATTTAGGGGTGCGCTGGCATAAACGGGTCATCTCCGCCACTGCGGCCAGCAAAACGTTTGGCTTATCGTCGTTGCGAATTTCTAATTTTCTCATTCCCGATCCTACGCTTCGCCAGCGTTTCCTGTCTCGTCTGGACGCTCATGGGCTGGATGTCTTTAACGCCCTCTCCGTTCAGGCGGCGACTACCGCATGGAATGAAAGCAGACAGTGGCTGGATTCGCTACTGGATTACCTGGCGGAAAACCGCCGCTGGTTTGTTGAACATGCGACAGAGCACCTTCCCTGGGCAAGAATTGTCCCGGCGCAGGGAACCTATTTATTATGGATGGATTGTAAAAAACTGGGACTGGATGACGAACAGCTAAAATGGGTAATGGCGGATGTCGCGGGTATTGCTCCTTCAATGGGCAGCGGCTTTGGCCCGGCGGGCAGCGGATTTATCCGTTTAAATCTGGGATGTCCACGTACCTACCTTGAAATGGCAATAGACGGCCTGAAGCGAATATCGGTGAAGACAATCAAAGGAATACCAACAGGCGGATGAATTTTTCGGGCGGTAAACTGACAACGGTGTTATTTCTGCGGCATGATATCGCCTGAGCGCCAGTAAAAAACCGGCCATCAAGGCCGGTTGGGTCCGGAGCGCGGTTTTACTATCAGGGGCGTCTGAATAACACGATACTGCGCCCGGCCAGATCGAAATCCATTTCTTCGGTAATCCGCATTCCCTGCTGCGCGTTATCGGCAGTCGTCAGTTCAAGTACCCAGCCGCCTTCTCCCCACATCGGAATACGGAACGGTACGCTGCCTTCAAACGGATTGAAAAGCAGTAAGGCGTCATGCCAGATCCCCGCTTCCGGCTGAAGATCGGGACGACTAATACATACGCCTATGGTCGATCCCTCATCCCATTGTTCGGATTGCTGCGCCCCTCCGCCGGCGTTAAACCAGCGGATCTCCAGACCGTCACGCCAGCTCTCCCGGCGCAGCAACGGTTGCGTGGCGCGCAGTTGAATCAGATGACGGGTAAACTCCCGTAGCGCATTGGCGGTTTCCGGCAAATTATCCCAGTGGACCCACGATATTTCACTGTCCTGACAGTAGCCATTGTTATTGCCCATCTGACTGCGGCCAAACTCATCGCCCGCTAATAACATCGGCGTGCCGTGCGAGAAAAGCAAGGTGGTCAGGAAATTACGTTTCTGTCGCTCGCGTATCGCATTGATGCCCTCGTCGTCGGTTGGCCCTTCTGCGCCATAGTTACAGGAGCGGTTATCATTATGCCCGTCATTATTATCTTCGCCATTGGCTTCATTATGTTTGTCGTTATAAGACACCAGATCGTTCAGCGTGAAGCCGTCATGGGCAGTAATAAAGTTAACGCTTGACCAGGGGCGACGGCCGCGCAAATCATAGAGATCGCCGGAACCCAGCAGGCGTGCGGCGAAATCATTTGTGACGTTGTCACCTTTCCAGTATTCGCGTACCGTATCGCGGTATTTATCATTCCATTCGCCCCACCCTGGTGGAAAGCCGCCAACCTGATAGCCGCCCGGTCCGATATCCCAGGGTTCGCCAATCAGTTTCAGTTTTGCCAGCACCGGGTCTTGCGTTACCGCATCAAAAAAACCGCCTCTCTGATCAAAGCCTTCCGGCTCACGACCAAGAATGGTGCCCAAATCAAAACGAAAGCCGTCGACATGCATTGACTCCGCCCAATAGCGAAGGGAATCCATCACCATTTGCAGTACCCGTGGATGAGAGGTATTGACGGTATTACCTGTCCCTGTATCGTTAATGTAATAGCGATGCTGATCGGGCATCGTGCGATAGTAAGAGAAGTTATCGATACCTTTAAATGACAGCGTGGGGCCAAGTTCATTCCCTTCTGCCGTATGGTTATAGACCACATCCAGTATCACTTCGATGCCGGCATCATGGAAAGCGCGCACCATATCGCGGAATCCCTGAATACCTTTTGGACCATAGTAGCGCGTCGCCGGCGCAAAAAAGCCCAGCGAGTTGTATCCCCAGAAATTTTTCAGTCCTTTATCGAGCAGATGCTGATCGTCCGGGAACCAGTGAACGGGTAAAAGCTCGACGGAGGTAATCCCCAGACTTTTAATGTAATCCACGCTGGCTTTATGCCCCATGCCTTCAAACGTACCGCGTAGAGGCTCAGGGATCGCGGAATTAAGCTGGGTAAAGCCTTTTACATGCGTTTCATAAATAATGGCGTTCGACCACGGTATGGAAGGCCGTTGTCTATCCTCCCAGTTAGCCTCATCCGGATCAATCACCCGGCATTTAGGCGTAAATGGCGCGCTATCCTGGTCATCAAAGGTCAAATCTTTATCGTCATGAAGTAATTGATACGCGAAATGCGCATCGTTCCACTGAATATCGCCCACCAGCTCACGGGCATAAGGGTCAATAAGCAGCTTGTTGGGGTTAAAACGATGACCATTTTCCGGGTCATAAGGACCGTAAACGCGGTACCCATACAGCGCGCCGGGCTGCAACTTCGGGACATAGCCGTGCCATATTTCGTCAGTATATTCCGGTAACTCCAGACGAGCGATTTCATGCTCCCCGCTCGGATCGTAAAGGCAAAGCTCGACGCGTTCCGCATGGGCGGAAAAAATAGCGAAATTCACGCCTTCGCCGTCATAATTTGCGCCAAGCGTATGGCTGTATCCTGATCTGATTTCAAAAGCCCTGTTTGTTGTCATTCTCTTTCTCCACCCACGGTAAACGTTGTCCTGTCACGGCACATCAACACATAAACTCAGTCGCTCATTAAAACCAGTACGCCGCCCTGGTGTGAGGCCAACGACAGGCGTTCACCAGGCATTAACCTCTCCTGGGTAAGCACATTGCGATAACGATGCTGATTAAGCTGTCCGGGTATAATAATGTCGGTTCCTGACCAGAAACCGCTATGCGATTGTGACAATAAGCCGTCACATTCGGCGAACACCAGTCGGGGCGCAACAACAATCAGCGCATCATCATGATTGACTCTGGCGTAAGCGATGACCTTGTCGGCACGCTGACCAACAGCCCGCAGCGGTATATAGTCGCCAAAACGGAAGAGCTCATGATTCTGCTGACGCAGACGCAGTAATGCGGCGGTGACATACTGATTCACCTGCCCGTTCAGCCAACTCTCTTCGCGCGAGAAAACTCCCGGCGTCAGTTGGTCTAACTGCTGCGCCAGCGTGGCGAAATCCGGTTCGCGGCGGTTGTCGGGATCGACAAGACTAAAATTCAACGCCTCGCTTCCCTGATAGATATCAGGTACTCCCGGCGCGGTTAATTTGATAACGGTCTGCGTCAGGCTGTTAACCAGTCCTGCGCGGATGAAGGGTTGCAAGGAACGATAAAAATCCTGCAAAAATGTCTGATTATCCGGCGCCAGTAAATAACGGGCGTAATCAAGCATTGCCGTTTCGTAAGCCTCATTACTGTCCACCCAATCGGTACGCAGCTTCGCTTCGCGTAGCGCTTTCTCCACAAAGGCTTCAAAGCGTGTTTTCAGCGCGTTTAGGCCTGTTTCATCCTGTGGTTGTAGCACCGGGGGCCAGACGCCGGTCAGCGCCTGATATAACATCCACGTATCCGCCGATTTTGGCGCAGTGCCATCATTCAAAAATTTGACATGGGTCTGGTTCATCTGCCGCCAGCGGGCAAGGCATTCGCTCCACTGCTCCGGCGCTTCGGTAAGCGTATACAGGCGTGCTCGCGCATCCTCGCCTCGCTTGGTATCGTGGGTCGACGTACCGGATAACGCATCAGGCTGTCGCGCCTGTCGGGTTTTCATCTCATGGTGAAAGCGTTCGATGGAGAAGTGATGCGTGACGGGCTCGGCGCCGACTTCATTTAACGCCAGTCCCATGTTTTGACGAAAGAAAAGCGTATCCTCTACCGATTTCGCCATCAGCGGACCGGTGAGTTGCTGGAACCGAACGCGAAACTGTGTCGCCTCCTCCTGGCTGGAGGCGGGAACATCGCCGGTAAGAAGACGGCTCAGAAATGTAAGCGCTTCTGGCTGCGGAGGGGTTTCAAGCGTCTTTACCCGTTCCACAATACGGTGTAACAGGCAAATATCGGTCGGTGGTAGCCCTTCTGCCGTGCCGTAAGTGCGATATACGGGAAAGGCAATTAATAACTCGCGTAACGCCTGCCGAACGACGCTCTCTTCCTGTGCGATCTGTAGCTCGCTGGCAATCGACAGCGCAAGCGCGAGCAGCCGGGTAAATTCCCCCTCGAAATTGCGATCGACCATCAGCAATTTAGCCGCCCGTAATTCCGCCCGCATATCCACTGGCGCGCCTTTTACGGTCTCGTAAGCCTGGCGCAGATTGTCTATCTGCTCATCGTCAACCAGCACCTCCGCCAGCGAGGCGATAAATTCATAGCCTGTGGTGCCGGAAACCGGCCAGTCATCAGGAAGTTGCTCGCCTTTAGCGAGAATTTTTTCCACGGTGATATAGCACGCCGGCCCCACTTCCTGACGTAAACGCGCAAGATAGGCTTTCGGATCGGCAAGGCCGTCGATATGATCGATACGTAAACCGTCAACCGCCCCCGTTCTGACCAGCTCCAGAATCAGCCGATGTGTATCGTCGAAGACGGTTTTATCTTCCACCCGCATTCCTACCAGCCCTGTGACCTCAAAGAAACGCCGATATGAAAGCGAGCGAGCGGCATCGCGCCAGGACATTAATTTCCACGGCTGGCGCTCATGCAAATCAGCAATAGCGGCTTTATCGGTAAGCGCCAGTATTTCAGCCTCGCGCCCCTGCCACGTCGCCGGCGCAAGCGGATAATAGTTATCATAATAGGCGAACGCGGGTTTACCCGTAGCGGGATCGGGCTTGATCGCAATTTCTCCGTTTTCCAGCACGGCGTCAAACGTGTCGCCTAAAAAAGGCAGCGTCAGTCGGCGCGACCAGTCAATATCGAAATGGCGCGCGTAACGGCTCTCCTTGCCATATTCAAGCACGTCGCGCCACCAGGCGTTTTCCAGCGAGCTGGCCATGTGATTAGGCACAATATCGATGATCAATCCCAGACCTTGCGCTTTAAGTTCAGCCACCAGTCTTTCAAATCCTTCGCGCCCGCCAATAGAAGGCTCAATCTCATTCGCATCGGTGACATCATAACCATGCGTTGACGCTTTGGTGGCGGTAAAGATGGGTGAGGCATAAAGATGGCTGATACCCAGATTTTTAAGGTAAGGCACCAGCGCCGCAGCGCGATCGAAGGTCATGCCATTGCGAAACTGAAGGCGATACGTTGCAGTTGGGATCATGATGCAGACTCTCCCTGGGCTAAGCGGACAATAAGAGAATGTTGGGAAAGCGACCCGGTGGATTCATTCGGCCAGGCGAAGAGAGTCTTACCCGGTAAATCGGGCAGCAATACCGTCGTGGCGCTAATATTCAGCGCCAGTGACAGCGTTCCTCCCGGAAAACGCCAGCTAACGGCAATAAACCCGGGCGCGGTTTGCAATACCGTTCCTGAGCTCTCACGGGCAGCGGACAACAGCGGCACGATATGCTTCTGGCGCAAAAGCAGTAGTTCGCGGGTAAACGCCAGCCACGCTTTACCCTCTTCACTGTGCTGTTGCTTCCAGTTAAGTTTTGAGCGTTGAAAGGTCTCTGGCGCATTCGGGTCCGGAACATTTTCCCCTGCATGATCGGCAAACTCTTTTGCGCGACCTTCACGAACGGCGCGGGCTAAATCCCCATGGAAATCGGTAAAAAAAAGAAAAGGACGGCTTTCGCCATACTCTTCGCCCATAAAAAGCAGCGGAATATGCGGTGAAAGCAGCAACGTGGCGAGCAATACTTTTGTTCGTTCAGCACCCGCCAGGGTTATCAGTCTGTCGCCCTGGGCGCGGTTACCGACCTGATCGTGATTCTGAATAAAATCCACAAAAGCGACCGGGGGTTGTCCGGTACTTTTTACGCCGCGAGGTTCGCCGGTTTGCGGTGAAATTTCTCCCTGATAAGCGAATCCTTCGGCCAGCGCTCTTGCGAGGTGTTTTTCCGGGGCATCAGCAAAATCGTTGTAGTAGGCCTGGGTCTCTCCGGTCGCAAAAACGTGGACGGCATTATGAAAATCGTCATTCCATTCGGCGGTAAACAGCGGCGCATTGCCATCCTGATCTCGGGGATGCAGAGAAATAATATTGCGGCTATCTTCGGTGGTCAGATGAATGGGCCTGTCGGTAATGTCTTCCCGAATACGTTGTGCGATTTCAACCAGCACATGCCTGGCGCTACTGTCCTCAATCTGATCGATAGCGTCAAAGCGTAAGCCGTCGAGATGGTATTCTGTCAGCCAGTATAACGGCGCCTCGATGATATAGCGCCGCACGGCGTCGACATCATAGGCGATACCATTTCCCCACGGCGTCATGCGCTCTTTGTGGAAAAACGCCGGCGCCAATAGCGGTAAATAATTTCCTTCCGGGCCGAAATGGTTCAGCACAATATCCAGGACGACGGAAAGACCATACCCATGCGCGGCGTCAATAAACGCCTTGAAATCATCCGGCGTCCCATAGGCAGAATGCGGCGCGTAAAGCAGTACGCCGTCATAGCCCCAGCCACGCTCGCCGCCAAATTGCGCAACGGGCATCACTTCAATAACGGTAACGCCGAGTTCAGCGAGATAAGGCAGCTTCGCTATTGCGGCGCGGAAGGTGCCTTCCGGAGTGAACGTGCCTGTATGCATCTCATACACCACGGCCTGCTCCCAACGGCTACCTTTCCACCCGGTGTTGCGCCACGTGTAGCTGCCTGGATCAACCACATATGACGGACCGTTGACGTCAGTTTTTTGGGCGCGGGAAGCCGGATCGGGGACCACCATGCCATCGCTGAGTACAAAGTTATACTCCGTACCTGGCGTCACCCCGGCGACGTCCAGCGTAAACCAGCCGTCACCGTTCGCCTGCATTTCCTGATCTTTACCCGCAAGCCTGAGCATAACCTTTTGCTGACCGGTGGCCCAAAGACGAAAGCGGACAACATCAGCGGCGATATATTCAGCCCCCCAGCTTTTGCAAAAAATTTTTGAACTCATTTGTCGCTCCGTTTAACCCATAACCTCTACAACATCCGAAGAACAAGCATAGACTATGGGGCTAATCTTTACGTGACGCTGTCACTTAACAGGCATTCTTTTTCGTATCTGCGTGTAAAACCGTGGAATTATTGTCGGGATTGCTCAGATGTACCGAAGTGCGCGGTATCGCCTCGCCCGTGTTCGCCAGAGCCCTGAACACGCTGTAGCTGGATAACCTCTCCCTGCTCCCAGGCGTTAGCCCCCTTAACAACGGGATGTTCAGGCAGATCCTGCCGCTCGCGTTTAATGGCTTGGGTATCAATTCCCAGACGGCGATCCCGATCGGCCAGCAGCGCGGGGTCAAGCTGCCCGTCGCCAGTAAAGCCCATCATCAGCGCAGGGATACCCATTGGCAGGGTTTTATCCCGGTCGGTATGCCAGGTGTGCCAGGTCTTGCCATAAGTATTAACAATCTTACTCATCAACGCTTTATCAGCGACCTGCGGTAAGCCAGGCGCCACCAGGCTACCGGATTTCACCTCGTACTGGTGGCTGTGCCACAGTTTTTTCTCCTCGGGAGGAAGCGTTTTAAATAAACGTTCGCTGATAATGTACTCCACCCCCATCAGGCGCGCGTTTTTCGTATTGCCGTCGTAAATCACCGCCTGCATGACATCTTCGTTCAGGACGGTAACGTAATGGTGCGCTTCCATCTGTCCGTTTTTATCACCGCTATAAAAATGGAACCCGTCAAGGTAGGTACTGATGGCATCGACAGGTGGTCTGGATTGAATAGCCGCCGCGCCTGTTTCCAGGGTACGTAATTTGGCAGAGGTTTTTTCCCCGGGAATAGGTGTTTGCGGCGGCGTATTATTGGCGCCGCATCCGGCCAGAAAAGGAATGATAAAGAGTGCCAGCGGTAAAATTTTCATTAGGTCTCCATATAGTGAAAGGGCTCTAATGAAAATAGTGCAATACCACGTGATTGGTAGAAGAAATGGAAGATGTTATTTGTGACGGTGTCACAAATAGTAAAACCCGACACACAGGCCGGGTTTTGATATCAGTTTACTCTTATTTTGAGAGTTCTTTCTTGATTTCGTCTTTTATTTTGCTTAATTCACTCTGCGGGTTTTTCTTACAAAGCTCAACGGCTAGCGGCACTGCTGTCGTCTCAGTTTCCTGGAAATCTACGTAGTCCCCGCCTTTAAAATCTTCATCTTCATTCAGCACCCAGAAAGCGACTGGCGCCATCGTCTGCGGATTGAGGTCAACAAACTCCTGGCAGCTCATACCTTTAGGCGTAACGTTTGTTTTAGTAGTATCTGTTGCCGCATTCACGCTAACACTGGTTACCAGCGCTGCCACGATAATACCTGCTGTAGCAAGGGAGAATTTATTCATTGTTGTTGCTCCAATAATTATATAAATAACCTCTACATCTGCGCGTTAACCCGTTAATGTAGAACACAGAAAATAATACCCCTCCTCTCTCAGGAATAAAGATCACCCTCCGTGATATGGCTATTATTGATATTTACGTTGACTGATTTTGATGTTTGATGAATAAAGCAACATGGCGAGCAGATTTTAAGGCGAAAAAGTAGGCCACGACAATAGCCGCAGACGTGGTCTACGGCGCGTTGAGGTGATAGAAATACGGCAGGATCTCAGATAGACCGGGAGCGAGCCCTCCGTCTGAAAGTATATTCATCAGCCCGATCAACCCATCGTTACCGGGCTGGAGAGGTTATCAGGCGTTAAGCTGGTAGTCGAGGGTGATTTCCGCATTCAGAACCTGCGATACCGGGCACCCGGCTTTTGCTTTCTGGATGATTTGATCGAAAGTTGAAGCATCAATATCTGCTACCGCGACTTTGCTTTGTAGCGCAATTTTGGTAATGGCGAAGCCCGCCTCCACCTTATCAAGCGATACGTCAGCGGTGGTGTCAATGGATGTCGGCGTAAATCCAGCCTCTCCCAGCATGAGTGATAGCGCCATGGAGAAACAGGCCGCATGTGCGGCGCCAATTAACTCTTCCGGGTTGGTTCCCTGCGCGCCTTCGAACCGGGTATTGAATCCATACGGTTGTTGATTAAGCACGCCGCTTTCTGTTGATACAGTACCTTTACCCCGTTTGATGTCGCCTTCCCAGTGTGCCTGACCTTTCTTATGGATTGTCATTTTTGCTCTCCTGTTGGCTCAAAAAATAAAGTATAGACCATGCTGCTAATCTGCGTTGTCCATGCCGATGGAGGTAGCATGTTGTCGATTACCCGCACTTCAGATATAGAAAATAGTTGTATGTTTTTTCAGTGATGAATATTAAACCAACAGGGCTCCCTTTCTTTAAAGAATATATCCCTCCTTTTGTCCTTACTTTTTCTTCTGGAGGCGTATTCCATTATGTATATTTTATATGTATATTGAGATTTATCCTATCCCATTGTAATAAAGGATAAAAATCACAATAAGTAGCCTTTTAAATGTATATTAATTGACCACTATTTGTATGAGGATATGTAATTGGCAAACGTAATATATTTTCTTCAGGGGTAAACAATTAGAGTTCCGCCTTGCGTTAAAATAACTCCAGGACTAATCTTAACCACAGCCGCAAAAATATTTGCCATGCTGAATACGAATTAATTTTCTGCGAGCCGTACTAAATAAATACATGTTCACGGAGGCATTATATGTTTACTTATCACTCAGCAAATACCTCAGCAGCACAACCGGCCCTGGTCAACGCGATTGAACAAGGATTACGCGCGGAGTTAGGCGTTGTCACTGAAGATGATATTTTAATGGAGCTGACCAAATGGGTTGAGGCTTCCGACAATGACATCCTCAGTGACATCTACCAGCAGACCATCAACTATGTGGTAAGCGGGCAGCACCCGACTCTGTAAAACCTGCTATGCTGTATCGGCAACCTTAGGGGTTACGTTTCTTTCGCGTAAGCGAATTTGTCCTTAAAACTAGCAACAGGATTGAGGAGTTAACATGAAATCGAACCGTCAGGCTCGTCATATACTTGGACTGGATTACAGAATTTCCAACCAGCGTAAGGTTGTTACTGAAGGCGACACCAGCAGCGTGGTGAATAACCCAACCGGCAGAAAGCGCCGCGCCGACAGCCAAAAGTAATCGTACAGTCCTGAAATGACGTTAAACACCATTGCATCTGCAATGGTGTTTTTGTTTATAGGAATGACCTTAACGTCTCACAATGCTTTATACTCAGGGTCGGTTCCCTGGTGGAAGGCAATATATGATGATAAACGACGGTGCCAGGGACAGTTATTCGAAAAAGAGTGAGTAACATGGAAACTACAACCAAGAAAGCACGTTCCCTTTATATCCCTTACGCTGGCCCTGTATTGCTGGAATTCCCCCTGTTAAACAAAGGCAGCGCTTTTAGCGTAGAAGAGCGCCGCAACTTCAATTTGTCAGGGCTGCTGCCAGAGGTCGTCGAGTCGATTGAAGAACAGGCCGAACGCGCCTGGCTCCAGTATCAGGGGTTTAAAACAGAAATCGATAAGCATATTTACCTGCGTAACATCCAGGATACCAACGAAACGCTCTTTTATCGACTGGTGCAAAACCATCTTGAAGAGATGATGCCGGTTATCTATACCCCGACCGTGGGCGCGGCCTGTGAGCGCTTCTCTGAGATTTATCGCCGGGCGCGCGGCGTATTTATCTCTTATCCGAACCGTCACAATATGGACGACATTTTGCAGAATGTGCCTAACCACAACATTAAAGTTATTGTGGTGACGGATGGCGAGCGGATTCTGGGGCTTGGCGATCAGGGCATCGGCGGAATGGGGATACCTATCGGTAAGCTGTCATTATACACCGCCTGCGGCGGCATTAGTCCGGCCTATACCCTTCCCGTTGTGCTGGATGTCGGCACCAACAATCAACAGTTACTCAACGATCCGCTTTACATGGGCTGGCGTCATCCGCGCATTACCGACGATGAGTATTATGCGTTTGTCGATGAGTTTATTCAGGCCGTTAAGCAGCGCTGGCCAGATATCCTGCTACAGTTCGAAGATTTCGCGCAGAAAAACGCAATGCCGCTGTTGACGCGCTATCGTGATGAGATTTGCTCCTTTAACGATGATATTCAGGGCACCGCAGCCGTGACCGTCGGTACGTTGATCGCCGCCAGCCGCGCTGCCGGCAGTCAGCTTAGCGAGCAGAAAATCGTTTTCCTCGGCGCGGGTTCCGCCGGATGTGGGATTGCTGAACAGATCATCGCGCAGACTCAGCGTGAAGGTTTAAGCGAAGATGCCGCTCGACAGAACGTTTTTATGGTTGATCGCTTCGGCCTGTTGACGGACCGGATGCCTAATTTATTGCCGTTCCAGGCAAAACTGGTGCAGAAATGCGACAATCTCCAGCACTGGGATACCGAAAATGACGTGTTGTCGCTGCTGGATGTGGTGCGTAACGTGAAGCCGGATATTCTGATCGGGGTTTCCGGCCAGACCGGGCTCTTTACTGAAGAGATCATCCGCGAGATGCATAAGCATTGCCCTCGCCCGATCGTCATGCCGCTCTCTAATCCCACCTCTCGCGTGGAGGCCACGCCACAGGACATTATCGCCTGGACGGAAGGCAACGCGCTGGTGGCAACCGGCAGCCCATTCTCGCCGGTCATCTGGAAAGATAAGGTTTATCCGATCGCACAATGTAATAACGCCTATATTTTCCCCGGCATCGGACTTGGGGTTATCGCTTCCGGCGCATCGCGCATTACTGATGAAATGCTGATGTCAGCCAGTGAGACGCTGGCGAAACATTCTCCGCTGGTGAATAACGGCGAAGGATTAGTGTTGCCAGCGCTTAAAGACATCCAGGTCGTGTCGCGCGCTATCGCTTTTGCCGTAGGTAAAATGGCGCAGCAACAAGGCGTAGCGGTGAAAACCTCTGCGGAAGCGCTGCAACAGGCGATTGACGATAACTTCTGGAAACCGGAATACCGCGACTACCGTCGGACTTCCATTTAATACGTACCCGGCGGTGAATGCCGCCGGATATCACTTTCTTCTTTAGTTTTGGTGAGTCTGTCGACACACCTGAATTCCTTTCCCTGCTTATTTGTCAAGCTACTAATATTAGCCACCTTTATGTATTGAACGGGGATTTATCAGGATAATCCTGGCTAAACTATTACATTGTATTTCTGCCGCCTTGCATAACTCATCAGAAATATTAATCCTAAAGAGGTAATAGCGCCTTACCTGCTATTACTTACCTGCTATGCAGTTCACTATTAATAAAAGGAGAAGGTTATGAAAGCTGCTGTTGTCACACAAGATCATCAGGTTGATGTTACTGAGAAAACGCTGCGTCCCCTTCGCCACGGTGAAGCTTTGCTAAAAATGGAGTGCTGCGGCGTATGCCATACCGATCTACACGTGAAAAACGGCGATTTCGGTGACAAAACCGGCGTTATTCTGGGACACGAAGGCATTGGCGTCGTGGCGGAAGTCGGTCCTGGTGTCACCTCGCTGAAACCCGGCGATCGCGCGAGTGTCGCGTGGTTTTATGAAGGATGCGGACACTGTGAGTATTGCAATACGGGCAATGAAACCTTATGCCGCAACGTGAAAAATGCCGGTTACACGGTAGATGGCGGTATGGCCGAAGAGTGTATTGTCGTCGCGGATTATGCGGTGAAAGTACCGGAAGGTCTGGACTCTGCAGCGGCAAGTAGTATTACCTGCGCGGGCGTTACCACCTATAAAGCGGTGAAGATTTCTCATATTAAACCTGGCCAGTGGATTGCCATCTACGGTCTGGGCGGTCTGGGTAATCTGGCCTTGCAGTACGCGAAAAACGTTTTCAATGCGAAAGTGATCGCCATTGATGTCAATGATGGACAACTGAAACTGGCCGAGGAAATGGGCGCAGATCTGACCATTAATTCACGTACGGAAGATGCGGCTAAAATTGTGCAGGAAAAAACCGGTGGCGCGCACGCAGCGGTGGTTACCGCGGTCGCTAAGGCGGCGTTTAATTCCGCAGTAGATGCCGTTCGCGCCGGAGGCCGCGTGGTGGCAGTCGGGTTGCCGCCAGAAGCCATGAACCTTGATATCCCTCGCCTGGTGCTGGATGGCATTCAGGTTGTCGGTTCGTTGGTGGGGACACGCCAGGATCTGACCGAAGCCTTCCAGTTTGCGGCGGAAGGAAAAGTCGTGCCAAAAGTCGCTTTACGTCCGCTTGAAGATATCAACGTTATTTTTAAAGAGATGGAACAGGGACAAATTCGTGGCCGTATGGTCATCGATTTCCGTCGTTAAACGATTTGCTGTGGTCGTCTGAGTATACAGACAGCAGATGAAAACAAGGCGCTACCAGGATAGCGCCTTGTTTATCAGATTGCGAAAGAATTACTGAATACCTTCTTCGCTCTCTTTTTTTGCTTCCGCCTTCTCGATTTCACGATACCAGCGTGGATGATGTTTCTTCGCCCAGCGACGGCTGACCTTCCCTTCGATCATGCCTTTAATCGAGCCTTTCACCCAAAATGCCATATACATATGGATGAGGATCGCGTGCATTAAAATAATGCCCGCCGCCGCATGAATCAACAGGCTATAACGCACCACCTGCATGGGGAAATACTGCGCGAAATACGGACGCCAGATAATCACGCCAGTCACCAGCAGCACAAAAATCATGCTCATAATGGACCAGAACATCATCTTCTGTCCGGCATTGTATTTACCGACATCCGCCACCTTATGCTCATTGCCTTTCAATACTTCGACAATATTTTTCAGCCACGGAATATCTTTTTTATCCGGGATGTTGTGGTGGACGAAACGCACGAACATAAACATCAGCGCGATGAAGATGGCAATACCGAAGAACGGGTGCAAAATACGTCCCATCTGCGGCGTGCCGAAAGTTTGCGTCAACCATTGTAGCGTCGGGAAGAAAAACGAAATCCCCGACAGCGCTACCAGGAAGAAGCAGATCACCACCGTCCAGTGACAGGCGCGGTCGACAAATTTCGTGCGCACAATCATTTTCGACTTACTCATGATGATCCTCCTCATCGTCGTCCGTTTCTTTATTCGGGCCAATACCGATGTAGTGGTAAATCAGACCGGCGAAAGTGGCGATAAAGCCCGCTGCGGCCAGCGGTTTTAGCGCCCCTTTCCACAGATTGATTGAGGTATCGATCTGCGGATCTTTCGGCAAGCCGTGGTACAACTCCGGCTGATTGGCATGGTGCAGCACATACATGACGTGCGTACCGCCGACGCCCTGCGGGTTGTAGATACCGGCATGTTCAAAGCCGCGCGCTTTTAACTTCTCCACGCGTTGCTCACCCAGTTCCAGCATCTCTTTTTTGGTGCCGAAGTGAATAGCCCCGGTCGGACAAGTTTTGACGCAGGCCGGTTCCTGGCCCACGCTGACGCGATCGACGCAGAGCGTACATTTATAAACGCGGTTGTCCTCTTTGTTGAGGCGCGGAATATTAAACGGACACCCGGCGATACAGTAACCACAGCCGATACAGTGTTCAGATTGAAAATCAACAATCCCGTTCGCGTACTGGATGATAGCCCCGGCAGATGGACAGGCTTTAAGACAGCCTGGATCTTCACAGTGCATACAACCATCTTTACGAATCAGCCACTCCAGCTTGCCGTTCTGCTCGGTTTCGGTAAAGCGCATCACCGTCCAGGACTTGGCGCTGAGATCGGCAGGGTTATCGTACACCCCGACACAATGACCAACGTTATCGCGAATATCGTTCCATTCAGAACAGGCTACCTGGCAGGCTTTACAGCCGACACAGGAGGAGACGTCGATCAGTTTCGCGACTTCGGCTTTGTAATCACGCGCCTGCGGAGGCGGCGTGATGGCGTTTGTTGCGGACCGTTTAATAATGTCCTGCGTTTCCATAGACATATGTTCGCCTCCCTTACGCCTTCTCGATGTTAACTAAAAACGCTTTGTATTCCGGCGTTTGCGAGTTGGCATCACCGACATTTGGCGTCAGAGTATTGGCGATATAGCCTTTGCGCGCGACACCCTCAAAGCCCCAGTGAATCGGGATCCCCACCGTTTCAACCTGCTGACCGTTGACATGCAGGGTGCGAAGACGACGAGTTACCACCGCGACCGCGCGAATAAACCCGCGTTTACTGCTCACCTTCACATAGTCGCCGTTAGCGATACCTTTCGCTGCCGCCAGCGTCTCACTGATCTCCACAAACTGTTCCGGCTGAGCGATAGCGTTAAGTAGCGCATGTTTGGTCCAGGTATGGAAATGCTCTGTGAGGCGGTAAGTCGTGCCCACGTACGGAAACTGCTCCTTCTTACCCATGCGCAGCGCATCTTCTTCATACAGACGCGCCGCCGGGTTCGAGACCACATTCGGGTGCAGCGGGTTAGTGCCCAGCGGCGTTTCCATCGGCTCGTAGTGTTCAGGGAACGGCCCTTCCGCCATTTTATCAATAGCAAACAGACGTCCCAGCCCTTCCGGCTGCATGATAAATGGATTGGTCCCGCTCCCCGGCGCCGCGTTGTTAAAGTCCGGAATATCGTTCCCTGTCCACTTCGCGCCGTTCCACTGGATCAGCATCCGTTTTGGATCCCACGGTTTACCCTGCGGATCCGCCGAAGCGCGGTTATACAATACGCGACGGTTTAGCGGCCATGCCCACGCCCAACCCAGAGTATTGCCAAGCCCTGACGGGTCGGCGTTATCACGTCTGGACATCTGGTTGCCCTGCTCCGTCCAGCTACCGGTATAAATCCAGCAGGAGGAGGATGTCGTACCGTCATCGCGCAGTAATGCAAAACTGCTCAACAACTGGCCTTTCCTGGCAAGCAGTGTACCGTTGGCGTCATAGAGATCTTCCAGCGCATAGCCGTTGTTCTCTTTCGCCACTTCTTCCGAATGCGGTTCATCCGGCTGCTTGTAGTTCCAGCTCATCTTCAATAGTGGTTCGGCGCCTTTACCGCCTTCTGCGCGATACATTTCACGCAGACGATGGTAAATACCGGCCAGAATCTCGCCGTCGTTACGCGCTTCGCCCGGCGCGTCCTGACCTTTCCAGTGCCACTGTAACCAGCGACCGGAGTTAGCGATAGAGCCATCCTCTTCCGCAAAACAGGTAGACGGCAGACGGAAGACTTCGGTCTGAATCGTTGTCGGATCGACATCATTAGATTCGCCGTGGTTCTGCCAGAACGTTGACGTTTCAGTCACCAGCGGATCGATAACGACCAGATACTTCAGTTTGCTTAAGCTTTGCACCACTTTGTTTTTGTCCGGGAAGGACGCCACCGGGTTAAAGCCCTGACAGAAATAGCCGGTGACTTTCCCGCTATCCATCATGTTGAAATATTTGATCACGTCATAGGACTGATCCCACTTAGGCAGCCAGGCAAAGCCCCAGTCATTCTCTTGCTGCGCCGCATCGCCATAGAAAGATTTCATCAGGCTGACGAAGAACTTAGGATAATTACCCCAGTAGTTGACCTGATCGGCCAGCGTCGCTTTGGGGGTATTCGCTGCCAGATAAGTTTGCAGATCGGCCTGTTTTTCCGATGGCAGCGTCAGATAACCCGGCAGGCTGGTGGAGAGCAGTCCTAAATCCGTTAAGCCCTGAATATTAGAGTGGCCGCGCAAGGCGTTCACACCGCCGCCAGCCATCCCCATATTGCCGAGCAGCAACTGGATCATCGCCATAGTACGGATGTTCTGCGCCCCGACGGTATGTTGCGTCCAGCCCAGCGCATACAGGAAGGTGGTAGTGCGATCCGGAACGCTGGTAGAGGCCAACACCTCACACACCTTCAGGAAATCCGCTTTCGGCGTACCGCAGATGTTTTCCACGACGTCCGGCGTGTAGCGCGAAACGTGCTGCTTCAGCAGATTCCACACACAGCGTGGGTGCGTCAACGTTTCATCACGTTTGGCATAGCCGTTTTCATCAAACTGGTAGTTCCAGGAGGATTTATCGTACTGACGCTTTTGGGCGTCATAGCCGCTGAAAAGACCGTCATCAAAGGCAAAATCATCCCGCACCAGCAGGCTGGCGTTGGTGTAATGCTTAACGTATTCAGCGTTGATTTTGTTATTTTCGATCAGGTACAGCAAAACGCCGGACAGAAAGGTAATGTCTGTACCGGAACGTATTGGCGCATAGATATCCGCCACCGACGCCGTACGCGTAAAGCGTGGATCAACGACAATCAGCGTCGCATCGTTATTGTTTTTCGCTTCCATCGCCCAGCGGAAACCCACCGGATGCGCTTCTGCGGCATTGCCGCCCATCACCATCACGACGTTGGCGTTTTTAATATCCACCCAGTGGTTGGTCATCGCACCGCGACCAAATGTTGGAGCAAGACTTGCTACCGTTGGTCCGTGTCAAACGCGCGCCTGGTTATCTACCGCCAGCATACCGAGAGAACGCGCAAACTTCTGCGTCAGCATACCCGTTTCATTGCTGGCCGCCGAGGCGCACAGCATTCCGGTAGAGAGCCAGCGGTTAACCGTGACGCCCTGCTCATTCTTTTCAATAAAGTTGGCGTCGCGGTCGGCTTTCATTAATTTAGCAATACGAGTGAAAGCGTCATCCCAGCTAATGCGCTGCCACTTGTCGGAACCCGGCGCGCGGTATTCCGGATAGCGTAGGCGATCTTCACTGTGAACATAGTCCAGCAAACCGGCCCCTTTCGGGCACAGCGCGCCACGGCTTACCGGATGATCCGGGTCGCCTTCAATATGGTAAATCGCTTCTTTCGCGTTTTTTGCCCCATCTCCCAGGCTATACATTAATAGCCCGCAACCTACGGAACAGTATGTGCAGGAGTTACGGATCTCTTTTGCGCGCAACAGCTTATAGTTTCGCGCCTGAGCCAGGGCCATTTTAGGGGTAAAACCCAGTGCGGCCACCGTTGTTCCCGCCATACCGCCCGCGCAGATTTTAAAAAATTGTCTGCGGCTGACGTCCATTGCTTTCCTCTTTTTTCCACGGATGCACGCCTCCTTCGAACTGCAGCAAAACCTCAGCCCAGGATGCGTGTATAACTTCGCGAGGAAACTAACAGCAAAATCGATAACTTTTTTGCGTCAAATCAATATTGAAACGGTTCCGCTATTAAATAGCCCTATTTTTAAACTGCAATAACTCCAGGGAGGTACTAAAAAATGACACTGCATGGCATCGCCCTCGGAAAAAGTGCTATAAGTGGCAGTTTATTTTGCGCGGTATTCAGGACAGTCACAAAGCATGACATCACAAAAAGCAACGCTAATAGGGCTTGTTGCCATCGTTCTGTGGAGCACGATGGTTGGGTTAATTCGCGGCGTCAGCGAAGGTCTCGGACCGGTAGGCGGCGCAGCCATGATCTATTCATTAAGCGGTCTGCTGCTGATTTTTACCGTCGGATTACCTGATATCCGCCGTTTCCCGGGGCGATACCTCATCGCAGGCAGCGTACTGTTTGTCAGTTATGAAATATGCCTGGCGCTTTCTCTCGGTTATGCCGCCACTCGCCATCAGGCTATCGAAGTCGGCATGGTTAACTATTTATGGCCCAGCCTGACCATTCTGTTTGCCATTCTTTTTAATGGGCAAAAAACTAACTGGCTTATTGTTCCTGGATTGCTTATTGCACTTACTGGCGTTTGCTGGGTTCTGGGGGGCGAGAATGGTCTTAATCCCGGAGAAATTATCAGCAATGTCGCCACCAGTCCGCTAAGTTATTTACTGGCATTTCTTGGGGCGTTTATATGGGCGACGTACTGCACGGTCACCAATAAATATGCGCGTGGTTTTAACGGTATCACCGTCTTTGTGTTACTCACCGCCGTGGCGCTGTGGTTACACTATTTTCTTACGCCGCAACCTGCCATGATATTTAGCCTACCGGTGATTGCTAAACTTTTTACCGCGGCATTAACGCTGGGGTTTGCCTACGCAGCATGGAATGTGGGCATACTTCATGGCAATGTGACTATCATGGCCGTAGGGTCTTATTTTACCCCCGTCATGTCCTCTGCTCTGGCAGCGCTGTTACTCAGCTCACCACTGTCATTCTCCTTCTGGCAAGGCGCAGTCATGGTTTGCGTAGGTTCGCTACTTTGTTGGCTGGCAACGCGGCGGCGCTAATAGCGACGGGCGGGCCGATATTGATATTAAATCGACCCGCTGTACCTTGACACTCTTCATAACACAACTACGCTTTTATCTATTGCCTGTGCGTATTTAACGATTTTCCATTTTCACGTGCTCCTCCTGCGCCATACCAGGATTGCGCTGGTAAAAATGAATTTTATAAAATCGTTAAATATGTTAATGTAATGATGTAATTATATTAACAAATATATAATTAACGTTAGCTTGCAACTGTTATTAGTGCATATAATAATCAGTGGTTACTACCAAAAATAAAACCATAAACAGCCCAATAGTCCCCTCCGAAAATATATCTTATTAGACAGTCCCTATTTGAATTAATACTCTCAAATGTATTAAGGAGATCTCGATCACACAAATTAAAATAATTTGTAATCTTATGAAACTTATTATTGAACTTATGCCACTCCGTCATTTAAAAATAGTCTGCCATTGACAAACGCCTCGTTTAACAATGGTTGAGGAAACACGCTAAGAAAATTATAAGGATTATTAAAATGAAACTTAAGTTAGTGGCAGTGGCAGTGACTTCCCTGTTGGCAGCAGGCGTTGTAAATGCAGCCGAGGTATATAACAAAGACGGCAATAAACTGGATCTGTACGGTAAAGTTCACGCTCAGCATTATTTCTCTGATGATAACGGAAGTGATGGTGACAAAACTTACGCGCGTCTGGGCTTTAAAGGCGAAACGCAGATCAACGATCAGTTAACCGGTTTTGGCCAGTGGGAATATGAATTCAAAGGCAACCGTACTGAAAGCCAGGGCGCTGACAAAGACAAAACCCGTCTGGCGTTTGCTGGTCTGAAATTCGCTGACTACGGTTCTTTCGACTACGGTCGTAACTACGGCGTTGCTTACGACATCGGCGCATGGACCGACGTTCTGCCAGAGTTTGGTGGCGATACCTGGACTCAGACTGACGTCTTCATGACTGGCCGTACTACTGGTGTTGCCACCTACCGTAACACTGACTTCTTTGGCCTGGTTGAAGGTCTGAACTTTGCCGCGCAGTACCAGGGCAAAAACGACCGTGACGGCGCGTACGAGTCTAACGGCGACGGTTTCGGTCTGTCCGCAACGTATGAGTACGAAGGTTTTGGCGTAGGTGCGGCCTATGCGAAGTCTGACCGTACTAACAACCAGGTGAAAGCAGCGAGCAACCTGAATGCTGCGGGTAAAAACGCTGAAGTCTGGGCTGCTGGTCTGAAATATGATGCGAACAACATCTACCTGGCGACCACCTACTCCGAAACGCTGAACATGACCACCTTCGGTGAAGATGCAGCGGGTGATGCGTTTATCGCGAATAAAACCCAGAACTTCGAAGCGGTTGCTCAGTATCAGTTCGACTTCGGTCTGCGTCCGTCCATCGCTTACCTGAAATCCAAAGGTAAAAACCTGGGTACTTACGGCGACCAGGATCTGGTTGAGTACATCGATGTTGGCGCAACCTACTACTTCAACAAAAACATGTCCACCTTCGTTGATTACAAAATCAACCTGCTGGACGACAGCGACTTCACCAAAGCGGCTAAAGTGTCTACCGACAACATCGTTGCTGTTGGTCTGAACTACCAGTTCTAATTTTGTTGTAGTCTGAATACAAAGCCAGTCCTTTCAGGGCTGGCTTTTTCTCTTGATGTAGACTCGGTCATAAGGAGTATGCCGTGCAGACGTTCACTGGTCGTTGTCTTTGCGGACAGAGCCATTTTACCGTTGACGTCGAAATGCTGGATGTCTATGCCTGCCATTGTACGCTGTGTCAAAAATGGTCGGGTGGAATAGCCATGTATCTGGAAGCCTGCGGGCAACCACAGCTAGCCCCCCTTTCCCCGGAACCGCCATACTTTTCATCCTCTTCGCGCGGCGAACGCTACTTCTGTTCCGGCTGCGGGTGTCCGCTGTGGTTTCGGCTTACCGATACCGATCGCTATTTTATTCCCTGGACCTTACTGGAACTGAACGAAGTTGATCGCCGTCGGCTGATTCTGGCTGCGGAAATTTATACCGAGACCCAACCTGCCTTCTGGCGACTGACGGGGCAATACGCACGCCTCAGCGGTAAAGAGGTTGAGGAAATGGACTCCCCCTGCCAGCTAGCGCATTAAGCGCTTATCTCACCAGGCGTTATGTTATCGGCGTTGGGCTTTTGCCAGGCTGAACCACATCCCTACCGCCAGCAAAAGAAGCATACTCCCGGCGCTGCTTAACGCCACGCTATGCGACCAGATAAAGGCATGTCTGGCGGCGTCCAGTATTGCCTGCCCCTGCGTGGGCGGTAGGCTATTCGCCAACTGCACGGCTTCTCCCATTGAAGATGACGCTCTGGCAATCTCTTGCGCCTCAAGCCCGGCAGGCAGACGGATAGACGCGGAGAAGCTACGGCTTAACAACAGACCGAAAATGGCAATGCCCAGTCCCGCGCCCAGTTCATAAGCCATCGTTTCTATCGCGCCGGCCGCCGCCGCTTTTTCTGCCGGCGCAGCGGCCATAATTGCCGACGTGGAAGCCAGCAATGCGCTGGCGGCGCTAAATCCCAGCAGCGCCATCAGCCCCCAGGCCTGCCATTGTTGGGTGCTGAAATCCGTCATCGCCAGGCCATAAAAACTCAGCGCGCTTAACGCCATGCCGCCCGTCGCGACCAGCCGTAGTCCCAGACGCGAGACCAGCACGCCCGCAATCGGCCCGCTGAATCCACTGGCGACCATTACCGGCAGCATAAATACCCCGGCCTCATAAGGCGATAGCCCGTGAACAAACTGCAGCTCTTGCGCCATCAGCAGCTCAAAACCCACCAGAGTGATCATCGCGGTCATCGCCATCACGACGCCGCTCAGGATAATGCGATGGGTAAATAGTCGCATATCAATCATCGGACGCGATGTCGCAAGCTGTGTGCGGATAAAGAGTCCCAGGAGCAGCGCGCCGGTAAGCAGGGTAAACGAGATAACCCACAGCGACAGATGCCCTTTCAGCGCGGTTTTAGCGCTATAGACCAACAGCAAAATGGCAATAATCAGCATCACCGCATGGCCAAGATTGAGCGGTTGATCGCGACGGCCCGCCTGGCGAGGAACATAGCGGGCGGTTAAGCCCATGACGACCAGCACAATCGGCACGTTGATCAGGAAAACCGATCCCCAGTAAAAATGCTCTAATAATATGCCGCCGATGAGCGGCCCAAACGCCGCTCCGCCCGAACCTACCGCTGCCCAGACGCCCAGCGCCATGTTGCGATGCTTCTCTTCACAAAAGGTAGCGCGTATTCCGGCCAGCGTCGCCGGTACAATCATCGCCGCGCCAATAGCCAGTAATACCCTGGTGGCGATAAGCCAACTGGCGGTATGCGAAAACGCTGCCGCCAATGACGCCAGGCCAAAGAGCGTCCCGCCCAGCATCAGCAGGCGTTTAAAACCGATACGATCGCCAAGTGCGCCCATCGGCAACACCATGCCAGCCATGACCAAAGAATAAATATCAATGATCCACAGCAGCTCGTTGCCGCTGGCCCCCAGTGTCATACTCAGTGTCGGCGCGGCGACATGCAAGACCGTGGCATCAATGGCGACAGGAATATAGACCAGCACAATAATGACTAACGTTAACCACTGACGAAACATAACTCTCCCTTCAAAAACTCAAATTTGGACGCTTGTCCAGCTTCAGGATCCTACGGTAAGTTGAACGAATGTCCAGCTTTTTGTTACACTGCGCGCATTGGCTAATGTGGGGAAAATATGAGTTACCTTAACCGGGATGAACGCCGCGAAGTGATCCTGCAAGCGGCGATGCGCGTGGCGCTGGCAGAGGGGTTTGCCGCCATGACGGTGCGACGAATCGCATCAGAAGCCGATGTCGCCGCCGGCCAGGTGCATCACCACTTCAGCTCGGCGGGCGAGCTCAAAGCGCTGGCCTTTGTCCATTTGATCCGCACCCTGCTTGATGCCGGGCAAGTTCCGCCGCCCGCCACCTGGCGTGCACGGCTTCACGCTATGTTGGGTAGCGAAGACGGCGGCTTTGAGCCTTACATAAAATTGTGGCGAGAGGCGCAAATTCTGGCCGACCGGGATCCGCACATCAGAGATGCTTATCTCCTCACGATGCAGATGTGGCATGAGGAAACGGTCACAATTATCGAGCAGGGCAAACAGGCAGGAGAATTTACGTTTACTGCTAACGCCACGGATATCGCCTGGCGGCTTATCGCACTGGTGTGCGGGCTGGACGGTATGTATGTACTGGGGATTCCGGAAATGGCCGATCCCGCGTTTAAATTCCATCTGGATCGTATGATTACGCTTGAACTCTTTGCGTAAAGTTACAAATAATTTAATAAAAATCGCTTTTAATTTACAAATAGTAACAATTAAGAAACATCATATCTCCTCATCGCGCCGCGCTGGCCTGGTTTTTTATCTATTCTTTCACTCAATATTCTAAAAAAACTTCAATAAGTTCTCAAAAGAGCGCGTGACGCTCTGTCTCTTTTTTGTGTTTTTCTTCAAATGATATGCGCATGTGAGGGGTAAAATGACACGACAAAACGAGAATTATAACCGTTATCTCTTGAGTGACTGGCGACCCGAAAATCCAGCCTTCTGGGAGAATAAAGGGAAAGGCATCGCCAGAAGAAACTTATGGATTTCAGTAAGTTGTTTGCTCCTGGCATTTTGCGTCTGGATGTTGTTTAGCGCTGTTGCCGTCAACCTCAATAAAATTGGATTTAATTTTACCACCGACCAACTCTTTTTATTAACCGCATTACCTTCTCTTTCCGGCGCAATATTACGCGTTCCCTACTCCTTTATGGTGCCACTGTTTGGTGGTCGTAAATGGACCGTATTAAGCACCGTAATATTGATTATTCCCTGCGCCTGGCTGGGATTCGCCGTACAAAATCCCGCCACCCCTTTCGGGGTATTTATGCTCATCGCTCTGTTGTGCGGTTTTGCGGGGGCAAACTTCGCGTCCAGTATGGGCAACATCAGTTTTTTCTTTCCAAAAGCCAGACAAGGTAGCGCGTTGGGTATTAACGGCGGACTGGGAAATCTTGGCGTCAGTGTGATGCAGTTGATTGCGCCGCTGGTTATTTTTCTGCCGATATTTACTTTTTTAGGCGTCCAGGGCGTGCCGCAACCTGATGGCTCCCTGCTCGCCCTCACTAACGCCGCCTGGATCTGGGTGCCGTTACTGGCTGTCGCGACGCTTGCCGCCTGGTTTGGTATGAACGATATCGGCAGTTCAAAAGCGTCTGTCGCCTCGCAATTGCCGGTGCTAAAACGTCTGCACCTGTGGCTGCTTAGCCTGCTGTACCTGGCGACATTCGGGTCATTCATCGGCTTTTCCGCAGGTTTCGCCATGCTCGCCAAAACGCAATTTCCCGACGTAAACATTCTGCAACTGGCGTTCTTTGGCCCCTTTATCGGCGCGCTGGCGCGATCGGCAGGCGGCGTGATCTCCGATAAATTCGGCGGCGTTCGCGTAACGCTCATTAATTTTATCTTTATGGCGCTGTTTACCGCCTTGCTATTCCTCACGCTGCCAGGCTCCGGCGCAGGCAGCTTTAGCGCGTTCTATCTTGTTTTTATGGGCCTGTTTTTGACAGCGGGTCTCGGCAGCGGTTCTACCTTCCAGATGATTGCGGTGATCTTCCGGCAGATCACGCTCTACAACGTCAAACTGCGCGGCGGGAGCGATGAGCAGGCGCAGCGCGAAGCGGTGACGGATACCGCCGCCGCGCTCGGTTTTATCTCCGCTATTGGCGCTGTGGGCGGCTTCTTTATTCCAAAAGCGTTTGGCACCTCTTTGGCCTTGACCGGCTCGCCGGTGGGCGCCATGAAAATCTTTTTGCTGTTTTACCTCGCTTGCGTCCTGCTGACCTGGCTGGTCTACGGGCGTCGTAAGCCTAAACAACAATAACAACATACGCACCTGTAGGACGGCCATCCGGTAATGGTTTAACGCCAAATCGACAGGATGGCGGAAAATTTATCGAAGCAGGAGAAATGTCATGAGTAAACTGTTGGATCGCTTTCGTTACTTTAAACAAAAAGGCGATACCTTTGCCGACGGCCATGGTCAGGTGATGCATACCAACCGCGACTGGGAAGACAGTTATCGCCAGCGCTGGCAGTTTGATAAGATCGTGCGCTCAACCCACGGCGTCAACTGCACGGGCTCCTGTAGCTGGAAAATTTATGTCAAAAACGGTCTGGTGACGTGGGAAACCCAGCAAACCGACTACCCGCGCACGCGTCCCGATTTACCGAACCATGAACCGCGCGGCTGCCCGCGCGGCGCCAGCTACTCCTGGTATCTCTATAGCGCCAATCGTCTGAAATACCCTCTGGTGCGTAAGCGGCTGATAGAACTGTGGCGCGAGGCTCTTTCCCGGCACAGCGATCCGGTGCTGGCATGGGAATCTATAATGAACGACCCGCAAAAATGCCAAAGTTACAAACAGGTGCGCGGACATGGCGGCTTTATTCGTTCGAACTGGAAAGAGCTGAATCAGCTCATTGCCGCCGCTAACGTCTGGACAATCAAAACCTATGGTCCGGATCGTGTGGCGGGGTTTTCACCTATTCCAGCAATGTCGATGGTTTCTTACGCCGCCGGAACACGTTATCTGTCATTGCTTGGCGGTACTTGTCTGAGCTTCTATGACTGGTATTGCGATCTTCCGCCCGCGTCGCCAATGACCTGGGGCGAGCAGACTGACGTGCCGGAGTCCGCCGACTGGTATAACTCAGCCTACATTATTGCCTGGGGCTCTAACGTGCCGCAGACGCGTACCCCGGACGCCCACTTCTTTACCGAAGTGCGCTACAAAGGCACCAAGACGATCGCCATCACCCCGGACTATTCCGAAGTCGCTAAACTGTGCGATCAGTGGCTGGCGCCAAAGCAAGGTACCGACAGCGCGCTGGCGATGGCCATGGGTCACGTTATTTTAAAAGAGTTTCATCTCGATAATCCCAGCGACTATTTTCTTAACTATTGCCGCCGTTATACCGACATGCCAATGCTGGTCCTGTTGGATGAGCGCGCAGACGGCAGTTATGTACCGGGGCGTATGATGCGCGCGTCGGATCTGGTGGATGGACTGGGAGAAGCCAATAATCCGGAATGGAAAACCGTCGCGCTCAACAGTACGGGCGAACTGGTCGCGCCCAACGGTTCTATCGGTTTTCGCTGGGGCGAAAAGGGAAAATGGAACCTGGAACCGGTGGCGGCGGGCGTCGAAACTGAACTGTCGCTCTCTTTACTCGGTCAGCATGATGACGTGGCGGGTGTCGCTTTCCCCTATTTTGGCGGCAACGAAAACCCACATTTTCGCAGCGTGCGGCAGGAACCGGTGCTGGTACGTCAGTTACCGGTGAAACGCCTGGCTCTGGCGGACGGTAGCGAGCGGATGGTCGTCAGTGTTTACGATCTGGTGCTGGCGAATTATGGGCTGGATCGTGGTCTGGATGACGGCCATAGCGCCAATAATTATAACGACGTAAAAGCCTACACGCCGGCCTGGGGCGAACAGATTACCGGCGTGCCGCGTCGACATATCGAAACTATTGCGCGTGAATTTGCCGAGACCGCCCATAAAACTCACGGTCGTTCGATGATCATCCTCGGCGCGGGAGTGAATCACTGGTATCACATGGATATGAATTACCGTGGGATGATTAACATGCTGGTGTTCTGCGGCTGTGTTGGACAAACCGGCGGCGGCTGGGCGCACTATGTCGGCCAGGAGAAGCTGCGGCCGCAAACCGGCTGGCTGCCGCTGGCCTTCGCGCTGGACTGGAATCGCCCGCCGCGTCAGATGAACAGTACCTCGTTTTTCTACAACCATGCCAGCCAGTGGCGCTATGAAAAACTGACTGCGCAAGAGTTGCTGTCGCCGCTGGCCGATCCGGCTAAATTTTCCGGACACCTGATCGATTTCAACGTGCGCGCGGAACGTATGGGCTGGCTACCCTCGGCGCCGCAGCTTAATCTTAACCCGCTCAGCGTGAAAGCGAGCGCCGATAAAGCCGGGCTGTCTGCGGCGGATTATACCGTGCAGGCGTTGAAATCAGGCGCTATCCGTTTTGCCTGCGAACAGCCTGACAGTGGTCATAATCACCCGCGAAATTTATTTGTCTGGCGCTCTAACCTGCTCGGCTCCTCCGGGAAAGGTCATGAGTACATGCTCAAATATCTGCTGGGCACAGACAGCGGTATCCAGGGCGAAGCGCTGGGTTCCAGCGAAGGAATTAAGCCTGAAGAGGTGGAATGGCAGTCCACCGCGATTGAGGGCAAGCTCGATCTGTTGGTCACGCTTGATTTCCGTATGTCCAGTACCTGTCTGTTTTCCGATATCGTTTTGCCGACCGCCACCTGGTATGAAAAAGACGATATGAATACCTCGGATATGCATCCGTTTATCCACCCCCTTTCCGCTGCGGTCGATCCTGCCTGGGAATCCAAAAGCGACTGGGAGATCTACAAAGGTATCGCCAGCGTCTTTTCTGAAGTGTGTGTCGGACACCTCGGACAGGAAACCGATGTGGTGCTACACCCGCTCCAGCATGATTCCCCGGCGGAACTGGCGCAGCCATTTGATATTCTCGACTGGCGTAAAGGCGAGTGCGAACTTATTCCGGGCAAAACCGCCCCCAATATCGTCGTGGTTGAACGCGATTATCCGGCCACCTATGAACGTTTTACCTCGCTGGGTCCCCTGCTGGATAAATTAGGCAACGGCGGTAAGGGGATTGCCTGGAATACGCAAGATGAAGTCGATTTCCTCGGTAAGCTCAATTACACCAAACACGATGGCCCGGCGAAAGGACGTCCGCGAATAGACACCGCGCTGGATGCTTCGGAAGTGATTCTTGCCTTAGCGCCGGAAACTAACGGCCAGGTGGCGGTGAAAGCCTGGCAGGCATTGGGCGAGATGACCGGGCGCGAGCACACCCATCTGGCCATCAATAAAGAAGATGAGAAAATTCGCTTTCGTGATATCCAGGCGCAACCGCGCAAAATTATCTCCAGCCCGACCTGGTCAGGACTGGAAAGCGAGCATGTCTCTTATAACGCCGGATATACCAACGTACATGAACTGATCCCGTGGCGCACGTTGTCGGGGCGGCAACAACTCTATCAGGATCATGCGTGGATGCGCGCTTTTGGCGAAAGCCTGGTGGCATATCGTCCGCCGATTGATACCCGCAGCGTCAGCGAAATGCGAGAAATTCCGCCCAACGGTTTCCCGGAAAAAGCGCTTAACTTCCTGACGCCGCACCAGAAATGGGGAATTCACTCCACCTACAGCGAAAACCTGCTGATGCTGACCTTGTCGCGCGGCGGGCCGATTGTCTGGATCAGCGAAGCCGATGCCCGTGAATTGGGTATTGAAGATAACGACTGGATTGAAGCCTTCAACGCTAATGGCGCCCTTACCGCTCGTGCGGTGGTCAGCCAGCGCGTCCCGCCGGGTATGACCATGATGTACCACGCCCAGGAGCGGATTATGAACATTCCGGGTTCGGAAGTGACCGGGATGCGCGGCGGGATCCATAACTCCGTGACCCGGGTCTGTCCAAAACCGACGCATATGATCGGCGGCTATGCGCAACTGGCTTACGGCTTCAACTATTACGGAACCGTGGGTTCGAATCGCGATGAATTCATCATGATCAGGAAGATGAAAAACATTAACTGGCTGGATGATGAGGGCCGGGATCAGGTACAGGAGGCGAAAAAATGAAAATACGCTCACAGGTTGGGATGGTACTGAATCTCGATAAATGTATTGGCTGTCACACCTGCTCCGTCACCTGTAAAAACGTCTGGACCGGACGTGAAGGGATGGAATACGCATGGTTCAATAACGTCGAAACTAAACCAGGCATCGGCTATCCCAAAAACTGGGAGGACCAGCAGGAGTGGCAAGGCGGTTGGGTTCGTGATGTTAATGGCAAGATAAGGCCCCGTCTGGGCGGCAAAATGGGGGTAATTAGCAAAATTTTCGCCAACCCGGTGATTCCGCAAATCGATGATTACTATGAACCCTTTACCTTCGATTATCAGCATTTACATAATGCGCCGGAGAGTAAGCATCAGCCCACTGCCCGCCCTCGTTCACTGATCGACGGAAAACGGATGGACAAGGTGATCTGGGGGCCAAACTGGGAAGAGCTGCTCGGCGGCGAGTTTGAAAAACGCGCCCGCGACCGCAACTTCGACAACATACAAAAAGAGATGTACGGTCAGTTCGAAAACACCTTCATGATGTACCTGCCGCGCCTGTGCGAACACTGCCTGAACCCCAGTTGTGTCGCCACCTGCCCAAGTGGCGCTATTTATAAGCGTGAAGAAGACGGCATCGTGCTAATCGACCAGGATAAATGCCGAGGCTGGCGTTTGTGTATCAGCGGCTGCCCGTACAAAAAAATCTACTTTAACTGGAAGAGCGGCAAGTCTGAGAAGTGCATATTCTGCTATCCGCGTATTGAATCCGGCCAGCCGACCGTTTGCTCGGAAACCTGCGTCGGGCGCATTCGTTATCTTGGCGTTCTGCTCTACGACGCCGACAGGATTGAAGAAGCGGCCAGTACCGAACACGAGACGGATTTGTATGAACGTCAGTGCGATGTGTTTCTCAATCCGCACGATCCGGCGGTCATCGAAGAGGCGCTTAAACAAGGCATCCCGCAAAACGTCATCGACGCCGCCCAACGGTCGCCGGTGTACAAAATGGCGATGGACTGGAAGCTGGCGCTTCCGCTGCACCCGGAATACCGTACCCTGCCGATGGTCTGGTACGTACCGCCGCTATCGCCCATCCAGTCATACGCTGACGCGGGCGGGTTGCCGCACAATGGCAATATTCTGCCGGCGGTGGAAACGCTGCGTATTCCAGTCCAGTACCTGGCCAATATGCTCAGCGCGGGCGATACCGGCCCGGTCATTCGGGCGCTAAAGCGGATGATGGCGATGCGCCACTACATGCGCTCGCAGACGGTTGAAGGCGTGACGGATACCCGCGCCATTGAGGAAGTCGGTCTGAGCATACAACAGGTTGAAGAGATGTATCGCTACCTGGCGATTGCCAATTATGAAGATCGTTTTGTCATTCCCACCAGCCACCGGGAAATGGCGCGCGATGCCTTTCCGGAGCGCAACGGCTGCGGCTTTACTTTTGGCGACGGTTGCCACGGGTCGGATACCAAATTCAACCTGTTCAACAGTAGCCGTATTGATGCCATCAATATCACCGAAGTACGTGATAAAGCGGAGGGGGAATAATGCAAATCCTCAAAGCGATTGGCCTGTTGATGGAGTATCCGGACGACGAGTTGTGGGAATGTCGGGATGAAGCGCTCACCCTTATCCAACACGATGCGCCAATGCTGGCCGACTTCACTCGCGAGCTGCTTTATGCGCCGTTACTGGATAAACAAGCAGAATGGTGTGAAGTGTTTGACCGCGGGCGCGCCACTTCATTGCTGTTATTCGAGCATGTTCATGCGGAGTCCCGCGATCGCGGCCAGGCGATGGTCGATTTGTTAAGCCAATATGAAACCGTGGGCCTGCACCTCAACTGCCGCGAACTGCCGGATCACCTGCCGCTCTATCTGGAGTACTTAAGCGTGTTGCCGGAAGCGGAAGCGCGCGAGGGATTACAGAATATTGCCCCTATTCTGGCGCTACTGGGCGGTCGCCTGAAACAGCGAGGAGCGCCGTGGTATCAACTGTTTGACGCCCTGCTGACGCTGGCGGGCAGCACGCTTACAAGTGACAGTGTCACCAAACAGATTATTCAGGAATCGCGGGATGATACCCGTCAGGCACTGGATGCCGTCTGGGAAGAAGAACAGGTGAAGTTTATCGAAGATAACGCCACGACCTGTGACAGTTCACCGTTACACCATTATCAACGACGCTTTAGCCAGGACGCGGCGCCGCAGTACGTCGACGTCAGCGCGGGAGGCCCGAAATGATACAGTACCTGAACGTCTTTTTTTACGACATCTACCCCTATATTTGCGCCACGGTATTCTTCCTCGGCAGTTGGCTGCGCTATGACTACGGACAATATACCTGGCGCGCGTCGTCCAGCCAGATGCTGGACAAGCGTGGGATGGTGATATGGTCGAATCTGTTCCATATTGGCATTCTGGGGATCTTCTTTGGCCATCTGTTTGGGATGCTAACGCCACACTGGATGTATGCCTGGTTCCTGCCGATTGCGGTAAAGCAGCAGATGGCGATGATCCTCGGCGGCGTGTGCGGCGTATTAACGTTGATCGGCGGCGCGGGATTACTGTGGCGTCGTCTGACCAATCAGCGTGTGCGGGCGACATCCACTACACCTGATATTATCATCATGAGCATTTTGCTGATTCAGTGCCTGCTTGGCCTGAGCACCATTCCGTTTTCGGCGCAATATCCGGATGGCAGCGAAATGATGAAGTTGGTGGGCTGGGCGCAAAGTATTGTCACCTTCCGCGGCGGGTCTTCGGAAATGCTGAGCGGTGTGGCGTTTGTTTTCCGCGTTCATCTGGTGCTGGGAATGACTATTTTCCTGCTCTTCCCGTTCACCCGTCTGGTTCATGTCTGGAGCGCGCCGTTTGAGTATTTCACCCGTCGCTACCAGATTGTTCGTACCCGCCGCTAATTCTCTTTGCCCGGGGATACGCTTACCGGGCAAAGAAAAACGCCTGGGCGTCGTCATTCGGCAACGCACAGGCTATGATGATTCTTCAGTCAAAGGAGAACATCAATGAAACCGCAGATTTACCATGTTGACGCCTTCACCGGCGACCCCTTTCGCGGCAACTCTGCTGGCGTTGTCTTACATGCGGATACGCTAAGCGACGCGCAGATGCAGCTGATTGCCCGTGAACTTCGTCACTCGGAAACCGCCTTTTTGCTAAAAAGCGAAGAGAGTGATGTGCGCATACGCTACTTTACACCGACAGTAGAAGTCCCCATCTGTGGTCATGCCACCGTGGCCGCGCATTATGTTCGGGCAACGGTACTGGGGTTGGGAAACACCACCGTCTGGCAAACCTCGTTAGCGGGCCGTCATCGCGTTGAAATTCATGCCGAACACAACGACTATCGCATCACGCTGGAACAAGGTCAGCCCTCTTTTGAACCACCGCTAGTCGGAGAGATTCGGGCTGCCATCATCACCGCACTGAACCTGACTGAAGATGATATCGTGCCGGGAGCGCCAATTCAGGTGGCTTCAACAGGACATGCAAAAGTGATGATCCTGCTCAAACCAGACGTTGATATTGATGCCCTTTCTCCTAATCTGGCAGCCCTGACGGCAATCAGCCAGCAAATTGGCTGTAACGGCTTTTTTCCTTTCCAGATTCGTCCGGGAAAAAACGAAACCGATGGGCGAATGTTTTCCCCGGCGATAGGAATTGTGGAAGATCCGGTAACGGGAAACGCCAATGGCCCGATGGGGGCATGGCTCGTCCATCATGGCCTGATGGCGCATGACGGTAAAACGCTGCAGATTCAAGGCCATCAGGGGCGCGCTTTAGGCAAAGAGGGTACTGTTGATGTTACCGTCACCATTCGCGATAACCAGCCGGAAAACGTCACCATCTCCGGCCAGGCGGTCATTCTGTTTCATGCCGAATGGGCCATTACTTTTTAATCTTTGTCAGGCCCGCAAATCCTCGCGGCAAAAAATTATTTTCCCGCCTCTGGATGGGTATCAAATGCAGCCATTACCGCGGCCAGCTCCGCCTCGGTAAAACCGTGCTTTACATCATTTACGCCGAGACCAAACTGCTGCTGAAGTAACTGATACAACGACGGTACATCCGGTACATTGACCTGTTCAACGGCATGTCCCTGGTGGTAACGCGTGAAGTGGAAATTCGTTAATGTCAGCTTGCCGCCATCAGGCAAATGGCGGCACATCAACAAATGATGACGAAAATGGGATTGCGGCCAGTGAGCCGACCAGAAATTGCCCATCACATGATCGCTCTGCTGCTGCACCCCCAGATCAAAACAGTACATCGACTGCCAGTGCTCATGGTGGCGGAATTGTAAAATCCATGTGCTTCCCTCCTGCATCAGGCGGTATTCGCCATGCGGCGTTTGCTGGGCAATTTCAGCCTGCAGACGAAGCGGTGCGGTTAGCGTTTGGCCGCCAAACCCCACGTCCGCGATCCACTGCTCATCCTCAACATCAACCAGCAGCAAACGGTGCGTGCGCGGCGGTAAACTGGCGGGATGAGACAGAATGACCCGCCCCAATAAGCTTCGGACGTTAAAACCGATGTCGCGTAACGCGCGTTCAAACAGGCCATTCAGTTCAAAACAGTATCCACCGCGTCGGGCATAAAGCAGTTTCTCCTCTAATGCCGTCTCATCGAGCTGTATTTCACGAGGCAGTAGCACATCCAGATTTTCAAAAGGAATCGCGCAGTTGTGCGCTAAGTGAAGCGTTCTGAGCGCTTCAACCGTAGGAACCCCCAACGGCTGACAATGTAATCGCGTAAAATAAGCATGTAAAAAAGAGGTCATCTGAGGCTTCCATTAACATTAATGCTTGCGTTCGGCACACAGGCTGAGGCGGATATCGCTGCGCAACAGGATACCCTATCCGTGGAATAGCGTTGGATACTTTTGAAAAAAATAAGACAGGCCGGCTGTCGCGCCGGAGGTACGTGGAATTTTGGCGTACAAACGGAAATCGGGTTCTGAGAATCTCTTTGCGACACGCCGCCAAAATAGCGGCGTGTTAAAATTTTTAACGCCGGCTCAGCGAGTCTGATTTCTAACAAAACTGGCTAAACATAAACGCTTTTTAATAATTGTCCAAATAGTTATGGTAGCGAGCTTTTATGTCGGCCGCCCATTGCGCTTTCGCCTCCTGCATGTTGCTGGCCCGAGCGATATAATATTCTAAACACGGAATGGCGCCTAATGCCTGAGGTAAGGCATTATATGCTGCCATTCGCTCTCTGACGGTTTTATATTTTTCATCAATATCATAATCATAGTACGCTGGCGCTTCAAAAAAGCCCTCTTCCAGTCTCATACAAATCTCTTCAAAGGTCCCCTCAACCTCAACGGTATGTTCCCCATCCGATATCCTGACGATTGGCTTACCTTCAGCTATCAGCGAGAGTTGTTCGAATGTTAACATCCGACCATCAGAAAGCTCGACATCTATAGTAAACAGTCCATCACGTACAGCATCAGCAAGGTGATTATGGATATTCCCTGCATTGGCACAGAACTCCGCAACTTTAGGCGTAACATTACAATAATGTTCAATTACTCGCGTAAATCCGTAGGCCAGTCCTGCGGTAAGCACATACAAGATGCCTTTCATGATTTTTGTTGATAATTTATTTTCATAATCTCCTGCAGCAACATGAGGTAGCTTATTTCCTGATAAAGCTCTGGCATAGGTAGAAACTGATGTATATGGCATATCCTACTCCTTCAAATTTTGCTCAATAGCTTTATATGTCCTACTCCTCTCTCATTATGACGATATGTCAATCAACAAAATTGCTCAAAGGCATACATTTTCAGGAGAAAATGAGAATAACAGGCGCAACGGCCTGATCTTATGCTGCTTCAATATCGTCAGGTGGTTTATCGTTCGAGGTCATATCTATGACCATAAATCCCTGCAGGGATTAACCCTGATTAATTATTGCGCAACGCAATCACTGCCGATTTGTGCTGGCGTCTTATCTGGCTGAATCGTGACCACACCGCACCACATCTGACCACACAAATAAACTCGACATCCTCATTTTGTTCTTTCCGTATGTTTTGCGTCATTTAACAATTGCAGGTAGGATGCTCCGCCGGCGGTTTTATCCCTGTCACAGAATCAGGGAAAAGCGGCATTCGCCATTGCAGGCAATCGATTGGTGAGCGCCCGTCGCGGCATAAGGAATTTTTCTGTCAGGACAGGCTATAACAGGTAACGTAATGAAAACACAGACTACGCACGCCGCAGAACAACATGCGGCGAAACGACGCTGGCTGAACGCCCATGAAGAGGGGTATCACAAAGCGATGGGGAATCGTCAGGTTCAGATGATTGCTATCGGCGGCGCGATTGGCACCGGTTTATTTTTAGGTGCAGGCGCCCGATTGCAAATGGCCGGACCGGCACTGGCGCTGGTCTATCTGATATGCGGCATTTTTTCTTTTTTCATTTTACGCGCGCTGGGCGAACTGGTATTGCATCGCCCTTCCAGCGGGAGCTTCGTCTCCTACGCCCGTGAATTTTTGGGTGAAAAAGCGGCCTACGTCGCAGGCTGGATGTACTTTATTAACTGGGCGATGACCGGGATCGTCGATATCACCGCAGTGGCGTTATACATGCACTACTGGGGCGCATTTGGCGACGTTCCGCAATGGGTGTTCGCGCTCGGCGCGTTAACCATTGTCGGTACCATGAACATGATCGGCGTAAAATGGTTTGCCGAAATGGAGTTCTGGTTCGCGCTGATAAAAGTACTCGCCATTGTTATCTTCCTGGTGGTAGGCACGATTTTTCTCGGTACCGGTCAACCGCTTGAGGGTAATGCCACCGGTTTTCACCTGATTACAGATAATGGCGGCTTTTTCCCGCACGGCCTGTTGCCCGCGCTGGTACTGATTCAGGGCGTGGTGTTCGCTTTTGCTTCGATTGAACTGGTCGGTACCGCCGCTGGGGAGTGCAAAGATCCACAGAAGATGGTGCCAAAAGCCATCAATAGCGTGATCTGGCGTATTGGTCTTTTCTATGTAGGATCGGTCGTATTGCTGGTTTTGCTGCTGCCGTGGAACGCCTACCAGGCGGGGCAAAGTCCGTTTGTCACCTTCTTTTCTAAACTTGGCGTGCCTTATATCGGCAGTATTATGAATATCGTGGTGTTAACCGCCGCGCTTTCCAGCCTGAACTCCGGGCTTTACTGTACGGGGAGAATTTTACGTTCAATGTCGATGGGGGGTTCCGCGCCGAAATTCATGGCGAAAATGAGCCGTCAGCATGTGCCCTATGCGGGTATTCTGGCGACTCTGGTGGTTTACGTGGTCGGCGTGTTCCTGAATTACCTGGTCCCCTCCCGCGTGTTCGAGATCGTTCTTAATTTTGCCTCGCTCGGCATTATCGCGTCGTGGGCGTTTATCATGGTGTGCCAGATGCGTTTACGCCAGGCGATAAAAGAAGGCAAAGCCGCAGACGTCAGTTTTAAACTGCCCGGCGCGCCTTTTACCTCCTGGCTAACACTGCTGTTTTTACTAAGCGTGCTGGTACTCATGGCGTTTGACTACCCGAATGGAACTTATACTATCGCCTCGTTGCCGCTGATCGCTATTCTGCTGGTCGCCGGCTGGTTTGGCGTGCGACGTCGCGTGGCGGAGATCCATCGCACTGCGCCAGTGACGGCGGATTCGACAGAGAGTGTCGTATTGAAAGAAGAAGCAGCGACATAACATTCCCCTTCCCCGGCAGCCCCAGGCCTGCCGGGTTTAATGCGCGTTGCCGCCAACACCGCATCGCGCCCAATGCTTAGTCAGCCTTAATCAACTGCGCCACATCATTGCTGTTAATTTCCCGCTGGTTGCCTTCCTGATCGGTATAACTGGTCATCCCCGTCTCTTTATCTAACTGCGGCTTACCCTGAGTTACGATCGTTTGCCCATTCTTCGTCGTCATCACATAGTTGGTTGTACAACCCGCAAGCATAAAAAACATCATGCCCAAACCTGAGCATATAAATAACTTTTTCATATTTTCCTCGTGAATATAATGAGTTAACTACAGCAAAAAGGCAGTGTAATTCTCACAGAATCATCAGGCTATCGGCGGGGTGTAACGAGGCGTATCGGTGCGTTTAAAGAGATGACTGGAGGGGTTTCCCCCTCCATACCCTATTTACAGAGCAATGCGAATAACATCATCCGGCTGCGTCGCTTCCTGTTCACGTGTCGATTTCTGCTTCACGCTGACGTAGAGCGTTTTACCGTCTGCCGATAGCGCCAGGCTATTCGGGTACGTCGGCGTATCGAACGTTTTAACAACGTTATAGGTCTTCGCATCGATCACGCTGACCTGACCTGCCTGACGATGTGTCACATACGCCTCGTTACGTGTCGGGTTAAACAGGACGGCCAAAGAAGCAGGCGCCGCGATTTTGGCAAGAATATTGCCATTACGGGTATCGACAACCAGAACCTCAGTCGCCTTCGAGTCGGTGATAAACGCGCGATGACCTGCGGTATCGAGACTCAGGTTAATAAAGAAGTGTTCTTTACCGTCATCCAGCAACTTCTTACGACTGAGAATTTTATTGCTGGCGGTATCGATAGTGATAAATTCGCCATCCGCATTGGTGGTGTACAGGCGTTGCGCTTTACTGTCGAGCGCCAGACCCGTACTCATTTTGCCGGTATTTTCGATCGTCGTTTTCAGTTTGATGGTTTCGCCATCCACTACCCAAATAGCACTCTCTTTACCAACACCGCTAATGTAGATCGTGTTGGTCGCCGCATCGGCAACCAGCTCACGGGGCTGTAACGGACGAACCTCTTCAGTACGTTTGCGCGCATCAAGTACCAGACGACCTTTTACATCACCCGTTTTGGCATCAATCGCGGTAACTGCGCTGTTAATGGTATTGCCAAACCACAGCGTTTGGGTCGCGGCATTGATGGTGGCGCCGAACGGCTTGAGATCGTTATGAATCGCTTGCGTGATTTCCAGCGTCACCGGGTCGAGACGATAAACTACGCCGCCTTTATCCAGTTTACGGCTTTGCGATGTAGCCAGCCAGAGCGCGTTTTCTTGCTGACTCCAGGCCATCTCATAAGCGCCTTTGCCTACCGCTTTACGCAGCATGTCTTCCGCCGCCAGCGTGCTAAATGAGGATGCGACGAGGAGCGAACCTAACAATAAAGAACCACGCAGGCGCGGCGAAAAAAGATGACGTAAGTGCATGACGACTCCCTTTGATAAAAACGTGTATAGCTGCTTCACACTACTTCGCTGCGCGGGATCTTCGTTCCGCACTTATTATAAGTTGAGAATAATAATCATTATTTATCAGAAAGTGGAGCTTTTCCTCGCCTGCGAATGTCATGGCTCTTAAATACCGCACATTTTCTTAACTTAATGTGCGATTAAAATTTCAAAACTTTACATATTGACTACCCTTAATGTCACGTTTTCCGTTGATACGCTTACATTTATCCGGCATTTTCATGAAAATTATTTCCGTTAGACAGCGACTTTATCCCGCCCTCTTATTGCCTCTGACCTTCTCCCCGGTCCTTCAGGCCGCCAGCGCGCCCAATGAACAAACCATGATAGTCACCGCAACGCCGCAAACCGTATCCGAGCTGGATACACCTGCCGCCGTTAGCGTCATTGAGGGAGAAGACATGCGTCTGGCGACGCCTCGCGTTAATTTATCTGAGTCTTTAACCAGCGTCCCGGGATTGCAGGTGCAGAACCGGCAGAACTACGCGCAGGATCTGCAAATCTCTATCCGTGGATTTGGCTCGCGTTCCGCCTTTGGCGTGCGCGGCATTCGTCTGTATGTTGATGGCATTCCCGCCACCATGCCGGATGGACAAGGCCAGATTTCGAATATTGATATTAACAGCATACAAGACGTTGAAGTGTTACGCGGCCCCTTCTCAGCGCTATACGGCAATGCTTCCGGCGGCGTAATAAATGTCACCACCGAAACCGGGAGACAACCGCCCACCCTTGAGGCCAGCAGCTACTACGGCAGTTATGGAAGCTGGCGCTATGGACTAAAAGCCACGGGCGCGATGGGTGACGGCACACAGCCAGGCGACGTGTATTACACGGTATCGACTACCCGTTTCACCACCCACGGCTACCGCGATCACAGCGGCGCGCGAAAAAATCTGGCTAATGCCAAACTGGGCGTGCGCCTTGACGATGTCAGTAAACTCTCGCTGATTTTTAATAGTGTGGACATTAAGGCGGACGATCCCGGCGGACTTACCGAATCTGAATGGAAAGCCGATCCGCAACAGGCGCCGCGCGCTGAACAGTACAATACGCGTAAAACCATCAAACAAACTCAGGCAGGATTGCGTTATGAACGTCAGCTCAGCGCGCAGGATGATATCAGCGTGATGGCCTACGCCGGAGAGCGGGAAACCACGCAATACCAGTCTATTCCCCTGGTGGCACAGCTAAAACCAGCCCAGGCTGGCGGCGTAATTACACTGCAACGCCACTATCAGGGCATTGATTCCCGCTGGACTCACCGGGGAGAATTAGGTGTGCCGGTCACCTTCACTGGCGGAGTAAATTATGAAAATATGAGCGAAAACCGCAAGGGTTACAATAATTTCCGTCTCAACAACGGCACCCCTGAGTTCGGGCATAAAGGCGATTTACGGCGGGATGAGCGTAACCTGATGTGGAATGTCGATCCTTATCTGCAAACCCAGTGGCAGCTTACGCAAAAACTCTCGCTGGATGCTGGCGTGCGCTACAGTTCCGTGTGGTTCGATTCTAACGATCACTATATCGCGCCCGGCAATGGCGATGACAGCGGCGACGCCAGCTATCACCACTGGCTACCCGCCGGATCGCTAAAATATGCGTTAACTGACGCCTGGAATCTCTATCTTGCTGCCGGTCGCGGATTTGAAACTCCCACTATCAATGAGCTTTCTTATCGCGCTGACGGCCAAAGCGGGTTCAACTTTGACCTCAAACCGTCGACCAATGATACGGTGGAAGTCGGCAGTAAAACGCGGATTGGCAACGGCTTGTTGACCGCCGCGTTATTTCAAACCGATACCGATGATGAAATTGTCGTCGCCAGCAGTATGGGAGGACGCACTACCTACAAAAACGCGGGCAAAACGCGCCGCCAGGGCGCAGAACTTGCGTTGGACCAGCGCTTCGCCGGCGACTGGCGGGTGAAAGCATCATGGACCTGGCTGGATGCGACCTATCGCAGTAACGTTTGTCAGGGGCAAAACTGTGATGGAAACCGGATGCCCGGCATCGCCCGTAATATGGGATTCGCCTCATTAGGTTTTATCCCGGATGAGGGGTGGTACGCCGGAACAGACGTTCGGTATATGGGCGATATCATGGCCAATGATGAAAATACCGCCAAAGCGCCTTCGTATACCGTTGTTGGACTAAATACAGGGTATAAATTTAATTACAGTCAGCTTACCGTCGATATTTTTGGGCGGGTAGATAATCTATTTGATAAAGAATATATAGGTTCGGTGATCGTTAATGAATCTAATGGCCGATATTATGAGCCAGCGCCAGGGCGTAACTATGGCGTGGGGATTAATCTGGCATGGCAATTTGAATAAATATCCGGCAAATATCCGGCAATAGCGGGGAATCCCCGCTATTGATAAGTCATAGTTTCATGAAAGTTACATGAAGTACTGATTTTTAATCGTCGCTACGTTTTGTTGCAAAACGTTCTGTAGGCAGTGGCGACTGGCTTCTTTATCACCAGTCACTAACGCATTAAGCAATTTTCTGTACAGATTAACGCCGTTTTGATAATCATCAAGTTTAAAATTATCATATAAAAAATGCAGACTTGGCCCCAGGCGTACCCATAATTGCTCGATCATGGCATACAGCGTTGGCATATCCGCGTAGTGGTAGATCTCAAAGCGGAATGCGCGGTTGGCCAAAAGAATTTTCTCCATAACGCCACTTTCCAGCGCCTGTTGAAATTCATCTAATAGCGCATTCAGCGTCTGCTCGCGATCCGGGGTAATCTTACCCGCAGCGGCGACCACCGCCATCTCCTCCAGGGCAGTACGAATCGTATTAATTTCCAGCAAACTTTCCAGCGAGATCTCCGGCACCATAAACGCCTGTGCTGGCGCCACCGCCAAAGCACTGGAAGAGACCAGCCTTAACAGGGCCTCACGCACCGGCGTAATACTGACGCCTAACTCTTGAGCGATATTTTTAGTGATAAGCCTTGCGCCTGGTTTTAATGCGCCAATAGACAATTGATGCTTTAACCGATTTTCAACCTGTGTGGTCAGGCTTATATGTTGTGTTTTTTCCGTACCCGGCATTTTCCTTCCTTCACCTCTTGGCAGAACAACATCGCAATCGAGTCCCGAAGAAGTTTCGGAACTTAATTGTAAAAAAGATAATCCAGGCCTGAACGGCCAAATAAATAAAAGTGATAATTTACTTGCGTGATATTCTCATCTTTTACAACAATACAGGTTTCTTTATGGCAACCGTTTTATCTCCGTCATTCCTTCATGTATCGAGATTTTTGACCGGTTCAGGCCGCTGAGGGAGATAAGCTGCCCCACCGCGATCTGAATGATGAATATAAGTAAAGCCGCAATTTTAAAATTTGCACATTTTTATGGCGACATAATGCCGCCATTTTTTCTTTACGCATCGTCCGCTAAACGTATCACGACTTTGCCAAAGTTCTTCCCCGCCAGCAGCCCCATAAACGCTTCTGGCGCATTTTCCAGCCCATCAGTAATCTGTTCCCGATAATGTATTTTCCCTTCTTTGATCCAACGCCCCATTTCTTGCTGAAACTCATGTATCCGGTGACCATAGTCCTGGTTGATGATAAAACCTTGCAGACGAATACGCTTTTTAAGTAATGTCGCCATCAGCAGAGGCAGTCTGTCTGGACCGTCCGGCAACGCTGTCGCATTGTAGCCGCTGACCAGACCGCAGAGCGGAATCCGCGCCGACGTATTCAGTAGCGGTAAGACGGCGTCAAAGACTTTACCACCGACATTCTCATAATAGATATCGATACCCTGCGGGCAGGCCTGCGCAAGCTGTTGTGGGAAATTATCAGCGTGATGATCAAGGCACAGATCAAATCCCAAAACGTCTGTCGCATGACGGCATTTTTCCGCGCCGCCAGCAATACCCACGACCCGGCAGCCCTTCAGCTTGCCAATTTGCCCAACCGTTGCGCCTACGGGGCCGGTGGCGGCGGCGACAACCAGCGTTTCGCCCTCTTTCGGCTGGCCGATATCCAGTAACCCCATATAGGCGGTAAACCCCGGCATTCCTAAAATACCCAATGACCAGGAAGGATGTTGCGGATTATCACCCAGCTTTACCAACCCTTCGCCATCTGAAATGTCATAATCCTGCCAACCATTGTAACTCAACACCCATTCGTCTGGTCGGTAATCAGGATGATTCGACGCGACAACGCGACTGACCGTACCGCCAACCATAACGCAGCCAGGTTCAACAGGCGGCGCATAAGAGGGTTCATCGCTCATGCGGCCACGCATATAAGGGTCGAGTGATAAAAAAACGGTACGCAATAGCACCTGCCCTTCACCGGGCGTCGCGACGTCATCTTCTTCGAGGCGGAAGTTATCCATCTGCGGCGCGCCGTGGGGACGCGAGGCCAAAACCCAACGACGATTTCGGTTGGTCTGTTGCTTCATTCTATTCTCCTCATGCCTGGCATAATCCATCAATAATAGTCGAACATTAGCTTTCTGAGGGAGTTAAACACTCTCAGATATCAGGCTGTGCGCTTTTATGAACGACTTTCTCCCCCTTCTCGCTAAATATGAATTCTTGCGCTAATTCGTTGATTTATGCCGCCTTCAATAGTATTTCTAACACTATCGTAAACATTCCCTGGGGTTCCCTATGACGATTCGCTTTGCCGATAAAGCAGACTGCGCCGCGATTACCGAAATCTATAACCATGCGGTATTACATACTGCGGCCATCTGGAATGATCGGACGGTCGATACGGATAATCGCCTTGCCTGGTATGAGGCCCGTCAATTACTGGGCTATCCGGTGCTGGTAAGCGAAGAAAATGGCGTGGTGACTGGCTATGCATCATTTGGCGATTGGCGCAGTTTCGACGGTTTTCGCTATACCGTCGAGCACTCGGTTTATGTTCATCCGGCGCACCAGGGGAAAGGACTGGGGCGAAAGCTGCTCAGCAGACTGATCGACGAAGCCCGACGCTGCGGCAAGCATGTGATGGTGGCCGGTATTGAGTCACAGAATGCCGCCTCGATACGCCTACATCATTCGCTGGGATTTACCGTCACCGCGCAAATGCCGCAGGTCGGCGTAAAATTTGGCCGTTGGTTAGATCTTACGTTTATGCAGCTCCAGCTTGATGAACACGCCGCGCCGGACGCCTGCTGATGAACCAGTCGCTGACGCTCATCTTTTTGATCGCCGCCGGTGTCGGGCTGGTGGTACAAAACAGTATTATGGTGCGTATTACGCAGACATCATCGACGATTCTGATCGCTATGCTGTTGAACTCGCTGGTAGGGATCGTTTTATTTGTGACGATATTGTGGTTTAAGCAAGGCGCTACGGGCTTCGGCGAGCTGGTCGCCAGCGTTCGCTGGTGGACATTGATCCCCGGTCTGCTGGGGTCATTTTTTGTATTTGCCAGCATTAGCGGGTATCAGAACGTTGGCGCCGCGACGACTATCGCGGTACTGGTCGCCAGCCAGTTAATCGGCGGACTGGCGCTGGATATCGCGCGTAGCCACGGCGTCACGTTACGCGCAATGGTCGGGCCGGCGTTTGGCGCGCTGTTGCTGGTCATTGGCGCATGGCTGATTGCGAAGCGCCAGTTTTAATGGGTTACAGGATCGTGCCGCCTTTGGTGAGCTGCTCGCGGCGCGCGTCCCGATCTTCTTGATATTGCCTGCCGTGATGCGCGATAGCCGTGCGTAAACGCTGCTGCTGCACATAACGATCTTCGCGACGTAATTCAGCGTCATCGCTCAAGGCAATCAGCAATTCATTCATATGGGCAATTACGCTCTCCGCGATGGCGGCATCCACGCGGGCGCTCACTTCCTCCAGGTGCGACATAAGCTCTCCTACTCTTTATTCTGTAACAGCATGATTCGCCTATTATACGCGTTATTGTCGCCCGATGCGGTAATTCGCCGCCGCCACCCTGATTTAACTTACGTCAAGTGGAAACACGGGGCTTAATAGACCGAGAATTCGCGCCTTTTTGCCTTTCTTCCGCCGTTTGCTTGCGTATAGACCCCGTAAAGTAGACGCGTGAAGAAGTCTAAGGGATAACAACGTGGCAAAATCTCTCTTGCGCAGCGGCAATCTGGATGATTATCAGGCCGTGGGCGGCGGCGGTCAGGCCGTATTTGAATCAGCATTGCAAATTCGCGAAACGCTTCGTCTGCGTAAACAGCAGGCGATGGTTGACTGTCTGGCGATTCCGCAACTTAACGATAATGGCGATCGGGTTGACTGGTATTCGCCGATTGAAGGTCAGGCGATAGCGTGGAAAGCGGCTGACGAAGAGACACGTTCTCGGGCTTTACGTTATTTAGCCAGCACTTTTGAAAGCGCGGCTGCACTCAGTCGCAAAAGTCTGCAATCCGGTAAAACAGCGCTCCAGCTATTTGGTTCGCTACTTGAGAAAGCGACGCAATTTCCCGGTGAAAATCATGTTTTCCTGGTTAACGGCAAACCGGTTATCACCTTCTGGGGATTCGTTAATCTCAACGAAAATACACGCGATGATGTGCTGGACTGCCTGCGGGTAACCGAGGCAATCCCCGACATCCCTCTGGTCGAGCCGGAGCCCGAAGAAAAGCCGCTGGTAGAGGCGGCATTTAGTCAGGCGGATGAACCTTTGTTAACGTCTGTCATTGAGCCGCCGAAAATGCCGGAGGAACCTGCTGCGCCGCCCGTTATCGTTAGCGAGCCGAAGCCTGCCGCACCTATCCCGGTTGCTGAGGCGAAAAGAGCTCGTCGTCTACCGCTGTGGAGCTTACCTGTCGCTGCCGTGGTTATCGCCGCCGTCGCCACGCCTTTTTTCTGGCCATCTTCATCCGTTGACGGGGCCTCTCCTGTTCGCGCCGCGCCTGTCGCTACCGCGAAAACTGACGTTACCCCCTTGCCTGAACTCACCGCGCATTTGCCGCTGCATCGCGCTGAGGTGACGCCCGCCCCCAAAGCGGCGCCGTTGCCGGAAGCGCCTGTTATCATTGCCGCTATCCCCAAAGACGCGCTGGTGATGGACAATACGCAGATGAAGCTTGGAACCACGCGCTTTTTAAACGGTAGCTGGCGCATCAGTGTGGATGTCAAAGATCCGATTACCGGCAAGCCGCCCTCTCTGCGTTATCAGATCCAAAATAACAAAGGCATCGCGCGCGTAGTACATGGCGATAACGTGGTTTGTCGGGCGGAAATTTTCTCTGGTCTGCATCAAACGGGCGAGCTGATGATTAAAAGTCGCGGCAATGCGCGCTGCACCGACGGTTCACGTTATCCGATGCCGGAAATTACCTGTAAAGCAGGCGTCAATGACGTCGCAACCTGTACCGCCCGTTATGGCGACCACGCGGCAATTCCGTTGACGTTTAAAAAGATAGGTGCCTGATTTTATGTTGGTCAATCTGTGTGATTACAAACAGAGCGTCACGCTCATTGCAAACAGCGGCGTCCAGTTTCTTGATTTTGGCTTAACGCCGCAAGAGTCGGCCCACTACGGACGTTTTGTGCGCAAAACGGCAAACGGCCCGCTACTGCGCCTCGATTTTGATCTGACCAGCGGGCGCTACACGTTGCCAGGACGTGCTGGCGGCCAACCCGAAGTCGTGAAACCGGAAAGCACTCAGACGCTGCACTATTCTCTGGATGTACTCGACGGAATCTGGCTCCCCCTGCCGTTCCTGCGTTTTAATCCGCCGCGTACCTTTATTGACGGGCCGGATAACTGGGCGCGCATTCAGGTACGTAAACTCAGCGAGCCAGATAGCGCCGGAAACACACACCGCATCACCCTCGCCTTCGACAGTCAGCTGGCAAAAAATATGCCTGCGGCGTTGGCGCCTTGCGAAAACGATCTGCTCAATGGCACACGTTTTGCGCTCGCCTGGCGCGATGAAGAAGTTGCCGATTTTCTTGACCAGACATGGATTGACGGCTGGCTGCGCGAGTCGTTTCTTCAGTATGCCTCACAGGTGGAAAACCGTTCGGAACAGGCCATTCAGCAAGCGCTGCGTAGTTTTGAGTATCAGGCGCACTGGTTGAATTTACTGACGCTGTTAGGCGAACAGCTTACGGTGCCGGAAGTGAAGTTTGTGACACATACGTTAAGCACGCCCGCAATCCCGGTCGATCTGATTCTGGATGTCGGCAATACGCATACCTGCGGCGTCTTGATCGAGGATCATGGCGATGCGAATGACGGGTTACGCCAGACGGCAGAGCTTCAGGTGCGTTCTTTAAGCGAGCCGCAGTATCTGAACGATCCTTTATTTACCAGCCGGGTAGAATTCTCGGAAGCACGCTTTGGCAAGCAACACTTTTCTGTCGAAAGCGGACGAGACGACGCCTTTGTCTGGCCTTCCATTGTGCGTGTGGGCGACGAGGCTCGCGCCCTTGCTATGCAGCGTGTGGGCACCGAAGGCAGCAGCGGTATCTCCAGCCCACGTCGCTACCTGTGGGATGAAACCCCCGCCTTGCAGGACTGGCGTTTTAGCCAGATCCACGGTAAAACGCAGCGCGAACCGCTTGCCACCGCGTTTCCGCTGATGAATCTGATGAACGATGACGGACAGCCGTTATTCCGCCTGCCGTATGAAGAAAGGCTACCGGTTTTTTCGCCGCAATACAGCCGTAGCACCTTGATGACGCATATGTTGTGCGAAATTCTGGCTCAGGCGCTGGGGCAAATTAACAGCGTCGCCACCCGGCTGCGGCTCGGCTTTCCCGCCTCGCCGCGCCAGCTACGCACCCTGATTTTAACGCTGCCTTCCGCCATGCCGAAACAGGAGCGAGAAATTTTCCGCCAGCGAATGTTTGAAGCGCTGGCGCTGGTCTGGAAAGCCATGGGCTGGCATCCGCAGGATGAGGATTTCACCACGCCTAAGCAGCGTGAAAAAAGCGTGGTGCCGGTACCAGAAATACAGATGGAATGGGACGAAGCAAGTTGCGGCCAACTGGTATGGCTTTATAACGAAGCCATTTCGCATTACGCCGGGCGTACCGAATCCTTTTTTAATGCGCTGGCCAGACCGGATCGCCAGCCTGAACCCGGCGTCGTCCCCGGGCGCGCGTTGCGCGTGGCATCGATTGATATCGGCGGCGGCACGACGGATATGGCGATCGTTCACTATCAGTTAGATGACGGCGTGGGGGCCAATGTAAAAATTACGCCTCATCTCCTGTTTCGCGAAGGTTTTAAAGTCGCCGGGGACGATCTGCTATTAGATATCATTCAGCGTTGCGTACTCCCTTCCCTGCAAACGGCGTTGCAACGGGCAGGCGTTACGGATGCCGCCGCCCTGCTGGCGACCTTATTTGGCGATTCGGGACGAATTGATACTCAGGCCATTTTGCGCCAGCAAACGGCGCTGCAATTATTTATGCCGCTGGGCCATGCGGTACTTTCCGCCTGGGAGCAAAGCGACATTAACGATCCGTTTGCCGGTTTACATGCGACATTTGGCGATCTGCTGATCCGCCGCCCAACGAGCAACGTGATGAACTATATCCAGCAGGCGATCGATCATGCCTTACCGTCTGGTTCGCCGACATTTGATATATTCAATGTGCCGTTGCAAATCCAGTTTAGCCAGCTTCAGGAGTCTCTGCTGGCCGGTCAGTTTACGCTGACAACGCCGCTTCATGCGGTCTGCGAAGCGATATCCCACTATCACTGCGATATCTTGCTGGTGACGGGGAGACCGACCTGTTTACCCGGCGTACAGGCGCTCATCCGGCACTTACAACCGGTGCCGGTTAATCGCATTGTGTGGATGGATAAGTATCAGGTACATGAATGGTATCCCTTCAGTCAACAAGGGCGTATCGGTAATCCAAAATCCACTGCCGCGGTGGGCGCGATGTTATGCAGCCTGGCGCTGGACTTACGTCTGCCGCGTTTCAATTTTAAAGCGGCTGATATCGGCGCGTATTCGACTGTACGTTATCTCGGCGTACTGGATAATACCGTTAATACCCTTCGCGATGAAAACATCTGGTATCACGAAATCGATTTGGATAAACCCGGCGCAACGCTGGACGCTCGCTTGCATTTTCCGCTACGCGGTAACGTGACGTTGGGCTTTCGTCAACTGGCGAACAGTCGCTGGCCAGCAACACCACTTTATTGCCTGAGCATTAATTCCGCCGAACTGGCGAAAACCATCGCTGGCGACGGCGTACTGAATGTGCGACTGAAATTACGCGGCAGTAGCAAAGATAGCGCCCCGGAATCGTTCATATTAAGTGATGCCTGGCTCCAGGACGGGACGCCGGTCGCCGCCGATGCGCTGACATTAAAATTGAATACGCTGGCTGACCGTCGCCACAGCGGCAGCCACTACTGGATAGATAGTGGGAGTGTATACCTGAAATGACAAAACCGTTAAACACCACCCAGGCTGTTATCGAGTGGGTTAACAACACGCGCCGTTACGCAACGCGACTGGATGACGAAGCCGACGCTCTGCTGGCGCAACTTACGCTTGCCGCGGCGGATGAGTCAGCGCTCAACGCCGCCTGCGCATCACATGGCTGCGTTGGTCTGTACGGGTATGCGCAATCCGCAAAAGCGCATCTGTTAACGACGCTATGCGGTAACGAGAATGGCAAGCTGGAAATTATCACGCCGGACCGTGACTATGATTATTTCAGCCACATCAATCCGGGTCATGCGCCAGCGAATATGGCTATTCGCTTTACGCGCGACATTTTTTCAAACGAGAGCGGCTGGCCGTTGCGCCTGCGCTTGATCAGTGAAGCCGAACTGGTGCAGATCTTTATTGCCTGGACCAGCTCGTCCCCCGTTTGTCGCCAGGTCGAAAAATCCATTATCACATCACGCCTGGAGAAATGGCAATCGCTTCGCCAACCGCAGCCCGTCCCCGGCGTTACCGCTGAAGAGGTAGCGACCATCGCGAGTTTCTGGCGCTCTTGCCTGCCGTCCGCCAGACAACATATTGATGATGCGACATGGCAACACTTTGCCTCGCTCTTGCCTGCGCTGGATCTCACGACACGGGCGCACGCCTGGGCATTACTGTGGGGAGAGCAACCGGAGATCACCCAGCAATGGCTGGCGCTGGCGCATATGTTGCAACAAACCGGCCATGCCGGGGAACTGGCGGCGCCGCTCAGCCTGCTGGTCGATCATTTTGGCTTACCGGCGGAAAACTTCCTGACGCAAATGGCGCTAACCGCCAACGATACGCAAAGCGATGTGGTGGTGCATCCGGTTAAGGAAGGCCGACTGCTCAATGCGGTCAGCCTTTCGCTTGATTCTCTGGCGCTGCTTACCCGCGAACTGGTGCTAAGCGTTGAAAACAACGTACTGGATAACGTAGATTTACTGGATATTCCGGTCGCGCCAGACAGTCATCCTCATCCGTTATGGCGGGCGAAATTAGGTTGGATGCTGGCCCATTACCGCCAACAGGTACAGCCCGATGTTCTGGTGATTTGCAATGCTCTGGCATCTCGCTCGCAAACGTCCACTGCCGCCCATCACTTACTGGAGTGGGTTAACGCCACGCAGCCGCAGCATGAATCAGCGTTACCCGGCGTCGTCTGGGCTATTACTCCACAGGATGCCCGTTTTGCCACCCAGCAAAATCTGGATGAAGCCGTCCAGCAGTTGATGGGTAAACCTGGCGTGCATTGGGGAACGTTGCAGGCGCTGGATAAACACAGTATGCAGCGTTTGGTGGAATGGTTATCGCAGGCGACATCGGCACCACAGCGACAGGCGCGCTTACAGGCGTTACGCGAACAACTGCGAGGCCGCGTGCGCGATCTGTTACCGATGTTTGATGACGCGCGGCTACCGGTTGAAACCGTGATCCGGCGTCTTCAGGCCCAGGCCGCCAGACATGGCGACCTGCTGGCCGGGCTGTTACCGCCGGTACAGAACTTCGAAGCGTTGCTGAGCACCCGACAGTCACGAGAAGAACAGGTCTGCGGTTTATTTAATGACGCGATCGATCTCTTTGCCGACGAACCAACGCGCGCTTCAGCGTCAGAAGGTCACGAAACAGGCTACCAGGCGCACAAAATGTGGATCAATCATCTGCGCCAGTGGGCCCACTGCCGGGATAATGCGCAGCGTCTGGGACTGGAACCGCAGATGCTCAACGCCGTGGCGGAGATTTTAATTACCGCCAGCTATCGCCTCGGTTTACCTCAGCAGTTACAGAAAACCATGCAGCGCGAGGAGGTGAGCGGCGCGCAGCTTCATGCCATCATTGGTAACTTCATCGCCTGGCTCGGCTACGCCAATATCGAGGAGGCCCAACGCCCGGCCAGCCGCGTTCAGAAAGGCGCAGCCATTTTCGCCGCAACACCGCGTTCGACAATGTTGCGTCTAACAAAGCTTGACGAACAGCCCGTTCATGCCGCCAGCCGCTATGTCTATGACTGGCTTGTTGCGCTGTATACCCTGGCCAATGAGAACGCAGGATATCGGCATCCGCAGGACGTTACCGACGTAGACAGAGCGCAATTAATTGCCCTGATAGCCTGACCTGGCGGAAAAACCATGCCCGGTAACCTGTATCGGGCTTGAGGTCAGAAAAGCGAAAACAGCAATGCGACGGGGAAACTTATCGGCCATGTCGCGCCAACCAAAAAGGCGCTCAGGAAACGAATTCGTTTTTTGTCATGAGTCAAAAACCAGGTGATCAGGGATGATATCACCGCCATGACGGCGTAAAAAATTAATATCTTTTGAAAGAGGGTCATATCAGGCATCCACGCCAACCAGAGGAAAAAACGCGCGCAATATGCTCTTTTTATTTGACGCACATCAAGGTTTATCAGCCTTAACAGCAAAACGTTCTCAATGCACGGCTCCGCTCACAGAATATCCTGTTTAGGTATTATTGCGGATCTCGCCAACCCGTACTATACCCATAGGGGTTATGATGAAAGGTGGCGAAAATGAATGTTTCCAGTAAAACCGTCGTGCTGATTAATGTCTTTGCTGCTGCAGGACTTTTGGGTCTGATCTCGTTGAGATTCGGCTGGTTTGCTTGAGGTGTTCAACCTTTGAGTACTTGCTGCGCATGTTGGCGGGGAGGTCCCCCTCTCCGCCGACACCCGCCTATTTTTTCACGATTTTTCTGAACAGTAAATGATCCTTAATGCTTAACCATGATGTGGCGGACAAGGGTGTAGTCTTCCAGACCATACAATGACATATCTTTGCCGTATCCCGACTGTTTTTGCCCTCCATGCGGCATTTCGCTAACCAACATGAAATGGGTATTAATCCAGGTACAGCCATACTGCAATCTGGCGCTAAGCCGGTGCGCCCGCCCGACGTCCTGAGTCCAGACGGAGGATGCCAGACCATAGCGAGAATCGTTGGCCCACCTCAGAACCTGATCTTCATCATCAAAGACGGTTATACTGACCACCGGGCCGAAGACCTCGCGTTGCACGATGGCATCTTCCTGTTTTGCGTCTGCCAGCAACGTCGGAGCGAAATAGTAACCTTTACCTTCCGTTTGACTTCCGCCAGTAATCACACGGATATGGCTGAGGGCCTTCGCCTCCTCTACAGCCGCTGTGACGCGCTTCAGGTGCGCCAGCGAACTTAACGGCCCCAGCTCTGTCGACTCATCCTCCGGCGCGCCCATTTTCAGGCTGCTCACTGCGTTCCCTAGCTTTTCGACCAGCGCATCATAGATACCGCGCTGCGCGTATATACGGCACGCCGCAGTACAATCCTGTCCGGCATTATAGAAACCAAAAGTCCGGACGCCCTGCGCCACCGCATCCAGATCGGCGTCATCAAAAACAATCACCGGGGCTTTACCACCGAGTTCCATATGCGTACGTTTTATCGCTGGCGCAGTATGGCGCAGAATATGCTCCCCGGTCGCGATAGAACCGGTTAAAGAGACCATGCGTACTTTTTCATGGCCGGTCAATACATCGCCAACAGTTTGCCCTCGTCCGAACAGGACATTGAGCACCCCCGGCGGAAAGATATCCTTCGCCAGCACGGCAAGTTTAAGCGCCGTCAGCGGCGTGATTTCAGAAGGCTTAATCACCACGCAGTTACCTGCCGCCAGCGCTGGCGCCAGCTTCCAGGCCGCCATCATGAGCGGATAATTCCACGGCGCGATAGAGGCAACCACGCCAATCGGATCCCGGCGGATCATCGACGTATGTCCTTCCAGATATTCGCCCGCCGCCAGCCCACTCAAACAACGGGCCGCGCCGGCAAAAAAGCGAAAGACATCCACGATTGCCGGAATTTCATCATTAATTACGCAGTGCAAAGGCTTACCGCAGTTTTGCGATTCAAGCCGGGCGAACTCAAGGGCGTTTTGCTCGATGCTGTCCGCCAGTTTTAACAGACATTCCGCCCGTGCTTTGGGTGTGGTCTGCCCCCATTCGGCAAACGCGTTATCGGCGGCCTGCACTGCGGCGTCAACCTGCGCGGGCGACGCTTCCGCAATCTCAAGTATGACCTCGCCTGTCGCCGGGTTATAAACAGACTGCCTTTCTCCCTCGCCGTCCACCAGCACGCCATTAATCAGTAATTGATATTGCATAGCATTTTCCCATATCGTCATTAATCGATTTCCGGCGAACGGGCCGCCGCTTTCCTAAAAATAGACGGCGCGCCAGATGCTCACCCGGCACACTCGGGAAATTTAGTCAGGTTGTGAGCTGACACGCATTCCACCTCACACAAGGCTTTTAGCGCTCAGCATCTCGCGAATCAGGCTGCCAAGCTGTTTTACGGCCTGTTCTTCCCGTTCTCCCCAATGCCATGCGGTGTTAAAACGAAAGAAACGCGTCCAGGCGCCGGACGTTGAAAACATTTTCCCCGGCGCGATACTGATAAGGTGTTCAAGCGCTTTGGCGCTAAGTTCACCGGCATCAAGCTGCTCAGGTAGCTCCAGCCAAAGAAAATAACCGCTATCGTTATGGTGAATTTTTACTTCCGCCGGGAGATGGCGCAAAAGGGTTTGCCAGGCTTGCTGTTTACGTTCGGCAAGCTGCCTTCGCAATCGTCGCAGATGCGCGTCATATCGACGTGTCGAGAGATAATCCACTAACGCCAATTGCATGGGGGAACTGGTGGATAATGTGCTCATTAACTGCAAACGCTGAATTTGTCTGGCATGGCTTCCTCCCGCAACCCAGCCAATGCGAAAACCGGGAACCAGACATTTGGAAAAAGACGAACAATGCAACACGGTATCGTCGCGATCCCATGCTTTGGCAGGCAGAGGTTTCTCGCGGCCAAAGTAGAGTTCGCTATAAACATCGTCTTCAATTAGCGTCACGTTATGGTGCGTGAGTAACGCAACCAGCCGCGCTTTTTTCTCAGCACTCAGCGTGAACCCTAACGGATTCTGGCTGTTGGTCATTAACCAGCACGCTTTCACCGGATATTCCTGTAACGCCTGTTCCAGCGCCATAAGATCGATACCTTCTTTAACATCGGTAGGTATCGACAACGCTTTCAGGCGCAATCGCTCCAGGGCCTGTAGCGCACCGTAGAAACAGGGGTTCTCCACCACCACCCAGTCTCCCGGCGCCGTCACCGCCTGTAAACTAAGATTCAACGCTTCCAGCGCGCCGGCGGTAATGACAATCTCGTCAGGAGAAACGGTAATCCCCTGCTGCGCGTAACGGCGTGCTATCGCATAGCGCAATTCTGCATTACCTGGCGGCAAGTTTTCGATGACGCTCATTGCCGTCGCGGTTTTGCTGACCTGCGCCAGAGAGCGGTTCAATTGCGGCAAGGGAAACAGACGCGGATCGGGAAACGCTGAGGCAAAGGGCACCACAGAGGTATCACGGCTCGCCTGCAGCATCTCAAAAATATAGGTATTGATATCTACGGCTTCATCCCGAATAACGTGCGCTGCCGTCGCGACTGACCGACAAACCGGATGCGGCGCGACATAATAACCAGATTGCGGACGGGCGATAATCCGTCCCTGACTTTCCAGCAACTGGTACGCATGACCGACAGTCATAAAACTCATGCCGCTACTGGCGACCTGCTCCCTCAGCGAGGGTAATCGATCGCCGGGTTGCCAAACGCCAGAGGCGATTTGTTCTCTAATTTGCTCCGCCAGACGTTGATATTTTTTCATTATTCGATCTCATTGAGCGCTGCTTGCAGGTGGCAACCGCAGTGTATATCAGTTGTTAAAATTAACAATGATTTGCTAACTGTTATGGTGCTTTCCAACAGGCGTAATGATTAGATTTCGCAACAAAACGCCGTTTCAGGGTCTCTGCTTAACGGGAAAGTCAAACCAAGTGTTCGGGTATGGTTCATGAGTAAGAGAGAAGTGCCACCATTCAGTATCCAGTGGCGTAAAACCCGCATCACGCATCAATGTTTGTAATAACAACCTATTTGCGCGTTGCTGAGCGGTAAGTATGACATTATCGGGATGGGATAACGGACTAAAACAGTCAAAGCCGGTACCAAAATCCAGACTATTATCTGGCGAGCGTTGCGCCGCGGACGCAGTACAATTCACCAGTGGTCGTCCGGGATCGTATATTGGTATTTTACTGTCAAGTGGAACAATCGTTAGATCAAGCGTACTTCCCCGACTGTGGCCGGATCTGGCGGCAAGATAACCTTCCTCAAACAGACGATTTTTCTCTACCTGCGGATAAAATTCGTTTTTCATTTGGTTTTGAGAAGGATCTTTGGCCCACGCGATAAAGTCGTTCACTGCGCTTTGCGGACGGTAGCAATCATATATTTTTAAGGTAAGTCCGAAGGGGCGTAAACGATCGGCGACCTGCTTCACTGCGTTCGCGGCTGGTCGTGTTAACAGGCAAACAGGCGCGTTATAGCCTTTAATGGGGCGACCAATAAAGTTATGGGAACTGAAGTATCGCATGTCTACCTGTACGTCGGGGGCGACCGTAGTAATATCGACAAAGTCTTTTGGCTGGTGGAGATCAATATGGTTTTCAGCTGACATTGCCTGAACGGACAACAGGCTGAACAGGAGGAAAGAAGATACGCATTTTACCATATGTTACACCTCGCGAGAGTCACAGGGGTGATTATGTATTTGAGCAGGTAAAGATTAGCGGACACCGCTTAAACAGATGGTTAAAATAAACATCTTTCCCCCTGTAATCTGTGCCTTATCACAAACGGAGAGTTTATATTTTGCTTATACGACCACTGCGCCTCCTGTTCTATACCCAAAATAATTCGAGTTGCGTAAAGGCGGCAAGGGAGTGAGTCTCAGGAGCACAGATAACGATGTGTTTTCACAAAGGCGAGTCTACCTGACCAGAAAGGTCATTTGATAATCAGTAGTACAGTTGTTGTCGCCTTCCATAACTAAATAACATTGTTTCGCCAAAGATAAGACCACTATATAGTCAGGAAGGCAATTAGTGAGGAACACGTCGATTGTCGGCGATAATGCACTGAAATTACGATTCACTGCAGTTGTGCAAACACATAGAATCCCCCTCGAACCGAGATAATTCGGTCTGCTGGTCATAGCCATTATTCAGTAAGACCGCAGGTTGCAGCGGCGGATCACGGGCGTGAAGAAACATCCTGTGCCCCAAATTTTTTGGACAAGCGCTGAACCTGCCGTATACTTTTACTTAACGTACACTCCGCCATAAAAATAAACCCTGCGATGATACCGTAATGCCATAGGCATAACTTAAGGATATGCCATAAATCAAGCGAAGCATGATTTAACTTCTCAGTAATTGCGATAGTCTGTACAAATATTATGGGATGAAATAATAAGATGCCTAACAAAAATATCCCTGCCACGATCATGGCAAGTAACTGAAAAAAAGCCCATCCGATAACGAAACGGTAAAGTAACAGCAATAATAGCCGTCCACATTTCCTTAGCCATTCTGACTGCAAAATGCCCCAGGATGCTGTCTTTTCGTGAATTTCACCATCTGATTTCTTCATTTTGAGCCTCCTCGCAGGTTTTTATAATTTTATCGCCCAACTGGAAACAAAGCCGTCAGCTAATCGTTACAACAAATATAATTAAGACAAAAACTAAAGAGTAAGATATTTATATCATAAGCACTATCAGTATTGGCCTTCTGCCCTACCGCTAAACATCTCATTGTTGTTAGCCTAATAATACTTTTAGTTTAACTTCTTATAAGACAATTTCTACACGGTTGAGCAACTATTTACTTTCTCTAAAAATAATATAGTGCGTAATTAATCATTACTCATAGTACATGATGATGTGAGAATTAAGAAAACCGTTTTACTTTCATTCGTTTTATCTGACATATTTCATGGCCAGGAGGCGTGGGCATGACTAAAGCTACGGGTCGATTTGAACAATTGAACAATAATGTTGACGGTTCAGGACAAAGCAAAAATCAGGTGTTTCACCGATAGGCAAACCGATGGGCAACATGGGATAATATTTCGAATACCACCTATTCCAGTAATGAAGTATCATATAATCACTTGTGGTCTACATTATGCCAATTACTATCGGGAGAGGATTTTTAAAGAGTGAGATGTTTTCTCAAAGTGCTATCTCTCAACGCTCTTTCTTTACGTTACTATGGGAAAAGATTAAAGATTTTTTTTGTGACACGCAAAGATCCACTGCCGATCAATATATAAAGGAATTATGTGATGTTGCCTCTCCGCCTGACGCGCAACGTTTATTTGATTTATTTTGCAAGTTATATGAATTATCATCACCGTCATGCAGAGGAAATTTCCATTTTCAGCACTATAAAGATGCTGAGTGTCAGTATACAAATCTCTGTATTAAAGATGGCGAAGATATTCCGTTATGTATTATGATACGTCAGGATCACTACTATTATGAGATAATGAATAGAACAGTGCTCTGTGTTGATACTCAGTCTGCCCACCTGAAAAGATATTCTGATATTAATATAAAAGCTAGCACTTATGTTTGTGAACCGCTATGTTGCTTGTTCCCTGAGCGGTTACAACTCTCGCTATCCGGCGGTATAACATTTTCCGTTGACCTAAAAAATATAGAAGAGACGCTTATCGCCATGGCAGAAAAGGGTAATTTATGTGACTGGAAGGAACAGGAAAGAAAAGCCGCCATCTCCTCCAGGATTAATCTGGGCATCGCCCAGGCAGGTGTAACAGCTATTGACGACGCTATCAAAAACAAAATAGCCGCAAAGGTTATTGAGAATACTAACTTAAAGAATGCAGCGTTTGAACCAAATTATGCACAAAGCTCAGTTACTCAAATTGTTTATTCATGTTTGTTTAAGAATGAGATACTAATGAATATGCTGGAAGAAAGTTCCTCTCATGGCCTGCTATGTTTAAACGAGCTTACTGAATATGTAGCGCTACAAGTTCATAACAGCCTTTTTTCTGAAGATTTATCTTCACTCGTTGAAACAACAAAAAATGAGGCTCATCACCAGAGTTGATCACACCATAAATAGTATGGATTTACAATCCCCTGGCAATACCAAAACCATCTAATACAATAACTTTAAATATATACTCCCAGGGAATAATGGATTTACTATGGAACGAATTGGCTCGTTATTTTTATAATTGACATACTGAGTATAAGTATATTTTCTCATACAACTTATCGCACTTATTGACAAACCGTTTTCGCTAATTTGAAGTGTGGAATAATAACTCAAAGAAATTATTGGCATCATAGCCTCACGACGTAACTGGAAGGTGGCATGATGCTTACAAAAACGTTATCAGTAGTTTTACTGACCTGTGCGCTGTTTTCAGGCCAGTTACTGGCGAAACAGCAAGACCACGCATTCGTATGGTTTGCGACGGGAGGGCACCAGCTTAGACACGAAGCCGACAGCGATGAATTACGGGCGGCAGCGGAAGAATCCGCGGAAGGCTTGCGCGAGCACCACAACTGGCAGAAATCGCGCAAACCAGAAAGCTATTTTCGTTAATTAAACGCCCCTGCGCTTCGGCAGCGTTTTCATCAGCGCTTCAGGGCTCACTGAAGCGACAACGCTGCCGGGCTGGGGCATTTTTAAGATGTGGTTTTTAATTTTGCCAATGACATGCATTTCGCAAGGGCGGCAGTCGAATTTTAGCGTCAGTACCTCATCGCCATGCACCAACTGCATCGGCGTGGCTTTCCAGCTCTTAATATTTCCTTTCGCCTGCTTTGGACAAAGGTTGAACGCAAAACGCAGGCAGTGTTTGGTGATCATGACCGGTACCTCGCCCTTCTCCTGATGCGCCTCATAGGCCGCATCAATCAATTGTACGCCGTAACGGTGATAAAATTCCCGCGCTTTGTGGTTGTAGACATTAGCGAGAAAGCTGAGATGCGTTTGCGGGTAGACCGGCGCAGGCTGCGCCACGGGTTTCCGACGACCTCGTTGATAATGGGCCAGCCGCGCCGCGTCAAGCATATCAATCGCCTCCCGACGGAACTGATTGAGCAGGCTATTTGGCACGAACAACGCCGCCGGTAATGTCACCTGCATATCACGCGCGTAGTAAGGCGTCTGTCCCAGCTTCGCCAGTCCGGCTTTTAGGTTATTCAACGCTTTTTCAGAGTTGTTGGCTTCCTCAAATACCCCATCAAGCGTATGCGTGATGCAGACACCGTCTTCACTGGTCAGCGTCAGAATAAGCTGTTCCTGCCAGCCGCCCAGCATGATATCAACCGCCACACGGCGCTCACTGGAGGTTTTTGTCAGCGCTTGCTGCCAGTTATGATCCAGATTACGATTCAACGGATGATGCGGACGGACTTTATGCAGGTCGGCAGGCATATCATTTGGCCAAACGCGGTAGCGGTTATGACCGGTTTTCTCCACCGTATTGGCGCGAAAACCTACCACTTCACGCTTAATCAACACGTTCAGACCATCGCCATTCGCCAACGGCTCCGTAGCTTCTACGTCGAGATAATCCTTCGCCACATTCAGCACCTCACCTACCGGCAAGCCAATAAATTTTGGTGAATCAAATGCGCCAATATCACCTTTACGCGCGTTAACAAAATAGTCGGTGCTGCCGCGATGGAAGGTTTTCTCCGTGGAGGGAACAAAAAAGTGTTCGGTCCGACCAACCGACGCACGCGCCAGATCGCCACGTTGCTCGATAATCGCGTCCAGCATCTGACGATAATGCGCGGTGATGTTTTTGACATAGCTCATGTCTTTATAGCGCCCTTCAATCTTGAAGGAACGTACGCCTGCATCGATCAACGCGCCGAGGTTAGCCGTTTGGTCGTTATCTTTCATCGATAGCAAATGTTTTTCGTAAGAGACCACCCGCCCCTGATCGTCTTTTAACGTATACGGTAAACGACAGGCCTGCGAACAGTCGCCCCGATTGGCGCTGCGCCCGGTTTGCGCATGAGAGATATAACACTGCCCAGAATAAGCGACACACAGCGCGCCATGAATGAAGAACTCAATTGTGGCGTCAGTAGCCTGATGAATAGCCGCTATCTGACTCAAATTAAGTTCGCGCGCCAGTACAATCTGTGAAAAACCGACATCGGCAAGAAACTTCGCTTTTTCCACGCTGCGAATATCACACTGTGTACTGGCGTGAAGCTCAATCGGCGGGATATCCAGTTCCAGAATGCCCATATCCTGCACAATCAGCGCATCCACCCCGGTGTTGTACAAATCGGTGATTAACCGCTGCGCGGGCTCCAGCTCATCATCATGCAGAATAGTATTCAGCGTGACAAAAATCCTGGCGCCGTAACGGTGAGCAAACGGAACCAGATCGGCGATATCGCGCAGACTGTTACTGGCGTTATGACGTGCGCCAAAACCGGGTCCGCCGATGTAGACGGCATCTGCGCCATGCAAAATCGCTTCGCGAGCAATTGCGGCGTCACGGGCCGGACTTAACAATTCGAGATAGTGAGGTTGCTGGCGCATACAGTCGTTCTTATCCAATAGAAGCGAAATGGCGGCTATTGTAGTCAGAAGCGCAAACTAACGAAATAGTTTTCCCGCTTAATCACGTGGGTAATGGATCAGCGAGTGAAAATGAACCGTCTGGTCACTGCTGTTGCGATAGGTATGCGCCGTATCGCCGGCAAAACGCAAACCTTTACCGGCGTCTATGGTTTGCCATACCCCACCAGTACACATGTCCAGCCGACCCTGAATCACCACCACATGTTCGATAACGCCGGCTTTATGCGGCGTTGATTCGCTGACCGTGCCAGGCGCCAGCAATAGGGAAAAATAGTCAAAACAGAGTTCAGGATCCCATGGAAACAACGGTGTGATTACCATCGCTTGCTGCTGGGGATCGAAGGTCGGAGGAAATTCGGCCTGCGGCGGCGAAATAAACACTGAGAATGGAACGTTCAGGCCCGTCGCAATTTTCCACAGCGTTGCGACTGTCGGACTGGATTCATTACGCTCTATCTGCCCCAACATGGCTTTTGAGACGCCGGAGATCTCCGCCAGACGCGATAAACTCCAGCCTCGCTGATGGCGTAACGTTCTTAACGTGGTCGCCAGATAGTGTGTCAGGTTATCCATTTTCCCCCCTGTAAGGCCATAGCGTATCACTTGTACGCTATAACGCACAATGCTACATTGACTGACCGTTATAACGCACAAGAGGCGATCATGCGTCTGTTATCACTGCCGTTACCTACTGTATTATCTGGTCTGGTCGCCGTTCTGGTCGGCTATGCGAGTTCCGCCGCCATTATCTGGCAGGCGGCGCTTGCCGCTGGCGCAACACCCGCAGAGATCGCCGGCTGGATGACCGCCCTCGGTATAGCCATGGGCATAAGCACACTAACGTTAACCTTGTGGTATCGTGCGCCGGTTTTAACCGCCTGGTCAACGCCTGGCGCCGCTCTGTTGGTAACAGGGCTTCAGGGATTATCGTTGCCAGACGCCGTGGGCATATTCATTGTCGCCAATGCCCTGATTGTGCTGTGCGGCGTCACGGGATTGTTTGCGCGTTTGATGCGGATAATCCCCCATTCTCTTGCCGCCGCAATGCTGGCGGGAATACTGCTACGCTTCGGCCTGCAGGCGTTCGGGACGCTCAACGGAGAGTTTGTCATGTGCGGCGGTATGCTATTGGCGTGGCTACTCTTTAAAGTATTCGCGCCCCGCTATGCCGTTATTGCTGCCATGGTAATGGGAATAACGGTGGCGCTCATCCAGGGTAAGGTGGCGATGAGCGGTATTCATTTCGCGCCGGTGTGGCCCACCTTCGTTCCCCCCCACTTTTCATTCGCTCAAAGCCTGAGCGTCGCGGTACCGCTCTTCCTGGTGACGATGGCATCGCAAAACGCCCCCGGCGTCGCCACAATGAAGGCGTCTGGCTATCAGCTTCCTGTCTCTCCGTTAATGATTTTTACCGGGTTGCTGGCGCTGCTGCTTTCGCCATTTGGCGTTTATTCTATCTGCATTGCCGCCATTACAGCCGCCATTTGTCAAAGCCCGGACGCGCACCCCGATCCAACGCGTCGCTGGTTAGCGGCCGCCGCCGCAGGCGTTTTTTATTTACTTGCCGGGTGGTTTGGCGGTTCGATAACCGCGCTGATGGTCGCCCTGCCGGTTAGCTGGGTGCAAATGCTGGCTGGTCTGGCACTGTTAAGTACGATTAGCGGTAGCCTGTATCAGGCGCTTACTCACGAAAGTGAGCGTGACGCGGCAGTTATCGCATTTCTCGTCACCGCCAGCGGGCTAACGCTGATGGGCATCGGATCGGCATTCTGGGGGTTGATCGCTGGCGGAATAGGCTACGCAGTATTAACGAGAACGCGCCGCCCATCGTTGTCTGGCTGATGGTGGCCGCTAATCTGCCGGGGTTTGCGCCATCTTGCGATGGCGCCGCAGAATTATTTTTTATTAACGTCAAACATAGAGGTATCCGTCGCCATATCATCCACGACCTGTTTCAACGTCTCAAACGCCATTGGCGTACTGGAATTGCTCAGGTCTTTACCTTCACCCTGGCGTACTACCTTGACGACCGGCTTGTTGGTCGCGGCATCTATCAGCTCACCTTCAAAATAGAGGTGGGTATCCATGGTCCGGTGGCCCGTCGCCATTTGCGTGCCCGCCACAATCAGCGCTACAGGGATCACCTCATAGAATTGCAGCCCTTCTTTGCTGGTATCCACGCCCGTAATCGCCCCGCGGAAAATCAAACTGCGCGGCCCTGGCGTCGTGACCAGCGGTTTGCGCTGTTCAATTGCTGATTTTACTTTAGTGTTCGTATAAGCCAGCAGTTTATCAAGAACTTGCTGCCCGACCTGGGTCGTTGGTTTGGGGACGGGATAGTATGTTATCGGATTGTAAACAATACTGTCATAGTTAGAGTCATTGAAATGTGGATCTACCCAGCGCAACACCGGTTTCCCCGTGGCGGAGGTAGTTTCCTGCAGGTCCGAATAATTTTTTAAGAATCCAGAATACTTATCCGGCTGTGTGACTTTAGACGCACAGCCGGATAACGCCAGCAAGCCAGTAAGCACTGCAACTTTAAATAAAGTATGAGTACGCATGAAACGATCCCTTTAGTCTTCGCAATGATGCAAAGGAAATAATAGCAAAACGAAATCATTCTGGATGCACTAAAAATGGTAACGACAGCACAATTTGAACGCGGCGCCCGACAAAAAAATGCCGAACGCAGCGAGACTTACAGAACTTGCATCGCTCAGGCCGTTTTTCTCGCCAGCATCGTAGCAAAGCGCAGTTTGATACGGTTGCCATTTTCGTCCGTGCGGTGAAGCTCGCCGACATCTTCGTTGTATTTCAGCATGTCCCATCCTTCGTAATAGCGGCGTAATTCGCCTTCTTTAAAAGCGAACGGGAATCCCACCGTACAGGGAAAGTCCGGCGTATCCATTGCCGCAACAATCAAATTATACCCGCCGGGTTTTGTGCAGCGTTGCATATTGGCAATTAAACCGGGAATGGTTTGCGCCTCAAGAAACATCATAACCACCGTCGAGAGAATAAAATCGTATTCGCCGTCAAAGGTCAATGTATTCAGATCGACAAGGTCGGTTTGCAGATTATCCAGCCCTTCTGCCGCTTTAATACGCTCAAGGTTAGCCATACTGGCCGGATTTTTATCCCACGCGGTAACGTCATAACCGTTCGCGGCCAGATACAGACTATTACGGCCATTGCCACATCCTAAATCCAGCGTTCGGCCTGGCGCGACAACCTTTGCCGCCGCCAGCACATCCGAATGCGTGCGGGTTAAACCGTATTTCTCAGTAAAGTAATTTTCGTCACGAACGGTCATTTTTTTCCTCCGTTTTCAACAGTGCAGCGCGCTCAGTGCGAATAAGCAACGTCCCCTGCACCAGCAATAGAAATGTACGAACCAGCAATAAAGCGATAATAGCGTTAGTGAAAATAAACAGCGGGACGGCCAGAATATGGAAAAGCCCTGATTCACTACCGTGACCAAGATGTAACCCCGTGGTCGCCAGCGCGGAAACGCCGAACGAAAAACTCCAGAAGGAAGCATTAAACGGTTGTGATAAATACCAGGGCATTAATCGCAGCATAAATAAAAGCTGTAACAGACCGTAGCCGAATAGCATTTTCGCCAGCGTGTCGCCCTCCCCGCCATTGACGCTCAGCCAGGCGCTACAGGCGACCAGCGCGGGCGCCAGTTGGATACCCAGCGACGTACGCAGCACCGCCGGTAATTCGCCGCAGCTACGCAGTCGCTGCAAAATAACCGGCTCCAGACTTAACCACGAAAAGACGCCTGCGCCTAAAAACACCAGTCCGGCATCATTGTAACCGAGCGCTCCACAGGCCATAGCGCTGATAAAATTATTCGCTACCGTGGGCAGATAAAGTCCTGGGGTTGTCGCTTCTTCCGGATGCGCTCCGCGCCAAAGTCCCGCCGTCTGCCAGGCGGCATACGCCAGTTGTATGACGACCCCCACGCTGAATAGCGCAACGGCCAACGGGCGATACCAGGGAACGAAACCGATCGCGACCAGCATCGTGGTGGCGGGAAACAGGCTGACAAAACTGCTCATTACCGGATGTCGCACTTCAGCCATCACGCTATGGGGAAAGCGCACCAGACGGCTAAGGAACGCCAGGGTCAAGAGTGCCCAAATAATCATCGCCAGGATCACCATGATGTCGCCGGGCCAGTGGCTTATTCCCCATATCTGGCTGGCATAACGCCAGGCGAATCCCATACCGATAGTGCCAAGGACGATGCCAAAATAGCCCGCAGGCAGATTGAGCACGCGATCGCTCTGCTTGTGATTACGCATTTTGTTTAATTTATAAAGTATATTTGAAATGCATTTTATGGAATTTCTGGTTGTTTCGCCAGTACCTTTGCTACGGTTATCTTAATCGTTCACACGGAATTTCCCTATGACCAAATATCGACTGAGTGAAGAACCTCGTGCTTTTACTTATCAGGTAGACGGTGAGAAGAAAAGCGTCTTATTACGACAAGTTATTGCCGTAACGGATTTTAACGATGTTAAAGCCGGAACCTCCGGCGGCTGGGTTGATGCCGGTAATGTGCTGTCACAACAGGGGGATTGCTGGATTTATGATGAAAACGCGATGGCCTTTGCGGGCACGGAAATTACGGGTAACGCGCGTATCACGCAGCCGTGCTCGCTCTACAATAACGTGCGAATAGGCGATAACGTCTGGATTGATCGCTCTGATATCAGCGATGGCGCGCGGATAAGTGACAACGTCACCATTCAGTCCTCTTCCGTGCGCGGAGAGTGTGCGATTTATGGCGATGCCCGCGTGTTAAACCAGTCAGAAATTCTCGCCGTTCAGGGACTAACGCATGAACATGCGCAGATTTTACAAATTTACGATCGCGCCACCGTGAACCATTCGCGGATTGTCCATCAGGTACAGCTTTATGGCGACGCCACTATCACTCTCGCTTTTATTGAGCACCGGGCGGAGGTCTTTGATTTCGCGCTCATCGAAGGCAACAAAGACAATAATGTCTGGATCTGTGACTGCGCCAAAGTCTATGGCCATGCGCGGGTTATCGCCGGCACAGAGGAAGATGCTATCCCTACCCTTCGCTACAGCTCGCAGGTAGCGGAACATGCGTTAATCGAAGGCAACTGTGTGTTAAAACATCATGTGCTGGTAGGCGGACATGCTGAGATACGCGGAGGCCCGATTTTACTGGACGACCGCGTGCTGATTGAAGGCCAGGCCTGTATACAGGGCGAAATTCTGATTGAGCACCAGGTCGAGATTAGCGGACGGGCGACGGTTATAGCCTTTGACGGCAATACTATTCACCTGCGCGGCCCAAAAGTGATCAATGGCGAGGATCGTATTACGCGTACCCCCTTAGTCGGTTCCCTTTAATCCGCATCAATAATGCGGGCATACATATTAACGTCGTGATAGTCGCCGTTAAGATACTCCGCCTGCTTCATACAGCCCTCCAGCGTAAAATGGTTGCGCCGTGCGACTGCGTTACTGGCCTGATTATCAACGCGGCATTTAATGACGAAGCGCCGAATATCGCCGCGCCGGGCATAATGTGTCATCAGCGCCTGTAATGATTGCGACATTATCCCTTGTCCCTGGAAGGACTCATCCAGCCAGTAACCGATATAGGCGGCTTTGTTTATCGGTTCGATGGCATTAAATGAGAGTACGCCTGCCATCTCATTCTGGCAGAAAATCAGGTACATTTTGGCGTAACCACGCTGGTGCAACAGTATATTACCCTGCACATGCTTACGCGTTTCCTCCTGCGACGTGACATATTGCGGCCAGTCGAGCGACTGTTGTAGCCACGCTTTGTTTTTGAGTACCAGTTGGTGCAGCGCCGGAACATGACTTTCATCTGCCGCTCGCAGTTCCAGCGTCGTGCTAACAGGAATAATTTCCACCATCGCGTTGCCCTTCTTCGTTGTTGGTCGTGATCACATAAATAGCCTGGTTTACCGATAACCCGCAGGTGATATGAGCGTTTTTATTGTATCGCCATCACATTATTTTTTATTGGCCATATTTAGCGTATTTCCGCGTGACACATTTCACACTTATCCAACCATTCTCCGCCTATAAAACGCTCAACGACTGATTGTTTTATCACCACGGAGACGCCAATGACCTTTTCTGTGCAGGAAACGCTTTTTTCTTTACTGCGGCTAAACGGGATTTCAGGACATGAAAACAGTATTGCAAACGTTATGCAGCACGCGTTTGAACAGCAGGCCAAAGACGTCTGGCGGGATCGCTTAGGCAATGTCGTCGCCCGTTATGGCAGCGATAAACCCGACGCGCTTCGCCTGATGATTTTTGCGCATATGGATGAAGTGGGTTTTATGGTACGCAAGATCGAACCCTCCGGTTTTTTACGTTTTGAACGCGTAGGCGGCCCGGCGCAAATTACTATGCCCGGTTCGATTGTGACGCTTGCCGGACGTTCAGGCGATATCATGGGCTGTATCGGTATTAAAGCATATCACTTCGCGAAGGGTGACGAGCGCACCCAGCCACCCGCGCTCGATAAACTCTGGATTGATATCGGCGCAAAAGATAAAGCGGATGCCGAACGAATGGGTATTCAGGTGGGGACGCCAGTAACCCTTTACAACCCGCCGCACTGTCTGGGCAACGACCTGGTATGCAGTAAGGCGCTGGATGACAGGCTGGGGTGTACGGCGCTACTGGGCGTCGCCGAGGCCCTCGCCTCCACACCGCTTGATATCGCGGTATTCCTGGTCGCGTCGGTACAGGAAGAGTTCAATATTCGCGGCATTATTCCCGTTTTACGACGCGTGCGCCCCGACCTGGCGATTGGTATTGATATCACCCCCTCCTGCGACACGCCTGACCTGCAGGATTACTCAGATGTGCGGGTCAACCACGGCGTCGGCATCACCTGTCTGAACTATCACGGACGCGGTACGTTGGCGGGACTGATTACGCCGCCGCGTTTGCTGCGGATGCTGGAGACCACCGCGCACGAAAATAATATTCCCGTACAGCGTGAAGTCGCGCCAGGCGTCATCACCGAAACCGGCTACATTCAGGTTGAACTGGACGGTATTCCCTGCGCCAGTCTTTCTATTCCCTGCCGCTATACCCACTCGCCAGCCGAAGTCGCCAGCCTGCGCGACCTGGCTGATTGTATCCGTTTACTGACTGCGCTGGCCAACATGTCGCCAGAACAGTTTCCCATTGAGCCTGAAACAGGCGCTACACAAGAGGCACGACCATGATGAAAAAGATCCTTGTGGCATGTGGTACCGGCATGTCGACATCAACCATGATTGCACAAAAACTGCAGGACTTTCTTGCGGAGCAAGGCATTGCGGCAACCACGGCGCAATGTTGTCTGAATGAGATCCCGTTGAACTGTAACGGTATGGATCTCATCGTAACGTCCATGCGTACGCACAGTGACTATGGCATCCCGACGCTCAACGGCGCCGCCCTGCTGACAGGCATCAACGACGACGCATTAAAACAAGAAATCAAGGCGCTGTTAACACAATAAAGGGGGCATTATGTTTGATTACATCCTGTCTCTCGGCGGCACCGTTTTTGTGCCCATCATTATGATTATCATCGGCTTAATCTTTCGTATTCCCTGGCTGCAGGCAGTGAAAGCCGGGGTGACGGTCGGCATCGGTTTTGTCGGCATGGGGTTGGTGATCGTCATGGCGATCGACAGTCTCAGTCCGCCGATTAAAGTGATGATTGAGCGTTTTGGCCTGACGCTGCATGTGTTTGACGTCGGCGCCGGGCCCGCATCCGGCGTCGGCTATGCGACGGCCATCGGCGCGATGATCATTCCCGTTATCTTTCTGCTCAACGTCGGTATGCTGGTGACTCGTCTGACCAAAACCATGAACGTTGATATTTATAACTACTGGCACTACGCCATTACCGGAACGGTCGTCCAGTTGATGACCGGCAGTCTGATTTATGGCGTACTGGGCGCGATTTGCCACGCCGCCTTGTCGTTGAAAATGGCCGACTGGACGGCGAAACGGGTACAGAACATTGTGGGTCTGGAAGGGATTTCTATTCCGCAAGGGTATGGCTCCAGTTCCGTGCCGTTGTTCGTATTGCTGGATGCGATATACGAAAAAATACCGTTTATGAAAGGACGCAATATTGATGCTCAGGAGATCCAAAAACGGTATGGGATGGTTGGCGACCCGGTGATCATTGGCGTTGTTCTCGGGCTGATCTTCGGACTTGCCGCAGGCGAAGGCTTTAAAGGGTGCGCAACCTTAATGATTACCGTGGCGGCGATTATGGTGCTGTTTCCGCGCATGATTCGCCTTATCGTTGAGGGATTAATGCCCATTTCCGACGGCGCGCGTAAGTTCTTCCAGAAACACTTTAAAGGGCGCGAAGTCTTTATCGGTCTGGATACCGCAGTGACGTTAGGCCACCCGACCACCATCGCGGTTGGACTGCTGTTAATTCCCATCATGTTAATTCTGGCGAGCATACTGCCGGGCAATAAAGTCCTGCCGCTGGCTGATTTACCGGTTGCGCCGTTTTTTATCTGCATGGCCACGGTTATTCATCGCGGCGATCTGATTCGTACTCTGCTCAGCGGCATCATTGTCATGATTACCGTTCTGCTGATCGCCACCCAGTTCGCACCGTACTTTACCGATATGGCGCTCAAAGGCGGCTTTAGCTTCGCCGCTGAAAACGCGCAAATTACCGCGCTGTCGGTGGGAAATATGTTTGGCTGGTCAATATCTGAATTGATGTCGCTGGGCATGATTGGCGTGGTTATTGTGGTCGGCATTGTCGCCAGCATCATACTTGTCTTACGTAAACGTGAACTACCGGAATAAGGAGCAACCCAGAATGAGTTGGCTAAAAGAGGTAATAGGAACAGAAAAAGCCGTTATCGCCATGTGCCATTTACGGGCGTTGCCGGGCGATCCCGGGTTCGATACCAGGAAAGGCATGAACTGGGTAATTGACCGCGCCCATGACGATTTAATGGCGCTACAAAATGGCGGCGTGGATGCGGTGATGTTCTCCAACGAATTTAGTCTGCCTTATTTAACGAAAGTCAGACCGGAAACGACCGCCGCGATGGCAAGAATCATCGGTCAGTTAATGAGTGAAATCCGCGTACCGTTTGGGGTAAACGTGTTGTGGGACCCTGTGGCCTCGTTTGATTTGGCGATGGCGACCGACGCAAAATTTATCCGCGAAATTTTCACCGGCGCTTACGCCAGCGATTTTGGCGTCTGGGATACGAATGTCGGCGAAACCATTCGCCATCAGCATCGCATCGGCGCAGGCCACGTGAAAACGTTGTTTAACATCGTTCCGGAAGCGGCGGTGTATCTGGGAAACCGCGATGTCTGTTCAATTGCGAAATCGACCGTATTTAACAATAACCCCGATGCCCTGTGCGTCTCGGGGCTGACGGCGGGCGCTCGCACGGATAGCGCCATACTGAAGCGAGTAAAAGAGACCGTCCCCGACACGGTCGTGCTGGCGAATACCGGGGTGTGTCTGGAAAACGTCGAGGAGCAGCTCTGCATTGCCGACGGATGCGTAACGGCAACCACGTTTAAAAAAGACGGCGTCTTCGCCAACTTTGTCGACCAGGCGCGCGTGGCGAAGTTTATGGAGAAAGTACGCCATATCCGACAATAAAATGGGGATAAGCAAAACGCTTATCCCCTGCAGAGAGCGATAACTCTTCTGCCGATCTCCGTCGCCTTCGCCAAAAGACACGCCGGGGATCGGTTCCAGAGTAACCCGAACCGGCAAGGAGTCAACGATCGATGATTAATGATGTTAAGTGGGTTCAGGCGCAACGCCATGCCAGCGACTGGCGACACGCGCTGGATATCGCCGTTCGTCCGCTGATTACGTTCGGCGCGGCGGCCCCCTGCTACCTGGACGGTATTATTGAGAACACCCTTAAATGGGGGCCATATTATCTTATCGCGCCGGGGATTGCGCTGCCCCATGCCAGACCAGAGCAAGGCGCCAACCATAATCAAATCAGCGTCACTACGCTATCAACGCCGGTCGCTTTCGGCAATGCGGATTGCGATCCCATCTGGCTGTTGCTTTGCGCCAGCGCCACGGATGCCGAAGCACATATTCGCACCATTCAACGCATCAGCCAGTGGCTCGACTCGCCGGAAAGCGTCGCGATGTTGCAAGATGCGCCAAATGATGCCGCGCTTTTCGCGCAATTAACCGCATTGCGCTGATGGAGGTTCCGATGATCCTGCACCCTTCACTGGCCTCCGCCGATCCGCTGCGCTATGCCGAGGCGTTGACCGCTTTACACGATGCGCCTCTCGGCTCGCTGCATCTGGATATCGAAGATACCAGTTTCATCAATAATATTACCTTCGGTATGAAAACCATTCAGGCGGTCGCACAATACACTCGCCATCCGCTCTCATTTCACCTGATGGTCTCATCGCCGCAACGCTGGTTACCCTGGCTTGCAGCTATCCGCCCCGGCTGGATTTTCATTCATGCCGAAAGCGTGCAAAACCCCCCGGAGATTCTGGCGGATATTCGCGCTATCGGGGCGAAAGCAGGACTGGCGCTTAACCCGGCAACGCCGCTATTGCCTTATCGTTATCTGGCATTGCAACTGGATGCGCTGATGATCATGACCAGCGAACCCGACGGACGCGGACAGCAATTTATCGCCGCGATGTGTGAAAAAGTGAGCCAGGGCAGAGAGCATTTCCCTGCTGCGGAATGCTGGGCGGACGGCGGTATTACACTTCGCGCCGCACGGCTGCTTGCCGCCGCAGGCGCACAGCATCTGGTGATTGGCCGGGCGTTATTCACGACGGCGAACTATGATGTGACGTTGTCACAATTCACCGCGCTATAAAGGAGTCATATGCTGATGAGCCAACAGCGCCCCGACCGTATCAAACAGATGTTGCATTACCTTTGGCAACACAGGCACCTCTCAACACAGCAAGCTATTGAGCTTTTTGGCTATGCAGAGGCAACCGTGCGCCGGGATTTTCACTATATTGCCAGCCGTTATCCCGGTATGGTTCGCGGCCATGGTTGTATTGACTTCGACGACAGTACGGAAGATAAAGAATATGTTTTCGACGTTAAGCGAACGTTACAAAGCGAGGCGAAACGCGAAATCGCCGCCCTCGCCCGCACGTTCATCAAGGATGGAGACTGCTTTTTTCTCGACTCCGGCTCCACCTGTCTGGAACTGGCAAAATGTCTGGTCGACGCCAAAGTAAAAGTCATTTGCAATGACATCAAAATCGCTAATGAACTGGGTGGCTTCCCACACGTAGAGAGTTACATTATCGGCGGACTGATTCGCCCCGGTTACTTTTCGGTGGGCGAGAGTCTGGCGCTGGAGATGATTAACGCCTTTGCCGTTGAACGCGCCTTTATCTCCTGCGATGCGCTGTCGATTGAAACGGGCATCACCAACGCTACCATGTTTGAAGTGGGCGTTAAAACGCGCATTATTCAGCGCTCACGCGAGGTCATATTGATGGCCGATCACTCAAAGTTTGATACTGTAGAACCCCATGCGGTGGCGACGCTGTCCTGTATTACTACCATTCTTAGCGACAGTGCGCTCCCGTCTGCTATCGCCCGACGTTATCAGCAGGCGGGATGCCGTCTCATCATGTCAGACCCCTCATCAGGAGCGCGTTAATGGACATCAGGCAAATGAACAGAACCCATCTGGATCACTGGCGCGGATTGCGAAAACAGCTCTGGCCTGGTCACCCGGATGACGCCCATCTGGCGGACGGCGAAGAAATTCTGCAAGCCGATCATCTGGCATCATTTATTGCGATGGCAGACGGGGTGGCGATTGGCTTTGCGGATGCCTCAATCCGCCACGATTATGTCAATGGCTGTGACAGTTCGCCCGTGGTTTTCCTTGAAGGTATTTTTGTTCTCCCCTCATTCCGTCAACGCGGCGTAGCGAAACAATTGATTGCAGCGGTGCAACGATGGGGAACGAATAAAGGGTGTCGGGAAATGGCCTCCGATACCTCGCCGGAAAATACAATTTCCCAGAAAGTTCATCAGGCGTTAGGATTTGAGGAAACAGAGCGCGTCATTTTCTACCGAAAGCGTTGTTGAGGGAAATCATACAGGAAAAGGTCGGGTATAGTACCCGACCTTTATATTACTGGGGCAGATCTTTTTCAGTTAACAAGCGTGTCGTTTTCACTTGTTCAATATTTCTGGCGCCACCCAACATCATGTTAATTGTCAGCTCTTTGTTTAGCTGTTCAATCACTGATGCCACACCCTGAGCGCCGCCAAGATTAAGACCGTATAATACAGGCCGGCCAACCGCCACAATATCCGCCCCGCTGGCTAACGCTTTGAATATGTGCGAACCACGGCGTACTCCACTGTCAAAAATAACAGGCACTCGCTTGTTGACGACTTTTGCAATCGCAGGAAGCATATCGAATGAGGACGGCCCGCTGTCTAATTGACGGCCACCATGGTTAGAAACCCATATTCCTGCGGCCCCGGCCTGGATAGCAATTTCAGCATCCTCCGGCGACTGAATGCCTTTTACGATAACCGGCAGACCGGAAATACGATGTACATAGGCAATATCCTCCGGCGTAAAGGCTTGTTTAGCCTGCGCGTAAATTTCACTTATCCCTGCTCCTTTGCCAGTTTTTGAACCATCGTCATTTTTTCTGGCGAACATTTCCAGGTTTGCAAAGCCCAACGGGAACTGGAAGTTATTTTTAATATCTTCTTCCCGATAACCACCGACAGGCGAATCTACGGTCAGAATAATCGCTTTAGCGCCATGCTTTACCGCTTGTGCAAGAATAAATTCGTTAAATTGATTATTCTTACTCATATAAAGCTGGAAGAAGAACGGATTTTTCCCGGAAACGTTAGCCACCTCTTCGATGGTCTTGTTGCCATAGGTGCTCAACGAGAAAATCGAACCGACCTGCGCCATGCCTTTCGCCGTCGCCAACTCTCCGGAGGCGTGGGCCAGGCCCTGCGCCGCCATCGGTGCCTGGATTATAGGCGTTTTAAGCGGAATACCCAGTAGCTGCGTTGATAAATCGATCTCTTTTAACTCAATGCCCTGTAATACGCGCGGCATAATATATTTTTTGTCAAAGCTTTCGGTGTTGCTGCGAAGGTTATTCTCATCTTCGGCTCCACCGCGAATATAACCAAATGCCCCTTTCTCCATTTTGGCCTGAACGCGCGCTTCCAGGGAGGCTACGTTCGTCATTTTTATTGCTTTTTCGTCCGTACTGGCTTTGTACTCTTCAGCATAAGCCAGGCCTGATGTTGCCAACATTGCCAGCGAGGCCACTACCCGAATGAGGTGATGAGTTTTCATCATTATTCCCTTTATTGCTTAACCGCTTCTGCCTGGATTTTTATATCGACAACTTTCGTCATCCCCATATCGACCAGATAATCTATCCCCCACTGGGTGCGATCTATTTGCGTGACAAAATCACCACCGCAAACCTGCGCCTTGAATATCGGGCTCATATAACAGCCAAACTTGGTGGTGGTTAAGGTGACGGGCTTCGTTACTCCCTTCATTGTTAGCAAACCGTCAATAGAAACCGGTTTATTATCTTCAAAATGCCATTTTGTTGATTTAAATACCATTTCTGGATATTTTTCCGCATCCAGAATATCGCTACTGCGGATATGGTTATCAAACGCATCCACCCCGGTATTTAAGGCGCTTACGGGAATCGTCACACGCATCTCTGCGACTTGCTTTTCCGGCTGATATTTCAGTTCGCCGCTAATAGCATAAAACCCGCCATGATTGGTTGAGGTCTGGAAATGATCGATATTAAATACCGCATTGGTATGCGTATTATCAAATTTATATACATCTGCATGAGCAGCACTTAATAAACCCAGAGACAGGAGAGCACCAAGAAAACTCTTTTTCATTATATTCACTTTATATCTTAAATAAGGTGAAGCTATCTTAATGTCCCCTGTACGCAGGATCGAGAGGGATAAACAGGAAGGACTGTTGCAAAAATAGAACGATGAAAAGGCCGTGTCACAAAAACAGCAGCTCACGAATGAGTTTATGTCAGGGCTATTTCCGCAACCTGTACCGCCTTTGTGGCGGTACAGAAGGCAAACTGACTAACGCATGATACGATCGTCGACATAACGGCGCTTATCCGGCGCGGGCGGGAAATACTGATACAGCCAGGTTTCGCTGATAGCCTCCCCCTGGCAGCGCAGGAACATACGCATATCCACCGGTGCCGTAGAATCCGAGGTCGGATACCAGTCAAACTGGATACGATAACCGTCGAAAGGCTCAACGTAGAGGATCTCAATCTGCTTCGCCTCACCGCTGGAGAGCGTAATTACCGGCTCAATGCCTTTTGGCGCGGCCGCTTTCAGATCGCCGCCGACAAAATCAATAGCAAAACGGCGCGCCCATTTATCCGGGTAATGTTCGCCCGGCGCCCAACCTTCGGGAAAGCCGCCCATCCCTGTACGGGTCGCCATGACCCGCGCAAGCGGCGATTGTACCGGCGGCTGCGCGCTCCAGTACAAACGATAATTGAACGCCAGCGTATCCCCGGCTTTGATCGCTTTTTCCGGCTGCCAGAAACAGACCACATTATCCAGAGTTTCGCCAGTGGTTGGGATCTCCATCAGGCTAACCGCGCCTTTCCCCCACTTATTGCGCGGCTCCACCCACAGGCTCGGACGTTTGTTGTACCACCCCATCACATCCTGATAATGCGAGAAATCGCGATCGAGTTGCAGCAGGCCGAACCCTTTCGGGTTATCGTCCATATATGCATTGAACTGCAATTTCTGCGGATTATTCAGCGGGCGGCAAATCCACTCGCCGTTACCCCGCCACATCGCCAGCCGATCGGAATCGTGAATTTGTGGATGAATGGTGTCGCATACCCGGCGTTCATTATTCCCACAGCTAAACATACTGGTCATCGGCGCAATGCCAAGTTGCTTAATATCTTTACGGGCGTAGAGATGGTTTTCTACATCCATGATCACCTGCGATTTTTCGCAATGAATCACAAATTTATACGCGCCCGTCACGCTGGCGCTGTCCAGCAGAGCGTAAACGGTAAACGTAGTATCGCCCGGCTTCGCGGTGTCAAACCAGAATGCGGTGAAGTCAGGGAACTCTTCCTGACCGTCAGTATAGGTATCTATCGCCAGCCCGCGAGCCGACAGGCCATACTGATAAGTATCATCTACCGCCCGGAAATAACTGGCGCCCAGGAAGGAGACGACATCGCGCCGCGCCAGTTCCGGCGCTTTAAAGACACGGAAACCGGCGAAACCGAGATCGCTCTGCCCTTCCAGTTGCGTCGTATCGACGCCGGCATCGTTGTATTTAAACAGTTCCGGGCGAAAATGAATCTCGCGAGCAAGATGCGTCGTCGTATCAACGGAAAACATGCGTACGCGACGACGAAAGCCCATCCCTACGTGGAAAAACTGAATATCGAGCTGCCGGTTGGCAACACCGTTCCAGAGTGAATGCGCCGCGTCATACTGAATGCTGTTATAGGCCTGCGGCGTCAGATTGGCGAGCGTATCCGGCAAGGGTCCCGGCGCGCCACCCCAGGGCTTTTTCGCTAACGCCTGGGCCATTGATTGCAGACCAGCAAAATCAAAACGGACAATTTTACCATCCGCAATATCGGATTCCGCGGCAAACGCCGCCTGAGAAAAGAGGGAAGCAATACCGCTGGAACCGCACACGGCGGCCATTGCCATTGAACCTTTAATAAATCGTCTACGATTCATACCTGAAAATGAGTCCTTCTGGTCTTGTGAATGGTCCCGCGCTGGTTTTTTCAGCAGCAAGAATGTGCCCGTTTCTGACCGCTCACTCTAGACAAAATTCATTAATAATCCAATTGTTGGTCGCCTGGAAACTGTGCAAAAGCGTAAATATTTTATGTCGATAAGAACCGACCGAATCGGATGTAAACCTCACGCAGCATTCTTCAGGTTATGAAAAGTTTATTCCAGACTAACGTGATGTTTCATGACTCGTTTAAACAGCGCCAGACGCGCACGCATAAAGCGGTTTTCCACTTTAAAACCGGCAAGTTTGTTCAGCCCAATCCGCAACAGACGATCTCGCCCCCGAATGCTGGCGGGCCAGCGAACCGGGCCGTGCAGCACGTCGCGCGTGCGGCTGGCATGACGAGCGAAATTCACCCAGTAATCCGCCACCTGCGAGGCAAAGGCCAGGTCATTCTCATTCACATAATGGCATGTGGGCTCAGCCCGCGTTAACGTATCGAATACATACGGTATTTCATTGCCATGACAGGCACCATTCGCGTAGGTGTTATGCTCCGCTTCGGCGACATAATCAAACCAGTAACGCCAGCACGGTTCGCCGATCCGCTGCTGCGCTTGCATGACGACATAACCCAACGTGGTAAATACCATATCCCGACAGACCTGCCGCCCTAGCGCTTCGTCGCCTTTCACTCCAGGATAAAGCAGCCGGATTAACCCCAGGCCAACACGCCGCTCACGGCGCATTTTTTGAATTTGACCGGCAATATCGACGCCAAAAACGGCCAATACGCTGGCTTCATCGCTATTCGAGCCGATCATCACCGGTATCGGATGCTGTTTCGCCGCAAAGAAGGTTTCCAGCATCGGATGCGGCAGCACGACGTCGCCGGAAATCGGCGTCGGCGCAATTTTAAAAGGCGCGTCCAGCGGCCAAAACGTCTCTGCCGGTAAAGCGCGTAGCTGTTCGGCAGTGGCATGGGCTAAACCAAGATGTTCCGCCAGCGCAACGCCTTTTTTTAGCGCCACCTCGCGGGGCGTATCCGGCAGCGTATAACCACTCTGAATAATCGCTTTATGAAAAAGCCCCTTCGCCAACGGCGAAGCCATCAACGACAGCACGCTGCGGGCGCCGGCGGATTCGCCAAATAACGTCACATTCTGCGTATCGCCGCCAAACGCGGCAATATTGTCCTGCACCCAGCGCAGCGCAGCGATTTGATCGAGTAAAGCAAAATTATGAATACACTCCGCCTCTTCGCCTTCCAGCGCCGGATGCGCGAAAAAGCCCAGATGGCCAAGCCGATAATTGACCGTCACCACGATCGCGCCGCGCTTCGCCAGCGCTTGACCGTCATAGGGCGGCAAACTCCCCGCGCCAATGGTATAACCGCCGCCGTGTAGCCAGACCATGACCGGCAACGGTTCATGACGCACGGCGGGAGCCCAGACGTTCAGATAGAGACAGTCTTCGGAAAAATTTCCCGGATCGCCGCCGCCGAGTTCGCGACACCAGGTAATATCCTGCCAACTGGCGCAGGAGAAACAATCCGCCTGGCGCACGTCGTGCCAGGGCGTAACAGGCTGCGGCGCACGCCAGCGTAGCTCCCCTGTTGGCGGCGCGGCATAAGGTATACCGCGCCAGATATGGATTTCTTCCTGTACGACGCCCACGATTTTACCGTGACGCGTCTCCACCAACGGGATGGAGGGATTCAACATAACGCCTTCCTTTTACAGTATCCTCACAGCCTGTGAAGCTTACCGCTTTTAAAGCAGACCGCAACGGCGTTTACTGCGTTCTTCCGCTTCCTGATATAACGAAAATTCATCCCGTACTGCACATCCCAGCGCCTGTTCAAAGGCGTCGCGGCTGGCATTGCCGTGGCTTCTGGCCAGCGTTTCATCTCCCAAATTCGACTGAAAAATGCCGGCTGCGCTGACCGGAAGAAAATCTTCATAGGTAATCGGCTGCGCGATTACCCAACCGCGCTCAATAAGCGGCTGCGGATCGTCGCCAGGATGGATCGCCTGACGATGCGCCTCGCCGGAAGGCGTTAAGCGATAGCGGAACCAGGCAAGCCCCTGCTGGCGAAGCAGAAATTCGCTATCCGGAAAGGCGTTAAAGACCTCCCGCAAATGGAGTTGATGCGTGAAGTTATCCTTACCCGTTCCCGCCTTGTGCAACAGTTCGTCATATAATCGACGACCTTTTGGCGTCAGCGCGACGCCACGTTGCTCAATTTCGCCGAAGCGCGCCGTGTGCGTACCCTGCTTTTCATCAACGAAGAGCACCTGCTCTTCCAGAGCTTTGAAACTGGTTTGCCGCAACAGAATAGGCACTTCGCGGCGAGGCGGACCTTCGATAAGAATTTTAGGCGTAATGCCGCACTCCGGCATCATGGCCTGTACCCGGTCGATATCCAGAGTACGCGGCGTCAGATGGTTAATGTGGCATCCCGGAAAACAGACCACGTCGGCAATTAAACGATGCTCACGATGCAGGCTGCGGTACGTTTCTTCATCAACGGTAGCCTGACGATGCCAGCGAAAAGTCTCCAGCGTTTCACGGACGAACTCTTCGGCCTGAGCAGCGCTAAAACCGCCCTGCTCGTCGTACTCATCCAGCAATTGTCGGCAGCGCGATGTAAAAATATCACGCTGCGATAAGATTTCCGCCGCCCGCTGGCGTAATGCCGCGTTTTCAATGAGCTCCAGGCGTAATAGCGAAGTGAACATGCGAAAGGGATTACGCGAGAGCGAAGCCTCGTCAATGGGACGAAATGCCGTGGAGTGCACAGGCACGCCCGCCTGAGAGAGATCGTAATAACTTACTGGGTACATCCCCATGATGGCGAATATCCGACGCAAGGTAGAAAGTTCTTCTGCGGTGCCAACACGAATGGCGCCATGTCGTTCCACGTTCAATCGCGCCAGTTCATCGGCATTAGCCAACTGCTCATGCAGTTTGGGATTATTTTCCAGCACCGCCAGATTCACGTCAGCCACAAGTTCCAGTAACGTACCGTACTGCGGAACTTCCTGCTGGTACATTGCCGACATTGCCTGCGAAAAGTGTTCCCGAATCTCATCTGCCGTGATGGTGTTCGCCATAATGTCATGCCTCCAGTGAATGTTACCTGGAGTGTAGAAAACCTCATCCATTCCGGGGAGAAGAATTTATAAAGTGTGATCCGACCTGAATTCATTATGCAGAACGGATTGACATGAGCTGGCATATCCCCGACCAGATCGCGGCTTAACACGCTTAACGGCAGTTGAATCATCAGTAAAATAAAACAGTTGTAACTTGAAATGGTAAAATGTTAATAATATTTTGCTATCAGGTTATCAAAAACAAACAACTTTACTTGTCACCCGCACGGCTCTGTTTTTAACATCGCTTATGGAAAAAAATGGTCTGTTTAGTCAGCGCATTCGGTTGCGCCACCTTCATACATTTGTCGCCGTTGCGCAACAGGGAACTCTGGGGCGCGCGGCTGAAACTCTTAACCTGAGCCAGCCAGCGCTTTCTAAAACGCTGAACGAACTGGAACAACTCACCGGAACCCGTCTGTTTGAACGCGGGCGACTGGGCGCGCAATTAACGGTTCCTGGCGAACAATTTTTGACTCATGCGGTAAAAGTATTAGATGCATTGAATACCGCCGGGCAGGCGCTGAATCGCAAAGAGGACGCTAGCGCCGATGTGGTGCGTGTTGGCGCGCTCCCCACCGCTGCGCTGGGTATACTCCCGGCGGCTATTGGGCGGTTCCATCAACAGCAAAAATCGACCTCGTTACAGGTCGCGACCATGAACAATACGATGTTGCTTGCGGGTCTTAAATCAGGCGAGATCGATCTGGGTATTGGCCGCATGTCAGACCCGGAATTAATGGGCGGTTTAAATTACGAACTGCTGTTTTTAGAATCGCTTAAATTAGTGGTACGCCCCGGTCATCCCCTGTTACAGGAGACGATCACGCTCAGCCGGGTTATGGAATGGCCGGTAGTCGTCTCGCCAAAAGGCACGGTACCGCGCCAGAATGCGGAAGCCCTGTTGCAAAGCCAGGGGTGTAAAATGCCTGCCGGATGTATCGAAACGCTATCCGCATCGTTATCACGACAACTGACCGTAGATTACGATTACGTCTGGTTCGTCCCCTCTGGCGCGGTTAAAGAAGATCTTCGCCAGGCGACGCTGGTCTCATTACCCGTGCCGACCCAGAGCGCGGGCGAGCCGATAGGTATTCTTACGCGAGTTGATATCCCGCTCTCAACCGGGGCGCAAATGCTGATTGCGGCGATCCGTAAATCGATGCCGCTGTGATAGCGGCTGTCGGAGAATAAACGCGCCCGCGGCTAAAATAGCCCGCTGGCGCGACGCTTACTAAAGGAAGGATGATCGCATCGTCGCGCCAGTATCATGTAAACGAAACGCATCAACGGCTTGCGTCAAGCGGGCAGCCTGTTCTTCAAGCGAAGCTGCCGCCGCGGACGCCTCTTCGACCAGCGACGCGTTTTGTTGCGTAACCCTGTCCATCTCAGAAATAGCCTGACTGACCTGAACAATACCGCGACTTTGCTCATCAGAGGCTGCCGCGATGTCGAGCATAATATCGGTGACGCGTTTGACGGCATCCACAATCTCATTCATGGTGCTCCCCGCAGCGATAACCTCTTCAGATCCTTGTTCAATCAGGCTGACCGATGCGCCGATCAAGCCTTCAATCTCTTTTGCCGCCTGCGCGCTGCGACTGGCGAGGGTACGAACCTCACTGGCGACCACCGCAAAACCGCGTCCTTGTTCCCCGGCGCGTGCCGCCTCGACCGCCGCGTTCAGCGCCAGGATGTTGGTCTGGAAAGCGATACTGTTAATGACGGCGGTAATTTCCGAGATTTTTTTCGAGCTGGTGGAAATATTCCCCATCGTTTGTACGACCCCGGAAACCATCTGGCCTCCGCGGCTGGCTTTACCGGAAGCATCTTCCGCCAGTTTGCTGGCGTGATGCGCATTATCCGCATTCTGCTTAACGGTTGCCGTCAACTGTTCCATACTGGCCGCGGTCTGTTCAATGGCGGCAGCCTGCTGTTCAGTACGAGAAGATAAATCCGTATTACCAGCGGTAATTTCGCTGGTGCCTCGATAAATTTCCTCCGCCCCCTGACGCACCGCCCCTACCGTTTGTTGCAACGCATGCTGCATCTGCTGAAGATGATGGCTCAGGCGACCAATTTCACTGCGTCCTGTGGGCTCGTCAGCCATGGTCAGATCGCCGGCCGCAATGCGTTCGATACGTGACGCAGACTGCTGCAAGGGTTGTATCACCGTGCGACGCAGCACCATGAAGGTCATTAACGTCAATACCAGCGCCAACGTAAATGCGCCAATCATAAACATCATACCGAGCCGGGTACGTTGGTAAGCCTGCTCGCTAAGTAGTCTCGCCCGCTCGGTGCGCAGTTCAATCGCTTTCAACAGGACATGGTTATATGCGGCATCCAGTTGTTTTGCCTGCTCGTTTTCATGATTAATGATCGCTTCGAACATGCCATTTTTGGCAAATTTCAGCATCGGTTGCAGGCCGTTGATATAGGCGGTGTAGCGGGCGTTTAACTCGTTATCTAACGCGTCATCGGCGGGTGTTTTCACCGCTCTGGACATATAAGCGTTAAAGCCGTCCTGAGACTGCTTGATCCGCGTTTCCGCAGCGGCAATATTGGCTTTCATTTCATCCATTTCAGCAATCCGGCTCGCCGCGCCAGCGTGGATCATATTGATACGTGCGGTACGTAAGTGGTTAGCGCTGTTGGATAATCCCATCCGTACCTGAATCTCGTCCGTGACATCACGCTGATCGCGATCGGCCTGTAACAGAAAATAGCCTGCCAGCCCGGCGCTCAAAGCAAAAAGAAGAAGGATGCCACCGAGAATGGAGGAAAACAGCGGAACCAGCCGAATATGATGCAGGAAGCCCAGTTTATGCGAGGCTTGCATCGAGAATGTGTTGCCCATGACCGTCGACTCTCTTGTAGGTTTTATGCGTAAAACACGCCCGTTAGATAGTCATCGGCACTTCGTGACGTTTGCTTATCGCGAAAAGCATCGCCTTCGTCACATTTTCACAACATTCATTCCAGAAAATTCAGAAAAGCGCCAGCGGAAAATCCGCTGGCGGATGAATCAGTTATCGCCAAAGTGGATAACAGTACGGATGGATTTACCCTGATGCATCAGTTCAAAGGCATCGTTAATCTGCTCCAGCGGCAGGCGGTGAGTAATAAAAGGATCTAAACGGATTTTACCGTTCATCGCATCTTCGACCATCCCTGGCAGCTGCGTGCGCCCTTTCACGCCGCCAAAGGCGGAGCCACGCCAGACGCGACCGGTCACTAGCTGGAAGGGACGGGTTTTGATTTCCTGCCCTGCCCCCGCTACGCCAATAATAATGCTTTCGCCCCAGCCTTTATGACAACATTCCAGCGCTGCTCGCATCACGTTAACGTTGCCGATACATTCAAAACTGAAATCTACGCCGCCATCAGTAAGCTCAACAATAACGTCCTGGATCGGTTTGTCGTAATCATTCGGATTAATAAAGTCCGTGGCCCCCATTTCGCCCGCCAGCGTAAATTTTTCCGGATTCGTGTCGACAGCTAAAATACGCCCGGCTTTAGCCTGAACCGCGCCCTGAATAACCGCCAGCCCAATACCGCCTAAACCAAAAACGGCAACGGTGTCGCCCGCTTTCACTTTAGCGGTGTTATGGACGGCGCCAATACCAGTCGTCACGCCACAGCCCAACAGACACACTTTATCCAGCGGCGCCTGCGGGTTCACTTTCGCCAGAGAAATTTCCGCGCAAACGGTATATTCGCTGAACGTGCTGGTTCCCATATAGTGATAAACGGGTTCGCCGTTATAAGAAAAGCGGGTAGTGCCATCCGGCATCAGCCCTTTTCCCTGAGTGGCGCGTACGGCCTGACAAAGGTTAGTTTTACCGGACTTACAGAACTTACACTCGCCGCATTCCGCCGTATACAGTGGAATAACATGATCGCCGGGTTTCAGGCTGGTGACCCCCTCGCCGACCTCGACTACCACGCCGCCGCCTTCGTGACCCAGGACTGCCGGGAATACGCCTTCCGGATCATCGCCGGAAAGGGTAAAAGCATCGGTATGGCAAACGCCGGTATGAGTGATTTTGACCAGAACTTCGCCTTTTTTCGGCGGCGCAACGTCAATCTCGACAATTTTTAACGGCTGACCGGGACCAAAAGCAACTGCTGCACGTGATTTCATATATCTCTTCCTGTTACGGTGAGGGAAATTGTTATTTTAGATAAGCGCGAAGAAGATGGCCGATTTCCGCCATCCGAACCGCGCGCTGATCTGGCGTAGTCTCCCCGCTGACCAGCTCATCTTTCAGATGGATTTCAACCATTTCACTCATCAGGCCATTAGACGCGCCGCGCACGGCGGCAATCTGTTGCAGAATCGCCAGACAAGGTTCGCCAGACTCAAGCGCCCGCTCCAGCGCTTCGACCTGCCCGCGTATGCGACGAACACGGGTAAGGATACGTTTTTTATCTTCAGGTGAATGCGGCATTCGACCTCCATATACTATAGGGGGGTATACTATCAGAATTTTATGTTTATGTAATTGTAAAATTACGCACAATATAAAAATCAATAGCTTATAGATTTCCGGCATAGACCATCAAGAATCAGTTCACATTCAGCATATTCAGCTCATGGGAACTTTTTCAGGCCACAGACAATAAACACCAAAGCTTTCTTTCTAAGCTGCAATGTTCTGCCCGACTGGGGCACAGAGGTAATGCCGGTAAATCCAGTCCCATTACCCAGAAGTAAATATTTGCTTAATAGTTTTTATTTACTCACCAGGTGGTAATGAATAAAGGTTATGATATGCAGATGTCAGTCTTGTAAGAACGTAACATCACAACTGCGATACACCGCCGACGGGTAGCGAAAATATCTCAACCCTGTGTCTTTCCAGGCTTAGTCAATGTGGACAAAAAATCAAATGAGCGTTATTTGAAAGATTTTTAATACCCAAAAGCGTCATCATTATTGTTAATTTGAAATCAATCTCAGGTAATAATCCATGCCTATTTCGATTTGTAAACATGGTGCTCCTTTTGTTGTTCAACATGAAAATCGGTACGGTTCCGGTGCAAGTCAGTCATCATCACTTTCAAAATCAATCCGCCATATTAGCAACTCTCATGAGGAAATAAAATTTATAAGTTGCTATAGTGCAAATGGAGCCTGTTTTTCCAATGCACAGATGCTAGCCAATGCCTCAGGGAGGCCTGTTATAGGTTACTATGGGAAAATAAATAAGTTAACAGCCAGTCTGGATAATAGCGGTCGTATATTCCGCCCACAGCATAAGCTTGCGGCCAATATTTGTTATGTAGGTAATCGGCTTCTGAGCGCTCCAGTTCAACTTGGGTTTGGCCTGAAACATCTGCTAACCTGTCACTCAAATGGTAATGTCAGATAAAGTGTCATGCCATGTCCTTCCCGGCATTGCTATTCCACAGCCTACAGATATGGGCGCTCAGTTCTTTCCTCAATCGTTGCTATGGGAAGTTCTGCCGTCATTTCACGCTCTTGCCAACCAGCATTTTATTAAAGCCTGACTTTTACCAGAGTAATTTCATAAGAGTGCCCATCTTCTGGTCTAAAAATAATAAATCTATTGTTATTTTTAGTAAAGGATTTCGACAAAATAAAACTATCATGATATCTGGCCAGGACGTAGTACCAGCCTCCATCATACAATATCATTTCGTATTCTTTCTTTAATTGTGGTTTATAGATCCCAACAAAAAAAGAAAATATAAAAAAATATATAATAAAACCAAGCATAACTATAGTGAAACAATGCCTTCGCACCCAACTGAGTTGCGTAAAACAAATCACTGGCATCAATTTACTATAAAAACGCATCCCCACCGATAAGCATAAAGCTACCAGTAAAATGATAAAAAAAAGCTCCCACAAAAACGATTCTGTTAAGAGAGAAAACTCGATAACAATTGGAATAAAGAACAAAACCGCTGCCAAAAAAAGACGTAAAAAGCTAATGTCGTGGATACGTGCTTTTTGCTTTACTAGAAAAAATAATAGAATACCCACTCCCCACGCTATTATGAATATAGCCATCAGGCTAATCGCATGGAATAGACTTCGGGCAATGTTGTCAGGGCCGACGCCTACATACCACCACGGGAAACCATAGTACGCGGAGACGCCCCAGCCATAAAAATAGGCGCTTCCCCATCCCAAACCACCTAAATAGGCCAAAAGCATCGAAGAGTTTTTAATAATTGAATCATCATTCATTATAGTTAACTCACTTAAGAAATATTTAATATGAAAATAGAAATCAAAATGTCACATAAAACACTAGCACTTTAGCAATAATAGTCGGATGATAAGTTTGTCTGTTTTTCCTGAGTATCAAGCCAGCTCATACTCACGCCAGCACACTAAAATCAGGAGTGGCTTCTTTTTTAGATCTTTGCCTTAGCCAGGCGCACACTCAATAATGATAGCAGTCAGATAATATGTACCAGGCATTAACCTCACGTTGTTGATGATATATTTACTTCGTTGAAAAACAATAAACATTGTATGTATTTTATTGGCGACGAAAAACTGTTAAAGAAGCGTAATTCCATATACACCATTTACCTGATTACTTTTCTTGCTAATATTTGCTAATTAATTATTTGCTAAAGCGTGTTTAATAAAGTAAGGAGGACACTATGCCATTGAGTGTTGGACAGGGTTATTTCACATCATCTATCAGTTCTGAAAAATTTAATGCGATAAAAGAAAGCGCACGCCTTCCGGAATTAAGTTTATGGGAGAAAATCAAAGCATATTTCTTTACCACCCACCATGCAGAGGCGCTCGAATGTATCTTTAATCTTTACCACCATCAGGAACTGAATCTAACACCGGTACAGGTTCGCGGAGCCTACATCAAACTTCGAGCCTTAGCGTCTCAGGGATGTAAAGAACAGTTTATTATAGAATCACAGGAACACGCCGATAAGTTGATTATTAAAGATGATAATGGTGAAAATATTTTGTCTATTGAGGTTGAATGTCATCCGGAAGCTTTTGGTCTTGCAAAAGAAATCAATAAATCACATCCCAAGCCCAAAAATATTTCTTTGGGTGATATTACCAGACTGGTATTTTTTGGCGACAGCTTGTCTGACTCCTTAGGGCGTATGTTTGAAAAAACACATCATATCTTACCCTCCTATGGTCAATACTTTGGCGGAAGGTTTACTAATGGATTTACCTGGACTGAGTTTTTATCATCTCCACACTTCTTAGGTAAAGAGATGCTTAATTTTGCTGAAGGGGGAAGTACATCGGCAAGCTATTCCTGCTTTAATTGCATCGGTGACTTTGTATCAAATACGGACAGACAAGTCGCATCTTACACCCCTTCTCACCAGGACCTGGCGATATTTTTATTGGGGGCTAATGACTATATGACACTACACAAAGATAATGTAATAATGGTCGTTGAGCAACAAATTGATGATATTGAAAAAATAATTTCCGGTGGAGTTAATAATGTTCTGGTCATGGGGATTCCCGATTTGTCTTTAACACCTTATGGCAAACATTCTGATGAAAAAAGAAAGCTTAAGGATGAAAGCATCGCTCACAATGCCCTGTTAAAAACTAATGTTGAAGAATTAAAAGAAAAATACCCCCAGCATAAAATATGCTATTACGAGACTGCCGATGCATTTAAGGTGATAATGGAGGCGGCCAGTAATATTGGTTATGATACGGAAAACCCTTATACTCACCACGGCTATGTACATGTTCCCGGGGCTAAAGACCCTCAGCTAGATATATGTCCGCAATACGTCTTCAACGACCTTGTCCATCCAACCCAGGAAGTCCATCATTGTTTTGCCATAATGTTAGAAAGTTTTATAGCTCATCATTATTCCACTGAATAAAGTTCCATCGGCTGCGGTACGCCTTGAGCAAAACACAGCTCAATATCATAGTGCCGGTGGCATGAAAATATGATGCTATCTTTGCTGCCGATTGGTCAATAAGTGATACATAGTCTATGTTCAGTAAGACAAAAATGGATAGAGTCGATAAATCGCCACCGTAACTAAAATACTCACTATCACACTGACAATAAAGTATGTTTTGAATGGCTGCTTTTGCGTTTTATGACGGAAGAGTTGTTGACCAACAATCGCCCCAGGCCACCCACCGACAACCCCAAACACCAACAAAGTGGATTCCGGCACTCTGCGCCAGGTTTTACGTGCCGCCGTTTTGTCTATACCGTAGATCGCCAGCGTTAGCACATTGGCGAGCAGGAACCACATCGCGACGGGATGCGATGTAAAAATGCTTCCGACCGCAGCGAAGATCAGGAGTAAATAACAAAAGCGGTTAAGATACATATCATTATGTCATAGCAATAATTAGGGGCATCGGAGCCCATTATACGCGATACATGCGCCTATGTGATGTAGAATTTTTTTCACTCAGCCAACGAGTCATTAAGGATTCATTTTTAATTACCATGGTAATCATAAGGTAATTAACGGCTGTGAACACGATTAAAATGGGTAAAGCCACCGAAAATGTTACCACCTTAACCGTTGCCAGGATAACTTAATGAAGAACCCTCTTTATTGCTGTTTGTTATCCGGTTGGCAGTCTCAGTTTTGGATTTATTAATCGTATTTATATTTATTACATAAGATGTACGATGTTAATTTGAGAATTTTATCTCAACAACCGTATATATTCAGATATTTCTGAATTAAGATTATCATCGATTAAAACAAGTTAACGTTTTGATAAACATAACAACATCGTCAGAAATCATGATTTGTTGTCGTTTGTTCATGAGACAAATAATTTATATGCTTGCAAATATAGATAGCACGCAAATCAACTTAGCTCAAAAAATGTATTTGACAAGAAAAGATAAGTCTTTATATTGGCCCTGGATAGAGTGGTAAGATGATAATTAGAGACATGAAAGGCACCGTCACTGAAGCATTTATCTGCTTATCATGTAAATATGTATGCGTAAATGGAGCATAAACTATGTCCAGTATACTAATGTCTATGGTATCTTTACATTTTCACCTTTCATGGTGTCGCTGCACTCATATCCAGTTGATATCTTATGGTATATTCAATCCATTCCCTTTGATGATTCCTGTCAAACCTCCTGATTAAATTAGTTAACAGCGATGGAATACATAACGTTAAGTACTTTACGCCTGCAAATGTCAGGCTCACGCCCTAATGCTTAATTTATAATACGCATTACCTTACTACAGGAAATAGATAGCATGTTATCCAAAAAATTTGGCTTATCGATGATAGTGTTGGGAATAATGTCGTCTTCAGCGTTTGCTGATAGCATCGTTGAAGGGAGAACACTCAATGTCGCAGTATCACCAGCCTCTCCCCCTATGTTATTTAAAAGTGCTGATGGCAAATTGCAGGGGATAGATCTGGAGCTTTTTTCGTCTTACTGTCAGTCACGGCATTGTAAGCTAAACATCACCGAATATGCCTGGGATGGAATGCTTGGCGCAGTGGCGAGTGGTCAGGCAGATGTAGCATTTTCGGGAATTTCAATCACAGATAAACGTAAGAAAGTTATTGATTTCTCTGAACCTTATTACATCAACTCTTTTTATCTGGTCAGTATGGCCAATCATAAAATAACGCTCAATAACCTCAATGAATTAAATAAATATTCTATTGGATACCCTCGAGGAATGGCTTACTCCGACCTTATCAAAAACGATCTGGAGCCCAAAGGATACTACTCGTTAAGTAAAGTAAAATTGTATCCAACCTATAATGAGACGATGGCTGATCTAAAAAATGGCAATCTTGATCTGGCTTTTATAGAAGAGCCGGTTTATTTTACCTTCAAAAATAAGAAAAAGATGCCGATAGAAAGCCGTTATGTTTTCAAGAATGTTGATCAGCTTGGCATTGCCTTTAAGAAAGGCTCTCCCGTGCGCGATGATTTCAACTTATGGCTTAAAGAGCAAGGGCCACAAAAAATATCTGGCATTGTCGATAGCTGGATGAAATAGTAAGCTATGTCATCAGGTAATATGCTGGCTATCTTTTATTTCCTATTGGAAGGGATTGGTAATACGCTGCTTGTAACATTTACCTGTTTTCTCTCAGCGTTTTTGACCGGGCTTACAGTCGCCGTATTACGGCGACTATCCCCTCTTCCACTACAGAAGATACTCGACGTACTGGTCTTTATTCTTCGGGGAATTCCAATACTTATTGCTGTTTTTCTTGTTTATTTTGGATTGCCATCGATTGGCATATATGTTTCACCACTGGTGGCCATGAACCTCAGCGTCGGCTTAATCAGCGGGAGTTATCTTGCCGAGGTGTTCAGAGGGGCGCTTAAATTAGTTGAGCCATTCGAAATAACGGTAGCGAAAGTGGCAGGAATGCGTCAATTACAGGTTATAATAAATATTGAACTGCCACAGATGTTGCGATTTTCTGTGCCCGGTATTATCAATGAGTTTTCTTCTGTATTAAAAGCGACGCCCTTTGCTTATACTGTAGGCATCGCTGAAATAACGAAGCAGGCAATGTCACTGACAGCCATCACGCTGAACGGGTTACAGATTTATACTCTTGCCGGGGTATTATATTTCATTATTTATAAAGTATTTACTCTTCTGGCCGGAGTGTTTGAGAAAAAATATCGCATCAGTTGAACCATAAAAATAGAGGTGATACTCATGGCTTTACTGAAACTAAAAGAGATAAGTAAGGAATATTCAGGAAAAAAGGTTCTTGATACGGTTAGTCTGAAAATTCAATCGGGAGACATGAAAGTAGTCATGGGGCCATCAGGTTGTGGAAAAACGACGCTTTTACGCTGTCTGCTTCGATTAGAAGAACCTGATTATGGCAATATTTATTTTCACGGGAAAAATATTTACGACAAAGAATTTACTATTCTTGAGTTCAGAAAAAAAGTTGGTTGTGTCTTCCAGAATTACGCTTTGTATCGCCATCTTAACGTCATGGATAATATTACCCTTGCCCTATGTAAAGTGTTTGGCATGCCGGGACAACTAGCCCGGGAGAAAGCCTTACATGAGCTACAAAAACTTGATATGGCCTCGCATAGCGCGAAATACCCTTCGCAATTATCGGGCGGCCAGCAACAGCGCGTCGCCCTGGCCCGAACAATGGTCACCGACCCAGAACTCATTATTTTTGATGAGCCGACGTCTGCGCTTGATCCGCTCATGACTCGTGAAGTCGGAATGTTGATCAAGCAACTTCACGACAATGGCGTCACTATATTATGCGTCACTCATGATATTCGCCTCGCCAGATTACTAAGCGATAACGTAACGTTTCTTAATCATGGCAAAATTCGTGCAGAAGGCGCTTTTACCGATCTTGCCTTACGAGAAACGGATCCAGATATCCACTGTTTTTTTAGCGAGGCACAACGATGATCGCTGGCTGGTCTCTCTTCTTTAATGACCTGACTGAACAACTGCCACTTGTTGTGGACGGTATTAAAGAAACCTGTAAACTTGCGCTGATTGTTTCCATCACCGGTTTTTTGTGGGGAATTATTATTTTCTTTCTGAGCCTGAGCCATCGCCCCGTGGTAAAAGCCATAACTCGACTGTACATGGATTTCTTTATCGGTACGCCACTCATTCTTATTCTATTTGTTATCTATTATGGTTTACCTCAATCTGGCATTCACCTGTCCTCTTTTACCGTGGCGGTTACAGGTTTTACCTTGAATGTCGGCGCATATAATGCCGCGTACATGACAACGGCCTATAACGCATTGAATAAGTATGAAACGGAGGCAGCAGTCGTTCAGGGGTTGAACAAACGGCAGGTCTTTTTGTGGATTATACTGCCTCAGGTATTGCTGTCTTCCATTCCAGCCTTAACGAATCAGGTGATTAATAACCTTAAAGACAGCACCATCGTTTTTCTTATCCAATATACTGAGTTTTTCGCGCGAATTCAGGAGGTTGCTGCAACCAGCTTTAAATTCTTCCATGCTTACCTTTTTGCCGCCATAGTGTATCTTATTGGCGTTACCTTTATCGTCGGTTTGACCCGGTTTTTAGAGCATAGACTGCTTCGCCATTACGGTCAGGGTTACTGAGTTGTACTGCACTATTCTGATTAATTCACCACTGACATTATCAAAGTTATTTTTATTTAGCGTTGATTAAGATTTTAACCTTCATTATTGCGTTAGATGTCCATTCTGGTCTAAGTCTTACTCCATTGAGGATATTATGGCGCTACCACAACTATCAATATGGCAGCCCGGCGATGGGTTAAGAAAAATAAAGTATAAATATCATGTTTGTCTCATTGTCATATTCTCCGTCCTTATACGGTTGCTGTTTTTAACTGACCGCTACCTTTGGTGTGACGAAGCGTCCAGCGTGCTGATTAGTCGACATAGCGTAGATAATCTGCTCTTCCATGCCGCTTTTGACGTGCATCCTCCGCTTTATTATCTGTTACTGCATGACTGGATGATATTATGGGGTGATAGCATTGCAGCGGTACGCTCTCTCAGTCTACTCTTTGGGATCCTGACAGTTGTGCTGGTTATCGCGCTTACGCGATGGCTGGCAAATGAACGTACAGCCTTATTGGCGGGATGGTTCGCCGCCCTGATGCCGATGGCAGTCCATTACAGTCAAGAAACGCGCATGTACGCGTTAATGGGAATGCTAACGCTCGCTGCCGCGTTAGCATTGATGATGTGGATAAAAACACCCACCCATAATCGCTATCTTGTCGCGTATGCTTTACTTATGACGTTCAGCTTTTACACCCATTATTTCACCCTATTTACACTTATTGCCCACTGGATCGCAGTAACAATATTATCCTGCCAAAGCCATAAAACGGCCTGCTACCTTAAACTTCCTGGCTGGTGGTTTGCTAACCTGGCGATTGCTGTCGCTTATCTCCCCTGGTTGCCCGTATTGTTTAATTTACTGACTCATCTGGCGCAGTTGAGAGCCGGTAATGATATCGGTTGGATTCCCCCCGTAACATGGCGTGACCTGCCTGCGATGTACTGGCATTTTTTTACCGGAAACAACGGACAGGGTTTTCCGTCGTTCATTCTGTGGCTGGCTGTAGGAGGTTTTATCGGTACTGTGGGGCGAATATCTTTATGCAACGGAGAATATGAAAGATATCAGCTGATATTATTTTGTAATCTGGTCATCCCTGTAATGCTGGTCTTCATCATTTCCTGGTGGATGCCGTTATTTATCGATCGTTATTTCTTCTTCTCATCGCTGAGCATTCCTCCCCTGCTCGCGGTATTACTTACCCGCGCAAAAAAAGCGGTTTGTGGCTTCTGGTTTATCTTATTCACCTTATTATTCGGCTATGGTTCATATCATAATAACCCTGAGCACATAGACGAGTTTAAACCACTGGTAAACTATATTAATACCCGTCACCAGCCTAATGATGCCGTGGTAGTCAGTAAAATGTTCGATTATTTAAGTTATGTGTATTATAATAAGCGAGATTATCGTACGTTTCTTTATACACCGCCTAACGCACACGGAACATCAGGCAGACCGAATGCCTATGGCTTTGGTTCACTGTTTTATGCGCAAGCCGATCAGACATATATTGATACTCTGACAACGCTTTCAAAAAGTTACCATCGTGTCTGGTTGGTAAGCGGCGGTAACTTTAGTCAGGATTACCCCTTGCCGTCAGAATGGCAAAATATCGCAAAATTCAGAAGTGGTAGATTTCAGGTACAATTATTTGTAATACCAACTCAACAGGCGCGTCAAATGCAATGATTACCGTTTTCTATCCAGTGCAGTGATAAACAGTACTGCCACTGCCAGACCGCCTAAAAGTAAGGTCCAGCCAAACGCTTCAAAAACCTCAATCATATCGCCTCCAGGTAGGTGATATTAAATAAAGATGGCTATCTCAGCGTAACATTTAAAATATCAATTAATGTGCAATAATCGCTTTATGTGTTTGAATAAATATTGTTCTTCCTGCATTTAATTGCATTGTTATTATCAAAGGGCTTAATACGCGTACATCAACGATTATTAATTATCAGCTTATAATAATATGACTGTTCAATTCATTTATCAGCTATTATTATCCTCTATATTCTTTAAGATAACCGCTTAATTCATAATATCGCCTTTATTCGTCGCATTAAATTACTCACTCACCTGATTAATGCTTGCCTAACGATTGCTTCGTTGTTTTAATTCCAGCGCGAAATTATTTAGTGAGAGAACAATGAAGCATACACAACAATCAGGCGCAAAAGTCTATAACCCATTCACGCTTAGCTTATATGACTGGTGGGTACTCAATATCTCAAACAAATATGCCTGGAAGTGTCCTACTGATACGCGACTACTTCCTTTCTTCCTGCATCACATGGGCGAGACTCACCTGGATATTGGCGTAGGTACAGGTTATTACCTGAAACATGCACCTGCGACTCATGCCATTTCGCTGATGGATTTAAATCCGGATAGCCTGAAAATAGCCGCCAGCCGAGTGGGTAATACGAAAATCCGCGCCACACTACAACACGATGTTTTCGACACGTTCCCGGCGGACTGGCACGGGCGCTTCGATTCCGTTTCGATGTACTATCTTCTGCACTGCTTACCTGGTGAGATGACAACAAAAGCGAAGGCAATTAAAAATGCCGGTATGGCGCTTAAACCCGGCGGCACACTTTTTGGCGCCACGATTCTGGGCAAAGAGGTTCCTCACAATGCTTTTGGTAAGAAATTAATGGCTGTTTATAACAAGAAAGGAATATTCAGTAATACCAATGATTCAGCCGATACGTTACGCAGCGTGTTGGACGAACATTTCGCTAAGGTGACTTTGGAGCAACATGGCGCCGTTGCGCTATTTTCCGCCACTACGCCACGCTCATCGTAAGTACAGGCACTTCCGAGCGGTCGGCAGCGCGATCATGTGGGTTTAACCCGTTGATTAAACATTGGATTACGGAATAGTAATTGCTTATTTTATTTGTCATACAAATAAGTATAATACCCGCTTCCGATGTAGACCCGTCCTCCTTCGCCTGCGTCACGGGTCCTGGTTAGACGCAGGCGTTTTCTGTATGGAATACGCCATCCCCTCTGATAGATGCCTTGTTTGCCTTAAGCAGTTAACCCCGCCTGAAGCAAACGTCATACAGGACGGTCAGTCACGCTTACGCGGCATCATCCGTAACAGCGTATTGTCTTTCCAGAAATAGTGATGCATCAAAGCAGCGATGGCATGAAGTCCAATAACAAAATAGCCCAGATTCGCCAGCGTGACGTGCCAGGATTTCAGCATATCTACGCGTTCAAAGTTAGCTTCGGCGGCATGGGGCATAGTAATGCCAAATGCGACCCAGGGATTACCGCGGTTATACATCATGACCAGACCAATAACAGGCAGCGCGATAAATAACAGGTAAATCACCAGATGTCCTAAATGCGCCATTCCGGTCATCATCGGTTTTGGACGAGGAACAATGGGCGGCGTGGGATATTTCAGCCGAATAAACAAGCGTGCCACCATTAAAAGCAAAATAGTGATACCACATGAAACGTGCGTCATATTAAACCAGGGCCGATAACTACGCGGCGCAAAACCGCGCAGCTCCATCGCGGCGTAAGCCACAATAACCAGAAAAAAGACTAACCAGTGAATACCAATTTGCAGGCCGGAATACTTATTGCCCATAGCGCGTCCTGAATGAAAGCCGTAAAGCGACAACATAACCAGCTTTTATAAATAATTCATCAAATTTATGAAATGGTGGTCGCACTTGCCCGTTCACCCTCGCAAACGGGCGATTTTTAGCGTAAAGCTCTCTGTCCTAACGCACTGCGCAGCGTAGTATCTGCCTGCAATACCTGCCATGCGTTTTCAATATCGCGTGGGATATCAACGTGAATGATAAAATCTTTACCACGCGGTCCATACCCTGTTTCATCGTCACGCAAACGGGGCAGCTCGCCGGCAATCAGAGACAGATAACGCTCCACCGTCCAGATGCCCTCTTCAACATTGGCAAAACGTGTACCGTCATTAAGGTGGCGCAGTACCGGAACAAAACCAGGAAAACTCAGCCAGCGCGGCGCATCGGTGTCGTCGTTTGTCACGCGCCGGAATGCCGCGATAGTGCGCCGCTGCATGGTGGGGTCTTGCACAACGATAGCCGTGTTAATGTTTTCTTTCGCCTGACGGATCAGTGCGCAGGAGAAACGGGCATTTTCGCCGCAATTAGTTGACCGATCTTCCAGCCAAATTTTCTCAGCCGGAATATGCCAGAACTGGTTCGCGATATCCGCAAGGATCGCGGCTTCAGCGCGTCCGCTTGTGCGAATAGTGTGGTAGCGCGGATGCCGGGCAATCACGGCGTACAAAAACGGCGTCGAATGACCTATACCGCCGCTAATCAGTAAAGGAACGCCTTGCGCTTTGGCGATGCGACAGGCCGCGTCGATAGTGGGGATCACCGCATTGCCCGCCAGGACGACGCAATCCGACGAATAAGGTTGTTCGCCGGAAAAATCATTTTGCGCCAGCCACTGTCCGACGGTATTCACCGCCAGCAATGTTTCCGCAGAGAGCGCCGGAAATGGCGTTGTATTCATAATTCCTCCTTTTTGTTCCGAACTTGTACCGGATCGCTTTGAAAGACGTCGTCGCCTGGCTTTTTAGGCCGTAATCTGATCCATGGCCTGTAAAATACGCTTATCGGAAATAGGATAAGGCGTACCGAGCTGTTGGGCGAAATAACTGACACGCAGTTCTTCAATCATCCAACGGATCTCTTTAACATCATCATCTTCGCGACGCGCTGGAGGCAATTTATTTATCCATTGTTGCCACGCCTGCTGGACGCTTTCGACTTTCAGCATTTGCGCCCGATCGCGGTGCGGATCGACAGCCAGTTTCTCCAGCCGCTTTTCAATTGCCTGCAGATAACGCAGCGTATCGCCGAGACGTTTAAAGCCGTTGCCAGTCACAAAACCACGGTATACCAGACCGCTCATCTGCGCCTTGATATCGGAAAGCCCCAACGCCATGCTCATATCCACCCGCCCTTTCAGACGCTTATTGATATTGAATACGGTCGTCAGGATCCGCTCGACCTGCTTCGCGATATCCACCACAGTATCATTCAGCTCGGCGCGTACCTTTTCGTGCAGCGCGGTGAAACCTGCTTCGCTCCACACCGGTCCGCCGTTGGCATCTATCAGCTTATCTACCCCGCAGGCGATACAGTCATCAATCAACTCCAGTACTTTGCCGTACGGGTTAAAGTACAGCCCCAGCTTGGCTTTATTCGGCAATTTCTCATGCAGATACTTAATCGGTGAAGGAATATTGAGCAACAACAGACGGCGTAAACCGCACCACATCGCCTGTTGTTGTTCCAGCGGATTATCAAACAATTTGATAGCGACGCTGTCACGCTCATCCACTAACGCCGGCCACGCCTTCACTTTATAATTACCGCGTTTCTGTTCGTAGCTTTCCGGCAGCTCGCCGAAACTCCAGATATGCAGCCCGCTCTGCTCGATGCCGTCATCCGCCACCGCCGAGAGCGTCTCCTGCACTTTGCCTTTCAGCGCATTTTTAAGCTCGGCGAGCGAACGCCCTTCCTGCAGTTTCTTGTTTTTGTCATTCACCACGCGAAACGTGATTTTCAGATGCTCGGGCACCTGATCCCAATGCCAGTCTTCCCGATCGACCGTGACGCCGGTCATCCGGCGCAGTTCACGCTCCAGAGCGTCCAGCAGCGGCAGCTCCAGCGGCGTTACGCGACCTAAAAACGCTTCAGCATAGTTTGGCGCCGGAACAAAGTTGCGACGTACCGGTTTTGGCAACGATTTAATCAGCGCAATAACTAATTCACGGCGCAGCCCTGGGATCTGCCATTCAAAACCGCTCTCGTCAACCTGGTTAAGTAGCGGCAACGGAATATGGACGGTCACGCCGTCAGCATCCGCGCCCGGTTCAAACTGATAGCTCAAACGCAGCTTAAGATTGCCCTGGTGCCAGAAGTTCGGGTAATCCAGTTTGCTGATTTTTTCCGCGCCTTCTTTAATCAGCATACTTTTTTCAAAGTTGAGCAGATCCGGCGTCTCGCGGCTGATTTTTTTCCACCAACTATCAAAGTGGCGGGCGGAAATAACGTCATGGCTAATACGCTGGTCATAAAACTCAAACAGGGTATCGTCATCCACCAGGATATCGCGGCGGCGAGATTTGTGCTCAAGTTCCTCGACTTCCGCACGCAATTTTAGATTCTCACGGAAGAAGGCGTGACGGGTTTGCCAGTCCCCCTCCACCAGCGCATGGCGGATAAACAACTCGCGACACAACGCCGGGTCAATCTGGCTGTAATTCACTTTGCGCGCGGCGACAATCGGCAGACCGTAGACAGTAACCTTTTCCGTCGCCATCACCGCGCCTTGCGCCCGCTCCCAGTGCGGTTCGCTATATGAACGTTTAATCAGGTGCTGGGCTACCGGTTCCACCCATTCTGGCTCAATGCGGGCAGCGATGCGCCCCCACAGGCGGCTGGTCTCCACCAGTTCTGCGACCATTGTCCATTTCGGCGGTTTTTTGAATAAACCGGAACCGGGGAAAATAGAGAATCGGGCGTTACGCGCGCCGGTGTACTCTTGTTTATCGGCATCTTTCATCCCGATATGCGACAACAGTCCCGTTAACAACGCAACGTGAATTTCCCGGTACTCTGCGGGTTCGCTGTTTACCGGAATCCCCAGTTCTTTTACCACCTGACGCAGTTGGGTATAGATATCCTGCCACTCACGCACGCGTAAATAGTTCAGATAGTCGGTGCGACACAGACGGCGGAATTGATTCGACGACAGGGCCTTTTGTTGCTCGCCGAGGTAATTCCACAGGTTAACAAACGCCAGAAAATCGGATTCCTTATCATGGAAACGCCGGTGTTTCTCATCGGAAGCCTGCTGCTTATCCACTGGGCGCTCGCGCGGATCCTGAATAGAGAGTGCGGAAGTAATGATCATCGCTTCGCGCACACAGCCATGTTTTTGCGCTTCCAGAACCATACGCGCCAGGCGCGGGTCGACCGGCAACTGGGATAATTGTCGGCCCAGTGGCGTCAGCTTATATGCCGTTTGCTGTTCGTCGGCGGTAATCGCCCCCAGCTCTTCCAACAAACGCACGCCATCCTGAATATTGCGCTTATCCGGCGCTTCGACAAACGGGAAGGCGGCAATGTCACCCAGCCCCAGGGCGGTCATCTGCAAAATAACCGACGCCAGGTTGGTACGTAGAATTTCCGGGTCGGTAAATTCCGGACGTGACAAAAAGTCATCTTCCGAATACAGACGAATGCAAATCCCTTCCGATACGCGCCCGCAACGCCCTTTACGCTGGTTGGCGGAAGCCTGTGAGATCGGTTCAATCGGCAGGCGCTGCACTTTAGTGCGGTAGCTGTAGCGGCTGATGCGCGCAGTGCCAGGATCGATCACATACTTGATACCCGGCACCGTCAGCGAGGTTTCCGCCACGTTAGTCGCCAGCACGATACGGCGTCCGCTGTGCGACTGGAAAACGCGGTTCTGTTCGCTGTTCGACAAGCGTGCATACAGCGGCAACACTTCGGTATGCCGTAAGTTCAGCTTGTTCAGGGCGTCGGCGGTATCGCGGATTTCCCGCTCTCCGCTCATAAAAATCAGAATATCGCCGGGACTTTCACGCCCCAGTTCATCGACAGCATCGAAAATTGCCTGTAGCTGATCGCGTTCAGTGTCGTCAGCCTCTTCCACAATGGGGCGATAACGAACTTCTACGGGATACGTTCGGCCAGAGACTTCGATAATCGGCGCGTTATTAAAGTGGCGCGAGAAGCGTTCCGGGTCGATGGTCGCAGAGGTAATAATCACTTTCAGATCGGGGCGACGCGGCAGAAGTTCTTTCAGATAGCCGAGCAAGAAGTCAATATTCAGGCTGCGTTCATGCGCTTCATCAATAATGAGGGTGTCATACTGCATCAATAGCCTGTCCTGCTGGATTTCCGCCAGCAGGATACCGTCCGTCATCAGTTTGACCATGGTGTTGCTACTGACATGATCGCTGAAACGAACTTTATAGCCGATGCAGCCGCCAGGCTCCGTTTGCAACTCTTCGGCAATGCGGTTAGCGACGGTGCGCGCCGCCAGACGACGCGGTTGAGTATGTCCAATAAGTCCTTTAATTCCGCGTCCCAGTTCCATACAAATTTTCGGCAACTGGGTGGTTTTACCGGAACCGGTTTCCCCTGCCACGATCACCACCTGATGATCGCGGATCGCTTCCAGAATGTCCTGTTTCTTCTGGCTAACAGGCAAATTTTGCGGATAAGTGATTGAGGGGCGCGCCGCTTCGCGGAGGGCGACCTGCGCCGCAGCCTGTTCAATTTCTTTCGCCATCGTCTGGAAAATGGCCTGTTGCGCATCAGGATTTTTTACTTTCTTTACGCCATGCAGGCGGCGCGCAAAGCGCTGTTTGTCGCGCAGCATCAGTGCATCCAGCCGCTGCTGTAACACCTGAAGCGTCAACGTAGATTGTTCAGTCATAAAGCTCTTGGGCAGGATTCTGCCTGTTTAAAATCGTTTTAAATGATAGGTATAGAGTACCACATTGGGGCTTTTTTTGCGTTGTTCAATAATTTCGAACAAAGGGTTCGATATATTGCGCTATCCCTGCGACATATTTGTGAATAAAGTGTCAACAAGCAACGGGGCACGCCCCTTCAAACACATAAAAGGAAACACCCATGAGCAAGGTATTAGTTCTTAAATCCAGTATTCTGGCAGGGTACTCTCAGTCTGGTCAGTTGACTGACTATTTTATTGAACAATGGCGCGAAAAACACGTCGCAGATGAAATTACTGTCCGCGATCTGGCGGCCAACCCTGTTCCGGTGCTGGATGGCGAGCTGGTGGGCGCGATGCGTCCGGGCGATGCGCCTTTAACGCCACGTCAGCAGGACGCTCTGGCGCTGTCTGATGAACTCATTGCTGAACTGAAAGCCCACGACGTCATCGTTATTGCGGCGCCGATGTACAATTTCAATATCCCGACGCAGCTGAAAAACTACTTTGATCTGATTGCCCGCGCCGGTATCACTTTCCGCTATACCGAAAAAGGCCCGGAAGGTCTGGTAACCGGTAAACGCGCGGTGGTTCTCTCCAGCCGCGGCGGTATCCATAAAGACACCCCGACGGATTTGATTGCGCCTTACCTGAAAGTGTTCCTTGGTTTTATCGGTATCACCGACGTGAATTTTGTCTTTGCCGAAGGCATCGCCTACGGGCCGGAAGTGGCAGCTAAAGCCCAGGCCGATGCAAAAGCCGCGATTGACAGCGTCGTGGCCGCTTAAATATTTTTGCCTCCCGTTTCGACGGGAGGTGACTTCTTAGGTTTGTAGCGCAAATATCCTACCACGCCGCTACTGCCGCCATCGCTGGGATGCGTTACCCCATCATTGACTTCAACGCAGGCGAAATCAAAAGGCGACATATTTTCGATGCACGCCACATTGACCCCATATTGATCGGGATTGGATCGACGCTGATGAAAAGTATATATCCCGCATACCGAACAGAAAAAATGCACCGCCTTGCCCGTATTGAAGCGATATTCGGTAAGCTTATCCTGCCCTTTTAGCACTTTAATACCCGACAGCGGCGCAGACACTGCCACCGCTCCGCGCATCCTGCAAAAGGAACAGTTGCAGCGCCTGGCGGTATGAAAGCCATCGCTAAGTTGAACGGTAAACACGACGCTGCCACAATGGCAGGCAGCAGATAATTTTTCAGACGTCATACCTGGTTACTCTCGCGAATAGTGATACCAGCCAACAGTATAGAAATAGCCTTCCGGTTCGCCTAATGTAAATACGACCTTCGTATTCAGAAATTACCCATATAAAAATGCATTTTGCGGTAAAAAAATTGTCGGGAAGCGGTTATTTACGCATCCATTTGCCATTAATTCCCTGGACATATTCTCCCGGCCTGGCGCGCTCAACCAGTTTTTGCCCTGCCATCTTCGCCACCTCGTCCACGGGAAGATGATTGCTATCCGCTAACTGCTGATAACTGGCGCGGCGGGCATGATTAATATCAAGCACCAGTTTCTGGGTTTCGGCATCATTCTTTAAGGCCACCAGATAGCCATTCAGCGTTTCCCCGACCCGGCCCTGCGTGCGCGCTTCGTCCAGGGTTAAGGCCCACACAGAAGGTGTGAGCAAGCTCAGCGTCAGCACCCATAGTATTAAATACTTTTTCATTATGGCCTCAGAATAGATCGCTGCGTGATTTCAGGAGTTCTTCAACGTCTTTATCGACTTTGATATGTATTTCATGCTCGATCTTTACATTCATGTTGATGGTAATCGGCTGTTCCGGCGCGGCGACTTCAATACGTGGCGTGCACCCCACCACGATAAATGACGCAAGCGCTGACAGCATGGCAATACTCATTTTCATTATTTATCCTCACAGTCCTTGTCTTTCCGGCAAGGAGGTTGCGGCAACGCTGTATTTTGTTCAAGCCATGCCTGTAAATTGTCGCCAAAACGCAAACTGCGCCACAGCGTAAACACATTTTCTTCATGGGTATAGTTCAAGTTAACGATCGCGGTTTTACCATCTACCCGGCTTTTGCCGGTAATAGCCGCCTGCATCGTTAGTACGCCCAGGTTATCAACGTTAATTTTCGTCCACGAATGCGTAATCTCCATATAACGTAGCCAGTTGATCGCCGAGCCTGCCGTGACATTATCCTTCACCACCGCATCCGCAGTATCTTTATCGATACGCAACGTCATTGGCCCAGGATTCGTAAGCCAGCCATCTTTGATTATCCATTTTTCATTGTTCAGCCACAGCGGCAGCGCGCCGCTGACCGGACCAGACATGGCGAATTGCTTTGGATTTATGGCGCTAATCAATTCGCTGGATGAAATATTTTGCACCCGCAAAAGCGCCGGGTCGTGCTGCGGCATTCGCAACTGTTTCATAATGATTTGACCGCCCAGCACGTCTACGCTGACATCGCTTAGCAGTAATGGATTCGACTCGCTCCAGGGATAACCGCCCTGTAAATCAGCGGTGATATTTTTCGCCGTGACCTGGTTAACTATCCCGGCGATACGCAGCGAGATGGGCCCGCGCGTCCCCAATTGCCACGCGCCGTTGTGGAAGCGAAATGGCAGAATGAAATCGACGCCGTTGATTTTGTTATCAGGCATCCAGGCGCTGCCGCCTTTTAACACGCCGTGTCCACCTGCTTCAAATCCCTGCCCCTGCGCAGCGGAAAAAGCCACCTGCGCATACAGTGAGCCTTCGCGCAGCGTCATTTTCCAGTCCGGTGGAAGCAACGGCTGGAAAACGATAAGCGACTGCTTCGGCCACCAGGCCTGTCCACGAAGGCGTTCGCCATCCCAGCGCCCATTCAGCCGTACCGGCCCTATCGCCCCCGCCCGAAGGTCGCCTTTAAACTGGAACAGGGTTGGCTCTCGCCCTTCAACGCTAAAATTAAGGGTAGAAGGCGGCAGCACGCTCCCACTGGTAAATACGGTTTTCCCCGCCACCAGAGACAGCGCGCCCTGTAGCGACGGCGTTGTGGCGTCGCGAACCCAGACAATAGGTTTATTCAGCGCCAGTCTTGGCGATGTGACGGTCATTGCGCCATAGTGCAACTGATCAAAACCGGTGGACAAACTGGTCAACCTGATGGTGTTATCATGCCATTCGCCCTGTCCGGCAATATCCCAGTGGGCGCGCATTGGCGTAAAGCTTCCTTGCCCCCAATAGCGCCACCGCCAGCGACCAGCATCAGGGAGAAAATCATTGGCCAGGCCATCAAGATGAAGAACGAAATCGCCCATCTCATTTTCGTGCGCCCGTAAAATAGCCTGTAATCGGCCATCAACGCCGCGCGGCGTCACCTTAACGCCCGCCAGCGGCCAACGAATTTCATCAATATCTAACGCATCAATCACCCGCCCGCGCGAGCGTAGCAATGCGCCAGGTGCAAAGGTGAGCTGCGGATCGGCCAGACTGCCGCGGAACATAGCGGGCAATACGGCATAAAAGATTAAATCCTTCTGTTTAGCCTCGCCGGTAAGCTGTAGAGGCATCTCACTGCTATCCATGCTGAGTTTTCCCGGGCCGATAGTCAGTACAGCGTTCGCTTTACCGGCATCGCCCTGGGTCAGAATATTCAGGCGTCCACTGACTTGCGCATTATCCGGCCCGGCTTGCCAGTTATCGATATTAAAAGCCAGACGTCCGCTCAAGGGGAATCCCTGATATGGCCAGTTCCAGCGGCCATCGCTGATGGTAAGCCGCTGACGCGTTACCGCCCAGGGGAGATCGAGAATCGGGTCAGGATTACCTCGCGCCATCACGATGAGCTGTCCGGCGTTATCACGCCACTCCAGTTCCGCATCCACCAGCGACGGTTCCTGCGGCAGACGCAAGGTCGCTGCCGCATGACCGCTGACCGGCAGGCCATCCGGTACCAGCGGCAACACAAATTCCCCCGCCAGGCTAACGGGAGGCTGGTTGGCCAGCGCGGCGATCTCCAGTTGGCTCACCGTCAATGCCTGACCGCGTAGCTGCCCTTGAAATTTTACTTTTTCGCCCTGATAACGTATCTGCTGAATGACCGGCGTCATGGAGATCGCCAGCTTGCCCTGCCATTCCGGCCAGGGCGCGAGAATGACATTATCGATGTTAATCCAGGTATTGGGCAGCATTGACTGCCACTGCGCCAGCGTACGCGGCGCGGCGGGAGAAGCTTCCGTAGCGGGCAGTTTCGCCAGGCACGCGGCATCCAGTTTAAGGCTTTTAATATTCAGCAACCAACGGCTGGGATGCGTCAGTTCCGCCTGGGTAATATGCGCTAACGAACAATCATTGACCAGATAGCGAAGATCGGGAATCACTAACCCATGACGTGTCAGGCGTGGACTTTGTTCCAGAGCGATACGGGTACCGACGGGTAGCCAAATTCCCGCCAGAGTGGGAACCCACAGCCCGAGGGTCATCAGTAGCGTCAGAGGGATAAGAATCAGCAGTAACAGTAGCGCAAGGGCGGCTTTATATTTACCCTTCATGGGCCATTAATTTCCTGATTTAACGAAAAATTCAGTCGGCTATCTCTTTATTTTGGCATGATTGCCCGTACATAGCCTAATAGTTCATGTTGCAGGGGCGCCCTCCGGCTATTTGAGGCGTTGTGGAGAATGATAACCTAAAATTATTCATTATATGTATGACTATCAATTATTTTTGATTTTTTGTAAGATAATTTTAAGCATATTTGTGTGATTCAAACATCACTGGAGAAGGTCATATGAAACTCGCCGTCTATAGTACCAAACAGTATGACAAGAAATATCTACAGCAAGTGAACGAAGCGTTCGGTTTTGAACTGGAGTTTTTTGATTTTCTGCTAACCGAGAAAACGGCGAAAACCGCCAATGGATGTGAAGCAGTTTGTATCTTCGTGAATGACGACGGGAGCCGACCGGTACTGGAAGAGCTGAAAAAACACGGCGTGAAATACATCGCGCTGCGTTGCGCCGGATTTAATAATGTCGACCTGGATGCCGCTAAAGAGCTCGGTTTGCAGGTGGTCCGCGTGCCGGCTTATTCTCCGGAAGCCGTCGCTGAACATGCGATTGGCATGATGATGACATTGAACCGCCGTATTCACCGCGCTTATCAACGCACCCGCGACGCTAACTTTTCCCTTGAGGGGCTGACCGGCTTTACCATGCACGGAAAGACCGCTGGCGTCATCGGTACCGGTAAAATCGGCGTCGCCGCGCTGCGTATCCTGAAAGGCTTTGGAATGCGTTTACTGGCGTTTGATCCCTATCCCAGCACCGCCGCGCTTGACCTCGGCGTCGAGTATGTGGATCTGCAAACGTTGTTTGCCGAATCGGATGTCATTTCCCTGCACTGCCCGCTCACGCCGGAAAACTACCATTTGCTGAACCATGCGGCATTCGATCAAATGAAAAATGGCGTTATGGTCATTAATACCAGTCGTGGCGCGCTGATTGATTCCCAGGCGGCTATCGAAGCTCTGAAGAATCAGAAAATCGGCTCGCTGGGGATGGATGTGTATGAAAACGAACGCGACCTGTTCTTTGAAGATAAGTCAAACGATGTTATCCAGGATGATGTTTTCCGCCGTCTGTCGGCCTGCCATAACGTACTGTTTACGGGGCACCAGGCATTCCTGACCGCAGAAGCGCTGATCAGCATCTCTGAAACCACGTTACAAAACTTAAGCCAGCTTGAGAAGGGCGAAGCCTGCCCGAACGCGCTGTTCTAATCCTGTCGCTCCCCTGCGCTCAGGGGAGCATTTTCGGATAACCCCTGAAGATCTATCCGGTCATATCATTACTATAGTCAGTGTTAACTATCAGATTACAGAGAATATCAATGAAGAAAATCGTCACGCTGGTCGCCCTGAGCATCATAATGACAGGGTGTGTGAGCAGTGGAAAAGTGTCCGTCAAACGCGAGCAACTGGAGCACCACCGCTTTGTTCTGGAAAGCGTAAACGGTAAAACGGTCACCGGCCCGGAGCTCAGCTTTGGCGAGGACATGACGGTATCCGGCAAAATGTGCAATCAATTCACCGGCGAAGGAAAACTGTCGGACGGCGAATTAAAAGTGAAAAATTTAGCGATGACCCGAATGATGTGCGCAGATCCACAGCTTAACGCGCTGGACGGCACCCTCAGCGAGCTCTTCAGCAAGGGCGCGCAGGTCGATTTAACCGCGAACCAATTAACGCTGGCGACGGCAGAAACAACGCTAATGTATAAACTGGCGGATTTAGCGCACTAAGCCATTAAGTGAAAAGTTATACGCGTCAGGCGAAACGCCGCGCTTAATAACTCCCGCAGCTTCCGGCGGCAAGCGACTGTTCGCTACAACGTTTGCCGTTGGGTAGCGCGCACATACCAATTACTGAACCATCAAGCTGCCGGGCCGCTGAAAGCGAACCGCCAATCATAGCGCAATTCGCTTCGCCGGCGCTGGACATCGCCGCTTTCATCCCTGGCGAAACATGTGCCGCGGTTGCCTGCTGAACAGGTTCGCTACTGCAAGCCGACAATAATAACGCGGCACATCCCACCCAAAACGCTGCGCGCATTTCTCTCCCCTCTGTTTATTCATCCAAACGACACCGCCCTAAATAATAGGCAGCAGAAACTGACGCGTCGAGAGGCAAAGCGCGCATTTATGCGCTTCATTAACATTTATTGGCAATTTTTTACGTCTTTTCGGCAAGAAATCGCCATTCTCCTCCCGCCAGGGACACAAAAGCGAAAATGGGGCTTGAAGGGCTTTGCTAAAATAAAAGGATAACTACAGGATGCGCTCACGATTATGCGTGTCCCTCTTTTTTGCGCAATGTAAGGGTGTCATATGCAAACAATTGACGGTAATGGCGCAGTAGCGTCGGTGGCGTTCCGTACCAGCGAGGTTATCGCCATTTACCCGATTACGCCCAGTTCAACAATGGCTGAACAAGCGGATGCCTGGGCCGGCAATGGGCTTAAAAATGTCTGGGGCGATACGCCGCGTGTGGTAGAGATGCAGTCGGAAGGCGGCGCGATCGCCGCCGTTCACGGTGCGTTACAAACCGGTTCGCTTTCTACGTCATTTACATCATCGCAGGGGCTGCTGCTGATGATTCCAACGCTGTATAAACTGGCGGGGCAGCTCACGCCGTTTGTACTGCACGTTGCCGCGCGCACTGTCGCCACACACGCGCTTTCTATTTTTGGCGACCATTCCGATGTGATGGCGGTCCGCCAGACAGGCTGCGCGATGTTATGCGCCGCCAGCGTTCAGGAAGCGCAGGATTTTGCGCTGATCGCACACAGGGCTACGCTGAAAAGCCGCGTTCCGTTTATTCATTTTTTTGATGGCTTCCGTACATCGCATGAAATCAACAAAATTATACCGCTAACGAATGAAACCATTCTGAACCTGATGCCGCAGGCGGAGATCGACGCTCACCGCGCCCGCGCGCTGAATCCGGAACATCCGGTGATTCGTGGAACTTCAGCGAATCCGGACACCTACTTCCAGTCTCGCGAAGCGACCAACCCGTGGTACAACGCCGTTTATGATCATGTTGAAGAGGCGATGAAGGCATTTGGCGACGCTACGGGCCGTCAGTACCAGCCATTTGAATATTATGGCCATCCCCAGGCTGAACGCGTCATCATAATGATGGGCTCCGCCCTCGGCACCTGCGAAGAGGTCGTGGACGAGCTACTGATACGCGGAGAAAAGGTCGGCGTTCTGAAAGTCCGTCTGTTCCGCCCCTTCTCCGCCAAACATTTGTTACAGGCATTACCGGAAACCGTTCGCGCTATCGCCGTGCTGGATCGCACCAAAGAGCCTGGCGCCCAGGCCGAGCCGCTTTATCTGGACGTGATGACCGCACTGGCGGAGGCCTTTAATAATGGCGAGCGCGAAACGTTGCCGCGCACCATTGGCGGCCGTTATGGGCTATCATCCAAAGAGTTCGGCCCGGCGTGCGTACTGGCGGTCTTTAATGAACTCAGCCGTGCGAAACCCAAGCCACGGTTTACGGTGGGCATTTATGATGACGTTACTAACCTCTCGCTGCCATTACCGGAAAATACCCTGCCCGGCAGCGCTAAACTTGAAGCGTTATTTTACGGTCTGGGAAGCGACGGCAGCGTATCCGCCACGAAAAATAATATTAAAATTATCGGTAATTCTACACCGTGGTATGCGCAAGGTTATTTCGTTTATGACTCTAAAAAAGCTGGCGGGCTCACGGTATCGCACCTGCGCGTCAGCGAGAAACCCATTCGTTCCGCTTACTTAATTGCTCAGGCGGATTTTGTCGGCTGCCACCAATTACAGTTTATCGATAAATATCAGATGGCGGAGCGTCTAAAGCCCGGCGGTATCTTTCTGCTTAATACGCCGTACAGCGCCGACGAGGTCTGGTCGCGTCTGCCGCAAGAAGTTCAGGCGGTGTTGAATCAGAAAAAGGCGCGTTTTTACGTGGTTAACGCGGCGAAAATCGCCCGCGAATGTGGACTTGGCGCCCGCATCAATACCGTCATGCAAATGGCTTTCTTCCACCTGACGCATATTCTTCCGGGCGATAGCGCCCTGGTTGAGCTGCAGGGCGCGATTGCCAAAAGCTATAGCAGCAAAGGACAGGATCTGGTTGAGCGTAACTGGCAGGCATTGGCTCTGGCGCAGGAATCGCTGGCGGAAGTGCCGTTGCAGGCGGTTAATCCGCATAGCGCGCATCGCCCGCCGGTCGTCTCCGACGCCGCGCCGGATTTCGTGAAAACCGTTACCGCCGCCATGTTGGCGGGCCTCGGCGACGCACTGCCTGTTTCCGCCCTGCCGCCGGACGGAACATGGCCAATGGGCACCACCCGCTGGGAAAAACGCAATATCGCCGAAGAGATTCCTGTCTGGAAAGAGGAACTGTGTACACAATGTAATCACTGCGTCGCTGCCTGCCCTCACTCGGCAATTCGTGCGAAAGTCGTTTCCCCGCAGGCGATGGAGAACGCGCCAGCCAGTCTGCATTCGCTGGACGTGAAGTCCCGCGATATGCGCGGCCAGAAATATGTGCTGCAGGTCGCGCCGGAAGACTGTACTGGCTGTAATTTATGCGTAGAGGTCTGCCCGGCTAAAGATCGGCAAGATCCACAGATTAAGGCGATTAACATGATGTCACGCCTTGAGCATGTGGAAGAAGAGAAAGTGAATTATGACTTCTTCCTCGACTTACCGGAAATCGAACGCAGCAAACTGGAACGAATTGATATCCGCACATCGCAGCTCATTACGCCGCTGTTTGAATATTCCGGCGCCTGTTCCGGCTGCGGCGAAACGCCGTATATTAAACTGCTGACTCAGTTATATGGCGACAGAATGTTAATCGCTAACGCCACGGGGTGTTCCTCTATTTACGGCGGTAACTTACCCTCAACGCCTTATACCACCGATGCCAACGGACGCGGCCCGGCATGGGCGAATTCGTTATTTGAAGATAACGCGGAATTTGGTCTCGGTTTCCGTCTGAGCGTGGATCAGCACCGGGCGCGCGTCATGCGTTTACTGGCGCAATTCGCCGATCGCATCCCGGCGGAATTAAACGATGCGCTGCATGCCGAAGCAACGCCTGACGTTCGGCGTGAGCAGGTCGCCGCATTACGCCAACATCTGAAATCGGTTGCGGGCGCAGAGGAACTGTTAAAGGATGCTGATGCGCTGGTAGAAAAATCAATCTGGCTGATTGGCGGCGATGGTTGGGCATACGACATCGGCTTTGGCGGTTTAGACCATGTGTTAAGCCTGACGGAGAATGTCAATATTCTGGTTCTGGATACGCAGTGTTACTCCAATACTGGCGGCCAGGCGTCGAAGGCGACGCCGCTTGGCGCCGTCACTAAGTTTGGCGAACATGGCAAGCGTAAAGCCCGTAAAGATCTTGGTGTCAGCATGATGATGTATGGTCATGTTTATGTCGCGCAAATCTCGCTGGGCGCGCAGTTAAACCAGACGGTGAAAGCCATCCAGGAGGCCGAAGCCTGGCCAGGACCGTCGCTGATCATTGCCTATAGCCCCTGTGAAGAACATGGCTACGATCTGGCGCTAAGCCATGACCAGATGCGCCAGTTAACGGCGACCGGTTTCTGGCCGTTATACCGCTTTGATCCCCGCCGTGCGGATGAAGGCAAGCCGCCGCTGGCTCTGGACTCTCGGCCACCGTCTGATGCCCTGGCGGAAACGTTGCTTAATGAACAGCGTTTCCGTCGCCTGAATGCGCAACAGCCTGAAGTAGCTGAACAATTATGGCGAGATGCCGCATTGGATTTGCAAAAACGCTATGACTTTCTTGCCTTGCTGGCAGGAAAAGCGGAAAAACCCGGCGCAGATTAAAAAATATTCTAAGGATTAACCTGGAAACAAAAAAAGCCCGAACATCCGTTCGGGCTTGTCAATTTATACGCTGGAAAGCAAAGGTTAACGCAATGGCCCAGCGACAAAATGAATATGTGACAATAAAGGCATATAACAGGCGTAGAATATCGTAACCGAATGATATTGTATAATTTTTATTTTGTATAATACCCCCAAAAGCATTCGTATAAATTATATCTATTTCACTGCGAATTATTTCATTAATTATTGAATTAAACGGTAACATCTCTTTTTAGGTCTTTCCTGACAAGGCAGAAATAACGTTTTAACGTCAACTCGCTGATTATTTACGTGGAATACGCGTAATATTACGTCGCCCTCCCCTGTAGGTAGTCCCCGCAGAGTATCGTGGAGCAGCACCTAAAATGTGACGTATGTCATTGTACATAAAGTGCCTTTAGGGAGTAGAATTTCAGTGGATACTTAAACAGGAGGTTTTATGAACAGAACGATTCTTGTACCCATCGATATTTCAGATTCAGAATTAACTCAACGCGTGATTTCGCATGTTGAAGCTGAAGCAAAGATTGACGACGCTAAAGTGCACTTTTTGACTGTAATCCCGTCTTTGCCCTATTACGCTTCACTGGGACTGGCTTATTCAGCAGAGCTTCCCGCAATGGACGATTTGAAAGCCGAAGCCAAATCTCAACTGGAAGCGATTATCAAGAAATTCAACCTTCCCGCGGACCGCGTGCAGGCGCACGTTGCAGAAGGCTCTCCTAAAGATAAGATTCTGGAAATGGCAAAAAAATTACCGGCCGATATGGTGATTATCGCCTCGCATCGCCCGGATATTACTACCTATCTGTTGGGTTCCAACGCCGCAGCCGTTGTGCGTCATGCGGAATGCTCCGTACTGGTGGTACGCTAAATACCCGAGCCCGCATAAGAGAGTGCGGGCTCAAATCAATCATCATCGCCTAGTGACTGACACTTTTTGAAAACAGATTGATTACGATTACGCCGCAGATGATAAGCAACATGCCAATAATAGCCGGCACATCCAGTTTTTGGCCAAGAAACAACCATCCTATCAATCCAATAAGAACAATCCCTACCCCAGACCAAATGGCATAAATGATACCCGCAGGGATGGTTCGCATTGGGATGGTAAGACACCAGAACGCAATACAATATCCGATGATAGTAACGAGGCTCGGTACCAGACGCGTAAAACTATCTGATAATTTTAATGAGATCGTGGCGATAACTTCTACCACGATGGCGATAAATAGAAAGATTACAGCTTCTTTAGTCATACATCTCTTCGTTCCAATATTTTTCGGGTCGTGATGATATCTTAAGTAATACGGATGACAGAATAAAGACGCTTTTGAACCATTGCATATCTTGCCATAAAAACGTGCTGGCATTCGTCGCCGTAATCCGTACCATACGCGACATACTTTTGCCTGCTGGCTGTTGACGGCAGGAGCGAACCCGGCATTTATCGCCAGCCAAATGGGGCATGAAACTGCGCAGATGGTGTATGAAATTTACGGTATGTGGATTGATGACATGAACGACGAACAAGTAGCGATGTTGAATGCGCGGTTATCGTAATTGCAAAGTTTGCCCCCAATTTGCCCCATTTAGTACCAGAGAACTGAAATAATGCAAGAAATTCAAAAGAATACAAAGAAAGAGCAATACAACCTCAACAAGTTGCAAAAGCGCCTGCGCCGTAACGTTGGCGAAGCGATTGCCGATTTTAATATGATTGAAGAAGGCGATCGCATTATGGTTTGCCTTTCTGGCGGCAAAGATAGCTATACGATGCTGGAAATTTTACGTAATTTGCAGCAAAGCGCCCCGATCAATTTTTCACTGGTCGCCGTCAACCTCGATCAAAAGCAGCCAGGTTTCCCGGAACATATCCTGCCAGCCTACCTTGAGCAGCTGGGCGTAGAATATAAAATCGTCGAAGAAAACACCTACGGCATTGTGAAAGAGAAGATTCCGGAAGGAAAAACCACCTGCTCGCTGTGCTCGCGTTTGCGTCGGGGTATCCTGTATCGTACGGCGACTGAACTGGGCGCGACCAAAATCGCCCTGGGCCACCACCGCGACGATATTCTGCAAACCCTGTTTCTGAATATGTTCTATGGCGGAAAAATGAAAGGGATGCCGCCGAAGCTGATGAGCGATGACGGCAAACATATCGTGATCCGCCCGCTGGCTTACTGCCGCGAGAAAGATATTATCCGTTTTGCTGAGGCCAAAGCCTTCCCTATCATTCCTTGTAATCTGTGCGGTTCGCAACCAAACCTGCAACGCCAGGTGATTGCCGACATGCTACGCGACTGGGATAAGCGCTATCCTGGACGGATCGAGACGATGTTTAGCGCCATGCAGAATGTCGTGCCGTCTCACCTTTGTGACACTAACCTGTTCGATTTCAAAGGAATCACTCACGGTTCCGAGGTCGTCGACGGCGGCGATTTAGCGTTCGATCGTGAAGAGATTCCCTTGCAGCCCGCTGGCTGGCAGCCGGAAGAAGATGACACCGCCTTAGAGGCGTTGCGGCTTGATGTTATCGAAGTGAAATAATCTGCAGGCGTCTCAGCACTCCGCTGAGACGCCATGCTATCGATCATTTTAATAGCCGTACCCGGCATGACTTGCCTTTGATCTTCCCGTTTTGCAACTGCTTCCAGGCTTTTTGCGCTACTGCTTGACGTACGGCGACGTAAACGTGCATTGGATGCACGTTAATTTTGCCAATATCCGCCCCGTCTAATCCAATATCGCCGGTCAGCGCGCCCAAAATATCTCCCGGACGCATTTTCGCTTTTTTGCCGCCGTCAATGCATAGGGTAGCCATCTCTGCGGCCAGAGGGAGTAACGGCTGCCGGGCGGGCGCATTCAGCCAGTTCAGCTTGAGTTGCAGCATTTCTGAAAGAATATTCGCCCGCTGCGCCTCTTCCGGCGCGCAGAAACTGATCGCCAGGCCGCTGCTTCCCGCGCGCGCCGTACGGCCAATACGATGGACATGCACCTCCGGGTCCCAGGCCAGTTCATAGTTAACCACCAGTTCGAGCGATTTAATGTCTAACCCTCGCGCGGCAACGTCGGTGGCAACCAGAATGCGCGCGCTGCCATTTGCAAAACGCACCAACGTCTGGTCGCGGTCGCGTTGTTCCAGATCGCCGTGGAGCGCCAACGCGCTTTGTCCTACCGCATTAAGCGCATCACAAACGGCCTGACAATCTTTTTTGGTATTGCAAAATACCACGCAGGACGCTGGCTGATGCTGGCTAAGCAACGTTTGTAGCAGCGAAATTTTTTCATGCGCAGACGTTTCGAAGAACTGTTGTTCGATAGCCGGTAGCGCATCTACCGTATCGATTTCAATACGTATTGGCTGCTGCTGTACACGACCGCTAATCGCCGCGATGGCCTCAGGCCAGGTTGCTGAAAACAATAACGTCTGGCGCGTCGCAGGCGCAAAGCGGATCACCTCATCAATGGCGTCACTGAATCCCATGTCCAGCATTCGGTCTGCTTCATCCATTACCAGAATATGCAGCGCATCCAGCGATACGGTTTCTTTTTGTAAATGATCCAGCAGGCGCCCCGGCGTCGCGACAATGATATGCGGAGCGTGCTGAAGCGAGTCGCGCTGTGCGCCAAAGGGTTGCCCGCCACACAAGGTCAGAATTTTGGTATTTGGCAGAAAACGGGCCAGGCGACGTAACTCTCCGGCAACCTGATCCGCCAGCTCCCGCGTCGGGCACAGCACTAATGCCTGTGTCTGGAACAGAGTGACGTCAATTCGATGCAAGAGCCCAAGACCAAACGCCGCCGTTTTGCCGCTACCGGTCCTGGCCTGCACACGCACATCATTACCCGCCAGAATGACGGGTAATGCTGCGGCCTGAACAGGCGTCATCTCAAGATAGCCCAGCTCAGTAAGGTTATTGAGCTGGGCGGCGGGCAAAACATTCAGGGTTGAAAAAGTGGTCACAATTTACTCTCGCGGTAACGACTCATAGTCAGCAGGCGCGTATCCTCGCAGATCCGGGCGTTTGATGCGACATTTTAATCGGTTCTTCGTCCGGCGGCGGGTCGGGCATCGGCTGAGGACGGGGAAGCGGCTCAGGAATGGGAACAGGGTCAGTGGGAATCGGGTCCGACAAGGACGAGTGTAGATATAATAAGGTCAAAAGACAGCTCATATTACCCTCCAGAATGTCATTCAGACTCTTAAAGGGTAGACGCAGATAGTCTACAGGCAAAAAAAAGCCGACTAATCTAAGTCGGCGTCGTACGAATCAATTGTGCTATGCAGTAATTCAAAAAAGGAAGTAAGACAATATGGAGCGCAACGCCCATCGCTTGACGTTGCATTCACCTGCGAGAGAGATATTGCCCCGAATAGGTAGATGGTTTATTGACTTCGCTCAAATTTCTCGGCGTTTTTTCACCCGAAATGGTCTGAAAAGCGCTTTTGTTACAACCATTTACTGCGATGCAACCATAAAGTAACACCACCGATCAGGACAACTAACAGAATACAAAACAGAGAAAAGCCGAACCGCCATCCGCCGCCGGGAATACCGCCCAGGTTAACGCCAAATAACCCCGTTAAGAAGGTGCTGGGCAGAAAAACCATCGCCATAAGCGACATGGTATAAGTTCTGCGCGCCAGAGACTCCTGCATCACCTGGGCAATTTCATCCGCCATGATGCCAGTACGCGCGATACAAGCGTCAATTTCATCCAACCCCCTTCCCAGCCTGTCGGCGATATCCTGCATTCTGCGCCGGTGATCGTCGCTCATCCACGGCAGCCGTTCACTCGCAAGCCGGGCATAGACGTCGCGCTGCGGCGCCATATAGCGGCGCATAACAATTAGCTGTTTACGTAGCAATGCGAGGAAACCGCGCGGTGGGATTTGCTGGTCGAGAAGATTATCTTCCAGATCGATAATTTTATCGTGTAGCTCTTCAATAAATTCACTGGCGTGATCGGTTAACGCATCGCACACATCCACTAACCAGCCGCCGCAATCTACGGGCCCGGTGCCCTCCTGCAAATCACTGACCACATCGTCCAGCGCCAGAACCTTTCGCTGACGGGTAGACACAATGAATCGCTCGTCCATATATAAACGCATTGCCACTAATTGATCCGGGCGTTCGTCAGTACTGCCATTAATACAGCGCAGCGTAATGAGCGTCCCTTCCCCCATACGACTTACGCGCGGGCGCGAGCTTTCACCAGCCAGCGCATCACGCACGTTATTGGGGAGTAAAGGCGTTGAAGCCAACCAGCGGGCGCTGTCCGGGTGGGTATAATTAAGATGTAGCCAACAGGGATGCTGACTATCGATCACATCATTATCTTCGAGCGGTTTTACTCCACCACGACCATCCAGTAGCCATGCGAAAACGGCATCCGGCACGTTCACATCCGATCCCTTAATGGCTTCCACAGCGCCTCCACGTTACAACTCTCATGCCGTTAGTCTAGCTTTCGGGAAAGGTTAAGCAATCTCTCATTTTCTCATTGCGCAAAAAGAATGACGGGAACGTGCGAAAAAAGCGCCTTAGCAACAGGCGCTTACCAAACATGTATTATCAGGCCTGGCCGCGCCTGGTGATGGTCGAAAGAGATGATACATGAGAGTGCGACAGCGCATGTTCACTGTAACCCGGCTGGCTTAAACGAAATTTGTCGGTTTTAGTCTGTAACTCGATCACCTGCGCCTTTAAAACATCCGAAGAAGCAGATAGCGCTTCAACCATTAAGACATTGCTATGGGTTGCGCTTTCCAGATCGCTCAACGCCAGGGTTATCTGGTTAATGCCTTTTTCCTGCTCCCGCGTGGTGGTGGAAATTTCACTCATCAGCACGTTTAATTGCCCGGAGCCGCCAACAATCTCCTGCATATTTTTTTCAGCCTCCTGCACTATGGCGGCCCCCTGCCGCACATTGTCATGCGTAACGTCGATCAGCGCCTTGATACTTTTTGCCGCCTCGGCGCTACGATGCGCCAGATTACGCACTTCCCCGGCCACCACGGAGAAACCTTTTCCATGATCGCCCGCCCGTGCAGCCTCTACCGCCGCGTTAAGCGCCAGAATATTAGTCTGGAATGCGATACCGTCAATCAATGAAATAATCTCCGTCATCTGCGAGGCACAGTCGGTAATAGAACGCATATTTTCTGTAACCCGCACCATTAATTCACCGCCTTTACGGGCGCATTGGGTTGCACAATCCGCCTGTATGCTCGCCATTCGGGTATTATCCGCATTGTTTTTGGTACTCGCCGCCATTTCATCTATACTGGCGGCAGTTTGAATTAACGAGGCCGACTGCTGTTCCGTCTTTACGGATAGCGACAGACTGCGCGCCGCCAGTTGTTCGGAAAGGGTCATTGCCGTTTGCGAAGAGGATCTGATTTCACGTACCAACGCGGAAATATTCTCCGACAGGCTATTAATACCGGGGATGAGTCGCCCGGCGCAATTATTGCCAAATTCGGAGATATGAATAGACAAGTTTCCTGCTGCGACCTCTTCAATACTTTTCTTCACGGTATTAATCGGCACTACCAGATAGCAGGTCATATACCACCAAAGCAGTAATGCCGAGATCAGATAAATGATATTACACGTAATTAAAATAGGGAGATCGTGCAGAAAAGCTATTTGTAAAGTATCCACCAAAAGAAACGCACATACCATGAATAGAATAATGCATGTCCTGACGCTGATATTTCTCAACATTTTTGACGGCCTACAACCAGGATAGGAGACAGGTTTTATTTTTATAGCATTTCAGATACCTATTGCCATTCGTTTCTGTGACATTCTCCATATTCAATACCAGACCATCGCCATTTCCCTTAGTGCAACAGATAAAATCATCTATATTCGCTATGCCAGGATATTCATCCATCCATATTGACAAGTGATGTACTTATCACCATTTTCTGCTTAATAGTTAAGTCGAAAGCCAGTATATTTTAATAGACGCTTAAATAAGCGAATGACTGTTTCTCCGTGTTATTACCGCGGACAGCGTTATCGCCCGTTCTCTTGCAGAATCCTGAGCGTTTGGATGAGGCGTTATATCAGGCATAAAATCGGGTTCGCGCGAGCTTGCGCTGGCGGTCCTGTCCGCCAGCGGCAACGATTTACCGACTACGCTTCGCATGGCGCTCCCAGTTATCCTGTTTAGCCTGCACTGTTTTACGTAACGCGACATAACATGCCCCGCCGCCGCCATGGTGCGGCAGCGCCGAACAATAAGCCTGTACATCTTCAAACTCTGTCAACCAGCGGGCCACATAGCTTCGGACGATATTGGCATGCGACTTCGCCTCTCGCCCTTTACCATGAATGATCAGGACATTACGCAACCCCTCTTTCTGCGCCTCCAGGATAAAACGAAACAGCATTTTTCGGCACGTTTCGACCGGCTGGCGTAACAAATTGAGGCTGGCCTGCTGAGGGTATTTCCCACTGCGTAACTTGTCGATGACACCCTGCTGCAATCCTTCCCGACGAAATTCCAGCGGTTCATTCAGAGGCAGAATATCCAGAAAGCCCGTCGTCAGGAAATTATCAAGCTGAAGCGTGTCGATACGCTGGGGCGTTTTAAGATTACGCGTTGGCTGCCAGTGTACATCAGTATGGCGTTTCAGCGGCTGGACATCCTCCATGGCGTCAAGAAACAGCGCTTTATCGTCAAGGTTCATGGTTCATCCTCCAGCGTTTTTGCGACTGCCGTTATCATAACCGTGCCCTGTTATACCGACAACGGTTTACAGTTATTTCCAATAACAGCGACAATGTCAGGCAATTAACCGCCTCGCCAGGCTCTCTTTTTCTCCGACTACGATATTACTGTCGCTAAATGTGTTATCCCTGACTATCTTTTAAGGAGTATGGTTGCGGGTATTCCTGGCATGATATCTTGTCTCTTACGTTAGATTAAGACGATGTGAGAGAACGGATGCTGAGATTACTTGAAGAGAAGATAGCCACGCCATTAGGACCGTTATGGGTGGTTTGCGATGAGCAGTTTCGACTGCGGGCCATTGAGTGGGAACAGTACCGCGATCGTATGGAGCAACTGCTAAATATCCACTACCGTCACGAAGGCTATGAACGCGTTTCTGCGACTAACCCCGGTGGACTCAGCGATAAGCTTGCAGATTATTTTGCAGGCAATCTCGCCGTAATTGATACCCTGGAAACCGCCACGGGGGGCACACCTTTTCAACGGGAAGTATGGCAGGCATTGCGCGCTATCCCCTGCGGGCAGGTGATGCACTATGGTCAACTGGCGGCGCAACTGGGACGACCGGGCGCCGCACGCGCAGTCGGTGCTGCGAATGGTGCTAACCCCATCAGTATTGTTGTTCCCTGCCATCGCGTCATCGGGCGTAACGGCACTCTGACCGGATACGCAGGCGGCGTGCAGCGAAAAGAGTGGCTATTACGCCATGAAGGCTATCTTTTATTATGAATATACAGGCAAAAAGTGCCTTATCGGTCACACTTTTATGTAAAGCAACAACAAATAAATTACGTGTTTTCAAATAGATAAAAATATTCATCAAACTTATACTTGAATTATTCCTTCTCCGGGATAGCTCAGACTTACGCGCTCACCAAAAAGATGTTAAAATTGACAAATATCAATTACGGCTTGAGCAGACCTATGATCCCGGAAAAGCGAATTATACGGCGCATTCAGTCTGGCGGTTGTGCTATCCATTGCCAGGATTGCAGTATCAGCCAGCTTTGCATCCCGTTCACACTTAACGAGCATGAGCTTGATCAGCTTGATAATATCATCGAGCGCAAAAAGCCCATTCAGAAAGGGCAAACTCTGTTTAAAGCAGGTGATGAACTGAAATCGCTCTATGCTATCCGCTCCGGAACGATTAAGAGCTACACCATTACCGAGCAAGGCGATGAGCAGATTACTGGATTCCATTTAGCAGGCGACCTGGTGGGTTTTGACGCCATTGGCAGCGGTCATCATCCGAGCTTTGCACAGGCGCTGGAAACCTCAATGGTATGTGAAATCCCCTTTGAGACGCTGGATGACCTGTCCGGCAAAATGCCTAACCTGCGTCAGCAAATGATGCGTCTGATGAGCGGTGAAATTAAAGGCGATCAGGATATGATCCTGTTATTGTCGAAGAAAAACGCCGAAGAACGTCTGGCCGCGTTTATTTACAACCTGTCCCGCCGCTTTGCGCAGCGTGGTTTTTCACCGCGTGAATTCCGCCTGACGATGACCCGTGGCGATATCGGCAACTATCTGGGCTTAACGGTCGAAACCATTAGCCGTCTGCTGGGGCGTTTCCAGAAAAGCGGTATGCTGGCGGTGAAAGGTAAGTATATTACTATTGAAAACAGCGATGCGCTGGCGGCCCTCGCCGGTCATACCCGCAACGTCGCTTAAACGTCAGCTAAACCATTGATGTTATCTTCTGCCATATCGTTAAATTTTTCTCATTTATTGATCTGGCAGAAGCGCTTCCTCTGTTTCATTCACCATATTTGAGTTACTCTTTAGTTACAAACTGCGATGACAGTTGTAAGGAGACCCTGTATGGCTATGTATCAAAATATGCTGGTGGTCATCGATCCCAATCAGGACGACCAACCCGCATTACGGCGAGCAGTTTATTTGCATCAACGGATTGGCGGCAAAATTAAAGCTTTCCTGCCTATTTACGATTTCTCGTATGAGATGACCACCCTGCTTTCTCCTGACGAACGCACCGCAATGCGTCAGGGCGTAATAAGTCAACGCACAGCCTGGATACGTGAGCAGGCGAAATATTATCTTGAAGCCGGTGTCCCCATTGAAATTAAAGTGGTCTGGCACAATCGTCCCTTTGAGGCCATCATCCAGGAGGTTATCGCCGGCAGTCACGATCTGGTGTTAAAAATGGCGCATCAGCACGATCGACTGGAAGCGGTCATTTTTACCCCTACCGACTGGCATTTGCTGCGTAAATGCCCAAGCCCCGTGTGGATGGTCAAAGATCAGCCGTGGCCAGAGGGCGGCAAAGCCCTGGTCGCCGTGAACCTGGCAAGCGAAGAGCCCTATCACAATGCTCTCAACGAAAAGCTGGTAAAAGAGACCTTACAATTGGCGGAGCAGGTTAATCATACCGAAGTGCACCTGGTCGGCGCCTACCCCGTTACGCCAATCAATATCGCCATTGAGCTGCCGGAATTTGATCCCAGCGTGTATAACGACGCCATCAGAGGCCAGCATTTACTGGCGATGAAAGCGCTGCGCCAGAAATTCAGCATCGATGAAAAAGTTACGCATGTAGAAAAAGGCTTGCCTGAAGAAGTTATCCCGGATCTTGCCGAACACCTCCAGGCGGGGATCGTTGTGCTTGGCACCGTTGGACGTACCGGACTCTCAGCCGCGTTTCTGGGGAACACGGCCGAACAGGTCATTGACCATCTGCGCTGCGACCTGTTAGTCATTAAGCCTGATGAGTATCAAACACCGGTTGAACTGGACGACGAGGACGATTAATCCCTCTTGCGTCCTGCCGGATGGCGCTGCCATCCGGCCAATACCCTATTCCTGTTACTCATCTCCGCCGAGGAAATAGATCCCCAAAGGAATCGCCAGCAGAATAGTGAACACCAGACTGTAAACGAAAATCATTGCCGACTGAATGGCATACATAGAGCTTGTCCACTCGGACAGTGGAATATGATACTGCTCAATCACACCGCCGATAGTCGCGCGCGTTACCACCGATGCCGCAACGATAAACACTGCCAGCAGGCATAACAGAAATTTTTTCCCCTTCGCCGATTTCAGCTTCATCATGATCATAGTATTGTCCTTTACAGATGACTTTTTTACCTGATAGCAACAATACCATGACAATCGCGCGATGTCTGCTCTATAAAACGTGACATTGTATTTACATAAAAAGTAAACCGCTGAGATTAAAGCTGATAGCACTATTTCTTCTTTTTACTTATCGATGATCTACGCGTTTATCCTGGGTAAAATACCTGTTAATCAGGTCATTCTGAGCTGTTATCGTAGGAAGGAGCGGAAAACAATAATGTTCACTGAATTTTTTCTCAAAAACGCATTTAATCTGGCGATACTTTTCAGTTGCGGTATGGCGTTGCTGGTCGTGAGATTTTGGCTCAGCCGTAACGTACAGTGGAAGAAAGGATTCACGTTCCATGCGGCACAGTTTTTTATTTATGCAATTATTATTGGGACCATCGGGAGCATCCTGAATAATGCTATTGAAGATTATAATTTGCGTTTTATCTCTTCCGGGGTCATTGATTTTATCTGCACCTCGCTCATTGCGCTTATTCTGACGATAAAACTTTTCCTGATTATTAACCAATTTGAAAAAGCACAGGTCAATAAAGGTAGAGATGTCACCAGTACCCGTATTCTGGCACGGGTCATAAAAATAACCATTATTGTCGCGATTGTCTTACTGTATGGCGAACATTTTGGCATGAGTCTGTCCGGTCTGCTGACCTTTGGCGGTATCGGCGGTATCGCTGTTGGTATGGCGGGCAAAGATGTCCTGAGCAATTTTTTCTCCGGTATTATGCTCTATTTCGATCGCCCCTTCAGTATCGGAGACTGGATTCGTTCTCCTGACAGAAATATCGAAGGTACGGTCGCCGAAATCGGCTGGCGAATTACGCGAATTAACACATTCGACCACCGCCCGTTGTACGTGCCTAATTCCGTCTTTTCATCCATTAGCGTTGAGAATCCGGGACGGATGACCAACCGTCGAATAAAAACGGTTATTGGGTTACGTTACGAAGATGCCGACAAAATTGGCCTCATTGTTGACGCTATCAGAAACATGTTGCAGGCGCACAGAGATATCGATCAGAAACAGACGCTGTTGGTCTATTTTAATGAATTCGCCGACTCTTCGCTGAATATTATGGTGTATTGCTTTACCAAAACAACAGTATGGCAGGAATGGCTTGCCGTACAGCAGGATGTTTACCTGAAAATTATTGCGATTGTCCAGGAAAACGGCGCTGACTTCGCCTTCCCAAGCCAGACGCTCTATATCGATGACCCGGAGGCCGCGCCTGCGACAAAATAAAAGATAGCCGGTGCCCGATAAGTGTTATCGGGCACCGAGGCTTCCCTGTCCGGATGGCGGGTTGTTAGCGCCTTCCTTACGGTGATCAACGGCTCTTTTCATTCACCGTCATGGTAAATTCAAGCACCTCATTAGTGTCGTTAACGTAGGCATGAGGCATGTCGGTTCTGGCTACAGCGGAGCAGCCCTCCCGAATAATAAAGCGTCTACCGTCGACTGTTAATGTCAGTGTTCCCTGATTAACAAACAGTAATTCACAGGTGTCTGCCGGATGCCCTGCCGATTCAAACTGTTCACCAGGATGCATTATCCATTGCCAGAGTTCCAGCATATCCGGCCCGCTGGTTCCCGCCATCAGTTTTGCGCTGCCGCCTTTCTCGCCGCGCCACAACACCGGAATAGCATCCCGGTCGATAAGATGGACCATCGGCTCGCTGGCGACGTTGACAACATCCGCCACGGACACTCCCATTGCCGCCGCGATCTTACATAACAGCGCAATGCTTGGATTGGCTTTACAGCCTTCAATTTCCACCAGCATTCCTTTACTGACGCCGGAACGCCGCGCAAGCTCATCCAGCGACATCTTTTTTTGGCTACGAAATTGTTTGATACGTTGGGAAACAGCTTCATTTATTGTGCTGACGTCGGCGCCCGCCGTGGTCGATAAGTTGACTTTTTTGGTCATTGGTCGATATCATAGAATAAAATAGTCATTACAGGATTATGCGATGTCTTCTATGTTACCGTCAATCAGCCCGGAACTGGCCCGTATCGCTCCCGGCTTTCGTGCATTAAGTATTAATGTTATTGCCGCTCCGATTCGCGATGCGCAGGTCGGAGAAATCGCGCTAAAAGAGGCCTGTCAGGCCGTAATTAACGGCCAACCGGCGTGGGCACAGGCGCATATAGACGCCTGGAATACGGTGCTTAAAGCATTCGGCGCAAAACCAAAGCGCACCCCCTGCTCGGCTGAAGCGCTACGAAAACGCGTGTTGAAGGATGGAACAATGGCGGCGCTGGATCCGGTCGTTGATCTTTATAACGCGGTGAGCCTGCGCTATGCCGTACCGGTAGGCGGCGAAAATAGCGCGGCTTATTGTGGATCGCCGCGGCTGGTTTTCGCAGACGGTAGTGAAACATTTGATACTCTGAAAGAAGGACAGCCCGCCACCGAGTCGCCAGAACCGGGCGAAGTTATCTGGCGCGATGACAGAGGCGTCACCTGTCGGCGCTGGAACTGGCGTCAGGGAGTACGTACCCGACTAAGCGCTTCAGATAAAGCGATGTGGTTTATCCTTGAAAGCTTGCCGGAAATGCCGGTTGATGAATTGTACGCGGCAGGAAACATGCTGACTGACGGCCTTGAAAAAATGATGCCAGGTTTACGTTTTGAATCCACGTTGATAGGTGTTTGATTGATATTGCGTAACAGGAGAAATACCATGTCGCTGTTTCTGACAAGTTTTATTTTCGAAAAAAAAGAGTACGACGAAGAGTTTTATCAACTGGATGGCTGAATTGAGCGCTATACGCAGTCTGTTGATGGCTATATTGGGATGGAAAGCTATACCGATGCCGCCAGCGGAAGAATAGTTAACAATTATTACTGGCAGACCCGCGAATCAATGGAGCTATTGATAAATAATTTACAGCACCAGCAGGCCAAATCACAAAGTCATAAGTGGCTTTCCGGTTACCAGACGATTATTGCAGAAATTCAGGGGTGCCATAACGTTAACCTGCCCCATCCGCTGGCATCATTTTCAGTTCCTTATGCGTAATGCAATAGTATATATATTAAATGTGAGGGCACACAAGAGAATGCCTGCGCCCCTGCATTGCCGGTTATTCGGTTCTCTGTGCAGGGGCGGTGCTGATATAAGTGATTAGTAAACAGGAAGATGAGTGATATCTCGTGGTACACTAACACGCGTAACCACATTGTTTTCATCGCACTCTATCAACGCTCTGGCAAAAATACTGAGCTCATTAATTTTCAGCCCGGAATTATCCAAAAACTGGCGGCAAGCGTAGTCAGAAACAAAAATTATGCCGGGATGAATATCATGTTCCCGAATAAAACGGGCCTGAGCAAATGGCGTATCCATACTCAGCACATATACCGCCCGGGTTGAGTGGCTACCCGCTGATTTAAGGCGGTCACTATAGTCTTTTACCTGCCATTCACAAACTGGCGTATCCAGTGACGGAACGACAATAATCTGCTTTTTTATCCCCGGGATACAGTAACCCGGTAATAAATTATGGCTCACCAGCCCCTTTGTGCAGGGTAATGGTTCGCCTTCAGCCAGTATACCGGGTTTGAGGGTCAGTTGCGTTTTGCCAAAGGTGACAGCGTGTTCCTGACCCAATGAGATATAATCCTGTGTTGTTGTTGGCGTCATAAAAACTTCTCCTTTTAACATTTGTATTATTTTAGCCATAATAATTATTTAGCAATCCGCTAAAAAACCAGGTGAACATCCATAATAAGATGATGGTGATAAAAAGAATTATATTAGACATAATAATTAATATAGTTTTATAGTCTTCCTCTGATGGAAATTTCTTTCGTGAAACTCATTGCATATTTAAAAGATATGTCAATACGTTCATTACTATGCCCACGATAGGTTATAACTTGTGTATATTTACCTGGAACATTTTCTTTCTTAAGAGGGCCATAATCCCATAAGCCTTTTAAATTTTCACGCGCTACAGTCTTATTAATGTGAACTTCATTTACAGGATTCCCGTCGATATCCTTAACAATAGTTGTGATGGTGGCACTTTCACCCGGCGATAATACAGACTTATCTATACTCATAACTGTTAAATCTGGGCTTGGCGTATTAGATATAGTTTCTGTTTCAATATACTGGAACTCAGATACCGATGGCACAGGCGTGTACCCTGACGCTGAAGCCATATCCGTTTCATTATAAATTTCTAGTTTAATCTTTGAACCCCGATGTTCCTTTTGGATATTAAATTTATGCTCACATGGCTTTTCTCGTTTAAGTATATGCTGAGAGTTATCTTTATTGATCTGATAATACGTACATACTGTAGTAAAAGTTTCCGCAGACTGATAGTTATTATCCGGATCTCTGATGCCTACATTTCTGGCATTCCTCGCAATAGTCATTCCCGGAAAAGGTGTATACTTTTCAATAAAAAAGCCAAGTCCATTAAACTGCAATTCGTAGCTATCGCGAGGTGTTCCAGGCCTGTGCCCAACGCTCGGCGCCGTAGGAGGAGAAAACATCCCGACGGTTGCCGCGGACGTTGTCGACGAATCCGCCAAGACGCTTATCGGCGCAGCCGCCAGAAGCAGGCTATAGATAATAAGATTATGTTTCGACATACGCACTGTTGATCCTTTTTAAAACATTAATTCGCATCAGAGGTTGCGGTATTACCCTTAGCATTTCCCTTATCAGAAATAATTCTGACGCGGATATATTTATTCTGAAGCGATTCCCCATTAAGACTATAAGGAAGAAGCCAGGTGGCCTTTGTCGCACCCGGTACGGATTGCCAGGATTTCATTTCATCCGAGATTTCCCACTGATAATTAAACGCATCAGTACAGTCCGTGTTATTTACACAAAGCGTTCTGGCTCGCATTTCTGTTCCGACGACTGGCGCAGTAACGCTTCCGTTGGCCTCTTCAGTACCCGGCGTAAAAAGCACCTCCACAGAAGTGACCTTCTGCGCAATACTGTCTGACTGCGCTTGTAGTAGTACGGTACCCTTCACCGGATGTTTATCGTCTGGTCCGCTTGCTTCAATATGTAATTTGAGCGAGCGGGCATCATCGCCGATATGGGTCACCAGAACCCGTTCAACCCAATGGCCGTCACGCTCTGTACCACCGAGCGCTTTAAATGCCAGACCCGGCGTATCTGATTGATACTTAATATGACGTGGTTTGAGCGACGCCCACTCCTCTTCAGAACGCTCGCGCACGTAGTGCCACTCAATAACCTTCCCCTCTTCTCCGGCAGGAAGCGGCGTATTGATGACAAAGTTGCCGTCCTCAACCTGAACATCGTCATTGATAACATTTATCCAGGAACGGAAACTGGTCTCATCCTGTGTCACCCTTACCGGGATACGCTCGGAGGTCACGCGAGTACCCCGGCTGTCAGTCACCGTTAAATAAAGGCTATACTCCTGACCGTCGGTCGCCGTCAGCGGAAGTTGTGGAAGGATAAGGCCGCTGCCCAGACTCCCCTGAAGCTGGAGTCCGGCGAGAAGCTCCGCATCACCCGACCACTCAACCTTCTCAACCGGGTAACGGCTATCTACCGTCGCCATTAATGTCACCAGCGTCCCGGACAGGCCTGACACCGGCATTGCCGTAATGCGGATTTTGCTGGCCTGCTCCCGATACGCCATGACGATATCGTAATTACGATCAACAAAGGCACGCCGGTTAGTCGTATTCGACGGCGCCCCAACGTTGCGGTAATCAAGCTGTTCATGTAACGGCGTACCGAAGGAATAATTGACTCTCAGACCGCCCTCTGCCTGCGAGCCGCCGTTACCGGCGTCCCGATATCCTGCTCTGACCTCAAGCAAGGGGACAGGATTCCAGACCAGAGCCGCACCTGCGGCGCGGGGATTCCGGCTTAATGTACCGTTACCCAATAGATCAACTTTATCCCCGTAATACTGTTCATATGTCAGCTCTCCACTGAACCAGGGAAAATCGGGGAGCGTGCCTTTTGTTCGCAGATCAAAGCCATATGCCGGACGCTCATCATGTAATTCATGCGCTGCTGACATTTTCCAGCCGGTGAGAGGGAAATAATAGTTGCCGGAAAAGGCCAGACTGTCTTTATAGACTTCCCCGCCAATGCCGCCACGCAAGTGGGAATAACGGATGTCGGCATCCAGAAACGTATTGACGCCGAGCAGCCATCCATTGACCTCCTGGCGGTAACCCATACCAACGTTAACATAGGTGCGGCCATCGAAACTGCTGTTGTCGTGGTCGCGAAAGCCAAGCTGACCAAAGAGTAAAGACGATGTTGTTTCCTGGACGGGAATAAACATATCGAACTCTGATGAGCGATATTTCGCGCCATCTTCAAGATTGACGCCACCACGGAAAATAATCTCCGGAAAAGCGCTCTTTATCCCCTCGTTCACCAGATGATTAGCGGCCTGCCCTGGTAACGCCTTTATTTTTCCTTTGGCATAATCCTCCAGCGTCCCCTCCTGCAGATGCGGAGAAATAGACGATGCCGTCCCCGCAATCCACGACTGAATTTCATTATCGCTATCAGCAATGACCGGCAGTGGAATCTGACTGGTAACAATGGCCCAGGTTATATATTTAGTAATGGGTTTTTTAGAAAAAACCACTGTATTGTCTCCTGCTATATCCCCCTGCCTGGCAGAGGGAGTATTTAAATAAGATGTTTATTTGGCGATAACCATCAGCGACGGATAGCGCGTTTATTCTCCGGCGTGGCTTTCGTCGTTTTAGGCGTAACGTGGACACGGAACAGTTTATTCTGCTCAGTTCCCTTAATAATATATTTATGCTTTTCAGCGTTGGTATTATTCAGATCGGTGAACTTATCTGGTGTCCCGGCATCCGCCATCTGCCAGGTAAAGTTATAATTACTGACCTCACACTCAGCCGCCGCTGTGGCGGCACATTCCAGTACCGCTTCAAGGGTGCCGCCTACCACTGGAGTGTTGGCGTCATTGGTACCGTTGAGTTCATCAGTCGGTTTACCACTTTCATTCACCACATTGATAGTGACAGAACGTAGCTTATTAGAAATTGTACCGTCTGCGGCGGAGTCGCCGCTCACCCCAGAAGATGCAGAAGTTAATAAGACAGTGGCAGGCAAGAATGCACTATCCGGCGTCCCCGTTGCCGTCTTAATCCGGTAAACGATTTTAATTTTTTTACCGCCTGCATCAGCAGGAATGGTAAAAGCCGTCCCGGTTGCCGCCGGGGTTCCAGAAGGATCGGCGGCCTCATTATCCACCAGATACCATTTAATATCGTCGGCATTATTCATTTTATCCAGCGATAAGGGATCCCCATCCTCATCCCTAATAAAAACATCCGCTATCTGGAGGGTTGAACCGGTCGTCAGTTCCCCAGACACTTCTATTTTTTTTGCATTAGTAGTTGCCACAGGACGGTGACCAACAGAAGCAGGTGTAGCAGAAGAAGCCATATCATTGGCTCTGGTATTCGCCACCGCCTCTACTGAGACCACGGATGCACAAATTGCTAACGTTAATAAAGATCTTTTGAAGTACAAAACAATTCCCTTTTATTAAATCATTAGAAATAATTACGAGATTTATAATCTCACGGGCTAAAAATTCAGGGTTATTCAATCATTTTAACCGCCTGTGAAATTATGCCCTTCGCCATGCTAATTACTTAGCTTTACTGGCAAAATCCGATCTCCAAGTGTAAAGTTTATTCAGAAACGTCAAGCAATTTAAATCTTTCTTGTTTTGCCAGAAAAGCTAACAACCCCCCACTGGTTTAATAACACAGTATATCAAACACCTTAAATGTTTATATTTTCGGCTTCAATAAAGAGGAATGATGATGAAAAAAGCCATAATAATCTCAGTATTAGAGCAAATAGAAAAAAATCTTGAAGAGAGGATTGATATTGAAAAGCTGGTTGTTATAACAGGTTATTCGCGAAGGAGTTTGCAGGATTTTTTTAAAGAAAAGTGTGGCGTCTCTATCGGAAAATATATCAGACAACGCAAGTTGAGCAGAAGCGCCACTCTGCTAAAGCTGACCTCTCAGTCGGTCACAGATATCGCGTTCAGAATGGGGTTTGATTCAGTGCAGTCCTATAGTCGAGAGTTCAAAAAAACATTTGGCGTCAATCCCAATAACTATCGCAAGGCTGATTTCTGGGATCTCAGAAACCTACGGCCTCCCTACTGGCTTGACTGTGATGAGCATTATCAGTTCGAAATTTGTCAGCTTACGTCAAAAGAAATTTTCGGATTTCAAACGTCTCATCAGATCGCAACAAATGACCTTCCTAAAAAAGCGTCGCCTATAAAATGGAAAATCATTCATGAGACGCTCAGAACGTGGGGCGAAAATGTGTATTGTCTCTCGTCTTTTAAGCCGGATAATACCAAAGACCAGGTCATCGCCGTAAGCAGTTTTTTTGGTATGGAACATAATTCCGTCGATGGAGGAAAAATACCCATGTCGAGGGTAATAAAATGTGGTAAATATGCAAAATTCCATTTTGTTGGTCATAAGGAACAATATCAACAATTTTCCAATACAATATATATGTGTATATTACCAAAACTGAATCTTATCAGGAGAGAAGGAGAAGATATTGAATACTTCCATTTGGCATCCGTCCAAAAGCAACAGAATAATGAATCCATTGTCGATCTTTATTATTACATCCCTGTACTGTAATGACTTCGTACCATCCACGCATTTCATCTGAAAAGTCTTCTCTTTTCAGAACGGTAATAAAACTCTCAGTATTGATTCTGGTAAAATAAGTGACTATTAATATAGTTAACGTTTTGAAAGAATTGAAAAAAATAAATTGCGTGCACGCGACACCGGAGACAGATTACTGACAGTACTGTACGGTGTAGTGATCAGGTAATATTGGCTACAGTTTACGGTAAAAGCAAAGTCCATACTTTAACTATTAATGGGAGTATGCTGGCCGGGCGGCTTGCGGGGCCTTCATGCTCCCACATTTACAATGTTGGTATGATTACATTCTCTCTATACTTTACTGTGCTAACCTTTTATCTCGTTGAGATAACGTTTAATTAAAATGCTCTCTTTTTGATGTACATTATAAGAGGAGACATTATTCATATTTTCGAAATCAGGGCAGACGATATGTATACAACCATCAGAAACACAGCGCTAGCAATGGTAGCTTGTTTTTCGTATATCGCACATGCCAGTACCCACCCTCCTCTTATTATCACCAGGGGAGCCGGAGGAGACGCCTCCGGAGCCACAGTCATTCATGATAATTGGCGGCATGGCACTCCTGACCTGGTCAATCTTACCGATATCCCCATAGATAAAATCAGACCAGAAAAATACAGTTGCATACTGATTATTGGGCAAGGAGCTATAAAAGAGATGCTTCTTGCGAACAATGCCTCAGCAATACTTTCCGGAAAAACGGTTGGTCTGTATAGTCATCTGATCGATCAGAACACGCTCAGATTACTTCGGCAATTGCAGAACAAAGTGAGATTCAATCTATTTTTTACCCGCTCGCAGATAACTCTACTAAAACTAAGGAATATTTCAGAATATAATTTTTTGAGTTCTAAAGTAAATAATGTCTGGGGACAAGACTCACTAGCAATTGAAACAGTGGCACCTGACAGGGGTAATATACCGGAAAAAGCGCTTCCCCTCAAAACAACAGATTATGTGATCTGGCTGGGTGGAAACTATACTACTTCCTCTGGTACGCAGCGTATCTTCACAAACGATCAGATTGTTGTAGCCCTGAAACCACTACATAATGTTATTTCATCAAATGCATCGATTGCTATTATGCTTTCACCACGTTTTTTTGATAATAGCGTGAGTAAAGAAGCAAAAGTTAAACGACTGAAGGCAGTGCTTAACACCTTTTCGCGAAACAGGGTCACATTTTATATGAGTAAGGAGATGCTTGCTAATCTGAAAGAATTTGATTTGCCAGTTCAACTATCCCCTTCTTACGCAGAGCTGATGCGAATGCCCTGGGCCAGCGCTACCCGGCATTTTGCCTCTGTGGATCAATATAACCTGTTTGCTGATCTCATACCTAAAGTTACGCCGTTTCTTCTTGAACCGAATGATGCCGATCAAGCTCTCTATGCGACGGATTATCTTAATACCCGGCGTGTAAGTCTGACCCAAAATATTCTTAACCACGGTTGTGACTAAATAAAACGCGCAGAATCCGGGATAGTTAGCAATCCAAAACAGACCGTTAGCCATGAGTACTGTTTATCTTCACTATACAGGGAACAACCAAATAACTGACAACACAAATCAAGCCGAGACCCGGAATTCGGCTATACAGGCGCTCTATTCAATTCAGGCCCAGAAACAGTCCGGTACCCATACTGGACACGGCCTCCCAACTGCTTTAGCGCATTACCAGTCCAGCTTCGATGCGCCTTCTGTCGTCTGCACTATTTCACTGGTTTTCATAACGCGATGATAACCATAAACATCAGCGTATTTCGTCATTCCGGTTGCGGTGTCAACCTCCGGCTTACCCTGCGTTTCAATAATCTCTCCCGTCCGGGTCGTCATGGTATAGGTCGTTGTACATCCGGCTAGCATCAACACTGATAAGCTAAGTACCGTAATAAGACTACATTTTTGCATTTCTCGTTTCCCTGGCACCTCTATTTTTGATGTACTTTACCGAATACCGCAACGGCAAGATGGATGATTAGGGCTATTGCTCCCTGTTTGTCCGTATCTGACTGGCTCAGGTTTTTTGATGCGCTGCGTTAATCCGGCAGTAATCGCTCCAGCACATCCCCAGCCAGAAGCACGCTCTCCTGAAGACGCTCCAGGCCATACCCCGCTCGCGCCTTGGCGGAAAGCCCCGCCATTAGCGTCCCCATAAAGTCCGTCGTCCGGTCAGCCTCTTGCGGATACCGCATGGCGACATAAGTGCGAATCAGGTTTTCAGCAGCGATGTAAAACTCGCAGGCGGCCTCTCGTGCCGGTTTATCGTTACAATGAGCGCCCTCCAGAACCAGACACCCAGTGGCATCAGGATCGGCAGCGTAACGTCTTGCCGCTTCCATCAGCACATCGATAAGGCACTTCGCGGTCGGGCGATCGTGACGCAGAAGCGCCCCGAGCGGAATCGCGTCGGTCATCCTGTAACGCTTTAATACGCGAGTATACAGCCCCAACTTGCTACCAAACGCCGCATAGAAACTGGGAGGATTGATCCCGAACGCTTTTGTCAGATCCGCTACGCTCACCGCGTCGTAGCCGCGCGAATGAAATAAATGTTGAGCGGTTTCAATGGCTTGCTCCGGATCGAACTGGCGAGGGCGACCCGGCGTTCGGCTATGTTTTGTAGTCATTACTACATAACTCCTTGACGGCATGATTTCATTACGCATATTGTAGTGGCTACTACAATATCATAAAGGACATCCTGATGACGCTATTTCGCAACAAATCTGTACTGGTTTTAGGGGGAAGTCGTGGTATCGGCGCGGCTATTGTACGACGCTTTAGCGCTGACGGCGCATCGGTCGTTTTCAGCTACGCCGGATCGCGTGAAGCCGCCGAAAAACTGGCAACGGAAACCGGAAGCATCGCCATCCAGACGGATAGCGCCGATCGTGATGCCGTCATCAGCCTCGTGCGTGAGTACGGACCGCTGGATATTCTGGTCGTCAATGCGGGCGTCGCTCTCTTCGGCGATGCGCTGGAACAAGATAGCGATGCGATAGATCGTTTGTTCCGTATTAATATCCATGCGCCTTACCATGCGTCAGTCGAAGCAGCCCGCAACATGCCGGAAGGTGGACGCATTATTATTATCGGTTCCGTGAATGGCGATCGGATGCCCGTACCGGGAATGGCCGCGTACGCCGCCAGTAAATCAGCCCTGCAAGGGCTGGCGCGCGGCCTGGCCCGTGATTTTGGCCCCCGCGGGATTACGATAAATGTGGTGCAGCCAGGCCCGATTGATACCGACATCAATCCGGAAGATGGCCCCATGAAAGAGCTGATGCACAGTTTCATGGCGATCAAACGACACGGAAGACCTGAAGAAGTGGCTGGAATGGTGGCATGGCTTGCCGGTCCGGAAGCCTCTTTCGTCACCGGCGCGATGCACACCATCGATGGTGCCTTCGGCGCCTGACGGCCAGGCGAATATCACACGGTTGCCGTCTACGCTCCGGCAACCGTGTTAGAAGCTGTTCATGCGAGAAAACATCCGCAAGCGCCGGGATCAATCGTGGATTTTAACGCCAAGACAACCGCGAACAAATTCAGGATTAAAATGCTTCACCGCTTCGCCAACGTAGCCTAAATCAAGGGCGTTGATTTGAGCCATTTCGTTATCCGTTAGTGAGAAATCCCAGATAGCAAAGTTCTCTTCAATACGTTCCTGTCGAGTGGATTTAGGAATAACCGTGACGCCACGCTGCACGTTCCAACGCAGGACAACCTGCGCGATGGTTTTTTGATGGGCATCGGCAATCCCTTGAAGCATGACATTTTCATACGGTTTATGTCTCCCGCCGCCTAACGGCGCCCACGCTTCAGGCTGAACGTTATAATGCTTCATGGTTTCCAGCGCGGCGGGTTGTGCAAAGTATGGATGCAATTCGACCTGGTTTACCATTGGCGTAATTCTGACGGTTTCACAGAAGTTGGCTAACACATGCGCATAGAAGTTGGACACGCCAATGGCTTTTAGTTTACCGGCTTCATAAGCGTCCTCCAGCGCGCGCCACGCGCTAAAATAATCACCCATTGCCTGATGCAATAAATAGAGATCAAAATAATCTAACCCGGATTTTTTCAGCGACGCTTCAATACCTGCTTTGGCCAGATCGTAGTTAGCCATATCTTGCACCCACAGTTTAGAAGTAATAAATAACTCCTCACGGGTACACAGACCTGTCGCGATGGCTTCACGAACAGCGTCACCAACGGCATCTTCATTGCCGTATACCGCAGCGGTATCGATAAGACGATAACCGCTGCGAATAGCGCTTAACACTGACTGCTGACATTCTTCTTTGTCGGTTACCTTAAAAACGCCAAAACCAACCATAGGCATTTTAAGGTTGTTACTTAATATTGAATATTCCACGCTAAAGCACCCTTTCGTCGTAAAGACGCCATGATAAGAGCAAAATACAGGTACAATGAGTATTGTTAAATACGATTATATTTATACAAAAAGTTCATTAATAACAGTTGTACAGATTTTTTATTGCATCTAAACGTTCAGTGCTTGCTATATCCTCGCCGTGTAGCACCTGTTTGATAATGACTTTTCTTATGCGTCAAAACCAGTACCGTCATTTTGACCGTCTGTGAAAAAGTTTTCTGAACAGGCAATGCGATATCCGGAATAATATTTTTAGCGAAGAGGCGCCGGCTGGCTCAGCGCCGTTTTGCACCAGTCATAAAAAGCGCGTACCGCAGGCGGCAGAAACCTGTTTTGCGGATAGACCAGCGCAAGCGGCAAATCATAAGAATGGTTGTCCATGCAGGTCACCAGCGCCCCGCTGTGCAGATACGGCGCAACCAGATAGCTGGCGACGCGAATTAACCCCAGTCCCTGTATTCCGGCCTGAATATAAGCGTCCGTATCATCGACAACCAGCGTCTCCTGCACCCGTATCGCGTAATCCTTCCCTTCACGCGTAAAAAACCAGTCGATGGTACGCCCGGTGCGGTGGTTCAGGTAGCCGACCGCATGGTGCTTTTGCAGATCATCTAAATTTTCAGGGCTACCGTAACGCTCAATGTAAGTGGGCGATGCTGCTATCACCCAGTTAAAGCTGGCAAGTGGACGGGCAACCAGCGTGGTGGAATCATCGATCCTGCCGGCCCGAATCACGCAGTCATACCCTTGAAGGATAATATCCTCCACGCTATCGCTGGAACAAAGTATCAGCTCCAGCTCCGGATACTGGCGCAAAAAGGCCGGGAGCGTGGGAATAATGCAATGTCGGGCGAGAGATTGCGGCATCCCCACTTTAAAACGCCCTTTGGGTTGTGCCGCCCGGCCGGGAAATGACGACTCCATGGCCGCGATATCTGCCAGCACTCTTTTGCACTCTTCGTAGTAACGCCGCCCCTCTGCGGTCACACTAAGTTTGCGAGTTGTACGTTGCAAAAGTTGAATCTTAAGCCAGGATTCCAGTTCTTTAACCACTCGCGATACCGTTGAGCGCGGCACGCCCAGCACTTCGGCGGCTCTGATAAAACTATGGGTATCCACTACGCAAACATAGACCTGCATCGCTTCCAGCTTGTCCATTTTCCCCCCGCCAATTATCCCATTTATCAGAACAGTCTAACCCGTCTTCGGCGTCTTATCGAACGCAGATCCCTGACGTAATCTCTATCTACAGGTGAATCAACACAGAGAGGCGCAAATGAAACAATCCAATAATCAGGTGGGTGAAAAAGTATTGGTGCTGGGCGCGGGACAACTGGGGGCGTCAGTGCTGGCGTCGTTGGTTCCGGCGGTCACACAGCGTAATGGTTCCGTTAGCGTTATTGTGTCAGGGCGATCCAGGGATAAACAGAGCAAACGACGTTCCAGCATTCATCAACAACTGGCAGATGCCGGTGCGCGGTTTATCCCGGTCGACATCGCAGGCAGTTCGGTTGCAGCGTTAAAAGATCAATTCCACGGTTTTGATACGATCATCAATTGTATGGGGTTTGTCGCCGGTGCGGGTACCCAGATAAAAATCACCCGCGCGGTACTGGAGGCGGGCGTTAAGCGCTATTTCCCCTGGCAGTTTGGCGTGAATTACGATGTGGTCGGCAAAGGCAGTGGCCAGCCGGTGTGGGACGAACAGTATGACGTCAGGACGCTTTTGCGCGAGCAAAACGTCACAGAGTGGGTGATTGTTTCAACTGGTATATTTACCTCTTTTCTCTTCGAACCAGCCTTTGGTGTGGTCAACTTAGCCAAAAAAACCATCAATGCCCTCGGCGGATGGGAAATGCAGGTCACCGTCACGTCGCCTGCGGATATTGGTCGCCTGACCACTGAAATTTATCTGCATCAGCCGCGTATCACTAACGAAGTCGTCTTTGTCGCGGGGGAAACGACCTCTTATGCAAAACTGGCGGAAACGGTCGAACGCGTGACGCAGCAAACTTTTACCCGAGGCGTATTGACGCTACCTGACTTACAGGAGCAACTCCGTTTACATCCGCATGACCCAATGCTGCGCTATCGCGTCGCCTTCGCGCGTGGTGACGGTATGTGGTGGCCGATGAGTGACACCTGGAATGCACAACATCATCTGCCGACACAGGATATTGCCGCCTGGCTGAAAACACAGCAATGAGAACGGCGGCATCAGGCGCTCGCTTAATCCCCATGCCTTCTGCCAGCATCAGGCGGCGGGCGTGGCTACCTTGCGTTAACAAGAAACCAGTACGCATCAGTGCTTCACGATATACATTGTACGGCTATAGGCCACATCTTCCGGGTTAGTAATGGGGTATCCCTTTACCCACGGTTTAATTAACCGGCCATTGGTATACTGATAAATAGGCGCTATAGGCGCTTGTTCCGTTAAAATTTTCTCCGCTGCATTGTAATCCGCGTTACGCGCTTCGGCAGTATTTTCCATCGTCGCTTGCGTCAGGATTTTGTCATAAGTCGGATTAGTAAAGCGTGAAATATTCCCCGTATGCGTGGACGTTAATAAGGATAAGAAAGTCGACGGTTCGTTGTAATCACCCACCCAGGAGGCGCGAATAACATCAAAATTACCGGTATTCCGGCTGTCGATATACGTTTTCCACTCCTGGTTTTGCAATTTCACATCCACCCCCAGATTTTTCTTCCACATTGACGCCACCGCAATCGCGATTTTCTGATGGTTTTCTGAGGTATTGTAAAGCAGGGTTAATTTAAGCGGCTTCTGCGATCCGTAGCCTGCTGCACGCAGCAATGTTTTCGCCTGGGCATTAAGTTCTTCCTGGCTCATTTGTTCAAACGGTGAAGGATCGGGCGTAAATCCTGCCGTGACATCCGGTGTAAAATGCCAGGCCGGTTTTTCACCGGTACCTAAGACTTTTTCCGCCATCAAACGGCGATCAATGGTCATACTTAGCGCCAGACGAACGCGGGAATCCGCCGTCGGCCCTTTCTGCGTATTAAACGCATAATAATAAGTCCCTAATTGCGGCGGTGTATAAACTTGCCCTGGAATATCCTTCAATAATTTCTGGTACATATTTTTAGGGAAAGATTCGGTGATATCAATATCACCGGCAAGGTAACGTTTCGTCGCAGCCGATTCCTGGTTAATGGGTAAAAATGTTACTTTTTGCAGTACCGTTTTCGCGTTATCCCAGTAATGCGTATTAGGCACGACCACCAGTTTTTCATTTACCACGCGCTCTTTAAGAACATACGCGCCATTGCCAATCAGTTTTCCCGGCTTCATCCAGTCTTTGCCGCTTTCAACATTCGCTTTTTGGACCGGATAAAAGGCAAAACTGGCGGTCAGACTGGCAAACCAGGGCAACGGCTTGTCAAGCTGAACACGCAAAGTGTGCGCGTCCACGGCACTGACGCCAAGCTGATCCGGCGTGACTTTACCGTCGATAATGGCTTGTGCATTAGTGATGCCAGCCAGAGCGGCAAACCAGGCGAAGGGGGAAAGCGTTTTGGGATCAACGAGGCGTTGCCAGCTATAGACAAAATCCTGGGCGGTCACCGGCGTTCCATCGGCCCATTGCGCATCATCCCGCAACGTAAACGTCCAGATACGATTATCATTGCTCTTCCACTGGCTGGCGACGCCAGGGATAATTTCACCCTTTTCGTTCTGGTTAACCAGCCCTTCAAACAGATCGCGGATCACCTGAATTTCAGGCAGCCCAACGGCTTTCGCTGGATCTAACGAAGCGGGCTCATCTTTGATATGACGCACCAGTTCTTGTTTTTCTGCCAGTACCGTTCCGCCGGGAACATCCGCAGCATATGCCAGGGAAAAGCTGCTAACCAACAGCGCACAACAGGTTACTGAAACAGAATGCCTCATAGAAGTTCCTCAAAGATGAGTTAAATGACAACGTAATTATTTGTTTCAGCAGAAAGAAATGCAATTATCTTCCGCCAGAAAGTTGATATCGCGCCATACAAGAGGGTAAATAGAAACCATTTGATAATCGGCGGGTTTTACACAACACTACGATGATTACCCTACTGGTCTCAGCTTCGGGAAACGCGTATGACTGTCACCCGCCCCCGTGCCGAGCGCGGCGCATTTCCGCCAGGCACTGAACATTATGGACGTTCGCTACTAGGCGCGCCGCTAATCTGGTTTCCGGCGCCTGCCGTCAATCGCGAAAGCGGCCTGATACTGGCTGGCACCCACGGGGATGAAACCTCATCCGTGGTGACGCTCTCCTGTGCGTTACGCACCTTAAATCCAACCCTTCGCCGTCATCATGTCGTACTTGCCGTTAATCCTGATGGCTGTCAACTGGGGTTAAGGGCAAATGCGAATGGCATTGATCTAAACCGTAACTTTCCCGCCGCCAACTGGAAAGCGGGTGAGACAGTTTATCGCTGGAATAGCCGCGCGCAAGAGCGTGATGTCGTGCTGCTAACCGGCGACCATCCCGGCTCAGAACCGGAAACCCAGGCGCTTTGCCAGTTAATTCATCGACTCCAACCCGCCTGGGTCGTCTCTTTTCACGATCCGCTAGCCTGCATTGAAGATCCACGTCGCAGCGAGCTAGGCGAGTGGCTGGCCGATGCGTTTGCGTTGCCGCTGGTGACCAGCGTAGGTTACGAAACGCCCGGTTCGTTTGGCAGCTGGTGCGCCGACCTCAACCTGCACTGCATTACCGCCGAGTTTCCCCCTGTTTCCGCCGATGAAGCCAGCGAAAAATACTTGCTGGCGATGTCGAATCTGCTCCGCTGGCATCCTAAAGATGGAGTTGACCCGTCGTAAAGCGTAGCGCGGGCTCAACATCAACCGCCAGCCATGTTGGGCCATCAAGATCGGCGAAGCTCACCTGCGGCATAAGCGGCAGCGCGGCGCTAATCGCTCTTGATGTACAGAGCATACAGCCCAGCATCAGGCCGAATCCTTGCTCCCGCGCCTCCGTTGCCAGCGCCAGCGCCTCGGTCAGACCGCCGGTTTTATCCAGCTTAATGTTGATCATATCGTAGCGCCCCGTCAGGGCTTTCAGACTACTGCGAGTATGGCAGCTCTCATCTGCACAGATGGGCAACGGATGAATAAAATTTTCCAGGGCGGCGTCATCCTGCGCGGGCAGCGGTTGCTCCAGCATCGCGACATTCAGATCCGCCAGTAACTGGCAACGCGCCGCCAGCCCCTCCGGACGCCACGATTCATTGGCGTCCACAATGAGCGTCGCCTCCGGCACCGCCGAGCGGATCGCCACCATACGTTCGCTAATCAAACGAGCATCGAGTTTAATTTTCAGCAACGTCGCCCCTTTTTCCCATAGTGCCGCCGCACTGGCTGCCATCTGTTCCGGCGTGCCTATCACTACCGTTTGCGCGGTAGTAAAAACCGGGGCCAGCGTCACGCCGAGCAGCCCGGCAAGGCTTTGCTGCCGCTGGCGGGCTTGCAAATCCCATAAGGCGCTATCCACCGCGTTGCGCGCCGCGCCTGCCGGCAACAGTTTCTGCAATGCTTCGCGAGTCAGCCCGTTTTCCAACTGAGGCACAATACTCATGATTTGCGCCATGACCGAGGCATCACTTTCACCATAACGTGGATATGGCGTACATTCCCCGATGCCTTTCACGTCCTCTTCTTCCAGTTCGACAACGACAACATGCGCTTCGCTTCGGCTACCACGCGCAATAACAAAAGGCGTATGTAACGGCCAGGTTTCCTCATATACCTTAACAGATCTCATCTCTTCCCCTCTGATAGCGCCGGACGCGGCTTGCTACAAATAGTATTTGCCGTGTTAATGAATAATGACTTAAACTGGATTTCGACGTTAACTATAAGTAAATAGGAACATAATTATGTCACAGACTGTACATTTCCAGGGTAACCCGGTCACCGTTGCCAACGTTATTCCGCAGGCTGGTAGCAAAGCACAGGCTTTTACTCTTGTCGCAAAAGATTTGTCTGACGTTTCCCTCAGCCAATATGCAGGCAAACGCAAAGTGCTGAATATTTTCCCAAGCATTGATACTGGCGTATGCGCCGCATCAGTTCGTAAGTTTAATCAACTGGCCACAGAAGTGGAGAATACCGTCGTATTGTGCGTTTCTGCTGACCTGCCTTTTGCACAGTCGCGTTTTTGCGGCGCGGAAGGCCTGAGCAACGTTATTACGCTTTCCACTCTGCGTAATAACGAGTTTCTGAAAAACTACGGCGTCGAAATCGTTGACGGCCCGCTGAAAGGTTTGGCGGCGCGCGCAGTCATCGTGCTTGACGAAAACGACAACGTTATTTTCAGCCAGTTGGTGGATGAAATCACCCACGAGCCGGATTACGACGCCGCGCTTAATGTCCTGAAGGCATAAGCCAGCGCCTGCTGGCGCTACGTTTGTCAGTGCTACAGGCGGTGCTCTTTTGTCACAAGAAGGCCTCTATCCGGAGGCCTTCTTGTTTTCTACTCTTCACCCTTCTTCTGGCTCAGACCATATTCACGCAGCTTATTGGCAATCGCGGTATGCGATACCCCCAACCGTTTCGCCAGTTTACGCGTACTCGGATAGCTACGATAAAGCTGGGTCAGGACAGAACGTTCAAAACGACTGGTAATGTCATCCAGCGAGCCTTCCATCGCATCCTCGCCGACTGCCACCGTCGCGGCATCGTAGTCAGGCAGCAGGATATCCTGCGGACGCAGCTCATACCCTTCCAGTTGCGTCAGCGCCCGGTAAATCGCATTTTTAAGCTGGCGAACGTTACCCGGCCAGCCGTAACGAGTGAGGACCGTACTCAGATCGGCAGACAGTTTCGGTCGCGGAACGCCCTGTTCGTCGGCAAAACGCGCCACGAACAGTTCGGTCAACGGCATAATATCCTGCGGACAATCGCGCAACGGCGGCAAATTAAGCGTCAGAACGTTAAGTCGATAATAGAGATCTTCGCGGAACAGTCCTTTTTGCACCAGCTCCACCAGATTTTTCTGCGTGGCGCAGATAACACGGACATCAACATGAATTTCGTGATCTTCGCCGACGCGACGGAACGTACCATCGTTGAGAAAACGCAGCAGCTTCGCCTGCATACGCGGCGACATTTCGCCAATTTCATCCAGCAGCACCGAACCGCCATTCGCCTGTTCAAAGAAACCTTTTTTACCTTCCGGCGCATGGCCAAATAGTTCGCTTTCTACCGCATCTTCCGGGATCGAAGCGCAGTTGAGCGCCAGATACGGTTTCGCTGAACGAGGGCTTGCCTGGTGACAGGCATAGGCGAAAAGATCTTTGCCGGTTCCCGTATCGCCGGTAATCAGCAGCGGCGCGCTGAGCATCGCCAGTTTGCGCGCCTGCTCAACGACGTGCTTCATCTTTGCGCTCACGGCAATAATCTGACTAAACGCGCTCAGATCCTGCGTGGACAAATTCTGTAGCTGCTGCCCCATACGAATCGTGGAACGCAACATCACGACCGCCCCGGTCAACACGTATTCGTCATTTTCGTTTTGTAAATGTACCGGCGTAATCTCCATCAGGAAGTTTTGCCCGTTGATCACGACATGTTCGTTATGGGAGCTTTGCGGGTTACCGTCCAGCCAGCGCTGAAAATTGAAGCCGTTGATTAATTGTGCGGCGGTATGGTGCCGCATTCGCTCCTGGCTCTGGGCAAAAAGTTGACAACTCGCCGGGTTCGCCATCTCCACTTTACTCTTCATATCCAATGAGAGCACCGGCTCCGGCAACGCCTCAAGCAGCGCGCTCAGGGCCAGATGTTCACGTTCGGACGGCATCCAGGGAACGGTACGGACATCCGTTACGCCGGAAATACGGCGGATTTCGGCCATCAGGCTGCTGAAGTCGGTGAATTCCAGCTCAGCAAAATTAAGATAAATTCGCCCAATGGGATCAATCTCGATTCCGCGTAAATCAATGCTACGTAACACCAGTAAATCAAGTAATTCGCGGGTCAGACCAAGTCGGTCTTCACAAAAGACTTCCAGACGCATGGGAACCTTCACCTGAATAATGAACCATTAAATAGATGATAAGCCACTATTCGGCTGGCAGGAAGGATTCTGTCAACAAATATTGACAGCATGGCGGAAAAACGGGCGCTGCGGCGTAAAGCCAGGCCGTCAGCGCCATGTGAAAGGTCATTTCTCAGGCGACGACTTACTCTTTTGCAGCGTCTCTTTTAGCTGACCGATAAGCTGACGACGAAAATCACCGAGACGTGGTTTATCGTTATCGATCCACGGCAATGGTCGACATAGCTCCATCGCTTTTATTCCCAGTCGAGCGGTAAGGAGACCTGCGCCAATCCCCTGCGCCGCACGCGTGGACAAGCGTGCGGCCAGATCCTGAGACATCCAGTCCATACCGACTTCACGCACCAGCTCACTGGCTCCCGCAAACGCGATATTCAGCAACACCAGACGGAACAGACGAAGGCGGCTGTAATAACCAAGTTCAATGCCATACAGCGTTGCGATGCGGTTAATCAGGCGTAAATTACGCCAGGCAATAAACGCCATATCCACCAACGCTAACGGGCTGACGGCGATCATCAGAGTCGATTCCGCGGCGAAACGGCTAATCTCACGTCGCGCCTGCGCGTCAAGTACCGGCTGTACCAGATTCGCATACAAACCGACGATTTCCCTGTCGTTTTGCGTTTCGTGAATAGCGGCATACCAACGTTGTAATGCCGGATGTGATTGATCAATCCCCGCCTGCTGCGCCAGTTTTTCGCAAAATGCGCGACCTTTCCCGACGCTATGGCTATGTAACAGTTCACGCGCTTCATCGCGTTCATGCGCCCGCTGGCGCAAGCGCCATAATCGCCGCCACTCCGTGACCACCGATCCCACGCCAGCGCCAACGATCAGCGCGCCTGCGGCACAGCCGCCTAAAGCGACCCAGTCCTGAGTTTGCCAGGCATTCATTGTCCACTGTACGCCTTGCCCGACCACGCTCGCGCCAAACAGCGCCAGTCCTCCCATCACCATTTTACGCCACAGGCTGCGTTTGGGGCGCAGCGCGGCATCGACCGCCGCTTCTGCCGCGCCTTCGTCTTCCGGGCGCTCATCGATAGCTGCAGGCGCAAATGTACGCGACTCCGCTTCGCTGAAAGTTTGCTGCGCTTTGAAGGCCGACGTAGGTTCCTCCTTTAGCGGTTCTGCAAAATCAATACGCGGTTTTAACGGTTCGCTCATCGCAGCTTATCTCCTATTAAAAACTCCAGCGCAGCGTCCAGACGAATATGCGGTAACGGTTTATCAACATCCATCACCTGCGGACGAAAGGCTTCGAACTGAAAACCCTGACTATCCCAAAACGCTTGCCCCGGCAAACGCGAAGGCACTTCGCCGGGGTACACGGTTAACGGCGCGCCGTCACTCAAACGGTTTCCACGTAAAGCCGGGATTTTTTCGCCGTTGACCTCAATCACACCGCTGGTGGTCGCCTGTACCGACGCCAGCCCCAGGCAATCCATACTAATGCCTTCAAACGCGGCATTTTGCCAGGCATCCTGAATAAGCTGCTGGAGCAAGGCCACCATATTGGCATGTTGGTCGAGGGTGACATGGTCGGCTTTCGTCGCGGCGAACAGCAATTTATCAATCACCGGCGAAAACAAACGACGAAACAGAGTCCGCTGGCCATAGTGAAAACTTTGCATCAGCTGCGTTAAGGCGAGACGCATATCATTAAACGCCTGCGGCCCGCTATTAAGCGGTTGCAGACAGTCGACCAGCACAATCTGGCGATCAAAGCGTAGAAAATGATTTTTGTAGAACCCTTTGACCACTTTTTCGCAATAGTAGTTAAAGCGTTCGCGCAGCATTCCAGCGTTGGTCTGTTTATCCGCCTGCGCCAGTTTTGACTCGCCGAAGGCGTCCACATCCGGCCACGGGAAAAACTGCAATGCTGGCGCGCCCGCCATATCGCCCGGCAAAACAAACCGTCCAGGCTGAATAAAATGCAATCCCTGCGATTTACACTGATGCAAATAATCCGTCCAGGCGGCGGCAATCTCCGCCAGCCGGTTTTCATCGGCGGGCGCCAGCGGATCGAGCCCGTCGCAAAGTTGCCGCCATTTTGCGGCCCACTCAGCGCGTTGTCCTTGTAACAAGCCGTTCATCTGACGGGACCAGCTTAAATAATCCTGAGCCAGCATGGGCAGATCGAGTAACCATTCCCCTGGGTAGTCCACAATCTCCAGATACAATGTCGAGGTATCTTTAAAATGGCGCAGCAGCGAGTCGTTGGAGCGATAGCGCAACGCCAGCCGAATCTCACTGACGCCGCGCGTCGGTGTGGGCCAGGCGGGAGGATTGCCATAAAGCTGAAGTATCCCCTCGTCGTAGGTAAAACGGGGAATACCAAAATCACGTTGAGGCACACGCTTTACGCCAAGCAGGCGTTCTTCGCGTACCGCGCTGAGCAACGGTAAGCGCGCGCCCGCGTGGACATTAAGCAACTGGTTAACCATCGCCGTAATAAACGCCGTTTTACCGCTGCGGCTCAACCCGGTTACGGCAAGACGCAAATGCCTGTCTACCCCACGATTGACCAGCGCGTTGAATTCAGTTTTAAGTCGCTTCATTGACATCCTGTTGAGCCTGAAGAGAAGAAAAAATAATAATGAGCCTGCGTTATAGATATGTGCAAAAACGTTATTATCAACTACCCGGAGAGATCAACAACGGCGCATTAAGCGCCGCGGTTAGTATGAGTATTGAGCAATAGATTATCTATTTTTTTACTTTCGGCATATCAAGACGACTGATACCGCCCATATTCATCGCGTGCGTATACCCCATATCAAGCAACATTTGTTTTGCCATGCCCGACTGTCGCCCGGAGTTGCAATATAACTTTACCGTATCGTTCCTGTCTGGAACTACCGTTTCGATATGAGATTTAATCTCCTTCAATGGGATATTAATCGCGCCCTGAATATGCTCTCGCTGATATTGTTCCGGAATGCGGACATCTATCCAGTATTCTGCGGCATAAAGCGGCATGGCTATGAATAACGCTAACGCAAATATTCCTTTTTTCAACATACTTCCGTCCTGACACGTAATGTATTTCGCACACACTATACGCCAGAGCTTAACGAAATATTATGACCAGACTCGCTATTTGTAACGCTGCGAAATTTTATTCGCCGCCTTACGAAGTACTGGCTCCAGCGCAAACGCCAGCAACATTTTTAGCGGACGACGGGCGACGGATTTTACCGCCCATCCCGCCACGCCGGCAGGCCCGTAGCGTAACGCGGTCAACAGAACCAGCTTACCTGCTATTTTGAAGCCGGGCTTCACCTTCTGCCCGGCGCGTTGCCAGCGAGTATTCATCTTCACCTTCCCGATATATCACTTACAGTTGACGGAAACGACTACGCAGTGTGAACGTATCTGACGTGACGTAGCGTTCCATTTCTCGCAAACGCTTTTCGCCTGCGGCAAGCTCTCTGTCTACGGTATCCAGCAGTTCGCCGCTGGTCGGCTGCGGTTTGCCTGCGGCCAGATTATCCGGCATAGGGTCCAGTACAAAAGACAGAACGATATAGGCCACTACGGTAAAAAACGCCAGCCCAAAGAAAATCGACAGCACGACCAGAATACGCACCAGTTTTACCGGTACATCAAGGTAGTCGGCGATCCCGGCGCAAACGCCACGCACCATGCCCTTTTGCGGCATACGCCATAGTTTTTTATTCAGATTGATTCCACCCATTAGCGCTCTCTCCAGTTCGGATGCTCTGCATCAAGAATGTCTTCCAGCGCCTGAATGCGCTCGCGCATACGTTGCGCATCGTCTGTGAGTTGCAGTAAGCGTTGCTGCTCGCTTTGCGACAGTTCTCCCCGACCGGCGCGGTTGCTGTAATGCAGCCACAGCCAAATCGGTAACACAAACAACACAAAAATGGTTAACGGGATGGCCAGAAATAGCGCGCTCATGCGTTCTCCTTACACCTAAAGCTGATGAGCGACGGCGCGTATCGGCGCCGCCATTGTCATTATTGATTATCTTGCTTCATTTTGGCTTTCAACTGCGCCAGCTGCTCGCTGATTTCATCATCGGCTTTCAGGTTGGCAAACTGTTGGTCCAGCGATTGCTGCTTACCAAAACGATGGCTTTCCGCTTCCGCTTCCATTTGATCGATACGACGTTCAAAGGATTCAAACCGCGCCATGGCTTCATCCAGTTTGCCGCTGTCAAGCTGACGACGGACATCGCGGGAAGAACTCGCCGCCTGATGACGCAGCATCAGCGCCTGCTGGCGAGCGCGTGTTTCGCTGAGTTTGTTTTCCAGCTCGCCAATCTCTTTCTTCATGCGCGCCAGCGTGTCATCCACCAGCGTGACTTCCTGTTCAAGCGTAGCAATTAAATCGGTCAGCTTTTGTTTTTCAATCAATGCGGCGCGCGCCAGATCGTCTTTATCTTTGCGCAGGGCCAGTTCCGCTTTTTCCTGCCACTCGATCTGCTGAGCCGTAGCCTGTTCAATACGACGGGATAACTGTTTCTTTTCCGCTAAAGCTCGCGCGGAGTTCGAGCGAACCTCCACCAGCGTATCTTCCATCTCCTGAATCATCAGGCGCACCAGCTTCTGCGGATCTTCCGCTTTTTCCAACAACGCATTGATATTGGCGTTCACGATGTCGGCAAAACGAGAAAAAATACCCATAATTCAATCCTCACATAATGTTCTGATAACGGGCGATGCCCTGCTATGTGATTAATACAATTTGCGTGCCAACTTTTCATACCACTGATAATAAAGAAATTGTTTCGTTTTACCTCGCCAGCAAAAAAGGATAAAGTGGTGAAAAACACTAACAAGTGGCGATTTTCATCATGGCTGAATTTAAAGATAACCTGCTCGGCGAGGCAAACCGTTTTCTTGAAGTACTGGAACAAGTCTCCCGGCTCGCGCCGCTGGATAAGCCAGTGCTGATTATTGGCGAACGCGGGACGGGTAAAGAACTTATCGCCAATCGACTGCATTATCTCTCTTCACGCTGGCAGGGGCCGCTTATCTCGCTTAACTGCGCGGCGCTTAACGAAAATCTGCTGGACTCCGAACTGTTTGGCCATGAAGCGGGCGCTTTTACCGGGGCGCAAAAACGTCATCCCGGTCGCTTTGAACGCGCCGATGGCGGCACGCTGTTTTTGGATGAACTGGCGACAGCGCCGATGCTGGTACAGGAAAAGCTGCTGCGGGTGATTGAATATGGCGAGCTAGAGCGCGTCGGCGGCAGCCAGCCGTTACAGGTTAATGTGCGATTAGTATGCGCCACTAATGCCGATTTACCCGCCATGGTGAAGGAAGGGACATTTCGTGCCGATCTGCTCGACAGGCTGGCTTTTGATGTTGTACAACTGCCGCCGCTGCGCGAACGCCAGAGCGATATCATGCTGATGGCCGAGCACTTTGCTATTCAGATGTGTCGTGAGCTACGTCTGCCCTTATTTCCCGGTTTTACCGATCGGGCAAAAGAAACGTTGTTGCATTACGCCTGGCCAGGTAATGTCCGCGAGCTGAAAAACGTAGTCGAACGTTCAGTGTATCGCCACGGCAGTAGTGAACAACCTTTGGATGAAATTGTTATCGATCCTTTTCAACGCCATCCCGCTGAACCGCCCGCGCCCGCCCTGCCAGCGGCATCCGTCACGCCTGACCTGCCGCTCAAATTACGTGAGTTTCAACTGCAACAGGAAAAAGCGCTGCTGCAACGTAGCTTACAGCAGGCGAAGTTTAACCAGAAACGAGCCGCCGATTTGCTGGCGCTCACCTACCACCAGTTTCGCGCCTTGCTTAAAAAGCATCAGCTTTAGCTATTTCTCCGGCTAATTGACGACATTTACGCCAGTTATCCACCGACATTTTTACGTGGCGGGCCGAAGTGCGATACACTTTGCAAATTGAACTTCAAAAACTTAACTATTATGCGCCTGGTTTTATCGTCTCTGATCGTGATAGCGGGTCTACTAAGTAGTCAGGCTACGGCTGCGACTGCGCCCGAACAAACTGCGAGTGCAGATATTCGCGATAGCGGCTTTGTGTATTGTGTCAGCGGGCAGGTCAACACCTTTAATCCGCAAAAAGCGAGCAGCGGCCTCATCGTCGATACCCTGGCCGCCCAGTTATATGATCGCCTGTTGGATGTCGATCCCTATACTTATCGTTTAGTCCCAGAGCTGGCAGAAAGCTGGGAAGTGCTGGATAACGGGGCAACGTACCGTTTTCACCTGCGCCGCGACGTTTCCTTTCAAAAAACCGCCTGGTTTACGCCGACCCGAAAACTCAATGCTGATGATGTCGTCTTTACCTTTCAGCGGATTTTCGATCGTCGACATCCGTGGCATAACATCAACGGCAGTAGCTTCCCCTACTTTGATAGCCTACAGTTCGCCGACAATGTAAAAAGCGTGCGTAAGCTGGACAATAACACCGTTGAGTTTCGCCTGACGCAGCCAGACGCCTCCTTTTTATGGCATCTGGCTACACACTACGCTTCCGTCATGTCCGCTGAGTACGCCGCGCAGCTTAGCCGAAAAGATCGTCAGGAACTGCTAGACCGCCAACCGGTCGGTACCGGGCCTTTCCAGCTTTCGGAGTACCGTGCCGGGCAGTTTATTCGTCTCCAGCGCCACGATGGGTTTTGGCGCGGCAAACCGCTGATGCCGCAAGTGGTGGTGGATTTAGGCTCCGGCGGTACCGGGCGTTTATCGAAATTACTGACCGGTGAATGCGATGTTCTGGCCTGGCCCGCCGCCAGCCAGCTAACTATTTTACGCGACGATCCGCGTTTACGTCTGACGTTGCGCCCGGGGATGAATATCGCCTATCTGGCCTTTAACACCGATAAGCCGCCGTTGAATAATCCCGCAGTGCGCCATGCGCTGGCCTTATCGATCAACAACCAGCGCCTGATGCAGTCGATTTATTACGGCACGGCGGAAACCGCAGCCTCCATTTTACCGAGAGCCTCATGGGCTTACGATAACGATGCCAAAATTACGGAGTACAATCCGCAAAAATCGCGCGAACAGCTAAAAGCGCTGGGCATTGAGAATCTTACGCTGCATCTCTGGGTGCCGACCAGTTCTCAGGCCTGGAACCCAAGTCCGCTAAAAACGGCGGAGCTTATTCAGGCGGATATGGCGCAGGTTGGCGTAAAAGTGGTCATTGTGCCGGTTGAAGGTCGTTTTCAGGAGGCGCGCCTGATGGATATGAATCACGATCTGACCTTATCCGGCTGGGCCACGGACAGCAACGATCCGGATAGCTTTTTCAGACCGCTGTTAAGCTGTGCGGCCATCAATTCGCAAACCAATTTCGCCCACTGGTGTAACCCTGAATTTGACAGCGTGCTGCGTAAGGCACTGTCGTCGCAGCAGTTGGCTTCGCGCATAGAAGCGTATGAGGAAGCGCAGAATATCCTGGAGAAAGAGCTGCCGATACTGCCGCTGGCATCATCACTACGCCTGCAGGCTTACCGCTACGATATTAAAGGGCTGGTGTTAAGCCCGTTCGGCAATGCGTCTTTTGCCGGCGTCTCCCGCGAAAAACACGAAGAGGTGAAAAAACCATGATTATCTTCACCCTGCGTCGGTTATTGCTGTTGCTGGTGACGCTCTTCTTCCTGACCTTTATCGGCTTTAGCCTGAGCTATTTTACGCCGCATGCGCCGCTACAAGGCGCATCATTATGGAATGCCTGGGTTTTCTGGTTCAACGGTCTGCTGCACTGGGACTTTGGCGTGTCCAGCATTAACGGCCAGCTGATCTCCGAACAGCTTAAAGAGGTGTTTCCCGCCACGATGGAGCTGTGCATTCTCGCCTTTGGTTTTGCGCTGATGGTCGGCATCCCGGTCGGGATGCTGGCGGGCGTGACGCGTAGCAAATGGCCGGATCGTTTTATCAGCGCGCTGGCACTATTAGGTTTCTCAATTCCGGTTTTCTGGCTGGCGCTTCTGCTCACACTGTTCTTTTCGCTCACGCTGGGGTGGCTGCCGGTATCCGGGCGATTTGACCTGCTTTATGAAGTTAAACCGGTTACCGGTTTCGCCATCATTGACGCCTGGATTTCAGATTCGCCATGGCGTGATGAAATGGTGATGAGCGCCATACGGCATATGGTTTTACCGGTGCTCACGCTCTCCGTCGCGCCGACCACAGAAGTGATCCGCCTGATGCGAATCAGCACTATTGAGGTCTACGATCAGAACTACGTTAAAGCGGCGGCCACGCGCGGCTTATCGCGCTTTACGATTTTACGCCGTCACGTGTTGCATAATGCGCTGCCGCCGGTCATTCCCCGTCTTGGTCTGCAGTTTTCAACCATGTTAACGCTGGCGATGATTACCGAAATGGTTTTCAGCTGGCCTGGGCTGGGACGATGGTTAATTCACGCCATTCGTCAGCAGGACTATGCCGCTATTTCCGCTGGCGTGATGGTCATTGGGTCGCTGGTTATTGTGGTCAATGTGATTTCCGATATTTTGGGTGCTATGGCTAACCCTCTGAAACATAAGGAATGGTATGCCTTACGATAGCGTATACAGCGAAAAGCGCCCGCCAGGCACCCTGCGCACTGCCTGGCGTAAATTTTATAGCGACGCGCCTGCGATGGTGGGTCTGTATGGATGCGCCGGTCTGGCGTTGCTGTGTATTTTTGGCGGCTGGATCGCGCCCTATGGTATCGATCAGCAATTTCTGGGCTATCAGCTACTGCCACCCTCCTGGTCACGCTATGGCGAAGTCTCCTTTTTTCTGGGGACTGACGATCTGGGGCGCGATGTGCTGAGCCGCCTGTTAAGCGGCGCGGCGCCCACGGTCGGCGGCGCGTTTATCGTAACGCTGGCGGCTACGCTATGTGGATTAGTCCTCGGCGTAGTGGCAGGCGCGACGCACGGTTTACGCTCTGCCGTGCTGAACCATATTCTGGACACGCTGCTTTCCATCCCTTCGCTCTTGCTGGCGATTATCGTCGTGGCATTTGCCGGCCCACATCTGTCACACGCGATGTTTGCCGTCTGGCTGGCCCTGTTGCCGCGAATGGTACGTTCCGTCTACAGCATGGTGCATGATGAACTGGAAAAAGAGTACGTCATTGCCGCCCGTCTGGATGGCGCGACAACGCTGAATATTCTGTGGTTCGCCATTTTACCGAATATTACCGCCGGTCTGGTCACCGAAATTACCCGGGCGCTGTCGATGGCGATTCTGGACATCGCCGCGCTGGGATTTTTAGATCTCGGCGCGCAGCTTCCCTCTCCTGAATGGGGCGCCATGTTGGGGGATGCGCTGGAGCTAATCTATGTCGCGCCGTGGACCGTTATGCTACCCGGCGCGGCGATAACGCTCAGTGTTTTACTGGTAAACCTGCTCGGAGATGGGATTCGTCGTGCGATTATTGCGGGGGTGGAATAATGCCGTTACTGGATATCCGCAATCTCACCATTGAATTTAAAACCAGCGAAGGTTGGGTAAAAGCGGTCGATCGCGTCAGTATGACATTAAGCGAAGGTGAAATTCGCGGCCTGGTAGGTGAATCGGGTTCCGGAAAGAGCTTGATTGCTAAAGCTATTTGCGGCGTCGCGAAAGACAACTGGCGAGTCACTGCCGACCGTATGCGTTTTGATGATATCGATCTGCTGCGCCTCTCCTCACGTGAACGGCGTAAGCTGGTCGGACATAATGTGTCGATGATCTTCCAGGAGCCGCAGTCGTGCCTTGATCCTTCCGAACGCGTCGGCCGCCAGTTAATGCAAAATATTCCCGCCTGGACCTATAAAGGCCGCTGGTGGCAGCGTTTAGGCTGGCGTAAACGGCGTGCAATTGAATTACTGCACCGGGTGGGAATTAAAGATCATAAAGACGCGATGCGCAGTTTTCCCTATGAACTGACCGATGGTGAGTGTCAGAAAGTTATGATCGCTATCGCGCTGGCGAATCAACCGCGACTCCTGATCGCTGATGAACCCACCAACTCAATGGAACCAACGACGCAGGCGCAAATTTTTCGCCTGCTGACCCGACTGAATCAAAACAGTAATACCACCATTCTGTTGATTAGCCACGACCTGCAAATGCTGAGTCAGTGGGCTGATAAAATCAACGTTTTATACTGCGGCCAGACGGTAGAAACCGCGCCAAGTAAAGATCTGGTGACGATGCCACATCATCCTTATACGCAGGCGCTTATCCGCGCGATTCCGGATTTTGGCAGCGCGATGCCGCATAAAAGCCGTCTGAATACGCTGCCAGGCGCGATCCCGCTACTGGAGCAGTTACCGATAGGTTGTCGTCTGGGGCCACGCTGCCCTTACGCGCAACGAGAATGCATTATCACGCCACGCTTAACCGGCGCGAAAAATCATCTCTATGCCTGTCATTTTCCGCTGAATATGGAGAGAGAGTGATATGGTGGAAACTCTGCTTGAAGTGCGCAACCTGAGTAAAACCTTTCGCTACCGGACAGGATGGTTTCGTCGCCAGACCGTCGACGCCGTGAAACCATTAAGCTTTACGCTTCGTGAGCGTCAGACCCTGGCCATTATCGGCGAAAACGGTTCCGGCAAATCCACGCTGGCGAAGATGCTGGCCGGCATGATTGAACCCACCAGCGGCGAGCTTCTTATTGACGATCATCCCCTGCATTACGGCGACTATTCGTTTCGAAGCCAACGTATTCGAATGATTTTTCAGGACCCCTCAACGTCACTGAATCCACGTCAACGTATTTCGCAGATCCTTGACTTCCCCCTGCGCCTTAATACCGATCTGGAGCCGGAACAGCGGCGCAAACAGATTGTCGAGACGATGCGTATGGTGGGGCTATTGCCCGATCACGTAAGCTACTACCCGCATATGCTGGCGCCGGGGCAGAAACAGCGTCTGGGCCTGGCCCGCGCGCTGATTTTACGCCCTAAAGTCATTATCGCGGACGAAGCGCTGGCTTCGCTTGATATGTCCATGCGCTCGCAGCTCATCAATCTGATGCTTGAATTGCAGGAAAAGCAAGGCATCTCCTATATCTATGTCACGCAGCATATCGGCATGATGAAGCATATTAGCGATCAGGTATTAGTGATGCATCAGGGGGAAGTGGTTGAACGCGGCAGCACCGCCGATGTGCTCGCCTCTCCGCTACATGAGCTTACCCGCCGTTTAATCGCAGGCCATTTTGGCGAGGCGCTGACCGCTGACGCATGGCGAAAGGATCGCTAAGCGAAACAAATACCCTCAGTTCGATTCTCTGAGGGTGTTCATGCGACTGCCCAACAGCAATGTTTCAACCTCTTCTAACGCAACGGAAGGAAATAACGTGCCCTGGGTTGCCCAAATGCCTGCCGTTTTTAACACCGGCAAATAGCGTGTGTTTTCCTGGCCCCCCACCACGATCTTGTCACAATAACGCGCCGGATATGTTTGACAAGCAGCGGAAACGTCATTTTTTCAATTTGTGAGACAAAAAAGCTGCGATCAAGTTTTACGCCGCTAAAACACCCGCAAACTAATGGCGCAGCAGTTGCATTCCCTACGCCCAGGTCGCCCAGCCATAATGGATTAGGTTGCTTATGAAGCGCGTGTATTAAAGGATCGATTAAGGCGTTATCTTGACATGAAAAATGTTCAGCGACCTGCAGCTCCACAAATAGCATGGCGTGTAGTAATGCGCGAATATCTTTATCCTGAAGGACAAGCTGCGCCATACCCCGATCAATATTTACGATACAGAATAGGCCGTGGCGTAGAAACCAGCCATGTTTGGCCGCGATTGTCCGCAACAGATCAAGCAGAAAACGGCGCTTCTGCGAATTGTCCCATGACGAGATAACAAACTCAGGATGTAGCGGACGAGCGGGCGACGATGCAAAATGGGTAGTGATTTCGACACCCAGTAAATCCCCCTCCATTGCCCTTATCGGCTCTGCCATAAAAAAATAGCGCATGTGACCACTCCACTTGATCTTAACTCCCTGATAATGCGCTTTTAACGCAAATCAATCAATAAAAACGATCAATATATAAAAAATGATCGAAAAAACAATATATGTTAACTTCATGATAACTTGCTAATTTTATGTTTTGAGAATGTTCTTCTATTGCTATAAGGAAATTTACATACTACGCCGAACAACGCTAATACGACGGCATGAGACCATCCGTAAAGCCAGGTTTTTCTTGTCAGGCAGAGGGGAAAAATCAAGGCGAGTTAATGTTGTTACACCATTGCGAGGCATTTCACCCACTATGGCAGCGCGGCATCGCCAACCCTAGTGGCGAGTTGCATCTCCGCTACAGGCTGTCCAGATCCCCCGAACGACCTTTAAGCGAATAGCAACTCTCAATAATTGATCGGTAAATCTGTAGCGAATGTGCCCCCGGCGATTCGCAGAAAAGAACGGAACTAAATGCTATTTTTTTAATTCATCCTTTAATACCTTAGCCACAAGAGTCCCTTCCTCCGGCGCGGCTAGTTTAAAACGTCTTCCTGGCGCAGGTGTCTGTTCTTCCTCTCCGATTAACGCATCAAGATCCGTAATAAGTGACTTATAATATTCAACATCTTCAGTATTTCCTTCGGTCTCGGCCCGCTTTAATTTTATCATGTGATGGGCCTTAATTTGCTCTTCCAGTTGCCTTGTTGCAAGAGAAACGCTTCGCTGTTGCCGTGATTCTTGTGATAACACGATTTGATCGCCATCCACAAAGAAAAGAACCCCCTCTTTAACCAGAATATTACCTAAGATATTTATATCATGCATATAAACCCCCCGGGATTTAAGAAGCGCCTCCGCCATTCGATAGTTATCTTCATCTTCAACATCGAACTCCTGACCTTGAATATATTTTGAAACTAAAACCGTAACGTCTTTACCATTAATATTCATGATGGCCGAACGAGAAAAATTCTTGTCGTCATTGGCCATATTCAAATACTTACTGACACGATCAGGATGACAATTACGATGCTCCGGAGAGTTAACATCCACTTTTATTCCCCGCTCATTAACTGGAATCTTAACAACAAAGTCATCATGTAACCGATAGACTGTCCCATAACTTCCGCTACCTATTTTATTTTTTTCAATATCACGCATGCGAATATTTTTCTGAAACTCCGGCGAGTTAATAAACGCCTCTATTGCCGCTGGTTGTGATGCATCCGTCTGATCAATAGCGCCGCTCTCATAACCAGACGCCGTGGCGGGCGTGGTCAGGAAGTCTATCAAACGTTGCTCAAAAGCCTCATAGATTCCATTACTACCTGCCTCGCTCGGCGGTAGATTATCATTACCCAAAGCGGCAAGCGTAATTTCCCCGTTATTATAATTAAACATCGTTTCTTTTAAAAAATCGACGCAACGTTCAGAACACTCCGTCTCGGTCACTAATACTCCATCGTAAAACATCTGTAGTAGTAACATATTTTCTTGATGTGCTAATACCTCTACAGTGTATTTATCTATTGTTTCAGGTCTGGAGGCATCAATAAGTTTAATATATCCAAGAAGGGGGCGCCATCGTGTACAGTCTTCATCTCGCTTCGAAAATGGTCCTGGAGAGAAAGGCCCTTTAATATCGGGATGCTCTTTTTTTTGGCACAGTAGATTATAGATTTCTCTATAATCAGAAATTAAACTTCGCCTGGTAAATATATTCCTGAAAAAATCTATAAATTTCTCACACGTTGAAAAAACATGTTCTCTTTTATTATCGATGATATCTCTTAAATACCTTTCTGATATCTGGCAACTATGATTTCCGATCTGAAATGTAAACGGCATATGTCTCATCCTCTGAAAATTTATTATAATACACATGCAAACATATAAAAACCTGATTTGTAACTACTGTAACCACCTGATTTCCAAAATTTTTCATATTCAGTATTACTCTGCATCAATAAATAGAGAAAACCTTCAGCACCTAAAAAAGAAATTATTTTTGTTAAGCATTTGCTGGTTAAAGTTACATGTCCATAACATCGCTAATAGGTGAGGTAAACCATTTGGATGAATATTCAGGCTTCCTACAGAACCTTTATTTGTCTGGTGGAAAGCGCATCGCTATCGTACTTGCTATCCGTCCCGGTGTCTCTGGTTGGATGAGGCGAACCTTACACCAGCTGGTATACTGCACCGTAGGGCCTGTCCCATTAGACTCTTTGATTTGCCAGTTTGGCCCTGGGGAGTGCTCAAAATCCTCAGGGACTTCGTTACCGTGTGGTTTTAGAACGTCACCTGCCGGAGATAGCGGCGGAAAAATAGCGTGACACACGGGGCCAGGAGTGGGATATAATTTCAGACTAATTTCGAATAATGTTGAAAAGTTGCTGTTAACCATTGTTCGTAAAAGCAAAAAATAAGCAATGACTATAAGGATTAAAGCTATGGGTTTTCTTTCCGGTAAGCGCATTCTGGTCACTGGCGTGGCCAGTAAACTGTCCATCGCCTACGGTATCGCACAGGCGATGCACCGCGAAGGAGCTGAACTGGCGTTCACCTACCAGAACGACAAACTGAAAGGCCGCGTAGAAGAATTTGCTGCCCAGCTGGGTTCCAGCATCGTTTTACCGTGTGATGTCGCTGAAGATGCCAGCATTGACGCTATGTTTGCGGAGCTGGGTAACGTTTGGCCGAAATTTGACGGTTTTGTACACTCGATCGGTTTCGCGCCTGGCGATCAGCTGGACGGCGATTATGTTAATGCGGTTACCCGCGAAGGCTTTAAAGTCGCTCACGATATTAGCTCTTACAGCTTTGTTGCCATGGCGAAAGCCTGCCGCACCATGCTGAATCCGGGTTCTGCGCTGTTGACCTTGTCTTATCTGGGAGCGGAGCGCGCCATCCCGAACTACAATGTCATGGGTCTGGCGAAAGCCTCTCTGGAAGCCAACGTGCGTTATATGGCAAACGCTATGGGACCGGAAGGGGTTCGCGTCAACGCCATCTCTGCGGGTCCAATCCGCACGCTGGCGGCGTCCGGTATTAAAGACTTCCGTAAAATGCTGGCGCATTGTGAAGCCGTTACGCCAATTCGTCGCACCGTGACCATTGAAGATGTGGGTAACTCAGCGGCGTTTCTGTGTTCCGATCTCTCGGCAGGCATTTCTGGCGAAGTCGTCCATGTTGACGGCGGGTTCAGCATTGCGGCAATGAATGAACTGGAACTGAAGTAAGCGCATTAAGTTTATTAGCGGGCGGCACGGCTGTGCTGCCCCATTCCCCTCACTCACCACTCATCTCGTTATATAGCGTTCTGATATTTGTTATCACCTAACAATCTTTCATCCCTTTCCCGCATACGCCAGGATAATCCAGCATAAACGATCCGACGCCGAATCATTATCGATCGCCATTTCATCCTCGGGAAACCCTATGGAACAATGCCGAAAAGCGGGTAAAAGCCACTGGTATCATGAAACACAATCCACTATGTCGTCACAAACCCCGCTTTCGCTAATGCCGGAAGCCGCGTATGTTAACGATCGTTTTTTACTGGATTTAACGGTAGCAGAAACCGCGTTGACGCCTTTTGAGTCATGGTTAAAGCCCGCTCGCCAGTTGGCGGATGTCTTATTTCCCCGCACGGTTCTCAACGACCGGCTTCATACGTTTAGCGCCTATGAACGTATGAGCACCGCGCTGACCGCCGCTCAGGTATTTGGGGTTCAGCGTTTGTGTCGCTATTATGCCGCGCGTCTGGCGCCGCTACCTGGCCCTGACGCCTCAAGAGAGAGCAATCAACGGCTGGCGCAAATTACGCAATACGCTCGTCAGCTTGCCGGCTCCCCCTCCGTTATCAATACGCGGGCCCGCGAACAGCTTGCAGAGGTGGGATTAACCGCCCGGGATACCGTACTCATCAATCAGATCATTGGGTTTATCGGTTTTCAGGCGCGGGTAGCGGCGATATTTCAGGCGTTTTGCCGTCTGCCCGTGCGCGAACTGCCCGGCCAGGAGATGCAGCGCTTTGCCAGGGCCGCGCGGTTTCAAAACCCCCAGACGATATGGCGGCCCGCCGCCAGTCTGGTAGAATATCCTCCAGCCCATACCAAAGTTCGGCGGCAATATTCGTCTTCACAATGCCAAATGATGGCGCCGGTACTCATGCGCGATCCGTCTTCATTCGCGTTACTCGAACGCATACTGACCAGCACATTACACACTGCATCGCCCCCTTCTTTACTTCCACTTATCACGCTCCTCACATCACGTATCAACGGCAGCGCCGCCTGCTTTAACGAACAGGCAACCCAACCTGGCGCGTGGCGTCGCGCTGTCATCACGTTACGCCAGGAAGACGACGACATCGCTCGTTGGGAACTTGAGCCTGCGCTGACACAGGCGATACAATGACTCACCAGAGCGCCCGATCGCTTTAGCGCCGCGCATTTTTTCCCGCTACTCACCAGGGGAGTTTCATCGGAGCAGGCCATTAATATGTTAGGCTGGTGCGGCGTGTGCGGATGGTTAAATCGTTTAAAAATCGCGTTGGGCGAAACCTATTAACTCATCCATTACTGAAAGAGCGCTTGCTGCGCCAGGCAGAATCGCGTAAAACTGTCAGCCGCTCTTTTGGCTACGAAAATAGACGAATATGTTTCAGGACAACCCGCTGCTAGCGCAGCTTAAACAGCAACTGCATTCCCAGACGCCGCGCGCTGAAGGGGTCGTAAAAGCCACGGAAAAAGGCTTTGGCTTCCTTGAGGTTGACGCGCAAAAAAGCTATTTCATTCCTCCGCCGCAGATGAAAAAAGTGATGCATGGCGATCGTATCGTCGCGGTCATCCACACGGAAAAAGAACGTGAGTCTGCCGAGCCGGAAGAACTGATCGAACCGTTCCTGACGCGTTTTGTGGGAAAAGTTCAGGGTAAAAATGACCGCCTGTCCATCGTGCCGGATCATCCGTTGCTGAAAGACGCGATTCCCTGCCGCGCCGCGCGCGGCGTTCAGCATGAGTTCAAAGAAGGTGACTGGGCGGTTGCCGAAATGCGCCGCCATCCGCTTAAAGGCGACCGTTCGTTTTACGCCGATTTAACGCAGTACATCACCTTTGCCGACGATCACTTTGTTCCCTGGTGGGTTACGCTTGCCCGCCACAACCTGGAAAAAGAAGCGCCGAACGGCGTAGCGACGGAGATGCTTGACGAAGGGCTAGAGCGTCAGGATCTGACCGCGCTGAATTTCGTCACTATCGATAGCGCCAGCACTGAAGATATGGATGACGCGCTATATGCTGAGGAATTAGCGGACGGCAGACTCCAGCTTACGGTGGCTATCGCCGATCCTACCGCCTGGATTGCCGAAGGCAGTAAGCTGGATAACACAGCGAAAATTCGCGCCTTCACCAACTACCTGCCGGGCTTCAATATTCCTATGCTGCCGCGTGAGCTGTCTGACGATCTGTGTTCGCTGCGCGCCAACGAAGTGCGTCCGGCGCTCGCCTGTCGCATGATAATCGCCGCGGACGGCACCATTGACGATGATATCGCCTTTTTTGCGGCCACCATCGAATCGAAGGCCAAGCTGGCGTACGACAATGTCTCCGACTGGCTGGAAAATAACGGCACCTGGCAGCCGGATAACGAAGGCATTGCCCAGCAGATTCGTCTGTTGCACCGTATTTGTCTAAGCCGCAGTGAGTGGCGTCATCATCATGCGTTAGTCTTTAAAGACCGCCCGGATTACCGCTTTGTGCTTGGCGAAAAAGGCGAAGTACTGGATATTGTGGCGGAACCGCGCCGTATCGCTAACCGTATCGTAGAAGAGTCGATGATCGCCGCTAACCTTTGCGCCGCGCGCGTACTGCGCGATAAGCTCGGTTTCGGTATTTACAACGTACATACGGGCTTCGATCCCGCGAATGCCGACGCGCTGGCCGCGCTGCTGAAAACGCATGGTCTGCATGTCGATGCCGAAGAGGTGCTGACGCTGGAAGGCTTCTGTAAACTGCGTCGCGAACTGGATGCGCAGCCCTCCGGTTTCCTTGACAGCCGCATTCGTCGCTTCCAGTCTTTTGCGGAAATCAGCACCGAGCCGGGGCCGCATTTCGGTCTTGGTCTTGAGGCTTACGCCACCTGGACCTCTCCTATCCGTAAGTATGGCGATATGATTAACCATCGCCTGCTGAAAGCGGTCATCAAGGGGGAAGCTATTGCGCGTCCGCAGGAAGATATCACCCAACAAATGGCGGAACGCCGTCGCCTGAACCGCATGGCGGAGCGCGATGTCGGCGACTGGTTATATGCACGCTTCCTTAACGATAAGGCGGGGACAAATACCCGTTTCGCGGCAGAAATTATTGACGTCAGCCGCGGTGGTATGCGCGTGCGACTGGTCGATAACGGCGCTATCGCCTTTATCCCTGCCCCGTTCCTGCACGCCGTTCGCGATGAACTGGTATGCAGCCAGGAAAACGGTACGGTACAGATTAAAGGTGAGACGGTTTATAAAGTGACGGATGTCATTGATGTCACTATTGCGGAAGTTCGCATGGAAACCCGCAGCATTATTGCCCGACCGGCAGCGTAACCACGCTTAGCTCACTCAACGGCCTTTGCTGAGAAGGCAAAGGCCGTTTCTTTTCTTCTTCTCCCTTCCGTCATGCTCTAAGTTTAATCTTATTCAAGCGCCCCATTTCTTGTTATTTTTAGCTGGCGACTATGCTTTTTCCAGAATCTGGATTACATATGAATACATAGATAAAACAATACGTTCAGCCATAATTACCCTTATTTATAACATGGCTAACCTTTCTTTTCGGGCACCTGGCGCTTAAATGGGATGGTACGCATGATGAAACAGATTCAGGAACAAACGGCGCTAAATCCCCTTCACTCTCACTGGCGTCTGGCTGATGACCGCAACGTGCTGTATCTCTCCCCGACAGGTGAAACGGATGCAGAAAAAACGGTTGAGCTATCGCCGGAACAAGCCGGGCGTATCCGGGAAATAACGGCGATTACGTCCAGTCTGCTGATAACGTTGTTGATAGAAAAACAGGTTACCGCTGTGCACCTGGTAGGCCGTAAGATTAATAACCGTGAATGGGCTGGCAGCCTGGCAACCTGGCCTGATACGCCTGCCGTCTCGCCAACGCAGGCGCAGGAGCTCTCTTTTGCCGAGCAAATCGTATCAGAAGCCAACTCAGTCATTGCGATACTGGATAGTCGGGGAAAAATCTGTCGATTTAATCGGTTATGCGAAGAGTACACAGGCTTAAAAGAGCGAGATGTAATTGGTCAAAGCGTCTTTAAATTATTTATGAGCCGCCGGGAGGCGGTTGCCTCCCGACACTACATTGAGAATTTTTTTCGCAATGGCAATGCCTATGAAATCGAACGCTGGATAAAGACCCGTAAAGGCCAACGCCTGTTCTTATTTCGTAATAAATTCGTCCATAACGGTAGCGGAAAAAACGAAATTTTCCTGATCTGCGCAGGCACGGATATCACCGAAGAAAGGCGGGCTCAGGAGCGTTTACGCATACTGGCGAATACAGACACCGTCACCGGCCTGCCCAATCGCAATGCTATTCATGAATTTATTAATCATGCTATTGCCTCGGCTGGCGAGTCGCAGGTGGGTATCGTTTATCTCGATCTGGATAACTTCAAGAAAATTAATGACGCCTATGGGCATATGTTTGGCGATCAGCTCTTACAGGCCGTTTCGCTGGCGCTGTTGAGTTGTCTGGAGGAAGATCAATTGCTGGCCAGACTGGGGGGAGATGAATTCATTGTCCTCGCTGCCCATACGTCTCAGGCCGCGCTGGAAGCAGTAGCCTCACGAATCCTTACCCGTCTGCGGCAACCGTTTCGTATTGGACTCATTGAAGTTTACACGGGATGCGCCATTGGCATTTCGTTGGCCCCCCGGCACGGACAGGACAGCGAAAGTCTCATTCGCACTGCCGACACCGCAATGTATAACGCCAAAGAAGGCGGCCGCGGTCAGTTCTGCGTTTTTTCGCCGGAAATGAATCAGCGCGTATTTGACTATCACTGGCTGGATACAAACCTGCGAAAAGCGCTGGAAAACGACCAGTTACTTATTCACTATCAGCCCAAAATTACCTGGCGCGGCGAAGTACGTAGCCTGGAAGCGCTGGTACGCTGGCAATCGCCGGAACGCGGATTAATTCCGCCGCTGGAGTTCATCTCATACGCCGAAGAGTCAGGACTCATCGTCCCGCTGGGCCGCTGGGTGATTCTGGATGTAGTTCGCCAGATTGCGAAATGGCGCGATAAGGGGATTAACTTGCGCGTAGCCGTTAACTTTTCGGCGCGACAACTGGCCGACCAGACGCTTTTTACTGCGCTTAAACAGGCTTTGTACGATCTGAATTTTGAGTATTGCCCGATCGATGTCGAGCTAACGGAAAGCTGCCTGATCGAAAACGACACGCTGGCGCTATCGGTTATCCAGCAATTTAGTCAGCTCGGCGCCCAGATTCATCTGGATGATTTTGGCACAGGGTATTCTTCGCTTTCTCAACTCGCCCGGTTCCCTATTGATGCCGTTAAACTGGATCAGGCTTTCGTCAGAGATATCCATAAGCAACCGCTGTCGCAATCTCTGGTTAGGGCGATTGTCGCGGTGGCTCAGGCGCTAAATTTACAAGTGATTGCCGAAGGTGTAGAAAATGCTAAAGAAGATGCCTTCCTGACAAAAAACGGCGTCAATGAACGACAGGGCTTTTTATTCGCCAAACCTATGCCCGCCGTTTCTTTTGAACGCTGGTACAAACGTTATCAGACGAAAAAAATGCGTTAATGGCGACGATAATAGGGAGAACAGCCTGTGCAGACAGGCATAGCCCTATTTTTCCCTTCTCTTTTCAGATTAATTTCTGCATCATGAATTGAAACCTTTTCTGACATTAAGGATGACAAACATGTCTGATATCGAAGCACAACGAATTGCCGCACGCATTGATACCGTGCTGGATATCCTTGTTGCTGGCGATTACCACTCGGCCATCAATAACCTTGAAATATTGAGAGCAGAGCTGTTAGATCAGGTTAAAGACGGTATCTCGCCATCCCAGGCTCCCGGGTCGCCCTGGGAAATCTGATAGCGATTATTTGTCCGGGATGGCCGTTAGCCCTTCCCGGCTCTCTGACTGTCTGTTGACTCCTCTTAACGAATAAAATTAATACTATGAACTCCCGACAACAATCAATTTTGCAAATGGTGGTTGATAAAGGCCAGATGAGCGTTGCTGAACTGGCGAAAATTACCGGCGTATCTGAAGTCACGATTCGTCAGGATCTGAATACCCTGGAAAAGCAGAGCTATTTACGCCGTGCGCACGGTTTCGCCGTTTCGCTTGAGAGCGATGACGTAGAGACTCGCATGATGACGAACTACACGCTAAAACGCCGACTGGCGGAGTTCGCCGCCTCGCTGGTCAGTCCAGGGGAATCCGTTTTTATTGAAAATGGCAGCAGCAATGCGCTATTGGCCCGGACGCTGGCGGAACAAAAAGATGTCACGATCATCACCGTGAGCAGTTATATCGCGCACCTGCTCAAAGAGACCCCTTGCGAAGTCATTCTCCTCGGTGGAATCTATCAGAAAAAAAGTGAAAGCATGGTAGGGCCGTTGACGCGACAGTTTATCCATCAAGTGCATTTCAGCAAAGCATTTATCGGTATTGATGGCTGGCAGGCTGATACCGGTTTTACCGGACGCGACATGATGCGATCGGATGTGGTTAACGCTGTTCTGGAAAAAGGCTCAGAAGCGATTGTCCTCACCGACAGCTCCAAATTTGGCTGTGTGCATCCCTATCCCCTGGGCCCGCTCTCTCGCTTCCATCGTGTCATTACGGATTCCAAAATTTCCGCCAGCGATCAAATGCAGTTAGAACATGCGGGGCTGCTAGTCAATGTTATTGGCTCATCCGTTTAAAATATTTCCCGATGGTTTGCCCTATGGCAAATCATCCTCTCTCTAAGACTTTTCTGACATCCCAATTAAGACTATTTACCTGTTGTAACGAGCGTAACGTCGTAAAATTAATATTAGCGAAATAACAGGAAGTGACTATCACCTGCGTGATATACCCCTGCGCAATCAGGTTTTACGGAAAATCTCTTAACAGGTTTTATTTTAACTATAGTTATAGTGAGCTTAATTCCGTGAATCGTTAATTCAGGAGAGAGTATTATGTTTATGACGAGCAAAAAAATGGCCGCTGCTGTGCTGGCAATCACCGTAGCAATGTCTCTGAGCGCCTGCTCAAACTGGTCCAAGCGCGATCGCAACACGGCTATTGGCGCAGGTGCGGGGGCGTTAGGCGGCGCAGTGTTAACGGACGGCAGTACATTAGGCACCCTGGGCGGCGCGGCGGTCGGCGGCGTGATTGGTCACCAGGTTGGAAAATAATCCAGACGTTTAAATATTGAACGGCTCAAAATAATACGTTTATTCTTTTCAGGTCTGGATTACAAAAATAGACAAAGTTGACTTTTACGCCACGGTAATTTACAACCGTGGCGTTTTCATTAGCCGCCAGCTAATTTTACTTTCATTCCTTTAGCTTCCAGCAATGATTTTATCAAGTCGCGTTTATCACCCTGAATTTCAATAATCCCTTCTTTTACTGCCCCGCCACAGCCGCATTTTTTCTTCAGTTCAGCCGCCAGTTTGGTTAATTCCGCATCATTCATCTCGATACCGGTAATCAAACATACGCCTTTACCCTTACGGCCACTGGTTTGACGCTGAATGCGAACGATACCATCCCCTTTGGGACGAACCGGCGCCGTTTTAGGTTCTTCAATGCGCCCCGTCTGCGTTGAATAAACCAGACGACTATTGGAATCGCTCATTATGCCTCCCGTTTCAGTGACGCGTTAATATCCTTCAGCGTTTGCGCCGGATCTACCGATTGCGTAACCGGGCGGCCAATCACCATATAGTCAACGCCAGCGGATAATGCCTGTTCGGGCGTCATAATGCGTCGCTGGTCGCCTGCCTCGCTGCCTGCGGGCCGAATGCCCGGCGTCACTAGCTTAAATGCAGCGCCAAAGGCCTGTTTAAATCTGACAGCTTCCTGAGCGGAACAGACCACGCCATCCAGCCCGCATTGCTGCGTCAGGCGCGCCAGCCGCTCCGCATGTTCCGCCGGTGACAACGTCACGCCCAGATCGTGTAGATCGCTGGTTTCCATACTGGTCAACACGGTCACGGCAATGAGCAACGGCGCATCTTTACTGAATGGCGCCAGCGCGTCGCGCGCTGCGGCCATCATTCTCGCCCCGCCAGACGCGTGAACGTTTACCATCCAGACGCCCAGGTCTGCCGCAGCGGCGACCGCCCGGGCCGTGGTGTTGGGAATATCATGAAATTTTAGATCAAGAAAGACATCAAACCCACGTTGCTGGAGATCCCGAACGAGCTGTGGACCAAACAGCGTGAACATCTCTTTGCCCACTTTTAAGCGACAATCGCGAGGATCGATTTTATCGACAAACGCCAGGGCTTTATCGCGTTCATGGTAATCCAACGCCACAACGACAGGCGATTCAGTAATAGCGCAGGAAGAAGATGAAGCAGTAAACGTCATGACCAGACCTTCTTGATGATGGGCACCGGAAGTGGCGCAAATTGGATAAACGGCGTGCATTCTACCTGCGGCGCAGGGAAATTAACAGGTTCGATTGACAACCTGATAAGCCCTGGTCGCCGATGCTAGCGTCGTTTCTTGTTTTATGTCATTAAGTATGTTGTAACTAAAGCGAGGCTTTTTTTATATACTACTGCCCATCAAGTCCGCGAATAGGTTTAATGGTCGACCATGCCCGGCAGGACGGACAGTGCCAGTACAAGGTATAGGCGGTAAAACCGCATTTCTGACAACGATACCGCGGTTTACTGCGCACCTGCTCGCCAACCATATCACGCAGTACCATCAGGCTTTCTTTCGCTCGCCCTTCTTCCGCCTCGTTGAGATGGTAATCCATCAGCTTATGGAACACCCGCATGGTAGGATGTCGCTGTAGCTGACGCGTGATATAGACTTGAGCTGCGTCACTACCTTCACGTGCTTCCAGAATATCGGCAAGCATTAACTCAGCGCCAGCACCGGTATTCTCCTCAACGGCGCGACGTAAAAACTCCGCCCACTCGGCATTTTTACCGAGCTGTTGATAACAGGTTTGCAGCATCTCCAGCGTTTCGCTGACCAGCTCTTTATCCTGAACGATCACACGTTGCAGGCTTTCGACCGCTTTGGCGTAATCCCCTCTCGCCATATAAACGCGCCCCATCATGATAGACACCCGGGCGCTATTTTTATCTGCGGCGGCACCTTTTTTCAGCAACGCCATCGCGCGATCCATGTCGTCGTTGCCCATCTGCTGTAACGCTAACTCACAGTAAAAGTGGGCGATTTCGATACGCTGTTTATCTTTGCCCAGTTTCACCAGCCGTTCTGCTACTTCGATCGCCTTTTGCCAGTCGCTGGTTAGCTGATAGATTTGCAAGAGCTGCTGTAACGCGCCTACGCGAAATTCCGTTTCGTCGGTAAGTTGGTTAAACATATCTTCCGCGCGGTCATATAAACCGGCGGCCATATAGTCGCGCCCCAGTTGCTGAACAGCCAGTAAACGCTGTTCATAGGTCAATGAAGCGCTTTCCATGAGCGTTTGATGAATACGAATGGCGCGATCGACTTCGCCGCGTGAGCGAAACAGATTACCGAGAGTGAGATGAGCCTCAACGGTGCCCGTATCCTCTTTAAGCATATCGAGGAACAGATCCACCGCTTTATCTTGTTGGTTACTCAGCAGGAAGTTAACCCCTGCGACATAATCGCGCGACAGGCGGTTAGCTTCATCCTGTTTTGTTTGTTGCGCACTTCTGCGACCCATATACCACCCATAGGCAGCGGCTACAGGCAACAACAGAAATAACAACTCCAACATAAATGATTATTCCTTTACAACCGACGAATCGGCAGGGACCGCAACGTCGGTTGCTGGCGAGAGCTTGTTTTCCAGTCGTTTAATTTTACGTTCAGCGCGGGCAAGGGAAACGCGGACCCGCAGCCAGAACAGGCCGCAAATCAGCCAGCCAATCGCAAAACCGACGGCGAACAGCACAGCAAGCAACGTGGAGATACGATACTCCCCTTGCGCCAGCAGGTAGTTAAACGTCACCTGTTGATCATTCTGCGCGCCCAGCGTCACCGAAATAACAAAAATCGCCAATACCAGTAAGAAAATGAGTAAATATTTCACATTACTTCCCGTTATGTGGTTTGCGCGAATAAATCGTGTCCAACTTACCGCATCCAGCCTTCTAAATTACCATTTTCCCGCCTCGCGCGAAATGGAAATGCGCCCACCATCAGATGATTTAAGGGCAATAGTCAGAAAATCAACCGTTGTCAGCTTTCCTGCTCGCGTTCAGCAATTTCTTGCGCTTCTTCGCGAGGCGGCATAAGCGGCCCGCAAATTCGCTGCGCCAGCCAGGTCGCCAGGGTAACTAATAGCCAGGAGATGAGCGTGGCGACCACTAAATCTCGCGGCCAGTGCATTCCCAGAAGCAAACGGCTGCCCATTACGCCGGTCGCCCAGACTAACAAAAACGCGATGGTGAAAGTCCGTCTGCGCGGCCATAACAGACCCACGGCCAAAAGCGCCCAGCTCGCTGCAAACATGGTGTGTCCGGAGGGAAACGCAAAGCCCGTCTCTTTTTGCCAGTGCTGACGCAGGAAAACGGGGATGTTCTGTTGCCCGGCCAACTGCTCTTTCACTAAATGTCCGCGTTCTGTACGCTTTAAAGTGTAGAACTCATCGACGGGAATATGGTGCGTTTTTTCAAGCCAGACCACAAATGGCCGCGGCTCCTGTACGCGCTCCTTTACCCATGACTTCACGCCCTGCCCGACGATAATCGCCCCACCGAGAATCGCAAACAGCATAATGGCGGCGCGCAGGCGAAATCGCAGGCACCATAAGAACCATCCACAAAGAATCACATGCGTGATAACGCCCCAGGGTTTGGTCACGGTTTCCGTTATCCAGAATAGCGTTTTTAGCCACCAGACCTGATGTCCTGGCTGCCACTGCCAGCCTGATACCCATACGGCAAGCGGCATGATAAGCAACAGGGCGGCGCCTGCCGCGGTGCGCCTCGCAATTGAAAGCATGGATGCTCCTTTTATAAGTAAGTATCACAATCATAACTGAAAATTCTCGCCGGACTGGAAAATTGACAAATTTGTGCCATTCCTGAGCAATTACGTGGTAGTGATTAGGTGATGTCCGCCGCCTTATGGCAAAATAGCGGGATACAAGCCAACAGGCGACGACACCGCAGGCGTCAGCATAATCTGGAGAAATACATGCAGCTTAAACGTGTGGCAGAAGCCAAACTGCCAACCCCATTGGGTGACTTTCTGATGGTGGGATTTGAAGAACTGGCAACCGGACACGACCATGCCGCGCTGGTTTTTGGCGATATTTCAGGTAAAACGCCGGTACTGGCTCGCGTTCATTCCGAATGTCTTACCGGGGACGCGCTTTTTAGTCTGCGCTGTGATTGTGGTTTTCAACTGGAAGCCGCGCTGACGCATATTGCGGAAGAAGGACGCGGTATTCTGATTTACCACCGTCAGGAAGGCCGCAATATCGGCCTGCTTAATAAAATTCGCGCTTATGCGTTACAGGATCAAGGCTATGACACGGTGGAGGCCAATCATCAGCTCGGCTTTGCCGCCGATGAGCGTGATTTCACCCTTTGCGCGGATATGTTCAAATTACTCGGCGTGGATGAAGTTCGCCTGCTGACCAATAATCCGAAGAAAGTCGAAATACTGACCGAGGCGGGAATTAATATCGTGGAACGCGTTCCGCTCATTGTGGGTCGTAATCCAAATAATGAGCATTATCTCGATACTAAAGCGGCCAAAATGGGCCACCTACTAAGTAAGTAAGCCACCGGTATTAAAGCGCGGGCCTGCCTGTTTACGGCAGGCCCGATAAACGGCTTTAGTTCAGCATATTTCTAATGACATAGTGCAAGATGCCGTCATTCTGGTAGTAAGTCAGCTCGGTGGCGGTATCAATGCGACAGCGGCAAGGCACCGTTTCTTTGCTGCCGTCCGATCTCGTTAACGTCACCGGAATGGTCGCGCCAGGGCGCAGGTTTTGCAGATCCGCGATATCAATCACCTCTTCCCCGGTCAGTCCAAGCGTTTTACGCGTTACGCCCTGTGGAAACTCCAGCGGCAGGATCCCCATCCCAATCAGGTTTGAGCGGTGGATACGTTCGAACGACTCGGCGATCACCACGCGGATACCTAACAGCCGCGGACCTTTTGCCGCCCAGTCACGGCTCGATCCCGACCCATACTCTTTCCCGGCAATTACCGCCAGCGGCGTTTTTTCCTGCTGGTAGAGCATCGCAGCATCATAAATCGACATCGCTTCCGTACCCGGTAAATGCCGCGTCATGCCACCTTCGACGCCGGGCAGCATTTCGTTGCGAATACGAATATTGGCGAACGTACCGCGCATCATCACTTCATGGTTGCCGCGCCGTGATCCATAGGAGTTAAAATCCTTCCGCTCAACGCCGTGGTTTTGCAGATAGCGTCCGGCGGGACTGTCCGGCTTGATACTGCCGGCCGGGGAAATATGGTCGGTCGTCACCGAATCGCCCAGCATCGCCAGGATACGCGCGCCGTGGATATCTTTGACTGGCGCAGGCTGGGCCTGCATTTCATCAAAGAAAGGCGACAGGCGAATATAGGTTGAATCCGACTGCCAGCCGTAGGTATCGGACGATTCAACCTGAATCGATTTCCATTCTTCCGTGCCCTCAAACACTTCCGCATACTCTTTACGGAACATATCTGATGATACCAGTTCAACGGCGCGGGCAATTTCCTGCGCCGAAGGCCAGATATCCTTCAGGTATACCGGATCGCCTTTACGATCGTACCCCAGCGGGTCTGTCGCGAGGTTAATATTCATGTTTCCGGCCAGCGCATACGCGACCACCAGCGGCGGCGACGCCAGCCAGTTCGTTTTCACCAGCGGATGGATACGCCCTTCAAAATTTCGGTTACCGGAAAGCACGGCCCCTACCGTCAGATCGCCTTTTTTAATCGCGGTCTCAATAGGCTCCGGCAACGGACCGGAGTTCCCGATACAGGTCGTACAGCCATAACCGACCAGGTTAAAACCGAGCTCATCCAGATAAGGCGTAAGTTTGGCCTGCGCCAGATAGTCAGATACCACTTTTGACCCCGGCGCCAGAGAAGCCTTGACCCACGGTTGACGCTTCAACCCCAGCGTTACTGCCTTTTTCGCCAGTAATCCCGCCGCCATCAGCACGCTGGGGTTCGAGGTATTCGTACAGGAGGTGATGGCGGCAATGACGACAGCGCCATCCGGAAGCTGATATGGCTGTCCGTTCATCGTATAGTCAACCGGCTGGCGATCTCTTTGCGCGGTATTCAGCTCCAGCTCGGCGCTGGCGGCAAAGGCTTTCGGCACATCGCCTAACGCCACGCGATCCTGCGGGCGTTTCGGCCCGGCCAGGCTGGCCTCGACATCGCCCATATCCAGTTCCAGCGTACTGGTAAATACCGGTTCGTCACCGGGATTACGCCACATTCCCTGCGCCTTCGCGTAGGTTTCAACCAGCTCGACCAGATCGTCGCTACGTCCGCTTAATCGCATATATTCCAGGGTGATGGCGTCAATGGGGAAGAAACCACAGGTGGCGCCATATTCCGGCGACATATTAGCGATAGTCGCGCGATCCGCCAACGGCAGCGAATCCAGACCGTCACCATAAAATTCAACAAATTTACCCACGACGCCATGCTTACGCAGCATTTGCGTGACGGTGAGCACCAGGTCAGTGGCGGTGATCCCCTCCCGAAGCTTACCGGTTAACTTAAAGCCGACGACATCCGGGATAAGCATCGACACGGGCTGACCAAGCATCGCCGCTTCCGCTTCAATACCACCCACACCCCACCCCAATACGCCCAGACCATTAATCATGGTCGTATGGGAGTCAGTCCCCACCAGCGAGTCCGGGTAAGCAATCCACTCCCCGTCCTGTAATTCGCTCCAGACGGCTTTACCCAGGTATTCCAGGTTAACCTGATGGCAAATGCCGGTGCCGGGCGGCACCACGCTGAAACGGCTGAATGCCTGCTTTCCCCATTTCAGGAACATATAACGCTCATGGTTACGTTCCATTTCCAGCCGCACGTTTTCTTCAAACGCATCATCATCGCCGAAATGATCGACCGTCACAGAGTGGTCAATAACCAGATCAACCGGCGATAACGGGTTCACTTTCGACGTATCGCCGCCGAGGCGTTTAACGGCTTCACGCATCGCTGCCAGGTCGACAACGGCAGGCACGCCGGTAAAGTCCTGCATCAGGACACGGGCGGGCCGCCAGGCAATTTCACGATCGGCATGGGCATTTTTAAGCCAACCGGCCAGCGCCTGAATATCTTCATCAGTCACAGATTCGCCGTCCTGCCAGCGCAACAGGTTTTCCAGTAACACTTTAAGTGATTTGGGCAAACGGGCGATATCGCCCAGGGATTTGGCAGCCAGCGGCAGACTGTAGTAATGATACGTTTTATCTTTGGCCTGCAATGTATCCTTACTGGCTTCTCGTAGGGTTGACGACATAGCTCCTCCTTAAATGACAGGGTTGCGTTACCCTGATTCTCCACAGGGTTGTATTAAAGATAACACAAACAAAATGTAACGTTTTGATAACAACCCAAATTGCTAAAAGAGGAGAAACCTAACAGGCGAGAAGCGAAGATGAAAAAGCCCGATAAATAACGCATTATCGGGCTTTGACGAGATTAGACGGCAATCCAGATTAACTCGGCCCAGAACAGTAGCGATAATATAAACGCGCCAGTCCATGACCAATACTTTATATTTGACGTTAACATAGGCGACACCAACTGTGTTTAATCAATACTGAGAGGCGCTCAGCACACGGTTGCTGCGGTGTAATAAGACAGCGTTAATAAAACAGTAACGCCAATAAAAAGACGAATATTATTTTTGTGACACCTCGTCAGCAAAAGCATCAATAAATGCCCGCTGCTGCGGTGTGGGCGTCCAGTGTTGCGGAACAGACCGAAAAACGGTCGTATCCGGGGTGTTATCATCGTCACCAGATTGAATCGGGGGCGCGACCACGCGCTCGCGTTCCGACGTAATGCTCACTTAGCCCCACCAATGCCAGATAACAAGCGCTACCACTACCCAGAACAACGCAGAACCCACAAAAACCGCCAGCCATGCTTTACGTTTGAGCTCAGGGTCGCGGCGCGGTTCCTGGTTTTCAGAAGGCATTACTAACCTCATGCTATCGGTATCACTTATCATTTCAGCACCAAACAATCGGTACAATTAATCATCAGATGAGACAAATCCTAAATAAACTTTAGTCAAAAATCCAGTCAATTTACGAATCGTTGCCAGTGAATAAATCAATCTTTTGACTCAAGATAACTATTTGGAAAAAGAAACTGGCGGGACGGGTAATTCAACACTATTTTGCTGATCATTACCCGTAATACTTCGAGGGATATTGCAAAAGGCGGCTTTGTCTGCCATGCCACTACGACACAAACCGACGGTGATATTACTTTTCAGGCAGCTTTATATCCTGAAACATCGCTTCAATTTCTTCATTAGAACGCAACGCCACCGCCGTATCCACCACATCACGCGTCAGATGTGGCGCAAAACGCTGGATAAAATCATACATATAGCTGCGTAAAAAAGTACTACGGCGAAAACCAATTTTTGTGGTGCTGTGGCTAAAAATATCGTGCGCGTCAATCCGCACTAAATCAGGATCGGCAAGCGGATCGACCGCCATGCTGGCAATGACGCCAACGCCCAGTCCCAACCTGACATACGTTTTAATCACATCCGCATCGGTTGCAGTAAAGACGATCCGCGGCGTTAATCCTGCGCGATTAAAAGCGGTATCCAGTTCGGAACGCCCGGTAAAGCCGAAGGTATACGTCACCAGCGGATACTGCGCCAGCGCTTCGATCGTTACGGAAGACGTTGCCGCCAATGGATGATCCGGCGTCACCACTATCGAACGGTTCCAGTGATAGCATGGCAACATCACCAGATCGTCATATAAATGCAGCGCTTCCGTGGCAATCGCGAAATCGGCGTTCCCTTTCGATACCGCTTCCGCAATCTGCGTTGGCGACCCCTGGTGCATATGCAGCGAAACGCGCGGGTAACGCTCGATGAAGCCTTTAATCACGCCTGGCAATGCATAACGCGCCTGAGTATGGGTAGTGGCAATATAGAGCGAGCCTTTATCCGGCCAGGTGTGCTCGCCGGCGACCGACTTAATGGCATCGACTTTGGAAAGCACCTCACGCGCAATACGAATAATCTCCTGACCTGCGGGCGTCACCTGAGTCAGATGCTTACCACTGCGGGCGAAAATCTGGATGCCAAGCTCATCTTCCAGCATCCGAACCTGCTTGCTGATCCCCGGCTGGGAAGTATACAACCCCTCAGCGGTAGAGGAGACGTTAAGGTTATGATTAACCACTTCAACAATGTAACGAAGCTGCTGCAATTTCATAATACATCATCCAGATTAGCGCCATCAGGCCATCGTTTATCTGCAGACTTAATCGGGCTGCTAATACGATTTAATAATAAAAAAGGTGTTAACTATAACCACTATATCATTTATATCTGAACTGTATAGCCAGCGCGATAAAATAATAAGCCCGCTATACCCAAAATAATTCGAGTTGCTTAAAGGCGGCAAGGGAGTGAGTTCCCAGAAGCATAGATAACGATGTGACTGGGGTGAGCGACAAATCTGCCGGGAGCAGATTTGAACGTCGCGTGCGACGGCCCGTCAGGGCGAGCCCATGGATGGGCCGAGTAATCCGTAGCCAACACATAAGCCACTTTAAATATGAAGGGGATATAAAAAAGGGCCGCTTACGCGGCCCGCTTGACTATAGTGACGACAGGCAGGGGTTATTTCTTGCCTTCAACCCACTTGCCGTCGACGAAGAACGCTGACCATCCCGTCGCCTTCCCGTCTTTTTCCGCCGCAACGTACTGCTGTTTTGTTTTGCGGCTAAAGCGAACAACGGTTTTATTACCTTCCGGGTCCTGCTGCGGCGCATCCGCCAGATAACGCAGTTTTTCCGGCAGGCGATCGCGGAACCGGTACAGCTCCTCGACTAATGGCGCGCGAGTTTCGCGTGATTTCGGGAACGTATTGGCCGCCAGGAATATCCCTGCGGCGCCATCGCGCAGCACAAAGTACGCGTCCGATTTTTCACACGGCAGTTCCGGTAATGGAACAGGATCTTCCTTCGGCGGCGCAACTTCGCCGTTACGCAAGATCTTACGGGTATTTTTACATTCGTCGTTAGTACAGGCCATGTACTTACCAAAACGCCCCATTTTCAGGTGCATTTCGGAACCACATTTCTCACACTCAACGATCGGGCCGTCATACCCTTTGATGCGAAACTCGCCTTCTTCAATCTCGTAGCCGTCACAGGTCGGGTTATTACCACACACATGCAATTTACGCTTCGGATCGATCAGATAGCTGTCCATCGCCGTACCGCACTTCTGACAGCGCCGCTTGGCGCGCAGGGCGTTGGTTTCGGCGTCGTCGCCTTCCAGCACGTTCAGAACTTCATTTTCCGGCACCAGGTTAATGGTCGTTTTACAACGCTCTTTCGGCGAAAGCGCATAACCTGAACAACCAAGGAAAACCCCCGTACTGGCAGTACGAATTCCCATTTTACGGCCACAGGTTGGACAGTCGATGCTGGTCAGCACCATCTGGTTAGGACGCATCCCCCCTTCTTCCGGATCTTTCTCGGCTTTATCGAGCTGCTGAGTAAAATCGCTGAAGAAGTTATCCAGTACCGCTTTCCACTCGGCCTGGTGATTCGCAACCTGATCCAGACTATCTTCCATCTGCGCGGTAAAATCGTAGTTCATCAATTCGCGGAAGTTTTCTTCCAGCCGGTCGGTGACGATTTCACCCATTTTTTCCGCATAGAAGCGACGGTTTTCAACGCGAACATAGCCGCGATCCTGAATGGTCGAGATAATCGACGCATAGGTAGACGGACGACCAATACCACGCTTCTCAAGTTCTTTAACCAGAGAAGCCTCGCTGAAACGGGCTGGCGGTTTAGTAAAGTGCTGAGCAGGCGTCAATTCAAGTAGCGTCAGCGCATCGCCCTTATTCACGGCAGGCAATGTGCGATCTTCATCGCCTTTACGCAGCGCCGGCATCACTTTTGTCCAGCCGTCAAAGCGCAAAATACGCCCACGCGCTTTCAGACGGAATTCGCCTGCGCCAACGGTAAGCGTAGTGGAGTCATATTGTGCTGGCGTCATCTGACAGGCGACAAACTGACGCCAAATTAGCTGATACAACTTCTGCGCGTCAGCCTCCATGTCTTTCAGAGACTCCGCCATGACAGCAACGTCGGAAGGACGGATCGCTTCGTGCGCTTCCTGAGAGTTTTCTTTGCTGGCGTACTGGTTCGGGTTATCCGGCAGGTATTTCTTGCCGAAATTATCGCCAATATAACCGCGCACCATGTTGACCGCATCCTGACTCAGGTTGGTGGAGTCGGTACGCATATAGGTGATGTAGCCCGCCTCATACAGACGCTGCGCCATCATCATGGTTTTCTTCACGCCAAAGCCCAGCCGGGTGCTGGCCGCCTGTTGTAGCGTGGAGGTGATAAACGGCGCGCCAGGTTTGCTGCTGGTCGGTTTGTCTTCACGCTCCAGTACGCTATAGCGCGCTTTTTCCAGCAAGCTGACGGCGGCAAGCGTCTGCTCGCGATTTACCGGCCGGAATGGCTTGTCGTTCTGATGCGTCACCTGTAGCGGTAGTGCCTCGCCAGACGGCGTCGTCGTATTAGCGTCAATTTCCCAGAACTCTTCCGGAACAAACGCTTTAATCTCGCGCTCGCGTTCAACGACCAGACGGACCGCGACAGACTGAACGCGACCTGCCGACAAACCACGGGCGATCTTTTTCCACAGCAGCGGCGAGACCATATAGCCTACCACGCGATCCATAAAGCGGCGCGCTTGCTGGGCGTTGACCCTGTTAATGTTCAGCTCGCCCGGCTGTTCAAACGCCTGGCGAATGGCATTTTTGGTTATTTCGTTAAAGACTACGCGACTGTAGCGCGCGTCATCGCCGCCGATCACTTCCCGCAGGTGCCATGCAATGGCTTCCCCTTCGCGGTCAAGGTCGGTTGCGAGATAGATGTGGTCGGCTTTTTCCGCCAACTGTTTCAGTTCAGAGACGACCTTCTCTTTACCGGGCAGCACTTCATAGTGCGCATCCCAGTTGTGCCACGGGTCAACCCCCATACGGTTGACGAGAGCGCCACGTTCATCCTTTTTGGGCTTTTTAGCCGTTTTGGTGGAGGTAGAGTCGGCGCTCTTTTTAGCTGCTGAGCCACTGGTCGGCAAATCACGGATATGACCCACGCTGGATTTCACCACGTAGTCATTACCCAGATACTTGTTGATCGTTTTGGCTTTTGCCGGGGACTCAACGATGACAAGAGCTTTACCCATATTCACCTTTACCTAAGTTGATTCTTCCAGGAATGCGTCGCACGTTGATTCACCTTCCACTGGCGACGAGACAACGATATATGGTCTCTGCGTCTGCGGATATCAACCCCTTGTACTGGCTTTGTGTACGAAATGTAACCCTCAGGTGACTGAGTTAACAGGCTTTTTTGCACACACGCGCTATAGCACGACGGAATTTTGGTCGAATGTCAAGCAATTCTGTTGCCAGATTGACGAAAGCGTCACACTGTACCTGATAAAATTCGATACGCAACTTTATTAGCATGCAAAAACAAATCTTGCCAGTGAACGCAACATGACAAATCCATCAATTTCCTGTGAGAATATTTGCCCATCAGAAGTGCTCAGCGTAGACTAATCTCCTTGTTTAAGGAGTAAAAAATGCATAAAGAGACGCAACCTATCGATCGCGAAACACTGTTGCTTGAAGCCAACAAAATTATTCGGGAACATGAAGACACGATGGCAGGTATTGTCGCCACCGGCGTAACGCAGAGAAATGGCGTGCTGGTTTTCAGCGGCGATTACTTTTTAGACGAGCAAGGGTTACCGACCCCTAAAAGCACCGCGGTGTTTAACATGTTTAAACACCTGGCGCATGTGCTGTCTGAGAAGTATCACCTGGTTGATTAATCCATGCCGGATGGCGCTGAATGCCATCCGGCAATAGCGGTTTACATCAACGGCTTTTGTCCACGCTGCCACCAGCGCAGCAGCAGCCGATCCGCGCTTTCCGCCGCGCTGCCGGTAACACGATCGATCAGTTTTTTACGCTGCATATAGCGCACATTCAGCACCTCGCGCCCTTCCATCAGGCCGAGGATAACCTCATCGCTGGTGTTAATCTCATCAACCAGTCCCTTCTCCAGCGCCTGCTGACCGTACCAGTGTTCGCCCGTGGCGACCTGTTCAATGTCCAGAGCCGGACGCATCCGCTGCACAAACTCTTTGAACAGATGGTGCGTTTCGTTGAGATCTTCACGAAACTTCTGCCGCCCTTCTTCCGTATTCTCGCCTAACAAAGTCAGGGTACGTTTGTACTGCCCTGCGGTATGCAGTTCAATATCAATGTCTTTACTTTTGAGAAAGCGGTTAAAGTTCGGGATTTGCGCGACAACACCAATTGACCCCACAATAGCAAACGGCGCCGCGATAATTTTTTCCGCCACGCAGGCCATCATATAGCCTCCGCTTGCCGCGACTTTATCCACCGTCACGGTCAGCGGAATATTTTTATCGCGCAGGCGCTGCAATTGCGATGCCGCCAGGCCATAGCCGTGCACAACGCCACCGGGGCTTTCCAGACGCACAACCGCCCGATCGCCGGGTTTCGCCACTGCCAGCACCGCCGTGACCTCTTCGCGTAACGCATTAACTTCGTGAGCGTCCATACTGCCTTTGAAATCTATCACCCATACGCGCGGTTTGTCCGATGTCGCAATGTCCCCCAGCTTCGCTTTCGCTTTGGCGGCTTTCGCCTCCTGCTTATGCTTTTTTTTCTGCGCTTTATGCCACAGTTTTTGCTGATGGCCATCCATCAACGCCGCAGCAAGGTCATCCTTCATCTCCTGATACTGCTCACTCAAATTGGTCACGCGCAGCTCGCCGCGCTGACGTTTGCGTTGCGTAGCATTCACGATCAGCAGCACAATGACGGCAATGGCCACCACAACGGTGACGATTTTTGCCAAAAATAAGCCATATTCAGACAACAATTCCACGACTCCCACCTTGATTAAATAACGCGACTTGCGCTCAGTGTACAACAGGCATCGAAGTCAGTCTCTCTTCATCCGTATGCCTGTTGAGGAAGAAAAAGTATGACAAGACGTTCATTTTACGGCGTTATCGCCCCTGTCTGATTGAAAAAAAAGGCGCTTTCAGGCATAAACCCGAAAAGTTAACGCGAAGATAAGACAACCTGGCAGGACGGTGCACCACACCGTTGAGGAGTAGCCATGCATTACCAACCGAAACAAGATCTATTGCAAAACCGCATTATTCTGGTCACTGGCGCCAGCGATGGCATTGGGCGGGAAGCCGCGCTCACGTATGCGCGTTACGGCGCAACGGTGATTCTGCTGGGACGCAACGAAGAGAAACTGCGTCGGGTCGCGCAGCACATTGCTGACGAGCAACATGTTCAACCACAGTGGTTTACGCTCGATCTGCTGACCTGCACCGCTGAAGAGTGCCGGCAAGTGGCCGACCGCATCGCCGCGCACTATCCCCGCCTGGATGGCGTCCTGCACAATGCCGGGTTACTGGGGGAAATCGGCCCAATGAGCGAACAAGATCCGCAGATCTGGCAGGATGTCATGCAGGTAAACGTTAACGCCACCTTTATGCTCACCCAGGCGCTGTTACCGTTATTATTGAAGTCCGATGCCGGCTCGCTGGTCTTTACGTCATCAAGCGTTGGCCGTCAGGGACGCGCCAACTGGGGCGCCTATGCCACCTCGAAGTTTGCTACTGAAGGAATGATGCAGGTGCTGGCGGACGAATACCAGAACCGTTCTCTGCGTGTTAACTGCATTAACCCGGGCGGCACGCGCACCAGTATGCGCGCCAGCGCCTTTCCGACGGAAGATCCACAGAAATTAAAAACGCCTGCCGATATTATGCCGCTTTACCTGTGGCTTATGGGCGACGACAGTCGCCGTAAAACCGGTATGACCTTTGACGCCCAACCGGGCCGTAAACCAGGAATCGCCCAATGAGTGATGAACGTTATCAGCAGCGCCAGCAGAAGGTAAAAGATCGGGTTGACGCCCGTGTCGCCCAGGCACAGGAAGAGCGCGGTATTATTATCGTGTTTACTGGCAATGGTAAGGGCAAAACCACGGCGGCTTTCGGAACTGCCGCCCGCGCCGTAGGACACGGTAAAAACGTAGGCGTGGTGCAATTTATTAAGGGCACCTGGCCCAACGGCGAGCGTAATCTGCTGGAACCGCATGGCGTCGAATTTCAGGTGATGGCAACGGGATTTACCTGGGAGACGCAAAATCGCGAGGCAGACACCGCAGCATGTATGGCCGTTTGGCAGCATGGGAAACGGATGCTGGCCGATCCGCTGCTTGATATGGTAGTACTGGATGAGCTGACCTATATGGTGGCGTATGACTATTTACCGCTGGAAGAGGTCATAAGCGCGCTAAACGCGCGCCCTGGTCACCAGACGGTGATTATTACAGGTCGCGGCTGTCACCGGGATATTCTTGATCTTGCGGATACCGTCAGCGAACTGCGTCCGGTTAAACATGCTTTTGACGCGGGCGTAAAAGCCCAGATGGGAATTGATTATTAACCGTAGGCCGGATTAAGGCGTTTGCGCCGCCATCCGGCACAAACCCTCTTGTCTGATGATCCTCGGCCTATAGACCGCGGTAGAGATTACCCGTTGTTATTACGCCCACCGGAGCGGCGTCCGCCAGCTATCTGGCTGTGGCGTTTTACCGCCCGACGGATCTGGTTCGCTTTCATACGACGACGGTCTTTTTCGACGGCAACCTTCGACGAGGTTTCCGGCGGGAGCTCTACCAGACCACGCAGATAGTTCGTTTGCGCGAGGTCGAGCTCAGTCCAGCCGCCGCGCGGCAGGCCTTTCGGCAGCGGGATATCGCCGTAACGAACGCGGATCAGACGGCTGACCTGAACGCCTACCGCTTCCCACAGTCGGCGAACTTCGCGGTTGCGCCCTTCCGTCAGCGTCACGTTATACCACTGGTTAATGCCTTCGCCGCCGCTGAATTTAATGGTCTTAAATGCCGCCGGGCCATCTTCCAACTGTACGCCACGGCTTAAATCACGCAGTTTCGATTCATCCACCTGACCGAACACGCGCACGGCATATTCACGTTCAACTTCGCGACTAGGATGCATCAGGCGGTTCGCCAGTTCACCGTCGGTGGTAAACAACAATAGCCCGCAGGTGTTGACATCCAGACGTCCTACCGCAATCCACCGCGCGCCGCGCAGTTTCGGTAAGCGATCAAAAACGGTTGGCCGCCCTTCAGGGTCATTGCGGGTACACAGTTCACCTTCTGGTTTGTAATAGGCCAGAACGCGGCAAATTTGTTCCGCCGACTCTTTCACCGAAATCAGGTGACCGTCGATACGGATTTTCAAACCGGGAGTGACTTCAACACGATCGCCAAGCGTGGCGATTTTACCGTCAACGCTGACACGTCCCGCTTCAATAATGGATTCGATTTCACGGCGAGAGCCGTGGCCAGCGCGCGCCAGCACTTTTTGTAACTTTTCGCTCATAGAGCTTCCTTCAGGTGTCGCCTTCACAGGCGTCGAACAGGAGAATGAACGGCGCGTTGCCGCGCCATTTTAAGGCCGCGTAGTATACAGGCTTACGCCCTTATAAGAAAGGTGTAACGTCGCCGACGCCTTCGCGCAGCACCACCGGGGAGTCATTGGTCAAATCGATTACCGTGGTAGGCTGTTGACCGAGGTAACCACCGTGGATGATCAGATCCACCTGCTTCTCCAGCCGATCTTTAATCTCCTCCGGGTCCGACTCGGTAAAATCGCTGCCAGGCAGCATCAACGACGTCGAGAGCATCGGTTCGCCCAGCGTATCCAATAACGCCAACGCAATCGGGTTTGACGGTACGCGCAGGCCGATAGTTTTACGCTTTTCCTGCAACAGACGGCGCGGCACCTCTTTTGTCCCCTTCAGGATAAAGGTGTAATTACCCGGCGTATTGTTTTTCATCAGACGAAATGCCACGTTGTCGACGTAGGAGTAGGTCGACAACTCGGACAAATCGCGGCACATCAGCGTGAAGTTGTGGCCGTCCGGCAGATGACGGATGCGGCAAATGCGCTCCATTGCGCCTTTGTCTTCAATTTTACAACCAAGGGCATAGCCGGAATCGGTTGGATAAACAATAACACCGCCTTTACGCACAATGTCGACGGCCTGATTAATCAGCCGTTGCTGTGGGTTATCCGGATGGATATAAAAAAACTGGCTCATACTTCCCTCACTGTGATATTTGCGGCTGTTCCCATGTCTGCCATACGCCTTCAACGCCAGCGGGCAGCCAGAGTTTACGCCCCAACTCAATCCACGGGCAGGGCTGATGGAAATCAGATCCAAGCGATGCCCATAAATGATGCTGACGCGCAAGCGTCGCCAGTTGGGTGCGTTCATTGGGCGATTGTTGGCACTGCGCCACTTCCATCGCGTCGCCGTGATGGTCGGCAAAATGCGCCACTAATCTTTTCAGCCACTTAGCGCTAAGGTCGTAGCGTCCCGGATGGGCCAACACCGCCTTACCGCCAGAATGATGAATGACATCAATAGCTTGTTCTATTGTACACCACTGCGGCGGAACGTAACCGGTTTTCCCACGCGCGAGATATTTTTTAAAAACATCCGCCATGGTCGCGGCTTTGCCGCACTCCACCAGAAAGCGGGCGAAGTGGCCGCGCGTCACCGCGCCGCCATTGGCCAGTCTCAATGCCCCTTCCCACGCGCCGGGAATATGGGCTTTTTCCAGACGCTCCGCAATGAGCCGACCGCGTGCCTGACGCCGCTCTGTCTGCTGCGCCAGAAAATCGCGCATTGCCGGATGCGCAATATCAATATTCAGACCCACAATGTGAATCTCATGATTCTCCCAGACCGTTGAAATCTCCACGCCGGGAATAAGATTCAGGGCCAGTCCGGAACGTGAAATTTCTTCTCTTGCCGCAGGAATCGCGGCTGTGGTGTCATGATCGGTAATCGCCAGCGTGCCGACTCGCATCTCTACCGCACGGTGTACTAATGTTTCTGGCGTCAACAGTCCATCGGACGCCGTGGTATGACTGTGCAGATCGTAAATCACTGCGTAATTCGTGTCGCTCAAGGCGGCTCCCATAGAGATAAAGTTATGTCATGTACATCATAACGGTTCCGGCAAATATACTGAAATAGGTGTTGACATTATTCCATCGAACTAGTTAACTAGTACGAAAGTTCACATGAAGAGGGTATCTAAAATGGCAGCGACATTTGCATTACACGGTTGGTGGCGCACTTCCTGATAGCGGGCGGTGTATGAACAGCTGTAATCAGCCAAACGATACCCGGCCCGCCTGTTAAGCGGGCTTTTTTTTGAACAAAATAATGAGAATAACCATGCAAACACCAAAACCCACGCTCGAACTGTTGACCTGCGATGCCGCCTATCGGGAAAACCCAACGGCGCTTTTTCACCAGGTCTGCGGCGATCGCCCGGCAACGCTGCTGCTGGAATCCGCGGATATCGACAGTAAAGATGATTTAAAAAGCCTGCTGCTGGTAGATAGCGCGCTGCGCATTACCGCTTTAGGTGACACTGTCACCATTCAGGCGTTATCTGATAATGGCGCCTCGTTATTGCCGCTACTGGATACCGCCCTGCCCGCTGGCGTGGAGAACGATGTCCTGCCTGCCGGTCGCGTTCTACGCTTCCCGCCCGTCAGCCCATTATTAGATGAAGACGCCCGTTTATGCTCTCTGTCGGTATTTGATGCGTTCCGTCTGTTACAGGGAGTGGTGAACATACCGACGCAAGAGCGGGAGGCTATGTTTTTCGGCGGTCTGTTTGCCTACGACCTGGTCGCTGGCTTTGAAGCGCTGCCACACCTTGAGGCTGGCAATAACTGCCCGGACTACTGCTTTTATTTAGCGGAAACGCTGATGGTTATAGATCATCAGAAAAAAAGCACCCGTATTCAGGCCAGTCTGTTCACCGCCAGCGACCGGGAAAAACAGCGCCTCAACGCCCGCCTGGCGTACCTTAGCCAACAGTTAACCCAGCCTGCGCCGCCGTTGCCGGTGACGCCGGTGCCGGACATGCGCTGTGAATGCAATCAGAGCGATGACGCGTTCGGCGCGGTGGTACGCCAGTTGCAAAAAGCCATCCGCGCGGGCGAGATATTTCAGGTGGTGCCGTCGCGCCGCTTTTCACTGCCCTGCCCGTCGCCGTTGGCTGCCTACTACGTGCTGAAAAAGAGCAACCCCAGCCCGTATATGTTCTTTATGCAGGATAATGATTTCACGCTTTTCGGCGCGTCGCCGGAAAGCTCGCTGAAATATGACGCAGCCAGCCGTCAGATTGAGATTTATCCCATCGCGGGTACCCGTCCACGCGGTCGCCGCGCCGATGGTACGCTGGACAGAGATCTCGACAGCCGTATTGAGCTGGACATGCGTACCGACCATAAAGAGCTTTCCGAACATCTGATGCTGGTCGATCTGGCGCGCAATGACCTGGCGCGCATCTGTACGCCGGGCAGTCGCTACGTTGCCGATCTGACAAAAGTTGACCGCTATTCATACGTGATGCATCTGGTTTCCCGGGTGGTGGGCGAACTGCGTCACGATCTCGACGCGCTGCACGCCTATCGCGCCTGCATGAACATGGGCACCCTGAGCGGCGCGCCGAAAGTACGCGCCATGCAGTTGATTGCCGATGCGGAAGGACAGCGCCGCGGCAGCTATGGCGGCGCGGTCGGTTACTTCACCGCCCACGGCGATCTGGACACCTGTATTGTTATCCGTTCCGCGCTGGTGGAGAACGGTATCGCCACCGTACAGGCGGGTGCCGGAATTGTGCTGGACTCTGTTCCGCAGTCTGAAGCCGATGAAACCCGTAATAAAGCGCGCGCCGTATTGCGTGCTATCGCCACCGCGCATCATGCACAGGAGACCTTCTGATGGCTGATATTCTGCTGCTCGATAACATCGACTCGTTTACCTGGAACCTGGCAGATCAGCTACGGACCAACGGTCATAACGTGGTGATTTACCGTAACCATATTCCGGCGCAGACGCTTATCGATCGCCTGGCGACAATGAAAAATCCGGTGCTAATGCTCTCCCCCGGTCCGGGCGTTCCCAGCGAGGCAGGCTGTATGCCGGAGCTGCTGACCCGACTACGCGGCAAGTTACCGATCATCGGCATTTGTCTGGGGCATCAGGCGATTGTCGAAGCTTACGGCGGTTATGTCGGTCAGGCGGGAGAAATCCTGCATGGCAAAGCCTCCAGCATTGAGCATGACGGTCAGGCGATGTTCGCCGGGCTGGCGAATCCGCTACCGGTCGCGCGTTATCATTCGCTGGTCGGCAGTAATGTTCCTGCCGGGCTGACCATTAACGCCCATTTCAACGGCATGGTGATGGCGGTACGTCATGATGCGGATCGCGTTTGCGGTTTTCAATTTCATCCTGAGTCCATCCTGACGACACAGGGCGCGCGTCTACTGGAGCAAACATTAGCCTGGGCGCAGCAAAAGCTGGAACCGACCAACACCCTACAGCCGATTCTGGAGAAACTCTATCAGGCGCAAACACTGACGCAACAAGAGAGCCATCAGTTGTTTTCGGCGGTCGTCCGCGGCGAACTTAAGCCTGAACAGCTCGCCGCCGCGCTGGTGAGCATGAAAATTCGCGGCGAGCATCCCAATGAAATTGCCGGCGCCGCCACTGCGTTACTGGAAAATGCCGCCCCGTTCCCGCGCCCGGAGTATCTGTTTGCGGATATCGTTGGTACCGGCGGCGATGGCAGTAACAGTATCAATATCTCTACCGCCAGCGCCTTTGTCGCGGCGGCCTGTGGACTGAAAGTGGCGAAACACGGCAACCGTAGCGTGTCCAGCAAATCGGGGTCATCCGATCTGCTGGCGGCGTTCGGTATTAATCTGGATATGAACGCCGATAAATCACGTCAGGCGTTAGATGAACTGGGCGTCTGTTTCCTGTTTGCGCCGAAATATCACACCGGACTCCGTCACGCGATGCCGGTTCGCCAACAGTTAAAAACGCGAACCCTGTTCAACGTACTCGGCCCGCTGATCAACCCGGCGCATCCGCCGCTGGCGTTGATTGGCGTCTATAGCCCGGAACTGGTGCTGCCGATTGCGGAAACCTTACGGGTACTGGGCTATCAGCGCGCGGCGGTGGTACATAGCGGCGGCATGGATGAGGTTTCGCTCCATGCGCCGACGATTGTCGCGGAGCTGCATGATGGCGAAATTAAAAGCTATCAACTTACGGCGGAGGATTTTGGCCTGACGCCTTACCATCAGGATCAGTTGGCTGGCGGCACGCCGGAAGAAAACCGTGACATTCTGACGCGGTTATTACAAGGTAAAGGCGATGCCGCGCATGAGGCCGCCGTCGCCGCCAACGTGGCGATGCTGATGCGTCTGCATGGTCAGGAAGATCTCAAGGCCAACGCGCAAACCGTGCTTGATGTTCTGCGCAACGGCACCGCATATGACAGAGTCACCGCACTGGCGGCAAGAGGGTAAATAATGCAAACCGTTTTAGCGAAAATCGTCGCAGACAAGGCGATTTGGGTAGAAGCCCGCAAACAGCAACAGCCGCTGGCCAGTTTTCAAAATGAGATCCAGCCAAGTACACGCCATTTTTATGATGCGCTCCAGGGCGCGCGTACCGCCTTTATTCTGGAGTGTAAGAAAGCATCGCCATCAAAAGGCGTGATTCGCGACGATTTCGATCCGGCGCGTATTGCCAGTATTTATCAACATTACGCCTCGGCGATCTCGGTGCTCACCGACGAAAAATATTTTCAGGGGAGCTTCGATTTTCTGCCGGTCGTTAGCCAAAGCGCGCCGCAGCCGATTCTGTGTAAGGATTTTATTATCGATCCCTATCAGATCTACCTTGCCCGTTACTATCAGGCCGATGCCTGTTTACTGATGCTCTCGGTTCTGGATGACGAACAGTATCGCCAACTCTCCGCCGTCGCGCACAGTCTGAAAATGGGCGTGCTCACGGAGGTCAGTAATGACGAAGAACGGGAGCGCGCGATAGCGTTAGGCGCAAAAGTGGTAGGTATCAACAATCGCGATCTGCGCGATCTGTCGATTGATTTGAATCGCACCCGCCAGCTGGCGCCAAAACTGGGCCACGGCGTGACTGTCATCAGCGAGTCCGGGATTAACACCTATGGTCAGGTACGCGAACTGAGCCACTTCGCCAACGGTTTTTTAATTGGCTCCGCGTTAATGGCGCATGACGATCTTAACGCCGCCGTCCGTCGCGTGCTGCTTGGCGAAAATAAAGTCTGCGGCCTGACCCGCGCCCAGGACGCTAAAGCGGCCTGTGACGCTGGCGCAATATATGGCGGGTTGATTTTTGTGCCCTCATCTCCGCGCGCGGTTAGCGTTGAGCAGGCGCGAGAAGTGATAAGCGGCGCGCCATTGCAGTATGTCGGCGTTTTCAAGAACGCTGATATCGCCGATGTTTGCCAGAAAGCCGCCGTCCTGTCGCTTTCTGCCGTACAGCTACATGGCAGCGAAGACCAGGCGTATGTCAACGCGCTGCGCGAGGCGTTGCCGAAACAGGTGCAAATCTGGAAGGCGCTGAGCGTTAGCGATGCCCTTCCCGCACGCGATTATCACCATGTCGATAAATACATTTTCGACAATGGGCAAGGCGGCAGCGGGCAGCGCTTCGACTGGTCACTGCTACAGGGGCAACCGCTGGATAATGTGTTACTGGCGGGCGGGCTGGCGGCCGATAACTGCGTCCAGGCGGCGCAAGTCGGCTGTGCCGGTCTCGATTTTAATTCAGGTGTGGAGTCACAGCCGGGCATCAAAGATGCTCGTCTTCTGGCCTCAGTTTTTCAGACACTGCGCGCATATTAAGGAAAAAACATGACAACACTTCTCAACCCCTACTTTGGTGAATTCGGCGGCATGTATGTGCCGCAGATCCTGATGCCTGCGCTGAACCAGCTTGAAGAGGCCTTCGTCAGCGCGCAAAAAGATCCTGAATTTCAGGCGCAATTCGCCGATCTGCTAAAAAACTACGCGGGACGCCCCACCGCGCTGACGAAATGCCAGAACATTACCGCCGGTACGCGTACCACGTTGTATTTAAAGCGCGAAGATTTACTGCACGGCGGCGCGCACAAAACCAATCAGGTACTGGGTCAGGCGCTGCTGGCCAAACGGATGGGTAAAAGCGAGATTATCGCTGAAACCGGCGCCGGTCAGCACGGCGTCGCCTCTGCGCTCGCCAGCGCCCTGCTGGGTCTGAAATGCCGTATCTATATGGGCGCCAAAGACGTTGAGCGCCAGTCGCCGAACGTCTTCCGTATGCGTCTGATGGGCGCTGAGGTCATCCCGGTTCATAGCGGCTCCGCTACGCTAAAAGATGCCTGTAACGAGGCGCTGCGCGACTGGTCCGGTAGTTACGAAACCGCGCACTATATGCTCGGCACGGCGGCAGGACCGCATCCCTATCCCACCATCGTTCGCGAGTTCCAGCGCATGATTGGCGAAGAGACGAAAGCGCAAATCCTCGACAAAGAGGGCCGTCTGCCAGATGCCGTTATCGCTTGCGTCGGTGGCGGCTCAAACGCTATCGGGATGTTTGCCGATTTTATTAATGATACCAGCGTCGGGCTAATAGGCGTTGAACCTGGTGGTCATGGTATTGAAACCGGCGAGCATGGCGCGCCGCTTAAACATGGTCGCGTTGGCATCTATTTCGGGATGAAAGCGCCGATGATGCAAACAGCAGACGGGCAAATTGAAGAGTCCTATTCCATTTCCGCCGGGCTCGATTTCCCGTCCGTTGGGCCGCAACATGCGTACCTGAACAGCATCGGACGCGCGGATTATGTCTCCATTACCGATGATGAGGCGCTGGAAGCCTTCAAAACGTTGTGCCGCCATGAGGGAATTATCCCGGCGCTGGAGTCCTCCCACGCGTTGGCGCACGCTCTGAAAATGATGCGCGAGCAGCCGGAAAAAGAGCAACTGCTGGTGGTCAATCTCTCTGGCCGCGGAGATAAAGACATCTTTACCGTACACGATATCCTGAAAGCGCGAGGGGAAATCTGATGGAACGCTACGAAAATTTATTTGCCCAACTCAACGATCGCCGGGAAGGCGCTTTTGTCCCCTTCGTGACCCTGGGCGACCCTGGCATTGAACAGTCACTGAAAATTATTGACACACTGATTGACGCTGGCGCCGACGCTCTGGAACTGGGGGTTCCCTTCTCCGATCCGCTGGCCGATGGCCCTACCATCCAGAATGCGAACTTACGCGCCTTCGCCGCTGGCGTCACGCCGGCTCAGTGTTTTGAAATGCTGGCGCTGATTCGTGAAAAACACCCGACCATTCCGATTGGCCTGCTAATGTACGCGAATCTGGTGTTCAATAACGGCATAGATGCGTTCTATGCCCGTTGTGAACAGGTTGGCGTAGATTCCGTGCTGGTCGCAGATGTCCCGGTTGAAGAATCGGCCCCCTTCCGCCAGGCAGCGTTACGGCATAATATCGCGCCGATCTTCATCTGCCCGCCAAATGCGGATGACGATCTTCTGCGCCAGGTCGCATCTTACGGCCGCGGTTACACCTACCTGCTTTCGCGTTCGGGTGTCACCGGCGCGGAAAACCGTGGCGCATTGCCGTTGCATCATCTCATTGAGAAGCTTAAAGAGTACCATGCCGCGCCTGCGTTACAGGGCTTCGGTATCTCCTCGCCGGAACAGGTGTCTGCGGCCGTGCGTGCCGGGGCGGCTGGCGCTATCTCCGGCTCAGCCATTGTCAAGATTATCGAGAAAAACCTCGCGTCTCCCAAACAGATGTTGGCGGAGCTCAGGTCCTTTGTCTCAGCCATGAAAGCCGCCAGCCGCGCATAACGGGTTAAGCCGTCAGCATAACGCTGGCGGCTTAATGAGTGGCTGGCGCCGAACCAGAATCACGATTCAGACGTACATCATCAATCTTTTTGGTGTTATTCCCCGTCCAGCTTTCAAAAAGTCTGAAGTCAATTTTTGCTAAGAAAACTCCTAATCACGCCGAAAAATTTAGCGTTTTCACGTCAATTTCCCCCGCCTTTATGTAAAGAAATGTCAACAAACAATGCATTAACGTTTCCAGGGCCGCAGATAGTGACGATTGTTATTAATAACAATGCAAAGCATTTCCTGTTAAATCGCTTATTCTAAAAGAAAATATAGAATATATTATCTCTAAACCATTTTTTGTGCGTTATTTACGCGGTAAATCACAACTATTTCCGTCAATTTGACTAATCGGTTTAACCAACTAATTTTAATAGGGTGTCGACACGGTTAAAACCGATTTTTTCAGCAAGCAACGAGACAGGAGAAATAATATGGCCGAACATCGTGGTGGTTCAGGAAATTTCGCCGAGAATCGTGAAAAAGCATCTGAAGCGGGCCGCAAAGGCGGTCAGCATAGCGGCGGGAATTTCAAAAACGATCCGCAACGAGCTTCTGAAGCCGGTAAAAAAGGTGGTCAGAATAGTCACGGCGGACGTAAATCCGATAATTCCTGATTTACTGTAATGTAAATATAACACATGCTTTTATCAAGCAATCTGCGAGTCTTCTGGCTCGCAGTATTTTGCCCAGGAGAATTAGATTTATGAATATCAAAACCGTTGAAGACCTTTTTATCCATCTACTTTCAGATACCTATAGTGCAGAAAAACAATTAACCAAGGCTCTTCCTAAACTTGCCAGAGCCACGTCCAATGAAAAATTAAGCCAGGCCTTTCAATCTCATCTTGAAGAAACCCAGGGTCAGATTGAACGTATTGATCAGATCGTCGAATCTGAATCTGGCATTAAACTGAAAAGAATGAAATGCGTCGCTATGGAAGGGCTGATTGAAGAAGCCAATGAAGTCATCGAAAGTACGGAGAAAAACGAAGTACGCGATGCAGCGCTTATCGCCGCGGCGCAAAAAGTCGAGCATTACGAAATCGCCAGCTACGGCACGCTAGCCACCCTGGCCGAGCAGCTCGGCTATAGCAAAGCATTAAAACTGCTCAAAGAAACCCTCGACGAGGAAAAACAAACTGATTTAAAACTTACCGATTTAGCAGTCAGCAATGTTAATAAAAGTGCTGAACGCAAATCGAAATAATATTTTTAATTATCAGCTTGCATGATTCCGATTTTATTATCGGAGCAGATTATCACGCATTGAGGAATGTAAAATGAATTATACTGAACATTATCATGACTGGCTTCGTGACGCCCATGCCATGGAAAAACAGGCAGAATCGATGCTTGAATCTATGGCCAGCCGTATTGAAAATTATCCTGATATAAAAGCCAGAATTGAACAACATATTAGTGAAACCAAACATCAAATTACCATGCTCGAAGAAGTGTTGGACCGTAATGGCATTTCCCGTTCGGTGTTGAAAGACTCCATGAGTAAAATGGCAGCAATGGGGCAATCTATCGGTGGCATGTTCCCTTCCGATGAAATTGTCAAAGGTTCAATTAGCGGTTATGTTTTCGAGCAGTTCGAAATTGCTTGTTATACCTCCCTGCTGGCGGCGGCAAAAAAAGCTGGCGACACTGCCTCAATTCCGACGATTGAAGCCATTCTGAAAGAAGAAATGCAAATGGCTGACTGGCTTATCAAACATATTCCGCAGACAACGGAACAATTTTTACTGCGATCTGAAGCAGATGGCGTTGAAGCCAAAAAATAAATAATAAGCAGGAGGCAATATGTTTCGACACGTAAAACAACTTCAATATACTGTGCGAGTGAGCGAACCTAATCCTGGATTAGCGAACCTGCTGCTGGAACAGTTTGGCGGCCCGCAGGGCGAACTGGCGGCCGCCTGCCGCTACTTCACGCAAGGTTTAAGCGATGATGATGCCGGTCGTAGAGAAATGTTAATGGACATCGCCACCGAGGAGCTGAGTCATCTGGAAATTATCGGCTCACTGGTAGGAATGCTTAATAAAGGCGCTAAAGGCGAGCTGGCGGAAGGTACCGAAAACGAAGCGGAACTTTATCGCTCGCTGACGCAGAATGGTAATGATAGCCATATCACCTCTCTGCTGTATGGCGGCGGCCCGGCGTTGACAAACTCCGGCGGCGTACCGTGGACCGCGGCTTATATTGATACTATCGGCGAAGTCACAGCCGATCTACGCTCAAACATCGCGGCAGAGGCGCGAGCGAAGATCATTTATGAACGCCTGATTAATCTGACCGACGATCCTGGCGTAAAAGACACACTCAGTTTCTTAATGACCCGTGAAGTCGCGCACCAGCTCTCTTTTGAAAAGGCGCTGTATTCGATTCGTAACAACTTCCCGCCGGGTAAATTACCGCCGGTAGAACAGTATACCGACGTGTACTACAACATGTCGCAAGGCGACGATCCGCGAGGTAGCTGGAATAGCGATGAGAACTTCAACTATGTCGCAGAACCGATGCCTGCTGTTGATGGCGGCGATGGCCTGGCGACAGTGAAATTGCCGCGCGAGCAGATGGCGCTGCTCAAAGCGATGGCAGAAAGAACGAAATCGGACCCCACCGTTGATCCTCTCACTGGCGCAGAACTAGGCTGCGGCGAACCGAAAGAAGACAAGTGAGTTCCGACAAGTAAAATCCGTGTGTCATGTCCTTTTTTGACCCCGCCTGGCGGGGTCTTTTTTCGTCACAACATCACGCGATTAGAAACGATAGCCTGCCGAGAACATAAATACCCATGGGTCCAGACGCACGCTGTCATGATGCTGAACGCCGCCCATTTTATAATTGGCGGTAGTATCAATATCCATGTACCAGACAGAGGCGCCAATTAACCAGTCGCGGTTAATCAGGTAATCTACCCCAACTTGCCCTGCCGCGCCCCAGGAATCCTTAAAGCTCAGATCGGACAGCCCGGCATTTTTACCATTATCGTTAAAGTCGTTATCGAAGAAGGTGGTGTAGTTCACCCCCACGCCGACATAAGGACGCACTTTGCTGCTGGAATCGCCGAAGTACCACTGCGCCATTAACGTTGGCGGTAACAGGTGGACCGTGGCGATATCGCCCGTCGCGCCCGTACCCACCTTATGGCGGAACGGCGTAGCCGCCAGCAATTCAACCCCGATATTGTCCGTCGCCATGTAAGTGAATGTCAGGCCGAGTTGCGTGTTATTACTCACATCAAACCCGTTTAAATGCCCCAGCGTACCACCCGCCCCTTCTGTAGGTCTGACGGTTGCCGGACCTGCACGCATAAAGAATTCTCCGGCTTCGTGCGCGAACGCGCTGCCTGAGAGAAGAGTTGTTAACGCCAGTGCCGCCACTGTAAATTTTTTCATACCCGCTCCATCGTTATGGTTATAAAAGCGTGATGAATATACCCACAATGAAGTAATAAGTGATCTAATACAGATCACATTTGTTCTTATAATTTAACATTTATTGATCCAGATTAATTTAGAACTTGTATTGAAAATCCTGGTTATAGGAATTCAGATCAATTTTGACATATTCACGCTATGCAAATATTTGTCTGCTCCTGTTGCCCTGGCGATAAAGGCTGGCTAAGGTAATCAATGTCCCGCAATGGCGCGTGGCGTTAAGATTCGCGAACACTGCGGGACAGATTAATTTCCGTTGTAATCTATTGATACGTTAGTTTTTTGCAGGTGAATCATGAGCGTTCTTAACCCATGCATGACATGCGGTGCCTGTTGTGCCTATTTTCGTGTCTCCTTTTATTGGGCTGAAGGCGACGATGCCAGCGGACGCGTTCCGGCGTCATTAACCGAGCCTGTTACCCCTTTTTTACGTTGTATGGCCGGTACCAACCAAAAACAGCCGCACTGTAAAGCGCTAATTGGCACGCCGGGTGAAAACGTCAGTTGCGCTATTTATGAAAACCGCCCTTCAACCTGTCGCGAATTTTCGATATCGGGCGAAGGAGGCGAAGTGAATGAGGCGTGTAATCGCGCCCGCGCGCGATACGGATTACCGCCGCTTTACAAAGATATGCTTTTCCATACAACTGCTGATGCTGCCACTGTAGAGTTATCCAGGGTACAATTGCCCGCAAATTAACACCTGCAAAACTCAAGGAGAGTGCATGTCTATCACGGCGAAGTCCGTTTACCGTGACGCCGGAAATTTTTTCCGAAATCAATTTATTACTATCTTGCTGGTTTCGTTGCTGTGCGCATTTATCACGGTGGTCTTAGGTCATGCCTTTTCACCCAGCGATGCGCAAATCGCGCAACTCAGTGAAGGAGAACATCTGGCAGGCAGCGCTGGCCTGTTTGAGCTGGTACAAAATATGACGCCGGAGCAGCAACAGATCCTGTTGCGCGCCTCTGCCGCCTCGACGTTTTCCGGGCTTATCGGCAACGCTATTCTGGCCGGCGGTATCATCCTGATGATTCAGTTAGTTTCAGCGGGACATCGGGTTAGCGCGCTGCGCGCTATCGGCGCCAGCGCCCCTGCATTGCCTAAACTGTTTATTCTTATTTTTCTGACTACCCTGTTAGTGCAAATCGGTATAATGCTGATTGTCGTTCCGGGGATTATTATGGCCATTGTGCTGGCGCTTGCGCCAGTGATGTTGGTTGAAGAGAAAATGGGCGTGTTTGCCGCAATGCGCAGCAGTATGCGTTTAGCCTGGGCTAACATGAGACTGGTCGCGCCCGCGGTGATAGGCTGGTTACTGGCTAAAACATTGCTATTGCTGTTCGCGCCCAGCTTCGCTGTACTGACCCCAAATGTAGGCGCTGTACTGGCGAATACGTTGAGCAATCTGATTTCCGCAGTATTGCTTATCTACTTATTCCGCCTGTATATGTTGATTCGCCAATAATCCGCAATGCGCCGTTACGCGGCGCATTCGACGCTCGTTGATGATGGAATCGAAGAATGAAGCAGTTTCTGGATTTTTTACCGCTGGTTGTCTTTTTTGCGTTTTATAAACTTTATGACATCTATGCGGCGACCTCCGCACTGATTGTCGCGACGGCAATCGTGCTGATTTATAGCTGGGTGCGCTATCGGAAAATAGAGAAGATGGCGCTGATTACCTTTGTTCTGGTTGCCGTCTTCGGCGGTCTGACGCTCTTCTTCCATAACGATGAATTTATTAAATGGAAGGTGACGGTTATTTATGCGCTGTTCGCCGGCGCGCTGTTAATAAGCCAGTGGGTGATGAAAAAACCGTTAATTCAACGTATGTTAGGTAAAGAACTGGCGTTGCCGCAGCAGGTCTGGTCAAAGCTGAACCTGGCGTGGGCGCTGTTTTTTATTGCGTGCGGTCTGGCTAACATTTATATCGCCTTCTGGTTGCCGCAAAATATCTGGGTCAACTTTAAGGTCTTTGGACTCACGGCGCTGACGCTCATTTTTACCCTGCTGAGCGGCGTCTATATCTACCGGCATCTGCCACAGGAAGATAAATCATAACCCTCCCGTGACTTATCATCGCCAGACTGCGAACGCCTGGCGATATTTTCTCCGCCTTTACGCCCTGCGCTTTCCCGTCAGTACCTTTATTCCCACTATTCTCCACACAAAATTCATAGTAGCATCGCGGCTGTAATTTTTTCTGATAGTCGGTTTTACAATGACAACAATGGATAATACTCCTCAGGGCGAGCTGGTTTTACGTACATTGGCCATGCCTGCCGATACCAATGCGAACGGCGATATTTTTGGCGGCTGGCTGATGTCGCAAATGGATATTGGCGGCGCGATACTGGCCAAAGAGATCGCGCACGGTCGGGTTGTAACCGTACGCGTGGAAGGAATGACATTTCTGCGCCCCGTCGCGGTTGGCGATGTCGTATGCTGCTACGCGCGCTGCGTTAAACGCGGTACGACGTCTATTAGCATAAATATTGAAGTCTGGGTGAAAAAAGTCGCGTCAGAACCGATTGGGCAGCGCTACAAGGCCACCGAGGCGCTGTTTATTTATGTTGCCGTCGATCCGGACGGTAAACCTCGCCCGCTCCCGGTTCAGGGTTAAGTATACCCGCTTACGCCGCCAGCAGGTGATGGTATATTCCTGGCTGGCGGCGCCAGAGATTACTCAATCTGCGCCGTACCGTTCAGACGGAAGATAATATTGACCACCAGCCCGGAACCCGGCTTGCCTGCTTCATAGCGCCATTTTCGCATCGCATTCTTAACTTCACGCTCAAACATATTGGCTGGCTGCGCGGATAGAATCTGTACATTTTCCACTCGCCCAGCAGAGGTCACGTCAAACTTCACCTTTACGCGGCCTTCAATACGTAACGCCTGTGCTCGCGCCGGATACTGCGGCTGGTTACGGCTCAGAGCGCGAGGTCCAGTGGGCACGCTCACCGCGGGCTTGCTGGTCGCCGATGCGGTGCTGCTTGTTGGCCGCACCGGGGCGCTATTTTCAAACGGTGAGGCAGGACGCGGCGCGGCTGGTTTGACTTCGCGCTTCGGCTGCTCTTCAACCTTTTTCACCGGTTTCGGTTTTGGCTTGGGTTTTGGCTTAGGTTTGGGTTTCTCAATCACCACGGGCGCTTCTTTAGGCGGTTCAGGGATCGGCTCTGGCTCCGGTTCGGGTTCGGGTTCAACCACCGGCTCCGGCGGCGGCTGAACCGCCTGGGGCGGCTCCAGGTCAGCGGGTGAAACCATTGTCACCGTGATAGGCTGCGCTGGCGCAGGCAATTCAATAACCTGATGTACCGAGGTATAGAGCAAACCTGCCACTACAGCACCATGAATGCCTACGGAAAGGAGTGTCGGCCAGGGAAAGCGACGAGGTAAATCAAGGGTCATTGAAGTCATAATCGTTTCAGTTGAAAAACCAGAGCTGAATTTTAAATGCAAATAGCAATCATATTCAATAAGGCATTGCCGATAGCGGCATTTAAAAGATGATATCGCACAAAAACACCACACAAAATGTGCATGTTTAACAAAGTCGGTATCTTTACATTGCAGTTAAATGCCCTTTCCAATAACGTAATCAGCAACTTTTACCGATTAAGGAGCTCTACCCGTGCTGTATGTTATTTACGCTCAGGACAATGCCAACTCGCTTGAAAAACGCCTCTCGGTACGGCCCGCGCATCTGGCGCGCCTGCAACTTCTGCATGATGAAGGGCGATTATTAACTGCCGGGCCGATGCCCGCAGTGGACAGTAACGATCCTGGGGTAGCCGGATTTACCGGGTCAACGGTGATTGCTGAATTTGAATCTTTAGAAGCAGCGCAATCCTGGGCTGATGCGGACCCCTACGTCGCCGCGGGCGTCTATGCGCAGGTTTCGGTCAAACCGTATAAGAAGATCTTTTGAAAAGGATGGCCTGTTGGGCACCGCATACGGTGCCCTTTCTGGCTCACACACCGTGAATCGCAAAGAGTAATGAATTACGCTGACGATTAAAGATGCATTTCCTGATGGTATGGATACGCATATTACGGCGTGATTGCCCTTCAAGCCAACGCGCTTTACGGCGGCTCGCCTGACGTAGCATTCGCCAGCGCCCCACTTCCGTTCTACTACGCTTCATGTTTACGACTCTCACTGTAACAGAAGCGCCATTATACCCCCTCGCCGGATGCAGACCAGCGCTTTTCCCGTGTTTTTATTTGCCATGTGAATCCTGACGCGTAAACTCTTAACAACACGCTTTTTAAAGGATTTTTAAAGTTATGACAACCTTCTACACCGTGGTGAGTTGGCTGGTCATTTTGGGATACTGGGTTCTCATTGCCGGCGTCACATTACGTATTCTAATGAAACGGCGCGCAGTTCCCTCCGCAATGGCCTGGTTGTTAATCATCTATATCCTTCCGCTGGTCGGGATCATCGCCTATTTGTCCGTGGGCGAATTGCATTTAGGCAAACGTCGCGCCGAGCGTGCCCGCGCCATGTGGCCGTCTACCGCCAAATGGTTGAATGACCTCAAAGCCTGCAAACACATTTTCGCGCAAGAAAACAGTAGCGTCGCATCGTCCTTGTTTAAGCTGTGCGAACGACGTCAGGGGATTGCGGGCGTCAAAGGCAACCAGTTGCAATTGCTTACCGACTCCGATGATGTCATGCAGGCGCTTATTCGCGATATCCAACTGGCGCGGCATAATATCGAAATGGTGTTTTACATCTGGCAGCCAGGCGGCATGGCGGATCAGGTCGCTGAATCGCTAATGGCCGCCGCCCGCCGCGGCATCCATTGCCGGCTTATGCTGGACTCCGCGGGTAGCGTCGCTTTCTTCCGCAGCCCCTGGGCGGCCATGATGCGTAACGCTGGCATTGAAGTCGTAGAGGCGCTGAAGGTGAATCTGATGCGCGTCTTTTTACGCCGTATGGATCTTCGCCAGCACCGTAAAATGGTGATGATTGACAATTACATCGCCTATACCGGCAGTATGAATATGGTGGACCCGCGTTTTTTCAAACAGGATGCCGGCGTTGGACAATGGGTCGATTTGATGGCGCGGATGGAGGGGCCCGTGGCGACAGCAATGGGGATTGTTTACTCCTGCGATTGGGAAATCGAGACGGGTAAACGCATTCTGCCTCCCCCGCCGGATGTGAATATTATGCCGTTTGAGCAGGCCAGCGGGCATACCATTCATACCATTGCTTCCGGTCCTGGATTTCCGGAAGATCTCATTCACCAGGCACTATTAACCGCCACCTATGCTGCGCGCGAATATTTAATTATGACCACGCCATATTTCGTCCCCAGCGACGATCTGCTGCACGCTATTTGTACCGCTGCGCAGCGCGGCGTGGATGTCAGTATTATCCTGCCCCGTAAAAATGATTCACTGCTCGTCGGCTGGGCCAGTCGCGCCTTTTTTAGCGAGTTACTGGCGGCGGGCGTGAAAATCTATCAGTTCGAAGGCGGGCTGTTACATACCAAAAGCGTGCTGGTCGATGGCGAACTGAGCCTGGTCGGTACCGTGAATCTCGACATGCGTAGCCTGTGGCTTAATTTCGAGATTACGCTGGTCATTGATGATACGGGTTTCGGCGCCGATCTGGCTGCGGTACAGGACGATTATATTTCGCGCTCCCGCCTGTTAGATGCACGTTTGTGGGTAAAACGTCCGTTATGGCAGCGTATTACCGAGCGATTGTTTTACTTCTTTAGTCCATTGCTGTAAAACGTGACCAACATGAGTAAACAGGTAGTCACTATGGAAATGGATCTGAACAATCGCCTGACTGAAGACGAAACGCTTGAGCAGGCTTACGATATTTTTCTTGAGCTGGCGGCGGATAATCTTGATCCGGCTGATATCATTCTGTTCAATTTGCAATTCGAGGAGCGCGGCGGCGCGGAGTTGTTTGATCCCGCTGAAGACTGGCAAGAGCACATCGATTTTGACCTGAATCCAGACTTTTTTGCCGAGGTGGTAATTGGCCTGGCGGATACCGAAGACGGCGAAATTAACGACATTTTTGCCCGCGTTCTGCTGTGCCGGGAAAAGGACCACAAGCTGTGCCATATTCTCTGGCGCGAATAAGCGGTTCAGGCCGGATGGCGTCTGATTGCGCCCTCCGGCAAGCCTGTTTAATCCGGTAGCTTACTGCCGCATCGGTTACAATATTGCGCGCTATGTTCATGCTGGCTTTGCTGGCACTGCGGACATTTTCGCTGCCAGTGACGTTTTTGAAACGCGCTGCTCATGTGCGTGGTAATCAGTCCTGTAGGAATCGCAATCACCGAATAGCCAATCAAAATAAGCACCGACGCGACAATACGTCCCAGCGGCGTATGCGGCGTAATATCACCGTACCCCACGGTTGTGACTGTCACTATCGCCCAATACACCGAGGCATTAAGCGTCGTGAAGCCATATTTCGGTCCTTCAATAAGATACATCAGGGCACCGAAAATAATCATCACGATCGCAATAAATGAATAGAACAGAATAAGCTGATGACGCGCGCTAATAATGGCGCTCCAGAATACCCGCAGCGATGGCATAAAGCGTAGCAGTTTAAGAATACGCAGCACGCGAATCGCTCGCATAGCGCGCCAGGCAAACATATAGTTCAGGCTAATTTCCGGCCACAGCCACATGACGTACAGCGGCAAAATCGTCACCAGATCAATAAATCCCCAGAAACTAAAAACGTATTTTGCCGGTTCGGGCCAGCTAAACAGTCTGAGCAAGTATTCACCGGTAAATATCAGGGTAACGCAGAGCTCCAGCCAGACAAAAATATGCCATTCATCAAATGTCAGGTGATATTCCGTTCCTACGCCTGATTCAACAAAAATGACCAGTACGCTAAGCAGCGCAAACAGCGCGCATAACCCTTCAAAACGGCGACCTGAGCGCGTAGTCAAATCGAACAGATTATGATAAAGACGACGGCGAACCGACGACAAAGAAAGTGACACGGTAACCTCACCTAAAAGAAGGGCTGACGAATTGTCAGCCCTTGCGATTATAACGGGTCTACTTTAAGGCAGGAAACGGCATGGCGAAAACTCCCTTCCAGCACCGGTCGCGTTTGCGCGCATTCTGGCCCGGCTATCGGACAGCGTGTACGGAACACGCAGCCGGAAGGCGGGTTAATGGGCGAAGGTAATTCGCCCTCCAGCAATTGTATCTTCTTATTTCGCTCCAGATCGGGATCGGGAATCGGTACCGCCGACATCAGCGCTTTGGTATAAGGATGCAGTGGATTATGGTACACCTCATCATAGGTGCCCAATTCTACTGCATGACCGAGATACATCACCAGGACACGATCGGATATGTGCTTTACGACCGCCAGATCGTGCGCAATAAAAATCAACGACAGCCCCATCTCTCGCTGTAACTGCTGGAGCAAATTCACCACCTGCGCCTGAATAGAAACGTCCAGCGCCGACACCGGCTCATCGCAAATAATGAGCTTAGGTTCCAGGATCAATGCCCGGGCGATACCGATGCGCTGGCACTGCCCCCCGGAAAATTCATGGGGATAACGGTTGATGAGGTTCGGCAACAGCCCCACTTTCAGCATCATGGCTTTCACGCGGTCACGCACGTCCTGGCGCGAAAGTTTAGGATGATAAGTGCGCAGCGGTTCAGCGATAATTTCGCCAATCGTCATTCGCGGGTTGAGTGACGCCAGCGGGTCCTGGAAAATCATCTGGATATCGCTGCGCACCTCGCGCCACTCATCCGCTTTCATGCCCAGCAGATCTTTTCCCAGCCAGGCGACTTTACCATCTGTCGCCTTCACCAGACCAATAATCGCGCGCGCAAACGTCGACTTGCCGCAGCCGGATTCGCCCACCACGCCCAGCGTTTCGCCTTCATACAGGCGTAGCGTAACGCCGTCCACCGCTTTCAGGGTTTTCGGCGGTTGCCAGAACCACTGCTTCCCTTCTTTGATATCAAAATGTACTTTCAGATCGGCGATTTCGAGGAGAACTTTACGTTGTTCAATCACAGCATTCATAGCAGTTCCTCCACCGGTTTAAAACAGGCGCGCAAGCGACCAGGACTAAACGCTTCAAGTGGCGGCGCATTATTGCAGATCTCCATCGCATGAGGACAACGCGGCTGGAACGGACAACCTTTAGGCAAACGCAATAAATTGGGAGGATTGCCCGGAATCGTCAGCATTTCCGCCCCCTCGCTATCCAGACGCGGCACCGCATTAAGCAGGCCTATCGAATACGGATGAACGGGCTGATAAAAGACATCGCGCGCCTTACCGTATTCCATGGTACGCCCGGCATACATTACCAGGACCTTATCGCAAATACCCGCGACCACGCCCAGATCGTGGGTAATCATGATAATGGCGGTATTAAATTCGCGCTTTAGCTCATTAAGCAAGGTCATAATCTGCGCCTGCACGGTAACATCAAGCGCGGTGGTAGGCTCATCGGCAATAAGCAGTTTCGGCCTGCACAACAGCGCCATCGCAATCATCACACGTTGACGCATTCCGCCGGAAAATTCGTGCGGGTACATTTTCATCCGTTTGCGCGCTTCCGGCATTTTTACGGCATCCAGCATTCTGACGGACTCTTCAAAAGCTTCCGCTTTGCTCATCCCTTTATGCAGCATCAGGACTTCCATTAACTGCTCCCCAACGCGCATATAAGGATTTAGCGAGGTCATCGGGTCCTGAAAAATCATCGAAATCTGTTCTGCGCGCAGCGTATTCAGTTCGCGCTCAGGTAGATTAAGAATTTCACGTCCGTTGAAGGTCGCGGAACCGCCGATTCGACCATTCGTCGCCAGCAGTCCCATTAATGCGAACGCCGTTTGCGATTTCCCCGATCCAGACTCGCCAACAATACCTAACGTTTCTCCAGCGCGAAGCGTAAAGTTCAGATCGTTGACCGCCGTCACATCGCCATCAGGCGTAGCGAACGTAACACGAAGATCGTTTACCTCCAGCAGTACATTCGCCGGTTGCGGCGCCTGAGTTGCGGTTTCTGATAAGCTCATGGCTGTACTCCTTAACGATCTTTCGGGTCGAGGGCATCACGCAGGCCATCGCCAATAAAGTTAAAACAGAATAACGTCACCACGAGAAAGCCAGCCGGAAACAGCAGCAGCCACGGTGAGACTTCCATTGAATTTGCGCCATCGCTCAATAACGCTCCCCAACTGCTTAACGGTTCCTGCGTCCCAAGCCCCAGGAAACTGAGGAAAGACTCAAACAGAATCATGCTGGGCACCAGCAACGATGCATACACTACCACTACGCCCAGGACGTTAGGCACAATATGGCGGATCACAATGCTGGCAGTCGACACACCACCCACCTGCGCGGCTTCGATGAATTCTTTACGTTTAAGACTTAGGGTTTGGCCACGCACGATACGCGCCATATCAAGCCAGGAGACCATGCCGATGGCGACGAAAATCAACAGAATGTTCTGCCCAAAAAACGTCACCAGCAAAATCACAAAGAACATAAACGGGAACGAGTTGAGGATCTCCAACAAACGCATCATCACAGAATCAATTTTGCCGCCCAGATAGCCGGACAGCGAGCCATACAGCGTTCCGACAATGACCGCCACCAGCGCGGCGGCAATCCCGACCATTAATGAGATACGCCCGCCGATGGCAACGCGCACCAACAGATCGCGCCCGGAAGAGTCAGTGCCGAAATAGTGACCGGACGCCATATCCGGCGCACTGGACATCATGCCCCAGTCGGTATCGAAATAGGTAAATTGCGACAGCATAGGCGCCACTGTCACGAACAGGGCTATCAGAAACAGGACAATAAGACTGGCCACCGCCGCACGGTTATGCATAAAGCGCCGACGGGCATCTTGCCAAAGGCTGCGACCTTCCACCTCCAGCTTTTCACTGAAATTTTCCAGCGTCTCGCTGTTTTTCTTACTTAACATCATCGCGAGCTCCAGTATCAATAGCGAATTTTCGGGTCGATAACGGCATAGAGCACATCGACAATGGCGTTAAATAATATGGTCAGCGCCCCGACTAGAATGGTCAAACTTAACACCAGCGAGTAATCGCGGTTGAGCGCGCCATTAACGAAAAGCTGCCCAATGCCCGGTAAGCCATAAATAGTTTCAATCACCATTGAGCCGGTAATAATGCCGACAAAGGCTGGCCCCATATAGGATAAAACCGGCAGCAGCGCAGGTTTTAACGCATGGCGGAAGATAATTCTGCGCATCGGTAATCCTTTTGCCCGCGCGGTACGAATAAAGTTCGAATGCAGAACTTCAATCATTGAGCCGCGCGTAATACGAGCGATGCTGGCAATATAGGCCAGTGAAAGCGCAACCATCGGCAGGATCATAAATTTTAACGCCCCGCCGTTCCAGCCGCCGCCAGGCAGCCATTGCAAGGTTATCGCAAAGACCATCACCAGTAGCGGCGCCACCACAAAACTGGGGATAACGACGCCGGTCATGGCAAATCCCATCACCGTATAATCCCATCGCGTATTTTGCTTTAGCGCGGCAATCACGCCAGCGCTGACACCAATAATGACCGCCAGCAAAAAAGCGGCGGCGCCAAGTTTCGCCGAAACGGGGAAGCTGGCGGCAACCAGATCGTTGACCGTGTAATCTTTATATTTAAACGATGGTCCAAAATCGCCATGCGCCAGCTGCTTCAGGTAGCTGAAGTACTGCGTCATGATGGGATCGTTCAGATGATATTTTGCTTCAATATTGGCCAGCACTTCCGGCGGCAATGCGCGCTCGCCGGTAAAAGGACTCCCCGGCGCGAGGCGCATCATAAAGAAAGAGATGGTAATAAGAATAAACAGCGTCGGAATCGCTTCCAGACAGCGGCGTAAAATAAATTTCAACATTGCCCGTACCTTCTGGCCTGTGCCTTTACTTCCCGGACGTGACAAAAGATCCGCCAGGGAAAGTTATAGTGCGATGAAAAAAGACACCATGGGACAACCGCAGTTGTCCCATGTCTTGCCATTAATGTTTGATAATATATAAGTTTTTCACATAAATATTATCCAGCGGGTCTTTACCGGTATACCCGCCCACCCAGGGTTTCACCAGGCGCGCGTTAACGTAGTAATACACCGGCACAATAGCCGAGTCTTTATCTAACTGCTGCTCCGCTTTAGCGTAGAGTTCGCTGCGCTGCGTATCGTCCGCCACTTTCAGCGTGTCGGCAATCAGCTTATCAAACGCCGGGCTCTTATAATGCGCGGTGTTATTTGAACTGTCGGACAACATGGTATTCAGGAACGAGGTCGGTTCATTATAATCTGCGCACCACCCGGCTCTGGCAACATCAAAGGTGCCCTGATGACGGGTATCCAGGAAGGTTTTCCATTCCTGATTCTCCAGATTCACATTGACGCCCAGATTTTTCTTCCAGATAGACGCCACGGCAATGGCCAGTTTTTTATGCAGATCGGAGGTGTTATACAGCAGGTCGAATGTTAAGGGCTTATCCGCCGTAAAGCCGGCTTCAGCCAACAATTTCTTCGCTTCTTCATTACGCTTTTGCTGGGACCATTTGAACCACTCAGGCTCTACCAGTTTTGCGCCATCGGTATACGGCGGCGTGTAGCTATAAGCGGGTAAATCGCCCTGATTTTTAACCTTATTAACAATAATGTCGCGATCTAACGCCAGTTTCAGCGCGGTACGCACGCGGACATCGTTAAACGGCGCTTTTTGATTATTAATTTCGTAATAATAGGTACACAAATAAGGGTCTACGCGGACTTCATTCGGGATCTCTTTCTTCAGTTTCTGGAATAATTCGATCGGCATATTGTTATAAGTCATATCGATCTCGCCGCTGCGGTAGCGGTTGACATCCGTCACCTCCGAAGAGATAGGCAAATAAGTTACCTGATTGATGACGGTTTTGGCGTTATCCCAGTATTGCGGGTTACGCTCCAGCACGATACGTTCGTTCACCACCCAGTTTTTTAACTTATAAGCGCCGTTAGTGACAATATTGGCCGGTTGCGTCCATTTATCGCCAAATTTTTCGACCGCTGATTTCGGTACAGGAGACACTGAAGGGTGGACCAACAATTTGTAGAAATAAGGCACCGGCTCACTTAAGGTCACTTCAAAGGTGTGATCATCAAGCGCTTTTACCCCCAGATCGGTGGCGGGTTTTTTACCGGCGATAATGTCATCGATATTAGCGATATGACCGTATTGCAGATAGCTGGCGTACGGCGATGCCGTATTAGGATCGGCCAGGCGTTGCCAGCTATAAACGAAATCATGGGCGGTGACGGGCGTACCATCTGACCATTTCGCATTTTCACGTAGATGGAATGTCCAGACTTTAAAATCTTTATTTTCCCATTTTTCCGCGACGCCCGGTGAAGGATGCCCCTCGACATCACTAATTAATAAGCCTTCGAAGAGGTCACGGCTGACGTTCGATTCCGGCACGCCTTCAATTTTATGCGGGTCGAGAGACTGCACTTCTGATCCGTTATTACGTACCAACGTTTGCTTGTCGGCTAACTGAACGCCGGCGGGCACGTCTGCCGCAGTCGCGGCGCTGGCGGCGATGAGCGCAGTGAGTATTCCCGCTGCAATCAAACTTTTTTTCGTGATGTTAGACATTGTGTTTGTACTCCACTCATTATAATTACTGGTTTTTACCAGCCTGTTTAATCCCGTCAGGGTTCCTGTGCAGCACTGGTGGTGTACTGCCAGGTCTGTCACTGCTTTTGCTATCACCGACTTTATTTATTCTGACGATTCGTTCGATCGCCTTTCGTCGATTCGGTATACGACGTACCTGCCCACGTCGCACGTTATTTCTGACAACCATCTAAATGAAAATACTTATCAACAATGTGAAATCTTCTACAAAAATGTTTGGCCGAAAAGTATCAAATGCGTTTCTGAACCGCCAATTCATTTTACAATTTTGTTAACCAATTCTCTTTTATGGAAAAATCCCTGCCCAAAAAAACAGTTAAACAATGTTAAAAATCTTTGATTTATTCTTTATAATCAATAAGTTGAAAGAAAAATATCTCTCTGTCGCATCGTAGGTTATGCCTGCGCCAGAAAACACACACAAATTTAACAAATGCTCATTATTTAGCACATTCATCTACGATGGAGCTGAAACAACTAATAACATTTCAATAATCCTTCATCAAGCCCCAGAGTATGGTGTGAATAAAATAACAGACCTACCGCCTCTCACGGTCTCAGTAATGTTGATAATAGTTTGATTAATAAAAATAAATAGCGTTAGATTATATTAGTATTTTTTATCATTTAAACGCTGAATGCTTATCAAAGTAAGAAGTGTTACGTGGGAATGTCACAAGGCGGCCCCTTAGGGCGCCGCCTGTAAATCAGCAGGTGGGAGTTTAGTTGAGCAAGCCGGGGAAAATGCCTTTTATTCCTGTGACAATAAATTCGATGCCGAGCGCCATTAACAACAACCCCATGATTCGGGTAATAACGTTGATACCAGTTTGCCCCAGCAAACGAACCAGCCACGGCGCCATACGGAACACGCCCCAGCAGCAAAGCGCAAAAAGCGCAATGGCAACTGAAAAGCCAAGCAAATGCGCGATGCTGTGATAACGCGTCCCCCAGACGATAGTGGAGCTGATCGCCCCTGGCCCCGCCATTAACGGCAGCGCTAACGGCACAACGCCAATGCTCTCGCGTATGGCCGTCTCTGACTTTTCTTGCTTGTTTTGTTTATCTTCCCCCAGCTTCCCGCTGATCATCGACATTGCAATGGTGACAACCAGGATACCGCCCGCAATTCTGAACGAATCAATAGAAATACCAAAGAGTTGCAGGATGCCATCGCCGAGGAATAAGGAACTCCACAAGATAATCGCAACCGACAGATTCGCGGTGAGGTTAGTTTTATTACGCGCCGTGGCCGTCTGGTAGCTGGTCATGCTGATGAAAACGGGGATAATCCCCACCGGGTTAACCAGCGCAAAGAGCCCGATAAAGAACTTAAAGTAAACAGGAAAATCAAAAAGCGGTTGAATCACGGTTAGCTCCGAAGCGTTAGCCGGATGAAGTCAATGTTCGTTAATGATCAAAACGCGCAGAAGATACGCCTTTTATTCGCATAGTTCACCTCTTATCTACGCCTAATTTCATCCATTCATCGCTGTTATTTATATGTACTCGTTATGCTAATCCACTCACTCTTCATGATAACGATTTCTTAACAATTTACATAAAAGGCTAAAATGGCCTGCTGAAAGGTGTCAGCTTTGCGTAATCTTGATTTAGATCACACAATCGCTACTCAGAAGTGAGTAATCTTGCTTACGCCACCTGGACGTAACGCGTTAGAGTTAAATGATACTAACGCAGAAGCTCTTTTAGTAAATCAGAGCGAAACGGACGTTAAGTAACCACCTGAATTTCAGGCATTTATACAAAGTATCGTCGATCTGTCTATACTCACGTATCGCGCAGATGATTTACTAAAAAAGTTTAACATTATCAGGAGAGCATTATGGCTGTTACTAATGTCGCTGAACTTAACGCACTCGTAGAGCGTGTAAAAAAAGCCCAGCGTGAATATGCCAGTTTCACTCAAGAACAGGTCGACAAAATCTTCCGCGCCGCCGCTCTGGCTGCCGCTGATGCCCGCATTCCGCTGGCCAAAATGGCCGTCGCCGAATCCGGTATGGGTATCGTGGAAGACAAAGTGATTAAAAACCACTTCGCTTCTGAATATATTTACAACGCCTATAAAGATGAAAAAACCTGCGGCGTGCTGTCTGAAGACGACACCTTCGGGACCATCACCATTGCTGAACCTATCGGCATTATTTGCGGTATCGTTCCAACCACTAACCCAACCTCTACCGCGATCTTCAAATCGCTGATTAGCCTGAAGACCCGTAACGCCATCATCTTTTCTCCGCATCCGCGCGCTAAAGAAGCAACCAACAAAGCGGCAGACATCGTTCTGCAAGCGGCTATCGCTGCCGGCGCGCCGAAAGATCTGATTGGCTGGATCGATCAACCTTCCGTAGAACTGTCTAACGCGTTGATGCACCACCCGGATATTAACCTGATCCTCGCCACTGGCGGTCCAGGCATGGTTAAAGCTGCATACAGCTCCGGTAAACCGGCTATCGGCGTAGGCGCAGGCAACACTCCGGTTGTCATTGATGAAACCGCTGATATCAAACGCGCTGTGGCGTCTGTTCTGATGTCTAAAACCTTCGATAACGGCGTAATCTGTGCTTCTGAACAGTCTGTTGTCGTTGTTGATTCCGTCTATGATGCCGTTCGCGAACGTTTCGCCAGCCATGGCGGCTACATGCTGCAGGGCCAGGAGCTGAAAGCGGTTCAAAACGTTATCCTGAAAAATGGCGCTCTGAACGCCGCTATCGTCGGCCAGCCAGCCTACAAAATCGCTGAACTGGCAGGCTTCTCCGTACCAGAAACCACCAAGATTCTGATCGGTGAAGTTACGGTCGTTGACGAAAGCGAACCGTTCGCACACGAAAAACTGTCTCCGACTCTGGCGATGTATCGTGCGAAAGATTTCGAAGAAGCGGTAGAAAAAGCAGAAAAACTGGTCGCTATGGGCGGTATCGGTCACACCTCCTGCCTGTACACTGACCAGGATAACCAGCCAGAACGCGTTGCTTACTTCGGTCAGATGATGAAAACCGCGCGTATCCTGATCAACACCCCGGCCTCTCAGGGTGGTATCGGTGACCTGTACAACTTCAAACTCGCACCTTCCCTGACGTTGGGTTGTGGTTCCTGGGGTGGTAACTCCATCTCTGAAAACGTTGGTCCGAAACACCTGATCAACAAGAAAACCGTTGCTAAGCGAGCTGAAAACATGTTGTGGCACAAACTTCCGAAATCTATCTACTTCCGCCGTGGCTCTCTGCCCATCGCGCTGGATGAAGTGATTACTGATGGCCACAAACGTGCGCTCATCGTGACTGACCGCTTCCTGTTCAACAACGGCTATGCAGACCAGATCACCTCTGTGCTGAAAGCGGCTGGCGTTGAAACCGAAGTCTTCTTCGAAGTTGAAGCAGACCCGACGCTTTCCGTTGTTCGCAAAGGCGCTGAGCTGGCTAACTCCTTCAAACCGGACGTGATCATCGCGCTGGGCGGCGGTTCCCCGATGGACGCCGCGAAAATCATGTGGGTCATGTACGAACATCCGGAAACTCACTTCGAAGAACTGGCGCTGCGCTTTATGGACATCCGTAAACGTATCTACAAGTTCCCGAAAATGGGCGTGAAAGCGAAAATGATCGCCGTCACCACCACTTCCGGTACCGGTTCTGAAGTCACACCGTTTGCGGTTGTGACCGACGATGCAACCGGTCAGAAATATCCGCTGGCTGACTACGCCCTGACCCCGGATATGGCGATTGTCGACGCCAACCTGGTGATGGATATGCCGAAGTCCCTGTGTGCGTTCGGTGGTCTGGATGCGGTAACTCACGCTCTGGAAGCTTATGTTTCCGTACTGGCTTCTGAGTTCTCTGACGGTCAGGCTCTGCAGGCTCTGAAACTGCTGAAAGAAAACCTGCCGGCGTCTTACCACGAAGGTTCCAAGAACCCGGTTGCGCGTGAACGTGTTCACAGCGCCGCGACTATCGCCGGTATCGCGTTTGCCAACGCCTTCCTCGGTGTATGTCACTCCATGGCGCACAAACTGGGCTCTCAGTTCCACATTCCGCACGGTCTGGCGAACGCCCTGCTGATTTGTAACGTTATCCGCTACAACGCGAATGACAACCCGACCAAGCAGACCGCTTTCAGCCAGTACGATCGTCCGCAGGCACGCCGTCGTTACGCTGAAATTGCTGACCACCTGGGCCTGAGCGCGCCGGGCGACCGTACCGCTGCTAAGATTGAAAAACTGCTGGCATGGCTGGAAAGCATTAAAGCTGAGCTGGGTATTCCTAAGTCTATCCGTGAAGCAGGCGTACAGGAAGCTGACTTCCTGGCACACGTTGACAAACTGTCTGAAGATGCCTTCGATGACCAGTGCACCGGCGCTAACCCGCGTTATCCACTGATCTCCGAACTGAAACAGATTCTGCTGGATACCTACTACGGTCGTGATTTCACCGAAGGTGAAGTTGCAGCGAAGAAAGACGTCGTTGCCGCACCGAAAGCAGAGAAAAAAGCGAAAAAATCCGCTTAATTCGTTATCTGTTTTAGCATGACAATAACGGCCTCAATTGAGGCCGTTTTTTTGTTTTACCTGTTTATCTGATGCCTGAAGGCGCTATGCTGATCATCTGGCCTACGTGCTCACGGCACGCCCTTCGTCAGGAGGCCTGAATAATGACCTCCAAAGCGCTACAGGGCGTTTTATAAGCCGCTCTTTACCTCAGGTATCATATGTGCCGATGACGCTCCTGAATCGCCGTCAGTGAGCCCTCCTCCAGCGCGTCCTTATAATGCTTACGGCAAACTGAAACGTAGCGTTCATTCCCGCCAATAACCACCTGTTCGCCTTCGTTATAAGGCCTGCCGTCCTGATCAAGGCGCAGAACCATACTGGCTTTACGACCGCAGAAACAGATAGTTTTTAATTCCACCAGCTTATCTGACCATGCCAGCAAGTATTGGCTGCCGACAAAGAGCTCCCCACGAAAGTCTGTTCGTAGCCCATAGCAAAGTACTGGAATATCTAATTTGTCGACAACCTCGGATAATTGATAAACCTGCTGGCGAGTCAAAAACTGGCTTTCGTCGACTAACACGCAATGTATTGTCTGCCGCGCGCTCTCGGCACGAATCTCTTCAAACAAGGATGTATTTTGGTTAAACAATTTTGCCGGCGACGACAAACCGATACGAGAGCTGACTTTGCCTGCGCCGAAACGATCGTCGATTTCCGCCGTATATACGACGGTACGCATCCCGCGTTCCTGATAATTGTATGAAGATTGCAGCAGTGCAGTCGACTTACCCGCATTCATTGCCGAATAGTAGAAATATAGCTGTGCCATTGGTCGCAGGACCTCACCTGAGTGAAATAAAGATTGGCGGGATTGTACCATAATTTACCGACGCGACGGCGCGGCTCGCGCTCCGGTGAGTATTAAGAATTGTACAAACATCGCTCACTATACCCAAAATAATTCGCGTTGCTTAAAGGCGGCAAGGGAGTGAGTCCCCAGGAGCATAGATAACTATGTGACTGGGGTGAGCGAGCGTAGCCAACACATAAGCAACTTGAAGTATGAAGGGTATATACACATTCCTTCACAAATTATGCCGTTAAAATTCATCAACAATGCTTATCATCACCCGCCAATATGAAAACCTTGTACTTATTGTTACCGTTACTCATACCCGGTGCAAAGTAATAGGGTTTTCTTGTAAGGAAAGCTAATACAAGAGATTGATATCTCTGCAATGAGATCGTATTTCATCATGATAAAATGTGACCTGACTCCTAAATTTTTAGCGACAGACGGTGAGTATCCCCCCTGCCAATAAGCTCTTTTTTGTGCGGTGCCTCAAGGAAAATTTAAGTTGAGATAATTAAAACGTGTGCTTAATAAAGCGTAATTTTGAATTCCTTACATTCCTGGCTATTGCACAACTGAATTTATCGCTCTATTATTAGCTCAACAAACCACCCCAATATAAGTTTGAGATTACTACAATGAGCGAAGCACTTAAAATTCTGAACAACATCCGTACTCTTCGTGCGCAGGCAAGAGAATGTACTCTGGAAACGCTTGAAGAAATGCTGGAAAAATTAGAAGTTGTCGTTAATGAGCGTCGTGAAGAAGAAAGCGCTGCTGCTGCTGAAGTGGAAGAACGCACTCGTAAACTGCAACAGTATCGTGAAATGTTAATTGCCGACGGCATTGACCCGAATGAACTGCTGAATAGCATGGCTGCCGCTAAATCCGGTACCAAAGCTAAACGCGCAGCTCGTCCGGCTAAATATAGCTATGTTGACGAAAACGGTGAAACTAAAACCTGGACTGGCCAGGGTCGTACACCGGCTGTAATCAAAAAAGCAATGGAAGAACAAGGTAAGCAACTGGAAGATTTCCTGATCAAGGAATAATTTACTTCCTGGATGCTTAAAATCCCGCCGCTGGCGGGATTTTTTTTGCCTGAGTTCTCCGCTGACGACCCCAGGCATAAAAAAAGCGCCGGATTTACCAGCGCTTCTGTTAAAAAATTTATAACGTATCGTTACTTCTTAATACCCATTTCTTCTTCAAGCCAGGCTTTAAATTCAGCACCCAGCGAATTATGACGGATGCCATATTCAACGAATGCCTGCATATATCCTAACTTATTACCACAGTCATGGCTTTTACCCTTCATGTGGTAGGCTTCAACCGTTTCTTTTTCGATCAGCATATCGATAGCATCGGTCAACTGAATTTCATCCCCGGCGCCCGGAGGGGTTTTCGCCAGCAACGCCCAGATATCCGCGCTCAACACATAACGCCCGACAATCGCAAGGTTAGACGGCGCGACATCCGCTTTTGGTTTTTCAACCACGCCAACCATCGGCACACTTTCGCCCGGCGCCAGCTCAACGCCTTTACAATCGACCACGCCGTATGCAGTCACATCTTCTACCGGCTCAACCATAATCTGGCTATTGCCGGTTTCGTCAAAACGGCGGATCATTTCAGCCAGGTTATCCTGAGACAGGTCGGACTCATATTCGTCAAGAATAACGTCTGGCAGAATAACAGCGACAGGTTCGTTTCCGACAACGGGATGCGCGCACAATACGGCATGGCCCAGGCCTTTTGCCAGCCCTTGACGTACCTGCATAATAGTGACATGCGGAGGGCAAATAGACTGAACCTCCTCCAGAAGCTGACGCTTAACGCGTTTTTCCAGCATCGCTTCCAGCTCAAAACTGGTATCAAAGTGGTTTTCAATAGAGTTTTTAGACGAGTGCGTAACAAGCACGATTTCAGTAATGCCAGCAGCGATACATTCGTTCACGACGTACTGAATTAATGGCTTATCAACCAGCGGCAGCATCTCTTTCGGGATAGCTTTGGTCGCTGGCAGCATCCTGGTTCCCAATCCCGCGACCGGGATAACGGCTTTTTTGACTTTCGAATTAAGGGCAGCCATTTAAAATTCTCCTGGACTGTTCATGTATTGAACGTGTTCATTAATCTGTATCGTGTTCCAGTATATCAGTACCAGAACAAGCCTCAGGTCCAAAAAGGACTTATATTGGTATAATTAAGACAAATACTTATAAATCTGCCGCAGATAGTAACACTCGTCGGGAAAGGCCGGTAAAGCAATTTCCGCTCACTCTTCCGTTTGGTCATTCCGCAGACAACATCAATCGCAGACGCCCTCCTGCGCCCCATATTTGACACTGCCACGAGTCGCAACGCTGGCTTAATTGGTTAAGGTAGGCGTTACCCAATGTTCCTAGCGGCACGCCGCTGCTAATTTGAACCTGATGAGCGCCCGTATTTAAGGTGGCGTTCAATCCGGCGGAGACGAGAATCAAATTTTTGAGCTCACTGTGATAGTAGCCGACAAATAGCGGGAATTGCCCAGGTAAATTGGCTTGTCTGAGCAGATGATTTACCTGTTTTAATAGCGCGCCTAACTCCGGTAAACGGTGCTTTTGTTGGCCTAGCTGATCCTGCAATAAGCCGTTAAATAGCGCCCGCAGCAACAATGCGGCTAACACGCCGTTATCGCCCGCCCGGGTGACATCCAGGCAATAAAATGCCAGTTCGTTATCAGATAGCGGCGCAATATCCAGCACCAGTCCAGGCTGATCGGCGGAGACGAGCTGCCGGTAATTAATGCGGCAATGAGAAATCACCTGCTGTACCGGGGGCTGCAATTCCTGCAACAATTGCGCTGCGGCGGTCGGATTACTCACCATTGCATCCCAGTCACGAAACAGGCGTTCTTCTTCTTCAACCCGCGAGTTAAACATATTAGGGTATAAGCAAGCGAATACGGTTTCCCGCAAGCGGTTGAGATCTTTTACCGGCTTCAGCAAGACATCTTCAACCCCAAGGCGCAACGCTTTGGCGATATCCGCCATATTTTCTGTTGCGGAAATAACCAGAATAGGCGTCTGGTCTCCGCGATTACGTAAGTTTTCTACCAGTTTGAGACCGTTCATTCTCGGCATAGCGATATCACATATCATGAGATCAGGGGTAAAACGCCCCATCAACTCCAGGGCATCCACCCCGTCGCCTGCCAATGCCGTTGTCGCTCCCAAAGAGGAAAACCACGAATCCAGAAGCGAGCGAAATACAGGCTCGTCTTCAACAATAAGAATCTGTTTTCCGACCAATGGCTGCGTCATGTTCTCTCCCCTGACTGGCTTTAATCAATAGTGGCATGGTATTGCCGCTTGCGCCTGTCAGAATTTGCTTAAGTGATCGTAAAAGGTACATTAAACGTCGGTACGCACCAAGGGTATAAGTTCGTCCATCTTTTTCTCTACGGCTAACTGACCCGCCGCAATAGCGGCATGGGCGCGATGAAAATCCAGCGTAGAGATTTGCGGACAGAATGGTTGAATGAGAATATCAGGCGGATCGCCAGCCATACGGTTACGTTTAAGACGATTTTCCAACACCTGGATGGAGGTTGTCATGATTTCCATTGCCCCAGGCGAACTCACGCCACGGCGTGAAGTCAGGCTACTGAAACGTTCTTTTAAACGCTTATGCCAGGGCAGCGCATCATCGCTCTCTTCATTGATATTCCCGACATTTACAGAGAGCAAATCTTGCTGCATGAGGTGGGCATCATGTTGCAGGTCTACCGCAATAACGATATCAGCCCCCAGCGCCCTGGTTAACGAAACAGGTACCGGATTAACGACTGCGCCATCTACCAGCCAGTAACCGTTATGTTCAACCGGAGACATCAGCCCTGGCATACTGCACGACGCGCGTACAGCAAGGTGTAGATCGCCTTCAGTAAACCATAGCTCTCGTCCCGTGCTAAGATTCGTCGCGACCGCGCCAAAACGTCTTGAACAGTGGTCAAAATCCGTGACGGGCATAATATCCCGATAGTGATTAAATACGCGTTCGCCGCGAAGCAACCCTCCTCTGCCCCAGGATACATCCATCAGGCGTAAAACATCCCAGTAGCGGAATGAACATACCCACTGTTCAAGCGCCGATAATTTATTACAGGCATACGCGGCGCCGACCAGTGAACCTATTGAGCATCCTGCAACGATATCAATATCAATGCCTGCTTGCTTGAGGGCTTTGATGACCCCAATATGAGACCATCCTCTCGCTGCGCCAGATCCCAGCGCCAGCCCTATTTTCATTTTTCTCATCGTACTTAACGACTTCCCCTGGCTTCAAGACGTAGCAACATCGCCACTGCTCAGTTAACATAATGCCACCCTGGCGTTCAACGCCGTTTTTTATATTCAGGGAGATTATTGTGTCTCAGCCTTGTCCCTGTGGTAGCGCTGACGAGTATAGCCTATGTTGTGGTCGTATTGTGTCCGGAGAACGAGTAGCACCCGATCCGTCACATCTCATGCGCTCTCGTTACTGCGCTTTTGTGATGAAAGACGCAGATTACTTAATTAAGAGCTGGCATCCAACCTGCAATGCGGCCGCGTTTCGTGATGATATCATCGCCGGATTTGCCAATACCAGGTGGCTCGGCCTGACTATTTTTGAACATACCTGGTCAGAAGCAGAAAATACAGGGTATGTTAGTTTTATCGCGCGTTTTTCCGAACAAGGGAAAAACGGGGCGATTATCGAACGTTCTCGTTTTATCAAAGAAAACGGTCAGTGGTATTATATTGACGGTACCCGCCCGCAGTTGGGTCGAAATGATCCCTGCCCGTGCGGTTCAGGCAAAAAATTTAAAAAGTGCTGCGGCCAGTGACGCCTGACAGTATCGATACAGCAAACACTCTCAACAGGATTTTTCCGGCAATGCAATCACTACAACGTAAAGTTCTGCGTACTATTTGTCCCGATCAAAAAGGCCTTATCGCGCGGATTACCAACATTTGCTATAAGCATGAGCTTAATATTGTGCAAAACAATGAATTTGTTGACCATCGCACCGGACGCTTTTTTATGCGGACCGAGCTGGAAGGCATCTTCAATGATTCCACTCTTCTGGCCGATCTGGACAGCGCCTTACCGGAAGGCTCTGTTCGTGAACTCAATCCCGCCGGACGCCGTCGGGTAGTGATTCTGGTTACCAAAGAGGCGCATTGTCTGGGCGACCTGCTGATGAAAGCCAACTATGGCGGGCTGGATGTTGAAATCGCCGCGGTCATTGGCAACCATGAAACGTTACGCTCGCTGGTTGAACGTTTTGAGATCCCTTTCGAACTGGTCAGCCATGAGGGATTAACGCGTGAAGAGCATGACACGAAGATGGCGGACGCCATTGATGCCCATCAACCGGACTATGTGGTGCTGGCCAAGTATATGCGTGTTTTGACGCCAGGTTTTGTGGCGCGCTTCCCGAACAAAATTATCAATATCCACCACTCATTCCTGCCGGCGTTTATCGGCGCGCGTCCTTATCATCAGGCCTATGAGCGCGGCGTGAAAATCATCGGCGCTACCGCGCACTATGTGAATGATAATCTGGATGAAGGCCCAATCATTATGCAGGACGTGATTCATGTCGATCACACTTACACCGCAGAAGATATGATGCGTGCCGGGCGCGACGTTGAGAAAAACGTATTAAGCCGCGCGCTGTATCAGGTTCTGGCACAGCGAGTCTTTGTTTACGGCAATCGGACGATTATTCTTTAATCGTCAGTAATATGAATTGATTAGCTTTAATCCGTTACGGATGAAAAGTACGCAAACAGTTCATTTCAGGCAAAGGAATGCTTTACAGCGGCGTGTCATTTGATATGATGCGCCCCGCTTCCCAAAAGGAAGCGGGCCAGTATTAAGCATTACCCCGTGGTGGGGTTCCCGAGCGGCCAAAGGGAGCAGACTGTAAATCTGCCGTCATCGACTTCGAAGGTTCGAATCCTTCCCCCACCACCATTATTCACTACAGCGATGTAGTTAACTCGATGAGCAATGCAGAAGTTTGCACTTGTCGGGGAAGGGTGAGAACCTTCGATTAAGGTTCGACTCGAGCGAAAGAACGTTGCCAACGGTAACGGCCCGTAGGGTGAGGAGTGAAGCGACGAATAATCCTTCCTCCACCACCATCTTCAAGCTTTACCTACAATTTGAATTACCCCTGGTGGGGTTCCCGAGCGGCCAAAGGGAGCAGACTGTAAATCTGCCGTCATCGACTTCGAAGGTTCGAATCCTTCCCCCACCACCATCGCTTCCGTCGCGTATCTTATCCCCGTTAAGCATAGTGTCTCATATCTCTCTGTACGGGAAGGATGAGAAGCTTCTACCAGGGTTCGATTCGAGCGCAGCGAGAAAGCGTTGCCGCAGGCAACGACCCGAAGGGCGAAGCGCGCAGCGCTGAGTCATCCTTCCCCCACCACCATCACTCCCGTCGCGTATCTTATCCCCGTTAAGCACACTGTCTCATATCTCTCCGTACGGGAAGGATGAGAAGCTTCGACTAAGGTTCGATTCGAGCGCAGCGAGAACGCGTTGCCGCAGGCAACGACCCGAAGGGCGAAGCGCGCAGCGCTGAGTCATCCTTCCCCCACCACCATCACTCCCGTCGCGTATCTTATCCCCGCTAAGCACAGTGCCTTATATCTCTCTGTACGGGAAGGATGAGAAGCTTCGACTAAGGTTCGATTCGAGCGTCAGCGAGAAAGCGTTGCCGCAGGCAACGACCCGAAGGGCGAAGCGCGCAGCGCTGAGTCATCCTTCCCCCACCACCATCACTCCCGTCGCGTATCTTATCCCCGTTAAGCACAGTGTCTCATATCTCTCTGTACGGGAAGGATGAGAAGCTTCGACCAAGGTTCGATTCGAGCGCAGCGAGAAAGCGTTGCCGCAGGCAACGACCCGAAGGGCGAAGCGCGCAGCGCTGAGTCATCCTTCCCCCACCACCATAATCTCCCGGCAGCGCCTCAATCAATCTTCATCGCCCCCACAGGCAGACTTCACTCCATGGCGCCATGGCTTATTGGTTATCTTATCAATACTTCTTCCTGGCAATCTTTTTCGCCTCCTTTGACTGATCAATTTTTCGCCAGATGAGATTAAAGGCGGCATATGTCTCGCTAAGTTGATCTGGGGTGAGCGTTCCCTTGAGTCGGTTTCTTTCGGCAATGAGCGCTGAACAATCATCCTTAGATTTTTCCGTATACATACTTGCCATGTAATACCAAATATAGGCCTGCTTATTATCTTTAGGCACACCCTGGCGCCCATGAGCATAAATTTCCCCAAGCGCTGATTGTGCCGGAGTAAACCCCTGCTCTGCCGCTTTGAGGTACCACTTCAGCGCATTCCGGCTATTTTCAGGCACGCCTCTTCCCGTGCTATATGCTACGCCAAGCTGATATTGCGCTTTCGCAAAATCCTGTTTTGCTGCTTTTCGATACCATGCGATAGCCTGTCTGTCGCTTTGCGCGACGCCGCGACCAAATGCAGACATGATGCCCAGATGCGTTTGCGCAGCAGGCAGCCCCTGGCGAGCGGCTTTGCGATACCACGCCAGCGCCTGTTGGTAGTCCTGAGAAACGCCCTCACCCTGCATAAACATCACGCCGATCGCATCCTGCGCCTCGGCCAATCCTTGCGCTGCGGCTCTGCGATACCACTCCAGCGCCAGGTTGTGATCTTTCAATAAGTGATAACCGTTGTAATACCATACGCCAAAATTGTACTGTACCTTTGCCATCACGCGTTGCGCTGTTTTTCGATACCACGTCTGAGAGTGAACCCGGTCAGCGGGATGCGCTTTATCATAGAGCGCATTCAGCGGAATGTGGCCTGGCGTATAGCTGCCTGGTATACCTTCATTAAGCCAGTAAACTGCCTGACGATAATCCTGAGGCACGCCTTCACCATAAAAATAGGCAACGCCGAGATAAAGTTGCGCGGGGTAGTACATATTTTCCGCCGCTTTACGCATCAAGATCGCCGTTTGCTGATAATCCTGAGGAACGCCCTGACCGTGGGCGTACATTACTCCAAGCTTAAATTGTGCTGACGAAGCTGAACCCTGTCCGCGGACAACGCCCGCATCATTGGTTGGAGAGGCGGCTTTTCGATACCACTCCAGCGCTAGCTGGGTATTTTGGGGAAACCCATCGCCATACATATAGGCGTCACCGAGGATTTCTTGCGTACTACTATCCCCTAGCTCTGCCGCCTTGCGATACCACTCCAGCGCTTTTTGTCGACTAAGTGGAAAATTTTCACCATAGTTGTAATGATAGCCAAGGATGAAATAGGAAAAATCAGAACCTTGTTTACCCGCTTTCTCCAGCCATTTTATGGCTAGTTTATAATCAGGCTTAACGTATCGCCCCTCCGCATACCAGCTTCCAAGCGAGAACTGCGCGCTTTCATCTCCTTGTTCCGCTTTTTGCTCTAATTCCTGAACGTACTGGCATTCTTCTGAGTCGGCGGGATAGCGCTCCTCGCAGACAGCAGCGTGAGCCATTTTTGAAATAAATATATTTAATATTATTATTTTGAAAATTGATGAAAAACGCATACAACTATCCTTATTGTCGTTTATGGCGTGATTATATGCTGCATCATCATTTTTCTGCTTACAAAAAACTCGCACAGATGCTGAATAAACCCAAAAACAAAGAGTACGGATTCAGATGCCAGACATGGCAGACCCGCTGTAAACGAAACAAGGCGGCGGTCGATAAGGCATTTATGCCGCACTCCGGCAAACAGCCATAAAAAAACTCCGCCGAAGCGGAGTTTAGGGCATCGAGAGAAAATCAGTGACGTGCACGAACAATCTGGTATTTGCGGGTCAGATACTCGACCGGCACGCTCCAGATATGCACCAGGCGCGAGAATGGGAACAACAGGAACAGCGTCATCCCCAGTACCAGGTGCATACGGAAGATAAAGGCTACACCATCCAGATGTGCGGATGCGCCACCGTGGAAGGTCACAACTGACTGCGCCCACCCGACCAGCTTCATCATTTCACTCCCGTCCATATGCTGGGCGGAGAACGGAATGGTCAGCAGGCCCAGCGCGCACTGAATCACCAGCAGCGAGAGAATCAAAATATCTGCGCCGGTAGTGGTGGCGCGGACACGTGGGCTAAACAGACGACGCTTGAGCAGTAAAATACCGCCAACCAGCGTCAGCACGCCGCAGGCGCCGCCGGCAATCATCGCCATCTTCTGCTTCACGTCGACCGGCAGAAAAGCTTCATACATCCAGTGCGGCGTTAACATGCCCAGGAAGTGACCGGCGAAAATACCCAGAATCCCAATGTGGAACAGGTTTGACGCCAGGTTCATTCCTTTGCGATCCAGCATCTGACTGGAAGCCGCCCGCCAGGTGTACTGGCCGTAGTCGTAACGTAACCAACTACCGATCAGAAATACCGATCCGGCAATGTACGGGTAGATATCAAAGAAGAACATATTCAGGAAGTGCATTAGTGCTGTCCTCCGGTGGTGATATTCAGATATTGCGGCGCCACGGCCCCGGCAAAACGACGCTGGTGAGCGGAGATTTCCGACTCGCCACACCCTTGATCGGCGAAGAATTTCACCTGCTCTTCTTCCCAGACCGCATCCAACGCCTGCGGGGTATCATCACGTGCTTCATTCGCAATTTTTTCAGCCACTTTATCGCTGTCGATAACGGTATTCGCCAGTTTTAACAGCAGATCGAACAGCACCGCATAACGGCTGTCACGCTGTTGCAAACGTGCGCTGAGCAGCGCCAGAATCGGCGCGATATCCTGTAAACCCCCTAACGCTTCGCTTTTCGGCAATTGCGCAAGGTATTCCAGATACAGCGGCAGATGATCGGGAAGTTCGCGACTGTCGAGCTGCAAACCGTGCTGCTCATACTGTGCCATCAGGTCAACCATCGCCTGACCGCGATCGCGGGATTCCCCGTGTACATGTTCAAACAGCAGCAGCGATGTGGCGCGACCACGGTCAAACAGTTCGCTATAAGCGGCCTGTACATCCAGCAGGTCCTGCGCGGTTAAATCGCGCAGGAAAACGCCCAGAGTCTGGGCATCCTCTTTATCCAGGTTCTCAGATGACGCGAGCGCATCGAACAACTCCTGCTGATGCTGCCACAGGGCAGCATCCGGGTACTCGAGCAGACGCGAAACAATGACGAGTTCAATCATGCGTGCGGCTCCGTTTTGCTGGTCACATCAACAGCGTCGATGCGGCGGCTGTTGAACAGATTGAATTTGGTATCAGACCCGTGGCAACCATCGCCGAAGGTAAAGCCACAACCGCTTTTCTCCGGGAATGCGTCACGCGCCAGTTCACGATGGCTGCTCGGCACCACAAAGCGATCTTCATAATTAGCAATTGCCAGGTAACGATACATTTCCTGCGCCTGGGCTTCGCTTAAACCCACCTCTTCCAGCGCGCGGGTATCCACTTTACCGTCTACGGTTTCCGCACGTTTGTAGTGACGCATCGCCAGCATCCGTTTCAGCGCCAACAGTACCGGCTGGGTGTCGCCAGCAGTCAACAGGTTCGCCAGGTACTGCACCGGGATACGCAGACTGTCTACATCCGGCAGAATACCGTTGCTGCCAAGTTCGCCCGCATCGGCGGCAGACTGAATCGGTGACAAAGGCGGTACGTACCAGACCATCGGTAGCGTGCGGTATTCCGGATGCAGCGGCAGCGCCAGCTTCCAGTCAATCGCCATTTTGTACACTGGCGATTGCTGCGCCGCATCGATCACGCTCTGCGGCACGCCGTCCTTCAGCGCCTGCTCAATGACAGCCGGATCGTTTGGATCGAGGAACACGTCCAGTTGACGCTGGTACAGATCTTTTTCGTTTTCCGTACTGGCGGCGCTTTCAATGGCATCGGCGTCATACAGCAGTACGCCAAGATAACGGATACGACCCACGCAGGTTTCCGAGCAAACAGTCGGCTGACCAGCTTCGATACGCGGGTAGCAGAAGATGCACTTCTCGGACTTGCCGCTCTTCCAGTTGAAGTAAATCTTCTTGTACGGGCAGCCGGTGATGCACATCCGCCAGCCGCGGCACTTGTCCTGGTCGATCAGCACGATGCCATCTTCTTCACGCTTGTAGATAGCACCGCTCGGGCAGGTCGCCACGCACGCCGGGTTGAGACAGTGCTCGCACAGGCGCGGCAGGTACATCATGAAGGTGTTTTCGAACTGGCCGTACATCGCCTTCTGCATGTTTTCAAAGTTCTGGTCTTTAGCGCGTTTTTCGAACTCGCCGCCCAGAATCTCTTCCCAGTTTGGCCCGCTGGTAATTTTGTCCATCCGCTGGCCGGTAATCAGCGAGCGCGGACGCGCGATCGGCTGATGTTTGCTTTCCGGCGCGGTATGCAGGTTCTGGTAGTCGTAATCAAACGGCTCGTAGTAGTCGTCGATGCCCGGCAGATGCGGGTTAGCGAAGATTTTACCCAGCAGCAGCGCCCGGTTGCCCATGCGCGGCTGTAGCTTGCCGTTAATTTTGCGGATCCAGCCGCCTTTCCATTTTTCCTGATTTTCCCAGTCATTCGGAAAACCAACGCCAGGCTTACTTTCTACGTTGTTGAACCAGGCGTATTCCATACCTTCGCGACTGGTCCAGACGTTTTTACAGGTGACTGAACAGGTATGACAGCCGATGCACTTATCGAGATTCAGCACCATGCCGACTTGTGAACGAATTTTCATTTTACGCTCTCCTGTACCTGGTCATTGCCTTCGCCATCCAACCAGTTAATGTTCTTCATCTTACGTACCACCACAAACTCATCGCGGTTGGAGCCGACGGTACCGTAGTAGTTAAAGCCGTAGGCTAACTGCGCATAGCCGCCGATCATATGGGTCGGTTTCGGCGTAATGCGCGTCACCGAGTTATGAATACCGCCGCGCTGCTGGGTAATTTCCGACCCCGGCAGGTTTACGATACGTTCCTGCGCGTGGTACATCATGGTCATGCCCGCCGGTACACGCTGGCTGACCACTGCGCGTGCGGTCAATGCGCCGTTGCTGTTGAAGACTTCGATCCAGTCGTTATCTTCAATGCCCAGATCTTTGGCGTCGGTTTCGCTCATCCATACAATCGGGCCGCCACGCGACAAGGTCAGCATCAACAGATTATCGCTGTAGGTCGAGTGGATACCCCATTTCTGGTGCGGCGTCAGGAAGTTGAGCGCCTTCTCCGGATTACCGTTGGATTTACGCCCCATCACCGCTTTCACCGAGCGGGTGTCGATCGGTGGGCGATACACCAGCAAACTTTCGCCGAAGTCGCGCATCCACTGGTGATCCTGATACAACTGTTGGCGACCAGACAGCGTACGCCATGGGATCAGCTCGTGAACGTTGGTATAACCGGCGTTATAAGAAACGTGCTCATCTTCCAGACCAGACCAGGTCGGGCTGGAGATAATTTTGCGCGGCTGGGCCTGAATATCGCGGAAGCGGATTTTCTCTTCTTCTTTATTGGTTGCCAGATGCGTATGGTCGCGACCGGTAAACTCGCTCAGCGCCGCCCAGGCTTTCACCGCCACCTGACCGTTGGTTTCCGGCGCTAACGTCAGGATCATCTCTGCCGCGTCAATCGCCGTGTTGAGCATCGGCTGGCCTTTCGCCGGACCGTCCGCTTTGGTGTAATTAAGCTTACGCAGCAAGTCCATTTCGCTCTGCGTGTTCCAGGCAATCCCTTTCCCGCCGTTGCCGATTTTCTCCATCAGCGGGCCGATAGAGGTAAAGCGTTCGTAAGTCGCCGGGTAATCGCGCTCAACGGTCATGATGTGCGGCGCGGTTTTCCCTGGAATCAGATCGCATTCGCCTTTTTTCCAGTCTTTCACGTCCAGCGGCTGCGCCAGTTCAGCGGCAGAATCGTGCTGGATCGGCAGCGTCACGACGTCAGTCTCTTTACCCAGGTGGCCTACACAGACTTCGGAGAATTTCTTCGCAATGCCTTTGTAGATTTCCCAGTCGCTTTTCGATTCCCAGGCCGGATCTACGGCGGCAGACAGCGGATGAATAAACGGATGCATATCCGAGGTATTCATATCGTCTTTTTCATACCAGGTGGCGGTCGGCAGTACGATATCGGAGTACAGGCAGGTGCTCGACAGGCGGAAGTCCAGCGTCACCACCAGATCCAGTTTGCCGTCCAGACCATTGTCACGCCACTCCACTTCTTCCGGCTTCACACCGCCCTGTTTACCCAGATCCAGCCCCTGAATACCATGCTCAGTACCCAGCAGATACTTCAGCATGTACTCATGGCCTTTACCGGAAGACCCAAGCAGGTTAGAACGCCAGATGAACAGGTTACGCGGGTGGTTTTTACCGTTTTCCGGCTGCTCGGCGGCAAAGCGAATCGAACCCTCTTTCAGGGATTTGACGGTATAGTCTACCGGCGTCATACCGGCTTTTTCCGCTTCACGCGCAATATACAGCGGGTTAGTGCCTAACTGCGGCGCCGACGGCAACCAGCCCATACGTTCGGCGCGCACATTGAAGTCAATCAGATGGCCGCTATAGCGGGATTTGTCCGCCATCGGCGACAGTAATTCCTCGGCGGTCACCGTCTCGTAGCGCCACTGGCTGGAGTGGTTATAGAAGTAAGAGGTGCTATTCATGTGACGCGCCGGACGCTGCCAGTCAAGGGCAAACGCCAGCGGCTGCCAGCCGGTCTGCGGACGCAGTTTTTCCTGGCCGACGTAGTGCGCCCAGCCGCCGCCGCTCTGACCAACGCAACCACAGAACACCAACATATTGATCAGCCCGCGATAGTTCATATCGAGGTGATACCAGTGGTTCAGACCGGCGCCAACGATAATCATTGAACGCCCGTGCGTTTTGTCCGCGTTATCGGCGAACTCCCGTGCGATACGGATGATCTGCGCCCGCGGCACGCCGGTGATCTGCTCGGCCCATGCTGGCGTATACGCTTTGGTATCATCATAACTGGCGGCACAATTTTCATCGTTCAGGCCGCGTTCCAGACCATAGTTCGCCATGGTCAGGTCATACACGGTGGTGACTAACGCTGAAGAACCATCGGCCAGTTGCAGACGTTTTGCCGGCAGTTTATGCAGCAGGACGTTATCCAGCGCCACATGATTAAAGTACTCTGAACCCTCGCCGCCGAAATACGGGAAGCCCACGTCAGCAATCTCATCCTGGCTGCCCAGCAAGCTGAGCTGCAATTCAGTTTCTGCACCGGTAGTCCCGTCGCGCTGTTCGAGGTTCCATTTGCCTTTTTCGCCCCAGCGGAAACCAATTGAACCGTTTGGCGCTACCATTTCACCGTTGCTGTTGATAGCGACGGTTTTCCATTCCGGGTTATTTTCCTGCCCCAGCGAATCAACGAGATCGGCAGCGCGCAGCATACGACCTGCGGCATAATAACCATCACGCTCTTCAAGCATCACCAGCATTGGCATGTCGGTATAGCGACGGACATAATCGGTGAAGTACTGGCGCGGGTTGTCGAGGTGGAACTCGCGCAGCATGACGTGGCCCATCGCCAGCGCCATCGCCGCATCGGTCCCCTGCTTCGGCGCCAGCCACAGATCGCACAGTTTGGCGATTTCAGCATAGTCCGGCGTCACCGCGACGGTTTTAGTGCCTTTGTAACGTACTTCGGTAAAGAAGTGGGCGTCCGGCGTACGGGTTTGCGGCACGTTAGAGCCCCAGGCGATAATATAGCTGGAGTTGTACCAGTCAGCGGATTCCGGCACGTCGGTCTGCTCGCCCCAGGTTTGCGGGGAGGCTGGCGGCAGGTCGCAGTACCAGTCGTAGAAGCTCAGGCAGGTACCGCCAATCAGCGAAAGATAACGTGCGCCGGAAGCGTAGGAAACCATCGACATCGCCGGGATGGGTGAGAAGCCCGCGACGCGGTCAGGGCCATAGGTTTTCACGGTGTACACGTTGGAGGCGGCGATCAGCTCGTTCACTTCCTGCCATGAGGAGCGAACAAAGCCGCCACGACCACGCGCCTGTTTGAAGCTTTTGGCTTTATCGGCATCTTCAATGATGGAGGCCCATGCCTCTACCGGATCGCGATGCAGTTTTTTCGCCTCGCGCCACATCTTCATCAGACGTTTGCGCATTAGCGGATATTTCAGTCGGTTAGCGCTGTAGAGATACCAGGAGTAGCTTGCCCCGCGCGGGCAGCCGCGAGGTTCATGGTTTGGCATGTCAGGACGGGTGCGCGGGTAATCGGTTTGCTGTGTTTCCCAGGTCACCAGACCATTTTTGACATAAATTTTCCAGCTACAAGAACCGGTGCAGTTCACCCCATGGGTTGAGCGCACAATTTTGTCATGCTGCCAACGTTGGCGGTATCCGTCCTCCCAGTCCCGGTTTGTTTCGAGAAGCTGGCCGTGCCCATCGGCAAAGGTTTCGCCCTTCTGCTTGAAGTAGCGAAACCGGTCCAGGAATTTACTCATCGGGTTTCTCCTGTGTGGAACCTTACGGCTCTCTGATAAATCGACATTGCTTAACTAAGGGCGAAGGTAACGCGCTGAATGGGCGTGAGAATTGATAACGATCAAGGCGGACAGGGATGCAAATGGCGCGCAAACCTCCTGCATACTCCTTTGGGAGGAGGAGTTTTATTTATATATATTACTGATTTAATTACATAAAATTAAATTTACGCACGACATGAATGTTAAATTTTCAACAAGTGGGTATTAAGGGGTATCCCCCTGGATGACCGATAAAGATGTGCGTGGTTAGCCCTGCCGCGTCTCTCTTCTTGATTATAAGTATGTTGTAACTAAATACAGATAAAAAAAAGCGCGGTCTAACGCCGCGCAAAGGATAATCAAAAGTTACTTTTTATTTTTAGAATGACGTCCATATACCGCCCAGGTAATAACGACGCAGGCGATATAGAAAATAAGAAAGACTTTCATCGCGCCGACTGGAGAACCGGTTAATGCTAAAGATGAACCAAACGCTTTCGGAATAAAAAAGCCGCCAATCGCGCCAATCGCGGAAATAAAGCCCAGCGCCGCCGCCGTATCAGTTGCCGCTTCACGCATGGCTCTTTCTTCCGACCCGCCTTCCGCTTTTACCCGGTCCATTGTCAGTTTACGGAAGATAACGGAGATCATCTGGAAGGTAGAACCACTCCCCAACCCAGCCGTCAGGAACAGCGCCAGAAATACCCCGTAGAACGCGATAAAGCTACCGCCAACGCCGCCAGTAGGTAATGTCAGGAACAGCAGACCGCTGAAAATCGCCATCAGGACAAAGTTGATAAGCGTGACGCGAGTCCCCCCCAGACGGTCAGAAATTGCGCCGCCTGCCGAACGCGCCAGCGCGCCGATAAACGGACCGAAAAACGCATAATGCAGGATCTGCACATCCGGGAATTGCGTTTTAGACAGCATCGCGAACCCCGCGGAGAAACCGATAAACGATCCGAAGGTCGCCAGATACAGCAGACTCATGATCCACAGATGACCACGTTTGAGCACCGGCAGTTGCTCTTTTAGCGAGGCCTTAGACGTCGCCAGTTCGTTCATGCCGAACCACGCCGCCAGCGTAAAAATGGCCAGGAAAGGCACCCAAATCCAGGCCGCGTTCGCCAGATAGAGCTGAGAACCGTCCGGCTGCTCTACACCGTGGCTGCCAAAGGCGGCAAAGATAGAGAGCGAAACCACCAGCGGCGCAACCAGTTGCATCACGCTCACGCCCATATTGCCCAGACCACCGTTCAGACCCAGCGCGCCGCCCTGCTTTTGTTTAGGAAAGAAAAAGCTGATGTTCGCCATACTGGAGGCAAAGTTCGCGCCGGCAAAACCACACAGCAAGGAAATAATAATGAAGGTGCTAAATGGCGTACTGGTATCCTGAACGGCAAAGCCTAACCATACGCAGGGCACGATGAGGATACCGGTACTGAACGCTGTCCAGCGACGTCCGCCAAATAGCGGCACCATAAAGGAGTAAGGCACCCGTAGCAGCGCGCCGGAAACAGATGGCAGCGCAGTCAACATAAAGAGCTGATCGGTCGTAAAATTAAATCCCACTTTCGGCAGGTTCACCGCCACTGCGCTGAATAGCATCCAGACGCAAAACGCCAGCAGTAAACACGGCACAGAAATCCACAAATTACGGCTGGCGACACGATGGCCGCGCTGCTGCCAGAATGCCGGATCTTCCGGACGCCATTCCGTGATAACAGCGCCAGTTGCCCTTTCCGGGGCGGATAAGTGACTCATAGACACCTCTGATTCTTGATTTGATGTCTGCCACATTAGGGTTTACTGCCGAAGGTAAGTTGATATAAATCAAAGGAAAAGTCGTCATCACCGGCGACTAAAAATAGTTATTACCCTTAATGAGTAGGCTATTTTGGTAAAAAAGCTGTGGTTTTTCACCATGCTGTGTCTGTCTACTCCTTCCCGTCGCAGATACCTCTCTACAGCGGCAATTAAGGAGTAACTCGTTATAGGTATGGGTATACTCCGCTGTATCGTTGAGAATAGCGGCACAGCCGATTGACGCCCCTCTTTTTTGCTACGTTTTTTCGGCGACATTACCCCGAAGAAAGAAGGTAACATGTTTAAACGGTGTTTCTCTCCTCTTACGCTGGTTAACCAACTGGCGCTGATTGTCATGCTCTCTACCGCTATCGGCGTGGCGGGGATGGCGGTTTCCGGCTGGCTGGTTCAGGGTGTGCAGGGTAGCGCTCATGCGATTAATAAAGCGGGCTCATTGCGTATGCAAAGCTATCGACTACTGGCAGCTGTCCCGCTGGATGCTAAAGATCAAAAGCTGCTGGATGAGATGGAGCAAACGGCATTCAGCCCTGAACTGACCCGCGCCGCTGAGCGAGACGGGCAGCAGAAGCAGCTTAAAGCGTTGCAGGATTACTGGCATAACGAACTCTCGCCAGGGCTACAGCACGCGCAAAACGCGCACGCGGTCGCAGAAGATGTCACGCGCTTTGTGGCGGGCCTGGATCGCCTGGTGACGTCGTTCGACCATACGACTGAATTGCGTATCGAACGCGTGGTATTAGTTCACCGGGTAATGGCGATCTTTATGGCGCTATTGCTGGTATTTACGATTATCTGGCTACGTGTTCGCCTTTTGCAGCCCTGGAAACAGTTGTTATCAATGGCGCGCGCCGTCAGTCAGCGCGACTTTACCCAACGTGCCAATATCAGTGGACGCAATGAGATGGCCGCGTTGGGTTCTGCGCTCAATAATATGTCTGAAGAACTGGCCGAAAGTTATGCGGTACTGGAACAGCGCGTACAGGAAAAAACAGCCGGTCTGGAACATAAAAACCAGATTCTCTCGTTTTTGTGGCAAGCCAACCGCCGACTGCATTCACAGGCTCCGCTATGTGAGCGTCTTTCACCGGTACTGAATGGCCTGCAAAATTTAACCCAGTTGCATGATATTGAGCTGCGGGTCTATGACCTGGAAGATGAAGATAATCACCAGGAATTTACCTGTCAGTCGGACATCAGTTGCGATGATAAAGGCTGCCACCTTTGCCCACGTAGCGCCCTGCCGATGATTAACGGCGGCACCACCTTAAAATGGCGGCTCACCGACTCTCACACCCAATACGGTATTTTGCTGGCGACGCTGCCCTATGGACGCCATCTCAGCCACGATCAACAACAGTTGGTGGACACGCTGGTTGAACAGCTTACCGCGACTCTGGCGCTCGACAGGCATCAGGAGCGCCAGCAGCAGTTGATTGTCATGGAAGAGCGTGCCACCATTGCCCGCGAACTGCATGATTCTATTGCCCAGTCGCTCTCTTGTATGAAGATGCAGGTGAGCTGCCTGCAAATGCAGGGCGACGTGTTACCGGAAAGCAGCCGTGAGTTACTCAGCCAAATTCGCAATGAGCTAAACTGCTCCTGGGCGCAACTGCGCGAACTGTTAACCACTTTCCGGTTACAGTTGACGGAACCCGGGCTACGTCCGGCGCTGGAGGCAAGCTGCCAGGAGTTCAGCGCCCGGTTTGGCTTTACGGTAAAACTGGATTATCAGCTTCCCCCCCGCCTGGTGCCTTCACACCAGGCGATACACCTGTTGCAAATTGCCAGGGAAGCCCTCAGCAACGCCCTTAAACACTCTCATGCCGACGATGTGGTGGTGACAGTGACGCAATGTGGCAAACAGGTCAAACTAAAAGTGCAGGATAATGGCTGCGGCGTCCCGGAAAACGCCGAACGCAGTAATCACTACGGCATGATCATCATGCGCGATCGGGCGCAAAGTTTGCGCGGCGATTGCCAGGTACGCCGACGCGAGACTGGCGGAACAGAGGTCACTGTTACTTTTATTCCAGAAACAAACTTCACAGAAACCCAGGGAGATACCCATGAATAATCAGGAACCGGCAACCATCCTGTTAATCGATGACCATCCGATGCTACGCACGGGTGTAAAGCAGCTTGTGAGTATGGCGCCCGATATCAGCGTGGTCGGAGAAGCCAGCAACGGTGAGCAGGGTATTGACCTGGCGGAATCGCTCGATCCCGATCTGATCCTCCTTGATTTGAATATGCCGGGAATGAATGGTCTCGAAACGCTGGATAAATTACGCGAAAAAGCGCTGTCAGGACGTATTGTCGTTTTCAGCGTATCCAACCATGAAGAAGATGTCGTCACGGCGCTAAAGCGCGGCGCGGACGGTTATCTGTTGAAAGACATGGAGCCGGAGGACTTGCTCAAAGCGTTACAACAGGCCGCCGCCGGCGAAATGGTATTAAGTGAAGCGTTAACGCCGGTACTGGCGGCCAGCCTGCGGGCCAACCGCGCCACCACCGATCGCGATGTAACGCAACTCACCCCGCGTGAGCGCGATATTCTGAAGCTCATCGCGCAGGGATTGCCGAATAAGATGATTGCCCGGCGTCTGGATATCACCGAAAGTACGGTCAAAGTGCACGTGAAACATATGCTCAAGAAAATGAAGCTGAAATCGCGCGTGGAGGCCGCCGTCTGGGTACATCAGGAACGCATCTTTTAATTATTGCTCCTGGAACGGTTGCCAATGCGGATTATCGTCCGGCATCGTGATAAACGGTTCAGTCAGCGCGAGCGTGATCTCATTGGAAGAGACACGCTGACCTTTTTCATCCTCAACCACCACCGATAAACGCCAGCGATTTGCCGCGCCTTCGCGGTGATCCCAGGCCGGCATAATGATTGTCCAGCCCTCGGTACTGCGGGTGTCCGTTCCTGCCGTCAAACTTAATGCCTGTGTATCGCCCTGCCAGCTCAAATGACGAATACCGTGCACGCTGCGCACCTGCAATTTTAACGCAACCGTCTCACCAGGCGTAAGATCCCAGGGCGGCGTCGCCAGAAAAACCGTTAACGTTTTACGCTGCCGATACTCCATTGTCGGCAGCGAGTTACGTTGCGGCGTATCATAGCGGCTACCGCGTAATGACTGGCTTTGCGCCACTTCACTGGCGGCAAGCTGCTTTTTGAGCGGCACGCCGAAGCGGTAGTTAAGCGTCAGCCCCAGGTTATTTTGACTGACCCCGCTCTCGCCCTGTTTGTGCTGGGCGGTCATGGTAAGCAAAGGTACTGGCGTATAGTTGAGACCCAGTTTTAACGCGACAGGATTGTGATACCCCGTTCCGGAGTCAAACAGATCCACGCTATCGCCAAAGTACTGCTCCAGACTAACGCTGGTATTGATATGCTGGTAAAACGGCAGGCGCATTTGCGCGTTGATATCATATCCGCGCGCCATTCGCTGTTCTAAGGTCGCCGTATGCGTCTGCCAGTCGGCAAAAGGCTGATAATAGTTGGCGGATAAACGCAAATATTCTCCCCACGCCTCCGCGCCAAAGCCGGCGCGCTGTAGATTTTCATCCAGCAGATTATCGTAAAAGGTATTATAGCCAAGAAGCCAGCCATCCTGCGCCCAGCGCTGTCCTACGCCAATGTTGCTTACCAGTCCGTCAGTCTGTTGCGTAAGACCAAGCTGGCTCCAGGTCAGATAGCGCTGTTTATCCTGTAAAGGGATAAACCAGCTTCCGCGACTGCCGTTAAAATGACCTTCGTTATCGACGTTAATATCCACGCTGGCGCTGCCCCAGGCTGATAGCCAGCTTTCAAGCTGCTGGTTAACCTGCTCGCTGACCACATCGCGTACCTGTCCGAAAGCGAATTGCCGCGCCTGTTCACCAGTATCCAGATCGTTATTTTTCATGCTGGCTTCGCCAAACGCTTTGGCCATCTCGGCAAAATGCTTTTCCCCTTCGTGGGATTCCGGCATCATGCCTAAATCCGGCAGACGGTTTTGCGTGAAAGGATCTTGCGCCTGCGCACGGATCGTACCGCTGGCAGCCAGCAAGAGAAGCGAGAGTGAGAATGAACGAAAAACAATACGGCTCAACGTGTCGGCAACTTCTACAACAAAAGATAAGAGGAATGACATCAGAGTAAACCATAACGTGTCCGGACAGGTTTTGCAGCCTTTTCTCGTGCTTCCAGGAATATCCTTATTTTTTCCGCAGAGCGTCCCGGGATTTTATCCACGCATTTGGCGGTACCCGGTTCCCGAGGTAACATAACGCCATTGCCGACAAAATTTCTCAAGGAGAAGGGTTATCCATGCAAAATATCGTCATTATCGCTAACGGCGCCGCCTACGGCAGCGAATCATTATTTAATAGCCTGCGTCTGGCCATTGCGCTGCGCGAGCAGGAAAGCCATCTCGATTTACGCCTGTTTTTGATGTCAGATGCCGTAACCGCAGGGTTACGCGGTCAAAAACCAGCCGAAGGCTACAATATTCAGCAAATGCTGGAAATTCTGACCGCGCAAAACGTACCGGTAAAATTATGCAAAACCTGTGCGGACGGACGTGGTATCACTCCCCTGCCGCTGATTGACGGTGTGGAAATCGGAACGCTGGTCGAGCTGGCGCAATGGACGCTGGCAGCGGACAAAGTGCTGACATTTTGAATCTGTACGCGGGAAAAGCTCCCGCGTCAGGATAGACTTCCGGCAAGAAAATCAGGCTAACACGCGAGTAATACCGCGTTTATTTTTTCTTATGCCATTTATCATCCTCGCCTTTTTCATAATCGTTTTTAACCGCCGCCCAGGCGACTTTGTGTGCGGTTTCCTCGCGGCTGGCGTCATCACGACGATCGGCTTTATCTTTATATTGCTCCCAGGCGCTATTAAACGCTTCTTTGTAAATGTCCTGGGCATGGGCTGGAAGAACATTCCGCACATTATCGGGTAAATCACTTTTGGCTTTATACGGCATCAGCGCCTCCGTCTTCAGGGAAAACATTAAGTGTGGTAAACAATGCGTTATTACGCCAGTCGAGGAGGATTTTTGCTTTTTACGGAAATTAACTTTTTGTTATTTAAACACTGTTAAAACAAGATGCTTGTTTTACTGACCTTGAAAGAAAAAAATCGTCTACGCCGTAAAACTACGTAAAAAACCACTAAAAAAATACAAATTTCTGCTATTTTTACCTTCTTTACTCTTTCCAAAATATTAACACCTGCACAAGGGAGACCCTCATGACACATGCCTGTGAGGCGGTGAAAACCCGCCATAAGGAGACTTCGCTTATTTTCCCGGTTCTTGCGCTGGTAGTGCTGTTCCTTTGGGGAAGCAGCCAGTCACTACCAGTGGTTATTGGCATCAATATCCTTGCACTTATTGGTATTTTAAGCAGCGCATTTAGCGTGGTCCGTCATGCCGATGTATTAGCGCATCGACTCGGCGAACCCTATGGATCGCTTATTTTAAGCCTGTCCGTCGTTATTCTTGAGGTGAGTTTAATTTCCGCGCTGATGGCTACCGGCGATGCTGCGCCAACGCTTATGCGCGATACGCTCTACTCTATTATTATGATTGTCACCGGGGGACTGGTCGGTTTCTCGTTGTTGTTGGGCGGGCGTAAATTCGCAACGCAATATATGAATTTATTTGGGATTAAGCAGTATCTTATCGCGCTGTTTCCGCTAGCGATTATTGTGCTGGTTTTTCCAATGGCATTGCCGCAAGCCAATTTCTCTACCGGTCAGGCATTATTGGTCGCGTTAATTTCCGCCGCGATGTACGGCGTATTTTTGTTGATTCAAACCAAAACGCACCAGAGCTTATTTATCTATGAACATGAAGATGAAGGCGATGATGACAATCCACACCACGGTAAACCCTCCGCGCACAGTAGCGGCTGGCATACGGTCTGGTTACTCATTCATTTAATTGCGGTCATTGCCGTTACCAAAATGAATGCCAGCCCGCTGGAGGCGTTGCTGACCAGCATGAACGCCCCGGTCGCCTTTACCGGTTTCCTGGTCGCGCTGTTAATTCTCTCGCCGGAAGGACTGGGCGCGCTGAAGGCGGTACTGAATAATCAGGTTCAGCGGGCAATGAATCTGTTCTTCGGATCGGTGTTGGCGACGATTTCATTAACCGTGCCGGTCGTCACGCTCATCGCCTGGGCGACAGGTAATGATCTGGTGTTTGGTTTAGGCGCGCCGGAAATGGTAGTGATGGTGGCCTCGTTAGTGCTGTGCCATATTTCGTTCTCTACCGGACGCACCAACGTGCTAAACGGCGCGGCGCATCTGGCTTTATTTGCCGCCTATCTGATGACGATTTTTGCCTGATATAAAAAAGCCGGATAGTATCTTATCCGGCCTACACAAGCTAAAAACCGCAATCAGTTCTCGGTATCCAGCTCGTCGAAGCTTTTCACCAAATCATCAATCGCTTTTATCTGGGTCAGGAACTGCTCCAGTTTCGCCAGCGGCAGCGCGGAAGGACCGTCGCACTTCGCGTTAGCCGGGTCCGGATGCGACTCCAGGAACAGGCCCGCCAGACCGACAGCCATACCGGCGCGCGCCAGCTCGGTCACCTGACCACGACGACCGCCAGAGGCGGCGCCAAATGGGTCGCGGCATTGCAGCGCGTGGGTGACGTCGAAAATCACTGGCGAGTTGCCGGAGACCTTTTTCATCACGCTAAAGCCCAGCATATCCACCACCAGGTTGTCATAGCCGAAGTTCGCGCCGCGGTCGCACAGAATCACCTTATCGTTACCGCCCTCATGGAACTTATCCACAATATTGCCCATCTGACCCGGGCTTACGAACTGCGGCTTTTTCACGTTAATCACAGCGCCGGTTTTCGCCATCGCTTCCACCAGGTCGGTCTGGCGCGCCAGAAACGCCGGGAGCTGAATCACGTCAACCACATCAGCAACAGGCTGCGCCTGGCTGGCTTCATGGACGTCAGTGATCACTTTTACGCCAAATGTCTGCTTGAGTTCCTGGAAGATTTTCATCCCTTCTTCCAGACCCGGCCCACGGTAAGAGTGAATAGAGGAACGGTTGGCTTTATCAAAAGAGGCCTTGAACACGTAAGGAATACCCAGCTTCTGGGTAACGGTTACGTAGTGCTCACAAATGCGCATTGCCAGATCGCGTGACTCCAGCACGTTCATACCGCCAAACAGCACAAACGGCAGGTCATTTGCCACCTTAATGTCGCCAATGTTAACCACTTTTTGTTTCATAGGATCGCCTTACACTTATAGGTAAAATGTCGGTTAATTAATGTAGAACAATTTGCTTGTGCGCAATGGTGTTGATCTGCGCACGAATCATTTCGCTGATCGGGTCTTCCGGACACTGTTCAACGAAGTAGCTTAAATCAGTCAGCGCAACGTGTTCACACTCAAGCTGCGCGTAGATCAACCCGCGGTCACGGATTTCGTAAGGATCTTCCGGGTTAAATTGCAACAATGCTTCGCTAACGCGCAGCGCCAGCTCCATTTGCCGTTCCTCCATCAGCGAGGATTTCAGCGTATCCAGTAGCTTACGAATCACTTCGGCGTTATCCGCTTCGTCCAAATCTTCATTAAACAACTCGGCGACCGGACTAATATTGCCTTTTAACCAGACTTCCAGAGTATGTTCATCAAGCGTTTCACCGTTGAACGGGTTAATCAGCCACATTTCCCCTTCCAGCGATTCAATACGCAAAATCAACTGCGTTGGGAAGATAACGGGCACCAACGGCAAATCAAGACGGTTTGCTATCCATAATAAAATAGCGCCCAACGATACCGCGCTCCCCTGGCGTTTTTTCAGGACTTTATCGAGCCATAAAGCATCAGAAAGACGGTAGACGCCGCGGGAATCCGTGAACCCCCACTCGCCGTAAAAAAGTGCCAGCAATTTTTCCAGTTGCTCATCCTGAGACAGGAGCTGGCTAATTTCTTCCTGCGCCAGACTGACCAGACGTTCCAGTTCGTCGTAGACAAACTGCGTGGGAAAATCCAGGCGAATCATCTCTGATGCCAGGATCATGCCATCACACAGCGGCGCATTGTTAAATTCGAAATCAGCTAACGACCTCATGACTTACCCCAGTAACGGTATTTTTGTGGTGGCGAGTTTAATGATGATGTACAGCACCACCAGCGCCAGCGGGAAAGCGATAAAACGCGCCTGCTGGCTGCGCGCCTGACGATAATCAAGCGCAATAAAACCCAAAACGATGTAGATGATAACGCCAAACAGTTTTTCAGTCAGCCATGAGCCCGACTCCGTGAATGGCAGGATGTGCGTTTTAACGATTAACCCAATACCGCTAAGCAGTAACAGGGTATCTATGACGGGAGGCACGATTCGTGTCCAGCGCGCGGCGGCCAACGCATGGCCGCAATAGCGCCACCAGTAACGAGCGACAAACAAACTGACGGAGAGCGCAACACAGATAAGATGAAGCGTGAGCAACATTGCAATTGTCATGGCGTAAAACGTCCGCAGGTCACGCGTTCATTACCACCATAATCACGACACGTTTCTACATCCGAGTAACCAGACCGCCTGAAAACCGCTCTTACCGCTTCGCCCTGCTGCCAACCGTGTTCCAGCAGCAGGAAGCCGCCGGGCGTTAACATCTGGCGGGCGTTATCGATAATATGCGTAAGATCCGCCATACCGTTTTCGTCCGCCACCAACGCTGAGCGCGGTTCAAAGCGTACATCGCCTTCGCTAAGGTGCGGGTCCTGCGCGTCAATGTAGGGCGGATTGCTGACAATCATGTCGAACTGCTGCCCCGATAGCGCGCTGAACCAACAACTTTGCAGTATACGCACATTCCGGATAGCCAAATGTTCCGCGTTGCGTATCGCCAGCGCAACCGCATCAGGCATACGATCGACCGCAGTCACCTCGCAATCCGGTCGCTCGCAGGCCAGCGCCAGCGCAATCGCGCCGGTTCCGGTGCCTAAATCCAGAATACGACAGGTTTTTACCGGCAATCGCGCCAACGCCTGTTCCACCAGACATTCGGTATCCGGGCGCGGGATTAGCGTGGCGGGAGAAACGAAGAGCGGCAGCGACCAGAATTCGCGTAAGCCCGTCAGGTACGCAATAGGTTCGCCCTGTTTACGCCGCTGCAGCAGGTCCGCGAGCTGTTGTTGCTGGACGTCGGTAAGCGGCGTTTCGCCAAAGGCCATGATATACGTCCGCCCCTTGCCCGTAACGTACTCTAGCAGGATCTCGGCGTCGCGCCGGGGGCTGTCGCTGTCCCGGAGCTGGTTTACCGCCTCATGCAGCCAGTGCTGAAAATCCATTATTCCTGCTCGGATAAGGCGGCTAACAGGTCAGCCTGGTGTTCCTGAACAATCGGCTCAATCAGCATATCCAGCTTACCTTCCATCGTTTCATCAAGGCGATATAACGTCAGATTAATACGATGATCGGTCACGCGCCCCTGCGGGAAATTATAGGTCCGGTTACGATCGCTGCGATCGCCGCTGCCAAGCAGATTGCGTCGCGTTGACGCCTCGGCCTGCTGGCGTTTTGCCGTTTCGGCGGCGTGAATGCGCGCCCCGAGCACCGAGAGCGCTTTCGCTTTGTTTTTATGCTGCGAACGCTCGTCCTGGCATTCCACCACGATGCCGGTCGGCAAGTGGGTAATACGGATAGCGGAGTCGGTGGTGTTAACGTGCTGACCGCCCGCGCCGGAAGAACGAAACGTATCAATGCGCAGATCCGCCGGGTTAATATCCGGCAGCTCGGCTTCCGGCAGCTCCGGCATCACGGCGACGGTACAGGCGGAGGTATGGATACGCCCCTGCGACTCGGTCGCCGGAACACGCTGTACGCGGTGTCCGCCGGACTCAAATTTCAGTCGGCCATACACGCCGTCGCCGCTGATTTTGGCGATGATCTCTTTATAACCGCCATGCTCGCCTTCGCTCATGCTCATGATCTCCACGCGCCAGCGGCGCGCTTCGGCATAACGACTGTACATGCGGAACAGATCGCCGGCAAACAGCGCGGCTTCGTCGCCGCCGGTACCGGCGCGAACCTCAAGGAACGCGTTTCGTTCATCGTCCGGATCTTTCGGCAGCAGCAGTACCTGTAACTGTTGCTCCAGTTGTTCGCTTTTTTCTTTCGCTTCGCGCAGTTCTTCCTGCGCCATTTCTCGCATTTCAGGATCGTCGAGCATCATCTGAGCCGTCTCGATATCGTCCTGAACCTGTTGCCAGTCCGTAAAACAGCGAGAAACGTCGCTTAATTGCGCATATTCGCGCGACAATGCGCGAAAGCGGTCCTGGTCGGCGATAATTCCCGCATCGCCCAGCAACGCCTGAACTTCCTCATGGCGTTCGTGCAGGGCTTCCAGTTTGGCAACGATAGAAGGCTTCATAGGCGTAAATTCACCCTGTAAAAAAGTGTGGTGTGTGCTGCTACTCCAGCCCGAGGCTGTCGCGCAGAATATTCAGGCGTTCGTCATCCCCGTCACGGGCAGCCTGTTGAAGTGATTTCGTTGGCGCATGAATCAGGCGGTTGGTCAGTTTCCATGCCAGATCCTGCAAGATGGCTTGCGCATCACCGCCCTGTTGAAGGGCCGACAGCGCTTTGGTAGTCAGTTCGTCACGAATCTGCTCCGACTGACTACGGTATTCCCGAATGGTCTCGCTGGCCCCCTGGGCGCGTAGCCAGGCCATAAACTCGCTGGCTTCCTGCTCAACAATCGTTTCCGCTTCTACTGCCGCAGCCTGACGCTGCGCCAGATTATGCGAAATGATGCTCTGTAAATCATCGACGCTATAAAGATAAGCGTTCGCCAGTTTGCCGACTTCCGGTTCAACGTCGCGCGGTACGGCAATATCCACCAGCAGCATCGGCTGGTTGCGACGGCTTTTTAATGCGCGCTCCACCATGCCTTTACCGATAATCGGCAGCGGGCTGGCGGTCGAACTGATAATAATATCGGCATCCTGCAAACGGGCGTCGATATCGCTGAGCGAGATAACCTCAGCGCCTACCTCATCCGCCAGGGCTTGCGCGCGCTCGCGGGTTCGGTTGGCGATAATCATCTTTTGTACTTTATGCTCGCGCAGGTGACGCGCCACCAGTTCAATGGTTTCGCCCGCGCCAACTAACAGTACGGTGACCGTCGAGAGCGATTCAAAGATTTGGCGGGCGAGCGTACAGGCGGCAAACGCGACGGAGACGGCGCTAGCGCCGATATCGGTTTCAGTCCGCACTCGCTTAGCGACGGAAAAAGACTTCTGAAACATTCGCTCCAGCGCGCTGGCGTTAAGGTGGCCTTTTTGCGAATCCGCAAACGCTTTTTTCACCTGACCGAGGATTTGCGGTTCGCCCAGCACCAGTGAATCCAGACCGCTGGCGACGCGCATCAGGTGGCTGACGGCGTCATTGTCCTGATGCCAGTACAGACTGTTGCGCAGATCGTCCTCGTTCAGGTTATGGTAATCGCATAACCAGCGGATCAGCGCTTCTTGCAGGTTATCCTGCTCTTCCACGCTCAGATACAGCTCTGTACGGTTACAGGTTGACAGCACGACCCCGCCCTGCACCATTGGCTGCGCAAGCAGGCTGTCCAGCGCCTGATCAAGCGTGTCCGGCGAAAACGTTACGCGTTCTCGCAGCGATACAGGTGCCGTTTTATGGTTAATACCGAGCGCTAAAAGGGTCATGTCTGCGGGAGTAGTACCAGCGTTGATATGGTTAGTCTGCTTGCATCATACAGGATGCGCGTGGTCAATAAAAGAGAGAGCCCCCTTTTGGAGTAATTGGCAGCGCTCGCTAATTTGATGATTTAAGACAACTTGAAAGTAGACGATGTCACCAGGCGGCGCTAGCATTAAAGGCTATAACTGTAACCGATAGCAAAAATTTGCCGAATCGCGGCGCGAACGTTTTTACAGCCTGCAGGTTCAGTTTTCAGGCCTGATAAGCGTAACGCCATCAGGCAATTATTGCACCGTATCACAAGGATTCGTCATCACTATGACCCTGCCCGATTTTCGCCTGATTCGTCTACTGCCGTTAGCAAGCCTGGTTCTCACCGCCTGTACGCTTCCTGGGCATAAAGGCCCGGGCAAGAGCCCGGATTCCCCTCAGTGGCGCCAGCATCAGCAAGAGGTGCGTCATCTGAATCAATACCAGACGCGCGGCGCCTTTGCTTACATCTCAGATGATCAGAAAGTCTATGCGCGTTTCTTCTGGCAACAGACCGGACAGGATCGCTATCGCCTGCTGCTCACCAATCCGCTGGGCAGCACCGAGCTGGAGCTTAACGCCCAGCCGGGCAACGTTCAGTTGGTGGATAACAAAGGCCAGCGTTATACCGCCGATGACGCCGAAGAGATGATCGGCAAACTCACCGGGATGCCGATTCCGTTAAACAGCCTGCGGCAGTGGATCCTCGGTCTGCCTGGCGATGCCACCGACTACAAACTGGACGACCAGTATCGCCTGAGCGAAGTGAACTATCGCCAGGATGGTAAAAACTGGAAAGTGGTTTACGGTGGCTATGACAGCAAAACGCAGCCTGCCATGCCTGCCAATATGGAGCTTTCAGACGGCAGTCAGCGCATTAAGCTGAAAATGGATAACTGGATTGTGAAATGATGACCCATTGGCCTTCTCCGGCAAAATTAAATCTGTTTTTATATATCACCGGACAGCGAGCAGACGGCTACCACACGCTGCAGACGCTGTTTCAGTTTCTGGATTATGGCGACACACTCCACATCGAACCGCGTCACGATGGCGAAATCCATTTATTAACGCCGGTTAACGGCGTTGAAAATGAAGACAATCTGATCGTCCGTGCCGCGCGGCTGTTGATGAAAGTCGCCTCGGAGAGTGGGCGCCTGCCCGCCGGAAGCGGTGCGGATATCAGCATTGAGAAGCGCCTTCCCATGGGCGGCGGTCTGGGCGGCGGCTCATCTAACGCCGCGACCGTTCTGGTGGCGCTCAATCATCTTTGGCAATGCGGGCTTTCCATTGATGAACTGGCGACGCTCGGCCTGACGCTCGGCGCCGACGTCCCGGTCTTTGTTCGTGGCCACGCCGCGTTTGCCGAAGGCGTAGGCGAAATATTAACGCCGGTGAATCCGCCGGAAAAATGGTATCTGGTCGCGCACCCTGGCGTAAGCATTCCCACACCGGTTATCTTTAAAGATCCTCAATTGCCGCGTAATACGCCAAAAAGGTCAATAGATACGTTACTAAAATGTGAATTCAGCAATGATTGCGAGGTTATCGCAAGAAAACGTTTTCGCGAGGTTGATGCGGCGCTTTCCTGGCTGTTAGAATACGCGCCGTCGCGCCTGACTGGGACAGGGGCCTGTGTCTTTGCTGAATTCGATACAGAGTCTTGTGCTCGCCAGGTGCTTGAGCAAGCCCCGGAATGGCTCAATGCTTTTGTGGCGAAGGGTGTCAACCTCTCCCCATTGCATCGAGAGTTACTCTAACGCATTCGGGTTTCAGGAAGATGGCGAAATGACGAGTCGCCGGTCATATATGCCGTATTTGACCGGTGTGAGGCATCGATACCAGCGCACATGAAACGTGAATGAAGACGAGTAAGCCGGGCAAGCTGAGCTTCGGTGACAACGTCACCTTGTTCCAGACGTTGCATCGCGCTCTTTAATACACCGCCTGGATAGGATTTTGCCTGGCCCGCACAGTTTTCGGCAGATTCTTTCCACCAATGGACGCATGCCTGAGGTTCTTCTCGTGCCTGATATGAAGCTTTTTGCTGGTAACGCTACCCCGGAACTAGCACAACGTATTGCCAACCGCCTGTACACTTCTCTCGGCGACGCCGCCGTAGGTCGCTTTAGCGACGGCGAAGTCAGCGTACAAATCAACGAAAATGTACGCGGTGGTGATATTTTCATCATCCAGTCCACTTGTGCCCCAACCAACGACAACCTGATGGAATTGGTCGTTATGGTTGATGCCCTGCGTCGTGCTTCCGCAGGTCGTATCACCGCCGTTATCCCCTACTTTGGCTATGCACGTCAGGACCGTCGCGTACGTTCCGCCCGTGTGCCGATTACCGCAAAAGTTGTCGCTGACTTCCTGTCCAGCGTCGGCGTTGACCGCGTTCTCACCGTAGATCTGCATGCTGAACAGATCCAGGGCTTCTTTGACGTTCCGGTTGATAACGTGTTCGGTAGCCCAATCCTGCTCGAAGATATGCTGCAACTGAATCTGGATAACCCGATCGTGGTTTCCCCGGATATTGGCGGCGTGGTTCGTGCCCGCGCTATCGCTAAGCTGCTGAACGATACCGATATGGCTATCATTGATAAACGTCGTCCGCGCGCGAACGTTTCTCAGGTGATGCACATCATCGGCGACGTCGCTGGCCGTGACTGCGTGCTGGTTGATGATATGATCGATACCGGCGGTACTCTGTGCAAAGCAGCAGAAGCATTGAAAGAACGTGGCGCTAAACGCGTGTTTGCCTACGCGACGCACCCGATCTTCTCAGGCAATGCGGCAAACAACCTGCGCAACTCCGTCATTGATGAAGTCGTTGTCTGCGACACCATTCCGCTGACCGACGAAATCAAAGCGCTGCCGAACGTGCGTACCTTGACCCTGTCAGGTATGCTGGCCGAAGCGATTCGCCGTATCAGCAACGAAGAATCGATTTCCGCCATGTTCGAGCATTGATCGAACCCGGATCTGAAACCCGCTGCGGCGGGTTTTTTTGTCTGTAACACCCTTTTGTATGACTTATGCCTCCTTCACCTGCCATTTAGTTGACAGATGATGCGCTCATGGATGAAACATTATTGTGAACAAATTATTTTCCTCACATGTGATGCCTTTCCGCGCTCTCATCGATGCTTGCTGGAAAGAAAAATATACCGCCTCCCGGTTCACCCGTGATGTGATAGCCGGGATCACCGTCGGGATTATTGCTATCCCGCTGGCGATGGCGCTGGCAATTGGCAGTGGCGTTGCGCCGCAGTATGGCCTCTATACCTCCGCTGTCGCCGGGATCGTGATCGCGCTAACCGGCGGCTCGCGCTTTAGCGTTTCCGGCCCTACCGCCGCGTTTGTGGTGATTTTGTATCCGGTATCGCAACAGTTTGGTCTGGCGGGCCTACTGGTCGCCACGCTGATGTCGGGCTTCTTCCTGATCCTTTTCGGCCTGGCGAGACTGGGGCGATTGATTGAATATATCCCGGTGTCGGTCACGTTGGGTTTTACCTCAGGGATTGGTATTACCATCGGTACCATGCAGATTAAAGATTTTCTTGGTCTGCAGATGGCCCATGTGCCAGAGCACTATTTGCAGAAAGTCGGCGCGCTGTTTATGGCGTTGCCCACCGTCAATATTGGCGATGCCGCCATTGGCGTGGTAACGCTGGGAACGTTGATTTTCTGGCCGCGTCTCGGTATTCGTCTGCCAGGACATCTTCCCGCGCTGCTGGCTGGTTGCGCCGTGATGGGGATCGTTAATCTGCTGGGCGGCAATGTGGCGACTATCGGCTCACAGTTCCATTATGTTCTGGCTGACGGCACTCAGGGCAACGGCATCCCGCAGCTCCTGCCGCAACTGATGCTGCCGTGGAGTCTTCCTGGCTCCGATTTCACGCTAAGCTGGGATTCACTGCGCGCGCTGCTGCCAGCGGCCTTCTCGATGGCAATGCTGGGGGCAATCGAATCATTGCTCTGCGCCGTCGTGCTGGACGGCATGACCGGCACCAAACATAAAGCTAACAGCGAACTTATCGGCCAGGGGCTGGGGAATATGGTCGCGCCGTTCTTTGGCGGCATCACCGCCACCGCCGCGATTGCCCGCTCTGCCGCCAACGTCCGCGCTGGCGCGACCTCTCCCATCTCGGCGGTAATTCACGCTATCCTGGTCATTCTGGCGCTACTGGTCTTGGCCCCGCTACTCTCCTGGCTGCCGCTTTCCGCGATGGCGGCGCTACTGCTGATGGTGGCATGGAATATGAGTGAAGCCCATAAAGTGGTGGATCTGTTACGCCATGCGCCGAAAGACGACATTATCGTTATGCTGCTGTGCATGTCATTAACGGTTCTGTTTGATATGGTCATCGCCATCAGCGTGGGGATTGTCCTTGCTTCCCTGCTGTTTATGCGCCGTATTGCGCGTATGACTAGACTTGCGCCGGTCAATGTCGATGTGCCTGATGATGTGCTGGTGCTGCGTGTTATCGGTCCGCTCTTTTTCGCCGCGGCGGAAGGGCTGTTTACCGACCTTGAGTCACGTATTAAGGGCAAACGTATCGTCGTTCTGAAATGGGACGCAGTACCAGTGCTGGATGCAGGCGGGCTTGATGCTTTTCAGCGTTTTGTGAAGCGTCTGCCGGAAGGTTGCGAATTGCGTATCAGTAACCTGGAGTTCCAACCGCTGCGCACAATGGCGCGTGCCGGTATCAAACCTATTCCTGGGCGTCTGACCTTCTTCCCGAACAGGACGGAGGCGTTAGCGGATTTACTCAGTTAATGGACAATGCCCGGTGGCGATAACGCTTACCGGGCCTGAACCGGTTAGCTATGACGACGATTGTCGTTACGGCGGCAACGTTTGTCATAGTGACGTACCCACCAATATTTGTCGCTCACCTGCTCATGCCCCCCTACACGAGCCCCCGCCAGCCAAAGAACTGCACCGACAAAAATGCTCAGTATTGCGCCATGCGCAAAAAATTGCGGCAAATTAAACTGCGGCAGTTGGTTTAAAATAGAGTAACCCACGCCGACAACCATCACGACCAGCCCCAACCCCATCAGCACGTTACCGAATAACGAAGCGTTTTTGCGTTTCATATGTCACCTCCGGAACTTTTGGGTTGTTTTTAGGAAATCCCCCTAAACTTTATGTGTAAAGTATAGACAACACTTTCGTTTGTAAGTGCGGGTGCGATCACAAATGTAAAGTTTCATTTAACAAAACTTTACAAATAACACACTGAACAGTTTACATTTTTAATAATCAATGCTGGCAATTATTTAATTTACTTCAGAGTGTCGCTGTGTTTTGTCAAGCGGGCAGACAGACAGTAAACTACGCGCCAGTTATGGATCTACTCAGGACAAAAAACGTGGCAATTAAATTGATTGTTGGTCTGGCGAATCCCGGTGCGGAATATGCCGCGACGCGACACAATGCAGGCGCATGGTACGTCGATTTACTGGCGGAGCGCCTGCGCGCGCCGTTGCGTGAAGAGCCTAAATTCTTTGGCTATACCTCACGCATCACGCTGGAAGGGGAAGATGTTCGCCTGCTGGTACCCACCACGTTCATGAACCTCAGTGGTAAAGCAGTTGGCGCAATGGCCAGTTTTTACCGTATTCAGCCGGACGAAATTTTGGTCGCTCACGACGAGCTGGATCTCCCTCCGGGCGTCGCGAAATTTAAACTTGGCGGCGGCCACGGCGGCCACAATGGTCTGAAAGACATCATCAGCAAGCTGGGCAATAATCCCAACTTTCACCGATTACGCGTTGGAATTGGTCATCCAGGCGATAAAAATAAAGTTGTTGGTTTCGTGCTGGGTAAACCCCCTGTTTCTGAACAAAAATTAATTGATGAGGCCATTGACGAAGCGGCACGCTGTACGGAATTGTGGTTCAAAGAGGGTCTGGCCAAAGCAACAAGCCGTTTGCATACCTTTAAGGCGCAATAACCAGTGATGTGCGGCATTTTTGCCGCACGCCGTGTATAATAGGCGAAGTTATTTCCATTTCTGCAATCTGTTTTCTATAACAGGTTGATTATTAAGATATTAAGGTGAGTTAAATCATGGGATTCAAATGCGGTATCGTCGGTCTGCCCAACGTCGGGAAATCCACCCTGTTCAACGCGCTGACAAAAGCCGGTATTGAAGCGGCAAACTTTCCGTTCTGCACTATCGAACCGAATACCGGTGTCGTGCCGATGCCCGATCCGCGTCTGGACCAGTTGGCTGAGATTGTTAAACCGCAACGCATTCTACCAACCACGATGGAGTTCGTGGATATCGCCGGTCTGGTAAAAGGCGCGTCCAAAGGCGAAGGGTTGGGTAACCAGTTCCTGACCAATATCCGTGAAACTGAAGCTATCGGTCACGTGGTTCGCTGCTTTGAGAACGACAATATCATCCATGTGGCGGGTAAAGTAAACCCGGCAGAAGATATTGATGTTATCAATACCGAACTGGCGCTGGCTGACCTCGATACCTGCGAGCGCGCTATCCATCGCGTACAGAAGAAAGCCAAAGGCGGCGATAAAGACGCCAAAGCGGAACTGGCCGCGCTGGAAAAATGCCTGCCGCACCTGGCCGAAGCGGGGATGCTGCGTTCGCTGGACCTGACGGACGAAGATAAAGCGGCTATCCGTTATTTAAGCTTCCTGACGCTGAAGCCGACAATGTATATCGCTAACGTCAATGAAGACGGTTTTGAAAATAACCCGTATCTGGACCAGGTTCGCGAAATCGCCGCCAAAGAAGGTTCGGTCGTGGTTCCGGTGTGTGCCGCCGTCGAAGCTGATATTGCTGAGCTGGATGATGACGAGCGCGACGAATTTATGGCTGAACTGGGTCTGGAAGAGCCGGGGCTGAACCGCGTTATTCGCGCTGGTTATCGCCTGCTGAACCTCCAGACCTACTTCACCGCCGGGGTGAAAGAGGTTCGCGCATGGACTATTCCGGTTGGCGCAACCGCGCCGCAGGCAGCAGGTAAAATCCATACCGACTTCGAAAAAGGCTTTATCCGCGCCCAAACTATCGCTTTTGACGACTTTATTACCTATAAAGGTGAACAAGGCGCGAAAGAAGCCGGTAAGATGCGAGCGGAAGGCAAAGATTATATCGTTAAAGATGGCGATATAATGAACTTCCTGTTCAACGTCTAAATAAAATTTGTTGTCTCGTGAGGTTTTGCTGAATCTCATAAGAGGCAAAGAAAGTCATAAAATCCACGCAGCCGCGTGGATTTTTTATTTCATAATATCTCAACTCATACTGACAGGCTCAATTAACGCAGAGCTAACAGGGTAAGTTCTTTTCTTAATTACCAGTCGACATTCACTGTATGGTTATAAAAAGGATGCTGATCCTTTAGCGGCGTCTCATAACTTGGGATCGCATCATAATCATCTTTTCCCCGAACGGAATACCTTCCCGCTTCGATATCAAAACGATGTTTGAGCCATCCCGCAACATGACTTGCGAAAGCCTCTTTTCTTCTTAATGGCCAATCGACAGAAGCCAAATTAACATCTAATAAGTACCGCCCTTCTTTATTAACCTTGATCATTCCAGCCTGCAGTAACGCCCGTACCACCTGGGATTGGTTATCATGAATCCAGACCCAGGCATTTCCAAATTCCATTGCATAACTATCATTTAAAAAATCTTTTTTTGAATATAATTCACTTACATAATCATTGATAGAGTCAGCATAATTTTTTACTTTAGATGCAGATAAATCAAAAAAAGATTCAAATTCGAAAGTATTGTCATTAATACAGGACAGTAACGCACCCGGTTCCGAGAGCTGGGTCCATGATTGTAAACTCTCTACAGCTATAATGAATTTGAAAGTATTTCTTCCAATGACACCCCGGTCAATTAAAGTTAAAATATCGTGAGCTACGGTAGGGATATCTTCTGCAAACGGGACGATTATCCCCGCACCACTTATTTCGCTTGATCTAAAATCAAATCCTGGGGTACTTTCAATGTTTTCCGGAATACCATACTCTTTAATATGATTAAGGAAATTATTAATATCGCCACGATATGGCCATCGCCATTCACGTTCATGTGTCCAGTCAATCTTACCTGGAACATAAGTAACATATCTATATTGTTCAATCAAAGGAAGAGCCGTTTCATCAAGAATACGTTCCCCGTTTCTGCCTTGCGAGCATCGAGCATTGTTATGCTGATCCAACCCATATATGACTGGCCTTGCCCCATAATTAAACATTTGCTCTTTAGGTAAAACGATTGCATATAAACCGATTTTTTCATTTCGTTCTAATCGGCGAACACCAGTCTCTAAATAAGCTGCAATCGGCATATCTGTAAAGCATACCACCGGGGAGTCACCATATACGGTTCGTTGCCCATTTCGGTATGACCAGGACGAGAAAATTTTATGACTGCGTAAAGATAATCGAAGTAAATATTTAGCATCAATGAAACATGCGTGGTGCTGATTATTAAAACCACAGTGCTCAGGCAAATAAATATGGCTACCGGTCTCTAAATTAACGTCCCGAAAAAAATGAATCAAATAATCGGATAAGTCAAATCTGATGTTATTTTTCATGGGACGCCCTCTTTCAAACAGTCTCTTTTTTGCATTCCTTTAAAACCAGCATCACTATTTTATATAAAAATCATCACGAAGTATGCTTCTTTTAACGATGACCTCAAATCCTCCCCCCTTTTGCATCAACTTACGCATCCCTGAAATGGCGAGAACAGGCTAAATCTACCCGAGGTCACTCGCTAAAAACCTCATCCTGGAACAAGCTCAACCGCCCTTCCCCGCTACGGCCCTTTCGCCGAAAAACCGATAATGGGTATAAATATACCGCTATAAGCTATACCCACACACTTCACATTGTTTCTTATCGTTAATCCGATACGCTTTTTTCACATTATTTCTGGCGGTATACGCCGGTGCAAAGTGAATCGGGCTCGTTTCCGCGCTCGCGCGTAACACAATGATTTACCTTGCTGGCGGAACGTCAACGGACCCGCAAAAGCGCCTTATGCCCCTGGCGGAGCGTGGTGCAAAAAGGAGAAAAAATACGCGTTATGAATAACGAGGAGACCTTTTATCAAGCCATGCGTCGTAAGGGAGTGACCCGACGCAGCTTTCTCAAATTCTGTAGCCTTGCCGCCACATCGCTGGGACTGGGCGCCGGAATGACGCCAAAGATCGCCTGGGCGCTGGAGAATAAACCGCGAATTCCGGTGGTCTGGATTCATGGACTGGAATGCACCTGCTGTACCGAATCCTTTATCCGTTCCTCGCACCCGCTAGCCAAAGATGTGATCCTCTCGCTGATTTCCCTTGATTATGACGACACCCTGATGGCCGCCGCCGGCGCACAGGCCGAAGAAGTCTTTGACGATATTACCACTCGCTACGCCGGGAAATACATTCTGGCGGTGGAAGGCAATCCGCCGTTAGGAGAGCAAGGAATGTTCTGTATCAGCGGTGGCCGCCCGTTTATTGAAAAACTGAAGAAAGCCGCCGCGGGCGCCAGCGCTATTATCGCCTGGGGAAACTGCGCCTCCTGGGGTTGCGTCCAGGCCGCCCGCCCCAATCCGACCCAGGCAACGCCTATCGATAAAGTGATCACCGACAAGCCGATCGTGAAAGTCCCTGGATGTCCGCCAATCCCGGATGTCATGAGCGCCATTATCACCTATATGGTGACGTTTGATCGTCTGCCGGAACTCGATCGCATGGGCCGTCCACTGATGTTCTATGGTCAGCGTATCCACGATAAATGCTACCGCCGCGCCCATTTTGACGCCGGTGAATTTGTCGAGAGCTGGGATGATGACGCCGCCCGCAAGGGATACTGCCTGTACAAGATGGGCTGTAAAGGGCCAACCACCTATAACGCCTGCTCCTCCACACGCTGGAATGACGGCGTCTCCTTTCCTATCCAGTCCGGTCACGGATGTCTGGGATGCTCAGAAAATGGTTTCTGGGATCGCGGCTCGTTTTATAGCCGCGTGGTGGATATTCCCCAGATGGGTACCCATTCAACCGCCGATACGGTGGGGCTGACCGCGCTGGGCGTGGTCGCGGCGGGCGTTGGCGGTCACGCTGTCGCCAGCGCGCTCAACCAACGTAAACGCCACAAACAACAGTTAGCGCAAGCCGAACAACAGCCGGACAATGAGGATAAACAGGCATGAGTAACCAGTATCAAACCCAGGGTTATACCGTTAACGACGCCGGCCGTCGTCTGATCGTGGACCCGATTACCCGCATCGAAGGGCATATGCGCTGCGAAGTGAACATTGATGAGCAAAACGTCATTACCAATGCCGTTTCCTGCGGCACAATGTTCCGCGGGCTGGAGATCATTCTGCAAGGCCGTGACCCGCGTGACGCCTGGGCGTTTGTTGAACGTATTTGTGGTGTATGTACCGGGGTACATGCTCTGGCATCGGTGTACGCTATCGAAGATGCGATTGGTATCCAGGTGCCGGATAACGCCAATATTATACGTAACATCATGCTGGCTACGTTGTGGTGTCACGATCATCTGGTCCATTTTTATCAGTTAGCCGGTATGGACTGGATTGATGTTCTGAATGCGCTGAAAGCCGATCCGCGCGCCACCTCGCAGTTGGCGCAAAGCCTTTCCGCCTGGCCGATGTCATCGCCGGGCTACTTCTTTGACGTACAAAATCGATTAAAGAAATTTGTCGATGGCGGTCAGCTTGGGATATTCCGTAACGGCTATTGGGGACATCCACAGTACAAATTGTCGCCAGAGGCTAATCTGATGGGCTTTGCCCACTATCTTGAAGCCCTCGACTTCCAGCGCGAGATCGTCAAAATCCATACCATATTTGGCGGTAAGAACCCCCATCCTAACTGGATCGTTGGCGGGATGCCGTGCGCGATCAATCTCGATCAAAGCGGCGCGGTCGGGGCTATCAATATGGAGCGCCTCAACCTGGTGCAGTCGATCATCACCCGCACCGCCGACTTTATTAACAACGTGATGGTTCCGGACGCGCTGGCTATCGGCCAGTTCAATAAAGCATGGAGTCAAATTGGCACCGGTCTGTCGGATAAATGCGTGCTGAGCTACGGCGCATTTCCGGACATTGCCAACGACTTCAGCCAGCAAAGCCTGTTAATGCCGGGCGGCGCGGTGATCAATGGCGATTTTAAAAATGTTATGCCGGTAGATTTGGCCGATCCGCAGCAGATACAGGAGTTTGTGGATCACGCCTGGTACCGCTATCCGGACGATCGGCTGGGCCGTCATCCTTTTGACGGCATTACCGATCCCTGGTACAACCCGGGTGATGTCAAAGGCAGCGATACGCATATCCAGCAGCTCAACGAGCAGGAACGCTACTCCTGGATTAAAGCGCCGCGCTGGCGGGGTCATGCCATGGAAGTCGGCCCGCTTGCCCGAACGCTTATCGCGTATCACAAAGGGGATGCCGCCACCATAGAGTCGGTAGATCGCATGATGTCTGCCCTTAAACTGCCGCTCTCCGGTATCCAGTCTACGCTTGGCCGTATTTTATGCCGCGCGCACGAAGCGCAATGGGCCGTCGGTAAGCTGCAGTATTTTTTCGACAGGCTTATGACCAACCTGAAAAACGGCGACCTGGCCACCGCCAATACCGAGAAATGGGAACCGGCCAGTTGGCCGCAGCACTGCCGCGGCATCGGTTTTACCGAAGCGCCTCGTGGAGCGTTGGGACACTGGGCGTCAATCCGCGATCAGAAGATTGAACTCTATCAGTGCGTGGTCCCCACCACCTGGAACGCCAGCCCGCGCGATCCTAAAAAACAGATCGGCGCCTATGAAGCGGCATTGATGGGAACGCAAATGGCGATTCCCGACCAACCGTTAGAAATCCTGAGGACGCTGCACAGCTTCGACCCCTGCCTCGCCTGTTCAACCCACGTGCTCGGCGACGACGGCAGCGAACTGATTGCCGTCCAGGTACGCTAAGCGTTAAGGAAAAGAACGATGACTGGAAAGCTATCTCCACGCGTCGGGGAGGCGCGTGATACTGCCGTCAGCCACTATGTGTTTGAAGCGCCGGTACGCCTGTGGCACTGGCTAACGGTGGCCTGCATGTTGGTACTGATGGTAACAGGCTACTTCATTGGCCGGCCCTTGCCGTCGGTGAGTGGCGAGGCGACCTATCTGTTTTACATGGGCTATATCCGGCTGATCCACTTTGCCGCCGCGATGATCTTTACCGTGTTACTGCTGGGGCGAATTTATTGGGCCTGTGTCGGCAACCGCTATTCACGAGAGCTGTTTATTGTCCCGGTCTGGCGTCGTAGTTGGTGGCAAGGCGCTTTCACCGTGGTCCGCTGGTATCTGTTTCTGGAGAAAAAACCGGGGAGCGACATCGGACATAACCCTGTCGCGCAGGCCGCGATGTTCGGCTATTTCCTGTTGTCGGTATTTATGATCCTCACCGGTTTCGCTCTGTTTGGCGAGCATAGCCAGTACGCCATCTTTGCGCCGTTCCGCTATGTGGTTGAATTTTTCTACTGGACCGGCGGCAACTCCATCGATATTCACAGTTGGCACCGACTGGGCATGTGGCTGATCGCCGCCTTCATCGTCGGGCACGTTTACCTCGCTATCCGGGAAGACATTATGTCCGACGATACGGTGATCTCCACCATGATCAATGGCTATCGCAGCCATAAATTCCCCAAACCGCACGACAAGGAGCCCTCATGAATGCGCAACGCGTAGTGGTGATGGGGTTAGGAAACCTGCTGTGGGCCGATGAAGGATTCGGTATCCGGGTCGCGGAGCGTTTGTATGCCCGATATCACTGGCCTGAAGAGGTAGAAATTGTGGACGGCGGTACGCAAGGGCTAAACCTGTTAGGTTATGTTGAGCAAGCCAGCCATCTCCTGCTCCTTGACGCGATCGATTACGGCCTGGCGCCGGGCAGCCTGCGAACCTATGCCGGCGAGAAAATCCCCGCGTATCTCAGCGCCAAAAAAATGAGCCTGCATCAAAACAGTTTTTCCGAAGTTCTGGCGCTGGCCGACATCCGCGGGCATCTGCCCTGTCACATTGCGCTGGTCGGCCTGCAACCGGCGCTACTGGACGACTACGGCGGTAGCCTGAGCGAAATAGCTCGCAGCCAGCTACCGGCGGCAGAACAGGCCGCCCTGGCGCAACTGGCCGCCTGGGGGATCGTGCCGCAGGCAAATGAGGTCGCACGCTGCCTGAACTATAAATGCCTGTCGATGGAAAATTATGAGGGAGTGCGCATACGTCAGTATCAGACACGTCTGGAGGGCAAAAGAAGTGGCGAATGACACCCCGTTCTCTGCGCTATGGCAACGCCTGTTAACCCGTGGATGGCAACCGGTAGAGGCTTCTACGGTAGACGACTGGATCAAACGGGTTGGAGATGGCGTCATCCTGTTAAGTAGCGATCCGCGGCGTACGCCGGAAGTCAGCGATAACCCGGTGATGATTGCCGAACTCCTGCGTGAGTTCCCGCAGTTTGACTGGCAGGTGGCGGTGGCCGACCTTGAACAAAGCGAAGCTATCGGCGATCGCTTTAATGTACGTCGGTTTCCGGCGACGTTGGTTTTTACAGACGGCAAGCTACGCGGCGCGCTCAGCGGCATTCATCCCTGGGCTGAACTGCTCACGCTGATGCGTTCGATAGTTGACACTCCCGCAGCGCAGGAGACAGTACAATGAGCAACGCCTTTTTTCATCTGCTGGGGCCAGGTACGCAGCCTGATGACGCCAGTTTCTCGATGAATCCCTTACCGCTCACCTGTCAGGTCAATGGCGACCCAAGTATGGCGGCGCTGGAGCGCTGCGCTCACAGCCCGGCGGTGATGGCATTGTTGACCGATCTGCGAGGTCAGCTTGCCCGGCGCATCCCGGAAGTCGGCGACGTGCTGGGATGGGAGTTATCTCCCCTGAATGCCGATGATCTCTCATTCCTCAATACGCTATTGGGCGAAGGCGAAGTCTCGGTACGCATTCAGCATCCGGACGGGAGTGAAAGCGAGATCCAGGAGACCATCTTCTGCGGCCTGTGGCGGGTACGCCATCTGCATAACCGACGTCTGCTGACGGATCGTCTGGAAGCGGGTAGCGCGCCCCTGACATTATGGCAAGCGGCGACTGCCGATACGCTGCCTGACGACTCTCTGCTGCCTCCGCCTGTCGCTGGCCTGATGAATGGACTGCCGCTGGCCCATGAATTATTGGCGCACGTACGCGATCCGGCGTTGCAACCACACAGCATCAATTTGACCCAACTGCCGCTCAGCGAGGCCGATCGTCTTTTTCTGGCGCGTTTATGCGGACACGGGAACATCCAGATTCGCATCTCCGGGTATGGCGAAAGCCAAATCAACGCCACAGCATTGCGCCATCTCTGGCATGTGCGCTGTCTGGACGCCCTTAAAGGGCCGTTGCTCGATAGCTATGAGATTTGTCCTTTGCCGGAGCTGGTACTGGCGGCCCCGGAAGATCTGGCCGATTCGCGCCAGCGCCTGGATGAAGTCTGCCGATGGCTGGAGACGCGCTAGCGCTCTCAACAGGAACGTCACCGGAGTCCGGTACTGATTAGCTTTTTACTCTCTTTCTGCCTACAGGAGTTAGCATGTGGGATGTCATTGACTTATCGCGCTGGCAGTTTGCGCTGACCGCGCTGTATCACTTTTTATTTGTTCCTCTTACGCTTGGGCTGATTTTTTTGCTGGCCGTCATGGAGACGATCTATGTGGTGACGGGGAAAACCGTCTACCGCGATATGACGCGTTTCTGGGGCAAGCTCTTCGGGATCAATTTTGCTCTCGGTGTGGCTACCGGCCTGACCATGGAGTTTCAGTTCGGGACTAACTGGTCGCTCTATTCCAACTATGTGGGCGATATCTTCGGCGCGCCGCTGGCGATGGAAGCGTTACTGGCCTTTTTTCTCGAATCCACTTTTGTCGGTCTGTTCTTTTTCGGCTGGCAGCGGCTGAATAAATACCAACACCTGCTGGTCACCTGGCTGGTGGCCTTCGGCTCCAATATTTCAGCATTATGGATTCTGAATGCCAATGGCTGGATGCAGTATCCTACCGGCGCTCATTTCAACATCGATACGTTACGGATGGAAATGAGCAGCTTCAGCGATCTGGTCTTTAACCCGGTGAGCCAGGTGAAATTCGTCCATACCGTCATGTCCGGTTATGTCACCGGCGCCATGTTTATTATGTCCATCAGCGCCTGGTATCTGCTACGTGGCCGCGAGCGTGAGGTGGCCTTGCGCTCGTTTGCTATCGGCTCAGTATTCGGCACCCTGGCCATTCTGGGAACCCTGCAACTGGGGGACAGTTCGGCCTACGAAGTCGCCCAAATTCAGCCGGTGAAACTGGCGGCGATGGAAGGCGAATGGCAAACCGAACCCGCGCCCGCGCCGTTTCATCTGATTGCCTGGCCGCAGCAGGAACAGGAGCGTAATGCATTTGCCGTGAAGATCCCTGCTCTGCTGGGTATTCTGGCCACCCATTCGCTGGATACACCGGTTCCGGGGTTAAAAAACCTGATGGACGACGCTCTGCCGCGCCTGAAGCGTGGCCGGGAGGCCTGGTTACTCATGAAGGAGATAGCGCAAGGCAATCGCTCGCCGCAGGTACTGAATGCGTTTCACGCCGTTGAGGGCGATCTGGGGTACGGCATTCTGCTGGCGAAATATGCCCCGGATATGAACCATGTGACGCCGGAGCAGTATCGTGCGGCCCAGCGTGGCGCTATTCCTCAGGTGGCGCCGGTGTTCTGGAGTTTCCGTATTATGGTCGGCTGCGGTTCGCTGCTGTTAGTGGTGATGTTGATTGCGTTGATACAGACGCTGCGAATGCGTATCGACCAGCATCGCTGGGTATTGCGTATGACGCTGTGGAGCCTGCCGTTACCGTGGATTGCCATTGAAGCCGGTTGGTTTATGACGGAGTTTGGCCGTCAGCCCTGGGCGATTCAGGACATTCTGCCGACCTGGTACGCTCACTCCGCGCTGACGCCGGGCCAGCTGGCCTTCTCAATGGGACTTATCCTCGGACTTTACACCCTGTTTTTAATCGCGGAAGTCTATCTGATGCAGAAGTACGCGCGTCTTGGGCCGAGCGCCATGCAACATCAACAACAAGCGCAACAACAGGGATAAAGGAGACAATCATGTTGGATTATGAAACGTTGCGGTTCATTTGGTGGCTGCTGATCGGCGTCATCCTGGTGGCATTTATGGTAACTGACGGGTTTGATATGGGTGTCGGTTGCCTGCTCCCGCTGATAGCGCGCAACGATGACGAACGCCGGGTATTGATCAATAGCGTGGGCGCCCACTGGGAAGGAAACCAGGTATGGTTGATTCTCGCGGGCGGGGCATTATTCGCCGCCTGGCCACGGGTCTATGCCGCCGCGTTTTCCGGTTTTTATGTGGCGATGATCCTGGTGCTGTGTGCCCTCTTCTTTCGCCCGCTGGCCTTTGATTATCGGGGAAAAATCGCCAATGCCCGCTGGCGCGCGCTGTGGGATACCGGTCTGGTTATCGGCAGCCTGGTTCCCCCAGTCGTATTCGGCATCGCGTTCGGCAACCTGTTTTTAGGCGTGCCGTTTGCCTTCACGCCGCAGCTTCATGTTGACTATTTTGGCACCTTCTGGCAGTTACTCTCGCCCTTTGCCCTACTGTGTGGATTATTGAGTCTGTCGTTGGTGATTATGCAAGGAGGCGTCTGGTTACAGTTGAAAACGGAGGGCGTTATTCGTCAACGGGCTCTGTCGGCCACCCGCTACAGCGCGCTGCTGATCGTGATCTGCTTCCTGCTGGCCGGTTACTGGCTGTGGGCCGGCGTTGATGGCTTTGTCTTGCTCACGCAGGATGCCAACGGCCCTTCCAATCCGCTCTTAAAAGGCGTGGCGATACTCCCTGGCGCATGGATGAACCACTTTATACGCTCGCCGCTACTGCTCATCATCCCGTTGCTCGGTATGATCCTGCCGATTCTGGCTTTCTATGCCTGCCTTCGCGGTCAGACTATTCGTGGATTTCTGTTCGCTTCCCTGACCCAGGCCTGCGTCATCTTTACCGCCGGCATAACGCTATTTCCTTTTGTGATGCCGTCGAGTGTTAGTCCTCTCTCCAGCCTGACGGTGTGGGACAGCACCTCCAGCCAGATGACGCTCGAAATCATGCTGGTGATTGTGCTGATTTTTCTGCCGATCGTACTGCTCTATACGCTATGGAGCTATTACAAAATGTTGGGGCGTATCAACCTGGGGACCCTCCGCCGCAACGATCATGAACTTTATTAGGGAGCGGGAGCGATGTGGTATTTACTGTGGTTTGTCGGCATTCTGCTGATGTGCTCACTGTCGACACTGGCGCTGGTATGGCTTGAGTCGCGTCAACAATAAAGAGGTAAACCGGGGTCAGCGCCGTCTGACTCCGGTTATTTTTATCTTTTTACGCGCCTGGTGAAGACGTTTCCCCGCCGACAGGACGACATAACATTGATACATGTCGTTATCATAACGTTTACTTTTAGAGGTGCGTCATAATTATGACAAATAGCCACCTTGCACATATTTCGCATATTTAAGCAATTAATTGCATAATTAGCAATATATCACCTCTTATAGCGGATAGTTAACCACTTCCCATCCAAAATCATAACGAAAATCCAACTGCCTGCCATTTTTGATCTGAGTTAATTGTTTAAAAAAGTGTTAAATTTATCGCTACATGGTGTGATCTACTATGTACCACGGTCAATTAAAGAACATATTACTTTTATCACTAAGGTTTATCATGGATAAGTTATCTTACGCTTCAGATAGCAGCACATCTGCCTGGAATACCTACCTGCAACAAATCGAGCGTGTGGCCCCTTATCTGGGCGAGTTATCCCCCTGGGTGGATACTCTGCGCCACCCAAAACGCGCTCTGATCGTCGATATTCCGGTACAAATGGATGATGGCACTATTCGTCATTTCGAAGGATATCGCGTGCAGCACAACCTCTCCCGAGGTCCGGGTAAAGGCGGTGTTCGCTACCATCCTGACGTTGATCTCAATGAAGTGATGGCCCTGTCAGCATGGATGACCATCAAATGTGCCGCGCTGAACCTGCCATACGGCGGCGCTAAAGGCGGTATCCGCGTCGATCCGTTCTCGCTGTCGGAAGGTGAACTGGAGCGTTTGACCCGCCGCTATACCAGCGAGATCGGCATTATCATCGGGCCGCAGAAAGATATTCCTGCGCCGGATGTCGGCACCAACGGTAAAGTGATGGCCTGGATGATGGATACGTATTCCATGAATCATGGCACGACGGTCACTGGCGTCGTCACCGGTAAGCCTATCCATCTTGGCGGTTCGCTGGGCCGTGAAAAAGCGACGGGGCGCGGCGTTTTCGTCAGCGGGCTGGAAGCCGCACGTCGGGCGAATATTGCTGTTGAAGGCGCTCGCGTTGCGGTTCAGGGTTTTGGTAACGTCGGCAGCGAAGCCGCGCGTCTGTTTGCAGGCGCTGGCGCCCGTGTCGTGGCGATTCAGGATCATACCGCGACCCTGTTTAACGCCACCGGTATTGACATGAAGGCGCTCACGGCATGGCAGACAGAACACAAACAGATAGCCGGTTTCCCGGGCGCGGAAACTATCGCCAGCGATGCGTTCTGGCGTCTGGAGATGGATATTCTGATCCCGGCGGCGCTTGAAGGTCAGATAACTCGTCAGCGCGCGGAAGCCCTGACGTGTAAGCTGGTGCTGGAAGGGGCTAACGGCCCAACCTATCCGGATGCTGATGATGTTCTGGCCAGCCGTGGTATCCTTGTGGTGCCTGACGTGGTCTGTAACGCAGGCGGCGTAACCGTCAGCTACTTCGAATGGGTACAAGATATGGCCAGCTTCTTCTGGAGCGAAGAAGAGATCAATGCGCGCATGGACAAAATCATGACCGACGCGATTGTCCATGTCTGGGAGAAAGCGGCTGAGAAATCCTGCTCTCTGCGCACCGCAGCCTATATTGTCGCCTGTGAGCGCATTCTGCTGGCCCGTAAAGATCGCGGTATCTATCCAGGTTAAGGCGACAAATCATTGCGCTAAAATCCACGTCCCGGCGTGGATTTTTTGTCTGTATACCCCGTTTTCCACGCGCGCGCCGATAAATTCTGTCTCAATAAAATGTCTGTTTGTTCGCAAAATAGCGGTTCAATCACGCGTATCTGGTCATCGTAGACTAAGGTTTTGTCATGGTAAATGCCGTTGGCTTTGGCTCACCGCTAAGGAGATAACTTGATGATACCCCCAGAGATTCGCCGTTCTGTTCTACTGCAGAAAGCCATAAAACTGGCGCTGGCAGGGACGCTGCTGACGTTTGCATCGTTTTCGGCGACTGCCGCAGACCCGTCTTCCGACACTGAAACTCCGCAGCCGCCGGATATTTTGCTTGGCCCGCTCTTTAATGATGTCCAGAATGCAAAACTCTTCCCCGATCAGAAAACCTTTGCTGACGCCATACCTAATAGCGATCCGCTCATGATTCTTGCGGATTATCGTATGCAGCGGAACCAGTCCGGCTTCGATTTACGTCATTTTGTTGATGTTAACTTCACCCTGCCGAAAGCGGGTGAAAAATATGTCCCGCCTGCCGGGCAGTCATTGCGTGAACATATTGATGGCCTGTGGCCGGTGCTGACACGTTCAACTAAAAACGTCGAAAAGTGGGACTCGCTCTTGCCGTTGCCTGAATCCTATGTCGTGCCGGGTGGTCGATTCAGAGAGATTTACTACTGGGACAGCTACTTTACGATGCTGGGGCTGGCGGAAAGCGGGCACTGGGATAAGGTGGCGGATATGGTGGCGAACTTTGGTTACGAAATTGACGCCTGGGGGCATATTCCTAACGGCAACCGTACCTACTACCTGAGTCGTTCGCAGCCGCCTTTCTTTGCGTTTATGGTTGAGTTACTGGCGCAACATGAAGGTGACGATGCGCTGAAAGAATACCTGCCGCAACTGCAAAAAGAGTACGCCTACTGGATGGAGGGCGTTGAGACATTGCAGCCAGGGCAACAAAACCAACGCGTCGTCAAACTGGAAGACGGCAGCGTTCTCAACCGCTACTGGGACGATCGGGATACGCCCCGCCCTGAATCCTGGGTTGAAGATATCGCTACCGCCAAAAGCAACCCCAACCGCCCGGCAACGGAGATCTATCGAGACCTCCGTTCTGCTGCCGCCTCCGGCTGGGATTTCAGCTCCCGCTGGATGGATAATCCGCAGCAGCTCAGTACCATTCGTACCACCACTATTGCCCCTGTCGATCTTAACGCTCTGCTGTATCAACTGGAGAAAACCCTCGCCCGCGCCAGCGCTGCGGCGGGCGATCGGGCCAAAGCCTCGCACTATGACGCGCTGGCCAACGCGCGGCAAAAAGCCATTGAAATGCATCTGTGGAATAACAAAGAGGGTTGGTATGCCGACTACGATCTGAAGAACAATAAAATCCGTGACCAACTCACCGCTGCCGCGCTGTTCCCGCTCTATGTAAACGCCGCCGCGAAAGATCGCGCCGCGAAAGTGGCGGCGGCGGCCCAGGCGCATCTGCTACAGCCTGGCGGGCTGGCTACCACCTCGGTTAAAAGCGGACAGCAATGGGATGCGCCAAACGGCTGGGCGCCGTTACAATGGGTCGCTGCCGAAGGATTGCAAAATTATGGGCAGGATGACGTGGCAATGGAAGTCACCTGGCGCTTTTTAACCAATGTGCAGCACACCTACGATCGCGAGAAAAAACTGGTCGAAAAAAATGATGTCAGCAGCACCGGAACCGGCGGTGGCGGCGGCGAATATCCACTTCAGGACGGCTTTGGCTGGACCAACGGCGTGACGCTGAAAATGCTCGATCTGATTTGTCCGCAGGAAAAACCGTGCGATAGCGTACCGTCTACTCGTCCGGCATCGTTAAGCGCAACGCCGACAAAAACGCCGTCTGCAGCGACGCAGTAACGCGTGTTTATAGTAGGTTGACCCGGTGCTGACCGGGTCAACGCTTACACGTTCTGCAGCGGTTAGCCGCGTCGCAGAAGGCGGAAAATCACCAGCACCACGATCGCGCCCACCACGGCGACCAGGAAACTGTGCAGATTAAAGCCGCTGATACTGCCGCCAATACCAAACATCGTCGCCAGCCATCCGCCAACGACCGCCCCGACGATACCGAGAATACAGGTCAGGATAAATCCCCCGCCATCGCGCCCCGGCATAAGCAATTTGGCGATAACGCCGGCAATCAAACCAAAAACAATCCAGGCGATAATTCCCATTTGCGAACCCTCTTTCCAGTAAAAACGTTTTAAGTATAGGCAAAGTCGAGCGTCGCATTTCTGAACACTGATTTATCTCGCGGACATAAAAATTTATTTATCGCTATTAAGTTCTTTCTACCGATGCCGATAACCCAACGATAGTCTGCGTATCAGGGGTTATTTCGTGTGAGTGGTTACAATGAGCAGTTCCTGAAAAAAAATCCATTAGCGATATTAGGCGTGCTACGGGATTTAAATAAAAATCAGGTTCCACTGCGTATTTCATGGGCGCATGGTCAATTCATCAGTAAAATTTTGGCGGTAGACCCGGAAAAACTCATCGTGGATTACGGCAGCCAGGAATACGAAAATAGCGCCGTATTACGTGCCGGGCAGGTAGCCATTATCGCAGAAACGCAGGGCGCAAAAGTCGAGTTCACGTTGCCGCAACTCGTTACAGGCGAATATCAGCGGCTGCCGGCCTTTATCACGCCCCTGCCGTCGTCACTGTGGTTTGTCCAGCGCCGGGAGTATTTTCGCATTGGCGCGCCGCTGTATCCGCCTTATTACGGCGTCACCACGCTACCGGACACCCGTACGTTACGTTTTCGCCTGTTTGATCTTTCCCTGGGCGGCATGGGCGCGCTACTGGAATCCGCCATCCCCGACGGACTAATCGAAGGCGCACGCTTTTCGCAGGTTGAACTGAACATGGGGCAATGGGGGATTTTTCACGTTGACGCCCAGCTTATCTCCATCAGCGAGCGTAAGGTGATTGATGGGAAAAATGAAACGATCACCACTCCCCGCCTGAGCTTTCGTTTCCTTAACGTTAGCCCGGCGGTGGAGCGGGAGTTGCAGCGGATTATTTTTTCGCTTGAGCGCGAGGCCCGAGAAAGAGCGAATAAAGTGCGAGAATAATCTTCACGCTAAACTACATGGCGTCCAGCGCCTGCTGAAGCTTCCAGATATAGCGCGGCGCCTGCGGCGCGGGATGATTATCAACAACATGTTCAAAAAACTCGTCCGCATCCAGATCGTTAATTTTTTCTATCGCCTTCTTCCTGTCGGATGAAAAAGTACGCAATAACGCGCCTGCGCCGTTAGCATAAGAGACGACCAGCGCATATTGCATCACCTGCGGATCTTTGATGCCGGCCAGCGGCCCATTTTCCAGAATGCTCAGATACGCCGCGCCCATTGAGATGTTACGCTCAGGGTTTTTCAGCTCGCTGGTGGTCGGTTCGCCACGCCAGCCCATACGACGGTAAACGTCGCGCCCGGAGGTCGACGCCTTTAACTGCATCAGGCCAATCGCATTAGATTTACTGACCGCGTTAGGGTTGCCGCCGGATTCAATGGCGATAATCGCGGTGATTAAATGCGGATCAACCCCCCATGCCGCCCCGGCTTTTTCACTGATGGGCATCCACTGCATCGCACGCTTTACAGGCACTTCGGCATTCCACGGCGGATTCCTGTAATCCTGTTTTGAGCTACAGCCAGCCAGTATTACTACCAAAAAAGCAAACCATCTTAATTTCACGTCATCTATCCTTATAGCCGTAACTTATCTGCCGAAGAGGTCATACCGCCCCGGCCAGGCACTTAGGTTGCCTCCCTGGTGCGCATCCAGAAACGTCGCACAACGAGGGACATCGCCTAATATATGCGGCATGATATACATTTGCATTCTATTGTCAGCAAGGAATTACCATGTCTCTGTTTCATTTAATCGCCCCGTCGGGCTACTGTATTAACCAACAGGCCGCGTTACGCGGCGTTCAGCGCCTGACTGACGCGGGTCATCAGGTGGAGAATGACGAGGTGATTCGTCGCCGCTTTCAGCGTTTTGCCGGTACGGACGCGGAACGGCTGGCCGATGTTAATTCGCTGGCCTCGCTAACGTCGCCGGATACAATCGTCATGCCGGTTCGCGGCGGCTATGGCGCCAGCCGCTTGTTGGATCGTATCGACTGGCAGGCGCTCGCCTCCCGGCAACAGCGCGATCCCTTACTGATTTGCGGTCATAGCGATTTTACGGCGATTCAGGCTGGACTCCTGGCGCAGGCCAATGTCATCACCTTTAGCGGTCCTATGCTGGCGGCAAATTTTGGCGCCGAAACGCTGAATACGTTCACCGAGCAACATTTCTGGCTGGCGCTACGCAAGGCGCAATTTACCGTAGAGTGGCAAGGCGACGGCCCTCAGTGCGACGCACAGGGCACCTTATGGGGCGGAAATCTGGCGATGTTGATTTCCCTTATCGGTACGCCCTGGATGCCGACTATCGATAAAGGAATTTTAGTGCTGGAAGATGTCAATGAGCATCCTTTCCGGGTGGAGCGTATGCTTTTGCAACTGGAGTACGCCGGAATTTTAAACCGCCAGAGCGCCATCGTTCTCGGCAGCTTTAGCGGCGCGGCGCCCAACGAGTATGACGCCGGTTATTCTCTGGAGAGCGTCTACGCGTTTTTACGTTCCCGTCTGTCCGTTCCGCTGATTACCGGTCTCGACTTCGGGCATGAACAACGTACGGTAACGCTCCCTATCGGGGCAAACGCGATGCTTAAAAATACGCGCCAGGGGACTCAACTCACTTTATCTGGCCATCCTACGCTGCAATTGTAAAAAAAGTCCCCGACAGGCTAAGTAAAACGCTGCCCTGGCCGTTATTATGTTAATGTTAAATAATACGAAGTCGTGTGAGTCAGGAGATATAAAACGTTGGATGCTGCAACAATTATTAGTCTATTTATTTTAGGTTCCATCCTTGTAACCAGCAGTATCCTGTTAAGTTCATTCTCATCGCGACTGGGTATCCCGATTCTGGTCATTTTCCTCGCCATCGGGATGTTAGCGGGTGTGGATGGCATTGGCGGTATTCCTTTCGATAATTATCCTTTCGCTTATATGGTCAGTAACCTGGCGCTGGCGATTATTTTACTCGATGGCGGAATGCGCACCCAGGCCAGCTCTTTCCGGGTAGCGCTGGGCCCCGCGCTGTCGCTGGCGACGCTCGGCGTACTGATCACGTCGGGGTTAACAGGTATGATGGCCGCCTGGCTGTTTCATCTGGATCTTATCGAAGGTCTGCTTATCGGCGCGATAGTCGGTTCCACTGACGCCGCAGCGGTCTTTTCTCTGCTTGGCGGCAAAGGGCTAAACGAACGTGTAGGCTCCACGCTGGAGATCGAATCGGGAAGTAACGACCCGATGGCCGTTTTTCTGACCATTACATTAATTGAGATGATCCAGAAGCATGAAACCGGCCTGGACTGGATGTTTGCCGTCCATATTATCCAACAGTTCGGTCTCGGTATTGTTTTTGGCCTGGGCGGCGGTTACCTGCTACAGCAGATGATCAACCGTATTTCTCTGCCCAGCGGCCTGTATCCGATGCTGGCGCTCAGCGGCGGTATTCTGATTTTTGCTTTGACGACCGCGCTTGAAGGCAGCGGCATTCTCGCGGTCTATCTGTGCGGATTCCTGTTAGGAAACCGCCCGATTCGCAACCGTTACGGCATCCTGCAAAACTTTGACGGACTAGCCTGGCTGGCGCAGATCGCGATGTTCCTGGTTCTGGGGCTGCTGGTGACGCCTTCCGATCTGTGGCCGATTGCCGTCCCTGCGCTTATTCTCTCCATCTGGATGATTTTCTTCGCCCGCCCACTGTCGGTGTTTACCGGCCTGCTGCCATTTCGCGGCTTCAATCTTCGGGAGCGCATTTTCATCAGTTGGGTCGGACTGCGCGGTGCGGTGCCGATTATTCTCGCCGTTTTCCCGATGATGGCCGGGCTTGAAAACGCTCGCCTGTTCTTTAATGTCGCTTTCTTTGTGGTACTGGTGTCGCTGCTCCTGCAGGGAACATCGCTGTCATGGGCGGCGAAGAGAGCCAAAGTGGTCGTGCCTCCGGTTGGCTGGCCAGTATCGCGCGTGGGGCTTGACATCCATCCTGATAATCCGTGGGAGCAATTCATTTATCAGTTGAGCGCCGACAAATGGTGCGTCGGCGCGGCGTTGCGCGACCTGCATATGCCGAACGAAACCCGCATTGCCGCGCTATTTCGCAATAATGAACTGTTTCACCCCACGGGTAGCACTCGCCTGCAGGAAGGCGACGTACTCTGCGTGATTGGCCGGGAGCGCGATCTGCCAGCGCTGGGCAAATTGTTTAGCCAGTCGCCGCCGGTTTCGTTAGATCAGCGTTTCTTTGGCGATTTTATCCTCGAAGCGAATGCGAAATTCGCCGACGTGGCGCTTATCTACGGTCTGGAAGAAGGAACGGAATACCGGGATAAACAACAAACTCTGGGTGAAATCATACAGCAGCTGCTGGGCGCTGCGCCGGTCGTCGGCGATCAGGTGGAGTTTGGCGGCATGATTTGGACGGTAGCTGAAAAAGAAGATAACGTGGTACGCAAGATTGGGGTACGCGTCGCCGAAGACGAAGCAGAATAAGGTCGCCTGGCAACGTCGACCCGCCCCCAAGTGGACCGGTCGACGCCTTAGCCTGAATTAGGTTACGTTGTCACAAACGGCACACGCGGCGCTACGGCGCACAGTAGCTCATAGCCCAGCGTGCCTGCCGCAGAAGCGACATCATCGACCTTAATTTCTTTGCCCCATAATTCAACCGGCGTGCCGATTCCCGCCTGCGGACACGGCGTCAAATCCACCGCCAGCATATCCATTGAAACGGTGCCTACTGTTCTGGTACGGATACCGTCCACCAGCACAGGCGTCCCGGTCGGCGCATGGCGTGGATAGCCATCGGCATAACCCGCCGCGACGATGCCAATGCGTTGTTCCTGAGTCACAGAATACCCTCCGCCATAGCCTACCCTTTCACCCGCGCTCAGCGTCTGCACGCCAATAATTTCGCTACTCAGCGTCATCACAGGTTTTAGTCCGGTATCGGCAATATCCCGCCACTGTCCTGACGGCGACGCGCCGTACAAAATAATGCCCGGCCTGACCCAGTCATAATGCGCCTGGGGATGCCACAGCGTCGCTGCCGAATTTGATAACGAGTATGCACACTGAAGACCTTCCGTCGCCAGCGCAATACGCCTCATCGCCTCCCCGATACCTTCCGGATGATCGGCCTGAGCAAAATGTGACATCAGGGTCATTTCACCGACATTGCGCATTGCCCGCAATTGCTGCCAGACGGTCTGCGCCCGCTCAGGCTGAAAACCGAGTCGGTTCATGCCGCTGTTGACTTTGACATAGATATCCAGCGGCGCGTTAAGCCGCGCATTTTGCAGCGCTTTCAACTGCCAGTTACTGTGGATGCAGGTGGTCAGCCGATAAGTGTCATACGCCTCCAGGTCTTGCGCATGGAAAAACCCCTCCAGCATCAATATCGGCCCTTTCCACCCGCGCTCACGCAGGGTAATCGCCTCTTCAAGGTTGAGCATAGCGAAACCATCTGTGGCGCCCAGCGCGCTCCAGACGCGTTCAATACCGTGGCCGTAGGCGTTGGCTTTCACTACCGACCAGACGCGCGCCTCTGGGGCCGCCCGGCGCACAATAGCCAAATTTTGTTTCATTACCTGTAAATCAAGGCTGGCCTGTATAGGGCGGGTCATTTCACTTCCTTTATCAGTTATGCGCGCTATGCAAACGTTGCGGGGGGGTGGGCGTAAAATCGGAACGGTATCGCGCCACGCTCAGATCGTCGTAGGGTATCGCTGGCGTGCGACCCGACAAGATATCGCTTAACAACTGGCCTGAACCGCAGGCCATCGTCCAGCCTAAGGTGCCGTGTCCAGTATTAAGCCACAGATTTTTATAACGGGTGCGTCCTACTACCGGCGTGCCGTCCGGCGTCATGGGGCGCAGGCCGGTCCAGAATGTGGCCTGCTCAATATGACCGCCGCGCGGAAAGAGATCGCGCACAACCATCTCCAGCGTCTCGCGGCGCGGTTGCAGTAAGTCGGTATTAAAGCCCACGATTTCCGCCATTCCCCCCACGCGAATACGCTTATCAAAACGCGTAATAGCGATTTTGTAGGTTTCATCAAGAATCGTCGATACTGGCGCGCCGTCTGGCTCGACGATTGGGATGGTTAATGAATAGCCTTTCAGCGGATACACCGGGATATCAACAATGCCTTTAAGCATCGCCGTCGAATACGATCCAAACGCCATAACATACGCATCTGCTTTAATGATCTCATCGGCGCATTTCACGCCGTAAATCTGATCATTTTCGTACAGTAATTTTTCCACGGGAGTATTAAAGCGAAAGGTTACGCCCGCCTGCTCCGCCATGCGCGCCAGACGCTGGGTAAAGAGCTGACAGTCCCCGGTTTCATCATTCGGTAAGCGCAGTCCGCCGGTTAATTTATGCGCAACCTCAGCCAGAGCGGGTTCAACTTCCGCCAGTCGGCTGGATTCCAGGAGCTGATACGGCACCCCGGCATCTTCCAGCACGGCGATATCACGGGTGGCGTTCTCATACTGTTGCGCGGTGCGGAAGAGTTGTAGCGTTCCCCCCTGGCGGCCTTCATATTCGATACCGGTCGCGGCGCGTAGCGTTTTCAGACAGTCGCGACTATATTCCGCCAGGCGCACCATGCGGCCTTTATTTTCCATATAATGCCGGGTATCGCAGTTACGCAGCATTTGCCACATCCACTTCAGTTGAAATGGAGTGCCATCCAGACGCACCGCCAGCGGCGCATGGCGCTGGAACATCCATTTTATCGCCTTCAGCGGTACGCCAGGGGCCGCCCAGGGCGCCGCATATCCCGGTGAAATTTGTCCGGCATTCGCCGCGCTGGTTTCTTGCGCCGGGCCGGATTCGCGATCGATGACGGTGACATCATGCCCCGCCTGACTCAAGTACCAGGCGCTGGTCACGCCAACTACGCCACTCCCCAGGATGACAACTCGCATAGCCACTCCGTTAATAGTAAAAGAACAATCTTCTGATTACATCTTGATAACCCAGATGAAAATATTATTCAACATATGACTTTTTTATGGTGACGTGCTTCACATATACCCTAAAGACAAGCGATCCCACTGGTTTGGGATCTCCTGCTACGCGGCATGGCTATACAGCATAAAATGATGCCAATACCCGATTTTTTGCCGTTCAATGTGGAGGAAACCGCAAAGAAAAGTTTTCACGATCAAGTCGTTTTTTAACATGGTGTTCTATGCTTGAAAGGAGGCGCTCCATACAGAGAGCGTCGCCAACAATGAGGGTGCGCGAATGGCAATGATTGATTCCATGAACAAGGACACCACACGTTTGAGCGATGGACCCGACTGGACATTTGAGCTGCTGGATGTCTATCTGGCAGAGATAGACCGCGTGGCGAAGCTCTACCAACTGGATACTTACCCGCACCAAATTGAAGTCATCACTTCCGAACAGATGATGGACGCCTACTCCAGCGTCGGGATGCCGATCAACTATCCGCACTGGTCGTTTGGCAAAAAGTTCATTGAGACGGAACGTCTGTATAAGCATGGTCAACAAGGACTGGCTTATGAAATTGTGATCAACTCTAATCCCTGCATTGCCTACCTGATGGAAGAGAACACCATCACCATGCAAGCGCTGGTCATGGCGCACGCCTGTTACGGCCACAACTCCTTTTTTAAAAATAATTATCTCTTCCGGAGCTGGACGGATGCCAGCTCTATCGTCGATTACCTGATTTTCGCCCGAAATTACATTACCCGCTGTGAAGAACGCTACGGAGTGGATGAAGTAGAAAAACTGCTCGACTCCTGCCACGCGCTGATGAATTACGGCGTCGATCGCTATAAGCGCCCGCAGAAAATCTCGTTGCAGGAAGAGAAAGCGCGACAAAAAAGCCGGGAAGAGTATCTACAAAGCCAGGTGAATATGCTGTGGCGCACGCTGCCAAAACGCGAAGAAGAAAAAACGGTCGCCGAAGCACGCCGCTTTCCCGCTGAACCGCAGGAAAACCTGCTCTATTTTATGGAGAAAAACGCCCCGTTGCTCGAGCCGTGGCAGCGCGAAATTCTGCGCATCGTGCGTAAAGTCAGCCAGTATTTTTATCCGCAGAAACAGACGCAGGTCATGAACGAGGGCTGGGCGACCTTCTGGCACTACACCATCCTGAACCATCTGTATGATGAAGGCAAAGTGACGGAACGCTTTATGCTGGAGTTTTTACACAGCCATACCAATGTCGTATTTCAGCCGCCCTATAATAGCCCCTGGTATAGCGGAATTAACCCCTATGCGCTCGGCTTTGCCATGTTCCAGGATATCAAACGTATTTGTCAGTCCCCCACGGATGAAGATAAATACTGGTTTCCGGATATTGCCGGTTCCGACTGGCTGGAAACGCTGCACTTCGCCATGCGCGATTTTAAAGATGAAAGCTTTATCAGCCAGTTCCTGTCGCCAAAAGTGATGCGTGATTTCCGTTTCTTCACGGTACTTGATGATGACAGGCATAATTATCTGGAGATCTCCGCCATTCATAACGAAGAAGGTTATCGGGAGATTCGATCAAAACTGTCGTCACAGTATAACCTGAGCAATCTGGAGCCGAATATTCAGGTCTGGAATGTGGATTTACGCGGCGACAGATCGCTGACGTTGCGTTATATCCCGCATAACCGCGCACCGCTGGATAAAGGCCGCAAAGAGGTGCTGAAACATGTGCATCGGTTATGGGGCTTTGATGTGATGCTGGAGCAACAAAATGAGGATGGCAGCGTAGAACTGCTGGAGCGTTGTCCGCCGCGCATGAACATGCTGTAATCGAGATGCTGCCCGGTAGTGTTTGCGCTTACCGGGCATCGCGGGATTATCGTCCCTGAATCGCTAAATCGCCGGGCAGATTTTTCTGCATCCGATGCCAAATCTCGCCGCTGTCATGCCCGTAACGTCGCACCGTTTCATACACCTGGTCGTGCGCGCCCTGCTCGCATAACGACGATAATTTATGATAGAAACCCAGTGCCAGACTGCGCGCTTCCGGATTGGCGAAATAGTGGCGACCAATGCGGGTGTATAACCCTTTCATGCCGTTCAGGATCAAGCCGTAAATAGGATTGCCGGAGGCGAATGCCAGACCACGAAAGATGTTATAGTCCAGATCGGCGAATGCATCGGCATGGTCGGCCACTTCGTGGGCAGTGGCCAGTACTTCCTGCGCCTTATCCGGGTGTTGACGCAACGCGGTACGAATAAAGATAGTAGAAATATTGGTACGCACCGACAACAAATTGTCGATCAGTTGCGGAACGCTTTCATGATCAAGGCGGGCCAGCGTTTCAAGGATATTCAGCCCTGACGTTTCCCAAAAATTATTAACCTTTGTCGGTTTGCCATGCTGAATGGTCAGCCAGCCATCTCGCGCCAGCCGCTGTAACACCTCGCGTAATGTCGTGCGCGTCACGCCGATCAGTTCGGAGAGTTCTCGTTCTGCCGGTAAGATCGTGCCAGGAGGAAAGCGGTTATTCCAGATACTTTCAATAATATACTCTTCCGCGAAACCCGCCGGGCTCTGCGCCTTAATGACCATAGTGAGATTTCCATTACACAGCAAAACATAGTTGCACTCATCATACCAGACGGGCGTAACACCTGATAGCGGACGCAATGAAGAAAAAGGGGATCAAGGCACCATTTCTGATATCGCCTGCCAATATCGTTAAGGACTTGCTTGCATTCGTCGCGCTCGCTACTCTCTGTGTTTAAACATAAAAACGCTATTTCATTTTTCTAGGTAAGGAAAAATTTCATGGAGATCTCATGGGGTCGCGCCATGTGGCGCAACTTTTTAGGCCAGTCGCCCGACTGGTACAAACTGGCACTACTTGTCTTTTTAATTGTTAACCCATTCATTTTCTTAGCTAATCCCTTTATTGCCGGTTGGCTGCTGGTGGCAGAGTTTATCTTCACTCTGGCGATGGCGTTAAAGTGTTACCCCCTGCTGCCCGGCGGGTTACTGGCCATTGAAGCCGTTATCATCGGTATGACCAGCGCCGCCCATGTACGTGAAGAGGTTGCCGCCAACCTGGAAGTCTTGCTGCTGCTGATGTTTATGGTGGCAGGCATCTACTTTATGAAGCAGTTATTGCTGTTTATTTTTACCCGTCTGTTACTCAGTATCCGCTCGAAGATGGTTCTGTCGCTGGCCTTTTGCGTCGCCGCCGCATTCTTGTCGGCTTTCCTTGACGCGCTTACCGTCGTTGCGGTGGTGATCAGCGTCGCCGTCGGTTTTTACGGGATTTACCATCGTGTGGCCTCATCGCGCGGCGAAGAGAACGATATGCTGGACGACAGCCATATCGATCCGCATTACAAAACGGTGCTGGAGCAATTCCGCGGATTCTTGCGTAGCCTGATGATGCATGCAGGCGTGGGGACGGCGCTGGGCGGCGTCATGACCATGGTCGGGGAGCCGCAAAACCTGATCATCGCTAAAGCGGCTGGCTGGCATTTCGGCGACTTCTTTTTGCGGATGTCGCCTGTCACCGTCCCGGTACTGGTATGTGGACTGTTAACCTGTATGCTGGTCGAGAAAATGCGCTGGTTTGGCTATGGCGAAACGTTGCCCGAAAAAGTCCGCGACGTTTTACAGCAATTCGACGATCAAAGCCGTAAGAAGCGCACCCGCCAGGATAAAATTAAACTCATAGTCCAGGCGATTATTGGCGTCTGGCTGGTTACCGCCCTCGCCCTCCATCTCGCGGAGGTGGGACTGATTGGTCTGTCGGTCATTATTCTGGCCACCGCGTTAACGGGTGTAACCGATGAACACGCCATCGGCAAAGCGTTTACCGAGTCGCTGCCGTTTACTGCGCTGTTAACCGTTTTCTTCTCCATTGTGGCGGTTATTATCGATCAACATCTTTTCGCGCCGATTATTCAGTTCGTCTTGCAAGCCTCTGAACACGCGCAGCTAACGCTGTTCTATCTCTTTAACGGCCTGTTGTCTTCCATCTCAGATAACGTCTTTGTCGGCACCATTTATATCAACGAAGCGAAGGCGGCAATGGAAAACGGCGCTATCAGCTTAAAACAGTTTGAGCTTTTAGCCGTGGCCATCAATACCGGTACTAACCTGCCATCGGTAGCGACGCCAAATGGTCAGGCGGCATTCTTATTCCTGCTGACCTCCGCGCTGGCGCCGTTAATCCGTCTCTCCTATGGCCGTATGGTCTGGATGGCGTTACCGTACACTATCGTACTGACCCTGATAGGGCTACTGTGCGTCGAATTCACTCTTGCGCCGGCCACCGAATGGATGACTCAGGCAGGATGGTTAGCAACGCTTTCGTAACGTTTGGCCGGGCAATACACCGCCCGGCTCCGATTTTTGCCTGATAATTATCCAATTACACATTATTTCATTTCCCGCTAGTGGCGCACGAATTGAATTGGTTTACACTGCGGTCTCTACGCATGTTGCAGGGAAATTATTATGTTGCGATTTTTAAACCAGTGCTCACGGGGTCGGGGCGCATGGTTACTGATGGCGTTTACCGCCCTGGCGCTGGAAATGGTGGCGCTGTGGTTCCAGCACGTCATGTTACTTAAACCTTGCGTGCTATGTATTTATGAACGTTGCGCCCTGTTTGGCGTGATGGGCGCGGGTCTGGTCGGCGCAATAGCGCCGAAAACGCCGCTGCGATACGTGGCAATGGTTATCTGGATTTACAGCGCCTGGCGGGGTCTACAACTGGCGTATGAACATACGATGATTCAGTTGCATCCCTCGCCGTTCATGACCTGTGACTTTATGGCGCGCTTTCCAGACTGGTTGCCGTTGGGTAAATGGCTGCCACAGGTGTTTGTGGCATCCGGTGATTGCGCCGAACGCCAGTGGTCGTTTTTAACGCTGGAGATGCCGCAATGGCTGTTGGGGATCTTTGCCGCTTACCTTGTGGTGGCGATAGCCGTCGTCATAGCCCAGGCATTTAAGCCTAAAAAACGCGACCTGTTCGGTCGTTGATACACACGCTCCTTCGGGAGCGTTTTTTTTGCCCGAAGCGTTGTTTGCCAGTGATTAAAAGGTGTATATTAAATACATCTTTTAATCACCACATCAGGGAGATGTCTTATGTCCCACTTACGCATCCCGGCAAACTGGAAAGTTAAACGCTCTACCCCCTTTTTCACCAAAGAGAATGTTCCGGCGGCACTGCTCTCTCATCACAACACAGCGGCAGGCGTTTTCGGACAACTCTGCGTGATGGAAGGCACCGTGACCTACTATGGCTTTGCGAATGAAACCGCGACAGAACCCGAAGTGAAAGTGGTGATTAATGCCGGGCAATTCGCCACCAGTCCGCCGCAATACTGGCATCGGGTAGAGCTGAGCGATGATGCGCGGTTCAACATTCATTTTTGGGTAGAGGAAGACCATCAGGGCGAGGAAATGTATCAACAGAAAAAAGCCTGACATCGGTAAACCAGTCACCACTGGGCGGCGTCCCGCCCAGTAGCCAGGTGATTAATGGCGCTAATTAAACGCTAGAGTAGTTTAATTTTAACGTGGTATCCCTCAAGCCCTTTCATCGTTTCTCGCGGCGCGAACTCTATTTCGGAAACCTCTTGCCCGGTTTTCTTCCGTAGTTCGGCAACCTTTTTGCTAATGAGTGCCGCGATTTCCTCTTCTGCTTTATGTGTCAACTCTTCGCTGTTCATTGATTTCCTCCTTTGAACTCGCAAACGGCTAAGCGCAATAAGACAGTGTCGTCATGGACGCGCTACTATTTTAACGTACAAAAAATTATAGGCTATCTTTCTGAGGATTATCAGGATGTTTCGCTTTAGAAGATGTAAAAAACCGCCTGGCACAGACGGTGCATCAGGCGGTTGGTTAATAGCACAAGACGCTATCTACGAGGATCTTCAACCTCATTCTGGGTATCCGGGTCGAGAGGATCGTCTCCCTCTGGTGTATCCGGAATATTTTCACCAGGAAGCGGCTCATCCTCTGGTAATGGATCGACTAAATCAGGACGTTCAGACATAAAGCCTCCAACGAACCATAGTTATTAAAGATACCCTACAGCACTACTTTTGGTTTTTCTTTGGATTTTTTCCTTCGTCTTCGGGTGTCTTATCAGGCTTCCTGGGCTGATCCTTTGAAACGCGCAACGGTTGGTTATTCATGGGGTAACTCCTCAGGATAGGCAGCGATATACTGCTTTGAAAGTATAGAGTCGCCGCCATACGTGCGCGAGCGCAGCGACAAGGCGCGTCAGGGAAGAAGAGAAGGCAGTGATAACGCCAGGTGACGGAATTTGCACGCAATTCCTGGCTTCAGGGGCCGCCCAGCGTAAATTAAAGAATTGTAAACAATCAGCCGTTTTGCCGAAGACTTATTCTGCCCACGACGGTTTATTTAAAATATGATCCTGCCAGTCCCGTACTTCAGATTCTTTAACCGCGATATGACGGACAGAAATTCGCTCGCCATGCATAGCAGCTTTCGATCCAGTCAGCAGCGGATGCCACGTCGGCAAGGGCTTACCTTCCGCCAACAAACGGTAGGCGCAGGTCATCGGCAACCATTCAAAGTCTGGCAAGTTTTCGCGAGTGAGTTTGATACAGTCGGGTTCAAATTCAAAACGGCGCTCATAATGACGGCACTGGCACGTTTTGATATTTAATTGCCTGCACGCCACGTTGGTGAAGTAGATTTCATCTGTATCTTCATCCATCAGCTTATGCAGGCAGCATTGACCGCAGCCATCGCACAGCGACTCCCACTCGGCATCGGTCATTTCATCCAGGGTTTTACGTTGCCAGAAAGGTGTATCGCTCATTAAAGTATCCGCCATTGCACTAAAGCTGCACCTTATAACCAGTCTGGCCTGCAGATGCAAGTTTTACCGCCGCTGAAGGCGGCAAGCAGATTTTACAGAACGCGGGTAGACAACGTTTCGCCATTAAAACGAATGTCCAGCTCATCGCCGCTTAATAATGGCCCCACGCCTGCCGGCGTGCCGGTTAGCACCACGTCCCCGGCTTTGAGCGTAAAATAGCGGCTCATATAGGCGATAAGGGGCACAATAGGATGAATCATATCCGCGGTCGACCCTTGCTGGCGAACCTCGCCATTAACGTTAAGTCCGATAACCGTATTTTGCGGATCGCCGCAGAAGGCCGCGACAGGGATGAAGCCTGAAATCGGACATGCGTTATCAAAACCTTTGGCTTTTTCCCAGGGCTGTCCGGCCTTTTTCATTTTCCCTTGAATATCGCGCAGGGTTAAATCAAGCGCCACGCCATAACCGGCTATCGCTTTACGTACATGATCTTCGGTCGCCTGGCGGAGCGTTGCGCCAATCAGCACAGCAAGCTCAACTTCATGATGAACAGCCCCCATATCCGCCGGAATCGCCAGCGGCTGGCGAATATCACACAATGCGGTTTCCGGCTTGATAAAAAGCACGGGTTCTTCCGGCGTCGCGCTGCCCATCTCCTTGATGTGATTTGCGTAATTACTGCCCACGCAGACCACTTTACTTACCGGGTAATCAAGCAAGGCGCCTTGCCAGTTACGATGTTGATACATATTTTCCCCTAAGATCATGATGGAATTCAGGCGCGGCGCCGAATACCGTTTAACGGTCAGCGGGCGACGTATTTTGTCCTACCGAAGAAAGATGTTGTTTCAGCAAATCTTCCGGCGGCGGCGGCAATTGTAAATAATAGCCCTGCTCGCTTAACGCCTGTTTTACTTTTTCGAGCTCGGCATTGACTAATTTTTTACGTCCATCAAGCGGCAGCATCATCGCTAACTGCGGCTGACCGAATCCTTTCATCAACGCTTCAGGCACCCGCGAAAAATCGTCTTTTTTTTCGACATACAAATAGGTTTGATCGCGCTTGCTACTTCTATAGATCACACAAAACATACTTTTACTCTGAATTAACGGGATGGTGACTTGCCTCAATATAATACTGACTATAACATGCCTTCTGGACTTCGGAATATCACTCCGTATCGGAGATGATAAATAGCAAATTGAGTAAGGCCAGGATGTCAAACACGCCAATCGAGCTTAAAGGCAGTAGCTTCACCTTATCAGTGGTTCATTTGCATGAAGCGGAACCAGAGGTTATTCGTCAGGCGTTAGAAGACAAAATAGCGCAGGCTCCTGCGTTTTTAAAACACGCCCCTGTCGTTATTAACGTTAGCGGTCTTGAAAGCCCGGTAAACTGGCCGGAACTGCATAAGATCGTGACCTCAACCGGCTTACGCATTATCGGCGTGAGCGGCTGTAAAGACGCCAGCCTGAAAGTAGAAATCGATCGGATGGGTCTTCCTTTACTGACTGAAGGTAAAGAGAAAGCGGTTCGGCCTGCGCCCGTTGAGCCGGCAACGCCCAGCGAACCGCCGCAAAACGCTAATCCCATCACAAAAACGCGATTAATTGATGTTCCGGTTCGTTCCGGTCAGCGCATTTATGCTCCACAATGTGATCTGATTGTTACAAGTCACGTCAGCGCTGGCGCAGAGCTTATCGCTGACGGCAATATCCATGTCTATGGCATGATGAGAGGTCGCGCGCTGGCAGGAGCGAGCGGCGATCGGGAAGCGCAAATTTTTTGTACCCATCTGACGGCAGAACTGGTCTCTATCGCAGGTGTTTACTGGCTGAGTGATAAAATCCCGGCAGAATTTTATGGCAAAGCGGCGCGCCTGCGTTTAGCAGACAACGCTTTGACAGTTCAACCGTTGAATTGATCCCTTTTTAACAAGGAATTTTTATGGCACGCATTATTGTTGTTACTTCGGGTAAAGGGGGCGTTGGCAAGACCACCTCCAGCGCGGCCATCGCTACAGGTTTGGCCCAGAAGGGAAAGAAAACTGTCGTCATTGATTTTGATATCGGACTGCGTAACCTCGATCTGATTATGGGGTGCGAACGTCGTGTCGTTTACGATTTTGTAAACGTCATTCAGGGCGATGCGACACTGAATCAGGCGCTGATCAAAGATAAGCGTACTGAAAATCTCTTCATTCTTCCGGCGTCGCAGACCCGGGATAAAGACGCGCTAACGCGCGAAGGCGTCGCTAAGGTACTGGACTCACTGAAAGCGATGGACTTTGAGTTCATCGTTTGCGACTCGCCGGCGGGTATCGAAACCGGGGCGCTGATGGCGCTCTATTTTGCCGATGAAGCGATCATCACGACCAACCCGGAAGTCTCTTCTGTCCGTGACTCGGACCGTATTCTGGGTATTCTGGCATCGAAATCTCGTCGCGCAGAAAATGGCGAAGAACCGATTAAAGAACATCTCCTGTTGACGCGCTACAATCCAGGCCGCGTCAATAAAGGCGACATGCTCAGCATGGAAGATGTACTGGAGATTCTGCGTATTAAACTCGTCGGTGTGATCCCGGAAGATCAATCCGTACTGCGCGCATCGAACCAGGGCGAACCGGTGATTCTTGACGCCACTGCGGATGCGGGTAAAGCCTATGCAGATACCGTAGATCGTCTGTTGGGAGAAGAACGTCCTTTCCGCTTCATTGAAGAAGAGAAGAAAGGTTTCCTCAAACGCCTGTTCGGAGGATAAATTATGGCATTACTGGATTTTTTTCTCTCGCGGAAAAAGAGTACCGCTAATATTGCAAAAGAGCGGTTGCAAATCATTGTCGCGGAACGTCGCCGTAGCGATGCCGAACCGCATTATTTACCGCAGTTACGTAAAGATATTCTTGAGGTCATTTGTAAATACGTACAAATCGATCCGGAAATGGTTACCGTCCAGCTTGAGCAAAAAGATGGTGATATCTCCATCCTTGAACTTAACGTAACGCTGCCGGAAGCCGAAGAGTCAAAATAAGCTCTTTTATGGGAAAATTCCTGGATTAAAAAAGGCAGAAGAATCTGCCTTTTTTATTTTTTTACATTATTCCGAATACGGACATTTATTTCACTGGCCGTTTTCCCGGCAATTACCGTCGTTAAAGCGGATACTCCTGCAACAGAAGAGTTAACTTCTCCTCCATCAGTTCGGCGCGCCAGCCGGAAATCAATTCCGGTTGCCCATTTTGCGGTTTTAATTTCCAGTGCCAGTTAAGCAACTGATTAATCTGCCGACGCGATGCCAGTAGCTCGCCGCTGACGTGATGCGACGCGCTCACCTCCGCCACCAGCGCTTTGATGGCTTTAAACGCTTTGCGATAGCCCGGCATGTCCATCAGATTCAACAGGGGTTCCGGCAATGCCTCTTCCGGTAGCGCCTGTGCTTTCGCCACCAGCGATATCAACGTCTTGCCATGAAAACGAATCTCGCTGCCGGAAAGCCCCAGGCTATCCAGCTCACCGAGACTGCCCGGCATATAACGCGCGACCGCCCACAGATTTTCTTCACGCACAACAAAGTTCACCGCCATATCGCGCTCACGCGCCTTACGTAGCCGCCAGTCAGCTAAAAGTTGCAGACAGGCTAACTGGCGAGTACGCAGTTGCCAGGCATTGGTGATATCCCGCCATGCTTCTTCCGGCGCCTGAATCTCCTGACGGCGCTGCTGCATCAACCGACACTCATCAAGCGCGGCAGGCAGCCATCCTGCGGCTTCAGTTTCAATCATCAGCTTTTTGGCGATCGGTAACAGATACCAGACATCCGCCGCCGCGTATTCACACTGACGTTCGCTTAAAGGCCGGGCTAACCAGTCGGTACGAGACTCGCTTTTGTCCAGCGCCACGCCCGTATACTCTTCTACCATCGACGCAAAACCCCACGACAGCGGACGCCCGCAAAACGCCGCCAGAATTTGCGTATCAATCAGGGGTTCCGGCAGTTCGCCAAACGCATTCAGAAATACTTCCAGATCTTCGCTACCCGCGTGCAGAAATTTGGTGATTCCCGTATCGCGCAACACCGCTTTTAACGGCGACCAGTCGCTGATGCCGAGCGGATCGATCAGGGCGACATTTGCCCCGTCAAATAACTGGATCAATCCTAACTGCGGGTAATAGGTGCGGGTACGGACAAATTCCGTATCTAAAGCAATAGCCGGACATGCGCGGACAGCCTCACACAGGCTCGCCAGCGCATCGTCCGTTTCAATCATTTGGTAATTCAAATCGTGTTCTCTTTGGTTCGCGCCAAAAAAAACGCCGGCTTAACCGGCGTCTCTCGTTAGCTGACTTAACGCTCAGGCTTTATTGTCTACTTTGCCACGGGCTTCGTCACGCAGTTCTCGTCGTAAAATTTTCCCAACGTTAGATTTTGGTAATTCCTCGCGAAACTCGACCTGTTTGGGCACCTTATATCCGGTCAGATGGCGACGGCAGAAGGTGATCAACGCATCGTCAGTCAATGCCGGATCTTTCTTAACCACAAAAAGCTTCACCGCTTCGCCGCTACTACCGGAAGGCACGCCAACCGCCGCGACTTCCTGCACGCCAGAATGCTGCATCACCACATCTTCAATTTCGTTTGGATAAACGTTGAAACCAGAAACCAGAATCATATCTTTCTTACGATCGACAATCCGCAGAAAGCCGTCTTCATCCATAACCGCAATATCGCCCGTATGCAGCCAGCCATCTTTAATGATTTCATCCGTCGCGTCAGGACGCTGCCAGTATCCCAGCATAACCTGCGGGCCTTTCACGCAAAGCTCTCCGGCCTCACCCGGCGCGACTTCGTTGTCATCGTCATCCACCAGTTTGGCTTCTGTTGACGGTACTGGCAGGCCGATACTGCCGCTGTGATAATCAATATCATGCGGGTTGACGCTCACCAGCGGGGCGCACTCGGTCAGCCCGTAGCCTTCCAGCAGGTATTGCCCGGTCAGCTTTACCCAACGTTCCGCAACGACGTTTTGCACCGGCATCCCGCCGCCGGCTGACAGATGCAGCGAAGAAAAATCCAGCTGTTGAAACTCTTTATTATTGAGCAGGGCGTTGAATAACGTATTAACGCCAGTCATCGCCGTAAATGGATATTTCGCCAGCTCCTTGACCAGACCGGGGATATCACGCGGATTGGTAATCAGCAGGTTTTGCCCACCCAGCTCGATAAAAAGCAGACAGTTCATGGTTAAGGCAAAAATGTGATACAGCGGCAGCGCGGTCACTACCAGCTCTTTCCCCGGGTGCAGCAGCGGCCCATAGGTCGCTTTCACCTGCTCCAGATTCGCCAGCATATTGCGGTGGGTCAACATCGCGCCTTTCGCCACGCCCGTCGTACCGCCGGTATATTGCAGGAAAGCCAGATCTTCAGCGACAACCTCGGGTTTGACATACTGCATACGGTAGCCATGCTGTAGCGCGCTGCGAAACGAGATCGCATCTGGCAAGTGGTATTTTGGCACCAGACGCTTGATGTATTTCACGACAAAGTTAACAACCGTACCTTTGGCGGTAGAAAGCTGGTCGCCCATCCGCGTCAGAATAACGTGCTGTACCGACGTTTTCTCGACTACTTTTTCCAGCGTATGGGCAAAGTTAGAAACAATAATGATTGCCGCCGCGCCGCTATCGTTAAGCTGATGCTCAAGTTCGCGCGGCGTGTACAGCGGGTTAACGTTCACCACAATCATGCCAGCGCGTAAAATACCAAATAGCGCGACAGGATACTGCAACAGGTTTGGCATCATCAGCGCCACACGGTCGCCTTTTTTGAGTCCCAGCCCTTGTTGTAAATAAGCCGCAAATGCCCGACTACGTTCTTCTAATTTACGGAAGGTCATTACCTCCCCCATATTGACGAACGCAGGCTGATCGGCATAGCGCGTCGCCGCATGTTCAAACAGTTCAACCAGGGATTGATAACGGTCAGGGTTGATCTCCGCCGGAACATCAGCAGGATAACGGTTAAGCCAAACCTTCTTCAATGCATCACCTCTAAAATGAGTGTTCGTCGTCATCACAACCCCAGTTAATAAACAAGTCGTTAACATTATATTAACTCAGCGTACCAGTTTATTAATTACGCAACTGAAAGGTTGCGAAGCGCGTCACTATTTATTTTTATTATGTCTCTATGAATGCAGAAACAGCGGACCAGCCGCTGTTTCTTTTATTGATAAAACAAAGAGTTACTCTGTTACTATCGTCTGAACCTCCGCGGGTCCAGGGTTATACCATCCCCAACCGCCATAGCCATAAGGCCAGGCGCGTCCGCCGTAAAACCACGGATCGATCGGCTGTGGAGGCATGACGACCTGCTGAACAAGATGCCAGCGTTTATAGCCGGTAGCCTGCATCAGCATAAATTTATACGGCGTATTGCCGATTTTACCGTCAACCGTGCCGGTTATCGGGCCGACAACGGTAACTAACTGGCCACGGAAGTCCACCGGGTCCAGAAAACCGTTCACATCGGCAAAAATTCTGCCGCGCGAGGCTTCGCCCAGAACAGGACGCGCGCCGCTATCAAGCGGTACGGTCGCGATTTCAAGCCGGGTTTTTCCCTGCTGATTTTGCACCGCCACAACTTTGCCGCCAAAACGCGCCTCTTGCCCGATATAGAGCTGCGGCGCATTCATCACCCGCACCAAATCCTGCTGCGGCGTCGGACTCGAACCTTTAATGGCATCCGGGATAGTCACGCAACCGCTCAGCATAAGCGCAAAAGCGCACGCCAGCGCCCCTTTTATTAACCGTTTTTGAACCGCCATGATGCGACTCCTTTTTCTCGACCTCTATTCCACCCCACAGCATAAAGTATGGGGGGTAATAGTAGTGAGAGTCATTCTTTGCCGGGAAGTTTCTTCCACGCCACTTCGTTACGCAAATAAACCGGCTCGGCATGTTCCACGGCAACGGTCTCTCCTGCCGCCAGCTTTTGACTGGCGATGGGCAACATATCTTCCGCTGCCGGGAGCGACACCTCCCCATCATGAAGCGTCAGGCCGCATTCCTTCGCCAGATCGGGCCACGCGGACCAACCCGTTCCTACGGTCGCCCACTCGCCGGAAAGCTGTTTCAACCGCTCGCCGACCCGTTCCGGTTTCAGCACCGCTTCCGTCTCTTCGCCCTGCCAGACGCCCTGCGCATCACGCTGGTATTCCGCCCAGTACACTTCGCCCATCCGCGCATCAATCGCGGCGAGTACGCGGGTCGCGCCGGTTTTACGCCATGCACCCTGCGCCATCGTGGCAAGCGTTGAAACACCGATCATCGGCAGATTTGCCCCTAACGCCAGCCCTTGCGCAATACCAATGCCGATACGCACGCCGGTAAAGCTGCCCGGACCGCGCCCAAACGCCAGCGCATCTATCTCATTGAGCGAGGCGCCGCTGGCGGCCAGAATCTCCTGCACCATGGGCAGGATACGTTGAGTGTGTTCTCGTGGACAAAGCTCAAAGTGAGCATTGATAGTACCGTTGTTCCACAGGGCGACAGAACAGGCCTCTGTGGCGGTATCGATAGCCAGAATTCGCATGAGGTTTCGTGCTTAGATCAATAAAATAGCGCGCATCTTACCATACTCCGTAACAAATTACTCGGCGGATGGAATCGCAAGAAAGCGAACGGCACGGGCGATATCACGCGTGCGCGGCGCAGGAGGCAGGCTGGCGAGAAACGTGGCGCCATAGGGCCGCATCACCAGCCGGTTATCACAAATCACTAACACCCCGCGATCGTCCGCATCGCGAATCAGCCGCCCCACCCCCTGCTTCAGCGTAATCACCGCGTCGGGCAGTTGAACCTCATCAAACGGATCGCCACCGCGCAAACGACAGTCTTCCATTCGCGCTTTTAACAGCGGGTCGTCCGGGGAGGTAAACGGCAATTTGTCGATAATCACCAACGATAACGTATCGCCGCGCACGTCCACCCCTTCCCAGAAGCTGCTGGTGGCGACGAGCAGCGCGTTGCCGGCGCTAACAAATTGCTGTAACAGTTGGCCTTTACTGGTTTCCCCTTGCAACAATACCGGCAGCGTCATGGTGGCGCGAAACTGCTCCGCCAAATCGCGCATCATGGCGTGTGAGGTGCACAGCATAAAACATCGCCCGTTATTGGCTTCGATAATCGGCCTGAGCATAGCCGCCAACTGTCGCGCCGCGCCGGGCTGGTTGGTTTGCGGTAGGTTACGCGGTACGCAGAGTAACGCCTGGCGCGTATAGTCGAATGGGCTGGGCAGTAGCATGGATTCTGCCTGTTCAATTCCAAGACGGGCGGTAAAGTGGTGAAGATCATCATTTACCGACAACGTGGCTGAGGTAAAAATCCAGCTACCGGGCTTCTGTTCCATCACCTCTTTGAATTTGTCCGCCACGGTGAGCGGCGTCAGCGCCAGGGTGAAATGGCGCGAGGTGCACTCATACCAGTAGCTGTATCCCGGCTGATTGATCTCTTTTAAGCGTTTCAGCCGTGAACGGTATAGCGTGGCGCGTTCAAAAGCCGCATCCAGCAGCGCCGAACGGCCCAGCGACAGCTTCGCCACGTCGTAACAAAGCTCCAGCGTATCATCCAGCAGTAAAAATGCCCGTTGGATACGTGAGTCGGCTAACAGTTCACGCAAATTTCCCCGGTAGCCGGGCTCCCCCAGTTGCAGACGAAAATCCTGGGCGCTCTGGGCAAGGCGATCGGCGCATTTTTGCAACTGTTGAGTGTCTTTCAGTTCCGTCCGGTAGGCGATGGTGATGTCTTTTGCTAAATCCAGCAACTGACGGCTGGAGAGCGATTGTCCGAAATACTGGCTGGCGATGTCAGGCAGTTGGTGGGCTTCATCGAAGATCATTACTTCAGCCTGAGGGATAAGTTCGCCAAACCCGCTCTCTTTAACCACCATATCCGCAAGAAATAGGTGGTGGTTTACAATCACCACATCCGCGTCCATCGCCTTTTTACGCGCTTTCACCACAAAGCACTCTTTGTAGAGCGGGCAATCGCTGCCAAGGCAGTTGTCGTTGGTACTGGTGACCAACGGCCAGGCCTGGGAATCCTCCGCCACGCTGACGCAGGTGCTGATATCGCCATCCCGCGTCTGATTTGACCAGGAGCGCAGCAATATCACGTCGCTTAACGTTTGTACCGGTAAATCGCCGCCCGCCAGCGCTTGTTGTTCCAGCCGCTCCAGGCAGAGGTAGTTTGAACGTCCTTTCAACAGGGCCGTCTTACCGGTAAACGCCAACGCTTTTGCTACCGTCGGCAGATCGCGGCTGTAGAGTTGATCCTGCAACGCTTTCGACCCGGTCGAAATAATGACTTTTTTCCCGGCGCGCAACGCCGGAGCGAGGTAAGCATAGGTCTTCCCGGTTCCGGTGCCGGCTTCAACAACCAGAGGCTGCGCATTTTCAATCGCTTGTGTTACGGCAACCGCCATTTGTCGCTGTGGTTCGCGCGGTTTAAAGCCGGTTATCGCTTTGGCCAGTTGGCCATCTGCTGCAAAATCGTCCGTCACACTGCCCCCTGTTAATTTGCACAGGGATTATGTCAGGGTAGAAAGGCTTACGCCAGTTACAGAGGTGACGGCGGCGCCACATTGTGGCAGTCTTGAACCATTCAAATGAAAAGCAAATGAGGAATAAGTAATGTCTATCGTGCGTATTGATGCCGAAGATCGTTGGTCAGACGTGGTGATCTACAATAATACGCTGTGGTATACCGGCGTGCCGGAAAACCTGGACGCCGATGCTTTTGAGCAAACGGCGAATACTCTGGCGCAAATTGATGCGGTGCTGGAAAAACAGGGCTCCAGTAAGTCACGTATTCTGGATGCCACTATTTTTCTGAGCGATAAAGCGGATTTTGCCGCCATGAATAAGGCGTGGGATGCGTGGGTCGTCGCAGGCCATGCGCCGGTACGCTGTACCGTACAGGCCGGGTTGATGAACCCGAAATATAAAGTTGAGATTAAGATTGTCGCGGCGGTATAAGCCGGTTATTCGTCTTCATCCTCAAAACGCGCCACTATCCGTTCGCCGGTATGGTTGGCGCGAAGTTCGCCCGCCACCTGGGCAATCGCTTCTCCGCTACTCATACCTTGCGACATCAATTCCTGGATACGTTCTACGGCTTTTTGCTGTTGTTCATGACTGAGTGAAGGTAAACCTGCAAACATGATTAACTCCTGCTAAATTGTTAGCGCTAATTATTTCACGCTACCCGGCGGTAAGCCAGTAGTGTTGTAACGAGTCAGGAATGATGAAGACGTTATCTCCCACTGTTATCACCTTACCCTGGCGTCCGGACGCCGCTGAACACTATTTTGCGCCCGTAAACCATTTGCCCTGGGCGATGCTGCTGCATTCAGGTGATGCTATTCATCCCTATAACCGTTTTGATATTCTGGTCGCCGATCCTGTCACCACACTGACCACGCGCGCGCAGGAAACCACGGTATGTACTGCGCGCACGACTACCGTCACTCTCGACGATCCGTTACACGTTTTGCAGACTCAACTGGAGGCGCTGCCTTTTCATCCTCAGCCTGACCCTGACTTACCCTTTCAGGGCGGCGCGCTGGGTCTGTTTGGTTATGATTTAGGGCGGCGTTTCGAAATTTTGCCCGATACTGCCGCGCGCGATATCGCTTTACCCGATATGGCGATTGGCCTTTACGACTGGGCGCTGATTGTCGATCACCAAAAACAGGTGGTGTCGCTGATAAGCTATCACGATGCAGACGCCCGATATCGCTGGCTCACCAGCCAGCGCGCGCCGACCCGCACGCCCTTCAGGCTTACCTCAGCCTGGCAATCCAATATGACGCGTTGCGAGTATGGCGAGAAGTTTCGTCAGGTGCAGGCCTGGCTGCACAGCGGGGACTGCTATCAGGTCAATCTTTCCCAGCGTTTTCAGGCGAGCTACGAGGGTGATGAATGGCAGGCTTTCGAACGCCTTAACCGCGCCAATCGCGCCCCGTTCAGCGCCTTTCTTCGTTTACATGACGGCGCCATATTGAGCCTTTCTCCCGAGCGTTTTATCCAACTGGAGAATGGTCATATCCAGACGCGCCCGATCAAAGGTACGCTTCCACGGCTTAACGATCCGCAGGCGGATCGTCAGCAGGCGCAGAAACTGGCTAATTCAATGAAAGATCGCGCTGAAAATTTGATGATTGTCGATTTGATGCGTAACGATATTGGCCGGGTCGCCGTACCAGGTTCGGTGAAAGTGCCGGAACTGTTCGTCGTCGAACCATTTCCTGCCGTTCACCATCTGGTTAGCACCATTACCGCCCGTTTACCGGACTCGCTTCATGCTACCGACCTGCTGCGCGCGGCTTTCCCCGGCGGCTCCATTACCGGCGCGCCTAAAGTGCGGGCAATGGAAATTATCGACGAACTGGAGCCGCAGCGACGCAACGCCTGGTGCGGTAGCATCGGTTATCTGAGTTTCTGCGGCAAGATGGATACCAGTATTACTATCCGCACCGTCACGGCAACGCAGGGCCAACTCTATTGCTCAGCCGGCGGCGGTATCGTGGCCGATAGCAACGAAGAAGCGGAATATCAGGAAACTTTTGATAAAGTTAATCGTATCCTGCACCCACTGGAGAACTAATACGTGGATACCAGCCGTCTGACGCTCGATCATTTCTTATCGCGCTTTCAGCTTTTGCGCCCGCAGATGACTCATGAAACGTTAAATCAACGTCAGGCCGCCGTACTGATCCCTGTGGTTCGCCGCCCCCAGCCGGGGCTGCTGTTGACCCAGCGGGCTATTCATTTGCGCAAACACGCCGGACAGGTCGCCTTTCCCGGCGGGGCCGTGGACAGTACCGATGCTTCGCTTATCGCCGCAGCGCTTCGCGAAGCGCAGGAGGAAGTCGCCATCCCGCCGCAAGCCGTGGAAGTGATTGGCGTTTTACCGCCGGTAGACAGCGTGACCGGTTTTCAGGTCACCCCGGTGGTCGGCATTATTCCGCCAAATCTCCCCTGGCGCGCCAGTGAAGACGAAGTGTCTGCGGTGTTTGAAATGCCGCTGGCGCAAGCGTTGCAACTGGGGCGATATCATCCGCTTGATGTTTACCGTCGCGGCAATTCGCACCGCGTATGGCTCTCCTGGTATGAGCATTATTTCGTCTGGGGCATGACCGCAAACATTCTTCGTGAGCTGGCGCTGCAAATTGGCGTAAAGCCCTGACTGTACACAACGCCATTCACGTTGCCTCAAGGCGGTAACAATCGCCTCCCCCAAAGAGGCAGCCTGAAGGGCAACGTGTATATACTTAACTTTACGCGCGTAAGACACGACTTGAGATTACTGTCGCAATATTAGTAAAAACGCGGTTATTCATTAGTTTAATTCATGTGAATAGTTAAGCTGATGCCAGCGTTCCCTCTTACACTATGCGCAGTTATAACATCGTAACCGGAAGCCCCGGTTGCCCTGTCAGGAGTATTATCGTGATTAGCCTATTCGACATGTTTAAGGTAGGGATTGGTCCCTCCTCTTCCCACACTGTTGGCCCGATGAAGGCCGGTAAACAGTTCGTCGATGACCTGGTCGAAAAAGGATTACTGGATAACGTTACCCGCGTCGCTGTCGATGTCTACGGCTCGCTGTCGCTGACGGGGAAAGGTCACCATACCGATATCGCCATTATTATGGGTCTGGCGGGTAATGAACCCGCTACCGTGGATATTGATAGTATCCCCGGTTTTATTCGCGACGTCGAAACGCGCGAGCGTCTGTTACTGGCCCAGGGACGTCACGAAGTCGACTTCCCGAAAGATGACGGAATGCGTTTTCACAACGGCAATTTGCCGCTGCATGAAAACGGGATGCAGATCCACGCCTGGCATGACGACACGGTCATTTATAGCAAGACGTACTATTCCATCGGCGGCGGCTTTATCGTTGATGAAGAGCATTTCGGCCAGGAAGCGACGAATGAGGTTACTGTACCTTATCCGTTTAAATCGGCGAAAGAAATGCTGGAGTATTGCAACAGTACCGGCCTTTCACTCTCCGGCATGGTGATGCAAAACGAACTGGCGCTGCATAGCAAGAAAGAGATTGAAGAGTATTTCGGTCACGTCTGGCAGACCATGCAGGCCTGTATTGATCGTGGTATGAATACCGAAGGCGTGCTGCCGGGGCCGCTGCGCGTACCGCGTCGCGCCTCTGCGCTGCGTCGTATGCTGGTTTCCAGCGATAAGCTTTCCAGCGATCCGATGAACGTCATTGACTGGGTGAACATGTTTGCTCTGGCGGTGAACGAAGAGAACGCCGCAGGCGGCCGCGTCGTGACGGCGCCAACCAACGGCGCGTGCGGTATCGTTCCTGCGGTACTGGCTTACTACGACCATTTTATTGAATCAGTCAGCCCGGATATTTACACCCGCTACTTCCTGGCGGCAGGCGCTATTGGCGCGCTGTATAAGATGAACGCGTCTATTTCCGGCGCGGAAGTCGGCTGTCAGGGCGAAGTCGGGGTCGCCTGTTCGATGGCGGCGGCAGGCCTTGCTGAACTGTTGGGCGCCAGCCCGGAGCAGGTTTGCGTTGCCGCTGAAATCGGCATGGAGCATAACCTGGGGCTGACCTGCGACCCGGTTGCCGGTCAGGTGCAGGTGCCGTGTATCGAGCGTAACGCCATTGCTTCGGTTAAAGCGATCAACGCTGCGCGTATGGCCATGCGTCGAACCAGCGCGCCGCGCGTCTCGTTGGATAAAGTCATCGAAACGATGTACGAGACCGGAAAAGACATGAACGCAAAATACCGCGAAACGTCGCGCGGCGGGTTGGCTATTAAAGTCCAGTGTGATTAAACGCCGTTTCCCCTCCCTTCGCCCATCTGCTACGGATGGGCGAAATTTTTATCTCTTCCTCGTCGACTCCACGTTTCCCCACTACACTTGCTGTGTCGCGGTTGGCTTTTGTCGCCAACGCTTATTGGGCGGCCCGCATGCAAACAGCACAACGGATCATCAATCATTATCGCCGTAATCGTTTCATTGTTTGCACGATTTGTGCACTGGTCACGCTCATTCTTACGCTGAGCATCCGATTTATTTCGGAGCGGAACTTAAATCACCATCGCACGGTTGCATTCGCGAATCATGCCGTTGATGCGCTGGATAATGTGCTGCATCCTCTCCTGGTCGGACGAAACATACTGCTCCCCTTGCTTGAGCTTCCGTGCGCGACCGCGCATTTGCCGTTGCGTAAGCAAGCCGCCCGCCTACAAACCATTCGTTCTATCGGGCTGGTAAAAGAGGGAATTCTCTATTGCTCAAGCATTTTTGGCGCCCGTAATACTCCCATACGCCAGCTTCAGCCCGATCTTCCCGCAGTCGGCGATCTGCTGCTACTTTCCACAGACCAATCGTTACTCAAGGGAAGCCCGATCCTCATTCAGTGGTATCCCGCCTCTGCCGATGGCCAGGATGGCGTGATGGAAATTGTGAATATTGACTTGCTGACGACTATGCTACTTGAGCCGCAGCAGCCGCAAATTACCAGCGCCAGCCTGACGGTCGGCAAACGACACCTGTTATATGGTCGGGGCGTGGTCGATACTCTTCCGGAATTAAAAAAAGATGAAGAGCGTTACCAGCTTTCATCGCGACATTTCCCTTTTACTATCAGCGTCAGCGGGCCGTCGGCAGGCGTACTGGCGTTCAAACATCTCCCGACGCAGTTACCGCTGGCCGTATTGCTTAGCCTGTTGATCGGTTATATCGCCTGGCTGGCAACGGCCAGCAGAATGAGCTTTTCCTGGGAAATTAATCTGGCCCTTGCCGAACGGGAGTTTGAGCTATTTTGTCAGCCGTTGCTTAATGCCCGCACGCAGCAGTGTACCGGCGTTGAGATCCTGTTACGCTGGAACAACCCGCGCCAGGGCTGGATCTCACCGGATGTTTTTATTCCTATCGCCGAGGAACATAACCTGATAGCGCCGCTGACCCGCTATGTGATTGCGGAAACCATTCGGCAGCGGCACTACTTCCCCATCAACCATCAGTTTCATATCGGCATCAATGTAGCGGCAAGCCATTTCCGACACGGCGTGCTTCTCAAAGATCTTAATCAGTACTGGTTTAGTGCGGAACCTGTTCAGCAACTGGTGCTGGAGCTCACGGAACGCGACGCGTTGCTTGACGTTGATTACCGCCTGATGCGCGAGCTGCATCGTAAAGGCGTGAAGTTAGCCATCGATGATTTTGGCACAGGAAACAGCTCGCTCTCCTGGCTGGAAAAACTGCGGCCGGATATTTTGAAAATCGATAAATCCTTCACCGCCGCCATCGGTACCGATGCGGTCAATTCAACGGTGACCGATATTATTATCGCGCTGGGGCAAAGACTGAATATTGAACTGGTGGCGGAAGGGGTCGAAAACCAGACGCAGGCACAGCATTTGCGCCAGCATGGCGTGCAAATGTTACAGGGCTATCTCTATGCGAAGCCGATGCCCATTAGCGAATTTCCACAGTGGCTGGCGGGCAGCGCGCCGCCGCCCGCCCGGCATAACGGACAGATTATGTCCGCGATGCCGCATCTATAGACTTGATTCCTGCGTGTGACGTTATTCCTCTTCGTCGTGGGCAGGCTGTTCTTTAACAATTCGAACCAGATCGACACGATAGTCGTTGGCCTCGACAATGGTGATCCGCAGGGGCGGAACATCAATGACATCGCCTACACGAGGAATATGGCCATTAGCGGCGATCACTAACCCCGCGACCGTCGCAATATCGCCCTCTTCGTTCACCAGATGGTCAACTTCCAGCGCCTGCTGTAGCGCATGGAGATCGGTGCCACCCTTCACTATCCAGCCCTCGGCATCGGCAACGATTTCCGGCGTTTCATCGGCATCCGGGAACTCACCGGCAATCGCTTCCAGCACATCCAGCGGCGTAACCAGCCCCTGCACCACGCCGAACTCGTTAGTGACGATAACGAAACTGCCGCGCGCGCGGCGCAAAACGCCTAACAGATTGATAGGATCAAGCGTTTCCGGCACCACTATCGCCGGGGAAGACGCGGCGATAGCCGCAACATCCGCGCCCTCTTCCAGCGCCACCAGCAACTCTTTCGCGCGAACGATACCGATAATTTCATCCAGCTCGCCCCGACATACCGGGAACAGGCTATGCGGAGAAGAGAGTAACTGCTGACGGATTTCAGCTACGCTGAGATTCGCATCCACCCAACTAATTTCGCCTCGCGGCGTCATAATGCCGCGCAGGGAGCGCGACGCCAGAGTCAGTACGCCGTTAATCATGTAGCGTTCTTCTTCGGCGAAGGCGCCTTCCGACACCGATATCGCGGCCGGGCTATCCGTTTCATGTTGCGTACTCGCCTGGCGTTTACCGCCCATCAGACGCAGGATAGCGTCCGCAGTACGCGCGCGCAGCGGCAACGTGGACTGATGACGAATAAAGTTGCGGCGCGCAATCTGGTTAAACACCTCGATAACGATCGAGAAACCAATTGCCGCGTACAGGTAGCCTTTCGGAATATGGAAACCAAACCCTTCCGCCACCAGGCTCAAGCCGATCATCAGCAGGAAACTCAGACAGAGCACCACCACCGTCGGATGCTGGTTGACAAAACGGGTCAGCGGTTTTGACGCCAGTAGCATCACCGCCATCGCAATCACCACCGCCGCCATCATAACCGGCAGATGGTTTACCATACCTACCGCCGTAATCACGGCGTCCAGCGAGAAGACCGCATCCAGGATGACAATCTGCGTGACTACCACCCAGAAGCTCGCATAGCCTTTACCGTGTCCGGTGTCATGCTCGCGGTTTTCCAGACGTTCATGCAGCTCGGTGGTCGCTTTAAACAGCAGGAATATACCGCCCAGCAGCATAATTAAATCGCGGCCGGAGAAGGTAAAATCCCAGACGGTAAAGAGCGGCTTTGTTAAGGTCACCAGCCACGAAATAATGGACAGCAGCGCCAGACGCATAATCAGCGCCAGCGAGAGCCCGATAAGACGCGCTTTGTCACGCTGCTTTGGCGGCAATTTATCGGCGAGGATCGCGATAAAGACCAGGTTATCGATACCCAGAACAATTTCCAGGACGACGAGCGTGAGTAAACCCACCCAAATTGAGGGATCCATTAATAATTCCATGACAAGCTCCTGCTTAAGGAATGACTAAACGGCGCCCACAACATCTCAAAGGATGCAGGCGGTAACGCAATAAACAAAGTAAGGCTATGGCAAGATATGCCAGATTGACAGGCGCAAAACGGCCAAAGAGTGAAATGACGTCGGTGACGATCCATACAACGGGCTGCTGCCCTATACCCCATTCTAATTAAACGGAAGCTAAACATAACAGAGACAACTGGTTTTTGGCAAAGATTTACCTTCCTTTGCAAAGAGATGTAACCAGGATATTTTACACTTCGAAATTTCTCATTATCGAAAACAAAATTACGGATCTCCATCACACAAAATATTTTTTTCGATATCTAAAATAATTCACGAAAATCATGCGTTTTTCGTTGTAACCCTCATCTGAATCGATTCGCTTGCGGACGGCGATTCAAAAAATACATCTGTCAAGTTGATGTGTTGACAATAATAAAGGAGGTAGCAAGTGACCATTGCTATTGTTATAGGCACACATGGTTGGGCTGCAGAGCAGTTACTTAAAACAGCCGAAATGCTGTTAGGCGAGCAGGAAAACGTCGGCTGGATCGATTTCGTTCCAGGCGAAAATGCCGAAACGCTGATCGAAAAGTACAACGCTCAGTTGGCTAAACTCGATACCAGTAAAGGCGTGCTATTTCTCGTTGATACATGGGGAGGCAGTCCGTTTAATGCTGCCAGCCGCATTGTCGTCGATAAAGAGCGCTATGAAGTTATTGCCGGCGTCAACATCCCGATGCTGGTCGAAACGTTTATGGCTCGTGACGACGATCCGAGCTTTGACGAGCTGGTCGCACTGGCGGTAGAAACCGGTCGTGAAGGCGTAAAAGCGCTGAAAGCGAAACCGGTAGAAAAAGCCGCGCCAGCGCCAGTCGCCGCCGCGCCAAAAGCGGCCGCACCGGCAAAACCGATGGGCCCGAATGATTATATGGTTATCGGGCTTGCCCGTATTGATGACCGCCTCATTCACGGTCAGGTCGCTACCCGCTGGACCAAAGAGACCAATGTCAGCCGTATTATTGTTGTGAGCGATGAAGTGGCGGCGGATACCGTTCGTAAAACGCTGCTGACGCAAGTTGCGCCGCCGGGCGTTACGGCGCATGTGGTTGACGTCGCGAAGATGATTCGCGTCTACAATAACCCGAAATACGCCGGCGAACGCGTGATGCTTCTGTTTACCAATCCTACCGACGTCGAGCGCATCGTTGAGGGCGGCGTGAAAGTCACTTCCGTGAACATTGGCGGTATGGCCTATCGTCAAGGTAAAACGCAGGTGAACAACGCCGTTTCCGTCGATGAAAAGGATATCGAAGCCTTTAAAAAGCTCAACGAGCGCGGCATCGAGCTTGAGGTGCGTAAAGTTTCCACCGATCCGAAACTGAAAATGATGGATTTAATTGCCAAAGTGGCGAAATAACCGCCGGCATTTAATTAGCTTTCACACTTAAGATAGCAATAGGAGAAGTACAATGGAGATTACCACTCTTCAGATTGTGCTGGTGTTCATCGTCGCATGTATCGCGGGTATGGAGTCGGTACTTGATGAATTTCAGTTCCACCGTCCGCTGATCGCCTGTACCTTAATCGGCGCCGTTCTGGGGGACATGAAAACCGGTATTATCATCGGCGGTACTCTGGAAATGATCGCTCTGGGCTGGATGAACATCGGTGCTGCCGTTGCGCCTGATGCCGCACTGGCGTCCATCATCTCTACCGTTCTGGTCATCGCCGGGCATCAAAGCATTGGCGCCGGTATCGCGCTGGCGATTCCGCTGGCGGCGGCAGGCCAGGTACTGACCATTATCGTTCGTACCATCACCGTGGCATTCCAGCACGCGGCGGACAAGGCGGCTGAAAACGGCAACCTGACGGCGCTCTCCTGGCTGCACGTTTCTTCTCTGTTCCTGCAGGCAATGCGTATCGCTATCCCGGCGGTTATCGTTGCCATCTCCGTAGGCACCAGCGAAGTACAGGGAATGCTGAATGCGATTCCTGAAGTCGTCACAGGCGGTCTGAACATCGCCGGCGGCATGATCGTCGTGGTTGGTTATGCGATGGTTATCAATATGATGCGCGCAGGCTACCTGATGCCGTTCTTCTACCTCGGTTTCGTCACCGCGGCTTTCACAAACTTCAACCTGGTCGCACTGGGTGTCATCGGCGCAGTGATGGCTATTCTTTACATCCAGCTGAGCCCGAAATACAACCGTGTAGCGGGCGCGCCTGCAGCGGCTGCTGGCAATAACGATCTCGATAACGAACTGGACTAACAGGTGAGCGAAATGGTTGATATGACTAAAACTACCACCGAGAAAAAACTCACTCCGAGCGATATTCGCGGCGTATTTCTTCGTTCTAACCTGTTCCAGGGGTCATGGAACTTCGAACGTATGCAAGCGCTGGGCTTCTGCTTCTCTATGGTGCCGGCGATTCGTCGCCTGTATCCGGAGAATAATGACGCGCGTAAACAGGCGATTAAACGTCACCTGGAGTTCTTTAACACTCATCCTTACGTTGCGGCGCCGGTACTGGGCGTGACCCTGGCAATGGAAGAAAAGCGTGCGAACGGTGCAGAGATTGACGATGGCGCTATCAACGGTATCAAAGTCGGTCTGATGGGACCGCTGGCAGGCGTCGGCGACCCTATCTTCTGGGGTACCGTCCGTCCCGTATTCGCGGCGCTGGGCGCAGGTATTGCAATGAGCGGCAGCCTGCTTGGTCCGCTGCTGTTTTTCATCCTGTTTAACCTGGTGCGTCTGGCGACCCGTTATTATGGCGTGGCTTATGGCTACCGCAAAGGCGTCGATATCGTTAAAGATATGGGCGGCGGCTTCCTGCAAAAACTGACTGAGGGGGCGTCAATCCTCGGCCTGTTTGTCATGGGGGCATTGGTTAACAAGTGGACGCATGTGAATATCCCGCTGGTGGTTTCCACCATCACCGGTCAGGATGGTCAGACACGCGTTACCACCGTGCAAACCATTCTCGACCAGCTGATGCCGGGTCTGGTTCCGCTACTGTTGACCTTTGCCTGTATGTGGCTGCTGCGTAAGAAAGTTAACCCGCTGTGGATTATCGTGGGCTTCTTCGTCATTGGTATCGCCGGCTACTCCGTAGGACTGCTGGGCCAGTAAGGCTGTTGTACACTACCGGGGCCAAACGGCCCCGTTTTTTATTTCTCTGGAGGATAAATGACTATCACGGACCTGGTGCTGATTCTCTTTATTGCCGCATTATTGGCTTACGCTCTCTACGATCAGTTCATCATGCCCCGTCGCAATGGCCCCACTCTGCTTTCTATAGCCCTGCTCCGCCGCGGTCGCGTAGACAGCGTTATCTTCGTTGGGCTGGTCGCCATCCTTATTTATAACAACGTAACCAGCCACGGAGCGCAGATGACCACATGGTTATTAAGCGCGCTGGCGTTAATGGGGTTTTATATATTCTGGATCCGCACGCCACGGATCATCTTTAAACAACGTGGCTTTTTCTTCGCCAATGTCTGGATAGAATATAACCGTATTAAAGAGATGAATTTATCGGAAGACGGCGTACTGGTGATGCAATTAGAACAACGACGCTTGCTTATCCGTGTACGCAATATCGACGATCTGGAAAAAATATATAAACTTCTTATTGAAAATCAATATCTTAAGATATAGCCTCAACTATGTTTTTCGAATTTTATTTCGAATCATAATATAGCTAAGGCTATATTTTCTATTGACCAATTGTTATTTAATTTAACGTTTTATTGATGAATAAATCTAAATGAAAATCGTTTTCAATTGAAAGACAAATAATATTTTATCGCTGTTGTTTTATATTCTAAAAATATGTTAATGTTGCGCCGTCAATTGGGGAGTAGCCGATTTCCAGACTCCGGAAATGTACGTGTCAACATACTCGTTGCAAAACGTGGCGCGTACGGACCAGCCGCCGCTGGTCAGGCGAGACCATAGGCGCATCAACTGCTGTGTATTTCGTCACAGAATGGCGACATGCATGTTTGCTGGGGGCAGTGATGTGTTTAATGGATACCCCGGTCAGGACGTTGTCATGCACTTTACTGCTACTGTTCTTCTCGCTTTCGGCATGTCGATGGATGCTTTCGCGGCATCAATTGGCAAAGGCGCCACCCTACATAAACCCAAATTCTCAGAAGCGTTGCGTACCGGTCTTATCTTTGGCGCGGTTGAAACGCTAACCCCGTTGATCGGCTGGGGGCTGGGGATATTGGCGAGTAAATTCGTTCTGGAATGGAACCACTGGATAGCCTTTGTTCTGCTGATCTTTCTGGGCGGACGCATGATCATCGAAGGTATCCGCGGCGGTAGTGATGAAGATGAAACACCGTTACGTCGTCACAGCTTTTGGCTATTAGTCACGACGGCTATCGCGACCAGCCTCGATGCGATGGCGGTTGGCGTCGGTCTGGCGTTTTTGCAGGTAAACATCATCGCTACCGCATTAGCTATCGGTTGCGCCACGCTTATCATGTCCACCCTAGGGATGATGATCGGTCGCTTTATCGGCCCAATGCTGGGTAAGCGTGCTGAAATTCTCGGCGGGGTCGTACTGATAGGAATTGGCGTCCAGATCCTCTGGACGCATTTTCACGGTTAACGGTTACGCTGCCAGAGATGAAGGTTGAAATCCGTCTGGCAGCTAAGTCCGGCGCTGGCAGCCAGTTGTTCCCACACGTCTGGCCTGGCGCGCCAGGCAAATGGCGTCATTTGCAACAGTGCTACAGCCGCTTCGGCGGTGAGCTGCATGTGATAAGCAAGGCGGGTACTCTGCTGCAATGTGAATCCGTCGAGCTGCTCGGTATACGGCGCATGTAAACGCACCTCATCATAAATGAGCCCTTTTAGTTCCATCAGATGATGCGGCCCTGGCGTGGCGGTAACGACCCAACCACCAGGTTTCACCACACGCGCCAATTCCTGCGCCTTACACGGGGCGTAGATTCTGATCACCGCATCCATTGACGCATCGGCAAAGGGCAGTCGATGGCTTGACGCCACACAAAACTTCACCTGCGAATAGCGTTTCGCCGCCGCTTTGATCGCCGTTTTAGCAACGTCCAGTCCAAACGTGGTGACTCCCGGCAACGCCTCGGCAAAAGCATGAGTGTAATACCCCTCGCCGCAGCCGATATCCAGAATCGCCGTGGCCGACTGATCCAGCCGCTCGCGCAACAGGTTAATCACGGCATCGCGCAGCGGCTGATAATGGCCTGCATCAAGAAACGCTCTCCTCGCCTGCATCATTTCGGCGCTGTCGCCCGGATCGCGCGAACGTTTATGCTGTACCGGCAGCAGATTGATGTAACCCTCTTTCGCCACATCAAACTGATGGCGCTGTGGACATATAACGCTGTTATTAATCTGCGTAAGCGGCTGATGGCAAAGCGGACAGGTAAACGACATGACAACTCCGGACTGGGGCGCTAAAGGGCGCAAGTGTAACGCGAATTGCGCCCCGGGAAAATCCTTTACGAACCCGGAACCGCAACGTGGCTGCCATGCATCACCAGAAGGTGATCTGAATCGGCTGGCATACCGTCTGGCTCAACATTTTCCAGCCGCAGCACATCGCCCATGATCTGGCTGAATACGGGCGCAGATACCGCACCGCCATAATAAGCCCCATTTTGCGGATTATTAATCACCACCACCAGCGCAAATCTGGGGTTACTTGCCGGCGCGACGCCTGCGGTATATGCCACATACTTATCGACGTATTTACCATCATCGCCAATTTTTTTCGCCGTCCCGGTTTTGACCGCAATACGGTAGTCTCTTACTGCGGCTTTTGTTCCGCCGCCGCCAGGCAACGCGACGCTCTCCATCATATGTTCCACCTCGTGCACCAGTTCTTCCGGCATTACCCGCGTGCCGATCACGGGCGGATCAACTTTGGTGATCGATAACGGACGGTAGATACCAAAGCTGCCAATCGTGGCATAAACATGCGCCAGTTGCAGCGGCGTCACCATTAATCCATAGCCAAAAGCAAAGGTAGCGCGATCTAAATCACTCCAGTAACGGCGTTTCGGTAATAACCCGCTGCTCTCTCCGGTGAGACCCAGTCCGGTAGGCACGCCGAAACCAAAGCTTTTATAAGTATCCATTAATTTCTGCACCGGCATCGCCAGAGAAAGGTGAGAAACGCCGGTATCGCTGGATTTTTGCAAAATGCCGGTTAATGTCAGTTCCGGATAGTAACCGACGTCGCGGATACGGTGTCCATCGAGAGTAAAAGGATGGGTATCGATAACGCTGTCCGGCTGCACGATGCCCTGCTGTAACGCAGTCATAATGACCAATGGCTTCACAGTAGAACCGGGTTCGAAGGTGTCGCTAATCGCGCGGTTACGAAAATCGTCCAACTGCGCGCCTTCACGGTTGTTCGGGTTGAAATCCGGGTAGCTCGCCATCGAGAGAATTTCACCCGTTGGGATGTTAATCAATACGGCAGCGCCGGATTCCGCTTTGTTCCAGATGACGGCGTTATCCAGCGCATCTTCGGTAACCGTTTGCAGACGTTCATCAATGCTAAGCTGAAGTTCATGAGCAGGAACCGGATTCACTTCCGTAATGTTCTCAATAACGTGACCAAATTTATCTTTACGCACCAATCGGGAGCCCGGTTTTCCCGTCAGTTGCGCGTTAAAGCTCTTTTCAATACCTTCTATTCCCTGCCCGTCGATATTGGTAAAGCCGATCAAATTGGCCGCTACGTGTCCGGCAGGGTAAAAACGGCGCGACTCTTCCCGCAGGTTAATACCCGGTAGATTCAGTTTATCTATCCATTCGGCTTGCTGGGGTGAAACCTGGCGCGCAAGGTAGATAAAACGGCCTGCCGGGTTACTGTTTACCCGTTCCGCAAGCGTACTGAGAGACAGATGCAGGGCGCTGGCCAGCGCCTGCCAGCGCTCATTGTAGCCAACGCCGCCTTTGCTTATGATAGTCTTCGGATCGGCCCAGACAGCATTAACCGGAACGCTCACCGCTAAGGGTCGCCCTTCTCTGTCGGTGATCATGCCGCGTGGAGAGGCCGTGGTCACTTCACGAAGCGAGCGCATATCTTCTTGTTTCACCAGTTTCGACGGCGTAACAATTTGCAGCCATGCCACCCGCCCTAACAACAATGCCATACTGAGCAGAATGGCAGTGCAAAGTAGTGCAAAACGTATGGGCGTAAAATTACGGGTATCGCCGTCGCTTTTCTTTTTCACCTGATCTCCAGCCGAATCATTTTTCAGGTGATTGATTTAACGGGAAACGGCCGGAAAAACCAGAAAAAACAATGCTAATAACATCGCGCCTTTGCAACAAATCGCTAACGAGAGCGCATCCAGACACATTTTGAAGGATATTGAATTAAAAAGCCCCGCTTTTAGCGAGGCTTTATATCTGAGGCTGACGCGACAAACGCATCAAATCAGTGGTGTCGATCAGATAGCTGTTACGTTAACAGCAGCCGGACCTTTCTGGCCGTCCTGAATTTCGAACTCAACGTTCTGGCCTTCAGCCAGAGTTTTGAAACCATTGCCCTGGATAGCGGAGAAGTGTACGAACACATCTTTGCTGCCGTCAGCCGGAGTAATGAAGCCAAAACCTTTGGATTCGTTGAACCACTTAACTTGACCTTTAATCTTTGCCATTTGCAAAATTCCTTAGAGTGTTTTCTTTGCCCGTAGGCATAACATAGATAAAACTGAGACATTACTGCTTGAGGCACTAATATAAGGTTCGGCAGAGAAGCGGTATTCAACGTCAACGTGTTTACTCAGGACTTCTTTACTGAAAATGCCACACATAAACAGAACTGTACCTCGTTTAACCCAAAGCCTGTTATCACATACAACGTTAATTATGGCAAGCCATTTTTAAACGTGTCTCGATCCGTCGCACAAATTACGAGAACCTTCACAAATTGACAGCACGTTTATGCAACAAAATTGCGAAAGATATATCCTCACGCGCTGACGGACTCCTGACAACGTCACTGCTGAAAAGCCATTTTTCTACCATAGCTCAATAACTTCGCTTCTTCCAGTGCATCAAATCACATTTAAAAGCTGTATTTTTCATATCACTTTTTATGCTGAGTTATGCATAAATTGTCACAATGATAAAAAACACCTTTTAATCAAAATAATAGAAAAGAAAAGCGATTTTCGGCACCGCTTTTTGTGATGTTCTGCGTCTTTACAGAATGCCTTAAAATAATGAACAAACAATGACAATCCATAAAGAGAGAGAAACGTTTCGCTTTTAATAGAGAATGAGCGGTATCACAAAAATGCCATATGTCCATTTGTTATACATATAAAACTATGTTGCATATAAAGCCATATATTATGTAAGGTGTTGATGCTGTAGTATCAGTTGCAAACGGCAACGCGGAGAGATCCGACGGGGAAATGGGGCGTATGGCACTGGCGCCATTTGCGCCCCGGTAAGCATTATCGTTCTGCAACCAGACGAATGATGTCCTCATCCTCTTTTGGTTCGCTTGCCGCTGTTGCGGGTTCCGCTTCTTTTTCTGGTTCGTTTGCTTCGCAAAGGCGACGTAACAACGCGTTTTGCCGCTTCTGTTGATCCAATAACGCTTCGAGCAATTCTATCTGCTCGTTGGCACGGGAGCTTGCCCGGTTGACAAAGAACCAGAGCGCCAGCCCCACCACCAGAACCACCATTGATACTATTAAAGATGCAAGAGAAAACGCACCAGAGTTTAAAACGTCGTTCATTTCACCACCTCAATGTAGAGACGTCATTCTACCACTGCTACACGGGAAGGAAATCTCTGGTGTAAAACGTTTACCAGGGAATAAATTTATTGATGGCGCAAATACCGCTGAAAAATTGTACATCCTGATCGCACATGATATTAAACACCTGCGCCCACAGCAACAGGCATACTACCACCACGATGCCGAGAACGACCCATCGAAATTTTTTCACTCCACTCTCCGATCTTACATCTTATGTCGCTAAATTATCATGAGTTACTTAAACCAGGAGTAACTGTAGCGGCATTATATGTTTTTAGGAATGATTCACTTGTTTCAATCAATGTACACGCTACTCTTATTCTAACTAAAAAAGAAAAGAGGTAGTAATGCGTTTGATCATTCGCGCAATTGTATTGTTTGCCCTGGTGTGGATAGGCCTGCTGATGAGCGGCTATGGCATCCTGGTGGGAAGTAAAGTGAACGCTGCGGGGCTGGGTTTACAGTGCCATTACCTGACCGCACGCGGCACCAGCACGGCGCAATATCTCCATACCAACAGCGGCATTATTGGCTTTTCCGACTGTCCCATTTTCAGAAAAATCGCCACCGTGGTGGATAATGGCTAAGCGGCAATAAATAATTTCACAGTGAAACTATCACCAATAATTCCCCTATATTGGCTGTTGTTCATAAGTACTGTTAAATAATATTTTAATAACCGTTAAATAAGCCGACAGATATTATCTACTTTTACGATTTCATCCCACCCGATGTTATAAAAAAAGCAGCTACATTTTTCGTAGCTGCTTTTTTTTAACGTCATGCTAATAACGTTGCTTAGAAGGGATAATCGTTGTAACCCATTTGTTCAGAAATTTTACGCGCGGCGGCGTGTAACATAGCCACATATTCCTGTAGGCGTTCTTCTGAAAAACGCAGCGTCGGGAACGAAATGCTTAACCCTGCGATGACTACGCCAAAACGGTCAAATACCGGTACGCCGATACAACGTAATCCTTCTTCCTGTTCTTCGTTATCTTCACCGTATCCTTGCGCACGCACTTCATCCAACAGCGGCAGCAACGCTTCAGTGCTGGTAATCGTGCGTCCCGTGCTTTGCTTATACTCTACGCCGTCGAGAATCTGCTTAACCTCATCACGGTCGCGCCAGGCCAGAAGCACTTTACCGATGGCCGTACTGTACAGCGGATTACGACGCCCAATACGTGAGTACATCCGCAGATTGTACATAGAGTCAATTTTATGGATATAGACAATGCTGTCTTCATCCAGCGCGCCAAGATGGATAGTTTCTTTTGTCAGACGAGACAGTTCGCGCATCTGAATGTCCGCACTGCGGATGAGATCAACATTTTGCAAAGCTCGCGCGCCCAGCTCAAACAGCTTTAGCGTCAGAGAGTATTTTTCAGACTCCCCCTCCTGAGCCACGTAGCCCAGCGTTTTCATGGTTTGCAAAAAGCGATAAACGGTGCTTTTCGACATCATGACGCGCTGCGATAGCTCGGTAATCCCTATTTCACGCTCTTCACCCAGCGCCTGCAGAATGCCGAAAACTTTCAGCACAGAAGATACAGAATCAGGCTGCTTATCCAGATCTGCGTTTGCCATTTATCACCTCATTACGAGCGTTTTATAAAATTCAGAACGAGTTTTTATTATAATTTCACGCCAGGTCGCCCGCAATCCATCTTTGCTTACTTCGTTACAAATCTGCGACATAACAACTCAGTATTAATGCTAACATTATTATTCAGCTCATAACTCCCCTTATTACAAAATACTTATGGAAAAAACACGGGCCGATGGCCTGCCCCTCCCGCAGAGATACGGCGCTATCCTGACGATTATTATCGGTATTTCGATGGCGGTTCTGGATGGCGCAATCGCTAATGTCGCGCTGCCAACCATTGCGACTGATTTACATGCCTCCCCTGCCAGCTCTATCTGGATTGTCAATGCGTACCAAATCGCCATTGTCGTCTCACTGCTTTCCCTGTCTTTTTTAGGCGACATGTTTGGTTATCACCGGATCTATAAATGTGGTTTAGTGGTATTTCTGCTTTCATCATTGTTTTGCGCGCTTTCAGACTCGCTGCAGATGCTGACGCTGGCGCGCATCGCGCAGGGATTTGGCGGCGCGGCGCTAATGAGCGTAAACACGGCGCTGATTCGTCTTATCTACCCCCAGCGTCATCTGGGACGAGGCATGGGAATTAACTCTTTTATCGTCGCCGTCTCTTCCGCCGCGGGTCCGACGATCGCCGCGGCGATTTTATCCATCTCATCATGGAAATGGCTGTTTCTGATTAATGTCCCGTTAGGTATCATCGCGTTAATTCTGGCCATCCGCTTTTTACCAGCAAACATCGCCCATGACACTAAGCCGCGCTTTGACTTACCGAGCGCGGTAATGAATGCGCTCACATTTGGCCTGCTGATTACCGCATTGAGCGGATTTGCCCAGGGACAGTCGCTAACGTTGATTGGCGCAGAGCTGCTCGTTCTGGTCGTGGTCGGGTTTTTCTTCGTGCGCCGCCAGCTTTCTTTGCCCGTCCCTTTGTTACCCATCGACTTGTTACGCATTCCGCTTTTTTCACTCTCGATCGGCACGTCAATTTGCTCGTTCTGCGCGCAAATGTTAGCCATGGTCTCGCTACCTTTTTATCTGCAAACCGTGCTGGGCCGTAGCGAAGTAGAAACCGGCCTGTTATTGACGCCCTGGCCGCTGGCAACGATGGTGATGGCGCCGCTGGCGGGATACCTGATAGAACGTCTTCATGCCGGTTTGCTGGGGGCGCTGGGAATGGTGATAATGGCAGCCGGGTTGTTTGCGCTGGTCATGTTGCCTGCCTCCCCCTCCGATCTGAATATTATCTGGCCAATGATCCTTTGTGGCGCAGGGTTTGGCCTGTTCCAGTCGCCGAATAATCACACCATTATCACTTCCGCGCCGCGTGAGCGCAGCGGTGGCGCCAGCGGGATGCTGGGCACGGCGCGACTGTTAGGCCAAAGTACTGGCGCCGCGCTGGTAGCGCTGATGTTGAACCAGTTTGGCGATAGCGGTACGCATCTTTCGCTGCTCGCAGCGGCGATCCTGGCGATTCTCGCGGCGGTAGTGAGCGGTTTACGTATTACGCAACCACGCGTTCAGGCGTAAAAAAAGCGCGTCATTCGACGCGCTTTTCATACTTGCCAGTGGGCTTATTATTTCAGGTACTCGCCGCTACGCAGCGCTTCAATGCGTTTATCCAGCGGTGGGTGCGTCATAAACAGCTCGCTTAACGATTTCGATTTACCGTTAATACAAAACGCCATCATGCTGGTCGCTTCTTGCGGCTCGTAGCTGGTTTTCAGGCGCTGCAACGCGGCAATCATTTTTTCACGACCAACCAGCTTCGCCGATCCCGCATCGGCATGAAACTCACGGTAACGGGAGAACCACATGGTGATAATGCTTGCCAGAATACCGAAGACCAGTTCCAGCACCGTCGCAACGGCGAAATAGATTAGCGGATTACCGTTACTTCCTTCGCCTTCATCACGGTTGCCGCCCAGAAAACCTGCAGCAATTTGCGCGATAATGCGCGAAATAAAGATAACGAAGGTGTTAACCACCCCCTGAATCAACGTCATCGTCACCATATCGCCATTGGCAATATGGCTGATTTCATGCGCAATGACGGCTTCCGCCTCGTCAGGGCTCATATTTTGCAACAGACCGGTGCTCACAGCGACCAATGAGGCGTCACGGCGGGCGCCCGTCGCAAACGCGTTAATGTCCGGCGCATGGTAGATAGCAACCTGCGGCATGGCGATACCGGCCTGGCGCGCTTGCGTTGCTACGGTGTTCATCAACCAGCGTTCTCTTTCATTGCGAGGCTGTTCAATAACTTCCCCTCCTACGGATTTTAACGCCATCCATTTGGACATCAGCAATGAAATAAAAGAACCGCCAAAACCAAACAGCAGCGCCATGATCAGCAAGCCTTGCACGCTGCTCGACTGTATCCCCGTCAGGCTCAGAACCAGCCCGAAAACGACCATCACGGCCAGGTTCGTCAGCAGGAAGAGCGCGATTCGCATCATAATTTTCTTTTAACCTCAATTTAACAAAGCGCACTATGCGATTACCCACATCGTATGGGTCTTATGGCTATTTTCAAGCATCACCAGGCGGTAAGTCACGAGAAAAACACAACTTTACATTTTGTAGCATTATCCTGACGACTTCTGCGCTTGTTAAAAAAAAACAGGCACAATTTTTTGTGCCTGTTTAGCGTTACTTATTGGCTGCCGCCTGCTCCGCTGGTTTTTCTTTTTCAAGATGCGCCAGGTCCAGAGCAATCTTCACCGTTTCATCAAGGTATGGGTCCGGCTCCTGGTAATCCTTTGGCAGATCGTCCAGTTTCTTCAGCAACGGTTTACCCTCGCGTTTAAACCGATCGTTAATACGCGCCAGACGCAGAGCGTCTTCTTCATTGTTCTCTTTCTCACGCTGCGCATAATTCAGAGAGACGATGTTGCGCTTATCCTTCATGGCATTGAAACGTGCGATATCCTTCATGATGTACTGGAACTCAGGATCTTTGGCGATACGCGCGTTGTGTTCTTTCAATAATTCCGGGCCAAACGGGGCCAAATCGTCCGATTTCACGTATTTCGCCGCATCAATGCTATCCCACGGCAAGGCGTTATCTTCAAATTTTTCTCCGGTTTCCGTCTCTTCATTGCCAGTCGGCATGATGATATCCGGCGTGACCCCTTTACGCTGCGTACTACCGCCGTTGACACGGTAAAACTTCTGAATGGTGTACTGCACCGAACCCAGCGCAGGCCATTCCGGGCGAAGCATCTGATCGTAAATTCGGTTTAGCGAACGATATTGCTGTACCGTACCTTTACCGAAGGTCGGCTCACCGACAATCAGCGCGCGGCCATAATCCTGCATCGCGGCAGCGAAGATTTCCGATGCCGAGGCACTGAAACGATCGACCAGCACCACCAGCGGGCCTTTGTAGTAGACCACGCCGTCGGTGTCGCTATCCTCACGCACTTTACCGTTATTGTCGCGCACCTGAACTATCGGACCAGAAGGGATAAACAGACCGGAAAGCGAAACGGCTTCCGTCAGCGCCCCACCGCCGTTTGAACGCAGATCGATAACGATGCTGTTAACGTTCTGTTTTTCCAGCTTCTGAAGCTGAACTTTGACATCATCGGTCAAGCCAACATAGAAGCCTGGAATATCCAGTACACCAACTTTTTCCTTGCCGACGGTTTTCACCGACATTTTAACCGCGCGATCTTCAAGACGAATCCGTTCACGCGTCAGCGTGATAATACGCGTTTTCGTCCCTTTGCCAGCCGGCAGTATTTCCAGTCGAACCTTGCTGCCTTTCGGCCCTTTGATCAGCGCCACCACATCGTCAAGACGCCAGCCAATAACGTCGACCATCGGTTTTCCGGCCTGCCCTACGCCGACGATACGATCGCCGACGCTAATCGACTTGCTCTTCGCTGCCGGGCCGCCGGCAACCAATGAGTTAATGACAGTATAATCGTCATCCATTTGCAGCACCGCGCCGATACCTTCCAGAGACAGGCTCATTTCGGTATTAAACTGCTCGGTATTGCGGGGAGAAAGATAATTCGTATGCGGGTCGATTTCACGCGCAAAAGCGGTCATCGCCAGCGAGAACACATCTTCACTGTTGGTCTGCGCCAGGCGACGAATAGCGAATTTGTAGCGACGCGTCAGCGTTTCGCGAATTTCTTTGTCGCTCTTGCCGGTGAGTTTCAGGCTGAGCTCATCGAATTTCACTTTACCATCCCACAGCGCATTTAGCTCAGCCTCATCTTTCGGCCAGGGCGCTTTACTGCGGTCCAGGTTAAACGTATCGTTTCCGGTGAAATCCATTGGCCGTTCCAGCACTTTTAGCGCGTACTGGTAACGTTCAAACCGGCGCTTTTGCGCCAGGTTATAAAGATCGTAAAAAACATCCAGCTTACCCGTGCGCAGCTCATCGCCCAACACGGTTTTCTTTTTCGCAAACTGCTCGACATCGCTCGCCAACAAAACGTTGTGGCTATAGTCGAGAAGATTCAGATAGCGATCAAAAATCTTTGCCGAAAATGCCTCATCCAGATCGAACTGGCGATAATGGGAGCGGGTAAAACGCGACGTTACGCGCTCGCTCACCGTCGCATGTTGCGTCTCTTCCTTTAGTACGGGAATTTGATCGGCACGCGTAATATCTTCCACGGCGAAGGACTGGCCTGCTAATGCAAGCAGGCCAGCTAACGCGGTAAGCCTAAAAAAAGTGTTCATGCCAGGCCTGGCCTCCGTTTCAGAACACCAGGTGTTCTGCGCGTACAATCAAAGACATACCCGAATTCAGCTGTACACGGACACCATCTTTGGTGATTTCTAATACGGTGGCATCCATCGCATTATTACCCGCTTTCACCTTGAGGGACTGCCCTACGGTCAATACTGAAATATCAGAAACCGGCGTGTGCTTCTCTTCGCGAGGCGCACGCGGCGCTTTCGTCGTCGGTTTATCAGCGCGAGGTTTACGTTCAGCGCCTTCTTTACGACGCGCTACCGGGCGAGGTTTACGCTCGCGTCGCGGCGCGTCTTCTTTTTCGCCAGCCGCCGCGGCAGCTTCGCGTTTTTTCGCTTGCTGCTCTGCGCGCTGCGCCTGAACACGGGCTTTGGCTTCTTCAAGCTGCTTACGCGCATGTTCGACATGCTGTTCTTCCAGCTCGCCGCACGGATTGCCATCAAGGTCGACGCGCGTTGCGCCCGGCTTAACGCCGTACAGGTAACGCCAGCTTGAAGTATAAAGACGTAAAGCGGAACGAAGTTGCGTTTTGCTGAGGTTCATTTCGCCCCCAACTCGCTCTACCAGATCCTGAAAAATACCAATTTTCAGCGGGCGAGCTTCGCCTTCCGCACTAAAACAGTGAGGAAAACGCTCGGCCAGAAACGCGATAACTTCTTTACTGCTATTCAACTTAGGTTGATTTTCCATGAAATTTCCTGATTACAACGGACGTAGCCAACAAGCAGCAGGCATGAACAGGCGTCATTATAATGACGCCATCAGTAATTGCTACGTTATCCGTTGATTATCCTGCGACGCTCGCAAAGAATTTTTTGTAATCCGTCGTTGCAAGCACGGTTTCAAGCTGTGCGACCAGCGTACGCAGGCCGTGTTCATCTTCTTCGGTAAAACGGCCAAACGCCGTGCTATCTATATCCAGCACGCCGATAATCCGTTCGCCAACCGTGACAGGCAGCACAATTTCGGCGTTGCTGGCGGCATCACAGGCAATATGGCCGTCAAACGCATGAACATCATCAATACGTTGAACCTTATTCTGCGCTACCGCTGCGCCACACACGCCGCGACCAACCGGAATCCGCACACAGGCGATTCGCCCCTGAAACGGCCCCAACACCAGCGTATCGCCTTCGAGGAGATAAAATCCCGCCCAGTTCACCTCGGTAAGGCGTTCGAACAGTAGCGCGCTGGTATTCGCCAGCGTGGCCAGAAAGCTGGTTTCACCTGCCATTAACGACTGAAAATCGCGGTTTAACGCCGCGTATAGTTCTGTTTTGCTCATTATATAATCACTTCGTGGTCTTACTCCTAAACACAGGCTATTAAAATAAGCATTAAATGCGTTCTTGCTCAAGATTATTCCTGTCATGAGTTAAGATTACATTATTCTAACACTTTGATTCACGATACATGGCTCTGAACACCTCACACGTCACGCCAACAAAAAAGCTAACGATCAGGTCAATTAGCGAAGCGCTGCCGCGCAGCCACTACCAGCGCTGCCCTGAATGCGACATGCTGTTCAGCTTGCCGGAGATGAGCGCTCATCAAAGCGCTTATTGTCCTCGTTGCCAGGCCAAAATTCGCGATGGGCGCGACTGGTCGCTGACGCGGCTGACCGCGATGGCGGTAACCATGCTGCTATTGATGCCGTTTGCCTGGAGCGAACCGTTACTCCATATCTACCTGTTGGGCGTACGCATTGATGCCAATGTGATGCACGGCATCTGGCAAATGACGCAGCAGGGCGATCCGTTAACCGCCGCAATGGTGCTCTTTTGCGTGGTGGGCGCGCCGCTTATTCTGGTTTTTTCAATTGCTTACCTGTGGTTTGGCAGCCTTCTCGGCATGAATCTGCGTCCAGTCCTGCTGATGCTGGAAAAACTGAAAGAGTGGGTGATGCTGGACATCTATCTGGTCGGTATTGGCGTTGCCTCTATCAAAGTGCAGGACTATGCCTTTCTGCAGCCGGGCATCGGGCTTTTAGCGTTCGTCTCGTTGGTGGTTCTTAGCATTCTGACTATGATTCATCTGAATGTGGAGCAACTATGGGAACGATTTTATCCGCAGCGCCCTGCTCAACGTGCGGACGAAAGATTGCGCGTCTGTCTTGGCTGCCACTTTAGCGGCTATCCGGATGCGAAAGGACGCTGCCCGCGTTGTCATATTCCGCTACGGTTACGCAGAAAACAGAGCATACAGAAATGTTGGGCGGCCTTGCTGGCGTCTATTGTCTTTTTGCTGCCGGCAAACCTGCTGCCTATCTCGGTAATCTACATTAATGGCGGGCGTCAGGAAGATACTATCCTGTCGGGCATTATGTCGCTTGCCAGCAGCAATATCGCCGTCGCCGCCGTCGTTTTTATCGCCAGTATTTTGGTGCCGTTTACCAAAGTCATCGTGATGTTTACGCTACTGTTGAGTATCCATTTTAAATGCCAACAGGGACTGCGGACGCGAATTCTGTTGCTGCGTCTGGTGACATGGATAGGCCGCTGGTCGATGCTTGATCTTTTCGTTATCTCGTTAACCATGTCTCTGATTAATCGCGATCAGATTCTGGCTTTTACTATGGGACCGGCTGCGTTTTATTTCGGCGCAGCGGTAATTTTGACTATTCTTGCAGTGGAATGGCTGGATAGCCGCTTACTTTGGGATGCACATGAGTCAGGAAACGCCCGCTTCGAAGACTGAAGCGCAAATTAAAACCAAACGCCGTATTTCACCTTTCTGGCTGCTACCGCTTATCGCGCTAATGATCGCGGGGTGGCTGGTATGGGATAGCTACCAGGATCGCGGCAATAGCGTGACTATCGATTTTATGTCGGCGGACGGTATCGTACCGGGCCGTACTCCCGTGCGTTATCAGGGAGTAGAAGTCGGCACCGTGGAAGATGTCAGTCTGAGCAAAGATCTGCGCAAAATTGAAGTTCGCGTCAGTATCAAATCAGATATGGAAGATGCGTTGCGCGAAGAGACGCAATTCTGGCTGGTGACGCCCAAAGCCTCGCTGGCGGGCGTTTCCGGCCTGGATGCGTTGGTCGGCGGGAATTACATCGGTATGATGCCAGGTAAAGGCAAGCCCAGAGATCATTTCGTCGCCCTGGATACACAGCCTAAATACCGGCTTAGCAACGGCGATCTGATGATTCATCTCCATGCGCCGGATCTCGGTTCGCTTAATAGCGGTTCACTGGTCTATTTCCGTAAAATCCCTGTCGGACGGGTGTATGACTATTCGATTAACCCTAACAAACAGGGCGTGACGATTGACGTTCTGATTGAGCGACGGTTTACCGATCTGGTGAAAAAAGGCAGCCGTTTTTGGAATGTCTCCGGCATTGACGCCGATCTAAGCCTGAGCGGCGCGAAGGTGAAACTGGAGAGCCTCGCGGCCCTGGTCAATGGCGCGATTGCGTTTGACTCACCGGACAATTCCAAACCCGCCGCCCAGGATGACACGTTCGGCTTATATAAAGATTTAGCCCACAGCCAACGAGGGGTAATCGTTAAACTTGAGCTGCCCAGCGGAGACGGTCTGAAAGCGGAATCTACGCCGCTAATGTACCAGGGACTGGAGGTGGGTGAGCTTTCTAAACTGACGCTCAACCCTGGCGGTAAAGTCACCGGAGAGATGACCGTCGATCCCAGCGTTGTTCCGCTGATGCGGGAAAATACGCGTATTGAGTTACGCAATCCCAAACTGTCGCTAAGTGACGCGAATATCAGTTCGTTGTTAACCGGAAAAACCTTCGAGCTGGTGCCGGGCGACGGCGAACCGCGCAGTGAATTTGTGGTGGTGCCGGGTGAAAAAGCCCTGCTGCATGAGGCGAATGCCTTAACCCTGACGCTGACGGCCCCGGAAAGTTACGGCATCGAACCGGGCCAGCCGTTAATTTTACATGGCGTAAAAATTGGCCAGGTCATTGAGCGCAACTTATCCAGTAAAGGCGTGTCATTCATCGTCGCGATTGAACCGCAGCACCGGGATTTGGTACAGGGCGACAGTAAATTCGTGGTTAACAGCCGGGTGGATGTCAAAGTTGGCCTTGACGGCGTAGAGTTCCTCGGCGCCAGCGCCAGCGAGTGGATTGACGGCGGAATTCGTATTTTACCCGGTACGAGCGGGAAGATGAAATCCACCTACCCGCTCTATGCTAACCTGGAAAAAGCGCTGGAAAATAGCCTCAGTGACTTACCGACTACCACCTTAACGCTGACGGCCGAAACGTTGCCGGATGTCCAGGCAGGTTCCGTCGTGCTGTATCGAAAATTTGAAGTAGGCGAAGTCATCACCGTTCGCCCACGCGCCAATACCTTTGACATCGACCTGCATATTAAGCCGGAGTATCGCCACCTGTTAACCAGCAATAGCGTGTTCTGGGCGGAAGGCGGCGCGAAAGTGCAACTTAACGGCAGCGGCCTAACGGTACAGGCCTCGCCACTCTCCCGCGCGCTGAAAGGGGCCATTAGTTTTGATAACCTGAGCGGCGCCAGCGCCAGCCGGCGCAAAGGCGATAAACGCATTCTTTATGCTTCAGAAACCTCCGCCCGCGCGGTAGGCGGACAAATTACGCTGCACGCGTTCGACGCCGGAAAATTGGCGGAAGGGATGCCCATTCGTTACCTCGGTATTGATATCGGCCAGATCCAGACGCTGGAATTGATCACCGCACGTAATGAAGTGCAGGCAAAAGCCGTACTTTATCCGGAGTATGTACAGACATTTGCCCGCGCCGGGACACGTTTTTCCGTTATCACGCCACAAATTTCCGCGGCGGGCGTCGAGCATCTGGATACGATTCTCCAGCCCTATATTAACGTTGAGCCAGGACGCGGCGCGGCACGGCGCGACTTTGAACTGCAGGAAGCCACGATTACCGACTCACGCTATCTGGATGGGTTAAGCATCGTCGTGGAGGCGCCAGAAGCAGGCTCGCTTAATATTGGTACACCCGTCCTGTTCCGCGGTATCGAAGTGGGAACCGTCACCGGAATGTCCCTGGGGTCGCTCTCCGATCGGGTGATGATCACCTTGCGTATCAGTAAGCGTTACCAATATCTGGTGCGGAATAACTCCGTATTCTGGCTTGCCTCCGGCTATAGTCTCGACTTTGGTCTGACAGGCGGCGTGGTGAAAACGGGGACATTTAATCAGTTCATCCGTGGCGGTATCGCCTTCGCTACTCCACCAGGTACGCCGCTGGCGCCAAAAGCGCAAGCCGGTAAGCATTTCCTGTTACAAGAGAGCGAACCGAAAGAGTGGCGTGAATGGGGCACCGCTCTGCCACGTTAAACACCAGGCTCCGGCGTACTCGCGCCGGAGCGTTTTATGCTACACTGCGCGCCTGTTTTTTTGCCGGCGATACACCTGTGGCTCAACACGCTGTCTATTTTCCTGACGCTTTTCTGACGCAAATGCGTGAAGCAATGCCTTCCACGCTCTCTTTTGATGAATTTATTTCGGCCTGCCAACGCCCGTTGCGCCGCAGTATACGCATCAATACGCTTAAAATATCCGTGGCTGATTTCCTTGCCCTAATCGCGCCCTACGGCTGGTCGCTCACGCCAATTCCGTGGTGTCATGAAGGATTCTGGATCGAGCGCGATGATGAAGAGGCATTGCCGCTTGGCAGTACCGCTGAGCATTTAAGCGGCCTGTTTTACATTCAGGAGGCCAGTTCGATGCTGCCGGTCGCGGCCCTGTTCGCCGATGATAATCATCCGCAGCGGGTCATGGATATGGCAGCGGCGCCTGGCTCCAAAACCACGCAGATCGCTGCCCGCATGGGGAACCGCGGCGCCATTCTGGCCAACGAATTTTCGGCCAGCCGCGTCAAAGTTCTGCACGCTAATATCAGCCGATGTGGAATCGCCAATACCGCACTGACGCATTTCGATGGCCGCGTATTTGGCGCTGCGTTACCGGAGATGTTTGACGCTATCCTGCTGGATGCGCCCTGCTCTGGCGAAGGCGTAGTACGTAAAGATCCTGATGCGCTAAAAAACTGGTCGCCAGAAAGCAATCTGGATATCGCGGCGACACAGCGGGAACTGCTCGACAGCGCTTTTCATGCTTTACGACCCGGCGGCACGCTGGTCTACTCCACCTGCACGTTAAATCGCCAGGAAAACGAAGCGGTCTGCCTCTGGCTGAAAGAGACCTACGCCGACGCCGTTGAATTTTTGCCGCTGGGTGATCTGTTTCCTGACGCTGACCGCGCCCTCACCCCGGAAGGCTTCCTGCACGTCTTCCCGCAAATTTACGACTGCGAAGGATTCTTCGTCGCACGTCTGCGTAAAATGTCATCCCTTCCAGCCATGCCCGCGCCGGGGTATAAAGTGGGGGCGTTTCCTTTTACCCCCCTCAAAGGCCGCGAAGCATTACACGTTACCCAGGCGGCCAACGCCGTCGGACTGTTATGGGATGAAAATCTCCATCTTTGGCAGCGTGAAAAAGAGGTCTGGCTGTTCCCGGCAGAGATTGAATCACTGATCGGAAAAGTCCGTTTTTCCCGGCTCGGCATTAAGCTGGCCGAAAGTCATAATAAAGGCTATCGCTGGCAACATGAGGCGACGATAGCCCTTGCCTGCCCGACTCATGCTCACGCGTTCGAACTTTCTGTGCAAGAGGCGGAGGAGTGGTATCGCGGTCGGGATATTTATCCGCAAACACCCCCTGCCGCTGATGATGTCCTGGTGACGTTCCAGCATCAGCCACTTGGTCTGGCAAAACGTATCGGCGCCAGAATAAAGAACAGTTACCCGCGTGAACTGGTACGTGATGGCAAACTCTTTACTGGTAATAGTTAAAAGGCGCACAAAAAAACCGCACTTTTTGACTGGCGCTTTTGCCTACGTTGACTACGCTGAAAAATGGACGGCTAAACTGGTCGTACCACAATTAGCGTATTAACGGAGAGCACGATGATGAAAACCAGTGTGCGCATTGGCGCTTTTGAAATCGACGATGCCGAATTACATGGCGAATCGCCGGGGGAGCGAACGTTAACAATCCCCTGTAAATCCGATCCGGATTTATGTATGCAACTGGACGCCTGGGATGCCGAAACCAGCGTTCCCGCCATTCTCAACGGGGAACATTCCGTTTTGTTCCGTACTCATTACGATCCTAAATCTGATGCCTGGGTCATGCGTCTTGCCTGACTCAAAAAGAACCCGTCGCCAGGCGGGTTATTTATTCTTCCTTTTCTCATTTCCCCCCTGCGCTAACCTCTCCTACACTATCGTGTAAAGTAGTTAACATTGAGGATGTAATGTTCGCGCTGGTACTTTTTGTATGTTACCTGGATGGAGGATGCGAGGATATTGTCGTGGACATCTACGATACCGAGCAGCATTGTCTTTATTCGATGGACGATCAACGGATTCGCCATGGCGGCTGTTTTCCGGTAGAGGATTTTATCGACGGCTTCTGGCGACCTGCGCAGCAATATAGCGATTTTTAACCCTGGTCGCTGATACCGCTATTGTATCCGCGCTAACGTCAATTGCCCGCCAAATACCGCGCCCGTATCAATATAGTGTACGTTGGCAAAATCCATGCGCCGACGCAACGGCGTATGGCCAAACCAAAAATGATCGGCTCCGCTAATCCCGCCGCGCTTATTTATGAGCCGTTCGCGGCTCCAGAGAACCTGATGTAAGTCGACCTTTTTTTGCCATTGATAGGTTGACGCGGGATAATCTGCATGAGCGATCACATGCGTGCTATGGCGGCAACGAACTTCCAGTATCCAGGGCAGCCGCTGACAAAGAATAAAAAGCGCTTCAGCTTGCGCAGCGTGTTCAGCCGTCAGGCGGGTAAACCAGTCGCCACCATTCATCAACCACAGCGTCGACTGCGATGAGGCCCGCGCATCCAGCGCCATTTGTTCATGATTGCCGCGAACCGCCGTCATCCAGGACTCACGCAGTAAAGCCAGGCAGCCCAGGCTGTCCGGGCCTCTATCAATGAGATCGCCCACAGAAACTAACAAGTCTTGTTGCGGATCAAATCGACACTCACGTAACCTTTTCATTAACATTGAAAAACAGCCGTGAATATCGCCAACCACCCAGACATGCCGCCAATTCTTTGCCTCTATTCGCTGATAAATCTCTTCAGGCCGCATCATGTTTTTCCTGTCGTTCATTATCCAGGACAGATATAAAAAGATAGCGTGTGCAGATTTTTTTGCTTAGTAAGCGTGCGCTGTTGTAAATAGCGAATTTCACCATTAGCGAGTAAATGCTTTGTTATCATCGCAATAAAATATAACTGGCTGCGCCAGGGGAGGGTTATCCCCTGGCGCAGCGAGCTACTCACTATCGCCTGTTCACCTTCAATACTCTTCCTCCTTAAAAACATATCGGAAACATAAACCACATCGCCTCAGCACACGATATAGCACACTCTTTAGCGGAGTGATCCTCAAGGCAAACCAGCGCCAATGCAGGTGTCGTTACCGTGGCGACCATCGCCCCCACAAACAGGCGCAGCACAATTTTTTTTAAAGGCGGCATAACCTCTCCTGACAGTTAACAGACCATTAATCCTTATCGAGACATCATCCGTGCGCGGGTATCATAGACTTAACAACACGCAGCGTTACAAAAAAAGCTGTCTGGTTGTGCAGGTATTTAGAGTAATAACAATTATTTTAAGTTTTAAGGTTATCCATTTGATTTTTATATTAAAATAAAGATGACGACGTTTTGTTAAAAGCGTCGCCATAAAAACGAATATATAGTTTCAGAAAATCTGCTATTAATTCATATGGTTAATAGCAGTATTGTATTTACTACCATCAGGAGGCATTCTGAAGATACTTATTCGCAATATTTTCTATAGTTAACTGAAATTGTTGTGGCGTTGGCATCGTCCCCTTATTAAACAGCGGCGTAACCTCTTTCATAACGATTTTCTCAGCATACGCTTTAAAAGATACCTGCTGATTATGATTTATAAACATATGCGGATATTTAATACTCGCGGAAGCAATGAGGGGGACGACAAAAGGATTCGCCCCTGCCCCACCTGGAGTAAATACGCCATTTTTTATCTCCCCAGGTAGCCCCGCATTCTGCGCAGCCTCTCCTATCTCTTTCAAAAAGGGGGTAATACTGACCCCTTTACTGATGAGTAATTTACAACATTGATCTTTATTATTACTGTACACGGCTGATAATATGGCTTCGCATGTCTGACGAGCATAGGCCGGATCTTTACTCGCATTACCTTTGATATCCAGACTATTGAGCTTTTGCAGCATAAAATCTTTAACAGTTTTACTGGTTAATACCGCCCTACCCTCAGAAGCGTTCCCACGATGAAAATGGGTAGTCGGTATGTCTGTTTGTTGATGCAGGCTAAAACGATCTGACAGACTCGTCGACAGGCTGATAAAGCTATTTCTAACGGCAGTAATACTTTTTGCAAAAATGTCCTTCTCCGTTGTTTTTTCTTTTACTGGTTCAACGTCACTTCTATGGATTCTGTAGTGCTGGGTGGATAGTGTTATGTTAGTCACGGTAGTTCTCCTTTTAGATAACTATGCATAGCTACACTTTGTTTATATTTCTTGCTTTCAAAAAATAGCCACCTTCTCCACAACCATTTTTACTCATTGATATTTATAAATTTTATTTTCCTGATGGATTTTGTTCTTCTGTCACTTAGCCTGTTTTTTTTCGGCGCAAGGTGATCGACTTTTATCGAGGAACATTTTTATCGGGACAATCCTGAACAGGTAAAACATCACTTCAATTCAACTACTGCGTCACATAAAACATTCATGAATATTATTATTTATGCTGATGTTGTTACGATTTTGCCCCCATTCGCAGGCTGGCTACCAATTATCCTGCCAGCGAGTTAGCCGCTTTTTCAAAACCTATAAAGTCGCCACGCCAAACCTCTCCGTCACTGTAATCCTTATCTAAACATCAATTAATTAACTGATTTTTATATATTATGACTTTTCATGACGTTCAGAAAAACTACAAATGAAATGGATTGACGCATCTATTAGTGGTCAAAAAAACGCGCTACGAGAAATAATCAGTAACAATTGCAACACTATTCCAATCATAACGTAAACTATATGATACCAGGTGATTATTATTGCTTTTAGGTAACATATCTGTATGGCTGCTTTTAAGCAACAATACTCTAACACAACATATAACATTATAACTTACAATAGGTTAACAAATGGAATTACAGCTTATGCTTAACCACTTTTTCGAGCGCGTCAGAAAGGATGCAAATTTCAACGCATTTCTAATCGATCTGGAATATAATAATATCGCTTATTACATCTATTTTGTTGCTACCGGCAATGTGAAAATTATCACTCATGCAGGCCACTTCATTTCTATTAAAAGCAATAGAAAGCTGATTAAAGTCAATTCAACACCGAATACGCAATTAATAAAATTGATTTCAGCTAAACACTTTTCGGGGGAGCATTCCTATGAAAAATACTGTACTGATCTGGCAACGGCAGGCGTTTTTAAATGGATTGTTGAATTAAACCAAAAAACTCGACAATACTGGTCGAAAGACAACCAATTATTATATATAGAAAATGTGGTCATGCCGCTTTAACAAGCCAGGGTAATAATAGCGTCAGTCGTGACATCCGGCGTGTTACGACTGCGGGTTATCCAATTTAGAGACCATAATGAGAGTCTGACTGCGAGAGTTACCCTGTGCAGTCCGACCGACGCAGCAACGTTTGACACGATTCTCGACAACAGCATCTCCTGGTGCAGGAGAAATGATATTCAAAGCGATATCGACTAAAAGCTCAAAATATTTGCCTTCTATTTATATTCTATCTAATTAATACCCTCCAGGAAGTGTGGCATAATTGCAGAATCTGTCAGGATTCCGGGAGCATACCGGAGCGTAATCGAAAAAACATCTGGAGATGTATGAGCAAGGATGAAATCAGTTATCAAATTCTTTACCGGTACTCTCTGGAAAAGCTATACAGTACTCTTGCCAGAAGAGTAGATAACGTGCTGTCATTCGCCCTCGTTTTTCTCGGGGTCGGCGTCACCATAAACGTCGGGAGTCCCTTTATTCTGGGGCCAGGCATTGTGGGTATCGCCATACTAAAAAGAGTACTCCGCTTCGGCACGCGATCAGCACAGGCCGACCGGCAGTCCCGCGCCTGGCTGAAACTTTTTAATACTCAGCACCGCTTTCCTTCAGATAAAACACTGTTCCTTGCCTTCACATCGCTTGAGCAAGACGCGAGTGAAGTATGGTCCATGCTTATTGGTCCTGCCATCGTCATGACTGAGACCGCCCTCGGAAAAACGCCCATTGAGCCATTGACGGCGGGTGAAAAACTCTGTGCATTTTTGAGCGGCGCGACGAAATCCCAGCTAGCAGATCGCAATTGAACTGTCTTCTAAACGCCTGCGCCATACCACAGAGATTTAGTATAAAATTAATTAATGGAGTACTAACGCTGTCAGCAGGTTTCTCTGAGTGAAAGATTCGTATTATACGCACAGCCCAGTTTACAGTTTATATAACAGCGCTATATGTTTTTGTATCCGTACCATGCCGCCTACAAGCGGCTGTCTGAGTACCTCTAGCCGTGCCAGGGGGTATTAGCTCAAATGTGAGCTGACATATCTATGGCACAGCGCCAAACCTAATCTGACTGTCCGCCCTGTGCCAGAAGCGGACGCTGATCATGGTGTGTACAGGCCAACAATACGATATATTTTAAAGCTACCTGATTACAGCTTTCATAAAGCTATGGGTATTCAAATGCAGCAAAGCTATAAACCGGGCTTAATTAAATAATGCCTTTGCGAACCTACTTTAGGAAAGTCCGGTAGCGACATTTGAAGTATATACCCCTGTTTTTCATAAAAAGGGAGAGCCTGGAAGCTAAAGGTATCTACAAGTCCATGAACACAGCCTTTCCGCAAACCTTCTTTTTCGGCCATCGCCATAAGTTTGCTCCCCAGACCGCAGTTCCTTGCAGATTCACTTACCCAAAGATAGTCGATGCAGAGCCACGGACCTTTTCTGTCAGCAATTAATCCGCCTACCATTTCGCCGCTTTCGTTTCTGCAGTAGACCCCAAGCTGCCCATTTTTACTAAAATCGACGAACTGAGCATTGTAGCTTCTTAATCCGGTTAATAGTTCTTCTTTATCAAATTCAGTAACTTGATGTGTGATTTGAATGTCCATACATGCCCAATTGAACAAGTTTGTATTTGGAATATAACGTTATAAATAAGTTAATTAAATGTATCAATAGAAAGTTTGTTTTTACTCCTGGGGGCAGGTCACGTCCGCTACTCGCTTAAAGCAAACTGTCAGTTGGAGTCTGAGCTGGTACAATTAATGTGCCACTGGTTAGAAATCAGTAATACGATTTTATCAGGCTGGTGCTCTGGCCTGTCAGGATTTGAGGTATCCACCCGGTTTACCAGCCCCCTGTATTTGGCACCAGTGGAACCCACTTCCCGATCCAGGATATCCAGTACCCACCACCGAACCTCTTTCCCCAAAAGACATGAGCAACCTCAAGCGCCTTGTCTGGATGATAACCACGGTATGAAGTTTGATAACACGTGGAATCAGGGCGTATGGTTCGCTCTCCGTTCAGCAACTGGACGCCCTTCTCCCCAGCCTTTCAGCGTTGAAGATTTGCCAGCGCTGGGTGAAGAGTATAGGCGAATTATGAAAATCATTTCTGCCGTTTATACTTCGAAAAAGACGTTATCAAAAAGGTGGTTCGCAAGCGCGGAGTTATTAAACCTTTACTTAACGAAATACGGTTTAAGTTGCTTGAATTGCAGCAGAAAGAAAACGACGGCTTGCTGATGCTGGACAAATTAAGCAAGCATGGCATCAATGGACTGATACGCCGTCAATAAAAGGAAGGGTGCATGGACGATCCCGTCACATCACCAATCACAACAGAAGAGCACAAAACAACATTTCACAGTGTAAAGGATAAAACACGATGCCATTTTCAATCAAAAACATATGTTCAGGTCCAAAAGGACATTGCCCAGAAATCTCCAGCCCTATACAGGACAAGCCAGTACCGAGGAATTGCACACTGACCTCAACAACATGCGATATACAGAGCTATACAGTATTCAGCAGATGGTCCTGCAGTTATGAAATGCGCCCACCCGGTGCAGAAGAAAGAACCCCACGACTAAAATTCTCAGCAACGGAGCTCTCATGGCTATCTAAAACAATAGAAACAGAGAGGCGCAACACAAAAGAATGAGCCTGTCAGTAATTCTGTGTAACTGCCCAGTTATTAAAGGTGATCGCTCAGGCGGTCACCGAACTCGATAATAAAACGGCTCATCGCCAGCCGCCAGTTCTGGATCGGCATACTCCATTTTTTGACGCATCCTTGATCGCCAGATAAATAACTTTTCGTACTGAGTCATCCGTCGGGAACACCTTGCGTTTCTTAATCGCGGCACGGATCACGCAGTTCAGGGATTAGATTGCGTTTGTGGTGTAGATGGCCTTGCGGATATCCGGCGGATAACTGAAGAGCGTATTGAGGTTTTCCCAGTGCGCACGCCAGCTTTTGCTGATTTGCGGATATTTATCGTCCCGGGCTTTCGCGAACGCATCCATCGCCATCAGTGCCGCCTCTTCGGTCGGAGCCTGAGGCCGCTGGTGGCGACTTTGTAGCCTTTCCAGGCTACGTATTTCAGACTGTTACGCACCATATGGATAATGCACAGCTGGATATGGGGCTGCGGGAAGACGCTGTTTATCGCATCCGGGAAACCCTTCAGACCATCCACACAGGCAATCAGGATGTCCTGAACGCCCCGGGTTTTCAGCTCCGTCAGCACGCTTAGCCAGAACTTTTCGCCTTCATTTTCGGCCAGCCACATACCCAGTAACTCTTTCTGGCCTTCGGTGTTGATACCCAGTGCCAGGAAGACGGCTTTGTTGATTACGCTGCCATTCTGACGGACTTTGACGACAATGCAGTCCATATAAACAATGGGGTACAGCGCATCCGGTTGCCGGTTTTGCCTCTCAGTGACCTGCTCTTTTACGGCGTCGGTGACTTTAGATATCAGCGAGGGTGACACATTGGCGTCGTACATCTCTTTGAAGGTGGCGACGATTTCGCGGGTAGTCATGCCTTTGGCGTAGAGGGATAAAATTTGGCTGTCCATCTGCGTAATGCGCGTCTGGTGCTTCTTAAGCAGCTGTGGTTCGAAGGTGTTTTCACGGTCACGCGGTGTGTTGAGTTCTATCTCGCCGTCATCGCACAACACCGTTTTGGACGAGTAGCCATTACGGGTGTTTGAGCCTGTTTTGGGCGCATTTTTCTCATACCCGGGGTGGTCAGCCAGCTCCGCATTGAGCACCGTTTCGACGGTTAATTTCGCCAGCATACGGGAAAACGAATTGAGGTCGGCTTCGGTTTTAAGGCCTTTAGCCAGTTCAACCGCAAGGGCTTTGAGTTTCTTTTCGTCCATAATTGCCTGTCTCCGTTACTGGAGTGAACATATCAAAGACAGGCAATTACACAATTTTACTTACAGTCTCAGTTCAGTCACATTATTGATGAGCGACTGTACGTTAAGCAAATCAAGACCGGGATGAAAATCGCTCTGCCACTTTCGCTCAACCTTCCTTCCATGGGTTTACGCCTCAGTACGGTGATTGAGCGTTGCCGCCTGGTAAGCCGTAGCGAATACCTTATCAGCGCTGGCATACGCAAAAACAGCCCGAACGGGAGTATTCATCCTAATAGCCTGACTAAAAAATTTGTTGCGGCACGAAAATTGACCGGAATAAATTTCAGTGAAAACCCACCGCCGTTTCACGAGATCCGCAGCTTATCCGGACGACTGTATAAAGACGCTTACGGCGAAGGGTTTGCTCAGAAACTCCTGGGACATACTTCAGAGAACACCACGAAACTCTATCTCGATGAACGCGATAATAAAGCTTACGTGATGCTCTGATTTTGCTGTAAAAGAAATGTTAAACTGGATTTGGATCTGATATAACGAAAAAGCCCGGAATACAGAAATTCTGGAAAATTTCGGAAATTTCGGAAATTTCGGATTATTGATCATAAGCAACTGATTTATAAGAAAAAAAGAGACCGAATACGATTCCCGCTTACGGCAACCATTGATATTTCTCTTTAAATTCATAATGTTACATATTAATTAAGTGATTTTAACGATTGGAATATGTTATTTTTGATTCTAATAGATTCAATTAGTTATCACTTTTTACGTTTTAATTCGGACATATTTCGGGCCATTTTGCGTATAAATCCCCCGACCAAACAAATTAACTGCCCAATACATCACTCCCCTCTTCCATTGGGGGACTCCCGATGCCAAATACCCATGTAGACGAAGGCTTAATAGTGATGCCAACAAAAGCGATCGCGAAAAGTTGAACAGGTGGCTAGTTTCAGATTAAACACATTGGTTAGTCATCTTGAACAAGTAAAATCCGCCGCAACTGGCAACCATTCAATACTCGCACTATCGAACGATCGCCAGCTTGCCGCAGCCCGTTCTTGCATACGATGTGGCTGCGGTTCCATCACATCAGGAATGTGAAAATCGGGATAAACCTGCCACTTAACCTGAAGCAGGTCTTCATAGCGGGTGGTATACCGAGGCGAAAGCATTTCTCTTAAGGTCGCCATATAAAAACATTCTATTACAACGAGTTATCTCCTCCTGCCTCCGCCCCGGCGCAAAGCTATAGTTTTTTCTATCTCCTTGTGAAACAAACAATTATTCTTGCTATGGCGCTGATTAACAATCGTTCGCGGGCAACGTACATTCAGCGAGTTTCAGAGCTTCCTGACGGAATTCAGCCGGTGCTGTTTCTGGGGCTTCTTACTGGTTGATACAGATCCTGCCTCTTACTTGAGAATTTACTCATTTAGCCGTATGTCCATTATGGGTGGATAAGATCATTTATCATCGTAAGGGTTGAAAGCGATAAGTTAAACTTGTCCTGGCTCAACAAGGGACCCGACTAATGATGAGCTCTTCATCTTCAAGGCGTTTTATGCCTTCCAGCAAGAATAGACATTAAATCGACAACTGCTGCCAGGTCTTACAGGCGCAGTGGACAATCGTGTGGTAACAGCCTGAGTCATTTATTATTTTTCTCATTCAGCATAACTGCGTCTTCTGATAGAGAAATTTTTATCTAAACATATAAAAAACACAGTGAAGAAAACGCTACTTTTTTCTAGCTAAAAAGCTAAATTAATTTTTTTACGGAGAGGATCTTATGCGCAAGGTGTCGATATCTATATTATTCATGCTAGTTTCACTGACTTGGGGGACTACATGGTTGGCCATGCGAATTGCCGTTGAAACTATCCCTCCAGTGTTTGCAACCGGAATGAGGTTTATGTTTGCAGCACCTTTTTTAATCATCATTGCATGGTTAAGAAAAAAAACACTGTTGTTTCCTCCCGGACAACGATTATTCCAGTTTGTGATATGCATCTTTTATTTTTGCATTCCTTTCTCACTAATGATTTATGGTGAAACCTATGTCAACTCTGGGCTTGCCGCCATTATCTTTGCGAATATGCCTGTGGCCGTTTTGATAGCATCGGTTTTGTTTCTAAATGAAAAAGCGAAACTAATGCAGATCGCGGGCTTAACTATCGCAATCACTGCATTGACGGGGATACTTCTTGAAGAAACGAATACAAGTACAGAGAGTCACTGGCAGGGTATCACTGCGCTTATTTCTGCTGTGTTAATCCATGCCATAATATATACACAATGTAAGAAAAGAAGTTGTACTGTCTCTGTTATCACATTTAATGCGCTCCCGTGCCTTTTAGCTGGGTTGATACTTTCTGCGACAGGATGGTTTTTTGAAAGACCACAAGTATCAACCTTCTCAGTACACTCAATATTAGCTACCCTGTATCTCGGGGCTTTTGCCGGAGTTTTTGGTATCCTGTGCTACTTTGCGCTTCAGCAAAAGGCTAATGCCTTCCAGGCTTCGCTTGTATTTCTTATCTTTCCGCTGATTGCGGTAAGTCTGGAAGACTATATTTATGGATATGCTATTTCAACACACTCAATGCTGCTTATTATACCATTAGTTATCGGGATATTTCTTACTCTTGTCGCCAGAAATCTCCCTGTAACCAGCAGATGCCGGGATAACTCATCACAGAAATAATCGATTTATAATAACGCAAATAATTCCTGATGCCTTACTGAGCTCCGGCTAATGCGGGGTGGATAAGCTGGAATACAGACCCGGTAATACACAGCGATTATATTAACAAGCAATGTAATAAAGGAGTTTTTTATGTTCATGTTTCTGCCATTCTTGCTTGCACTGAGCGTGGCAATGGGGGCCATAAACAGAAAGGATAAAGTCAGCTACATTCTGTGGGCCGTTTTACTCATCGTCACTATTTTATCATTCATTCATCATATGACCAATTCGCTGACTTTGTCATTTTAAGGAGTGTGTATGAAAACGCATCATCATCCAACAACATTTGTTCATCTGATTAATCAGGTGGGACTCCTTGGGATATGCGTTGCTCTGGTTGTAGCCTTTTATTATCAACTCGTCAGGCATGAGCTGCCTTGTCCAATTTGCTTATTACAGCGGGCTGGCCTCATCATCGCCGGTTTTGGCTTTTTATTTAACCTCTGCTTTGGTCTACGAGGTATACATTACGGGATGGTAATTATTGGCAGTATCCTGACCGGAGTTATGGCATCCCGGCAAATATGTTTGCATATCATGCCCGGTGACACAGGATATGGTTCTGCATTTTTTGGATTACACTTTTATACCTGGACTCTGATTACGTCAATTCTGATTATTATTGCTGTTGCGGTAATTCTGGCAATCAGTAGCATGAATGTTGCATTTCGTTCATTGAATATTAATCCGGACCTGTTCAGTATTGTCGGTTGGGTATTTCTGTTACTGATTACTGCCAACCTTATTTCAACTGTACTGGAATGTGGCGGAGGGGAATGTGCTGCTAACCCGGTCACATATAAGCTACTGTCGAAACAGGATATTGCCTTTCTGAAAACAGGCCTCCTGACGAGGACAGTTCTCCGGTTATGACGCACTTTTAAAATGACTGATTGGTAAATATATAGCAAGCACCTGTCTTGTAGAAATTGGAATGGTTATGGGCTAACACGGAAGTTACAGTAACATTGAAATGTTGCAATAACAGGAATCAAACTTACAACCTTCGCATTACGAATTAGTAGAATCACATTTAACTAACTGTTTCAAATACACATTTCCGCATTCACATTGCTCAACTCAATGGCACATGATGTTAGAAATAGAATGATGCTTCACCATGTTTGACACAAAAATGGCACACCCTATAAAGCATCCACAGCACATATTTGGGTGGCACGCACCGTGGAAATACTGCATTACCCTAACACAGGGAATTTTCTGTACAGCGTCGACAGCCCCGCATCATAAATAATCGCTACCTGCTGTCGCGGTACTCCTGCCCTAATAAGGCACCCTGCCTGCGCCCATTGCTCCGGCGTCAGTTTTGGCCTACGGCCACCAATGTAGTGGCACTGTAGTGGCACACTGGGTACTGAAGCAATGGCCACAACTGGCGCTTGATGCTATCAGCCAGATAACCTTCCAGATGGATAACAAACATAGCAGCTATCCTGTCTGTATCGGAATTGTAAAACCAGACGTTGACCATCTTCATCAAGGTTAAAGGAACAAAGAGCTCTTTAAAGTAACTCTTTGTTCCATTACGATAGTTTAAATATGATGTTCTGAATGGGCCTTCACTACATGAACAGGAAAGGCTCAGGATAACCACTTCTCAGACATTAAAAGCAAATGAGAAAACCAAGGGGGCCTAAACCTGCCGCCAGGGAACAAACCTTTGCACAGTCTGCAGTGCTACCACCGTCCCCTATGCACCCCAGGGCGAACGCTGGCTAGGCAGCAGACGACAACAGCAGAAGAGTTGTTATGAATAAAACTTTACGTGATTTAATAAGAGAAAACATATTATTACCCTCATAGTAAGCAGTATTAAATAAGCCGGGATATATCTGATGTTCAATCAGTCCCTCATATAGGGTTAGCACCATAGCGAGTCGTTTTCACAAAAAACACAGACTGTTGAAACTTTATTTATCACTTTGACATTTGCAATACATGACACATGATTAGCTTCAGCCGCCATTATAGGGAAAGCTCCATTTCCATACTCATTTACTCACTTCTCCCTGCGGAAAAAGAAATGCAGTATAGCCAGCGTGGTGCTTTTGCTGAAACCAGGCGCGAGCAACACGGCAATGATGATCGGCGTCAGAATGAGTTCGGAATCGGCATTGGCAAACAAGGCGCACAGTCGTTAATACCCACCAGCAGTTCCGCCAAGAGTGCGACAATGTCGTAAGAGAGGCCTTCAGCCAGGCAAAACAGCGCTACGGTGCGCCCCGGCTTGCTGAGGAAGTGAACCTGGGGCCTGAGGTACAATGTAAAAACGATAGCGTCCAGCCTGTGCCATCAGGGTCTGCGGCGATCTCAGTCCGGAACAATTTGAAAACCAGAACCTCGCTTAAGGCTGTGTCCACAATACGCGGACAGGATCAAAACTGTTAGTGTGGCTGGCTTACAAGAATGAAGTGAAGTTGATTGATATAACAAACACTCCTGATAATGTTAACTGGCCTGTTCCTCCGGGGGAGCGAGCCAGCCATGATTTGAAAAGCACATGAAATCACTTTCACATGAATTAATTTACATTGGAAATAAAATATAATAGTGCTTATCATTTTTATTTAAGTTAAATATTTTATAAATGGTTTTTATTTACTCACCTGATGGTAATGAATAACGTTTAATATCTATAGTAAAGGATGCTGTAACCGTAAGGATAGTGTGCCACAATTTAACAGGTAACATATTATGAAACACGTCAAGAGCGTATTTTTAGCAATGGTTTTAATATTACCATCTTCACTATATCCTGCTCTTACAATAGCGGCAGACTCTCAAGATCATAAAAAAGAAGAAACAATTAAGCCAATGCCTCAAAAGTGGTGTAATCTTTGGCCTGCTGGCATACCCTTCCCTGAAGATTGGTTTAAAATGTGTAGAGGTTATTGAGTATAAATTTAATATACTAGCCAGTAACCATATCAGTTATGACAGACAGGCCTTCTTCATATTTGCTATAAATAAGGCCTGAGCTTTCCTGACAAATTATAAACTACTGGCTGGTTTCTCCGGCCAGACAGGCTTTAAAGTATCAACACGGTTTACCTGTACCCGGTACTTTCTCCATGCCAGAAGAGAAGCTTTTTCTTTATTGGTTGCTTCGTCCAGATCCACTGCATCCTGTAACGGCGCGATTTTTTCAGACGCTATTTGCAGGAGTCTGTTTTTCGTTCCTTCAGCTTCACGAAGTCTGGCTGCGGCCTCCGCAGCTTCATCATTCATCCAGACCTGAGCCTTACTATCCCATTTTTTGTATCCACCACCTGGTGAAACTGATGTGACGTTTTCAGGTAGCGGACCAAGATCGGAGATATAAACCTGATTGCCGGTTGTTGTGTCGTAAACCGTCTCGCCGCGGTGATCCTCCTGCAGACTCCACGTTTGGGTTTCAGCGTCAAAAACAGCAATATGACTGGAGGGAATATCAGGAGGGGCTATATCAGTACAATTTGCCGGGCGACGCTGTCCGGGGGGGACCTGACCACATCCGGCCCCCATTGCAGGTAATGCAACAGATGTAATTTTCCGGTCTTCTCCGGCGCTTTTATTGTGCTGAAAAATTGCCAGTAACGCAGCCCGTGTTGCATTATAAACCGCGTCGGTGCCGTCAATAATCAGCGGAACGCGCATCGTCGGGGCGGGAACCAGCCACGGATGTTTACTGTTACCCGTTTCAATAACAAAGGCGGTGCCGACGGGCTGTTCCCCCAGGTATTCACGGATGATATTTTGCTGTACCCGTTCCTGTAATTGCGACCCGAAATATGCCGTAATAGCAGCATCCACACCGCCGTCCATAAGACCAAAGGTTTCCGCATTACCGTCTGCGTCCACAATAACGACGTGTCCGTGTGGACCGATATACATGGTGTGCTCGTGTCCTCCGATATAAACTGTATGCGCATGGTCGCCAGCGGCCTGTGTCCACGCACCACCTCCTAGCTGAAATGAAGTGTGATTGGAATCTCCCCAGTATGAATTGATATAACCGCCGAACTGGTTAGTATGATTGCCCGTGGTATTAACGCCCCTTTTCGGAGTCAAACCAGTTCTTACGCTCTTTTGGAGTCATTTTATTCGGGTCCTGATGTTCAGCAGCCTGGGAAACGGGCGTTTCCATCAGTACGCGGATCACATCCGTCAGGAGATACAGCTTGTTTTTTTCATTGCTTCCCAGTGCCAGGGGAACGCCCGAGAGGCGACTGACAACCGTCTGTCGATGTAACCCTGTAATAGCGGCAAGCTGACTGATATTGCATTTGAGGTTCTTCAGTTCGCCGTCCATTTTTACCTCTGGGGCTGTTTCTTAGCGCGCCCTCCCCCGGAAAAACAAAATATAATGAACAAAAAACATACAAACCATCATCTTTTAAAAATAAATTACATTAAAACAGAGAGTTACAACATGATGATGATGCATGAAAAATCAAAAATGCGCCAAATCCCGCGCCGCTGCCGCCCCGTGGCAGGCCGCCCCGCCGGGAGTACCTTTTTAAAATGCGAACAATTATCAACAACTACCACTTAATGATTATTTATTTCATTTTGCGATATTGATTATCATTTTCAATAACAACACACAGAGAACATAAATGAAAAATATCATCACTATTATCGTAGCCATTATTATCGTTTTTTATGCAGGTATGTGGTCGCAGAAATTCCTGATGGAAGATGAGTGCCTTGATTCAGGTGGTTCATACAATGAAAATGGAATTTGCAATATTGCAGGCAGTCATCAGGATGTTCCCCCTAAGTAAGCAGAATGCTTTTTAAATTCGTTACCCACCTCTACAGATAAGGAGGCGAATGGTCACTAAAAGTAAAATCCATTGCAGAAGAATTTCCGGAAAGTTGTTATTCCAGCACCCCGACAGGTTATTCAGACAGATTTCAGCTATATCAAAACTGAGTGAGTACTTATCAGTTTCATCTGGTGAAAAACCTGTTCTTATTCATCTGGTTCCATCTGATGATATGTAGTCACTTTTTTACAGCAATATTACAGGGGGAGTTTCAATGCCTCCTGTAATTATTTGACTCTCTCACCGAATCATATACTCGTTCACACGTCATTCCTGCCCGGTAGCGCTCGTCAGCGATTCCAGCATAATGTTTAGCTGCTTCTGCAATATCTCCGAGCATGTTGGCAAGCATTCTGGCGTCGGCGTTGGTTGTTTTGCTTCTGACGGCAGCGGCAAGATTTGCGGTGTGCTTTGCGGCGTCCAGGCGGGTGGCAAGTTTTTTTGCTTCGGTACGCAGCTGGCTAACAGTGGCAGACAGGCCAGCAGCAGTGGCAGCAGATTTAGCGGCTTGCGCTTGTGCATCTTTCACAGCCTCATCACGGGCAATAACGCGGCCCTGTTCAATAATACGGGCGGCGGTCTGGGCGTTGACTTCCTGAGAGGATTCAGCGCTGTCGCGATCTGCCCATTTTTTTTGCCAGCCCCTGTCACTCCAGACATTACCGGCGATAAACGCACCAGCCATCAGCAAAATAAACACCAGCTGCAACCAGTATCTTTTCAGAAGAGCAGATAACAGATTCATACCAGCACCGATTTTGCTTTCTCAAAGCGCTCCCGCCGATCACCGATGCCGTTCTACCCTCCGTTGATGATCTGCGTAACACGTACCAGGTCGCCGGAATATTTCAGACACCCTTTAGTCACAAAAAGCCACGCTGCGGATCGGGCGGCATGACGTTCTAGCTCAAGCTGTCCTGGATTCGCCACTAGATCCAGTTTCAGTGCAACGCCACATCTGGTGTAATTCTCCAGCCCGGTAATCCTGATCTTCGCCGAACGTGGTGCGAAAGCTTTCTTGCCGTTCATGGCGTTCGCGATCCGGACTGGTACGAATATGTGCCTGATAACACCCCAACAACCCATGAAGAAAATGCAGCAAGGCTTAGTCAGGCGGGCAAATGTCTGCGGGATATTGAGGCAGGGAGATTTCAGTGTGATGAAGAAAAACAGCAACCGACAGGCGAACTGGCAGATGAACCAGCAACGCCTGAAGCAGTGGAACAGGACACAACTGAACATCATCCGGACCCACAGCCGCTGGAGAATGAACCACCTGTAAGCCAGACAGAAGCAGGCTACCAGAAAATACGGGCAGAACTGCACGAAGCACGTAAAAACATTCCACCCAAAAACCCGGTTGATGTTGGTAAACAACTGGCAGCCGCGCGCGGTGAATATGTCGAAGACATCAGCGACCCGAACGATCCGAGGTGGGTTCATAACAATTACAGCGCCTCAAATCAGGGTGAAAAAGAAGAAGTGGTGCCGGAGGGAAAACAACCAGCAGCAGAGCCGGAGGCTGTCACCAGAAACGCGGACGGGACTTTCGATGTATCAGCGCTATTCCTGCCCCCCTCAAACCAGACCGAAAAAACGGAAGCCAGAACAGAAAGAGATGGAGAAACGCCGAAAGAGAGCAACCAGCAGGAAACGGCTGGCGATACAGGACAGGAAATTACAACGGACGGTGGATCAGGTACAACTTCATAGCGCAAAACCACACGCCAGTGGCGCTTATTGAAAAACTAAAAGGAACGGACTCATTCACTGTGTCCGCATGGATTGATCGCTATGAGGTTTTATTACAGCGCCGGAATCTGTCGGTTAATACCTACAAGATTCGCAGTAATCAATTAGCGACCGTACGCGAAAAAATGGGAGAAATAATACTGGCAGAAGTAACAACCCGGCACATTGCCAAGTTTCTTGAGTCGTGGATAACCGAGGGAAAAAACACTATGGCGGGAGCAATGAGATCAGTTCTATCTGACATGTTCAGAGAGGCTATTGTCGAAGGGCATATTGTGAAAAACCCGGTGGAAGCAACCCGGATACCAGAGATTAAGGTGGCCAGGGAACGCCTGCAACTGGAAACGTATAACGCCACACGAGCGGCAGCAGAGCATATGCCTGCATGGTTCCCTCTCGCGATGGATTTAGCGCTCGTTACTGGTCAACGTAGGGAGGATATCGTAAATATGAAATTTAGTGATGTTTTTGACAACCGCTTATACGTCACTCAGATTAAAACCGGAATGAAAATAGCCATTCCCCTCTCCCTGACACTTCGGGCGACGGGGTTACGTCTGGGAACGGTAATCGATCGCTGCCGACTTGTAAGCCGCACTGATTTCATGATCAGTGCCGGAATCAGGAAAAATAGCCCGACCGGGAATATTCATCCGGATGGATTGACAAAGACATTTGTAAAAGCAAGAAAAGCCTCCGGTGTTAACTTCAGCAATAATCCACCGACATTTCACGAGATCCGAAGTCTGGCCGGGCGGCTGTACAAAAACGAGCACGGCGAGGTGTTCGCCCAAAAACTCCTGGGCCACACATCAGAGAACACCACGAAACTCTATCTCGATGAACGCGATAATAAAGCTTACGTGATGCTCTGATTTTGTTGTAAAAGAAATGTTAAACTGGATTTGGATGTGATATAACCAAAAAGACCGGAATACAGAAATTCGAGGAAATTTCGAGGAATTTCGAGGGGAAACACATAACCCATTGATTTATAATCTAAATAAAAAGAGACCGAATACGATTCCTGTATTCGGTCCAGGGAAATGGCTCTTGGGAGAGAGCCGTGCGCTAAAAGTTGGCATTAATGCAGGCTAAATCGCCTTGCCCTTTAAGAATAGATGACGACGCCAGGTTTTCCAGTTTGCGACGAAGGTGATTGAAAAAACCTGGCGTTTTGTCTGTTATCAGAGATAAAAAAACCGTAAGCCTTTTCGTGAAGGTTTACGGTTTTTTATTAAAAATCAGTCAGCTATTGGATGGATCACAAAGCTTTTGCGCACGTTCGATAAACGGCGCCAGACTCATTTTCTCACCGGGCTTCGCCGGGTTATCGATTTGAATGACGGCAATAGGCTGAGCGCGCGTTTTACCCTCCGCTACTTGCTGTTCGGCAATGGCATTCAAGGGATACTGCACCAGCGTACTGGGGTTGATCACATAGAGCGCCTGGCCAGGCCGACAGGTCAACATGACCTCTTCCCGATTAAACGCCCACTTGTCTTTTCCTACTTCAAAACGACTTACGGTAATCACCTGCGGCGCCGCCAACGCTACGCCCGAAGTGGCCAGCAGAAGCGCCGGAAGGAGTATTTTTTTCATTCGTTATGCCAGTCCATCAAAAAGGTTCGAGGGTTGCAAACAGGCTGACGATCGCCAGAACTATGCCTCCAACTCCCCATTCAATTTGCGTCATCCTGACAAACCATAGGTCAGTCCGGGGATTTTCCTGTCGCATACGTGGTACGAGAACATACCGATTCGTCAGCGCAATTGCTACCATAAGCACGACCAGCGCACATTTTAACAAAAGCAACTGTCCATAGGTGGTCTGCCAGATAGCGGTAAATCCCGTGATAAATAGCGTGTTGCCAATGCCTGTGAGCAATACGCCCGCCACAAAAAAGTGACCATAACGAGAAAAACGCATCATGGCGCTAATAGCATGTTGACGCCAGCGTCCCTGAGCCATGCGCATACAATAAACCACTGGCAACAGCCCGCCAAACCAGGCTGCGGCACAGAGTAAATGCAGAGCATGGTTAATCTGCTGTAATGTTCCCGCTACACCGTCGCGCATCGTCGCATGTCCAACGCCTGCCAGCAGGATAAACTGAGCAACGGTTAGAATAAGAAGCCGTCGTTGCATTTTTACCGGCGCAATGACTACCACCGCCAGCGTGACCAGCGCGAGGATAATTTGCCATATCCAGACCGCGCCAAAGCGGGTTTGCAGTACCGCGCCCCACACCGAGACGAAAAAAACATCGGGCCAGCCGCCGCCCATCAGTCCGCCCTGAACCGCCAGCATGAAAGCCGCGCTGATAACGCTCCAGGCGGCGGCATGTTGTTGCAGATGTAAAAATCGACGCGTCATTAAACGACGAATTGATGCGGGTGCCAGCCAGGCACCGTAAAGCGCGCAGCCGTAGACCAGCATCACACTAGCAAAATGAATAAATCGGAGAGTTATCCAGACGAATGTCAGCATCATTTATTTCACGCTGAAGGTGTATTTCCCTTTTGTTTTATGTCCATCCACCGACACAACGTGCCAGTCTACCGTGTAAGCGCCAGATTTTAACGGCTGCTCAAGCGGGATAATCAACTGCGTTTTATCCTGTTCATTTCGCTTTGCCGGGCGCGTTTTGATGAGCTCTTGCTGAGGGCCAGTAATGGTTGCGCCGCTGAACCCTGGCTCAATCCCTTCAGAAAAGTTCAGGGTCAGCGCCTGTGGCGAGGCCGTAACGGCAGCATTCGCCGCTGGATACTGATGCGTCAGGTGCGCATGTGCCCAGGCCGCTGGCGTCGCAAATGTCGATGCCAGCAGCAGTAAAGCTAAACGTCGCGATGGTGCAGAAGAAGCCATATTCACTATTCCTTTTTGTTATACCTACGTTACAAAGAATAACCTTCAACAATCAATGAGTCGAGGATCATCATTTCCATCTTGCCATTACCGCGGACTCTTAGTACCTTCTGGCGGCAACAAAAAAGGAGACACGTATGAAAACAAATCTGGCTCAGCTTGAACAAGCGGAAATGGATAAAGTCAATGTGGACCTGGCGGCAGCCGGGGTGGCATTTAAAGAGCGCTACAATATGCCAGTTGTCGCGGAGGCGGTCGAACGTGAGCAGCCAGAGCATCTACGCGCCTGGTTTCGCGAGCGGCTGATTGCCCATCGTCTGGCTTCCGTATCACTATCCCGACTCCCTTACGAACCCAAAGTTAAATAAAAATTATATAACGTTACACTTCCTTACATGCAGACGACTACATTATAAGGCGATTCTTAACCTATGCTTTTTAGAATGGCTGTAGAGACTATGAAAAGGAAGTCATTATGTCCTCCTGGAAAATTGCTGCTGCGCAGTATGCGCCCCTGAACGCCTCGCCGGCGGAGCATGTCGCCCATCATCTGGAATATATTGAGCTTGCGGCTCGTCAACAGTGCGAACTGCTGGTCTTTCCGTCACTGTCGCTATTAGGCTGCGACGAAAGGAATAAATCGTTGCCCGCCCCGCCTGACGAGGCGCTTTTACAGCCGCTCACTCATGCGGCCGATACCCACCATATGACTATCATTGTGGGTATGCCTGTTGAGCATAACTGCCGCTTCGTAAAAGGCATCGCTATTTTTGCCCCATGGCTAACGTCGCCGCTCATGTTTCACAAAAGTCATGGCGCCTGTATTGCCAGGCAGCGAAGCGCTATCAACGTGGTGGATGAGCAGCCAGAAGGTGGTGATATAGATCCCTCATTTACGTTATTCACAACCAGTCAATGTCTTAACGAACCTGAACTCCATGCTTCTACCTCACGCTTACAACGTTTTTCGCATAAATATGCGCTGGCCGTACTGATGGCCAATGCCTGTGGAAGTAGCGCTCTGTGGAATGAAAGCGGGCAACTTATTGTTCGTGCCGATTGCGGTTCGCTATTACTGACGGGCCTGCGCACAACGGAGGGTTGGCAAGGCGATATCATTCCATTACGCTAAGGTCTTTCGGTGAGGAATGAATCATGTTGCGGATTATAGACACGGAAACCTGCGGGCTGCAGGGCGGGATCGTAGAGATAGCCTCTGTTGATGTCATTGATGGCAACATTGTCAATCCCATGAGTCACCTGATACGCCCCGATCGCCCTATTACGCCGCAGGCGATGGCGATACACCGTATTACCGAAGCCATGGTCGCCGATAAGCCGTGGATTGAAGATGTCATACCGCTTTATTACGGTAGTGAGTGGTATGTCGCTCACAATGCCAGTTTCGACAGACGCGTATTACCTGAATTGCCGGGTGAGTGGATCTGTACCATGAAGTTGTCGCGACGCCTGTGGCCGGGAATAAAATACAGCAATATGGCGCTCTATAAATCGCGCAAACTAAGCGTACAAACGCCGCCGGGGCTGCACCATCACCGGGCGCTTTATGATTGCTATATCACCGCCGCCTTGCTGATTGATATTATGCGAACCACCGGCTGGACCGCGGAAGAGATGGTCAATATTACGGGCCGTCCTGCGCTGTTAACCACTTTCCCGTTCGGTAAATACCGCGGTAAGGCGGTATCTGAAGTCGCAAAACGCGATCCGGGCTATTTACGCTGGCTTTTTAATAACCTTGATAATATGAGCCCGGAGCTTCGCCTGACGCTTAAACACTACCTGGAAGATGTTCAGGCTGGCGAGCAACGCAGCAATGGAACACCACAATAACCCGCGACGCTCACAAGCCGTTGCGGGCGCGCGTCTATGCGCTATGTAAGGTTCCCTGCGCCAGGCCGATTAAAAAGGCGAACTCCAGCGCGACGCCTTCGTAGGATTTAAACCGCCCCGACTTACCACCGTGCCCGGAGTCCATATCCGTACATAACAGCAGCAGACGTTGGTCCGTTTTTAGCTCGCGTAATTTTGCCACCCACTTCGCCGGTTCCCAGTATTGCACCTGGGAGTCGTGCAATCCTGTCGTCACCAGCAGGTGCGGATAGTCCTGCGCTTTGACATTGTCATAAGGACTATAGCTTTTCATATAGTCATAATACTCAATATCCTGCGGGTTCCCCCACTCTTCAAACTCTCCTGTCGTTAGTGGGATCGACTCATCCAGCATCGTGGTTAATACATCAACAAAGGGTACCTGGGCAATAACGCCGTGGAAAAGCTCGGGGCGTTCGTTGATAGCGACGCCCATTAGCATTCCGCCCGCGCTCCCGCCCATCCCATAACACAGCGACGGCGAACCGTAACCCAGTTTTAATAAGGCATCGCAGGCATCAAGATAGTCATTAAAAGTATTCCGCTTTTTGAGGAACTTGCCATCTTCATACCACTGCTGCCCCAGCTCACCGCCGCCGCGAACGTGTACGATTGCGTAAACAAAGCCACGATCCAGCAAGCTCAGTCGGCTGCTGCTGAAGTCGGCGTCAATACTGGAACCGTAAGATCCGTAACCGTAAACCAGAAGCGGATTTTGCCCTTTACGAAAATACTTCTGATGATAAACCAGCGATACCGGCACTTCGACGCCGTCGCGTGCGGTGATCCACAGGTGTTCGCTCTGATAACAGCCAGAATCAAACCCAGGCACTTCCGTCTGTTTAAGTACCCGTCGTTCTCCGGTATCCATATCCAGTTCAAACAAGGTATCTGGCGTCGTCATTGAAGAATAGCCGTAACGCAGCCGGGAGGTCTCAGGTTCGGGATTATAGGCAAGCCACGTCACGTAAGCCGGATCGTCAAAGGCGATGCCTATCACTTCACGGGTTTTACGGTTAATTTGCCGCAGGCTGGTAAGCCCCCGTTGACGCTCTTCGACCACTAACCAGTCGGTAAACAGGGTAAACCCTTCCAGCATAATATGCTCGCGCGGAGGGATCAGCTCTTCCCAGGCGTTTTCATTGCGCACGCGGGTACGGTACAACCCAAAGTTTTTACCGTTCCGGTTAGAACGCAGGTAAAACTTATGTTGATAGTGATCGAGACTATATTCATGGTCTTTGCGGCGCGGTAAAAATGAAAACGGCTCGGCATCGGCCAGTTCCGCGTCAAGTAATAGCACTTCGCTAGTGGTGGCGCTGGCAAGGTGAATCACCACATAATGCTGCGAAGTGGTTTTATGCAGGCTGACATAAAAGGTATCGTCTTTCTCCTCATATACCAGTTCATCTTGCGATGACGGAGTGCCAATCGTGTGCCGCCAAACCTGATAGGGCAGCAGCGTCTTCTTATGCTTACGCACATAGTAAAGGGTCAGGGAATCATTGGCCCAGACAAATTCAGGCGCAACGTTATCCAGCAGTTCCGGATACCAGTTACCGCTTTCGAGGTTACGAAAACGCAACCCATACTGACGACGGGATAAATAATCTTCTGCCAGCGCCATGATGGTATTATCCGGCGTAATGGCAAGTCCACCGAGCGTATAAAATTCGCTGTGCGCGGCCCGCTGGTTCGCATCGAGCAAGGTTTCCCACACATCCCACTCTTCGCTTAACGCCGATTGTCGTTGATAGATGGCATATTCGCAGCCGGGTTCATAGATATAACGGTAGCGATAGCCATTTTTCACATACGGAGCGGAAACTTCTCTGGGCGGGATGCGATCGATAATTTCTTTTAGAATGCGGTCCTGTAACGCCTGCTGAGAGGTCATGACCTTCCGGCCATACTCATTTTCCTGATGCAGGTAATCAAGGACTTCCGGCTGCGAGCGAGTGTCATCTCGCAGCCAGTAATAATTATCAATGCGCGTATCGCCATGTACGGTCATGGCATAGGGAATTCGATTGGCTTTTGGCAACATGTCGTTTTTTCTTTTGCGTTAATATTTGTTATATATCACGCGGCAAACACAGCGGCGTAGCATGGTAGTCCCGGTCGCTCACCTCGGTAAGCGCCTGAGATGTCACTGCTTCGCCGCTATCTTGCAACATGAATGACGTAAACTATCCATCCTATAAGGGTGGCAAAAGACACGCATGATGCAAGCGAAACATGTTACTTAATGGCAGGTTATCAGCCTGGTAGCGCCTGTTTTTGCTGCTGCAAGTCCTGCTCGATACCGTCCCGAACCTCCTGAGGAATTTTTAGCGCGTCTCCTAACGCATTCAGATAGCTACGTTCCATAAAGTGGTCAATATCAATGGCGGCGCAGCTCAGGAAGTAGATTTCCAGGGCTTCTTCTTCATTGCGAATGCCCTGTGCCAGACGTTGTGGATCAAGCGGCTGCTCAATAGCTTTTTCGATAAACACACGCCCTTGCTCTTCAACACCTGATTCTCGCAGTTGGTGCTCAATCGCCGCGCGTTCTTTGGCATCAATATGCCCATCGCTTTTTGCAGCAAAAACCAGCGCCAGGATCAGTCGCTCAGTGCGAACATCCAGCGGCGTACTTTGGCTGCCGAATTGCGGCTCCCCCTGATGCGCGGCGCGTACTTTATCTTTGTACTTATTCCACAATACGGAACCCGCCACCGCGCCGCCGCCCACCAGCAAAGCGCCAGTACCGTATTTGGTTAATAATTTGCGCGAAGACTTATTGGCGACCAACAGTCCAGCCAGACCGCCCAGCGCGCCGGGAACCAGCAGTTTATTTAACCCCTGTTCACCGGAAGGCGATGCGGAAGCGCCTTTTTGCCCAAGAAGTGATTGTAATTGGTTCAACCAGTTAGCCATAGTACCCCTCAAATACAGACCAATAATGGTCAAGCGTACCTGAGGGGATGTCAGGAATTGTCTGTTCCGGCAAAAGAAGCGCAAATTACGCTGCTAGCGGGGCTTATATTCCGCCTTGCCGGCTTTGCAATCAACGATGACCTGATAATGAATATCGGCGCTTTTACCGCGAACAGTTAGCGGAACTGTCCATTTATCATTTTGACCCACAACGTCCTGCACATTAACCCACGCGACCGGGTCAGCCTGCCCGACCTTTTTTTGGTCGTCGGCCCACCGCACGATACGATTTTGCTGGTAGTCGCGCTTCACGCTTGCCGCAATCCCGGCGGCATCCAGCCCTTCGCACTGCGGAAACTTAACCGATTTACTCTCGGTGGATGCCGCAAATGCCGATACGCTGGCGGATAAAAACAGCAGGCTCAACAACGCTCCTCTTTTATTCATACTTTTCTCCTTAGCACAATGATTCAGGAAAAGCATGGTACAAAACGCCGGGAGCGCAAGTGTGGGTTCAGGCGGCTTGCTTTTTCGTTTTACTCGCGGCGTCCTTTTCAACCGCCTGCGGAGAAGGCAACTTACCGGTTTTGAGGATAGTGCTTAACACCTCTTTATGTTCCGCCAGCCACAGCGACAACGCTTCGCGCTGCCCATCTTCCAGCACGACTGGCGACTGCTCAAGCCAGGTATCAAGAAGATCGGCAGTATCGAGCATTTTGTCCCAGGCGTCGGCTTCCTTTTTACTGGTAAATGACATCTTCTCCTCACCCTCGCGAATGACTACGTATTTAACTTCAACCGCCATTTTGCAGCCCCTTATTTACCTGTGTTTATATACAGTATATTGCAAGGCAGCAAGAAAAGCAATTTATTCGAAAAGACATACGCAAACGTTTTCGTATATACTGCGCGCAGGTAAATAAGGGGACAGAAATATGACGCTATTAGGCACTGCGCTGCGTCCGGCAGCAACGCGAGTGATGTTATTAGGGGCAGGAGAATTAGGAAAAGAGGTGGCGATTGAATGCCAACGCCTGGGGATCGAGGTTATCGCCGTCGATCGCTATCCTGATGCTCCCGCCATGCATGTGGCTCACCGTTCACACGTCATTAATATGCTGGACGGCGAGGCGCTACGTCATGTGATTACAGAGGAAAAACCGCATTATATCGTGCCGGAAATAGAAGCGATCGCCACCGATACGCTGCGCGAGCTGGAGGGCGAAGGGCTGAATGTCGTGCCTTGCGCCCGTGCAACGCAGCTCACGATGAACCGCGAAGGGATCCGTCGCCTGGCCGCAGAAGAATTAGGACTGCCGACATCGACGTATCGCTTTGCCGACAGTGAGGCCAGTTTTCATGATGCGGTAGCCGCAGTGGGTTTTCCTTGCATCGTCAAACCGGTCATGAGCTCTTCCGGCAAAGGCCAGAGCTTTATCCGCTCGGCCGAACAGCTCGCGCAGGCATGGGAGTATGCTCAACAGGGCGGACGCGCTGGCGCGGGTCGCGTGATTGTGGAAGGCGTGGTTAAATTTGATTTTGAAATTACGCTGCTCACCGTTAGCGCCGTCGATGGCGTGCATTTCTGCGCGCCGGTCGGTCATCGTCAGCAAGATGGTGACTATCGCGAATCCTGGCAGCCACAGCAGATGAGCGAACTGGCGCTGAAGCGGGCGCAAGAGATTGCTCGTCATGTGGTACTGGCGTTAGGCGGTCATGGCCTGTTCGGCGTTGAACTCTTCGTCTGTGGCGATGAAGTCATTTTCAGCGAAGTCTCCCCTCGCCCGCACGATACCGGAATGGTCACGTTGATTTCTCAGGATCTCTCTGAGTTTGCGCTGCATGTGCGCGCCTTTCTGGGAATGCCCGTAGGCGCTATTCGCCAGTATGGTCCCGCTGCCTCGGCCGTGATTCTGCCGCAGCTTACCAGTCAAAATGTGACGTTTGATAATGTACACGCGGCGGTAGGAGCCGGAGTGCAGGTACGGCTGTTTGGTAAGCCTGAGATCGACGGCACCCGTCGTCTTGGTGTAGCGTTAGCGACAGGTGAAAACGTTGAAGAAGCGGTGATAAGAGCGAAAAAGGCCGTCAGCCGCGTGACGGTAAAAGGCTAATGCGCCATCGCCTGATGGCGACGTTAGCGCATTTTTATCAGACCTGCCTGATCGCCACTCGTAAGCCCGATAAGCAAGCGCCATCGGGCATTTAACGGCTTACTGCTTCGCGCCTTCTACCGCTTCGCGCGCCAGTTTGGTGATGCGATCGTAATCACCCGCTTCCAGCGCGTCGGCCGGCACCAGCCAGGAACCGCCGATGCACAACACGCTTTTCAGCGCCAGATAGTCACGATAGTTTGCCGGAGAGATGCCGCCAGTTGGGCAGAAACGTACCTGAGAGAACGGACCGGCAATCGCCTGCAACGCTTTAGTGCCGCCATTCGCTTCCGCCGGGAAGAATTTGAACTCTTTCAGACCATAGTCCATGCCCAACATCAGTTCAGAAACGGTGCTAATACCGGGAATCAATGGGATAGTGCCTGCCGTCGCGGCTTTCAGCAGTGGCTCAGTCAGTCCCGGGCTAATCGCAAATTGCGCGCCCGCTTCCGTCACCTCCGCCAACTGCTGCGGATTGAGAACGGTTCCGGCGCCGACAATCGCTTCCGGCACTTCTTTAGCGATAGCGCGAATAGCATCCATCGCGCAGGCCGTACGTAAAGTCACTTCCAGAACGCGAACGCCCCCGGCCACCAGCGCTTTAGCCATCGGCACCGCGTGCTCCAGTTTATTGACTACAATGACCGGGACAACCGGGCCGGTGGTCAGGATTGCTTCTGCACTTGTTTTCCAGTTTTTCATCGGAATTCTTCTCTCGCCTGATTACTAGTGTGTCATCTTAAAAAGTGATACAGGTTGCGCCCTGCTCCGCACCCGACAGCTTTTCGCGCAGCGCGCCAAACAACTCACGCCCCGTTCCGACGCGCGACGCGCTCAGGTCCGGAATATGAGGCTGACGAGCGGCAAGTTCCGCCTCGTCGACCAGCAGAGTTAACTCACCTGTCTGCCCATTCACGCGAATGATGTCGCCATCGCGCACTTTTGCCAGTAAGCCGCCATCGTAGGCTTCCGGCGTTACGTGGATAGCTGAAGGCACTTTACCCGAAGCGCCTGAAAGTCGTCCATCAGTAACTAACGCGATTTTGAAACGGCGGTCCAATAATACACCAAGTGGCGGCATGAGTTTATGTAATTCTGGCATTCCATTCGCTTTTGGTCCCTGATGACGCACGACAACGACACAATCCCGGTCAAGCAGGCCCGCGTCAAACGCAGGCAGCACATCATGCTGACTTTCAAATACCATGGCAGGCGCTTCAATGATCTGGTTTTCAACCGGTACCGCAGACGTCTTCATTACTGCGCGCCCCAGATTACCGCTTAGCACCTTAGTACCGCCGTGAGGAGAGAACGGCTTATCAAAAGAGGCAATGACATCGTTATCCAGTGACCTTTCCGCGCCTTCACGCCAGTCCAGCTCGCCGTTGTTGAGCCAGGGCTCCAGCGTATAGCGTTTCAGGCCGAAGCCTGCGACAGTATTAACGTCTTCGTGCAGCAATCCGGCATTGAGCAGCTCACGCATCAATACCGGTACGCCGCCCGCCGCCTGGAAGTGGTTAATGTCCGCCGGACCGTTCGGATACAGACGCGCCATCAACGGAACCACTTCCGACAAATCCGAGAAGTCATCCCAGTTGATCAGAATGCCCGCCGCGCGCGCCATTGCAACCAGATGCATGGTGTGGTTGGTGGAGCCGCCGGTAGCCAGCAGCGCGACAATGCCGTTCACCACGACTTTTTCGTCGATCATTTTACCGAGCGGCATCCACGTATTGCCGTTGCCGGTAAGACGTGTTACCTGACGTGCGGCAGCGGCAGTCAATGCCTCGCGCAGCGGCGCATCCGGATGCACAAACGAAGAACCCGGCAACTGCATTCCCATAAACTCCACCACCATCTGGTTGGTGTTGGCGGTGCCGTAAAATGTACAGGTGCCCGGCGCATGGTAAGAGGCGGCTTCCGACTCCAGCAGCGCCATTCTGTCTACTTTTCCTTCCGCATATAGCTGACGAATACGGACTTTTTCTTTATTCGGCAGGCCGCTCGCCATCGGGCCTGACGGAACAAAAATCGCGGGTAAATGACCAAAAGAGAGCGCGGCCATCGCCAGCCCCGGAACGATTTTGTCGCATACGCCGAGGAATAACGCGCCGTCAAACATATTGTGAGAGAGGCCTACTGCTGCCGACATCGCTATCACTTCGCGGCTGAGTAATGACAACTCCATGCCATCCTGCCCTTGCGTAACGCCATCGCACATTGCCGGTACGCCGCCTGCGACCTGACCTACCGCATTCACGGAATGCAGGGCCTGACGAATAATCTGCGGATAATGTTCATACGGTTGATGCGCAGAGAGCATGTCATTGTAGGAGGTAATAATGGCGATATTATTGCGCAACATACTTTTCAGCGAGGCTTTGTCCTCTGGCTGACAGGCAGCGAAGCCATGCGCCAGGTTGCCGCAGGCCAGTTGAGATCGGTGGACCGTGGCGGTTTTCGCCTGCTCAATGCGGGCAAGATAGGCTTCTCGGGTCTGCTGCGAGCGTTCGACAATACGCTGTGTTACGCGTAACAAATTAGGATTCATAGAGGCTCCTGAAATTTATCTGTCCGGCTACCGGGTTTACCATGCGTTTCATCAATGTGGAAAGACAGTGAAATACATGATGTCCGGTGATAATGGGGCAAAATCGTTTCAGGCAGTGTAATAAAAAAAGCCTCGCAGGTGAATCCACACGAGGCTTAAAAGTGCAAAAATGATTCTACAATCTGTGTTAGATCATGTTACCGGTAAAATACCACCTAAGAGTGAGTGGCAAATTTACTCAAACTCATTCCACGAACGACCGTCACGGGTAATCATCGCCACGGACGCTACCGGTCCCCAGGTGCCCGCCTGATACGGCTTCGGCGCGTCGTTGTCCATCGCCCATGCTTCGGTAATGGAGTCCACCCACTTCCAGGCTTCTTCCACTTCGTCACGGCGGACAAACAGCGCCTGAATGCCACGCATCGTTTCCAGCAGCAGGCGTTCATAGGCATCCGCCAGGTGCGTCTGATTAAAGGTCTCGGAGTAGCTCAGATCAAGCTTCGTGATCTGCAGATTATGCTTATGATCCAGCCCCGGTACTTTGTTAAGCACCTGAATATCTACGCCTTCATCCGGCTGCAGGCGAATCGTCAATTTGTTCTGCGGCAGGTCTTGCCAGGACTCTTTAAAGAGGTTCAGTTCAGGCGTCTTGAAATAAACCACGACTTCAGAGCACTTGGTTGGCAGACGCTTGCCGGTGCGCAGATAGAATGGCACGCCCGCCCAACGCCAGTTATCGATGTCGACGCGGATCGCGACGAATGTTTCGGTGTTGCTGCTTTTATTCGCGCCCTCTTCTTCCAGATAGCCCGGCACCTTTTGCCCCTGCGCAAAGCCCGCGGTGTATTGACCACGAACCGTTTTTTCACGCACGTTGGAGCGATCAATCCGGCGCAGCGATTTCAACACTTTGACTTTTTCATCGCGAATACTGTCGGCGCTCAGGTCAGACGGCGGTGACATGGCAATCATGCAGAGAATTTGCAGCAAGTGGTTCTGGATCATATCGCGCATCTGACCGGCCTGGTCAAAGTATCCCCAGCGCCCTTCAATCCCCACCTCTTCCGCTACGGTAATCTCAACGTGATCGATAGTGCGGTTATCCCAGTTATTAACGAATAACGAGTTGGCAAAACGCAGCGCCAGCAGGTTGAGAACCGTTTCTTTACCCAGATAGTGGTCGATACGATATACCTGGCACTCTTCAAAGTATTCGCCGACCCGATCGTTAATCTCACGCGAGGTCGCCAGCGAAGTACCCAACGGTTTTTCCATCACGACGCGCGCCGGTTTGGCGTTGAGTTTAGCCTCTCCTAACCCTTTGCAAATAGCGCCAAAGGTGCTGGGCGGCATCGCAAAATAGTTAATGGTGGTGCGGTTTTTTTGATCCAGCATATCGCCCAGGCGACTAAACGCAGGCGTATCGTTAACGTCAAGATTACAAAAATCCAGACGGCCGCTCAGCGTATCCCACAAGCCTTCATCAATTTTTTCCTTCATGAAGGTTTCCAGCGCTTCACGCACAACGTGGGTATAGGCTTCTTTATCCCAGTCCGCGCGCCCCACCCCAATGATACGGGTATCCGGATGGATCTGGCCGGCTTTCTCAAGCTGATACAGGGAAGGCAGCAATTTCCGGCGCGCCAGGTCGCCTTTCGCGCCGAAAATGACCAGGTCACATGCCTGGGCTGTTTGCGTTACCGCCATGTCATTCTCCTTAGTTAATCTCCTGGTACTTTAGCCAGGATATCGTTGTAATTTTATTACACAGCACTGTACTGCTTTTACGAGATTACGGAAACCGTAAACGCCTTTTCATGGATGAACCGGCGTTTGATTGGCAATATAATCGGCAAAACGCCTAATAAAATTGTCGCTTTTCCACACAAGCTGGAACTTAAAATCCGACGTCGGTCATGTAATGAAAAAAAACGACACCTTTTTTAGCCATTTTGCCCCCTTCGGCAGTCGCCAGGAGTAATATCTAACAAAACGCGCTCGGTTTCGCGCATCATTGAAATCGCTAATACCCATGAGCCTTGCTAATCATGAATATGCTGGAAAAAGTCCAGTCTCAACTGGAACATTTAAGCAAATCTGAACGAAAAGTCGCCGATGTTATTCTGGCCGCCCCAGGCAGATCGATTCACTTAAGCATTGCCATGCTGGCCCAGGAAGCTAACGTTAGCGAGCCAACGGTGAACCGTTTCTGTCGCAGCATGAATACCCGCGGCTTTCCTGATTTTAAACTGCATCTGGCGCAAAGTCTGGCAAATGGCACCCCCTATGTTAATCGCAATGTGGATGAAGATGACAGCGTCGAGGCCTATACAGGGAAAATCTTCGAGTCCGCTATGGCCAGTCTCGACCATGTTCGCCAGTCGCTGGATAAATCGGCCGTCAACCGCGCCGTCGATTTACTGACCCAGGCAAAAAAAATCGCCTTTTTTGGTCTTGGTTCCTCCGCCGCGGTCGCGCATGACGCCATGAATAAGTTTTTTCGCTTCAATGTACCGGTGATTTACTCCGACGATATCGTGCTGCAACGGATGAGCTGTATGAATTGTAGCGATGATGACGTCGTCGTGCTCATTTCGCATACTGGCAGAACCAAGAGCCTGGTGGAACTGGCGCAGTTGGCGCGGGAAAACGATGCGATGGTGATCGCCCTGACCTCCGCTGGAACGCCGCTGGCGCGCGAAGCCACGCTGGCCATTACCCTCGACGTACCGGAAGATACAGACATTTATATGCCCATGGTCTCTCGACTTGCTCAGCTGACCGTGATAGATGTGCTGGCAACGGGATTTACTTTGCGTCGCGGGGCAAAATTCAGAGATAACTTGAAGCGTGTCAAGGAAGCGCTCAAGGAATCGCGTTTTGATAAAGAATTACTCATCAAGAGTGATGACCGCTAAAAGCAATAACAATGTTCTACCCTTTTCGTCATCCGGGGACGTTCATTTTATACCGTTAAGGTTTCAGAACGACCGGATCAATGTTCACGCAACACCAAGTTGTTTTAGTCAACGGAGTATTACATGTCCAGAAGGCTTCGCAGAACCAAAATCGTTACCACGTTAGGCCCGGCAACTGACCGCGATAACAACCTTGAGAAGGTTATCGCCGCGGGCGCAAACGTAGTACGTATGAACTTCTCTCACGGCTCGCCGGAAGATCATAAAATGCGTGCTGATAAAGTCCGTGAGATTGCCGCCAAACTGGGGCGTCATGTGGCTATTTTAGGCGACCTGCAAGGGCCAAAAATTCGCGTTTCCACTTTTAAAGAAGGCAAAGTGTTCCTCAACATCGGGGACAAATTTCTGTTAGACGCTAACCTGGGTAAAGGCGAAGGCGACAAAGAAAAAGTCGGCATTGATTACAAAGGGTTGCCGGCAGACGTCGTTCCTGGCGATATCCTGCTGCTTGACGATGGTCGAGTGCAGTTGAAAGTGCTTGAAGTCCAGGGCATGAAAGTCTTTACCGAGGTCACCGTCGGCGGCCCGCTGTCTAACAATAAAGGCATTAACAAGCTCGGCGGCGGGCTTTCTGCTGAAGCGCTGACCGAAAAAGACAAAGCCGATATTCAAACCGCTGCGCTGATAGGTGTTGACTATCTGGCCGTCTCCTTCCCGCGCTGCGGCGAAGATCTGAACTATGCACGCCGCCTGGCGCGCGACGCCGGCTGCGACGCGAAAATTGTGGCTAAGGTCGAACGCGCCGAAGCGGTATGCGACCAAAACGCCATGGACGATATCATTCTGGCCTCTGACGTTGTGATGGTCGCACGTGGCGATCTGGGCGTTGAAATCGGCGATCCGGAGCTGGTTGGTATCCAGAAAGCGCTGATTCGCCGTGCGCGTCAGCTAAACCGCGCAGTCATCACCGCAACGCAAATGATGGAGTCGATGATCACCAACCCGATGCCGACCCGTGCGGAAGTGATGGACGTGGCGAACGCCGTCCTGGATGGCACGGATGCGGTTATGCTGTCTGCCGAAACCGCAGCCGGTCAGTATCCTTCTGAAACCGTTGCCGCAATGGCGCGCGTCTGCCTGGGCGCAGAAAAAATCCCCAGCATCAATGTGTCTAAACACCGTCTCGACGTGCAGTTCGACAACGTTGAAGAAGCCATTGCCATGTCTGCGATGTATGCGGCAAACCATCTGAAAGGCGTTACCGCGATCATCACCATGACGGAATCCGGTCGTACCGCGCTAATGACTTCCCGTATCAGCTCCGGCCTGCCGATTTTCGCCATGTCGCGCCATGAACGCACGCTGAACCTGACCGCGCTCTATCGCGGAGTAACGCCGGTGCATTTTGATAGCGCGGCTGATGGCGTTGTCGCGGCACATGAAGCTGTTAATCTGCTGCGCGATAAAGGGTATCTGGTTTCCGGCGACCTGGTTATCGTGACCCAGGGCGATGTCATGAGCACCGTCGGTTCAACCAATACCACGCGTATTTTGACCGTTGAGTAAAACTCCCCCACGCCTGTTCATCAGGTAGTACAGGGTTTGTCAGCATAAAGCCTCTCTTACGAGAGGCTTTATTTATTTGATGGGATAAAGATCTTTACGCTTATACGGCTGAATCTCGCCTGGCTTGCGGGTTTTGAGCAGCTTCAGGATCCAGGTGTACTGTTCCGGATGCGGGCCGACAAAAATTTCGACCTCTTCGTTCATCCGTCTGGCGATAGTGTGGTCGTCAGCCGTGAGCAGATCGTCCATTGGCGGGCGAATCTGGATAGTCAGGCGATGCGTTTTACCATTATACACCGGGAAAAGCGGTATCACGCGTGCGCGGCACACTTTCATCAGCCGACCAATTGCAGGCAGCGTCGCTTTGTATGTCGCAAAGAAATCAACGAATTCACTATGCTCCGGGCCGTGATCCTGGTCCGGCAGGTAGTAACCCCAGTAGCCCTGACGAACAGACTGAATAAAGGGTTTAATCCCGTCATTACGCGCATGCAAACGTCCGCCGAAACGCCGACGCACTGTGTTCCAGATATAGTCAAAAACCGGATTACCCTGATTATGAAACATCGCCGCCATTTTTTGCCCCTGAGAGGCCATCAGCATGGCTGGAATGTCGACGCCCCAGCCATGCGGTACGAGAAAAATGACTTTTTCGTCGTTACGACGCATCTCCTCGATAATCTCCAGACCTTCCCAGTCAACACGCTGTTGAATTTTTTTCGGACCGCGCATCGCCAACTCAGCCATCATCGCCATTGCCTGTGGCGCGGTGGCGAACATCTCATCGACAATCGCTTCGCGCTCAGCTTCGCTACGCTGCGGAAAGCACAACGACAGATTAATTAGCGCCCGGCGACGAGAACTCTTCCCCAGCCGTCCGGCAAAACGCCCCAGCGTCGCCAGCAAAGGGTCGCGGAATGATGCCGGTGTTAATGCGATCCCCGCCATTGCCGCCGCGCCCAACCAGGCGCCCCAATACTGTGGATAGCGAAAGGATTTTTCGAATTCAGGGATATACTCACTATTATTTTTTTTGGTTTCCATGCTTTTCCAGGGTCTGCTGACGCGAAAAGGAATTGTGAATAGTGTAGCGACGTCTGCGTCTCACACAAAACAAAAAAGCCGGCACACATCGCGTACCGGCTCTGTCAGCGCATTTGTTAATCGAAGCGCAGTTGCGGCAGAACCTCTTTCACCTGTGCCAGGTATTCACGACGATCTGACCCCGTCAGACCTTCCGTGCGCGGCAATTTTGCTGTCAGAGGGTTAACGGCTTGCTGGTTGATCCATACCTCATAATGCAGATGCGGCCCTGTGGAACGCCCGGTGTTACCAGAAAGCGCAATACGATCGCCACGTTTCACTTTTTGCCCCGGTTTCACCAGCAGCTTACGCAAGTGCATGTAACGTGTGGTGTAGGTGCGTCCATGACGAATCGCAATGTAGTAACCGGCAGCGCCGCTACGTTTAGCGACCACGACCTCGCCATCCCCCACCGACAGCACCGGCGTACCCTGCGGCATCGCAAAGTCAACGCCACGATGCGGCGCAACGCGTCCGGTAACCGGGTTCAGACGACGCGGATTGAAGTTGGAGGAGATGCGGAACTGTTTAGCGGTCGGGAAGCGTAAAAAGCCTTTCGCCAGACCAACCCCATTACGGTCATAGAATTTACCGTCAGCGGCGCGAATGGCGTAGTAATCTTTACCATCGGAACGCATCCGCACGCCCAACAACTGACTCTGTTCACGCTTGCCATCCAGCATCTCGCGCGACATCAGAACCGAAAATTCATCGCCCTTTTTCAGCTTGCGAAAATCCATCTGCCACTGCATGGCTTTTATCACTGCGCTGATTTCGCTGCTGGTTAAACCGGCCTCTTTCGCGCTGGCGACAAAGCTACCCCCTACCGTACCTTTCAGCAGACTGTTGACCCAGTCCCCCTGCTGCATTTCACTGCTCATTTTAAAACCGTTGGCAGTGCGATCGTAGGTACGCGTTTCACGGCGGGAGACTTCCCATGTCAGACGCTGTAAATCGCCATCAGCGGTCAGTGTCCAGGAAAGCTGTTGGCCAATTTTCAGATTGCGCAGCTCCTTATCAGAAGCGGCAAGTCGGCTAATATCGCTCATATCGATGCCGTACTGATTCAGAATGCTGCTTAACGTATCGCCTGTGGAGACGACGTATTCATGGACGCCGACTTCGCCTGCGGTTTTATCGTCCAGCTCATCCTGAGGAATAGCTTCATCTTCCTGCGCGGCCTGATCGATGGGTTCGCTGGCCTCCGGTAAGAGGGAACGAATCTCGCTTTTCTCCAGTTCAATAGTTTTAACGATTGGCGCGGATTCTGGGTGGTAAACATAGGGCCGCCATACGGCGACGGCCAGTGTCAGAACGGTAAGTGACCCCAGCATAACGCGGTGGGGTCGGGGCAGATTATTAAATGCCAGGGCGACAGAGCGGGCTATCTGTTGCACGTATTCACTTCCTCGTTAATCTCCTTTCAGGCAGCTCGCATACTGGTTGGCTAATTGGCTTAAAAACGCTGAATAGCTTGTTTTACCCAGTTTAATGTTCGTCCCGAGGGGGTCCAGTGTTCCCATTCGAACGGATGTCCCTCTCGCCACGGCTTCCACGACCGCTGGCCTGAATTGTGGCTCAGCAAAAACGCAGGTTGCTTTTTGCTCAACCAACTGTGTTCTTATTTCATGTAAACGCTGCGCGCCAGGTTGTATCTCAGGGTTCACGGTAAAGTGACCGAGCGGGGTGAGTCCGTAGTGTTTTTCGTAGTAACCGTAGGCGTCATGAAAAACGAAATACCCTTTCCCCTTGAGCGGCGCGAGCTCGTTACCGACCTGTTTATCGGTTGCGGCTAATTGTGCCTCAAAATCCTTCAGGTTGGCGTCGAGTTTGGCTCGACTTTGCGGCATAAGTTCCACTAATTTTTCATGGATTGCAACCGCTGTAGCCCGCGCTATCTCTGGGGAGAGCCAAAGATGCATGTTATATTCGCCGTGATGGTGATGTACGTCACCTTTTTCCTCATCGGCGCCCGTATGCGCATGTTCATCCTCATCATCATCCGCGCCCTTCATGAGTAACGGTTTTACATCGGCAAGTTGCGCAATGGTAACCTGCTTATTATCAGGGATATTCCTGACCGACTTCTCCATAAAGGCTTCCATTTCCGGGCCAACCCAGACGACTAAGTCCGCGCCCTGTAAGCGTTTTACGTCTGATGGACGCAATGAATAATCATGCTCGGAAGCCCCATCCGGAAGTAATACTTGCGTATCCGTAACGCCATCAGCAATGGCGGAAGCGATGAACCCAAGCGGTTTAAGCGAAGCGACAACGGCGGCGTCGGCAGCCTGGGTTGCACTCCCCCAAAGCGCGGCGGATAATGCTGCGAAAAGAAGCGTATTTTTCTGTAACATAATGCGACTAATCATCGTAATGAATGTGTGAAATGTGATATTATAACATTCTATCACTTCTGCAAGCCTAAAATTAACATGACAAGTTTAGTTTCACTGGAAAACGTCTCGGTCTCATTTGGTCAACGCCGCGTCCTCTCTGACGTGTCGCTTGAATTGAGCCCCGGAAAAATTTTAACGCTTCTCGGCCCTAACGGCGCGGGGAAGTCAACGCTTGTACGCGTGGTTTTAGGACTGGTAGCCCCTGATGAAGGGGTGATCAAGCACAACGGGCAACTCCGTATCGGCTATGTCCCGCAAAAGCTCTATCTCGATACCACGCTTCCGCTGACGGTAAACCGATTTTTACGTTTACGTCCCGGCACGCAAAAAACGGATATTCTCCCGGCGCTTAAACGCGTTCAGGCCGGACATTTGATTGACGCGCCCATGCAAAAACTCTCCGGCGGTGAGACACAGCGCGTACTGCTGGCGCGTGCTCTGCTTAACAGGCCTCAGTTGCTGGTACTTGATGAGCCGACGCAAGGCGTGGATGTCAACGGCCAGGTCGCGTTATACGACCTTATCGATCAGCTGCGTCGCGAACTCGATTGCGCCGTGCTGATGGTGTCACATGACCTACATCTGGTCATGGCAAAGACGGATGAAGTGTTATGCCTGAACCATCATATTTGCTGTTCCGGCGCGCCGGAAGTGGTGTCTATGCATCCGGAATTTATCTCTATGTTTGGCCCGCGAGGCGCGGAGCAATTAGGGATTTATCGCCATCATCATAATCATCGCCACGATTTACAGGGTCGTATTGTACTGCGCCGGGGAAATGGTCACTCATGATTGAATTATTACTGCCCGGCTGGCTGGCCGGGATGATGCTGGCCTGCGCCGCTGGTCCTTTGGGCTCATTTGTGGTCTGGCGTCGGATGTCCTATTTTGGCGATACGCTGGCTCACGCGTCGCTTCTGGGCGTGGCGTTTGGCCTGTTGCTGGACGTTAACCCCTTTTATGCGGTAATCGCCGTTACGCTGCTGCTGGCCGCCGGTCTGGTATGGCTGGAGAAACGCCCTCACCTCGCGATTGATACCTTACTGGGCATTATGGCGCACAGCGCCTTATCTTTAGGACTGGTCGTGGTCAGCCTGATGTCCAACGTCCGCGTTGATTTAATGGCTTATCTGTTTGGCGATTTGCTGGCCGTCACGCCGGAAGATCTTATCTCGATCGCTATTGGGGTCGTTATTGTGCTGGCCATTCTCTTCTGGCAGTGGCGCAACTTGCTGTCAATGACTATCAGTCCGGATCTTGCCTTTGTCGATGGCGTGAAGTTACAGCGCGTGAAGCTGCTATTGATGCTGGTAACGGCGTTAACTATTGGCGTGGCGATGAAGTTTGTCGGAGCGCTGATCATTACGTCGCTGCTGATTATCCCCGCCGCAACCGCGCGTCGCTTTGCCCGTACGCCGGAGCAGATGGCGGGCGTCGCCGTTGGTGTAGGTATGATAGCGGTTACAGGTGGACTGACCTTCTCAGCCTTTTATGATACCCCGGCAGGGCCATCCGTAGTGCTGTGTGCCGCGCTGCTGTTTATCTTCAGTATGATGAAAAAGCAGGCAAGCTAAGCGTGTGTTGCCCGGTGGCGCTGCGCTTACCGGGCCTACAAAATCGCCCAGGTCTGATGAGCGCAGCGACTTCAGGCGCTAAGGCATCTCTGGCGGCGTGATCCCGAAATGGTTCCAGGCGCGCACCGTTGCCATACGCCCACGCGGCGTACGCTGCAAAAAGCCTTGCTGAATCAGATACGGCTCCAGCACATCCTCAATGGTTTCACGCTCTTCGCCAATCGCCGCCGCCAGGTTATCCAGTCCCACCGGACCACCGAAGAATTTATCAATAACCGCCAGCAGCAGCTTGCGATCCATATAGTCAAACCCTTCCGCATCGACGTTCAGCATATCCAGCGCCTGCGCGGCAATTTCCGCTGAAATAGCCCCGTCATGCTTCACCTCAGCAAAATCACGCACACGTCTGAGCAGACGGTTGGCTATACGCGGCGTACCGCGCGCCCGACGCGCCACTTCCAGCGCGCCGTCATCGCTCATCTCAAGCCCCATGTGCCTTGCGCTGCGCCCAACGATGTGCTGCAGATCGGGCACCTGGTAGAACTCCAGGCGCTGCACAATACCAAAACGGTCACGTAGCGGGGACGTTAACGACCCGGCGCGCGTCGTCGCGCCAATGAGCGTAAACGGCGGCAGATCGATCTTAATTGAACGTGCGGCAGGCCCTTCGCCAATCATAATATCCAACTGGTAATCTTCCATCGCCGGATAGAGTACCTCTTCCACCACCGGTGAAAGCCGGTGAATCTCATCAATAAACAGCACATCATGCGGTTCAAGATTGGTGAGCATAGCCGCCAGATCGCCTGCTTTTTCCAGCACCGGGCCGGACGTGGTTCGGAGATTGACGCCCATTTCATTGGCAACGATATTCGCCAGAGTCGTTTTACCTAACCCTGGCGGGCCGAAAATCAGCAAGTGATCTAGTGCGTCGCCACGCCGTTTTGCCGCCTGAATAAAGATCTCCATCTGGGAGCGCACCTGCGGTTGGCCGACATATTCCGCCAATAACTTCGGGCGAATGGCGCGATCGGCGACGTCTTCTGCGATCGTGGCGCCTGCTGAAATCAGGCGATCTGCTTCTATCATCCTTTACCTCATAACGCGGCGCGTAACGCGTCGCGAATCAGTGTTTCACTGCTTGCATCCGGACGGGCGATCTTGCTTACCATCCGACTGGCTTCTTGCGGTTTATAACCCAGCGCCACCAGCGCAGCAACTGCTTCTTGTTCTGCATCTTCCGAGGTTGGGCTGGCCGGCGACGTCAATACCAGATCGACCGCTGGCGTAAAGAGATCGCCATGTAGCCCTTTAAAGCGGTCTTTCATTTCGACAATCAATCGTTCGGCAGTTTTCTTGCCGATACCCGGCAGCTTCACCAGCGCACCAAGCTCTTCGCGCTCAACCGCATTGACGAACTGTTGCGCCGACATGCCGGAGAGGATCGCCAGCGCCAGCTTAGGCCCGACGCCATTCGTTTTAATTAGCTCTTTAAATAGCGTGCGCTCTTGCTTATTGTTAAATCCGTACAGCAACTGCGCATCTTCACGCACCACGAAGTGGGTGAAGACGATTGCCTCCTGCCCGGCCTCCGGCAGCTCGTAAAAGCAGGTCATAGGCATATGTACTTCATAGCCTACGCCCCCTGTCTCCAGCAGCACGATCGGGGGTTGTTTTTCGAGAATAATGCCTCTGAGTCTGCCTATCACATGACGCTCCTGCGTAAAGGGCTGAAAAGATAATGCACTATCATAAAAAAAGACTGGATGTTTATCCAGATGAAAAACACGTTATTCGCCTATCTCAATGGCCTTCCCTTCGAATCGGTCGCGCAACACCACCGGGTGCCGCCGCGCCCCATGATGTGGAGATATAATAAGTGTCTATAATAAATATAATTCAATAACATTTTCTGTAAGAATAATAAATAAAAAGTCCAGATACGCATTATCACTATAGCTTGAATTTCCTCCGGTGAAAGCACATCCTTTATAAACATTTTTAATCATCTTGTTATTTAATCATTCAGGACAGAAATTCAATGTTATTGAAAAATATTGTCATAGGTGCATTAATGGCTATTCCTGCGCTGGCGTCAGCTAATAGCCTCACGGAAACACGGGAAAGAATGGCCATTGAGCAACAAGCTATCGCCTATACTGTCAGCCAAAAGTGGGACAAGCTGGACGCTATGTTTCAGGAATACAATACCGGATTCCCGACAACCAGCGGCGGAACTCATAAACTGGTTATCGCATGGGGAGGGATCTATAATCTTTTTTCAGTAGATGTTTCCGACAATGGTATTTCTGGCGTGGCAAAAGAGTGGCTTAAAGCAAACCCCAAATCCACGGGTGCAAGGCTGCTGCAAGCAATGGTTTTTGATGCTAAAGCCGTGAATTTACGCGGTGAAGGTGCGGCCAGCACGGTGGACTCTGATATATGGCCGAAATATAAAAAGCTGATGATTCAGGAAAAAGAGTATCTGTTAAAGAACAAAGATATTGCCGACAAAGATGTGACCTGGTATCAGGAAATGGAAATGGTCGCACGCAATCTTGAGGATAAAGAGCTGCTCTATAGCACTTTGGAAGAAGCCAGCAAAAAATATCCCGCCTATCAAAATATTTATATCGAGGCCATGGTTGCTCGTTTGCCTAAATGGGGTGGTTCTCCGGAAGAAGTCGAAAAAATCGCCAGAATGGCCGCAGAAAAAAACAAAGATCAATCGGGACTTTCTTACTACGCTTATATCTGGAGTAATGCAATCCATTACCAACCTGAATTAATGGCTTTACTGAATAAACGTCAGATTGTCTCCTGGGACGATATGCTGCAAGGTTGGAGAGATCGCTACAAACAGTTCCCATCAACCCGCACGCTTAATAATATTCTGATAAGCTCCTGCATTGCCCGCGATAAAGACTCCTTTGTGAAAGCAGATAAAATGATTCAAGGGGAAACGGAGCGGGATACCTGGCCACAAGGGTTAAATTATCGGGAATGCCAGCAGTCCTTCCAATAATTGCCAGATTACCATCACAGTTTAATGCACAGCATTAATTGAATTAAGCCGCCTCTGCCGTTATATGCAGAGGTGGTTTAATGGGAAATGTCCTTCAACCTCTGGACCATGAACGAGATAAACGGTACCGTTGTTAATCACTTCCTTACCCTTTACAAGAATAATAATCAGCGATTGATGAACAGTACAGACTCGATATTTTTTTGCATTGCAACCTAACCTTTTGCACTTTCGCCTCCTGTTCCCCCTGGCGCTTAATATAACGCAGAGTCAGCCAAATATTTGCGCCAACCACTCTTGCCAGATCACACCTCAAATGCCTATTAAAAACAAAAGCAATAAGCATGAAGAGAAACACAACCAGACAATAACATAGACTCAAAAAAATATATGGCGATACAAACAATTATATAATATTGAAAGGACAGTCCACTTATTCCCTGCGTTCGTCTATCTTCCCTTTCACTTTCACCTCTGGAAAGAGATAAAAACATTATCACCGTAAATTATAATATTCATGATGGATATTTATTGATAATAATATCTTGTCATTATGTGAGTATAATGCTAATTATCCAATAGCGTAAAATAAAGGATATTATTTTAGGTAATAATGGAACGTGAACATGAAAAAACATTATTCTGTCCAATATGAAACCGGGGATATCGTCTTTACCTGTATAGGTGCCGCGCTTTTCGGCCAGATATCCACCGCTTCACAGTGCTGGAGCAACCATGTTGGGATTATTATTGGTCATAATGGTGATGACTATCTGGTGGCGGAAAGTCGCGTCCCCCTCTCAACCGTCACCACGCTGTCACTGTTTATACAACGTTCAGCCGGACAACGTTACGCGGTTCGTCGCCTGTGCGGCGGCCTGACGGTCGAACAGAAACTCGCCATCATGGAACAGGTTCCCGCCCGGCTGAATAAGTTTTATCACACGGGGTTTAAATATGAGTCATCGCGCCAGTTCTGCTCGAAATTTGTGTTTGATATCTATAAAGAAGCATTGTGTATTCCGGTAGGCGATATTGAGACATTCGAAGAATTGCTTCACAGCAATCCTGATGCGAAACTCGCCTTCTGGAAGTTCTGGTTTTTAGGTTCAATCCCGTGGGATCGTAAGACGGTGACGCCCGCCAGCCTGTGGCATCATCCCAATTTAGAATTAATTAGCGCCTGTGGAATTGAAACCCCTCAACGCGAGGCTGAGGGAGAATGATTTAGCGCAACCTTCCCCGCGCCAGATTGAGTCGGCTCTCGCTCATTTGCATCGCGTTCTGGCTAACATGGCAATGCGTAATGGCGATAGCCAGCGCATCCGCGGCATCGGCCTGCGGGTTAGCGGGGAGCTTTAGCAACGTACGAACCATATGCTGTACCTGGCTTTTTTCCGCGCTACCAATACCGACGACGGTTTGCTTCACCTGACGCGCCGCGTATTCAAACACGGGCAGTTCCTGATTGACCGCGGCGACAATCGCGACGCCGCGCGCCTGTCCCAGCTTGAGGGCTGAATCGGCGTTCTTCGCCATAAACACTTGTTCGATAGCAAAATAGTCCGGCTGGAACTGCGTGATGATTTCCGTCACGCCTGCGTATATGAGCTTCAAACGAGACGGCAAATCATCGACTTTGGTGCGAATACATCCGCTGCCCAGATAGGTCAGTTGTCTGCCTACCTGGCGGATAACGCCATAACCGGTAATGCGCGAGCCGGGGTCAATACCGAGAATAATCGACACGCTATACCCCCTGCCCGCCGGCGTTTAACAGCACCATTACAGGGTCGCCGCCACCTCATCAGAGATCTCACCGTTATGGTAGACTTCCTGGACATCGTCACAGTCTTCCAGCATATCGATCAGACGTAGCAGTTTCGGCGCGGTTTCCGCATCCATATCCGCTTTGGTTGACGGGATCATGGACACTTCGGCGCTGTCCGCTTTCAGACCCGCCGCTTCCAGCGCGTCACGCACTTTGCCCATCTCTTCCCAGGCAGTGTAAACATCAATCGCGCCATCATCATAGGTCACAACATCTTCCGCGCCAGCTTCCAGAGCAGCTTCCATGATGGTGTCTTCATCGCCTTTCTCAAAGGAGATGACCCCTTTCTTACTGAACAGGTACGCCACTGAGCCATCGGTACCCAGATTACCACCGCACTTGCTGAAAGCATGACGCACTTCCGCTACGGTACGGTTACGGTTGTCACTCAGACACTCAATCATAATGGCCGTGCCGCCAGGACCATAACCTTCATAGATGATGGTTTCCATGTTCGAGTCTTCATCACCACCCACACCGCGAGCGATGGCACGGTTCAGAGTGTCGCGGGTCATGTTATTGGCCAGCGCTTTATCTACAGCCGCGCGCAGACGCGGGTTGGCATCCGGATCGCCGCCGCCCAATTTAGCTGCCGTTACCAGTTCACGAATAATTTTAGTGAAGATTTTACCGCGCTTGGCATCCTGCGCAGCTTTACGATGTCTGGTGTTGGCCCATTTACTATGACCTGCCATAAATATTTCCTCAAAAAAAGCGCGCCTTTTCAGGCGACGTTAATGACAAACTCTTCAATCGCTTGCCGGTTACTCCAGGACTTGGTAAGCGCCGCCGCGTCAGGCGCATCAAGCCACTGGTACGTCAGATGTTCAGTGAATATCACCTGCCGCTCATGCGGTAACGCAAGGCAGAACCAGAATTCTGTATTGTGCATAACGCCCGGCGCATAGCGATGACGTAAATGTGAAAAAATTTCAAACTCCACCGTACGTTGGCAGTCGATTAAGGTCAGTTGCTCTGCCGCAACATCAATCGTGACCTCCTCTTTGACTTCACGCACGGCGGCCTGCAACGCGGTCTCCCCTTCTTCTATGCTGCCAGTCACTGACTGCCAAAAATCCGGGTCGTCGCGTCGCTGCAACATTAGCACCCGTTTCGTATCCTGCGCGAAAATAACCACCAGGACCGAAACGGGGCGCTTGTACACTTTATCCTTCACGCGACCTCGTTGTTGGCTGTTGGGTGACGCCGCGCATTGATGAGGCTCCCCCTTGCGGGCCGCCGCGATATCACGCGAATGATGTCGTGTACATTGTTCATATCAGTTATTCTCGGCTTTCTTCACAACCTGAATACCCAACTCCGTCAACGCTGCCAGGTTGGCGAAACTCGGCGCTTCGGTCATCAGACACGCGGCGGCGGTCGTTTTCGGGAAGGCGATAACATCACGAATATTGTCGGTGCCGGTCAACAGCATGGTCAGACGGTCCAGACCAAACGCCAGGCCCGCGTGCGGCGGCGTACCGTATTTCAACGCATCCAACAGGAAGCCGAACTTCTCGCGCTGCTCCTGCTCATTGATACCGAGAATACCAAATACGGTTTGCTGCATTTCACCGTTGTGAATACGCACCGAACCGCCGCCCACTTCATAGCCGTTAATCACCATATCGTAAGCGTTAGCGACGGCTCCTTCCGGCGCAGTTTTCAGTTCAGACGCCGTCATGTCACGCGGGGCGGTGAACGGATGGTGCATCGCGGTCAGACCGCCTTCGCCGTCGTCTTCGAACATCGGGAAGTCAATCACCCACAGCGGCGCCCATTTGTCTTCGTCGGTCAGGCTCAGGTCTTTGCCCAGTTTCAGACGCAGCGCGCCCAGCGCATCGGCAACCACTTTGTTGTTATCTGCGCCGAAGAAGATCATGTCGCCGTCCTGCGCGCCGGTACGTTCAAGGATAGCCTCGACGATGTCGGCGGTCAGGAACTTGGCCACCGGACTGTTAATCCCGTCCAGACCTTTCGCGCGCTCGTTAACTTTGATATACGCCAGTCCTTTCGCGCCGTAGATCTTAACAAAGTTACCGTAATCGTCGATCTGCTTACGGCTAAGCTGTGCGCCGCCAGGCACACGCAGCGCTGCCACGCGGCCTTTCGGATCGTTAGCCGGGCCCGCGAAGACCGCGAACTCTACCGATTTCAGCAGGTCAGCGACATCTACCAGTTCCATCGGGTTACGCAGGTCTGGTTTGTCGGAACCGTAACGACGTTCCGCTTCGGCAAACGTCATGACCGGGAAATCCCCCAGATCCACGCCTTTCACTTCCAGCCATAAATGGCGCACCAGCGCTTCCATCACTTCGCGCACCTGTGGCGCGGTCATGAAGGAGGTCTCGACGTCGATCTGAGTAAACTCCGGCTGACGGTCAGCACGTAAGTCTTCATCACGGAAGCATTTGACTATCTGATAGTAACGGTCGAAACCGGACATCATCAGGAGCTGTTTGAACAGCTGCGGCGACTGCGGCAGCGCGTAGAATTTACCTTTGTGCACGCGCGAAGGCACCAGATAGTCGCGCGCGCCTTCCGGCGTGGCTTTGGTCAGCATCGGCGTTTCAATATCAAGGAAACCGTGATCGTCCATAAAACGACGCACCAGGCTGGTAATTTTGGCGCGGGTTTTCAGGCGCTGCGCCATTTCCGGACGACGTAAATCCAGATAGCGGTACTTGAGACGCGCCTCTTCGGTATTAACGTGGTTAGCGTCAAGCGGCAGTGAGTCTGCGCGGTTGATGATAGTGAGAGAGGACGCCAGCACTTCAATTTCGCCGGTCGCCATATCCGCATTGACGTTTTTCGCGTCACGCGCACGCACGGTGCCCGTAACCTGAATGCAGAACTCATTACGCAGTTCAGAGGCCAGCTTTAACGCGTCCGCACGATCCGGATCGAAGAACACCTGCACAATACCTTCGCGGTCGCGCATATCGATAAAGATCAGGCTGCCAAGATCACGACGACGGTTGACCCAACCACACAGAGTCACCTGCTGCCCCACGTGGGACAGACGTAGCTGTCCGCAATATTCTGTACGCATGAGATATCCCTTAACTTAGCCGCAGGCGGATTGTTGCCTGCCATGCAGGCGACGAAGTCGCAGCTTTAGCTGTATGTCACAACTGGATGAAAAAAGGCGGCTATTATACTGGAAATTCTGCCGCACGATAAGAGTCAATCCAGCATGGGAGCGATAACTTGCCCGTTTCATGCGGTATCGACACTTGGTTCATACTGACTGTACCCGGGTTTTTCACGCGGGTATTGCGTATGCTCACAAAAATTAACAATATTTGTCGCCGCTTTCCTCTTTAATCGCGCTTAAGGTGTAGTGAAATCCGCTATTTTTAGGAGAGTGATTATCATGCTGAAACTCAACGCGACCACAACCGCCCTGGTGGTTATTGATTTACAGGAAGGAATTCTTCCGTTTGCCGGCGGCCCGTATACGGCAAATGAGGTGGTCGCCCGCGCCGCGCGGCTGGCGGAAAAGTGTCGTGCCAACGGCTCGCCCGTGGTTATGGTACGCGTCGGATGGTCTGATGATTATGCCGAAGCGTTAAAACAACCCGTGGATGCCGCAACGCCTGCGCACGCGTTGCCGGAAAACTGGTGGACCTGGCCTACGGCATTGGGTAAAAAGGACAGCGATCTGGAAGTGACTAAACGCCAGTGGGGCGCGTTTTACGGCACCGATCTGGAATTACAGCTTCGCCGCCGGGGTATCGACACCATCATATTGTGCGGGATCTCAACCAATATCGGCGTCGAATCCACAGCGCGTAACGCCTGGGAGTTGGGGTTTAACCTTATTATTGCCGAAGATGCCTGTAGCGCCGCCAGCAGTGAGCAGCATCAGAGCAGTATGACACATATTTTCCCGCGCATTGGCCGGGTACGCAGCGTAGAGGATATTTTAAACGCCTTATGATCTACATTGGCTTGCCGCAATGGTCGCACCCGAAATGGGCGCGGCTCGGCATCACCAGTCTGGAAGAGTATGCCCGCCACTTTAACTGCGTGGAGGGCAACACCACGCTTTACGCGCTGCCGAAAGCGGAAATTGTCGATCGCTGGTATGCGCAAACTACGGACGATTTCCGTTTTTGCTTTAAATTTCCCGCCACCATTTCTCACCAGGCCGCGCTGCGCCATTGCGACGATCTGGTACAGGCGTTTTTTACCCGCCTGGCGCCGCTGGAAACGCGTATTGGCCAATACTGGCTGCAGTTGCCCGCCGCCTTTGGACCGCGCGATCTCCCCGCCTTATGGCAGTTTCTTGATGCGCTCCCCGCCACGTTTACCTATGGCGTAGAAGTTCGTCATCCGTGTTTTTTTGACAAAGGTGAGGATGAACAGCGGCTCAATCGCGGGTTACACGCGCGCGGCGTAAACCGCGTGATCCTGGATAGTCGTCCGGTACATGCCGCCCATCCCCACAGCGAGGCCGTCCGCGACGCGCAGCGAAAAAAACCCAAAGTTCCGGTACATGCTGTCGTGACGGCCAGCCATCCAATGGTGCGTTTTATCGGTAGCGATAATATGGCGCAAAACCGTGAATTTTTCGCCGCCTGGTTGCAGAAACTCCCGCAGTGGCGGCAGACCACCACGCCTTTTCTGTTTTTACATACTCCGGATATCGCGCAGGCGCCGGAACTGGTGAATACGCTTTGGCATGATTTACGCAGCGTCTTACCGGAAATCGGCACTGCTCCGTCCATTCCACAGCAATCTTCTCTTTTCTGAAAATGCCCCCTATCATAGACAGTGCCATCAGCCATTTTAAAAGGGAGTTTGTATGGTAAGCGCGCTGTATGCCGTTTTGGGTGCGTTATTATTAATGAAGTTCTCTTTTAATGTCGTTCGCTTGCGAATGCAGTACCGTGTCGCCTATGGCGACGGCGGTTTTAGCGAATTGCAAAGCGCCATCCGTATTCATGGCAACGCGGTGGAATATATTCCTGTCGCGCTGGTGCTGCTGCTGTTTATGGAAATGAACGGCGCCGAAACGTGGATGGTGCATATCTGCGGCATCATTTTAATCGCCGGTCGGCTGATGCATTATTACGGTTTTCACCACCGCCTGTTCCGCTGGCGGCGGGCGGGGATGAGCGCGACCTGGTGCGCATTGTTGCTGATGGTGCTGGCAAACCTGTGGTATATGCCCTGGGAGTTGGTTTTCTCCCTGTATTAGCGCACAATATGCGCCTTTATTTTTCCCGGATGTATACGTTATGTCTCACCGCGACACGCTTTTTTCTGCGCCTATCGCCCGTCTCGGCGACTGGACTTTTGATGAACGAGTAGCCGAAGTTTTCCCCGACATGATTCAGCGTTCGGTACCAGGCTACTCCAACATCATCTCCATGATCGGCATGTTAGCTGAACGCTTTGTGCAGCCGAACACGCAGGTCTACGATCTGGGCTGCTCGCTGGGCGCCGCGACGCTGTCTGTTCGGCGTAATATCCGCCATGAGCATTGTCGCATTATCGCCGTCGATAACTCCCCGGCCATGATTGAACGCTGCCGCCGTCATATTGATGCGTATAAAGCGCCTACGCCGGTTGAAGTCGTTGAAGGCGATATCCGCGATATCACTATTGAAAACGCCTCGATGGTGGTGCTGAATTTTACCCTGCAATTCCTTGAACCTGCCGAACGCCAGGCATTGCTGGATAAGATTTACCTGGGGTTGAATCCCGGCGGCGCGCTGGTACTGTCGGAAAAATTTAGCTTTGAAGACGCGAAAGTGGGCGAGCTGTTATTCAACATGCACCACGATTTTAAACGCGCTAATGGGTACAGCGAACTGGAGATCAGCCAGAAGCGCAGTATGCTGGAAAACGTGATGCTCACCGACTCGGTGGAAACACATAAAGCGCGCCTGCGTCAGGCGGGTTTCGAACACAGTGAACTGTGGTTCCAGTGCTTTAATTTCGGGTCGCTTGTCGCGTTAAAAGCCGGAGTTGCCGCATGATCGAGTTTGGTAACTTTTATCAGCTCATTGCTAAAAATCATCTCTCCCACTGGCTGGAAACATTGCCCGCGCAGATTGCCTCCTGGCAACGCGAGCAGCAGCATGGCTTGTTTAAACAGTGGTCGAACGCGGTAGAATTTTTACCGGAAATGACGCCCTGGCGGCTGGATTTACTGCACAGCGTCACGGCGGAAAGCGAAACGCCGCTCAGCGAAGGTCAGCTAAAGCGTATTGATACATTGCTGCGTAATCTGATGCCGTGGCGTAAAGGCCCGTTCTCGCTTTATGGCGTAGATATTGACACCGAATGGCGCTCCGACTGGAAGTGGGATCGCGTACTGCCGCATCTGTCAGATTTAACTGGCCGGACGATCCTTGATGTCGGCTGCGGCAGCGGCTATCACCTGTGGCGGATGATTGGCGCGGGCGCACATCTGGCGGTCGGCATCGATCCTACGCAGCTTTTCCTCTGCCAGTTTGAGGCGGTGCGTAAACTGTTGGGTAACGATCAGCGCGCGCATCTGCTGCCGTTGGGCATTGAACAACTCCCGGCGCTGAAAGCATTTGATACCGTCTTCTCGATGGGGGTGCTTTATCACCGTCGCTCGCCGCTGGAGCATCTGTGGCAGTTAAAAGATCAGTTGGTCAACGAGGGTGAGCTGGTACTGGAAACGCTGGTCATCGACGGCGACGAAAATACCGTACTGGTGCCGGGTGACCGCTACGCGCAGATGCGTAACGTCTATTTTATTCCTTCCGCGCCGGCATTAAAAAAATGGCTGGAAAAATGCGGCTTTATTGATGTGCGTATCGCTGACGTTTGCGTCACTACCACCGAAGAGCAGCGCCGTACCGAATGGATGGTTACCGAGTCGCTGGCCGATTTTCTTGACCCGAACGATCGCAGCAAGACGGTGGAAGGCTATCCCGCCCCGCAGCGCGCGGTGCTGATTGCGCGTAAACCGTGATGGATTGCCGAATGACCGTTACGTATAGCACCGTTTCTCCAAAATAGTTCAAGTTGCAGCAAGGCGGCAACGCAGCAAATCCCCGGGAACGTAGGTAGCTACGTGGCCGGGGTGCGCGAGGCGGCCAACGCTGCTGCGGCTTGAAATATGAAGGAGAAAAAAAGGCCCCTGTTGAATTGGCAGGGGCCTGGTACGAGCAAGCATCATATTGGGCGACATGATGCAACGGTAAAAATCATTTGGCCTGATGGCGAACAATGATTCCTTTCATTTCAGCGACCGCCGCACCCTCTACTCTATAGCGAGAATACTCGTCCGCCTGTATATCGGCAGACATCGATAACCCCTGATTGCGATAGCGCATCGGCGAAGGCAGTAAGACTCCGGCGGAACTGTGTACTTCCCGTACTCCGGCATCGAGGAAATTCTGCAGGTTATTTGCACGAACCCCCGCACCAGCCATAATGGTTGGAGCATCCCCCTGGGCAATAAGTTCCATAATTATTGATAAACCTTGCGCCGCATCGGCTTTTTGTCCGGAAGTCAGTACTCTTGCTACGCCTGCGTCAGCCAGATTCTTTAGCGCATTGAAGGGATTAGCGCACATATCGAAGGCGCGGTGGAATGTCACCGCCAGCGGCCCGGCCGCCGCCATTATTTTTTCCATTCGCGACATATCGACATCCCCATCAACGGTCAACACGCCAGTAACCAGCCCGGGAAAACCCAACTCTCTGACGAGGCGGATATCTTCCAGCATGGCGGCAAATTCGCCGTCAGTGTAGTAAAAATCCCCGCCGCGAGGACGAATAATCGGATGTACGGGAATCGTAATATGCTCGCGTACGCTGCGTAAGACGCCGAAAGAAGGCGTAAGCCCCCCTTCTTTCGGCGCGGCGCACAGTTCGATACGATCCGCGCCGTTTCGCTGCGCGGTGAGCGCGCATTCCATGCTGTAACAACAGATCTCAAGTAACGCCATATTCACTCCGCTCGGCAGGTTAATGGGCCGCCTGTTCGCTGGCGACAATCGCTTCAATCGACCATGGATGAAATTTTACCGTGATGCGACCATCGGTCACGGCCAGCGTAGGGTTTGGCAAACGTTCATGCTCGCCCTGTGGCGAACTGGTTTTAACCACTATCCCCGGCTGACTAAGCCCCTCATCCGACAACAACGCCAGGGCCCTCGCGTTCAAGGTCTCCGGCTCGCCGGGCAGCACGATTTCAATATGCTCCCACCCCTCGTGTGGATAGCGTTTTTCTCCCGGCCACGGTAATTCAATAACAGAAAACCGCCAGTGTTCCACACATACCGGTTCATGCAGTTTAAACAGACAAATCGGCCTGCCGTTGATGATATTTTCCGACAGTAGCTCGCCGCATTGTTCAAAACCGCGACGCCAACGCTCCGCCGTCGTATTCTGGTGACAGCGCAATGAAATGTGATCGGCCTCAAGGGCGCTAATCTGCAGACCAAGGCGAGTGGAAAGTTCTCTGAACGCCAGAGTGAATCGCGGTAAATCTGCGGAAATATCATGCAGTTCATCAATGTGTTGCCAGTTCGCCATATCAGGACGCTCTTCTTGCTGTGAAAACCGCTAATTTACGCTGTTGCGCCCCGGCAACCAACCTTTGATTTGATTGGGCGTTTATTGAATGCTTATGCAGATTATTGTTGCGTATATTTCAGGCGACGCGCCGCGCGCGCAATGCTGACGCCAACGGGCATTTGCAGTATACTCCCGCCCTAATTCTTAAACTGGCGCGGGCAATACAGCCCGCTTCATAAACGTAAGGTATTCCGGTGAATATTCAGGCTCTTCTCTCAGAAAAAGTTAGTCAGGCCATGATTGCTGCAGGCGCGCCTGCAGATTGCGAGCCCCAGGTTCGTCAGTCAGCCAAAGTTCAGTTCGGCGACTATCAGGCCAACGGCATGATGGCAGTTGCGAAAAAACTGGGTATGGCCCCCCGACAACTTGCAGAGCAGGTGCTGACTCATCTGGATCTCAGCGGCATCGCCAGCAAGGTTGAAATCGCCGGCCCTGGCTTTATCAATATTTTCCTCGAACCGGCTTTTCTCGCTGAACAGGTGCAACAGGCGCTGGCCTCCGATCGTCTGGGCGTTTCTCAGCCGACTCGTCAGACGATTGTCGTCGACTACTCCGCGCCCAACGTCGCGAAAGAGATGCACGTTGGTCATCTACGCTCCACGATTATCGGCGATGCGGCAGTGCGCACGCTGGAGTTTCTGGGCCATCATGTTATTCGCGCTAACCACGTCGGCGACTGGGGCACCCAGTTCGGTATGCTTATCGCCTGGCTGGAAAAACAGCAGCAGGAAAACGCGGGCGACATGGCGCTGGCGGATCTCGAAGGATTCTACCGCGATGCGAAAAAGCATTATGACGAAGATGAAGCGTTTGCCGAGCGCGCGCGTAACTACGTCGTCAAATTGCAGAGCGGTGATACCTATTTCCGTGAGATGTGGCGTAAGCTGGTTGATATCACGATGACGCAAAACCAGATCACCTATGATCGTCTGAACGTCACTCTGACGCGTGACGATGTGATGGGCGAAAGTCTGTATAATCCGATGCTGCCGGGCATCGTCGCCGATCTGAAAGCCAAAGGACTGGCGGTTGAAAGCGAAGGCGCAACGGTGGTTTTCCTTGATGAGTTTAAAAACAAGGAAGGCGACCCGATGGGCGTCATTATTCAGAAGAAAGATGGCGGTTATCTGTATACCACTACCGATATCGCCTGCGCCAAATACCGTTACGAAACGCTGCACGCCGACCGCGTGCTCTACTACATTGACTCCCGTCAGCACCAGCACCTGATGCAGGCCTGGACCATTGTGCGTAAAGCCGGTTATGTGCCGGATTCCGTTCCGCTGGAACACCACATGTTCGGCATGATGTTGGGTAAAGACGGTAAACCGTTTAAAACTCGCGCGGGCGGTACGGTGAAACTGGCGGACCTGCTGGATGAGGCGCTGGAGCGCGCGCGTCGTCTGGTGGCGGAGAAGAACCCGGATATGCCGGCTGACGAGCTGGAAAAACTGGCTAACGCCGTCGGTATTGGCGCGGTGAAATACGCCGATCTGTCAAAAAACCGCACCACTGACTATATCTTCGACTGGGATAATATGTTGGCTTTCGAAGGCAATACCGCACCTTATATGCAGTATGCCTATACGCGTGTGCTGTCTGTTTTCCGTAAAGCGAACATCGACGAGCAGGCGCTGGCGAGCGCGCCGGTTATCATTAGCGAAGATCGCGAAGCGCAGCTTGCTGCCCGTCTGCTGCAGTTTGAAGAAACCCTGACGGTGGTCGCGCGTGAAGGTACGCCGCACGTCATGTGCGCATATCTGTATGACGTCGCCGGGCTGTTCTCCGGCTTCTACGAGCACTGCCCTATTCTCAGCGCCGAGAATGACGCGGTTCGCAATAGCCGCCTAAAACTGGCGCAACTGACGGCGAAGACGCTGAAACTGGGTCTGGATACGTTGGGTATCGAAACCGTAGAACGCATGTAAACGCGCCGTCGTTAACATCATCAGGCCTGACTCCGGATAACGGACTCAGGCCTTTTTATTGCCACAGCGGTATATCTGTAACAAATCACAAGGAATGACACATTTCTATAGAGAGATGGAACATCTTTTACCTGTGCTGGCGCTGACCGCCCCGTATCATTAGGCGGCGGATTGTTCAGGTACAGGTAATGACTTTTAAAGACTTTGATGCGGAAGAGAAACTCTTCCTGAGACGTGTGATTGTGGCGTTTGGTGTAGTGGTTGTCTGCTTTGGTATCCTGATCTTCAACCTCTATAACTTGCAAATCCGCCAGCACCACTACTACACCACCCGTTCGAATGAGAACGATATCAAGATGCTACCCGTCGCGCCCACGCGCGGCATCATTTACGATCGCAACGGCATTCCGCTGGTGCGTAACGTAACCTGGTATGATATCGCGGTTACGCCCTATAAAATTGCCGATATGGATGCGCTGCTAAAACAGCTCACCCCTATTGTTGATCTCTCCCCCGACGATATCTCCGACTTTCGCCGTGCGCTAAAATCCAGTAGCCGCTATCGTCCGGTGGTGCTCAAAAACGCGCTAACGGATGTTGAAATCGCACGCTTTGCGGTCAATCAGTTTCATTTCAACGGCGTCACGATCAATAGCTATCAGGATCGGCAGTATCCTTACGGCGCGGAGCTGGCGCATGTTCTCGGTTACGTGTCAAAGATAAACGATAACGACCTTAAAGCGCTGGATAAAAAAGGGCTGGCAGAGAATTACGCGGCGGACCATAACATCGGTAAACAGGGGATTGAGCGTTACTACGAAAACGATCTTCATGGTAAAACCGGTTATCAGGAGGTCGAGGTGGATAATCACGGGCGTATTGTCCGCCTGCTGAAAGACGTTCCTCCCATCGCGGGTAAGAACATTCACCTGACGCTGGATCTCCATTTACAAGAGTACATTGAAAGTTTGCTGGCCGGGCAGCGTGCTGCCGTACTGGTTGAAGATCCGCACGATGGTTCAGTGCTGGCGATGGTATCTATGCCCAGCTACGACCCGAACCCCTTTGTAAAAGGCATTAGCTATCAGGATTACGGCAAACTGCTGCACGATAAAAATCTGCCGCTGATCAACCGCGTGACGCAAGGGCTTTATCCTCCGGCGTCAACGGTTAAACCCTATATGGCAATGTCCGCGCTGTTATGCGGGATTATTACGCCGCAAACCACCTTCTTTGGCGCGCCAACCTGGACGCTTCCCGGCACGCAGCGGCATTACCGGGACTGGAAAAAAACCGGACACGGTATGCTGGATGTCACTAAAGCGATTGAGGAATCTGCGGATACCTTTTTCTATCAGGTCGCTTATATGATGGGTATTGACCGTATCGACACGATGTTGTCTCAGTTCGGCTATGGCAAACCGACGGGCATCGACCTTAATGAAGAATATGACGGGCTGCTTCCCAGCCGCGCATGGAAACAGCGGGTCCATAAAAAAGCCTGGTATCAGGGCGATACCATTTCTGTCGGCATCGGCCAGGGTTACTGGATTGCCACCCCCATCCAGATGGTAAAAGCGATGGTGGCGCTCATCAACAACGGTAAGGTGATTGCCCCTCACCTGTTACTCAATGAAGAGAGCGGCAAAACGGTGGTTCCGTATCGTCCTTCAGGAACACCGGCACAGATAGCCGATCCGGCGTCGCCATACTGGGGACTGGTGCGTCAGGCGATGTATGGCATGGCGAATGCACCCAACGGAACGGGCTATAAGTTCTTTCACACCGCGCCCTACGGCATTGCGGCCAAAAGCGGCACGTCGCAGGTATTTAGCCTGAAAGAAAATCAGACCTACAACGCGAAAATGATCCCCATTCGCCTGCGCGATCATGTGTTTTATACCGCTTTTGCACCGTATAAAAACCCTAAGGTCGCTATTGCCTTGATTCTGGAAAACGGCGGAAGCGACGGCGTTACCGCCGCACCCATCATGCGAAAAATCCTTGACCACCTGTTTGATCCACAGGCTGATACCACACAGCCGGATCAGGCGCCATAGTCAAATAAGCAAAGCGCCATCAGACAAGGATACGGCCGGAATATCTGCATACATCAGAAATAGTTACGCAGATATTCCGTCAAACACAGCATTGCCATCGCCTGCCCGTAAGGCATAGAGGTCAACGGAATATGACGGTAAAAATCGAGATCGTGGCCCATGCCAGTGCCAAATGACGTTTGCAGCAGTTCACCTTCCGGCGAGATATGTTTCACTATCCCCCGAATAGCTTTTTCCGCCACCTGCGCATAGTGCCGTTCGACATAGCGTTTGCGCACCGCTTTAAGAATACCGTAGGCAAAACCCGCCGTCGCCGACGCCTCAAGATAAGAGTGCGGATCGTCAAGCAGCGTATGCCACAAACCGCTTTCATCCTGACATTTCGCCAGCGCGGCGATCTGCGCATTCAGTACCTGGACCAGATAACGGCGCACGGCATTATTTTCCGGCAAGTCCAGCAGTTCAAGAAAATCCGGGATCACAATGGTCAGCCAGCTGTTGCCGCGCGCCCAGCGAGCGTTAGCGAAGTTATGATGACCGTCATAGCTCCAGCCGTGGAACCACAGCCCCGTCTCTTTATCCATCAAATTCTGCACGTGCAGCAGGAACTGATAGGTTGCCTCTTCCACGTATTCCGGCCGGTTCAACAGTTTACCGATTTTCGCCAGCGGCAGCACCGTCATCATTAGCGTGTCGTCCCACATCTGCTGATGATTTTCCTCCGCCAGCGTGATGTGCTGCATTCCGCCGTGATCGGTACGGGGCATTTCATTCATCGCCCATTCGGCCCACGTTTCCAGCCACGGTAAATACGCTGGATTACGCGTCTCTTCATAGCGATACGCCAGCGTTAAAAACGGCGCCATCGTATTAACGTTTTTCGTCGTCGCGCCTTCCGCAAAACGATCGGCAAACCAGTCATCAATGATCTTACGCATCGTCTGGTCGCCGGTCTGTTGGTAATAGTGATACATTCCGTACAGGCCCACGCCGTGCGTCCACTCCCATCCGGCCCAGCCTTTAGTATCGATCACGCGTCCGTCGTCCAGTCGCAATAAAAATTCGCCTGTCTCATCTTTAATATTGACCAGGTTATGCGTCACCTTTTGCACCAGGGCTTTTAGTTCATCTCTGGCGATAAAATGCTCAGGCTGACGCAATAGCGGACTGTGTTTGACTGGATAAACCATCATTTGCTTAACCTCTGTGTAATGTCGAATTCAGTGCTGCGTGCAGTTTTACCGCCGACGCAGTCGATTCGCTACAGTAAAAGCTAAGCTGGGCGGAAACCTTTTTGTTTCTGCCATTGCCAGAGCGTAAATGGCAAAAACGCAAAGAGTCCGGCAACCTACCTCACCATTTTATAAAACAGCGTTTCTATTTATTCAAAAAGAGAGTCAGGTCTGCTACCTGGCAAAGAAAGGGGCGGTTAGCGGTAGTTCACAATCACCTGATTGCTCCGCACTTTTAACGCCGGGATAAGTCGGCCGCCGCCGGGGACTTCCCAGACAAAGCGGAGCGGCTCGACTGCGGGAACATGAGCAAAACCGTGGGTCGTGCCACTCTGACCATCAAGTTCTACGCAACGGGACTGGGAACATAAACGTACCCGTAAGCCCGCGGGAGTCGGGCCATTCAGTTCATAACGCCAGGCGACCAGCGTCATCACACCGGAAACCGGCTGGCGCGCCGACAATGGCGAAGACGATGCGGAAACACCCCGGTAATTTAAGGTTACACCCATACCGCTATCCTGCCACGCGCCTTCGCCTGCGGCCTGAACCGTCAGGGGAAAGAGCAACAACGCCAGCCATTTACGCATTATTTTCCTCCAATGGTCGCCGTCATGCGGATATGACGGTTATCGGAAAGCTCAAGGTTCGACAACACCACCAGCTGCGGTAAACTGCGCCGCAAAAAGCGGGACAATAATGGACGTAGCGCATGGTTAACCAGTAATACCGGCGGCGCGCCAAGCATTTCCTGGCGAGAAAGCGCTTCTTGGGTCTGCGCCAGCAGGCGATCCGCCAACCCAGGCTCAAGTCCACCGCCGCCCTGCAATGCCTGAAGCAGCAAACGCTCCAGCGCGGTATCCAGGCCAATCACCTGCACTTCTTCATTACCGGGGAACCACTGTTGCGTAATCGCTCGTCCTAATGCCACGCGTACCACGGCGGTTAATTCATGCGGATCGCTTTGTAACGGCGCATGTTCCGCCAGCGTTTCCAAAATGGTGCGCATATCGCGAATCGGGACTTTTTCCGCCAGTAAGTTTTGCAGGACTTTGTGTAAAGTCGTGAGGGTCACGACGCCGGGGACCAGATCTTCCGTGAGTTTAGGCATCTCCTGAGAGACACGATCCAACAGTTGCTGCGCTTCCTGGCGGCCAAACAGTTCGGCGGAGAATTGGCCAATCAAGTGGTTAAGGTGCGTCGCCACAACGGTACTGGCTTCCACGACGGTAAAGCCCTGAATTTGCGCCTGCTCTTTCAGGGCGCTTTCAATCCAGATGGCATCAAGGCCAAAAGCTGGATCGACGGTTTTCTCGCCCGGTAGCGTTCCCGCCGCCGTGCCGGGGTTAATAGCCAGCCAGCGTCCCGGATAGGCGTCCCCGCTGCCAATCTCTACCCCTTTCATCAAAATACGGTAGCGCGCAGGCTGTAAATCCATATTGTCGCGAATGTGGACCACCGGCGGCAGGAACCCCATATCCTGCGCGAATTTTTTACGAATACTGCGAATACGTCCGAGCAATTCGCCATCCTGTTGAAAATCCACCATCGGGATCAGGCGGTAGCCCACTTCCATTCCCAGTGAATCCTCAAGCTGTACGTCATTCCAGGTGGCTTCGACCACCGAGTTATTTTCCGGCATTTTTACCGGCTGCGGCTCCTCCGGCGCTTTTTCTTCACGCCCGCGCAGCCACCATGCCAGGCCGAGCAAAGCGGCGGTAAAAAGTAAAAATACCAGGTTAGGCATTCCTGGCACCATGCCAAGCAGCCCCAGCACCGCCGCCGCCAGCAGCATCACCCTTGGATTACTGAACAGTTGGCCAACCATCTGCTCGCCAACATCCTGATCGGTACTAACGCGGGTCACAATGACGCCCGCCGCCGTGGAGATAACCAGCGCCGGGATCTGGGCGACCAGGCCGTCGCCAATGGTCAGCAGGGTGTAGCTTTCCGCCGCGCTGCCTATGCTCATTCCGTGCTGCAATACGCCGACCAGCAGCCCGCCGACCACGTTAATGACCATGATGAGAATACCGGCGATGGCGTCGCCGCGTACAAATTTACTTGCCCCGTCCATCGAGCCGTAGAAGTCGGCTTCCTGAGTGACTTCCGAACGCCGTTTTTTGGCCTCGTCTTCACCAATCAGACCGGCATTAAGATCGGCGTCAATCGCCATTTGCTTACCGGGCATACCATCCAGCACAAAGCGCGCGCCGACTTCGGCAATACGTCCGGCGCCTTTGGTGATGACCATGAAGTTGATAATGACGAGGATGATAAAAACCACAATCCCGATCGCGAAGTTACCGCCGACCAGGAAATGACCGAACGCCTCCACTACCTTTCCCGCCGCCGCCGCGCCGGTATGCCCTTCCATCAAAATAATGCGCGTTGAGGCAACGTTAAGCGCCAGACGCAGTAGCGTGGTAAACAGCAGGATGGTCGGAAACGCGGCAAAATCCAGAGTACGCTGGGTAAACATCGCCACCAGCAGCACCATAATTGATAGCGCAATATTAAAGGTAAACAATAAGTCGAGGATAAAAGCAGGTAGCGGCAGCACCATCATCGACAAAATCAGCAGAATGAGGATCGGCCCGGCAAGAATTTGCCATTGCGTCGATTTCAGGTTGCTGGGCAGGCGCAGCATCGCGACCAGATTAGCCATCAGTATTCTTCTCGTTCATAAAATCCAGCGCTTCTGGCACCGGAAGGTTCTCAGGTTGTGGAGGACGTTGCCCGCCCGCAAGCCGCCAGCGTTTAAGCTGCCAGACCCAGGCCAACACTTCCGCAACGGCAGCATATAACTGCCCGGGAATTTGCTGACCGATTTCGGCGTGGCGATATAATGCCCGCGCCAGCGGCGGCGCTTCTAAAGTGGGAACCCGATGTTCAGCGCCGATCTCGCGAATGCGCAGCGCTATTAATCCAGCCCCCTTCGCGACCACTTTCGGCGCGCTCATTTTGTTTTCGTCATACTGCAGCGCCACGGAATAGTGCGTCGGGTTAGTGACAATGACGTCCGCTTTCGGCACATCTTCCATCATGCGGCGCTGCGCGGCGGCGCGTTGCATCTGGCGAATTTTGCCCTTAACATGCGGATCGCCTTCGCTCTCTTTAAATTCGTCGCGAATGTCCTGCCGCGACATGCGTAATTTTTTCAGGTGGCTAAAGATCTGGAAAAACACGTCAAATCCCACCATCGGAATCACGCCCAGTACCACCAGTAACGCGCAGAGTCCAACCAGATCCAGCGCATTCCCCATTGCGACGATCGGCGACTCCGCCATCAGGCGCATCATTTGCGGCCAGTGATGCCAGAGATAAAAGCCGGTAACGCAGCCGACCAGCGTGGATTTCAACACCGCTTTTAGCAATTCCGCGCCGGTCTGCGCCGAAAACATGCGCTTAATTCCCGGCAGCGGGTTTAATTTAGAAAATTTTGGCTGTAGCGACTTACCGCTAAAAATCAGGCCGCCAAGCATAACCGGCGAGATAAGCGCCACCAGCACCACGCCCGCGATGAGCGGTAGCAGTGCCATCATCGCCGCTTTAATCAGCAAAATTATCTGCCCCAGGATCAGGTTAGGATCGTTCACCATACGGTGATCGAAGTGCAGGCCTGCTGAGAGCATTCCCGCCAGCTGCCGCGCTAACGACTCGCCGCCGAACCAAATAATACAAACGCCCACCAGCAATATCAGCAGTGAGGTCAGTTCTCTGGAACGGGGGATCTGCCCTTCTTCCCGCGCTTTTTCAAGTCGGTGGGGTGTGGGGGCTTCTGTTTTGTCGTCGTCGCTCTCTTCTGCCACGCAGCAAACCCTGGATAGATTGATAAGAGAGAATGATGCCAGAACCGCTTTACGCCAATAGGCAGAGTAAGCGGTAAAAAAGGCGGGGTTTATGGCGTTAATAGAGATAGCCGGATACGATAAGAAAGTCTCGTATCCGGCCGGGTTGACGGATTCGAACCCGATAAGCGCAGCGCCATCAGGTCAAAAAAGCTTAAAAGCCAAGACTGTCCAGCAGGTCGTCCACCTGATCCTGACTGGCAACGACGCCAGCTTTCGAGGTATCCACCTGCGGGCCGTTGAGCAAGCTTTCGTTCTCGCGTTTTGGTCGCGCGCTCTGTTCCGGGATGTTTTCCAGCAGCACCATTAACAACTGGCGTTCAATCTCCTGAATCACGTCCATCATGCGTTTGATCACCTGACCCGTCAGATCCTGGAAATCCTGCGCCATCATGATGTCCAGCAGTTGCGCGTTAGTAAAGCTGGTATGGCCCGGGACATCCCTGAGAAACTGGCGCGTATCCGTCACCAGTTCACGGGCGTCGGAAAGCTCGATCGGATTGTCAAACCACTCGTCCCAACGTTGGGTTAGCGCTTTCGCCTCTTTTTCCATCGCATCCTGATGCGGCTGCGAGGCTTCGACACTGTTTAGCGCGCGTTCCGCCGCCTGCGCCGTCATCTGGACGACATAATCCAGACGGTCGCGCGCATCAGGGATCGCCTCCGCCGCTTCGGCAATCGCCTGGTCCAGCCCCAGTTCACGCAGGCTGTCGCGCAGCATTCGGGTCAGACTACCGATGCGCGCAATGATGTCTCCTGCTGAGCCTTCATCAGCAGGCTTGATAGATGGTTGCATCATCATCGCATCCTCACATGCCCAGTTTCTCAAAGATTTTGTTGAGCTTCTCTTCCAGAGTCGCTGCGGTGAACGGTTTTACGACATAACCGCTGGCGCCAGCCTGTGCGGCGGCGATAATATTCTCTTTTTTGGCTTCCGCCGTGACCATCAACACGGGTAACGCCGACATGGCGCTATCGGCGCGAATGGTTTTCAGCAGCTCCAGGCCATCCATGTTCGGCATGTTCCAGTCGGAGATAATAAAACCAAAGCCGCCCGCCTGGAGCTTGTTCAGCGCATCGACGCCGTCTTCGGCCTCTTCCACATTGTTAAATCCAAGCTCTTTTAAGAGGTTGCGCACGATACGACGCATGGTCGAAAAGTCATCCACAACCAAAAATTTAAGCTCTTTATCCGCCATAAAATACTACTCCTGGTTCAAATACGTATCGCCTGTCCGGCACTGATTTTCGCCAACATCTGCTGGCTTACCTGGCTAAGATCGACCACTTCGCTTACGCCACCCATATTGATGGCCTCGCGCGGCATGCCGAACACCACACAACTTGCTTCGTTTTGCGCAATGGTCCAGGCGCCAGCCTGGTACATCGCTAACATTCCAGCGGCGCCATCGTTGCCCATCCCCGTAAGAATGACGCCTACGGCGTTGCGCCCCGCGTGTTTCGCCACCGAATGAAACAGCACATCCACGGAAGGCCGATGCCGGTTTACCGGCGGGCCATCATGAATTTTGATTTGATAATTCGCCCCGCTACGCGCCAGCTCCATATGCTTGTCGCCGGGCGCAATGTAGGCATGACCTGGCAATACGCGTTCGCCGTCCTCGGCCTCCTTCACGCTGATTTGACAGAGTTTATTCAGACGCTCGGCAAACGAGCGGGTAAAGCCAGGCGGCATATGCTGCGTAATAATCACTGCCGGACTGGAAAGCGGCAGCGGTTGCAGCACATGTCGGATAGCTTCAGTACCGCCCGTTGAAGCGCCGATAGCAATCAGTTTTTCCGAACTGAGCAGCGGACCCGCTTTTAAGGTTGTCGGGGCCGCCATCGGTTTATGTGCGGCGATGCGGGCCCGCGCGGCGGTACGCACTTTTTCGGCGATCATCTCGCTATACGCCAGCATACCTTCACGAATGCCAAGCTGCGGTTTGGTGACAAAATCGATGGCCCCCAACTCCAGCGCCCGTAGCGTCACTTCGGAACCTTTCCCGGTCAGCGAAGAGACCATCACCACCGGCATCGGTCGCAGGCGCATCAGTTTTTCCAGAAAATCGAGGCCGTCCATACGCGGCATCTCAACGTCCAGGGTCAATACGTCCGGATTAAATTTTTTGATGAGATCCCTGGCGACCAACGGGTCCGGCGCAGTCGCCACCATCTCCATATCGCTATGGCTATTAATAATTTCAGTCATGATTTGGCGCATTAGCGCGGAATCATCAACTGACAATACCCTGATTTTACTCATGCTTTATCCTTACTTAGCGCATACACCGTCTGTCCGCGCAGGCTAAACTCGCGCACGAGGTTGCTAAAGTTTTCTGAGTGACCGGCAAACAACAGTCCGTCAGGTTTAAGGAGTGGAACAAAACGGCGCAGAATGTCCTCCTGAGTCGTTTTATCAAAATAGATCATGACGTTACGGCAAAAAATCGCGTCAAAGGGACCGGGTACGTTGTACTGCTTTTCCAATAAATTAACGGAGGAAAATTCAACATAATTGGCCAGTTCCTGACGCACGCGCACCAGTCCTTCATGCGGCCCCGTACCGCGCATGAAGTAACGTTGTAGCTGCTGCGGCGATAACGTTTTCAGTTCGCTGAGGCGATAAATACCGCTTCTCGCTTTTTCCAGCACTTCAGTATCAATATCGCTGGCGAATACTTTCCAGCGACCGGGGGCCATCCCTAACGCATCCGCCAGCGTAATGGCGATACTGTAAGGTTCTTCTCCTGTCGATGCCGCCGCACTCCAGACGCGGTACTCGCCGTGGCGGCGACGCGCATGTTCCGCAAGGATGGGAAAATGGTGCGCCTCGCGAAAAAAAGCGGTCAGGTTGGTAGTCAGAGCGTTGATAAAAGCCTGCCACTCAGCGCTGTTTTGATTAGCCTCCAGCATACTGAGATAACGGCCAAAATCATCCAGTCCCAGGGCACGCAGCCGACGGACCAGGCGGTTATAAACCATATCCCGCTTATGGTCGGCCAGCACGATCCCTGCGCGCTGGTAGATTAATTGACATATCCGACGAAAATGCGCGTCGGACAGCGCGAGGCGCTGTGTCATCTGTAACAATACTGACGTTTGCCCGGAGGGCAGAGATGATGTCATAGCGCCTTCTTAATCACATTCAAAGTACAACGGGCGCGCCCTGCGGCAGCGCCATGCTTCCCGTATTACACATTTTTTGCTTTTATCTATGCGAACCAGACGAAAGGTATCGGCGGGTTCGCAAATTAATCGATAACCGACAGCGCACGTCGATCAGAAGGTTTCCCAGTTCGCATCATCCCTGGCGGCTAATGACTGCGGCGTATTGCCGGACTGAGCGTTCACTGACAAACGCATCTCAGGTTTATTTACCGCCAGCGGTCGCGATGCCAGGCGGAAAGCCGATACCGCCTGGGTCAGACGGCTGGCCTGCTCTTCCAGCGCGGCGGCGGCCGCTGCGGATTCCTGAACCAGCGAGGCGTTCTGTTGCGTTACGCGATCCATTTCGGAAACGGCCAAAGCGACCTGATCGATACCCCGGCTTTGCTCATCCGAGGCGGAGGCGATTTCGCCCATGATATCCGTGACGCGCGTAACGGCATTGACGATGTCAGTCATGGTTTCCCCGGCGCTTTCCACCAGCACAGAACCGGTATCGACACGCGAGACGGAATCTTCAATCAACGCTTTTATTTCTTTCGCCGCCTGGGCGCTGCGGCTGGCCAGATTACGCACCTCGCCTGCCACGACCGCAAAACCGCGCCCCTGCTCTCCCGCGCGCGCCGCTTCTACCGCCGCGTTCAGCGCCAGAATGTTAGTCTGGAAGGCAATACCGTCGATAACGCTGATAATGTCAGCGATTTTTTTCGAACTGTCGGCAATTTCGTGCATAGTGTTTACTACGCCGTCGACCACTTTGCCGCCATGACGCGCGGTCTCGGAGGCGCTTTGCGCCAGTTGCGAAGCCTGGCGGGCGTTATCGGCGTTTTGCTTCACGGTGGCCGTCAGTTGTTCCATGCTGGCAGCCGTCTCCTCCAGAGCGGAGGCCTGCTGTTCGGTACGGGAAGAGAGGTCGGTATTACCGGCGGCAATTTCACTGGTGCCGGAATAAATCGCATCCGAACCTTCACGAACCTGCGTTACGGTGTCAATCAGCGAGCGTTGCATATGTTCAACCGTTCCCGCCAGTTCGCCAATTTCATTACGTCCTGAGACGGTGAGCGTTTTCGTCAGATCGCCGCTGGCAATTTCACGGATATGAGTAATCACTCGCGCTAATGGGTTAAGCAGGGCATGACGAATGCCGAACCAAACCACCATCAAAATCAGCACCAGCACGACCGCAAGAACCCCCAGTTGCCATTGCGCAAAACGGTAGTCATGAGCACTTTGATCAAATGTCTGGCGGTACAGGTTTTCGCTCACCCGGGCGTAATTGCCCAGCGCCTCGCCCAACGCGTTTTGCATTCCCTGGGTTGGCTGGGCGAAGTAGGCATCCATATTGCCATTGTCCAGAAACTGAATAAGTTCGGCTAATGCGGCCTGATAGCGCTGATATTTTTCATCGACGTTCGCGCTGGCCTCCGCCATCGCTGGCAATGGCGTCATATTTTTGAAATTGGCGTAGTGCGCCGCCGCCTGTGCGAGAGTCGTTTTTGCATTCTGGAGTAAATCCGTTTTGGCGCTGCTCTGCTGGTTAGAAGCGTCCATCATCATGCGTGCGGCGGAGCGGCTCAGGTTAATGCGCGTTTGCAGCATTAAGTCCCATGTCGACGTGAGTTCGCTTTGTTGCTGACGTAATTCGTTAGAAATAACAAAACCTTGCTGGTTATGCTGTAATGAAGAAAACAGCAAACCACCGGAAACAAGCTGTAGCAGTGCGAAAACCCCCAGCACCATCATCAGCATTGTGACAACGCGGATACGGTTAAACATAAGGCACCTTCCTGATAACGAGTTATCAACGTTATCGGCACCTGCGGTGATAACTTTACTTTTGCAAAAAGGAAATACGCTGTTCCGGAAGACGACATTGCCAATGACAGTGTCGCAGCGGCGATGCCGGCGCAAAATGCAGGGGCTGGGCGCGGGCGATGAAGAGGCACTCTCACCGCTGGCGGAAGCATAACGGTGAATATTGCCGGATGGCGCGACGCCATCCGGCAACGTTATTACGCGACGTGTGATGCTGCGATATCCAGCAGCGCCATCTCTTCGCTGTTAAGCAGTTTTTCGATATTCACCAGAATCAGCATACGCTCGCCGAGCGCGCCCAATCCCGTCAAATATTCTGTTGACAAGGTCACGGCAAATTCTGGCGCCGGACGGATCTGTTCCGCCGTTAACGACAGTACGTCAGACACGCCGTCTACCACTATCCCGACGACGCGTTGCCCCAGATTCAGTACGATCACTACCGTATTGTCATCGTACTCAACGTCGCCTTCGCAGAATTTCACGCGCAGATCGACAATGGGGACAATCACGCCGCGCAGGTTAGTCACCCCTTTTATAAAGGCCGGTGTATTGGCGATGCGCGTCACCTGGTCATAGCCACGGATCTCCTGCACTTTCAGGATATCGATGCCGTACTCTTCATTTCCCAGTGTAAACACCAGGAATTCCTGACCTGACGGCTCGCCGGCCAGTTTGCTTACATTACTCATACCGGTCATATTATTCCCTTCTCACTCAATCAGGCGGCTGTGATCGCCATACGTTGTTCGCGGTTTAAACCCTGCAATGCGGAAACATCAACAATCAGCGCGACGCTGCCGTCGCCCAGGATCGTCGCGGCGGAAATCCCCGGTACCTTGCGATAATTGCTTTCCAGATTTTTGACCACCACCTGGTGCTGACCGATGAGCTGATCGACCAGCAGCGCGTAACGGCGTCCCGCGCTTTGCAGGATCACAACAATGCCCTGCGTGGCTTCGGTTTTCGCCCCGTCCACGTCAAACACTTTCCACAATTCGACCAGCGGCAAATACTCGCCGCGAACTTCCAGAACCCGTTCGCCGCCCGCCAGCGGATGAAGATCCTCTTCACGCGGTTGCAGCGACTCCATCACCGCATTCAACGGCAGGATAAAAACTTCCCCCGCCACGCGAACCGACATCCCATCGAGGATGGCCAGCGTCAGCGGCAGCAGAATACGAATCGTGGTGCCGGAGCCTTGTTTTGACTGGATCTCAACGTGACCGCCCATCTCCTGAATGTTACGTTTCACCACATCCATGCCAACGCCGCGACCGGAGACATCCGTGACCTGTTCCGCAGTTGAGAATCCCGGCGCGAAGATCAACATGCCTACTTCATCGTCGGTCATGTTTTCATTCACCGCCATCCCCTGCGACATGGCCTTCGCCAGGATACGCTCACGGTTAAGCCCCGCGCCGTCATCGGTCACTTCAATACAAATATTCCCGCCCTGATGTTCTGCGGAAAGAATCAGATTGCCGACAACATTTTTCCCCGCCTCAAGGCGTTTTTCCGGCATTTCAATCCCGTGGTCGAGACTGTTGCGCACCAGGTGCGTCAGCGGGTCGATAATGCGTTCGATCAGGCTTTTATCAAGTTCAGTGGAGCTCCCCACCAGCGTCAGCTCTACCTGCTTGCCCAGTTTGCCCGCTAAATCGCGTACCAGACGCGGGAAACGGCTGAAGACGTACTCCATAGGCATCATACGAATCGACATCACCGACTCTTGTAAGTCGCGGGCGTTACGTTGTAACTGACCCATACTGGTAATGAGATCGCCGTGGTTTACCGGGTCCAGCTCGTTAGAACGCTGGGCCAACATTGACTGGGTAATCACTAACTCGCCGACCAGGTTTATGAGCTGATCCACTTTCTCTACCGCCACGCGAATGCTGGTGGACTCGCGTTCACGCGCAGGTTTTTCACGCCCCGCATGATGTTCATGGGCCGCGCTTTTGGCGGCTGGCGCAACGACTGCCGGAGGCGCTACCGGCGCTACCTCGGTTTTCTCTTGCGCTTTTTCAACCGGCGCGGCGACCACTTTTTCAAAAGCGATCTGATCGGCCTCGATGACAAAACAGAGCACCGCGACAATGTCATCTTCCGCGACGCTGCCATCCAGAGTTGCCGACAGTGAATCCGCCCCCTTAACGACATCCGTCAGAGTAGCCAGATTGCCCAACTCTTCTTCAAGCAGATCGACCTCATTGGCTTTCAACCGTGAAAGTACAATGCGCAGTTTACTCTCGTCACGAGGCGATTCGGTTTCGGCTACGCTCTCTTCCTGGATCGCCGCGCTTAGTGCCGCGGTTTCTACGACCGCCGGCGTGGTTTCGCCTTTCGCCTCCAGCGCCAACTGGCGTAGCGCATTGCAGATATATTCGAAGCTTGCGGCATCCGGCTCTTCGGAGTTTTTATAGGCGTCGAGCTGTTCCTGCATAATATCTTTCGTTTCCAAAAACAGGTTGATAATGTCGGTATTGAGCTGCATTTCACCGCGTCGGGCTTCATCCAGCAGGTTTTCCATTAAATGCGTGGTTTCCTGCAGAATAGTGAAGCCGAATGTGCCCGCGCCGCCTTTAATGGAGTGCGCCGCGCGAAAAATGGCGTTCAGTTGTTCAGCGTCCGGGGACTCCGGCACCAAATCCAGCAGATGCTGCTCCATATCAGCCAACAGCTCGTCAGCTTCATCAAAAAATGTCTGATAAAAATCGCTAATATCCATGCTCACGCTATCACCTCGGTTCCGCTTTTGGCGATGTGGGTACGCTTGCCGGCGGGGCTGCCGCAGGCTGTTGTAATACACTTACCGGCTCATTCTGGCTTTCAGCGTTTTCATGCAAAATGGCCTGTTCCGCCTGTTTGTTTAACACCAGCAGGCTTATACGGCGGTTGATGGCGTCATCAGGACCGCGATCGCTCAGCCGCATCGTGGCGGCCATGCCAACCACCCGTAATACTTTTCCGTTATCCAGCCCGCCAGCGACCAGTTCGCGACGAGAGGCATTGGCGCGATCGGCGGATAACTCCCAGTTGCTATAGCCTTTTTCGCCGTTCGCGTAGGGAAAGTCATCGGTATGGCCGGCCAGGCTAATGCGATTAGGTATACCGTTTAACACTGGCGCAATCGCACGCAGGATATCGCGCATATACGGCTCAACTTCGGCGCTGCCGGTTTTAAACATCGGGCGGTTCTGGCTGTCGATAATCTGGATGCGCAACCCCTCCTGAACTAAATCAATTTTCAGATGCGGACGTAACGCGCGCAGTTTGGGATCGGATTCGATCAGTTGATCCAGATCGCCGCGCAGTTTGTTTAAGCGACTCTGCTCCATCCGTTTTTTCAGCTCGTCGATATTCGGCTGCTTTTCCACTTCACCCTGCTGTTGGGTGTAATCATCGCCGCCGCCTGGTATCGGGCTCTCGCTATTGGCAATCCGATTCCCCCCCGTTACCGCGGTGGCCAACGGCGTACGAAAATATTCGGCAATCTGAATTAATTCTTTAGGGCTGGAGATGGAAATCAGCCACATCACCAGAAAAAAAGCCATCATCGCCGTCATAAAATCGGCGTAGGCAATTTTCCAGGAACCGTGCGCCCCGCCGCCGTGCGGTTTGTGCCTGCGGCGTTTTACGACGACAATGGGATGAGCCTGATTTTTCATGCTTCCTCAGTCGTCTGCTGCTGGTTTGGGTTTCTCACTGCGCGAACGTGTTCTTCCAACTCAATAAACGATGGACGCTCACTGGAATAAAGCGTTTTACGACCAAATTCCACGGCAATCGGCGGCGCATAGCCGTTCAGATTAGACAGCAGTGTGATTTTTACGCACTGCATCATCTTGGTGGTTTCGGCGCTCTTCTGGCGCAAAACGGTCGCTAACGGTGAAATGAATCCATAAGCCAGTAAAATACCGAGGAACGTACCTACCATGGCATGGGCAATCAGCGCCCCCAACTCCGCTGCCGGACGATCGGCTGAAGCCAGAGCGTGAACCACCCCCATTACCGCCGCGACGATACCAAAGGCAGGCAGCGAATCCCCCACCATCGCCAGACTGTTGGCCGGGACTTCCGCCTCGCTTTCATGGGTTTCAATCTCTTCATCCATCAACGCTTCAATTTCGAACGTATTCATGTTGCCGCTGATGATCAGGCGCAGATAATCGACAATAAAATCAAGCATTACCGCATCGGCCAGAATACGCGGATAACTGGCGAAGATTTCACTCTCTTTTGGATTTTCAATATCGCGTTCAAGGGAGAACATCCCCTGCTGGCGTGATTTGGCCATCAGGCGATAGAGCAACGCCAGCAAATCCATGTACATAGATTTTGTGTATTTCGAACGACGAAATAACAACGGGATAGCTTTCATCGTGCCTTTGATGGCCTTCCCGTTGTTGCCGACAATGAACGCCCCTATCCCCGCGCCGCCAATGATGACCAGTTCAGCAGGTTGATAGAGTGCCCCAAGGTGTCCGCCGGTCATGACATAACCGCCGAAAACTGTACCGATAACCACCAGGTAACCTAATAAGATAAGCACGACATCATCCTTCCGCTGTTGACTATGACAGGATGCGCAGTCGGGCGATTAACGCGAAGGCAAGGCAAAAAAAAGCAGCGGTAATGACTTACCGCTGCTGGAGTGTTTGTCCACACCGTTTCGGTTAAACAGCCTGTTCGATCTGTTCATCCAGCAGTTGTGGAATAATATCGGCAGCATCTCGGGAAAGTTTACGTCTTTTTACTGCGCGGGATGGCGGCTGGCATAAACTACACGCAAAGCTGCCTACGGGCTGATGCGCATGGGTAATAAAGTTCCCACCGCAGCAGTTACAGCTCGACAATTCAAGCAACCCACTTTCAACAAAACGCACCAGCGTCCATGCGCGAGTCAGCGCCAACAACGGCCCTTCAGGCGGTTGCGGACACTGCTCAAGATAAAGCCGATAAGCTTTAATCACCGCATCCACACCGCTGCATAAGCCGGTCTTCAGTAAAAATTGCCAGGCGTTGCAGAACATGGAGGCATGAATATTTTGCTCCCAGGTCATAAACCAGTCTGTCGAAAATGGCAGCATCCCTTTAGGCGGCGGGCTACCGCGTAATTCTTTGTACAGCCTGATGAGGCGACCACGGCTGAGCTGTGTTTCGCTTTCCAGCATTTGTAGACGAGCGCCAAGATTAATCAACTCCATCGCCAACTGGATATCGCGAGCTTCCTGAACAATGCTTTTTTCACTCATTATCATGCCCTTTTCTTACGCGCCGTATCGTCCACTTCATTGAGCAGACGCGTTGAAAGCATGATACCTGTGTGAATCTGCTGTAAGTCATCGACGCGCGAATCCTGAGTCAAACGGGTGATCGTCTGATGATCGTCAAACCGGAAATGACAAACTAACTGGTTCGTCTCCGCCAGTTTGACCATCTGCGGCAGGGTCAACGCGCCCAGTGTGTTTGCCATCTCTTCGTTGATACCGAGGCGGAACATCGCAGATGCTTTGTCCTGGACGATCAAACGCTGTGCAAGGAGTAAATATGACAAATTGATGTCATAAATGTGTTTTAGCAACTCGGATGTATGCATTGTTCCCATCCAGAATAACCAACTTTATTTTTGTGCGACGTAGCCGCACCCCGTGATGTCGCCGGGAAGGCCCGGTAAAAGAAGCAAAAAGGTCAAATGCATAGCAGCGCTCAGACATTATGGACATTGTGACGTATAACGCAGCCTCCCACTGAGATTCGCCTTACACGTTTACATCAATTTTTACAAATGCCTAAGATTTTTCCTAATTCGACGCAACTCTACTCGTCAGCTTCGTGACATACAACGGAGCGGGACGGCGATTTTAGAAAATATGTGATGCAGATCACATATTTTAACGGAATACTTACGATAAAACCATCAGCATGGCTTTTACTTTGTTTAATTAATAACCTAATGTTCACTTTTTCTATTCCACACTGCTGAATAGGGGTACGTCAACACCAAATTCTTTTTTGTTTCTCTCTGTTAAAATAACGCCAGGATAATAGATAACAGGCTATTATTTCTATTTTAGAAACGCTTTTATTTTACCTTTAGTAAACAGTAGCTTAAATATTAAACGTTATTAATTAATCTCGTCACAGCATACGCCCTCCGCTGTTAAAAATAAGCTCATTTGATTTAACTTTTAGCTTTCCTTGTTCACCCATTTAAATGAAGCATCCGGGTGGTGTGTAAAAAGTGTCTTATGCCACGATTCTTTACATAAGAATAATTAATGATTAATTATGATGTCCTTCACATTAATGTGGCATTAGCGCATTGCAGAAATGCGATAAACAGAGTAAAGCTAAAGCACAATCTCATATTCTTGCAATCAAGGAGCGAGTTATGAGCTACACCCATATTCTTGTCGCCGTTGCCGTCACCCCGGAAAGTCACCAGCTACTGGCTAAAGCGGTCTCTATCGCCCGCCCTGTTCAGGCGAAAGTAAGCCTGATTACTCTCGCTTCCGATCCTGAACTGTATAACCAGTTCGCCGCGCCCATGATGGAGGATTTACGCGCGGTTATGCATGAAGAGACCGAGAATTTTCTTAAGATGCTGGGGGAAAAGGCGGATTATCCGATTGAACAAACTTTCATCGCATCAGGTGAGTTAAGCCAGCATATTTTGGCTGTGTGCCGCAAACACCATGTTGATCTGGTCATTTGCGGCAACCATAACCACAGTTTCTTTTCGCGCGCGTCCTGCTCGGCAAAAAGTGTCGTCAGCGCCAGCCAGGTAGATGTGTTGCTGGTGCCCTTAGCGGGCGACTAGTCGCCGCTCGCGATATTTCAGGCCAGCTTAGGGAACGTCGCCACGTTGTTCTGCTGCTGACGCTCAGGGCTACGCGGCGTGACCTCCTTTAGGTCATGAATAAAACGCTCCTGCCAGCGGTTAATGTCATTTTTAACGATCACGTCCAGCATCTCCGCATGACGCGAAATACGCTCGGCAAGGGGCATCGTTAGCGCACGATTGAGCGCCGCCGCCACGTCATCCCGATCGTAAGGATTGACGATTAACGCCGACGTCAGTTCATTCGCCGCGCCGGCAAACTGTGACAGTACCAGTACGCCAGGGTTAGCGGGGTCCTGCGCGGCGACAAACTCTTTCGCCACCAGGTTCATCCCGTCACGCAACGGGGTGACGAGCCCGACGTCTGAATAACGGAATATCTTCATTAACAGTTTACGGTCGAAATGTTGATTCAGATAATAGAGCGGCGTCCAGCCCAATTGTCCATATTTCCCATTAATCCGGCCTGCTTCCGTCTCAAGCTGGTGGCGAATATCCTGATATGCCTGTACTTCGCCGCGTGACGTAGGCGCAATTTGGGTATAACGAATTTTTCCCCGATGCTGCGGATAGTTTTCCAGTAGCGCTTCATACGCCAGAAAACGTTCCGGCAGCCCTTTCGAATAATCCAGCCGCTCAACGGAAAAAATATTCTTCACATTTTTCAGTTCCGCCTTGAGCTGCGCCAGTTTAGGCGGCAACGGCCCGGCAGCCTGCAGAGCAATCTCATCGGGCTCAATACCGATAGGATACACTTCTGTCTGGAAGTCTTTACCCCACGCGATATGCTGCTTGCCGCTGCGAGTCGTGACTCGCGTTTGACTCGAAAGGCTATCCAGAAAAGCCAGGCGATCATTTTCGGTCTGGAACCCTAGCAGATCAAAGTCACACAACTGCTCCAGCAGTTCATCATGCGGCGGTAAGGCGTTAAAAATCTCCGGGGTCGGGAATGGAATATGCAGGAAAAAACCAATTCGGTTGTTCACGCCGCGTTTACGCAGCTCGCTGGCGAACGGTAACAGGTGGTAGTCATGCACCCAAATGATGTCGTTCTCTTTAATGAGGGGCAATAACTTATCCGCTAATAACGCATTCACCCGCATATAGCCTTCCCATGCAGGACGCTGAAACTGTACCAGGTCCAGACGATAGTGGAACGCAGGCCAGAGAACCGCATTGGAAAATTGACAGTAATAATCTTCGTAATCTTGTTCGCTCAGGTTAAACGATGCCCAGGTAATATTACCTTTTGTCACCTTTTTTAATGGCTCATCCTCGTTACCTGTCTCGCCACTCCAGCCGAACCACAACCCGCCAGCCGCTTTTAGCGCGCCAAGCACGCCAACGGCGAGGCCGCCGGCGCCGCCTTTATTATCCGGGGGGGCAATTCGATTAGATACTACGACTAAACGACTCATAGCCATCTCTCCTGTTATTCATTACTTGTTGTTCTTGTTGTGGATAATTGATTTGTTCCAGCCAGCGCCAGACATCGGGTACGCTTTCCAGCCGCCATGCCGCCTGGGTTGCCCCGACGCCCACTTTTACGGAAATTCCGCCAGCGTGATTCACCACGCCAAAGCCAGCCTCATCGGTCAAATCGTCGCCCACAAAAACGGGAATCCGTCCCGCAAAGGGCGCCTCCTGCATAAAGGCGGCAATGGCTTCGCCTTTATTGGTTCCCTTAGGTTTGATTTCCACAACACATTTACCAGGCTGCAACGCCAGTTGCGGCCAGTGCTGCGTAACGTGTTGCGCAAGCGCCAACAGCGCCGCTTCATGTTCCGGAGCCTGACGGTAGTGCAGCGCAAATGCCATCCCCTTCGACTCCAGCTCCGTTCCGGGCAGCGCTACAAGCGTCGAACGTAATAACGCCTCTACCTCACGGACTACCGCTTCAGGAAGGCGCACGATATGGGTTTTACCATTGATGTCACGACGCTCTGCCCCGTGAACGCCAGCGAGTGGAAAGCGAAAAGGCTTCGCCAAAGCATCCAGCTCAGTCATTGAACGCCCTGAAATCAATGCCAGTGCCCCTGCGTTGTGCGCCGCGAGACGGTCTAACAACTGAAGGATTTTATGCGGTACCACTACCTGATCGGGATGAGGCTTTATCTCTGCCAATGTGCCATCAAGGTCAAAAAAATACGCATAGTTCGCAGTGAGTTCGGGGGATACGGTTAACGGTTCTGCCACCCTGGTCTCCTCCTTATCATCATATTGAGACTCACAAACGGTCTCATTAGTCATGTAAGTATAGACAGTGTGACGCTGCTCGCCATTTAGAAAGACCATCGCCAGCCGGGGTAGCGGCTGGCGATGACGTGAAGCTATACTGTTTAGTTGAGTGTTAATTCATCAAATCGTACGCTTCGCTTTTTGCTTATAATGGTCGAAGATAACTGTTGTCAGAAGGATTCAGCCGCGAACCATACACTGTGCAAAAGGTGAAATGTTGAGCAGGTTCATCGCGCTCTCCACCGCTCCTGATATCAGTACGCTCGCCACCACATATGAGACTTTTCCGAGGCCGCCTTTCAGGAATCCCCCCCTAAGACACACGCAGAAATAACGATTAACTCATAACCCAGGGAAGTCATTGACCTGCTTTAGCGTTTTTTATGTAGGGTAAAATCAAACGATTCTTGTTAGAGAAGACGTAAAACGGTGCACTGTCTTTCATTCATTAGATAAATGCTGATGGCAGGAATAGTTTTAGCGGAAAATGACATAACCCAGAGCGAATTCATCAGCCAAAAGGCAGGAAAGCCAGCACATTAATCCATAACATCAGCCAGCTAATCCTTACGGCCCTGGGTGAATAACGATTACCAGGGATAATAGATATGTTCAGCCTGTTCGCGAACCGGCGCATCGTCTCCCAGCAGTCTGGCGGAAAGGGTTAGCGCGAAATCAAAGACATGACCCAACCCTTTGCCGCTAATTAAATTACCATCTTCAACCACGGGCGCATCCACATAGACACCTTCCGGAACCGCTTTCCACAGATCGCCGGAACAGACATAACGACGCCCCTTCAGCAATCCGTGAGCACCCAGCACCCTTGCCGCCGCGGAACAGATAGGACAAATTAATTTGCCTGCCGCATCATGACGCGCAACGAAAGCGATCACCGCCGGATTAGCCGCCAGATTAGCGCTCCCCTGCGGACCGCCCGGTAGCACTACCGCATCGAAAAGCGCCTGCTGGCGTTCACTCAGCGTGCTGTCCGCAACCATAGGAATATCATGGTAACTCACCACCGCCCGTGATTCAGCACACGCCAGCGTTTCGACGTCGATATGCAAACGTCGCAGAATATCAAGAGTAACAATGGCCTCTGCTTCTTCAAATCCTGGTGCCAACAGCACCGCGACCTTTTTCATTGACTGCTCCTTGTTAACGAGTCACCCAGCAAAACTGCGCTCAACCGAATAACGTGCTCGTATGATTAATGATATTAAAAATGATCTACCGCAAAATCGGCTAGTTTATAAAAACAGGCATATTTGCTCTCAACCGTTTATGCGTGTGATATCCAGACTGACTAATGTTTATTTTATTGAAATTAACATACTTGAAAGGCTTAACCCATGATCTGAAACAATGTTTCATAAATTACAAATCTATATAATATCATTTAACTTTCAAAGGGTTGCAACTGCTCCTCATCCAAAATCATTACACCTGAAAAAATCACACCGCTGAAAATGTAAAAAAAGATAAACAATTGCATTTAAGGATTTTCTTATTTTTATTGACGCGCTATTCTCATTACCGATCGATAAACAGGAAATGAGATCGCATAAGGGACTGGCGGAACGGAGTTCTTCTGCTAAGAGTATTTATTGTGCATAGAGGTAAGAATGTGACAACGGCCCGTTGCATTCTCGTCTGTCATGCACATCAACACTTTCTGGAAATAAGGATATTGTTATGGCAGCTGTAGGAATGGTTCAAAAGCTCAACACGCCAATGAACCTTGAGTTTTACGCATCAAATCTTTACCTCCATCTAAGCGAATGGTGTTCTGAACACAGTTTAACAGGCACCGCCACCTTTCTTCGTACCCAGGCGCAAGGCAACGTGACGCAAATGATGCGCATGTTTAATTTTATGAAAAACGCCGGCGCCACCCCTATCGTTAAAGCCATTGACGTTCCGGGTGAAGAGCTCTGCTCTCTGGAAGAATTGTTCCAGAAAACCCTGGAGGATTATCAGCAACGCGCCAGCACGCTGTCGCGTCTGGCAGATGAAGCGAAAGCGCTGAATGATGCCTCAACGCTTGATTTTCTCCATACCCTGGAAAAAGAGCAGCAGCAGGATGGCGTACTTTTACAAACTATTCTCGAAGAAGTTCGCAGCGCTAAACGAGCAGGGCTATGCCTGGCGCAAACCGATCAGCATCTCCTTAACGTCGTGACCTATCAGCATCACTGATAGCGGCACCCCGAGCGACAATATTGAGACGTTATTAGCCGGATAGCAACGCGAAGCAGCTTATCCGGCCTACACCGTTTCTGATCTGTTTGCCAGAGGTGGTGCCTGTCGCTACTGGCGTATTATCGGCACATCATGCCAGCCGACAGGCGCGAAACGCCTCTGTCTTGTCTGGGCATTACCCCAGCATCTCACGTACAAACGCTTCTATTTCTTTATTCTGGCCGTTTTCAAACAAACATTGCTGGAAACGCGGCCCTGAAACCGCCGTTTTAACCAGTTCAGGATCGATAGCCCGTAGTGTATCCAGATAATTCTCTTTGACGACCGCGGCCTTAACCTGGTTCAAAATGCCCGCATTGCGTACCTGCGGCGCTTTGCGCTCAGGCGGATACCCCTCGCCTTTACGCCCGGTAAACGCTTTTTCAAAGATGAAACGCACGTTCAGCTCAGCGCCCCAGCCAAAGCCTTTCGCAAATGGCAGGGACAACGCATTGCCGTTGTTGATCTGCGCAAACAGAAAAGCATCTGCCGGATCGATGCAATAGCCACAAATGACACCTGGATGAATATTTAACGACATCAGCGCGCCCTGACCAGTGCCACAGCCAGTAACCACAAAATCAACCGCGTTTGCATTAAGCAGAATACTCGCCATGATGCCTAAATGAATGTACGTCAGGTGATGGTCATTTTCGTCGCACATGCCGACGTTAAAAACGGGAAATCCCTTTTCATTGGCGACGGCGCTAAGTTCGTTATAAATGATGGCATTTTTGCTGGCCTGGCTATTTTCCATCATCAGTGCAATTTTCATCGTGTTTCTCCTGAATGCAGACGGTCGCGCCTGCGTAAATCATGACGTTTTACCCACATTACACATTTGAGAACACACATTCAAATTTAATAAAACCAGGTTTCATTAAATGAAAAGACGCTCACACATTTTCTGTTCCCGCTGTAAATCCCCTGCCGTTACCTTTAATCAAGGCGAATCCGTAAGTTATTCCAGCCATTGACAGTGCAAGACACGAGGTAGCATGGTCTGATACCGAACTGTCGGAGCGATTTTATGAAGCCTCTTATTTTTACTCTTTCACTGCTAGCCCTGACGGGATGCACCATTACTCGACAAGCGCAGGTCAGCGAAGCCAGCCCGATAAGCGGCATCGTGCGCCTGACGTATAACCAGCCGCTATTTTTTACTTCACGGACAGATGATTATGTATCTCACGGGACCGCAACACGCGAATGCCAGCAGATGGGCTATGCCGATGCCGTTTCGTTTGGTCAGCCGGTAGGAACCTGTAGCATTTATGCGGGCTCGTTGTGTCTGAACACCCGATTTACCCTCTCCTGGCAGTGCCGGGGCGTTGCCGTCCCGCAAATCATGCCGCTTTATTATTAAGGCGGCTGGCTTAACGTCGACACCATCTACAATGGAGGAGAGTGCAGGGTCGCTATTGCCAGCATGAAGGTGCTGGCTTTCCTTTATTTTTATACGCTATACACTGGCGTTAATGCGTTTTATTCCCATTCGTATTTTTAATAATTAAATTTAATATTTTACCTTTTGCAAATAATAAAATAACAAATTATAGTGGCGCCACATTACCGTATATCTTTTGCTATTTGTGGAGCGGAACCATGCTGAAAACAGAAATGATCGACAAACTGAATGAGCAAATGAATCTGGAGTTGTACTCCTCCCTGCTCTATCAACAAATGAGCGCGTGGTGTAGCTATCACAGTTTTGAAGGCGCGGCCGCATTTCTTCGTCGCCATGCGCAAGAAGAGATGACGCATATGCAGCGCCTGTTTGACTACCTTACCGATACCGGAAGCCTGCCGCGCATTCATACCGTTTCTTCGCCCTTCGCTGAGTACGCCTCGCTGGATGAGCTGTTCCGCGCGACCTATGAGCATGAGCAGCTTATTACGCAAAAAATTAATGAACTGGCTCATGCCGCAATGACCAGCCAGGATTATCCGACATTTAATTTCTTGCAGTGGTATGTGGCAGAACAGCATGAAGAAGAAAAATTATTCAAATCTATTATTGATAAATTAACGCTGGCGGGAAAAAGCGGCGAAGGGCTTTATTTCATTGATAAAGAACTCTCCACCCTGGATACGCAAAATTAATCCAACACGTCCTTACACGGTGAGACGCGCTCTCACCGTGGCGTATTAATGGCGGCAGATTTTACTCTCATGCGTTGAAAAACCGTCCTCCACCGCAATAAACTTTCCTTTCGCCGCCAGAAACGCGACCAGTTCCGCCGCCGTCATATCTGATGCTGAACAAGTGTGAAATCGTGCCCGCTCGCCAAAGCGCGCTTTTATTGCCGCCTCCAGCGAGGTATGCGTGTACTGCTCGCCAGACTCAATCATCATGTTGAGCACTTCGTGACCATGAATGGAATCCATAACCCCTCCTGAATAAAACTCGTAGCCTAATGTGTCCGTGTACAAGCGACTTTGCGCTAGCGCAGGTTTACGGCGGTTGTCCGCGTCTCCTTCCATATTCGCTTTTATGCCCGGAACTGTAAATTTTACAGTACACCCATTGTAACGACCATTTGACGAAAATAGCGTAATGCCTTACCCTGCGCCGCGGATATCACCGTTCTTTGTTACCGGGGTAGTAGAAAGCGTGAAAAACAGAACTCTGGGCAGTATTTTTATCGTGGCAGGCACCACTATCGGCGCCGGGATGCTGGCAATGCCGCTGGCAGCGGCTGGCGTTGGTTTCAGCGTCACGCTGGGATTGTTGATTGGTCTGTGGGCGCTGATGTGTTATACCGCGCTACTATTACTGGAGGTATATCAACACGTTCCGGCGGATACCGGGCTGGGCTCGTTGGCAAAACGCTATCTTGGGCGTTACGGACAGTGGCTTACGGGATTCAGTATGATGTTCTTAATGTATGCGCTCACTGCCGCCTACATTTCCGGAGCCGGAGAATTACTGGCATCAAGTATTAATAACTGGCTTGGCGCCACGCTCTCGCCCGCTGCCGGAGTACTGCTGTTCACCTTTGTTGCCGGTGGGGTGGTATGTGTGGGCACCTCGCTGGTCGACCTTTTTAACCGCTTCCTGTTTAGCGCAAAGATCATTTTTCTGGTCATCATGCTTGCGTTGCTCACGCCACATATTCATAAAGTAAATCTTCTTACGCTTCCTTTACAGCAGGGGCTGGCATTGTCCGCCATACCGGTCATTTTCACCTCGTTTGGTTTTCACGGAAGCGTACCGAGTATTGTGAGTTATATGAACGGCAACATTCGCCGGCTGCGTTGGGTCTTTATGACGGGTAGCGCCATTCCGCTAGTGGCCTATATTTTTTGGCAGCTCGCCACGCTGGGAAGTATCGACTCGCCGACATTCAGAGGGCTACTGGCCAGCCATGCCGGGTTAAATGGCCTGCTGCAGGCGCTCAGAGAAGTGGTCGCTTCGCCACATGTCGAACTGGCGGTCCACCTGTTCGCCGATCTGGCGCTGGCGACCTCTTTTCTGGGCGTAGCGCTAGGATTATTTGATTACCTGGCCGATCTATTCCAGCGCCGCAGTACGGTGTCCGGACGCCTGCAAACCGGGCTGATTACCTTTCTGCCGCCGCTGGCGTTTGCGCTTTTCTACCCACGTGGATTTGTGATGGCATTAGGCTATGCCGGCGTAGCGCTGGCAGTGCTGGCACTACTCATCCCTGCCATGCTGGTCTGGCAATGCCGTAAACAGAGCCCTCAGGCGGGATATCGTGTGGCAGGCGGCACGCCAGCGCTGGCGCTGGTGTTTATCTGCGGCATTGTCGTGATTGGCGTCCAGTTTTCGATCGCACTGGGGTTCCTGCCCGATCCAGGTTAACGCCAGGCAAAGATTACCGGGCCCGGACGCCGTCCAGGCTCGATAATCATCACGCTATGGCCGTTTACGAGCCATTAATGCAGGCAGCACTGCTTAAATTTTTTGCCGCTCCCGCATGGACAAGGATCGTTACGCCCCACTTTCACCTCTGCTTTTATCGGCATCTGTAGCGGCGTCGTGTGCGGATGCGCCATCCACCAGGCATGCAGCTCAAGCGCCGCGATACGGATAGCGTCAACGCTTTTATCGAACGCTTCCGGGCTCATTTTATCCAACAGCGCAAAGTTTTCTTCCGTGCCGTGTAAGGCAATCGCTTCCAGCGCCGGTTTTAGCGTATCCGGCAAGTCAGACCAGTCGGACAGCGACACTCCGCGCATGTAACCAAAGCACCATTCTTCAACAATCGTTAATTCATGGCCATCAACTTCTCGCAGGCCAAACAGCGGCTCGAACTGTTCTGGATAGTCTTCAAGCCGGGCGGCTGTGTCCGCCATGTGCTGGAACACCAGATCCATAAATCGCGTCATTTCTTTTTCAGATGTCCAGCGCGGTACGTACGCGGGTCCCCCCCATATCGCGACCAGCCACTGTTCCGGGTCGATGGGACGCGGAGAACTTAGTACCGCAGTAATCAGACCGTCCAGCTCCGCGACATCCAAAATGGCCTGATCGGTATTGTATTTCGTCAGCACATCATCCAGCCATTCCAGCTCGTTCTCGTTTAATGGTTCCATTTTCATAACGCTTTTCCTCAGTGATGACTTCCGCCTGTAGGCCTCTTACATTGCAGCGGATAAAAATAATTTTTTTGCAGGCAGTTGGATGGCAACCATCAGGGGCCAGATTAACACGAAATGAGGAGGATTCCGGAAGTTAACGCACAAAAGGAGGATCAGGGCGCAGATTTTCCGCCAGGAAGCGCTCGCCCCACACAAAAGCGAGAGATGGGTTTCTCGCTATATTATACTCATGCTAACTTATACCACCGCCGCGGACAGATAAAACCGCCCTCTCAAATAGAGCTTATTTTCAGTAAAAAAGTGTTTAATGAGTTCGTCTACCGCTTCTCTGTCAGCAGAAAAGGTTATTTCCATAAACAGCGTATCGTACCCTATTTTGATATTTTTTTTCTTACAGTAAACACGGATCTCATCCTGCACACTCAGCAACGGCAGGCTAAATGTGTATAGCGGTTGCGGTTCTTTTTTCGCCGCTTTCTCAAAAACTTTAGTGACCAGATCCCCAAGATCGCGCTCTGACCGGGCACCGTTATTAAAATGCAATAAATTACGTCTTTTTACCACCCAGCCTCCAGCCAGATACCGCCAACAATAACTCTCACTTCAATGTGTGAGGCACATAATCACATCCAGAATCAGCTCCAGATAGTATTTCAAATAAACAGCCCGCACTATAGCGCATACTTTTTTCAGACACAGTTTACAGGGATACTCTCTTTATATCCACGCGCACGGTTGCCTTAATCATGTCTTCCGCGATAACACAGTTTGTCAACCTATTCTATATAACCAAGCTTAAACAGAACCTTACCAGCCAGTGATATCAGCTCAGGACTTTCAGGATAAAAACGCAGTAACGGCAAAAATACCGCCTCACCGATAATGCTCCGGCTATTAGCATGGTTTGGGCGCAATCCCCAGATATTCTGATAAGTCATCGGCACGACCTGCCCATTCATGGTTGTGTTACCGATATACAGCATAATATGCCCTGGAATATAGACCAGCGTAGTAAACGGTTTTCCGTATCTGGTGAGATAATCGATCCGCATTTGGGGACTTTTATGACTAAGATCGACCACCCGTCCAGCAGCCTCTACCTGCGCGGATGAATGTCTGGGCAGGAATATGCCAAACGGCATTAACAGGCTGCGGATTTCGGCTGAACAATCATTATAAAAGTTAAAATTTCCCCAACCGTAGGGGGCGCCGTACATTGCTTTCATTAGCACGGCGATATTTTCCGGCGTCATTTTCCACGGCATAGCCGTAAACTCGTTACCGCTTAGCCAGACCCAATGGATAAACGCGCGACCGTTGCTGCCGCGAACTGGCGCCGCAATCAGGAACTGGCCCGCCCGTTGATGTCGGAACGGTAAAATAGTGCCCGGTCGCCCGGTGAAATAATAGACGCCTGCGACATGGACAGAAACCGGCGCGTTGATAAATGCCCCCAGTTGCTTATGAGCAAGCAAAACCCACTGTGTTATAAATTTCTGATCCGTACTGGCAATATCTTCACTATGAACCCAGCCAGTTACCGCTGGTGAAACGACATATTGCCAGCGTTGGTCTTTGCTCTTCGTCAGCGTATAGACCGGCGTACCGGGACGCAGCGAAGACATTTGTAAATTATCAAACGGGTACCCCTCGCCCGCCTGACGGGGATCGTTAAAGAGCGGGTCGTCCGTTGGCAGCGCTCTGACTAAACTTTCTCTGACCATAATACCTCGCCGGGAGGCATGATAGATATTGTCAATCTGCGTATCCGTATTCCCTCTAACCTCCTCTTTCCAGCGAGAGGTATAAAGTCTGAAGTTTTCCCCCCAATAAGCACTGCCGTCGCTAAGAAACTGCTTAATACTGGCATCCCGCGCCTGTGCTGCGTTTTTTTTCAGCAATGCGGTAATATAAAAACCATTCCACGGCGAGTGCGCTTCACTGTCCATTCCGAAATAATGAGATTTTAGTGCGTTAAAGTAGCGTTGTTGGGTAGCATTATCAATAACCGGAATAGTGTAATCAGCCGAGTCCGGAGGTATCCATTTATCAACCGACTGTGAATAATCCGCTAACGGAAAGCGTGTTTTTGTCGGGTCAATATAGCTCCCTGTGAAAATTTCATCTTTGGCTGTTGATCGGTAGGTCGTCTGGTGGCAAGCGGTGAGGCACAATGGTATCAATAAAACGGCCCAGGTTTTCTTTTGCATCATCATCTCCGTAAAGCGGGGAAAGCATAATATAGAGACTGACCAAAACCGCCATTCACGAAAACCTGAAATTATCTGTAGTTGACCTGTTATTAAGACAATATTGCAAAACGTGATTAAAGCATGATGCGGATCACATTACCTTATGATGAATATTAGTTCGCTATCTACCTTTAATTAAACTGTGCAGAAAACACCCTGAACAGTTATATACTCGTTTAATTTGCATAAATACTCCACTGACCCGCCCCTGTTTTTTTCAGACAATACATACTGTAGCGCGTCAGTTCTACTTTTTTTATATACTCTGCAAAGTCGTTTTCATCGACGTAGCCAATAAAATTACGCGCATCACATGTCGAAGAGGAAAGCTCTCCTGGAAAAGAGTAGGTTACGATTGCACTCTCAGGCTCATACAAAATAAAAAAAAGTAGCAAAGCGCAACCTACAATCCCAATATTAATGAAGCTAATAAATAATTTTGCATTATCGGTATATTTCACTGGCAGACCTACTCTCTTTAATAAAGCAGGCATAAAACATATCAGCATTTTTTATAGAGATTAATGGATTTTATCGGCTGATTTACCCGACGTTTAGTAATTACCAGGCATAAGTTCTTGCGGGTCGGTAGCACATAACTGTTGTACTGGCAGAAATGCCGCTACCGATGTTTTTTACTGTGTATCGCGCTGGAAAGTTCACGCTCGCGGTCGGCATACAAATTGAAGGCACAAAAAAACCACCCGTAGGTGGTTTCACGACACTGCTTATTGCTTTGATTATTCTTGTCTTTCCCATGGTACCCGGAGCGGGACTTGAACCCGCACAGCGCGAACGCCGAGGGATTTTAAATCCCTTGTGTCTACCGATTCCACCATCCGGGCTCGGGAAAAATTGGAGGCGCGTTCCGGAGTCGAACCGGACTAGACGGATTTGCAATCCGCTACATAACCGCTTTGTTAACGCGCCAAATTTTTTTGGCTTTTCAGCCAGCATCCGCTTTACGCCAATGCTTTTAAACTGGAGCGGGAAACGAGACTCGAACTCGCGACCCCGACCTTGGCAAGGTCGTGCTCTACCAACTGAGCTATTCCCGCAGTATCAAGCAACTTTGTTAATCACTTGATTTTGTTATCGTCTGGCAATCAGTGCTGCCGTTCGATGCGTTGCATTCTACTTACCTGACGCACTGAGTCAACGATATTTTTCGTCACTCACGATCGTTTGCTGAAATTTGCGGCGAAACGATCACTGATCAAGCAAATCTCCGCGTGCAGCGCTCAAATATTGCAACATGGACCACAATGTTAGCACCGCTGCGACAAAGAAAAGCGCGATCCCGGCATACTCTACCCAGATATTCGGACGCCACAAGAGCCACGCCAGCGCCACCATCTGCGCGGTAGTTTTGACTTTACCGATCCAGGAGACCGCTACACTACTGCGTTTGCCCAGCTCCGCCATCCATTCACGCAGAGCAGAGATAATAATTTCGCGGGCTATCATCGTCGCCGCAGGTAACGTCACCCACCAGCTATGATAATGCTCGGTGACCAGCACCATGGCGATCGCCACCAGCACCTTGTCGGCGACGGGGTCGAGGAAAGCGCCGAAACGCGTACTCTGGTTCCAGCGTCGCGCCAGAAAGCCGTCAAACCAGTCGGTAATAGCGGCAATACAGAAAATCAGCGCGCTGACCATCGGCGCCCAGGCGAACGGCAAATAAAACACCACGACAAAGAATGGAATCAGGATGACGCGAAACAGCGTGAGCAACGTAGGGATATTAAATTGCATAGTGACGGGTAACTATCTGTTGTCAGTGAAATTACCCCTATGTTGCTACAGTGGCCTCAATGTTTCAACGACCAGAAGATCTTTTCTGCCAGACCTTGCGAAATACCCGGCACTTTTGCAATTTCTTCTACGCTGGCGTTACGTAGTCCTTGCAAACCGCCCATATATTTCAGCAGCATCTGGCGACGTTTAGGCCCAACGCCTTCAATAGTTTCCAGCGTACTGGTATTTTTAACCTTCGCGCGTTTTTTACGGTGCCCGCCGATCGCGTGATCGTGCGACTCATCGCGAATATGCTGAATAACATGCAGCGCCGGCGAGTCCGGCGGCAGGCTAAACCCCTCGCCTTCCGGTTCAAAAAAGAGTGTTTCCAGACCGGCCTTTCTGTCCGCGCCTTTGGCGACGCCAAGCAGCAAAGGACGATGCTTATCCCAGGGGACATCCAGCTCAGCGAAAACGGCTTTCGCCTGGGCGAGCTGCCCTTTTCCGCCGTCGATCAGAATAACATCCGGAATCTTACTTTCTTCTATGGCCTTGCCATAACGCCGACGTAACACCTGATTCATCGCCGCGTAGTCATCACCCGGCGTGATGCCCGCGATATTATAACGACGATACTCGGCGCGTAACGGCCCGTTAGCGTCAAATACCACACAGGATGCGACCGTTTGCTCCCCCATGGTATGGCTGATGTCAAAACATTCCATCCGCTTGATCGCAGGAAGTTTTAATACCGCCGCCAGCGCGCTCAAACGCTGCGTGATGGTGGACTGCTGCGAGAGTTTAGTGATTAAGGCCGTTGCCGCGTTGGTCCGCGCCAGCTTGAGATAACGGGCGCGATCGCCGCGCGGTTTTGTCTGGACATGAATACGCCGTCCGGCAAGTTCCGACAACGAATCGGCCAGCAGCGTTTTATCACTCAGATTAAAATCGAGCAGTATCTCGCCCGGTAGCGTGCGCATCTGGCTACCCTGCAGGTAAAACTGCCCGACAAAGGTTTCCACCACTTCGCCCAGTTCCGTACCACCAGGTACTTTTGGAAAATAGCTGCGGCTGCCCAGCACCTTACCCTGGCGAATAAACAGCACATGCACACAGGCCATACCCGCATCAAAAGCCACGCCGATAACGTCGAGATCGTCGCCCGCATTGGAGACAAACTGTTTTTCCGTGACCCGGCGTACCGCCTGGATCTGATCGCGAATACGCGCCGCCTCTTCAAATGCCAGATCCTGGCTGGCCTTTTCCATCCGGGCAATCAGCTGTGTTAAGACCTGGTCGTCCTTACCGGACAAAAACAACCGGACATACTCCACCTGTTGCGCATACTCCTCCTCGCTGACCAGTCCTGCAACGCAGGGGCCTAAACAGCGGCCAATCTGATATTGCAGGCAAGGACGCGAGCGGTTGCGATATACGCTGTTTTCGCACTGGCGGATAGGGAAAATTTTCTGTAACAGCGCCAGCGTTTCCCGCACGGCATAGCCATTAGGAAATGGGCCGAAGTACTCGCCTTTCGCATGTTTGGCGCCACGGTGCATCGCCAGACGCGGATGGGTATCGCCGCTCAGAAAAATAAAAGGATAGGATTTATCATCACGCAACAACACGTTGTAACGCGGTTGATACAACTTGATGTAATTATGCTCAAGCAGCAGCGCTTCCGTTTCGGTATGCGTTACCGTGACATCAATGTGTTGAATTTGCGCAACTAGCGCTTCGGTTTTACGCGAAGCCAGGTTGCTGCGAAAGTAGCTGGAAAGACGCTTTTTCAGGTCTTTTGCTTTACCGACATAAATAACCGTACCGCCGGCGTCATACATACGATAGACACCGGGTTGGCTGGTAACGGTTTTCAAAAACGCCTTTGCGTCAAATATTTCACTCACTGGCTTGTTAACGTCTCCGCATTACACAGGCCATGGCGGATTGCCAGGTGAGTCAGCTCAACATCACCATGAATGTTTAATTTACTGAACATACGATAGCGATAGCTGTTCACCGTTTTAGGACTGAGATTCAGCTGTTCTGAAATCTCATTGACCTTCTGACCCTTGGTGATCATCAGCATAATCTGCAACTCGCGTTCAGACAAACTGGCGAACGGCGTTTCCGTTTTTGCAGGCTCAATCTGACTGAGCGCCATCTGCTGAGCGATATCGGAGGCGATATAACGTTGTCCGGAATACACCGAACGAATAGCGCTCACCACCTCCTGAGGCGCAGCGCCTTTGCTGAGATAGCCAGCTGCGCCAGCCTGCATCACTTTGGCGGGCAACGGGTTCTCCGTATGGACGGTCAGCATGATCACTTTGATATCCGCTGTCGAGCGGGCAATTTTACGCGTCGCCTCAAGGCCGCCAATACCGGGCATGTTCATATCCATCAGCACGACGTCAACGGCGTTAGTACGGCACCATTTTACCGCATCCTCTCCGCAGCACGCTTCACCGACAACTTTAATGCCCTTTATATCTTCAAGAATGCGTCGTATCCCTGCGCGCACCAGTTCGTGGTCATCAACAAGAAGAACGTTGATCAAAGGAATATCTCCAGAATAGGGATAACGCTACTGATAGTTAATCGTCCTTATATTAGCTGGTTTTATCTCAACTTTGAAACGTAAAAAAACACCGGGTATTCGATTTTGCTCTCGTTTTTGGAAATTATGTTGTACGTCATGTGGCAACTGCCAACGTTGTAGCCCCTTCTGGCGGCGCTGTCCCGGGCTGATATTTCATAATGGTGACAAAAATTTCACGTTCCGCTGTCTAAACACTAATTAGAGAATCAACTTTGTAACAATAATTAACGAGTGAAATACGCGTAATAAACAAAGAATGAAGAAAATATATGCATCACGCGGCAACGTTTATTTTGTGGGTAACCCCTCCGCTTTTTGATCAAAAAACAACCACTGCTATTTTTAGCGTAGCTTATGGTATACTCCGCCGCCTTAACATCTGCTATCGCACATTTTCACTGAAACATAACGAGGAAAATAAATGAGTACGCCTGATTTTTCCACCGCTGAGAATAATCAAGAACTGGCTACTGAAGTCAACTGCCTGAAAGCCATGTTAACGCTGATGCTGCAGGCGATGGGCCAGGCCGATGCAGGGCGCGTGATTCTTAAAATGGAAAAACAGATCGCGCAGATGGATGATGAAGCACAAGCGGCGGTATTTTCCAGTACGGTTAAGCAAATTAAACAGGCTTACCGCCAGTAGTAAAAAACCGGCTGTTAGCATCGCTTTCAGCCGGTTTCGCGTCTGGCGCGAAGCATCGTCAGCACGTCATATCAGACCTGTCGCCGCAGCGTAGCAGGCAATCTGTGTTTTATTTGGCGCATTGAATTTCTTCTGCATATTTTTCTGATGGAAGTTAACGGTATTTTCAGAAATCGACAGAATAATGGCGATCTCCGATGAGGTCTTCCCTTCCGCCGTCCACTTCAGAATCTCTTTCTCACGTTTACTGAAACGCATTTCAGGCGCCATCACCATGTCGTCTTCAAATCTTGTCAGCGCCGAAAGACTCTCCCGCGCCAGCAGTTGCAACCTCAGCTCCACTTCGTCGTAGGTAAACGAGGAGCAGCGTAAACTGCTACGGGAGAAAGATAAAAAGCCCAGCGCCCGGTTCGGCAACATCACACACTGGGTTACGCCTCTGCGTAATCCGAAACGCTGGGCGGCATCCCACATCGCCTTCGCTTCATGAAATAGCACGTCATCCCAATGTAAATGACCCTGCCTGAAATTTTCCGGCTTTAATACCGGATCGATCGCGAAATAGTTTTCGGACTGGTAATGCGTTACCCACGCCGGAGGATAAGTGGTACGAAGCGATATTTTAGGCCGGGTAAAGGGGACGGGATGACGAACACACAGGGCATAATAATCAAATTCCAGCCGCTGTGTCTGATATTGCAATTCAGTATAAACATCCTCTGCTGCCGCCATCTCCTGAAAGCGTAACAACATTGCGCGTCGCCAGGTGAAGAAATCATTTTCCTGCATATTTTATGGTCACGCCTTTGATATTGATAATCATTATTATGAATGACTTAAATTAACACATAAATAGTGTTTATATATAAGAAATATCGGACGAAACGTAGAATACTTGAGCGGCATTACACTTTTTGGCTTCCGCCTGAGAGCGAGGTTAATAATCTGGCAGAATGACTTCATAATTATTCATTGCGCTCGCCCAAGGCGCGGCTAATTCGGGCGAGCGTTGAAAAGGCATTATTTCACTAAAAATTTCTCAAGGAACTGGCGGGTACGCGGATGCTGAGGATCGGCGAACAAGGTTTTCGCCGGCCCCTGCTCGACGATTTGCCCCTGATCCATAAATATTGCCCGATCAGCCACGTCACGCGCAAAGCTCATTTCGTGAGTAACGATCACCATTGTGCGCTTTTCCTGCGCCAGCTGGCGAATCGTATTAAGCACCTCGCCGACTAATTCAGGATCAAGCGCCGACGTCGGCTCATCAAACAGAATCACTTCCGGGCGCATCGCCAGCGCGCGCGCAATCGCCACGCGCTGCTGTTGCCCGCCCGACAGGCGGCGCGGATAACGGGACTCTTTACCGGCCAACCCGACTTTGGCTAACAGTTCCCGCGCCAGCGCCGTCGCCTCGGCTTTCGGCTCTCCCTTTACAATCACCGGACCTTCAATGATATTTTCCAGCACGGTACGATGCGGGAACAGGTTAAAACTCTGAAAGACAAAGCCGACATGCTGGCGTAGCTGGCGAATCAACCCTTTTTGCTGGCTGAATGGGCGGGCGGTATCGATGATAATATCGCCCACTTTAATGGTGCCCGCTTCCGGTTGTTCCAGCAGGTTAATACAGCGTAATAACGTTGTCTTCCCTGAGCCGCTCGGGCCGATAATGGCGACGACTTCTCCGGGCTTCACCTCAAGGTCAATACCGTGCAGCACCGTTTGACCATGAAATTTTTTGACCAGGTTGGTAACTTCGATCGCACTCATTTTGGCTCTCTCTCCTGGCGGTTAAGCTGGTTTTCAAAATAGTTTTGCAGTGCCGATAAGACGGTCGCCATTACCCAGTAGATTAACGACGCGGCCAGATACATGGTAAACACCTCCAGCGTTCGCGAGGTAATTAACTGCGCCTGGCGGAACAACTCCGGCACCTGAATCGTCGCGGCGAGCGACGTATCTTTCACCAGGCTGATAAAGCTGTTGCTCAACGGCGGAAGCGCGACGCGAGCGGCCTGCGGCAAAATAGCGCGACGTAGCGTTTGCCACGGCGTCATGCCAATGCTCGCCGCCGCTTCCCATTGTCCCTTGTCGATAGCCGAGATCGCCGCGCGCAGCGTCTCGGACGTGTAAGCCGCGGTATTGAGCGATAAACCAATCATCGCCGCCGGGATAGGGTCCAGCTCAATACCAAATTGCGGCAGGCCGTAATAGATCATAAATAACTGGGCGATAAGCGGCGTACCGCGAAAAATCGAGATATAAAAGCGCGCCAGCCAGCGAACCGGCCATAGCGGAGACATCCGCATCAGCGCCAGCACAAATCCCAGCAGCAGACCAAAAAACATACCGCCAATACTCAGTTGCAGGGTAAAGACGGCGCCTTTAAGCAAATACGGCAGCGATTCAATAACCAGTTGGATACTTTCTTGCATTCGCGTTGATTACCTGGAGGTTATACATGAGGATGGTAGGCAAACAGCGCAGGCGCCCCACCGGTGTGAATAAAGAGAATCGGCCCGTCATCGTTAAAGCGTTTCTGGCTGATGCCGTCTATCAGACCCGCCATCGCTTTACCGGTATATACCGGATCCAGCAGCACCCCCTCCAGGCTCGCCAGCAGTTTCACCGCCTCCATCCCCGCGTCATTTGGCACGCCGTAACCCGGGGCAAAATAGTCATCCCATAAATGGATATCCGCCGTCGCCGTCAGCGCCAGCTGACCGGCAATAGCCTGCTGCAAGGCAATCACTTTGGGTTTCTGCTCGGCGACAGAACGTGAAACGGTCACGCCAATCAGTTCGACATCCGGCATCAGATGTTCCAGCCCGACAGCTAACCCGGCGTGCGTTCCGGCGCTGCCGGAGGCCACCACCACCGAAGAGAGCCCGACGACCTCTTCACACTGCTGGGCGATTTCCAGGGCGCTCTCTACGTATCCCATTGCCCCCAGCGCGCTGGAACCGCCGACCGGAATCACATAGGGCCTGAACCCTTGCGCTTCAATGCGCGTCGCCAGCGTTTGCAGCTGCGCATCCGGATCGGTTAGCGCATCGCACATCTCAATTTGCGTATTAAATAAATCCAGTAACAGGCGATTACCATTCGTCAGGTAATTTTCCGCGGTGGTACCGATTGGATTTTCCAGCAAGGCGACGCAATGCAGTCCCAATTTGGCCGCGACTGCCGCCGTCTGACGGACATGGTTCGACTGAATCGCCCCTGCGGTTATCAGCGTATCCGCCCCTTCTCGCAGCGCGTCGGCCACCAAAAACTCCAGCTTGCGCAGTTTATTGCCGCCCATTGCAATGGGCGTAACGTCATCGCGCTTAATGTAAATCTCACGGCCAAGATAATCAGACAATCGCGGCAGGTATTCGAGCGGGGTCGGCGCGCCGATAAACTCCAGGCGAGGGAAGCGCGTTAAGTGATGTAGTGGCATTGAGCCTCCGGTAACGTTGTGGTGTGTTCTTTTTATTATGCACGTTGATCTAACGGAAATAAAAAAGGCGCCGATTCACGCGCCTCCGTTTGCTGACATAGTATGAGGTTGATATTGCCCGGTGGCGCACTGCCTGCCGGGCAACGTAGAACATTATTGGGTCACGTCAGCGCCAAACCATTTTTCAGAGAGCGCTTTTAAGGTGCCATCTTTTTGCATTTCCGCAATGGCGTTATCTACCGCCTTCAGCAAGTCTTCGTTGCCTTTACGTAACGCAACGCCGGACTCCTGACGCGAAAACGCATCACCGGTGACGGCCAGCGTACCTTTGGTTTTTTTCACCAGATCCAGCGCCGCCAGACGATCGACTAAAATCGCGTCAATACGGCCTACGCGCAGATCCTGGTATTTTGTAGGATCATCGTCATAGGTACGGATATCCACGCCCTGCACATGTTGACGTAGCCACTCTTCATAGTTAGTCCCCAGCCCAACGCCGACTTTTTTGCCCTGCAGATCGGCAGCCGTTTTGATCGTGCCTTCATTGCCTTTTTTCACCAGCGCCTGAATGCCGGAGACAGTATAAGGCGTAGAGAAATCATATTTTTTCTTGCGGACGTCTGAAATCGTGACCTGGTTTATCACCACATCAATACGTTTAGCGTCCAGCGACGCCAGCATTCCGTCCCATTTGGTCGGCTTCAACGACGCTTTAACGCCCAGATGTTTTGCCAACGCCTCGGCGAAATCGACTTCAAAACCGGTTAATTTGCCGTCTTCGCCCTGAAAGCTAAACGGCGGATAGGTACCTTCCAGCCCTACCAGCAGCGTGCCGCGTTCTTTAACTTTGTTCAGCAAACCCTCATCGGCAAAGCTCTTCGCGCTCATTCCCGCCACCAGCGCTACAGCCATTACTCCCATCAGTGCCTGACGTCCCAGCAGTGCTAATTTCATAGTAACCCCGAATATTGCCGTTAATGACCATAGACTGTGTCCCGCCATGGCGCATCGTCACGTCTCGCGAACCTTTGGGGGACTCAGCCTAATGTAGAAGGTTTGCCACGTTTCACCAACACGACTCTGCTACATCTTATGCTTTTTTAATATATATCAGAACTGGCGGTAAAGGGGGATTTCTGTCTGGGCGCAATCTGCTGATGCGCTTTATATTGCTGGTATTTACGCAGTGCGATACGGTAATTATTGGTGCTGGTTTCCGGCAACCATGGCGCCAGGCTTTCATCGAGAAAACCGTCCTGCAGCAGATCGTGGGAAATGTTTTGCTCGCTGAGGTAATTGCCAAGGCGTCGTAAACGCACGACATATTCCCGCACCGTGCCATGGCTCATCTCGGTTTGTTCAAACAAATACTGCTTGAAACCGATAATATCGAAAAAATCACTCTGCTTTTTGCAGTGCAAATCGCCGCAAAAGCGACACAGCGCCACCCACTCCTTCTGCTCCCGCTGCCAGGCAGCGTCGTCAAGTAGCATATCCAGCTGTGAAATAGCGATTTTATTAACGATCTTGCCACGGCGAACCAGCGTAATGCGGTCGAGCAGTTTGTGACAATGCGCGCAATGCGTCTGGCTGTGTTTAAAGTCTTTAAGATAGCGGCTCAAAGGCCGCCTTTTAGGTTGCTGCACCGTCATGAGAACTCCTGGTAGTCTATACGTTGTGCGGCACTTTTCGGGTGCGATCATGCGCGACCTATAACTTACCCAGTTTGGTGCGTAATCGTTTGATGGCCTGACTATGCAACTGGCTGACCCGCGATTCGCCGACTTCCAGTACCGCGCCAATCTCTTTGAGATTGAGCTCTTCCTGGTAATACAGCGTTAACACCAGTTGCTCGCGTTCCGGCAGCGATTCAATCGCATCCATTACCCGCTGTCGCAGGTCGCCCTCCAGCAGTTGATGTAACGGGTTTTCCTGTTGATGTTCTTCAGTCACCAGTTCGATGCTATCGCCATGCTCTTCCCGCCACTCATCGTAAGAGAAAAGTTGGCTGTTGTTGGTATCGAGCAACATCTGACGATACTCCGCAACAGGGATGCCAAGACGTTCCGCCACTTCGGTTTCCGTCGCATTACGCCCCAGTTCCTGCTCCAGTTGTCCCATCGCCTGCGCCACTTCGCGGGCATTACGCCGGACGCTACGCGGCACCCAATCGCGGCTGCGTAATTCATCCAGCATCGCCCCACGAATACGCTGCACTGCGTAAGTGGTAAATGCCGTTCCTTGCAAAGCGTCATATCGGTCGACCGCATTTAATAACCCGATGCCGCCCGCTTGTAGCAGATCGTCCAGTTCCACGCTCGCCGGCAATCGCACCTGCAGGCGCAATGCTTCGTGACGCACCAGCGGTACATAACGCTGCCACAGCGAGTGTTTATCCATTACACCTTCAGCGGTATACAGTGAATTCACGATAAACAGCCCTGCGTTAAATGAGTTATCGGCATGATTATCCGTTTCTACAGAGGGTTCTATCGAAGGAATAAGGCTATAAAAGAAGGGTTATTTCACTTATGTAACCTGTAGCGCCTTTTTAGCGGCTAAAAGAGCAGAATAAAATCAGCCAGATAGAATAAATATCCTCCGGCATAGCCGGAGGTTTTTCAGATGCGCCTATAAGGCTCTCTTACCAGCCGCGCCCTAACAGGCGCATACGATCTGACATTTGCATCAAACTTCGTTACTTACGGCCCGTAAACGGGCTGCCCGGATACGGGATCGATAATTGCTCACCCATTTTATCCTCTTCAAGCTGGTGCTTTATGTAGTCCTGTATCTTCGCCGTGTTCTTACCCACCGTATCGACATAGTACCCTCTGCACCAGAACTCCCTGTTCCTGTATTTGAATTTTAGATCCCCAAACTGCTCGTAAAGCATCAGACTACTTTTACCCTTCAGATATCCCATGAAACTCGACACACTCATCTTCGGCGGGATCTCCAGAAGCATGTGAATATGATCTGCACAACATTCTGCTTCCAGAATTCGTACGTTTTTCCATTCACACAATTTTCTTAATATGCTGCCTACTGCCCTACGCTTCTCTCCATAGAACGCTTGTCTTCGGTATTTGGGCGCGAAAACTATGTGATATTTACAGTTCCATCGGGTGTGCGCTAAGCTCTTTTCGTCCCCCATTGGGACCCCCTTTTGATTTCTTGTTGAACTTTTGCAGTTGCCAGACCGCAAGATGTTTTAACAAATCAAAAGGGGTTTTAATAACTGGCTTAAAGCTGAAAGCTTTCCGGAACCCCCAGCCTAGCTGGGGGTTTTCCATAGACAATAAACGGGATGCGCAAAAGCCCACCCCGAACAAAACTATGTCAGAAGATGAATCATCGACAGATCGTCGCCAGTACGCACCGTTTCTATATGGCGATGAAAATTCTTCGCCACCTCGCTGTTATGCTGGCTGCGGGAGTGAAAACTATACACAATATTGGTAACGTCATCCCACTCTATACGCCCGCGCTCATGCACGCTGGCTGCCGTTAATAGCTTAATAAAGGCATATTCCGCCACGATAATATACAGCGCGCGTAACGGGTCGACATTCGGCTGGTTGGGGAAATTATTTTCCCAAATTTTATAGAGAATTAAATTTCTGAAGGCCCAGTTCTTCTGCTGCTCATTCGCCTGTAAACAGCGCGCTAATGAGGACTCAATATCGCTAACCTTCTGCTCCATTGAAACGCCCTCTTCCGCCGTCAGCACCCGCAGAAGACACTGGATGTAGTGATCGAGGATAACACTGCCACGATTAAGCGGGAGCGAGCGGAAATAGTCCTGCATCTGCAATACCAGCGAGGTTTTTACCTTGCTATCCGGCGCGATATTCATTAACTCCTGCGCCAGCACGCCGGTCTGCAACTGTTCAAGTAACGCGGCATACACCTGTTCCAGTTCGCCCAGCGCGGCATCATCAATTTTGGCAAATTTCTGTGCATACATGACGAATTTAATCAACGCATAGAGCGCGGCTTCCGTACTGCTGTTGGCATGGTTGATCAGACTCAGGCAAAACAGATTGAGTAACTTTTGCTGCGCTGGGAATAACGGCGCAGTATTGAATGTCTGCTGAATGATTGTTTTTTCGCTGAGTGCCATTGCGTCAGGATCGTTTAAAATGCGGGACGTCACCTCCGGGCAGGCAAGACTCAGAGAGTTACGCACCTCATTTTTATAGGTATGATGCGCCCGCGGGAAAGAGGAACAGGTATGACTTAATGCCTTTGCGCCTAACGTTTTTTGTACCCGGCACAGACGGTCCTCATCCAGATAAGGGCAATTCCCCAGCGCCGAAGGCAGCTTAATTTCGCCCCAGTGGCTGTTGTTCTTTTTCAGCAGGATAATATGGTCTTGCGCGATGGTACGAATCGTCGTGTCTTTACTGGCGAGATATTTTTTAACCGTCGTCTTATCCAGCGTGATTTTCCAGCCCTTACAACAGTGGTCGCGACAGGCCGAGCCAGAACAGGAAAAGCGGGTGACAAAGGCAGGTTCAGTGACGGTGATTTCTTTCATTACACAGGCTCCGGAATTAAAAAAGGCAGCTTTCGCTGCCTTGATTGTGTACCACGTGTCGGTGAATCAATCGCCGGATTAACGCAGTAAAGAGAGGACGTTTTGCGGAACCTGGTTCGCCTGCGCCAGAACGGAGGTACCGGCCTGCTGCAGAATCTGCGCGCGAGACATGTTGGAAACTTCGGTCGCGTAGTCGGAATCTTCGATACGGCTACGGGCAGAAGTCAGGTTGTTTACGGTGTTGCCCAGGTTGGTAATAGCGGAGTTGAAACGGTTCTGTACCGCACCCAGGTCAGAACGTAACGTGTCAACCTGTGCCAAAGCAGCATCAATTTTCTGCAGCGGGTTTTCGGTGGTTGTAGCAGCCGCTTCCGCCAGATCAGGCTGTGCTTTAAAGTTGTGACCTTCGGCTTTACTTGCAGCGTAAGTTTTACCACCAATAGAAACAACTTCGGTTTTGCCGTCTGCGCCACCCAGTTTGTTTAGTGCAGTTTTGGATGTACCGTCATCTGCAGTGTATTTCGTAGTATTAATACTTATGGAACCATCTTTATTTTGAGTTGCAGAATAGTAATCATCGCCTACCTTAACTGCTAAACCACCATCAATAGTTTTACCGTTATTATCAGTATAAGACATCTTAACAACAGATGCTGTGCCGGTAACACCTGCTGCTGTCAATGCGGCTTTAGCCTCTGTCAAATCAGCATTTGCAACTTGTACATTTTTCACATCCTCAGTTGCTGTCGCAGGTAGTCCACCTGTAAGCGGGGAAGTCGCACCGCCAGCAAGAGTCACCTCACCGTTCGTCTTATCAACGGAAACTTCATAATAGCCATCTTTACCAGTTCCCCCCGTAACGGTAACTTTGGCGTAATATTTTCCAGTCGTATCATCAAATTTTAAATCGCCATCAATTTTCTGGTCAGTACCACCAAGACCAGTAGCCGAGGCTTTAAAAGTACTATTGTCTAAAGCAATCGTAGTATCGGCATATCCTGTAACAGTTGCAGCCGTATCGCTGACCTTATATTTTTGTTGCACATTCAGCGTATCCAGACCCAGGGTCTGAGAGTTGATCTGCTTCAGATCGATATCGATAGTTTCACCGTCGTTGGCACCAACCTGGATGGTCAGGGTGTTGTCCTGCGCCAGGACTTTCACGCCGTTGAACTGAGTCTGGCCGGATACACGGTCGATTTCGTTCAGGCGCTGGGTGATTTCAGCCTGGATGGAGTCGAGGTCAGACTGGGAGTTGGTGCTGTTAGCAGACTGAACCGCCAGTTCACGCACACGCTGCAGGTTGTTGTTGATTTCGTTCAGCGCGCCTTCAGTGGTCTGCGCAATGGAGATACCGTCGTTAGCGTTACGGGAAGCCTGAGTCAGACCTTTGATGTTCGCGGTAAAACGGTTAGCAATCGCCTGACCTGCCGCATCGTCTTTCGCGCTGTTGATACGCAGACCGGAAGACAGACGCTCGATAGCGGTGCCCAGAGCGGACTGGGATTTGTTCAGGTTATTCTGGGTCAACAGCGACAGGCTGTTTGTATTAATGACTTGTGCCATGATCTTTTCCTTATCAATTACAACTTGATGTTATTGGGCTGTTGCCCACGGTTTCTCACCGTAACCCTTGTATCGGCACCTGAATTTCGAACTTTAGAAAATTTTTCACTTCCCCCGATCTTTTTCTTAGGCGGCGAAATAGCCGCTTTATGCATCATTATTCCGCGCATTATTTTTGCAAAATTATCATTAAACTTTGCCTCCAGATTGCCGATAACGCGCTTAACTACTGTTTGCAATCAAAAAGGAAGAAGGCATGGCTTCAATTTCATCATTAGGTGTGGGATCAAACTTACCGTTAGACCAGTTGTTGACAGACCTGACAAAGAACGAAAAAGGACGCTTAACGCCAATTACCAAACAGCAGAGCGCGAATTCGGCAAAGCTAACCGCCTATGGCACATTGAAAAGCGCATTAGAAAAATTCCAGACGGCAAATACCGCGTTAAATAAAGCGGATTTATTTAAGTCTACCGTGGCGTCCAGCACCACTGAAGATCTCAAAGTCAGTACTACCGCTGGCGCTGCCGCAGGGACTTATAAGATTAACGTAACCCAGCTTGCCGCCGCACAGTCGCTGGCGACAAAAACCACCTTCGCGACCACCAAAGAGCAGTTGGGCGATACGTCGGTCACGTCCCGGACAATTAAAATTGAACAGCCGGGACGTAAAGAGCCGCTGGAAATTAAGCTGGATAAAGGCGACACCTCCATGGAGGCGATCCGTGACGCCATCAATGACGCCGACAGCGGTATCGCCGCCAGTATCGTTAAGGTCAAAGAGAACGAATTCCAGTTGGTGCTTACCGCCAATAGCGGTACCGACAATACGATGAAGATCACGGTGGAAGGCGATACAAAACTTAACGATCTACTCGCTTATGACAGCACCACCAATACCGGCAATATGCAAGAGCTGGTGAAAGCAGAAAACGCGAAGCTGAACGTAAACGGCATCGACATTGAGCGTCAGAGCAATACCGTAACCGACGCCCCTCAGGGAATTACGCTCACCCTGACCAAGAAAGTGACCGACGCGACCGTGACGGTAACGAAAGATGATACCAAGGCGAAAGAGGCGATTAAATCCTGGGTGGATGCCTATAACTCGCTGGTGGATACCTTTAGCTCGTTAACCAAATATACCGCCGTTGAGCCGGGCGAAGAAGCCAGCGATAAAAACGGCGCGCTGTTAGGCGATAGTGTGGTTCGTACTATCCAGACCGGGATTCGGGCACAATTTGCCAATAGCGGCAGTAATTCTGCGTTCAAAACAATGGCGGAAATTGGCATCACCCAGGATGGGACTTCCGGCAAACTGAAGATTGATGATGATAAGCTGACCAAAGTACTGAAAGATAACACAGCCGCAGCGCGTGAGCTGCTGGTAGGCGATGGTAAAGAAACGGGTATCACCACCAAAATTGCCACCGAAGTGAAAAGTTATCTGGCGGATGACGGCATTATTGATAATGCGCAGGACAACGTTAACGCCACGCTGAAAAGCCTGACAAAACAGTACCTGTCCGTTAGCAACAGCATCGATGAAACCGTTGCCCGTTACAAGGCCCAGTTTACCCAACTGGATACCATGATGAGTAAGCTGAATAACACCAGTAGTTATTTGACCCAGCAATTTACAGCTATGAACAAGTCCTGATAACAGAGGTCACCATGTACACCGCGAGCGGTATCAAAGCTTATGCGCAAGTCAGCGTGGAAAGCGCCGTGATGAGCGCCAGCCCGCATCAGTTGATTGAAATGTTGTTTGATGGCGCGAATAGCGCTCTGGTGCGCGCTCGCCTGTTTTTAGAACAAGGCGATGTTGTCGCGAAAGGTGAAGCGTTAAGCAAAGCCATCAATATTATCGATAACGGGCTGAAAGCCGGCCTCGATCAGGAAAAAGGCGGTGAGATTGCGACGAATCTTTCCGAGCTATACGACTATATGATTCGCCGTTTACTGCAGGCTAATTTGCGTAACGACGCTCAGGCCATCGAAGAAGTGGAAGGGTTACTCAGCAATATTGCAGAAGCCTGGAAGCAGATTTCACCGAAAGCATCTTTCCAGGAGTCTCGTTAATGACCTCAACCGTGGAGTTTATCAACCGTTGGCAGCGTATTGCGCTGCTCAGTCAATCGCTGCTTGAACTTGCGCAGCGAGGTGAATGGGATCTCTTACTGCAACAAGAGGTCTCCTATCTGCAAAGTATTGAAACGGTGATGGAAAAGCAAACTCCACCGGGCATTACGCGAAGTATTCAGGATATGGTCGCCGGATACATCAAACAAACGCTGGACAATGAGCAGCTCCTGAAAGGGCTGCTGCAACAGCGACTGGATGAACTGAGTAGTTTGATCGGACAATCCACCCGCCAAAAATCACTCAACAACGCGTATGGCCGTCTTTCCGGTATGTTACTCGTGCCAGATGCGCCTGGCGCCTCATAATATTTTCCCGTCTCGTATGAAAATTCTTCCATACTCCAGAGGTCGGCTAAACGACTTCTGGAGCACGGAAGATGAAAAACCCCACGTTATTGCAGTACTTCCACTGGTATTATCCCGACGGCGGTAAACTCTGGTCTGAGCTGGCGGAACGTGCTGATGGGCTGAATGATATCGGTATCAATATGGTCTGGCTACCGCCCGCCTGTAAAGGCGCCTCCGGCGGCTATTCCGTAGGCTATGATACCTACGACCTGTTTGACCTCGGCGAATTTGACCAAAAAGGAACTATCGCGACAAAGTACGGCGATAAACGCCAGTTACTGACGGCGATAGACGCGCTCAAAAAAAATAATATTGCGGTGCTGCTCGACGTCGTCGTGAACCACAAAATGGGCGCAGACGAAAAAGAACGTATTCGCGTTCAGCGCGTGAATCAGGATGACCGCACGCAAATCGATGACAACATCATTGAATGCGAAGGCTGGACGCGCTACACCTTCCCTGCCCGCGCGGGCCAGTATTCCAACTTTATTTGGGACTATCACTGTTTCAGCGGCATTGATCACATCGAGAATCCCGACGAAGACGGCATTTTTAAGATCGTCAATGACTATACCGGCGATGGCTGGAACGATCAGGTTGATGATGAGATGGGTAATTTCGACTATCTGATGGGTGAAAATATCGATTTTCGCAATCATGCGGTTACGGAAGAGATTAAATATTGGGCTCGTTGGGTCATGGAACAAACCCACTGTGACGGCTTTCGCCTGGACGCGGTAAAACATATACCCGCCTGGTTTTATAAAGAATGGATTGAGCATGTACAGGCGGTTGCGCCAAAACCGCTGTTTATTGTCGCAGAATACTGGTCGCATGAAGTGGATAAACTGCAAACGTACATCGATCAGGTCGACGGGAAAACCATGCTGTTCGACGCGCCGTTGCAGATGAAATTTCACGAGGCCTCGCGCCAGGGCGCGGAGTATGACATGCGCCACATTTTCACCGGCACGCTGGTAGAAGCCGACCCTTTTCATGCGGTGACGCTGGTCGCTAACCACGATACACAACCGTTACAGGCGCTGGAAGCGCCGGTAGAACCCTGGTTCAAACCATTGGCCTATGCGCTGATCCTGCTTCGTGAAAACGGCGTGCCGTCAGTGTTTTATCCCGATTTATACGGCGCCAGCTATGAGGATAGCGGCGAAAATGGCGAGACCTGTCGGGTCGACATGCCGGTGATTAACCAACTGGATCGGCTGATCCTCGCTCGTCAGCGTTTTGCGCACGGTATACAAACACTCTTTTTCGATCATCCTAACTGTATCGCCTTTAGTCGCAGCGGTACTGAAGAGAATCCAGGCTGTGTGGTCGTACTTTCCAATGGCGACGACGGTGAAAAAACCCTCCTGCTCGGCGACAATTACGCTAACAAGACCTGGCGTGATTTTCTGGGAAACCGGGATGAGTATGTTGTAACTAATGATCAAGGCGAAGCGACGTTCTTCTGCAACGCAGGCAGCGTCAGCGTGTGGGTCATTGAGGACGTGTGATGAGCGTTCCCGGCGGCAGAGCGCTGCCGGGAAGCGAAATTACGGCAGCGGCGTCGGCAGCGGCGTCGGCAGCGGCGTTTTTTCTAACGCGGCGGCGCACTCCGGCGTCGGACGAGCGACCCGTTGCAGCGTCATGCCATCATATTCCAGGGTATTCCCGTCGCGCTCAATCTCATAGAGCTCACGCTTAACCGTAACATTGGTTAAGTCATCGGAGAGCATGGTCAGCTTGCCCGGCAGAGCAATAACGCGCTGCCACTGGCGGCAGTCCAGCGTATCGCCTTCTTTAGTCACCACCAGGCTGGCGATAGCTTCAGGGCTCACCAGCTTACGTTGCGGGCCTTTTGACTGCCAGTACCCTTCCAGACCGGCCGGCGCGGGCGTTTTCACCACATCATTATAGTTTTCCACCTCGGCGCATCCGGCCAGAACCAGCAATGCGCCAACGATCGCTACTTTTTTCATCATTCATCCTGCATCAGAAGAAAGAAGAATTGTGGCATTAAAGCCCTGACGCCGCCAGCCTTTCCAGGCGCTGGCCGCAATTTGATCCAGTCGGTATTACCGCTTATTAGGTGTAGGCAAATTCTGTGATCGGTGTAGTATGCGCACTTCTTGTTTCACACCTTCTGAGTTCAGAGGCTAAACACATGTCATGGCAACACTTCAAGCAAACCTGGTTAATTAAATTCTGGGCGCCGGCCCCTGCGGTGATCGCAGCCGGTATTCTCTCTACCTACTATTTTGGCATCACCGGCACGTTTTGGGCCGTGACGGGCGAATTTACCCGCTGGGGCGGGCAAATTTTGCAGCTTTTTGGCGTTCATGCCGAACAGTGGGGCTACTACAAGCTGATTCATCTGGAAGGTACGCCGCTGACGCGTATCGACGGCATGATGATCCTCGGCATGTTCGGCGGCTGTTTCGCCGCGGCGCTGTGGGCCAACAACGTAAAACTGCGTATGCCGCGCAGCCGAATCCGTATCGTACAGGCGGTGGCCGGAGGCATTATCGCTGGCTTCGGCGCGCGTCTGGCGATGGGGTGTAACCTGGCCGCCTTTTTTACCGGGATCCCGCAGTTCTCCCTACACGCGTGGTTCTTTGCGCTGGCGACCGCTATCGGCTCCTGGTTCGGCGCCCGCTTTACGTTGCTGCCGATATTTCGCATACCGGTGAAAATGCAGAAGGTCTCCGCGGCTTCGCCACTGACGCAGAAACCGGATCAGGCAAGACGGCGTTTCAGGCTCGGTATGCTGGTCTTTATCGGCATGATTGGCTGGGCGTTATTAACGGCAATGCATCAGCCGAAACTGGGGCTGGCGATGCTGTTCGGCGTCGGGTTTGGGCTGCTGATCGAACGCGCGCAAATCTGCTTTACCTCGGCCTTTCGCGATCTGTGGATCTCCGGACGCGCCCATATGGCGAAAGCGATTATTTTCGGCATGGCGGTCAGCGCCATTGGTATTTTCAGCTACGTGCAGTTGGGCGTTGCACCTAAAATTATGTGGGCTGGCCCGAATGCGGTCATTGGCGGACTGCTGTTCGGTTTTGGCATCGTGCTGGCGGGCGGCTGCGAAACCGGCTGGATGTACCGCGCCGTAGAAGGCCAGGTGCATTACTGGTGGGTAGGCCTCGGCAATGTCATCGGTTCGACCATCCTGGCTTACTACTGGGATGATTTCGCGCCCGCGCTGGCGACCAGTTGGGATAAAGTTAACCTGCTGAATACCTTTGGTCCGCTGGGCGGTCTGCTGGTCACCTATCTGTTGTTATTTACCGCGCTGATGTTAATCATCGGCTGGGAAAAACGTTTTTTCCGCCGTGCGGGGCTGACGCCTGCTAAGGAATCTGTATGAAAAATATCGTCCCTGATTACCGTCTGGATATGGTTGGCGAACCTTGCCCGTACCCGGCGGTCGCCACTCTGGAAGCGATGCCGCAGCTAAAAAAAGGTGAGATCCTGGAAGTGGTGAGCGACTGTCCGCAATCCATTAATAATATTCCACTGGATGCGCGCAATCACGGCTATACGGTGCTGGATATCCAACAGGATGGCCCGACAATTCGTTATCTGATTCAAAAATAAGCGCATACTCCCGCTGTACGTTACGGCGGGAGACCTTTTACGGCATAACCGGCAAAAATCTACAACGCATAAAAGAAATCAGACAAGGTCGTCTTGTGCGCCGTGGCATAAATCTATTATATAACGTATACCGTTTTAATTCTGTCTGAGCCGATGAAAAATCCAGGGTTATTTTAATCAAAACATAAAACAATTATTATTTTCCGTCTACGCCATAAAAGACTATCAGGTATTTATATTTTTACTCACTGACATCATCAGGTGATGATTTATTTATGCACAGCAGAAGCCAAAAAAATGATAAAAATTATTTTCATCTCCATTATTGGAGTCGTCTGTCTTGCCGCTGCCCGTTATTCACCCGTCACAGTGGTCAATGCACATCCGAGCGCCATTGCCCGCTGTCTCGCTGATAATCTGTCCCCGTATGGGTATATACTGGATCTCCATGAAACAGATATTCCAGGCATTAATAAAGAATTTACCGTGTATTATCGCAACGGCGCATATATTGCAGGAACATTCTGGATTGCAAACTCAATGACAATAGCATCAGAACGAATAGTAGGAATGAATGGCGTTAGTAAACAGGCGTACCCTATTTTTAATAAATCCCTGCAACAATGTGCAACCCGCTTATCAATAAAATGAGCGCGCCTCGCAAAAATAAGCCCACATAATCACGCACTGGTTGCATGGGCGTCGCGTCCCCCGCCGCTGACGTAGGTAAGCGCCCGGGAGTTCGCTGCGGATGTGTTGTCAGCCCTGGCTTAAACCTGCATGGACATGACTTCCTGATACGCGGCGACCAGCTTGTTGCGCACCTGAATCCCCATTTGCATAGAGACGGACGCTTTTTGCATATCGGCCATCACGTCATTAAGCGCAATGCCCGGCTCACCCAGAGTGAATTTTTCCGCCTGAACGCGCGCCGCCGCTTGTCTGTCGCTAATACGATCCAGCGCAGCATGTAGCTGGCCGGCAAAACTCACCGTCGACTGCGAGTGCGTGTCTTGCCCGCGCGCGGCCATCGCCGTCGCCTGTAACTGGCTAATAACCCCTTCAATCCCCTGTATTGCTGCCATGCTATTCCCCTGGATGATTTTTTACGCAGCAGAGATTACCAGTTTGTCAATAAGATAAAGGCGTTAAATAACGATAAAAAACCTCGGTTTTTAGCGCATAGAAAAATTCGAAACCACAAATAATGAGACCGTCAATTTTTCGAGTTTGCTGACCCGGGAGTGAGTCTTGTTCCACTTTGCAAAAAACGCCGTCCACGATCAGTCACGAGGTGCGAGATGAGTGCGACTGCATCGACTGCAACCCAACCTAAACCTCTCGAGTGGCTTAATCGCCTACGCGCGAATCCCCGAATTCCGTTAATTGTGGCGGGTTCCGCTGCCGTGGCGATCGTCGTTGCGATGGTGCTGTGGGCCAAAACGCCCGATTACCGCACGCTATTTAGCAACCTTTCCGATCAGGACGGCGGCGCGATCGTCGCGCAGTTGACCCAGATGAATATCCCCTATCGCTTTGCCAATGGCAGCGGCGCGATTGAAGTGCCCGCCGACAAAGTGCATGAACTGCGTCTGCGTCTGGCGCAGCAGGGGCTGCCTAAAGGCGGCGCGGTAGGCTTTGAACTGCTTGATCAGGAAAAATTCGGTATCAGCCAGTTCAGCGAGCAGGTGAATTATCAGCGCGCGCTGGAAGGTGAACTGGCCCGGACGATCGAGACGCTGGGGCCGGTAAAAAGCGCCCGCGTTCACCTGGCGATGCCAAAGCCGTCGCTATTTGTGCGGGAACAAAAATCCCCTTCCGCCTCCGTCACCGTCACACTGGAACCGGGACGGGCGCTGGATGAAGGACAAATTAGCGCCGTGGTACATCTGGTTTCCAGCGCTGTCGCCGGTTTGCCGCCAGGAAACGTCACTCTGGTCGATCAATCCGGTCATCTGCTCACGCAATCCAATACCAGCGGTCGCGACCTTAATGACGCGCAATTAAAATTTGCTAATGATGTGGAAAGCCGTATCCAACGCCGTATCGAAGCCATTCTGTCGCCTATCGTCGGGAACGGTAATGTTCACGCTCAGGTAACCGCCCAGTTGGATTTTGCCAATAAAGAGCAGACGGAAGAGCACTACAGCCCGAACGGCGATGCGTCGAAGGCCACTCTGCGTTCACGTCAGTTGAATATTAGCGAACAGGTAGGCGCGGGCTATCCCGGCGGCGTGCCTGGCGCGCTGTCGAACCAACCAGCGCCGCCTAACGAGGCGCCGATCGCCACGCCGCCGACCAATCAACAAAACGCGCAGAATACGCCACAAACCAGCACCAGTACCAACAGTAACAGTGCTGGCCCGCGTAGTACACAGCGTAATGAAACCAGTAACTACGAAGTGGACCGCACCATTCGTCACACCAAAATGAATGTGGGCGATATTGAGCGTCTCTCCGTGGCCGTCGTGGTGAATTACAAAACGCTGGCGGATGGCAAACCGCTGCCATTGACCGCCGATCAGATGAAACAGATCGAGGATTTAACCCGTGAAGCGATGGGTTTTTCTGATAAACGCGGCGATACGCTAAATGTGGTGAATTCACCGTTTAGCGCAGTGGATAACACCGGCGGCGAACTGCCCTTCTGGCAACAGCAGTCCTTTATCGATCAGTTGCTCGCGGCAGGTCGCTGGTTGCTGGTGCTGGTGGTGGCCTGGATTCTGTGGCGCAAAGCGGTACGTCCGCAGTTGACGCGCCGCGTTGAAGAAGCGAAAGCGGCGCAGGAACAGGCGCAGGTTCGCCAGGAAACCGAAGAAGCCGTGGAAGTACGCCTTAGCAAAGACGAGCAGCTCCAGCAACGCCGGGCTAACCAGCGTCTGGGCGCTGAGGTGATGAGCCAGCGTATTCGCGAAATGTCAGACAACGATCCGCGCGTGGTGGCGCTGGTCATTCGCCAGTGGATGAGTAACGATCATGAGTAATCTTAGCGGTACCGATAAAAGCGTCATTTTGTTGATGACCATTGGCGAAGACCGGGCGGCAGAGGTGTTTAAACACCTCTCCACCCGCGAAGTACAGGCGTTAAGTACGGCGATGGCTAACGTGCGTCAGATCTCCAACAAACAACTGACGGACGTACTATCAGAGTTTGAGCAAGAAGCGGAGCAGTTCGCCGCGCTGAATATCAACGCCAACGAATACCTGCGCTCCGTACTGGTTAAAGCGCTGGGCGAAGAACGCGCCTCCAGCCTGCTGGAAGATATTCTGGAAACGCGCGATACCACCAGCGGTATCGAAACGCTCAACTTTATGGAACCGCAGAGTGCCGCCGACCTGATTCGCGACGAACACCCGCAGATTATCGCCACCATTCTGGTCCACCTCAAACGCAGTCAGGCCGCCGATATTCTGGCGCTGTTTGACGAGCGTCTGCGTCATGATGTGATGCTGCGTATCGCGACATTTGGCGGCGTACAGCCGGCGGCGCTGGCGGAGTTGACCGAAGTGCTGAATGGCCTGCTCGATGGTCAGAACCTGAAACGCAGCAAAATGGGTGGCGTAAGAACCGCGGCGGAAATTATCAACCTGATGAAAACGCAGCAGGAAGAAGCGGTTATTACCGCTGTGCGCGAATTCGACGGCGAACTGGCGCAGAAAATCATCGACGAGATGTTCCTGTTCGAAAATCTGGTGGATGTGGACGATCGCAGTATCCAGCGTCTGCTGCAGGAAGTGGATTCCGAATCGCTGCTGATCGCTCTGAAAGGCGCCGAACCGCCATTACGCGAGAAGTTCCTGCGCAATATGTCCCAGCGCGCCGCCGATATCCTGCGCGACGACCTTGCCAACCGTGGCCCGGTTCGTCTGTCTCAGGTGGAAAACGAGCAGAAAGCGATTCTGCTTATTGTGCGTCGTCTGGCGGAAACCGGCGAAATGGTGATTGGCAGCGGCGAGGATACCTATGTCTAATGAATTGCCGTGGCAAGTCTGGACCCCCGACGATCTCGCCCCGCCGCCAGAAACTTTTGTGCCGGTTGAGGCTGATAACGTGACCTTGACAGAAGATACGCCGGAGCCCGAACTCACTGCCGAACAGCAGCTGGAGCAGGAGCTGGCGCAGCTAAAAATACAGGCCCATGAACAAGGTTATAACGCCGGGCTGGCGGAGGGACGGCAAAAAGGACACGCGCAGGGATACCAGGAAGGGTTAGCGCAGGGGCTGGAGCAAGGACAAGCCCAGGCGCAGACGCAGCAGGCGCCGATTCATGCCCGTATGCAGCAGTTAGTGAGCGAGTTTCAGAACACGCTTGACGCGCTCGATAGCGTTATCGCCTCACGGCTGATGCAAATGGCCCTGGAGGCCGCACGTCAGGTCATCGGCCAAACGCCGGCGGTGGACAACTCAGCGCTGATTAAACAGATCCAACAACTGTTGCAGCAAGAGCCGCTCTTTAGCGGCAAGCCGCAGTTGCGCGTGCATCCGGACGACTTACAGCGGGTGGAAGAGATGCTGGGCGCCACGCTCAGTCTTCACGGATGGCGGTTACGCGGCGATCCAACGTTGCATCACGGCGGGTGTAAAGTCTCTGCCGATGAGGGCGATCTGGACGCCAGCGTCGCCACTCGCTGGCAAGAGTTGTGTCGCCTGGCGGCGCCGGGAGTGCTCTGATGACCACGCGCCTGACCCGCTGGCTTACCGCGCTCGACAACTTTGAAGCCAAAATGGCGTTATTGCCGGCGGTGCGTCGTTATGGACGTTTAACCCGCGCCACTGGCCTGGTACTGGAGGCCACCGGTCTCCAGCTTCCGCTGGGCGCCACCTGCATTATTGAGCGCCAGGACGGCCCTGAAACCAAAGAGGTGGAATCAGAAGTCGTCGGTTTTAACGGCCAGCGTCTGTTTCTAATGCCGCTGGAAGAGGTCGAAGGCATTCTGCCCGGTGCCCGCGTTTACGCCCGTAACGGGCATGGCGACGGTCTGCAAAGCGGCAAACAGTTACCGCTCGGCCCGGCCCTGCTTGGTCGGGTGCTGGATGGCGGCGGTAAACCGCTCGACGGACTGCCTGCGCCGGATACGCTGGAAACCGGCGCGTTAATCACGCCGCCGTTTAACCCGCTACAGCGAACGCCAATCGAACATGTGCTGGATACCGGCGTACGCGCTATCAACGCGTTGTTAACCGTAGGGCGCGGTCAGCGTATGGGACTCTTTGCCGGTTCCGGCGTTGGTAAATCGGTTCTGCTTGGCATGATGGCGCGCTACACGCGGGCGGACGTGATTGTCGTGGGACTTATCGGCGAACGTGGCCGCGAAGTTAAAGATTTTATCGAAAATATTCTCGGCCCCGACGGTCGCGCGCGTTCGGTGGTGATCGCCGCCCCGGCGGATGTCTCGCCGCTGCTGCGAATGCAGGGCGCCGCCTATGCCACCCGCATCGCCGAAGACTTTCGCGATCGCGGACAGCATGTGTTGCTGATTATGGATTCGCTGACGCGCTATGCAATGGCGCAGCGTGAGATTGCGCTGGCAATCGGCGAACCGCCAGCCACCAAAGGTTATCCGCCCTCGGTGTTCGCAAAGCTGCCGGCGCTGGTCGAGCGTGCCGGTAATGGCATCCACGGCGGTGGCTCTATCACCGCGTTTTATACCGTGTTGACCGAGGGGGACGACCAACAAGATCCCATTGCCGACTCGGCACGCGCAATCCTCGACGGGCACATTGTCTTGTCCCGCCGTCTGGCGGAGGCCGGGCACTATCCGGCCATTGATATCGAGGCGTCAATCAGCCGGGCGATGACCGCGCTCATTACCGAGCAGCACTATGCGCGGGTACGGCTATTTAAACAGTTGCTTTCCAGTTTCCAGCGTAACCGCGATCTGGTCAGCGTCGGCGCCTATGCCAAAGGCAGCGATCCGATGCTCGATAAAGCCATTACCTTATGGCCGCAACTGGAAGCGTTTTTACAGCAAGGCATTTTTGAACGGGCCGACTGGGAGGACTCTCTGCAGGCGCTCGATTTAATTTTCCCGACGGTGTGATAAAGCAGGAGGGCGACGATCATGGCACAACATGGCGCTCTGGAAACACTCAAAGATCTGGCCGAAAAAGAGGTAGATGACGCGGCGCGTTTACTGGGCGAAATGCGTCGCGGCTGCCAACAGGCGGAAGAACAGCTCAAAATGCTGATCGATTATCAGAATGAGTATCGCAGTAATTTGAACACCGATATGGGCAACGGCATCGCCAGTAATCGCTGGATCAACTATCAGCAGTTTATTCAGACACTGGAAAAGGCGATAGAGCAGCATCGCCTCCAGCTTACGCAGTGGACGCAAAAAGTCGACCTGGCGCTGAAGAGCTGGCGTGAGAAAAAGCAGCGACTTCAGGCCTGGCAAACCTTACAGGACCGACAAACCGCGGCAGCGCTGTTAGCTGAAAACCGCATGGATCAGAAAAAGATGGATGAATTTGCTCAGCGTGCAGCAATGAGGAAACCCGAATGATCACCCTGCCCCAACTGATCACCACCGATACCGACATGACCGCGGGTCTGACGTCAGGAAAAACCACCGGTTCAGCCGAGGACTTTCTGGCGCTCCTGGCGGGCGCGTTAGGCGCAGACGGCGCACAGGGCAAAGACGCCCGCATCACGCTGGCCGATTTACAGGCGGCAGGCGGCAAGTTATCGAAAGAGCTACTGACCCAACATGGCGAGCCGGGCCAGGCGGTGAAGCTTGCCGACCTGCTGGCGCAAAAAGCGAATGCGACGGATGAAACGCTTACCGATCTGACACAAGCGCAGCATCTACTGTCTACGCTAACGCCATCGTTGAAAACCAGCGCTCTGGCCGCACTGAGTAAGACGGCGCAGCATGATGAGAAAACGCCCGCGCTGAGCGATGAGGATCTTGCCAGTCTGAGCGCCTTATTCGCCATGCTGCCCGGACAACCTGTCGCGACGCCTGTCGCCGGAGAAACGCCGGCTGAAAATCACATCGCCTTGCCGTCACTGTTACGCGGCGACATGCCATCGGCGCCGCAGGAAGAGACACATACGCTCTCTTTTAGCGAGCATGAAAAAGGGAAAACCGAGGCGTCGCTTGCGCGCGCCAGCGACGATCGCGCCACGGGGCCAGCACTGACGCCGCTGGTAGTCGCTGCCGCCGCGACCAGCGCGAAAGTGGAGGTGGATAGCCCGCCCGCGCCAGTAACGCATGGCGCGGCAATGCCGACGCTCAGCAGCGCCACGGCGCAACCGCTACCTGTCGCCTCAGCCCCGGTACTCAGCGCGCCGTTAGGCAGCCATGAATGGCAGCAAACGTTCAGTCAGCAGGTCATGTTATTTACGCGTCAGGGACAGCAAAGCGCGCAGCTTCGATTGCATCCGGAAGAGTTAGGTCAGGTGCATATTTCGCTCAAGCTGGATGACAATCAGGCGCAGCTCCAGATGGTATCGCCGCACAGCCATGTCCGCGCCGCGCTGGAAGCCGCCCTGCCCATGTTGCGCACCCAGTTGGCGGAAAGCGGCATTCAGTTGGGACAAAGCAGTATCAGTAGCGAAAGCTTTGCCGGACAGCAGCAGTCTTCGTCGCAACAACAGTCTTCCCGCGCCCAACACACGGACGCGTTTGGCGCTGAAGATGACATAGCGTTAGCGGCGCCGGCCTCGCTTCAGGCCGCCGCGCGCGGCAATGGCGCAGTGGATATCTTCGCCTAACGCCAGAGGTAGCATGATTATCCGCGTCTTTTCCACGCTTTGTCGTGGACAGGACACGGGATAATCAGCCAATAAGCAGTACCGAAACAGGAAGCCCGTATCAGATGACTGACTCCGCGATTAACAAAAAGAGCAAACGCTCGATTTGGATACCTTTGCTGGTGTTGATTACCCTCGCCGCCTGCGCGACCGCCGGTTATAGCTACTGGCGTATGCAGCAGCAACCGACCACGAACGCTAAAGCGGAACCGGCTCCGCCGCCCGCGCCGGTATTTTTTGCGCTGGATACGTTTACCGTCAATCTGGGCGATGCGGATCGCGTGTTGTATATCGGCGTGACCCTGCGTCTGAAAGACGAAGCGACGCGCGCGCGATTAAATGAATATCTGCCGGAAGTGCGCAGCCGTCTGCTGTTGTTGTTTTCCCGTCAGAATGCCGCCGAGCTCTCAACAGAAGCTGGCAAACAAAAACTGATTGCCGCCATTAAAGAGACACTGGCCGCGCCGCTCGTTGCCGGACAACCAAAACAGGTCGTCACTGACGTGCTTTATACAGCTTTTATTCTGCGGTAACGATATGGGCGATAGTATTCTTTCTCAGGCTGAAATCGATGCGCTGTTGAACGGCGACAGCGACACCAAAGACGAACCCACTCCCGGTATCGCAAGCGATAGCGATATTCGCCCTTACGATCCCAATACCCAGCGTCGCGTCGTGCGTGAACGCTTGCAGGCGCTGGAGATTATTAACGAGCGTTTCGCACGCCAGTTCCGGATGGGATTATTTAACCTGCTGCGCCGCAGCCCGGATATTACCGTGGGTGCCATACGTATTCAGCCGTATCACGAATTTGCGCGTAACCTGCCGGTACCGACCAACCTGAACCTGATCCACCTGAAGCCGCTACGCGGCACCGGGCTGGTGGTGTTCTCGCCGAGTCTGGTGTTTATTGCCGTCGATAACCTGTTCGGCGGCGACGGCCGTTTTCCGACCAAAGTCGAGGGCCGCGAGTTTACCCATACGGAACAGCGTGTCATCAACCGTATGCTGAAACTGGCGCTGGAAGGCTATAGCGACGCATGGAAAGCCATTAATCCGCTGGAAGTGGAGTATGTGCGTTCCGAAATGCAGGTGAAATTTACCAATATCACCACCTCGCCGAACGATATCGTCGTCAATACGCCGTTTCATGTGGAGATCGGCAATCTGACCGGTGAATTTAACATCTGTCTGCCATTTAGCATGATCGAGCCGCTGCGTGAGCTGCTGGTGAATCCGCCGCTGGAAAACTCGCGCCATGAAGATCAGAACTGGCGTGATAACCTGGTGCGCCAGGTTCAGCACTCTGAACTGGAGCTGGTGGCCAATTTTGCCGATATTCCGTTACGTCTTTCCCAGATTTTGAAGCTGAAACCCGGCGATGTACTGCCGATTGAAAAACCCGACCGCATTATTGCTCATGTGGACGGCGTTCCGGTACTCACCAGCCAATATGGCACCGTAAACGGACAGTATGCGCTACGCGTAGAACATTTGATCAACCCAATTTTGAATTCGCTGAATGAGGAACAGCCCAAATGAGTGACATGAATAATCCGTCCGATGAGAATACTGGCGCATTGGATGATCTGTGGGCTGACGCGTTAAACGAGCAAAAAGCGACCACCACTAAAAGCGCCGCCGACGCGGTTTTCCAACAGCTTGGCGGCGGCGATGTCAGCGGTGCTATGCAGGATATCGATCTGATTATGGATATCCCGGTCAAACTGACCGTAGAGCTGGGCCGCACGCGAATGACCATTAAAGAACTGCTGCGTCTGACGCAGGGGTCGGTCGTCGCGCTGGACGGGCTGGCGGGCGAGCCGCTGGATATCCTGATTAATGGCTACCTGATTGCCCAGGGTGAAGTGGTCGTCGTGGCGGATAAATACGGCGTACGTATCACCGATATTATTACGCCATCCGAGCGTATGCGTCGTTTGAGTCGTTAATGATGAAGACAGAAGCCACGGTTTCTCAGCCCACCGCGCCAGCCGGATCGCCGCTCATGCAGGTGAGCGGCGCATTAATTGGCATTATTGCGCTCATTCTGGCGGCGGCCTGGGTGATTAAGCGTATGGGATTCGCGCCAAAAGGAAATAGCGTCCGGGGACTGAAGGTGTCAGCCAGCGCCTCGCTTGGCCCGCGCGAACGCGTGGTGATTGTCGAGGTCGAAAATGCGCGCCTGGTACTGGGCGTGACCGCCTCGCAGATCAACCTGCTGCACACCCTGCCGCCCGCGGAGAATGACACGGAAGCACCCGTTGCCCCACCGGCGGATTTCCAGAACATGATGAAGAGCTTACTCAAGCGTTCCGGGAGATCCTGATGCGCCGTTTGTTATTCCTTTCTCTGGCGGGTCTGTGGCTTTTTAGTCCCGCCGCCGCTGCGCAACTGCCGGGGCTTATCAGCCAACCATTAGCGGGCGGAGGCCAAAGCTGGTCATTATCCGTCCAGACGCTGGTTTTCATCACCTCGCTGACGTTTCTGCCGGCGATTTTACTGATGATGACGAGCTTCACGCGTATCATCATTGTTTTTGGCCTGTTGCGTAACGCGCTGGGCACGCCCTCGGCACCGCCAAATCAGGTGTTACTCGGGCTGGCGTTGTTTTTGACCTTTTTTATTATGTCGCCCGTCATTGACAAGATTTACGTGGATGCTTACCAGCCGTTTAGCGAGCAGAAAATTTCTATGCAGGAAGCGCTGGATAAAGGCGCGCAACCGTTACGCGCGTTCATGCTGCGCCAAACCCGCGAAGCCGATCTGGCGCTGTTTGCCCGTCTGGCCAATAGCGGTCCGTTACAGGGACCGGAAGCAGTACCGATGCGTATCCTCCTGCCCGCTTATGTCACCAGCGAATTAAAGACGGCGTTTCAGATCGGTTTTACGATTTTCATCCCTTTTTTGATTATCGACCTGGTGATCGCCAGCGTATTGATGGCGTTGGGGATGATGATGGTGCCGCCAGCGACAATCGCCCTACCGTTTAAGCTGATGCTGTTTGTGCTGGTCGATGGTTGGCAATTGCTTATGGGGTCGCTGGCCCAAAGCTTTTACAGTTAGAGGCGCAAAATGACTCCTGAATCCGTCATGATGATGGGCACCGAGGCGATGAAAGTCGCTCTCGCCCTGGCTGCGCCGCTGTTACTCGTCGCGCTGATTACCGGCCTCATTATCAGCATCTTGCAGGCCGCGACTCAGATTAATGAAATGACGCTGTCGTTTATCCCTAAAATCGTCGCGGTATTCATCGCAATTATCGTTGCCGGCCCGTGGATGCTCAACCTGCTGCTGGATTACGTGCGCACTCTGTTCAGCAATTTACCTTATATCATCGGATAAACAGAACGATGATCCAGGTTACAAGCGAGCAATGGCTATACTGGCTGCATCTCTATTTCTGGCCTTTGCTGCGCGTACTGGCGCTGATTTCAACGGCGCCCATTCTCAGCGAGCGCGCTATTCCCAAGCGGGTAAAACTGGGGTTGGGAATAATGATTACCCTTGTTATCGCGCCGTCGCTACCGGCAAACGATACGCCGCTTTTTTCTATTGCCGCCTTATGGCTGGCGATGCAACAAATTCTGATCGGTATTGCGCTGGGATTTACCATGCAATTCGCCTTTGCGGCGGTGCGTACCGCAGGTGAGTTTATCGGTCTGCAAATGGGGCTTTCCTTTGCCACCTTCGTCGACCCGGGCAGCCACCTGAATATGCCGGTTCTGGCGCGTATTATGGATATGCTCGCCATGCTACTGTTTCTCACCTTTAATGGCCATTTGTGGCTTATTTCGCTGCTGGTCGATACCTTCCACACCCTGCCCATCGGTAGTAACCCGGTGAACAGTAATGCATTTATGGCGCTCGCCAGGGCCGGAGGGCTCATTTTCTTAAACGGACTGATGCTGGCATTGCCGGTCATTACCCTCCTGCTTACGCTCAACCTGGCGCTGGGGCTATTAAACCGCATGGCGCCGCAGCTCTCGATATTTGTTATCGGTTTCCCGCTTACCCTCACCGTCGGCATTATGCTGATGGCCGCGCTAATGCCATTAATTGCGCCGTTTTGCGAACATTTATTCAGCGAAATTTTCAATTTGCTTGCTGATATTGTTAGCGAGATGCCGATAAATAATAACCCATAATTTTTATCCTGTTTTACTAAGGTTTATCCGAAAATAAATTTTAAAAAACATTCACCAGGATATATCCACTGCCCCTTATTTGTTTTTACTTCACTCACATAACGCAACATTCACTTTACTTTAAGATGATTCCTGGCAAATTATATGTAACTTTACGGGATAGTAAGTTCGCCTGAAAAACCGCGTAAGCGTTGTCTAAGGTGACTATTCGTGTTCCGTCTGATTATGGTGAGTTATTCAGGTAAGGGGAATTATCGTTACGCATTGAGTGAGGGTATGCCATGTCAACGATTATTATGGATTTGTGCAGTTACACCCGGCTAGGGTTAAGCGGGTATCTGGTCAGCAGAGGGGTGAAAAAAAGGGAAATCAACGACATCGAAACCGTTGACGAACTCGCTATCGCTTGTGGCGCGCATCAGCCTTCGGTGGTGTTTATTAATGAGGACTGTTTCATTCATACGCCTTCAGACAGTCAACAAATAAAGCAAATCATTAATCAACATCCTGACACGTTATTTATTGTTTTTATGGCAATTGCTAATGTGCATTTTGATGAATATTTATTAGTAAGAAAAAACTTATTGATTAGCTCGAAATCGATTAAACCTGACTCGCTGGATACCCTTCTTGGCGATATTCTGAAAAAAGAGTCGGGTATTTCAGGAACCATAAATTTACCAACATTATCGTTAAGTCGAACTGAATCCAGCATGTTGCGAATGTGGATGGAAGGTCAGGGAACCATTCAGATTTCTGACAGAATGAATATTAAAGCAAAAACAGTATCCTCCCATAAGGGGAATATAAAAAGAAAGATAAAAACGCATAATAAACAAGTGATCTATCACGTAGTACGGCTGACAGATAACGTCACTAACGGCATTTTTGTTAACATGCGCTGAGACATCCGGACTGGCAATGTACCTCCAGTCCGGCTCAATTAGTCCTGCTCCGCCTTCTCGACAAAAATACCATCCTGGTGACCTGACTCATTGAAGAACCAGATGCCGAGCGGGTAATCCTCCAGCGAAACCAGGTACATTGTGCCTTCACTAAATTCTTCCACTGCCAGTACCACGCCCGGTCGGCGGGGACCGCCGTCCGTTTTAACGGTTACCCGATCATTCACCTTCATCATTTTCCTCCTGTCGCTTTGTGCCAGTGTAGAACAATTTTCTGCGTCTGACAGCGCCTTGCCGGCGTGTTTGCTGGTTTTCTCAACGGTCTATACTTAGGCTGTCAGGAACCCGTGAGGTGGTGAAGATGAAAACGGCAAAAGAGTACAGTGATACGGCCAAGCGCGAAGTGAGCGTCGATGTAGATGCGCTACTGGCGGCCATCAATGAAATCAGCGAAAGCGAGGTTCACCGTAGCCAGGAAGATCCTGAGCGGGTGAGCGTAGACGGACGGGAATATCATACATGGCATGAATTAGCTGAAGCATTCGAGCTGGATATTCATGATTTTAGTGTAACAGAAGTAAACCGTTAAAAATGGCCGAAAAAAATCCCGGCCCTACGGGTCGGGATCAAACTTGCTTATGCAAGAAGCACTTGAAAATTCGTTACACCAGGAAATCTGATGTGAGATTTACCTTATCTGCAATTTTTTTGCATGACAAGTAAATATTTTTTACATGAATGATTAAGCACGCTAATAGTTCGGTAGCAAAAGTGTGACAACGCATGTGCTGCCTGGAAGCGACGGGATCGGTTCCAGTTAGCGTTCGACTTCTTTCGGGTGTGCTTTAGGACTTTTCCTGGAAATAAGCCCGCCGTTGCAACGGAAAATGAGGAAAAAATGCTCTCAATCCATGACCCCTTGCTGATTTTTACCGATCTGGACGGCACATTGCTGAACAGCCACACTTTTGAGTGGCAGCCCGCGGCCCCCTGGCTTACACGCCTGCATGAAAGCGGCGTGCCCGTGATCCTCTGTAGCAGTAAAACCGCGGCTGAAATGCTCCAGCTCCAGACGACGTTAAATCTACAGGGACTGCCGCTGATTGCGGAAAACGGCGCAGTGATCCAACTGGACGTTCATTGGGAAGACCATCCCAACTATCCCCGTCTGATAGCCGGTATTTCTCACAACGAAATCCGCCTCGTCCTGCATAAGTTGCGTGAAAAGGAACAGTTTAAGTTCACCACGTTTGATGACGTTGACGATCAGGTGATAAGCGAATGGACGGGCCTAAACCGGGCACAGTCTGCCCTAACCCGTCTGCATGAAGCGTCGGTGTCGCTGATCTGGCGCGATAGCGATGAACGCATGGCGCAGTTTGTCGCCCGTTTAAATGACCTGGGACTGCAATTTGTCCATGGCGCCCGTTTCTGGCATGTGCTGGACGCCTCCGCCGGTAAAGATCAGGCTGCCAATTGGCTGATTGAAGCATATCGTCGGCAGTGGCGCGCGCGTCCTCTGACGTTGGGGCTAGGAGACGGCCCCAATGATGCGCCCTTACTGGATGTGATGGATTATGCGGTTGTCGTTAAAGGGCTAAACCGGGAGGGCGTACATTTGCGTAACGACGATCCTCAGCGCGTCTACCGTAGCCAGAACGAAGGGCCGGATGGCTGGCGCGAAGGAATGGACTATTTCTTTTCCCGCTCCTGAGTCGCGTCGCTGGCGCAAATACGGTTACGTCCGGACTGTTTGGCGTAATAAAGCCGTTTGTCGGCCAGCGACTGCAACTGCTCAAAATCATAGTCGCCGTATTCCTCCGCGCTACTGATCCCCATTGACGCGCTGATACGAAGCGTCGTGCTTTTCGTCACCAGAATCTCTTTGTCATTAATGCGCTGGCGTATGCGTTCGGCAATCTGCAGCGCCTGCGCTTTCGTCGCGCCGGGCAGCACGATACAAAACTCTTCGCCCCCTACCCGTCCGGCGATGTCGTGCGCTCGAATGGTGCTGCCAATGAGCCCAGCGGCATGGGACAACACGCGATCGCCTGCCTGATGACCAAAGCGATCGTTAACGCTTTTAAAATAATCTAAATCCAGCTGTATCACAGAAAATGGCTGGCGGGCTTCCCGGTAGCGCTTTGCCAGCCTGGACGCTTTTTCAAACAGCGCGCCACGGTTATATAGCCGGGTCAGCGGATCGTGCCATGCCTGCCATTGCAGCGAATTTTGCAGAACAAACATGTTTTTGACCATATGTCGAATAACGCCCCAGGAGATCAACAGCATCGCCGTAAAAAGCCCCCATAACAGCGTCAGCGCGATACTAATGCTGCCAAAATTCCCTTGTATGCCTTCACGTAATGTATGCACGCGCAGCAGGATGCCATCAAAATGATCCAGCCGCTCCCAGCTTACATAATGCGTTCCTAAACGCAGCCCGCCCAGGGTATCTTTTTCTATTTCACGCGCCAGTAAGGCGCGCTCACGGTCATTTAACGTATTCGCGGTTTGTTGTTCCGGCGCGGAGTCCGTCAACAAACGGAGATGGTTATCGTATAGCTGATATTCCCCTTCAATATCCTTTTCGGCCGCATCGCGCAGGAACCGCTGTAATGACGCGACGGGAATATCCATTGCCAGTACGCCATACCAGTAATTATCGTGATCCAGCGGTAGACTGGCTGTCACTTTTTTCTGCTCGTCAGTAACATAGGGCTGTGCGGAGGTAAACCACCGCACGCCGCGCTGTGAGTTACGCCGTTGGCTTTGCTCGATAAACCATGGCTGAGTCACGTACTGATAGTAACGGGAGACAATATCGCTACCGTACGCCGTAGGGAGAGTTGAGAGGTAAAACCCTGAGCGAGAAACATACATCGTCTCCAGCGCCAGCATGGCTGATGAGCGCGCCAGACGCGCCAGATACCCTAACTCCAGCGTGGCGGTTAATTCATTTGCCAGGTCACGACTCTCCCGCGAAAGAAGCGTCGTCCGGGCGACAAATTGATCGGAAACGCCATATAACGGCAATGTCCGCCGCTTATCCAACTCCAATTGCCAGAAATGTCTGACGCGTCGTTGCTCAAACTGCGTCACCGCGCTTTGCAATGCGGAAAAAGCCAGCGGCGCCACCAGCGCTTCATGCATACCGTTGCGTAAAAAGATCAACCTGTCCATGTTGAATTGCAGTTGGCGGTCAAGGACATTCGCGACGCTCCCCAGATGATTGCGCTGACTGGCGACATACGCGTCTTTCAGTATCATCACTTCCCTCCAGGTAAGTAGCGTCGAGAACAGCATCACGATCAGAAAACAGGTGTTGACGACATGACCGGGACCAAAACGCCGCGCCAGCTTTTTAAACCAGCCTTGATTGTCTAACAGTGTTTCGTGCGGCACCCTGGTAACTCCTGGTTATTGATACAACTCCCCCTGATGGCTTACGGTAGCCAGACCTCATCAAGGGATACCACTCAATCCTGGCATAACCAGGTAGCAGCATGTCGCAGCGCGACGACTCTTTTTCTCCACAGCAAAACGCCCGGCATTAACCGGGCGTTTTGTCATCGGGCTTCGTCCCGCACGCGCCTTTCCTTGCCTGGCACGAGCTCATTCTCATGGAATGCCTCCCGCTTTACGCCAAAACCATCATACCAGCGACACTCTACCATTCCGCTGGAATAACCGGTGACGATCATCCGGGGCCCACCCTCTTTCACGGTAACTTCCTCACTGACAGAAAAGACCATACCTGCCTCCTGTATCAGATGAAACGCTTTCACCTTAGACGAGGATGGACAATTTTGCATAATTCATTGTAGAAAATCAGTGCGAAACACCGCGAATTTTCGCCACACCTTTCACCAGCGCCACCACAATGGCGCCGATAATAAAGCCGAGCACCAGATTCAGCCCCGCAGGGATCGTATGCGCCATGAAAGCCCCCTGCTGCTGCGCAAAATGTTCAATGGCATGGTGTAGCGGCGCAATACCGTGTACGACAATTCCGCCGCCAACCAGAAACATCGCCAGCGTACCGACAATGGATAATGCTTTCATTAACCAGGGCGCGATAATCAGTAATCCTTTACCGACGCCCTGCGCCAGCACGCTACGCTTTTCCGCCAGCCAGTACCCCATATCATCCAGTTTGACAATAATACCCACCAGGCCATACACGCCAATGGTCACAACCAACGCAATCCCCGCCAGTACCAACACCTGATTAAGCAGCGGCGCCTGCGCGACAATCCCCAGGGTAATGGCCACAATTTCAGCGGACAGAATGAAATCGGTACGGACCGCCCCTTTTACTTTATCTTTTTCAAAGGCCAAAGGGTTTTGCGCAGCCAGCGCCTCAAGACGTTTTTGCCGCTCCGCCGGGTCTTCTTTGTGTTTTCGCGCCTCAAAGGTATGCAGGACTTTTTCTACCCCTTCAAAGCAGAGAAACGCGCCGCCTAACATTAATAAAGGCGTAATGGCCCACGGGATAAATGCGCTTATCAACAGCGCCAACGGCACCAGAATAACCTTGTTGATTAATGATCCTTTCGCCACGCTCCATACCACCGGCAGCTCGCGATTAGCGCGAACGCCGGTCACCTGCTGCGCATTGAGCGACAGGTCATCCCCCAGTACGCCCGCGGTTTTTTTCGCGGCCAATTTGCCCATTACCGAAATATCGTCCAGCAGCGTGGCGATATCGTCGAGTAATGTCAGTAAGCTACTTCCTGCCAAAATGATTTCCTCGGTCTTTTCTTCTAAGACGTTAAGTATGTAGCAAAACGCGCAATGCCGAAACCGGCGGCGCGGGTCAACGCCTTTTTATTCCAAAAGGACAATTATAATGCTCGCCAGCATAATAATTTTGACGTTTACTATATTCACCCTTTTTATTTCACCGTGAGTGATTATGCGTTTCCGGCAGTTATTACCTCTTTTTGGCGCGCTTTTTGCCTTGTACATCATTTGGGGGTCTACCTATTTTGTTATCCGCATAGGCGTTGAAAGCTGGCCGCCGCTGATGATGGCAGGCGTACGTTTTCTCTCGGCGGGGATGTTGCTCATGGCGTTTTTGCTGTTGCGCGGCGAAAAACTTCCGCCGCTGCGCCAGACCATCAACGCCGCGCTGATTGGTCTACTGCTGCTGGCGGTGGGTAACGGTCTGGTGACGGTGGCGGAGCATCAAAACGTGCCATCGGGCATTGCTGCCGTCGTGGTCGCCACTGTCCCGCTATTTACGCTGTGCTTTAGCTACTTTTTTGGTATTAAAACGCGCAAATTAGAATGGGTGGGGATTGCCATTGGACTTGCCGGGATTATTCTGCTGAACAGCGGCGGCAACTTAAGCGGCAATCCGTGGGGCGCGATTTTGATCCTGATAGGTTCGATGAGCTGGGCATTTGGTTCCGTTTACGGCTCGCGCATCGCCCTGCCTGTGGGCATGATGGCGGGTGCGATTGAAATGCTGGCGGCGGGCGTGGTATTGCTTTGCGCGGCGTTTCTTTCCGGCGAGAAGCTCGCCACGCTGCCTGGTTTATCGGGGTTTATGGCCGTCGGCTACCTGGCGTTGTTCGGTTCTATTATCGCCATTAATGCCTATATGTACCTGATTCGCAACGTCAGTCCGGCGCTGGCGACCAGCTACGCCTATGTGAATCCGGTTGTCGCCGTGTTACTTGGCACTGGCCTGGGCGGTGAGAGGTTATCGCCCGTTGAATGGGCCGCGCTGGGTGTGATTGTGTTTGCCGTAGTGCTGGTGACTCTGGGTAAGTACCTGTTTCCTGTCAAGGCGGTGGTCACGCCGTGTAAAACGGAAGATTCACGCCAGTAGATGAATCCCCTGGGTGTCGATCTGCGCGCTGGCGCCGCCGCCGCAGATCCACTCTTCCAGGCGCTCCGCCAACGCCGCGTCGCTCAATTTCGCTCGCCCGCGCAAGGCGCACTCCCAGACGATCAGTACCCGCCAGCCAAGCGCCTGTAAACGCTGAATATCGCGCTCATCGCGCTCAACGTTCTTACCGATTTTTTCCAGCCAGAAAGCCGTTCGCGTGGCCGGCACTTTGAACAGATAACAGTGGTGATGATGCCAAAAGCAGCCGTGAGTAAAAATCACACAATCATAATCATTCACCACAAAGTCCGGCTTGCCCGGTAATGTCGCGTCCTGAGTATGAAACGTAATCCCCTGTGCGCTTAACAGGCCAGCAAGACGTTTTTCAATAGCCGTATCGCGGGTCGCTATCGCGCGCATATTTTTACTGCGCGTGGCTTTATCGTGAACGTCCGCCATCTACCGTCTCTCTCTGACGCAACGTCACCGCCTGGTGAATTTTGGGTTCCAACAGCTTTGCTACCGCAGCAAATACCGGCACCACCACGGAGTTGCCAAACTGGCGATAGGCCTGCGTATCCGAGACAGGTATCCTGAACTGGTACGTTTGCGGCGCCTCAAATCCCATTAAACGCGCGCACTCTCTCGGCGTGAGTCGGCGGGGACGATGTTGTTGGTTGCCAGCATCGTCGAAATTCACTTCGCCTTTCGCCATATCCCAACCACGATCGATCAGAATTTCGGCACCATCTTTGTAGTAGCGAGCAGATAACGTGCGCGCCACACTTTCCGGATTGTCAGGATAAACCATGCCATAGCCAAAACCGTTTCCCCGCGCCTGGTGCTTTTTCGCGTAGCGATATAAATATTTCCACAGCACCGGCGTCAGGATATATTTGGCTTCGACGACGGGCTCCAGCAGTTCTGCCAGCGTCGGACGGCGCGGTGGATAACAACGGGCGATATTGCGTAACGTAAAATCGGTTTTCAGGTTTAAATCGCGACGGAATCCCACCAACACAATACGTTCCCGATGCTGAGGAAGAAAGTGCTGCCCGTCGATAATTTTCGGATCGTCCGGGCCATTGTCAGCGGCATCCGCCACGTCATATCCCAGTTCATCAAGCGTTTGCATAATAATGCGGAAGGTGTTGCCCTGGTCGTGACTTTTAAGGTTTTTCACGTTTTCCAGCACAAACAGCGCGGGGCGGCGGGCGTCGATAATTCTTACGACATCAAAAAATAACGTCCCCTGAGTCTCGCAGGCAAAGCCGTGGGCGCGGCCCAGCGCATTTTTCTTGGAAACGCCCGCCAGAGAAAATGGCTGACAGGGAAAGCCCGCCAGCAGGACATCATGTTGCGGAATATGCTGGCGAATGTGTTCCGCCGCCTCATCATCGCTGACCCCTTCCCGGTGGCTCAATGTGATATCGCGGATATCTTCATTAAAGCGATGTTGCAGCGGATCGCAAAAATAGTTCGCTTTATATGTCCGTACCGCGTGCTTATTCCATTCGCTGGTAAACACGCACTGTCCGCCTATCGCTTCAAATCCGCGGCGAATACCGCCGATGCCCGCGAAGAGATCGATAAAACGAAAGGCGTAATGTGGATGATGCGCTGGCGGCGTCGGCAACTCTGTTTTAAGACAGGTGAGTTCATTGTCGCTCAAGCGATGCCATGCCGCGTTCATCATTACGCGCTTGAAGATGGCCGGGCTCCAGTGCTGTTCGCCCAGGCCGTTAAGGTGCGCCACCAGCGTTTTAACATCGTAGATTTCCAGCAATTGACTCAGCATCGCCTGGAGCTCGCTTCCGGCGTCGTCGGCGATGAGGTTCCGGGCGTGTGTTACTGAAATATTTTCCTGCATACATTTAACCGGCCAAAAATAATTGCCGACAGACTAACATAAAATGACGCGGTTTACGTTTCAGCGACAGGGGTTACTGATGCGTAGCAAACATCTGGATGACCGCATCATCCCGTGTTTCATAGTCGCCTTTCAGCTCAGCGCTCAGTTTCGCCATGTACGACACCAGAAAATCCGCATTACGCTGCGCCAGGTACTTGCCCCGTTCGGTCTGCATCGTCAGCGGCAGTTTCAGCAGTTTGGTTTGAAAATGGTCGAGCGCGAATTGCTTATCGTTAAGAGGCCGTCTGTCGGCAAAGGGATCGTCGGCATCAAATAACGCGACGCCCAGCGCGCCGGAGACCGCGAAGACCCGCGCCAGACCAATGGCGCCCAACGCCTCCAGCCTGTCTGCATCCTGCACGATTTTTGCCTCTGGCGTGGTAGGCGCAATTTTTGCGCTGAAGCTATGCGCTTCGATAGCATGACAAATGCCCGCCAGTTTTTCTGCCGGAAAGTCAGGAAAATCCCGCAGAAAAATACGCCGGGTTTCTGCCGCCGCCAGAATGGAAGAACGATGCCGCTGCGGATGATTTTTCGCCAGGCTGACGATGTCATGGAAATAACATGCCGATAGCACCACCAGCCAGTCGACAGGACTGTTTTCCCCCAGCGTTTGCGCGGTTGCCCAAACACGACGAAAATGGAAGATGTCATGGGCGGCATCCTGTTCCTGATGGTGGTGACGTAGCCAGTCTTCAAACTGCGATTGCCAGTATCCTGAGTCCATACGCCCTCTCTTTATAGCAGACCATTTTTATTACATGCCTGAGCACAGGGTTCGCTATCCTGACATATCCGCCACCACTTTACATCCCTGCTTACTTGCGCGTTTCTGGCTTAGTGTCGGCGGGATAAGCCCTGTTTTTGCGAGGCCGGGTATACCAGGCAATACTCCCCAGAATAAGCCAGACGACGCCCAGCGAAAGCGCGTTAAGCCATTTTTCCGTTGCGCTGCCAGGAGTGCTGATTGGGCCGAGAACCGGCTCGGTTTGTATGGCGGACATCAGCCACACGCAACGCGCCATCGCCCAGATGAAGTAGCCGCAAAAGGTATAAAAAACCCATAACGCTAATTTGCCGCCCATGCTACGGGTGGCGTTGTCCTCCCTGGTACTCAAACTTTACTCCGCTTTTGTGATGTAAGTCATATGACATTAATTACATTATAATGTGATATTAATCACATTTCGACTATGGAATACCTCATCCACCTGTTCTGGCTATTCATTCCACAAATAGTTTATTCTCAGTTAATGTTACGTCTGGCGCTGAACCTGCTGTTAAATAAGGGAATGGTGATTGAATCGCACTCTGATGCAGAATAACCTATAACCAGAACAACTTATTTTTACGCACCGCGATAGCGTTTTATTTTATCAGCATTAAGTGTCAGAATGATTCGGTTATTAGCCTTTTATCATTTATTTTATCATTACCCACATTACCGGCATTTATGCCGGTTTTTTTTATGTTTTTTCATAATCAAAGCATCAAATACATATAAAAAACAAATTATATTCACACCAACAACCATCAAATAAAAAAACATAACCCATTGATAAAAAATGATAATTATAGAATATATATTCTTAGTTACTTATATAGTCTGTATTATAAAAAACCAAACAGAAACAAATTGAAATATTTTAAATACCTTTGTTACATGTTATTTTTTAAATTCCATGAACTTCATAGAATAGTATCAATTTGTAGTTTTGTTGAAGTGGCTACATATTCATATAAATTATTATCATAAGGGAATACATAATGAACAGAAAAGTTCTGGCACTGCTTGTCCCGGCGTTATTAGTGGCAGGCGCAGCAAATGCGGCTGAAGTTTATAATAAAAATGGCAACAAACTCGACCTGTACGGCAAAGTTGATGGTCTGCGTTACTTCTCTGACAATGCAGGCGACGACGGCGACCAGTCCTACGCCCGTTTTGGCTTTAAAGGCGAAACGCAGATTAACGATATGCTGACCGGCTATGGTCAGTGGGAATACAACATTAAGGTAAACACCACCGAAGGCGAAGGTGCAAACTCCTGGACTCGTCTGGGCTTTGCCGGTCTGAAATTCGGCGAGTACGGCTCTTTCGATTATGGCCGTAACTATGGTGTTATCTACGACATTGAAGCCTGGACCGATGCGCTGCCGGAATTCGGCGGTGACACTTATACCCAGACCGATGTCTATATGCTGGGCAGAACCAACGGCGTTGCTACCTACCGTAATACCGACTTCTTCGGTCTGGTGGAAGGCCTGAACTTCGCGTTGCAGTACCAGGGTAATAATGAAGATCCTGGCGCAGGCGAAGGAACAGCCAACGGCAGCGATGCAGATAGTGGTACTCGCAAACTGGCCCGTGAAAACGGCGACGGTTTCGGTATGTCTACCTCCTACGACTTTGACTTCGGGTTAAGCCTGGGTGCGGCCTACTCTTCCTCTGACCGTACGGACAATCAGGTTGCTAGTGGGCGTGGTGATGGCCATCATTACTATGGCAATAGCTATGCCGGCGGTGAAACTGCCGAAGCCTGGACCGTAGGTGTCAAATATGACGCCTATAACGTATACCTGGCGGCCATGTACGCTGAAACCCGCAACATGACCTATTATGGCGGCGGCGATGGCGGTGATGGCGGTATCGCTAACAAAACCCAGAACTTTGAAGTGGTTGCACAGTATCAGTTCGATTTCGGTCTGCGTCCGTCCATCGCCTACTTGCAGTCTAAGGGCAAAGATTTAGGCGGCCAGGATATGGATAGCCGTGGTAACTATCGTTACACCGACAAAGATCTGGTTAAATATGTTGACGTTGGTATGACTTACTACTTCAACAAAAATATGTCCACCTACGTTGATTATAAAATCAACCTGCTGGACGAAGATGATGACTTCTACGCAAACAACGGTATTGCAACCGATGATATCGTAGGTGTTGGTCTGGTCTACCAGTTCTAAGACGCTTTATGTTATTCAAGCCCGTGCTTAGCGCGGGCTTGTTATTATAGGGTAAGAATTAAATAACGGATAACGGCGCAAAGACAGGTTGACCTGGTTTCATCGGATAGATGAAGACAACATCGCTTTTTTCAGGCGCTGTCTGCAAGAGAAATAACACTTTTGGGGAAAGGAAAATGCCACTATAGATGATGGATGTCAGCGTCTATAGATGATAATCATCCGGGCATAAAAAAGCTCCTGTACGGAGCTAATATGAATTATTTTCTAAAATCTGGCGGAACCTGCCCTGAGCGAATGTATAATCCAACATTATCAAAAGTGATCATGGTTGACTTACAAAAAATACATTTCGCGCCAAACGGGTTTTGCTCAGTAACATCGAATGTCGATGTTCTGTATTGTGAACCATGGCAACATGGACACCGGAAGTGAATTTTATTAGTAATATCAGTTGCCTTAAAGCGCCACAACGTTGACCGCTGATGGACCTTTTGGTCCCTGCTCTACTGAAAACTCCACTTCCTGATTTTCATTCAGAGTGCGGAATTCATTACTTTGAATGGCTGAAAAATGCACAAACACATCTTTGCTGCCATCTTTAGGCGTAATGAAACCAAAGCCCTTTTCAGGGTTAAACCATTTTACTAAACCAGTGATTTTCGTCGTCATAATATTGTTACCTTTCGAATGAGCCCTTGGGCAAAATGGCCTGAAGAAAATTATCAGAGAGAAAAAAACCTAAAGGAGATCTCAAGAGGAACAAATGATGAGAAATATTACAATCACTACTTCAGATAAGTTTGTATCAAACCGCACAACCATTAACGCATGGTTAACTGAACATAGCAAGCTTTAGTTTTGTTAAAAAAATATTAATTGTTTTTTAGCATTATCACGCTGATTGCCATACTCTTTTTATTCATGCCTGTCGCTACGGCTGAAACCTGGCGTAAATAAGTGACGTCTCACAACGCCTGCCGGGCAATAAACGCGCCACATTTTCTGATGTCGTAAACCAGGATACATGCGCCTCATCGTGAGAGGTTCCTGTGATCTTGTGCGACCAAAACCGGTTAGAGAACGGGGATGATTTGGCAACCATCTCAGGCATTGATCGCACAAGTTACTTAACACGCAGTAGATCAGAGTATCTTGTGGTGTACCGAGGCGAAAGCATTTCTCGCTTCATAGCCCACTGTTGCGACATCCCCTGCCCGGCGAAGTACAGCGTCCCCTTCCCGTCTTTTGCGTTAAGATGGTCCAGTACTTCCATCAACTTCGCACTACCGGCGCGCGGCGCGTTATCGTCGAAAAGGTTGAGTTGCGCTACGCCCTGACTGAAGAAGTCACCCAGCATCACCCCCGCTTTCTGGTAGCGATGGCCGTCGCGCCATATTTTATCCAGGCATTTCACAGCCGCATTGATAATGTCACGTGAATCCTGCGTGGGGGTGAGAAGCGTCACCGCGGCGCTGTTACCGTAGTAGGGCTCGTTCAGGGCAAAGGGTGATGTTTTGACGAATGTTGAAATGAAACGGCAGTACTGGTGCTCGCCGCGGAGTTTTTCTGCCGCGCGCGCAGCGTAGCTGTAAACAGCCTGGCGCATTTCCTCATAGTCTGTGACCCGCTCGCCGAAAGAGCGACTACAAACGATTTCCTGCTTTGCCGGCGCAAACTCTTCGAGCTCCAGACATGGCTCTCCGCGAAGCTCTCTCACGGTACGCTCCAGCACGACATTGAAGTGTTTCCTGATGATCCAGGTACTTTGTTCAGAGAGATCGAGAGCAGTCTTGATGCCCAGGGCATTGAGCTTCTTACTGATGCGCCTGCCGACACCCCAGACATCCTCCACGGGTATCAGGGCCAGCAGCCGACGCTGGCGATCGATGTTCGACAAGTCAACCACCCCGTCGGTCTGGCGCTGCCACTTTTTCGCAGCATGGTTAGCCAGCTTGGCAAGGGTTTTCGTCTGGGCAATGCCTACACCGACAGTCAGGTGCGTGCGCTTCAGGACCGTCGCTCTTATCTCGCGCCCGAAATCTGTCAGATCCCGGCAGTTTCGTACCCCCGTCAGATCACAAAAGGCCTCATCAATGCTGTAAATTTCTACCCGCGGCACCATCTCCTCGAGTGTGGTCATTACCCGGTTCGACATATCAGCGTAAAGCTCGTAATTACTGCTGAAGCAAACAACACCGGATCGCCGGAAGCGTTCTTTCTGTTTGAAGTATGGCTCACCTGGTGCGATACCGAGCTGTTTCGCCTCGGCGCTACACGCGATAACGCAGCCATCATTGTTTGATAACACCACCACCGGTCGGCCACATAAATCAGGACGAAAGACCGTTTCGCAGGAGGCGTAAAAGCTATTAACATCGCAGAGCGCGAACATAATCAACTGACCGCTTTAATGATAAAGGTCACCACCCCGAATATGTCGAGCGTGTCTTCACTGCCGACAGGTATAGGTCGATAGGCGCCGTTCATGGGGATTAACTGCACTGTCGGGCGCAACTGCAACCGTTTTACGGTGAACTCTCCTTCAATTGCCGCAATTACAATGTCACCGTGGTCAGCGTTCCGTGAGCTATCCACCACCAGCAGGTCACCGTCGCTGATGCCTGCTTCAATCATTGAATCCCCCGAGGCTTTGACAAAATATGTTGAGCTGGGATGAGAAACGAGCAACTCATTAAGATCGATACGCTGCTCAATGTAGTCCGCCGCGGGGCTGGGGAATCCACACGGCACTAAGTAACTGAAAAATGGGAGAGGAATAATTTCGCGCAACTCTGTAGGTCTGAAAAATTCCATAATCCATACCTCGAATACTGTTTTTATATACAGTAGTGTTATTTGAACATGCGCGCAAGATACCGGAGTCGCTACGACTGTTTAAATCTTCGTCGCTTCGTTTGTAAGTTTCTCTCTCAGTTCAAATTATGGGTTTTGTAAATTTTCCGGTTGTATTGTCATGTGCGCATATTTAAGCCAGCCTGGAGGCCAGATTTTCTGTACAGCGTCGACAGTCCCGCAGCGTAAGTTATCGCCACGCGCCAGCGCGTTTCCCTCACAGCAATTAATCTTCTGCCCGGCGCCCATGTCTACAGGGGAACATGTCGGGCAACAGGCCGGGTGCGACGATGACCGAGGACGACGGCGTTAAGTCGCCGCGAGTGACATCAATATTAATCCAGATGGGGTACGGCGAAAGAGCGGGGCAGAAAACCAGGAGTTGACTTATGATCGAAAAGTAAAAATAACACCATCCCTGGCCCCCTCTTCTGGCAGAAAAAGCATAAGATGGCGATACGTTTTTCACGTAATATTCTAACAGAATATTCTAAGTGTATTCTAAGTGTGAGACTGATCGCTGAAAGAAGATGAGCTAAGTGTTTGAATTGTGGCGGAGAGAGGGGGATTTGAACCCCCGGTAGAGTTGCCCCTACTCCGGTTTTCGAGACCGGTCCGTTCAGCCGCTCCGGCATCTCTCCGTATATTGCAATGATGCCAGGTAATTTGGCATTTTAACAGACCCTATTCGGGTAATTTTGTTCAAGTGACGAGTTTACGAGCAAAACGATGATTAAGTGGCCCTGGAAAGCACAAGAAATAACCCAGAACGAAGACTGGCCGTGGGATGATGCGCTGGCTATACCTCTTCTGGTAAACCTCACCGCGCAAGAACAGGCTCGGCTTATTGCGCTAGCCGAACGTTTTTTGCAGCAGAAAAGACTGGTAGCGCTACAGGGATTTGAGCTCGACTCGTTAAAAAGTGCACGTATTGCGTTAATTTTTTGCTTACCGATCCTGGAGCTCGGTATTGAGTGGCTTGATGGTTTTCATGAAGTGCTCATTTATCCCGCGCCCTTTGTGGTAGATGATGAATGGGAAGATGACATAGGTCTGGTGCACAGCCAGCGTGTCGTACAGTCGGGGCAAAGCTGGCAACAAGGGCCCATTATTCTGAACTGGCTGGATATCCAGGACTCGTTCGATGCTTCGGGTTTCAATCTCATTATTCATGAAGTCGCGCACAAACTGGATATGCGTAATGGCGATCGCGCCAGCGGCATCCCTTTCATCCCGTTGCGCGATGTGGCTGGCTGGGAACACGATCTCCACGCGGCAATGAATAATATTCAGGATGAAATCGATCTTGTTGGCGAAAGCGCTGCCAGTATAGATGCCTATGCCGCCACCGACCCTGCTGAATGTTTTGCCGTGTTGTCAGAGTATTTTTTCAGCGCGCCAGAACTGTTTGCTCCACGTTTCCCGGCACTATGGCAGCGTTTTTGCCAGTTCTATCGCCAGGATCCTTCTCAGCGCTTACGGGTAAGCGCTGCCGAAGGCGACTACGGCGAGGAATCCGAACATTAATTCCTCACTTTGTGGGTTAATTAACCAATTGAATTGGCGCGTTAATTTTACTGTTGACACGTTATAGCCGGCCCAGTATTATGCGCCTCGTTGAAACAATTCCTCTGTAGTTCAGTCGGTAGAACGGCGGACTGTTAATCCGTATGTCACTGGTTCGAGTCCAGTCAGAGGAGCCAAATTTAGGGAAGCAGACGTTCACTGACGTCTGCTTTCTGCATTTATATCAACTGATTAACCCCTTCTTCAGGTTCACTCTCGTTTACTAAAAACCACTCGAAGCTATACCCTTTTGCTGGTAAAGCTGGTTCGATTTGCGTTTTACCAGCACGCGGAGGGAACAGTCATGTCACTGACTGATACTAAAGTAAAAAATGCCAGACCAGCGGAAAAGGCCGTCAAGCTCGCTGACGGGTTTGGCCTCTATCGATTCAAAATACTGGCAGTCAGGCTATCGCTTTAATGGCAAACAGAAGGTGTTTTCTATTGGGGTTTACCCTGCGGTTTCTCTTGCTGATGCCAGACAACGCCGTGACGAGGTCAAAAGGCTGCTGGATCAGGGGATTGACCCGAACGCAAAAAACAGGCTGATGAAAAAATCCTTCAGGAAAAGCGCGATAAAACCCGCTCGTCCCGTGTCGTCGCCAAAAGCTGATGCACCATAATTCTGCCTATGATATTGACGGAAAACTTTTCGCCTGCACCAGAAATTTATCTGCCATTTCCGCTACCGGCGTCAGACTGCCTGTATCAACCATTTTCACAAAATATTTCACGTCTAAAGTTCATTCTACTCCCTGCCCTTAATCTCTACGGCGTTATGTCTCAGAATTATTTGCCAAGTGCCTGCCAGTTTTTCACGTTTCATCAGACGCTGGTACATAGCCATTGCGGTAAGGTCACAGCATTTGACTTGTGCAATTACAGACAAAGTTGCGCCATGCCGGAGCAAAGTAGGAATTAGATCAAAACTTCAACGCTTTGTTGTTTTTGTCAGCAAACAAACGCGCAACCTTATTTCCCCCTTTGACAAGCCGATCGCACATCGTTACTATGCGCCCCGTTCACACGATTCCTCTGTAGTTCAGTCGGTAGAACGGCGGACTGTTAATCCGTATGTCACTGGTTCGAGTCCAGTCAGAGGAGCCAGATTTTAGTTTCGGGACATCCTGGCGAGTCCGGAGACGTTTAAAAAACAAGAAATTATCTTTACCCGGTTGATCTGATAAGGTTTGCCGGGTTTTTTTGACATCCATAGTTTTTGGGGCTTAATCGGGCCTCACGGTTCGTTGAGTAAATGGAGCCCCCTCCTATGGCATTAACCGATACCGCTGGCGGCACGCAGACCGATCCGGGTACAGGAAAACCGTCAGAAAATCCACCCGCCGCTCCCAATAAGCCCACTCCACCGAAAGAAGAAACGCCGCCCGGCGCGCCGGAGAAATACGCGTTCACCGCCCCTGAAGGTCAGGAACTCGATACCAGCGCGCTGGCGCAGTTCGAACCAGTGGCGCGTGAACTGAACCTGACGCAGGAGCAGGCGCAGAAGCTGGTGGACGTCTATCCGAAAGTGCTGGCGGGAGTGCAACAACAGCAAGCGGAGTCATGGCAGAAGCAAACAGAAGACTGGGCTGCGGCAGTTAAAGCCGATAAAGACATTGGCGGTGACAAGCTGGCGTCTAATCTTGGCGCAGCTCAGCGGGCTATCGACACGTTCGGTACCAAAGAACTGAAAGAGTATCTCGATGGTACCTGCGCCAGATCTCTGGTCAATGCTGCACCGTGACGGAAGCGATTCCACCCGGCACCTGTTACCACATCAGCGCCTTTTACTTTACGGGCTGCGGCCTGCAAAGACGTCCGGCTTTGCTGCCGCGTGACCGTCAATCTGCGCCAGAATCCGCGATCTTTCGCGCCCGGCACTCAACCGGTGCGTCACTTTCGTCGCGCAAAGCGACAAAGTGACGCACAACCACTACACCGCGCCATGCCCCTGTTTTCGGGGTTCCGGCGTTCATTCCCGAATCTGACACGCCTTTTTGGGGCCGCTGTCAGCAAGAAAGAAGAGAAAAAGATCGATACCGAGGGGGGGGCTGATGCCCCGGAGAATTTCTGCTCACGCAGGCAGCCTGTACCGCGTACAGTCTGAAACTCCCTATACCTCAACAAACTGCCACTCCGGCGTAAAGGTATCGTTCTGGCGCAGCCAAAGAGCATACGCCGGAGACTGTTCGTGTTCTCAAAATCACAGGAGAAGTGTATGGGCAAGTTAGGTGGTGAAATGAAGGCACTGGCAAAGCACTGTGGCGGTAGCCATAAAACGGTGAACGATTGCATTCATATCGTGCAGCGTTTCGATCACCACTTACGGGCTTTGAACGTCCATATCCAGCGGGTTGCGCAGATTAAGGTGCGCCACATTGAAAGCTATATTCATGAAAGGTTGGCGCAGGGGATCGGCAAACGCACGCTGCAAAATGAAATGGCCTCGCTGCGCGCTGTTCTGCAACAGGCCGGGCGTAAACAGGTGGCAGAGCATGAGTGGCTGACTAATAAATCGCTGGGTCTGGCTGGTGCATCGCGCAGCGGGACGCGACAGGCGATCACGCCGGAACATTATCATCATGTGCTGGAGACGGCCCGCATGAAAGCTCCGGGACTGGCGGCGGCGCTGGAACTGGCGAGGCTGATGGGCTTACGTTCACAGGAAGCGGTGCAGAGCGTGCAATGGATCTGGGGCATGGGGACGGGCGTGGGCGGTATGTGGCGCAGGTGTATGGGCAAATTTGACAGCTGGCTAAGAGCGAGCAGCGGATGGAGCAGGTTACCACCGTTCACAGTTAGTGAAAGACTGGGCGGAGGTGGTAAATATCAGGCTGCATTACCTTCCCCCTTACAGTCCAAACCTGAATCCGATAGAACGAATGTGGAAATTAATGAACGAACATGCCCGGAATAATCGCTACTTCAGCAGTACGCGAGAGTTCAGGGACGCAATATCTGTCTTTTTTAACCAGACGCTGCCGGATATAGCGGACTCACTGACATCCCGAATTAAAGATCACTTTCAGGTGCTCACTCCCGCATCTTGAGGTTTATTGGGTATATAATCGTTAATAATCATCAGCGCGTTATTATCAAATTAAAAACAACGCGCTCGTAATACTTAAATTATTCTTACTGGTAACTGAAGAAAACTCTCTCCTGCCAGAATATGCTCCTCGCATCCTTTACATTAACTCTTTGTTTCTATAGCATGAAATAAGTTTCAGGGAGTTATTATTCATACAAGGAGAACATCTTGAAGAAAATATTCATAACAATTATAGTTTCATTATATTGCGCGAATATATGTGCAAAACAATCCCCCAGTACAGAATCCAAACCCGTTAATTTCATCGCCCAAATTGAAAATATCGATTTTAATAAAACCGCCATTAGCAGTGACCTGAAACTTTTACTCGCCGACCGTTATTATTTTAAAGATAAAACACCCTGTAATACTAATACCCTTTCTGCGCGCGCAGAATCAATGGGACTGACGACAGAAGAATATATTAATAAAATACGCAGTTTAAGACCGGCTATTCTCGATGACCGTTATTTTTACCTGACGGTCGATCAGTGCGATGCTGGCGGCACGCCCATGCTGACTGGAATCGAGCTATGTACCGAAGCGCTGTGCGGTGCCGAATACATGAAAAGATCGTCTGACTTGTGGCTGGATGATGAACTGCAACCGACGGTTAAACGTCAGGCAACAACAGTAGTCCATATGCCCCTCCCCTATGACAAAGAGAAAAAATTATGGAAAGTCACCGGCTGGTATCTGGAATCCTCAGAAGAAACAGGGGAGGTGATGCAGAGTAAACAGATAGCCTTTGAAGGCTATACCAACGAAGAAAACTTCGCTAACCGACAACGTGTTTCTGTATTTAAATCTTTCTATGAAAGCGGCAATCTCAAAAGTATTTATCATTATAATGCGCAAAATAAGCGTGACGGAAAAGCTGAAACTTACTTTGATGAAAAAGACAAAATAGCGGAAACGCTGACGTTTAAAGATGGTCAACCCGAAGGGGAATACATCGTATACCATGAAAACGGAGCCGTTGAAAGTAAACGTTACTTTGCCCAAGGTAAAATTAAAGATGGCGAATGCCCACATTTTTATGATAACGGCGTTTTAAAACAAAAACACAGCTATTTAAATCAGAAACTGGAAGGCCCGGCATTTGAATATTTCCCTGATGGGAAAATAAAGGGGAAATATTCATACAGTAAAGGCACCATTGTCGGCACCAGTACGGAATATTATTCTACCGGTAAAATTCGTGGTGTTTACCACAGAAATAACCAAGGTGAAAACGACGGAACGTTCGAACAATACAGTGAAGAGGGCAAACTCCTTTCTAAAGCGACCTATAAAAATGGCAAACAGCTTTCTGCTCAGAGCTGGTATGAAAATGGGCATCCCAAAGAAGAATCCTCTTTTGATAGTGAAGGCCGTAAACATGGTGCGGTCAAAGAATGGTTCAGCAACGGAAAGCCTGCCTCATCCAAAATGTATAAACATGATGTGTTAGACGGGGATTTCGAAAAGTGGTACGAAAATGGTCACCGCGAATCAGTCTATCCCTATAAAAACGGTATGCTAAATGGGGACGCTAAGCACTGGAATGAACAGGGCAAACTCACCTATACCACCGAATATAAAGACGATAAAAAGCAGGGAGCCGATCGCCGCTGGAGCGAACGTACCGGTAAACTTGTTGAAGAGGTTATGTTTGCTAATGATGAAAGAAACGGCCTGAAAAGAGAGTTTAACGATCGTACGGGTAAGGTCTTAAGTGCGCTGCCCTATGTCGATGGCGACAAGGAAGGTACAGAAGAAGCCTATGATGAAGACGGCATAAAATACATCCGTTGTTACCACAACGATGAAGAGCTTTCAGAGCTATATGCGCCGACTGACGTCACCAATAAGGCAAAGCAGGGTGACAGCACTGCGCAATATCATTTAGGTAAGTATGAGTTTGAATGCACAAACTACGATGCGGCGATGAAATGGTTAACTCAGTCCGCAGAGCAAAATCATCCCGGCGCGCTTCTCTTTTTGGCCTATGCGTACAACGACGGTGATGGCGTAGCGCAAGACAGTAAAAAATATCTCTCCTATTTATTCAAAGCGGCAGAGCTTGGCGAAAGTGATGCGCAGTTAGAAGTGGGATATTTAAATCTTATCGGCGAAGGAATGCCGAAAAACCTGCCGGAAGCCTATAAGTGGATTAAAAAATCCGCTGACCAGGGAAATGCTCAGGCGCACTATAACCTTGGACTCATGTACAGGAATGGTGATGGCGTTGAGAAAGACCTCAACAAAGCCAAACTTCATCTTACAGCGGCGGTAAAAGGCGGCGTCAAACCTGCACTGGCAGCCTTAAAGGAATTAACGCCTCAAACTAAGTAAATATGACTTTGCTGTAAAGAGGCTATTCAAACGGAACTGAAAGGATACACGTTGCTATGAAATTTAAATTCGCCACATTACTCACAGCCGCCACGGTTTTTTACTCTTATCAGAGCGTTGCACAAAGTCAGCAATCGCCTGATGTCTGGTCAGTTGTCGAACAGAAACTGCAAAATGCCGTCCCTTTAAATGAAAACACCACTTTTAAATCGCAGGCAGCCTGGTTTGAATTACACAGGGAACTGTTTATGTACGGCCCGATGAGCCGTGCGGATGCATTACTGAAAAAGCTGGACACACAATCGAATGATGCGAAGTTTTCGCTAAACCATGAGGCCTCGTGGATCGCTGAAAATAATAGCCCGGATGCCGCGATGGTTTTCCTGTCCAAAATTGGTCTCGATAAACCGTCGAGCATTACCGCCTACGAGAGCTACGTTGATGGCTGGGTTAATCGCAAACAGCCTGAAAAAGCCTTAGCCCTTCTTAGCAAAAATGCCGACGCGAGGAATTTTTATTTAGCCACGGTTTTAGAATCCTGTCACTCAGAGCCTGATAAAACCGCCGCTATTTATAATGAAAATTACGCTGATAAAATTGTTGTTCCTTATACTCAGCTAAAAATGCTGCTTATTATTGCGAAGCAGTACCATGCCAAGGGCGACACCGCAAAGGCGTTGGTTTACGCAGATAGCGCGCTGAAAATGTTTGATACGGCTATTGCTCAACAACCGAGTGCTGAAGCCTACCGTTATCAAGAGTATCTCGACCTGATGGAGATCTATTACGCCACGGGTAATAAAGAGAAGGCGATGGCGTTGTCTGCGAGATTGCGCAAAGCAACCGGCAATAAAGGAAGCTATTTCCAGTATTCATTACCGGGATTGCTCTCTTTTTATAAGAAAAACGAGCTGACACAGAATTATCAGGAGACGCTTTCAACCTGTGTGACGCAGGTCGATAAAATATTCAATTTTGCCCCTTCGCCGCGCATTGAAATGGAGCTGATTGATTTATTAAGCAAGCTTGATGATGTTGCGCTGATGAATAAGCGTATCGATTTGCTGATGAGCGCGCCGGAATATACCTGCTACGACGACAGGTATTGCTACGAGTACAAAATCAAAGCGCTGAAGAATCTCTTTCAGCATAAGCAGAATGCTGTGGCGGAAAAGCATATCGCAACCCTCTCCGCCGAGGCGCAAACCCTGACGTTCGCCGAATGGGAAGATGCAACAAATGAAATAGGTGAAGTACTCAAAGAAATTGGCCATCCTGAGGCAGCGCAAAAATTAGCCGTCAGCGCCGAGGCGATTTACCTCAGCCAAGCAAAAGCCTGGCCTGATGAAGATATGTCGCGTTCCTTTCAAAGACTTGCAGAGCTTTACGGCTATGGCAACGACACGGTGAATGCCAAACGGGTGTTACACCAGCACGTTCCCTCTCTCGAAGAGGAGGCGATGATCGACCACTACATGAATGCAAAACAGTGGAGTCAGGCAAGGGAATTGATGATTAACGCAGATAGGGTCGATAATAAAAACCTGATGCTGTTACGCCAGATTTGTTCTGAAAACACGCCCGAGTGTCAGGAACATATTACCTTTACGCTGAAAAAATTAACCACGCAGGCGTCGATTACCCGCCAGGACGACACCGGTAATCAGCAGCTTTATCAGATTGGGAATATTTTTCACAGATTGGGTATCATACCGGGAGCGGAACAGCAGGCGCTGATTCAGGCGTTGTATAACAAGGCCGCAGAGCCTAAAAAAGCCACGCCTTAATCGATTTACCCGCCCGGCCACCTTTCTCACATGCGGGAAGGCGGCGGGCGGGAAAAATCAATCGCGGAAGTTTTTGAACTGGAACGGCTGGCCCAGATTGCCGCCGCGCATCAGCACCATCGCTGCCTGCAGATCGTCGCGGGATTTACCGGTCACACGCACTAACGTAAATTCGAATCCAAACCCACAGAGATTACCGCAAGATATTAATGTTGACCCAACACCGCCTGCCGGAAGACCCGCGCTGGAACGCCCTGCACGAGGAGTTCAGCTTTGACGACGACGACAACCTGCTGGGCATGAACATGCCGCCCGAAGGTGGCGAGCATCAGGCGAAAGTCAAAGGCGACCGCCTGCTGCTACAGGGCAGACCACCACTATGAGTACGACGAGTTCGGCAATCCCATCGCTGACCGCTGGGGCAAGGCGCAGTGCCGGAAGCACCGATTTGAATGGAACGGCGAGCACCGGCTGGTGCGCTTTACCGACGTGCGCCACTATGATGATGAAGGCTTTCCGCGCCACTCGTGGCGCTATGAGTTCGATAATGGCGTGACCACCCTATATCCCTGTCCGACGCGAAAATCCTCAGTATCAAGCCTTCTGATAATCCCTTTAAGCTGATCGATTCTCACGGTCGGTATCTGCTTGTTAATCCGGGCTTGTGGGTCCAGGCGCTCAAGGAGCGTGAAGTGCGGCGCAATGTTTTCGCCTTCCGGCGCGTTTCCTGACGTAGACGCGATTATCGGCGACAGGTCTCCGGCGATGGTGATGAAGCCGCGGCACAATAAGGCCTTAACGGGATACAGAACCGCCTCCCGCTAAGGCTTCATTCAGCCACTTTCCATATCACATAAATACGCCTCTTCCGCTCCTGTCCAGCAGCAGGCGACAGCTCATTTCGTTAGCGAAACGGTGGCTCATTAAACGTGCGTAATTTACGTGAGTGCAAACGATCACCTTCTGCGCGTAGTAAATCAATAGCACGAATACCAATTTGCAAATGTTCTGAAATAGCCCCCTCATAAAACCGGTTTGCCTGCCCGGGCAGTTTAATTTCACCGTGTAAAGGTTTGTCAGAAACACAAAGCAGCGTGCCGTAAGGCACGCGGAAGCGATAGCCCTGGGCTGCAATCGTCGCGCTCTCCATATCAATCGCGACCGCGCGGCTAAGGTTGAATCGCAGCGCCGATGCGGAATAACGAAGCTCCCAGTTACGATCATCCGTGGTGACGACCGTTCCCGTGCGCAGTCGCTGTTTCACCTCTTCACCGGGCATTCCGCTAACCGCTTTGGTGGCGTCGTACAGCGCACGCTGTACTTCCGCAATGCTTGGAATAGGAATATCAGGCGGCAGAACGGCATCCAGCACATGATCATCGCGTAAGTAGGCATGGGCCAGCACATAATCACCAATCGCCTGACTTTCTCGTAACCCTCCACAGTGCCCAATCATAAGCCAGACGTCAGGCCGCAACACGGCCAAATGGTCGCAAATCGTTTTAGCATTTGAAGGGCCGACACCGATATTTACCAGCGTAATCCCCTGCCCATCTGCCGTTACCAGGTGCCAGGCGGGCATCTGATGCTTCTTCCAGGCCAGATCGGAAATAGCCTCTTCCGGCGCTTCCGTTTCTGCCGTGATCCAAATTCCGCCGGCACAGGAAAGCGCGATATAGGGACTGTCAGGATCAAGAATTTGGCTGCATCCCCAGCGCACAAACTCATCGACATAGCGGGTGTAGTTGGTAAACAAAACGAAGGGCTGAAAATGTTCAACCGGCGTACCGGTATAGTGCCGTAACCGGGCCAACGAGAAGTCAACACGACGCGCGTCGAAGTGCGATAGCGGATAGAATTCGCCGGGGTGGAACAGACCGTCTGCCGTCTCATCGCCAATCTGCGCCAGTTCTGTGGTAGGAAAATGGCGCGTTAGCCCGGCGCTCATAGAACGATCCAGCGTCAGAGCCGAGCCATCGATCACATAAGGATACGGGATCTCATGGTGCGAGGCCTCTACCGCAATATGCGCGCCATAATCATGGTAAACGAGGTTAAGCTGTTCCAGAAGATAAGCGCGAAATAGCGCAGGCCGCGTAACGGTAGTGGTATAACAGCCGGGATGAGTAAAGCGTCCAAAAGCGCGTGTTTTAGGCGGGTTCGGTGTCGCGCCATCCCAGCTTACAGACAGCGAAGGATAAACAAACAGTCCGTTAAGCCTGGCGTGGGGATCGGGCAGCGTACCGTTATCAACATAGTCAGCGATGGCTTCACGGAGCGCGTTAACCGACTGCTCGTATAGCTCCTCCAGGCGATCCAGCGCCTGCTCGGGCGTTAGGTTTGTGCCTTTATTTTCCATATTATTCTCCTTAGCGTTCACAGGTGAGGCACGTCATTCGATAGTATGACAGCAAAGGAGGAAACTAAAGGGGTTAGCGTAAGGGTGGCGACAGTAAACATGAACCCTTTAAAAAGAAAAGAGAACTATCTTAGCGCCACCATCATCGCTCAAAAAGAAGGGTACTGGTACAGCCATTTGTTAAGTTCATTACAATTAGTCATATAACCATTTCCCGGCTTTTGCTGACTCGATCAGCATGCTGATAGTGAAATCTGGGACGGGTACAGGTTCCGTTTTCTTGAACGGATGCCATGAAAAAGGGTGATTAGGAAAATAGGTTTCTATTCTGAAGTTACCTCGCTCGACATTGAGTTCCTCGAAGAATTTATTCATGAGATCTTCGGCTTCAAGTTCATCAATGCTCAGATCAGTATCAAGGTCAATCTCTGGTGTTAATTCCACTTGCTTAATGTTGAAAAGATATGTGCCAGCATAAGGCCGTACAAGCTCGTAAACTTGCTGTTCAATATTGTCTACCATAACTTATCATTGCCCCGAGCAATGGTATTGTAGTCGCGTATAGTGCAATATGTTATTTGTGACACATCTGCGGCAAGGATAATTTCCCCGATCAAAGGAATGGAACGTCCAACAAACGGCGCAATGTTACGAACCATAACACGTCTGGCTGTCCATGGGGTGTAACCGCCTAACCATGTCGGAAGGGATATTCCAAAGGGAAATTTTGACTTTTTAAACACTGCACGTGCAGTCCTGGACGCGTATGATGTGCCTTTAGTCGCTCCAGCGGGTTTCGCCCTTGTCCAAAGATTATTACGACCTGATGCCAAAGCAACAACAGCCCCGAAATCTGCAACACCAATCCCAAACTGGCTTGCGGTATTCTCACAAAAAATCATAACAGAAGTTCGGCAGCAGTCAGATTGGATTTTCCTGCATAGAAGTATGTTCCATTTAGTTCTTCTACTGTATCCATTAGAAACTCTATAGTTACTATTTTGGTTTACTTATTGTACATCCTTGTTTCGAATGAAAGAAATCAATCTTTTGGGAAAGAACGGATCAAGATCACTGGAAATATCTGAAATCAGATGAAAGAGACAGTCGCGATTCCCACCAGGGGCATCACCTGGCAAGCTTGTGTGATCGCTCCGTTTGAACCGAACACATCTATATGTCAGCATACTGATACGGGTTTGATCTTGCGGATAGCGGTATCGGTTAATGCCATACGTAGGGGCTCCATTTTCTCAGCGAACCGTGAAGCCTCCGATTAAGCCCCCAAAAACCATGGATGTCAAAAAACCCGGTAAACCCTCTCAGGTCAACCGGGTAAAGATAATTTATTGTTTTTTAAACGTCTCCGGACTCACCAGGATATCCCGAAACTAAAATCTGGCTCCTCTGACTGGACTCGAACCAGTGACATACGGATTAACAGTCCGCCGTTCTACCGACTGAACTACAGAGGAATCGTGTGAACGGGGCGAATATTAACGAGGTGCCCCTGGCTTGTCAAAGCCTGTTTTCACAAAAAAAGTTCGTTTGCTGCTTTATTCCACACTTCGGTTAAAATTCACCGTTTCCTGATGATTTTCACAGCAAAAAGCGCTTACTCCCTCTTTACGCGCGGGTATCTCCACAGCCAGCGCCCGCTTATCAGACGCCAGTAAAACAGTGCGCCACGCACGGCCCAGTCAAGAAACATCCCCAGCCAAACCCCTACAACCCCCATACCCAGCACAATACCAAGCGTATACCCTGCCACAACGCGACAGCCCCACATCCCCAGCATCGATACCCACATCGCAAATCGCACATCGCGCGCGCCTTTAAAACCCGACGGCAACACCCACGCGGCCGCCCAAATTGGCATAAAGGCAGCATTAAGCCAGAGCAGAACTTTCACTACCTCTTTTACGTCCTGCTCCTGGGTATAAAATGAGGCAAACAGACCCGCAAACGGCGCCGTCCCCCAGGCAATTGCCGTAAGTACGATAGTCGACATCCAGAATACATGGCGCAGTTGACGCTCTGCCTGACCAATTTGCCCGGTACCAAGACGCTTACCGGTGATAATAGTCGACGCCGAACCAAGGGCGTTACCCGGCAGGTTGATAAGCGCCGCCACGGAAAAGGCAATAAAGTTACCCGCAATAACGTTAGTGCCCATTCCGGCGACAAACATTTGCGTCAGTAGCTTGCCACCGTTGAACAGCACTGATTCAATGCTCGCCGGAATACCGATACCCATCACTTCCCAGATAATGCCGAAATTCAGCGGCTTCAGATAGCTTTTCAGCGGAATGCGCAGCGCCGGATTAAAACCAATCATCAGCACCCAAATAATCGCTACCGCGCCGATGTAGCGCGAAATGGTTAATCCCAGCCCCGCGCCGGCAAAACCCAGCCCTTGCCAGGAGAAAGCCCCGTAAATCAGGATGCTGCTGATAATAATATTGAGAATGTTCATCCCGCCGTTAATCATCAACGGGATTTTCGTATTCCCTGCCCCACGCAGCGCGCCGCTACCGATTAGCGCAATTGCCGCAGCCGGATAACTCAGCACCGTCAGTTCAAGGTACGTTAACGCCAGCCCCTTTACTTCTGGCGTCGCCTCGCCTGCGACAATATTAATAATTTCACTGCCGAAATAATGAATGACCACTGCCAGCACAACGGCAAATAGCGTCATAATCACCAGCGACTGGCGCGCCGCCGCCCTTGCGCGTCGCCTGTCGCGCTTGCCGAGGCTAAAGGCGACCACCACCGTAGTACCAAGATCGATAGCCGCAAAAAAAGCCATAATTACCATATTAAAACTGTCGGCAAGCCCCACGCCCGCCATTGCTTCCTTGCCCAGCCAACTGACGAGAAAAGTACTGAGCACGCCCATTAGCAAAACACAGGTATTTTCCAGAAAAATAGGGATAGCAAGTGGGGTGATTTCACGCCAGAACAACACTTTGTAGCTCTTGCGTTTGGCATACCAGGGCGTACGGACGACAGCCTGGCGTAAGGCAGTGGAGACGTTCAAAATGGACCTTAAAGAAGAGAGTTGAAACCACATTTCAATAATGAGCGAGAAATCGTAAGGCTGCAAAGCTTTTTGCAGAAAAAATGTCTGCAAATGCAACAAAGTGATGAGATAACCCGCAATCGAATCTGTAAGAGGTTAAATGGGGTTTGACAAAAATTTTTCCGCCGCTAATATACGACCCCACACGATTCCTCTGTAGTTCAGTCGGTAGAACGGCGGACTGTTAATCCGTATGTCACTGGTTCGAGTCCAGTCAGAGGAGCCAGATTTTAGTTTCGGGACATCCCAGCGAGTCCAGAGACGTTTAAAAAAACAAGAACTTATCTTTACCCGGTTGACCTGATAAGGTCTACCGGGTTTCTTGACATCCATAGTTTTTAGGGGCCTAATCGGGGGCCTCACGGTTCGCTGAGAAAATGGAGCCCCTGCCATGACACTCACTACTAATACAGATACTCCAGCCCATGAAAACCAGCAATGCGACAGGATATTTAAAGGCCAGGCCTGCCCGCGCTAATGTTGACCGGCATTCCGGAACGGCGCTCCAGCACCTCATTAACCCGCGAAGTATCAACGTCATCCCCTTTGATAAACGTGCGCAGCACTGGCGTAACGGGCAATGGAACTTTTTTGTCTGACTCAAATTCAGCACGGTTGCGAGAAAGCGGTTCGTGTACCTCCAGCCAACGACTGCCATCCGGCTCTACCGAAAATTTAACGGGCCTGTCGATAATCTGAACGCGGGTTCCTACAGGAACATGGTCGAATAAATATTTAATATCGTCATTGCGTAAACGGATACAGCCCTGACTGACGCGAAGGCCAATGCCAAAGTTAGCGTTAGTGCCATGGATGGCATATAACCTGCCGATATATATTGCGTATAGCCCCATAGGGTTATCCGGCCCCGCAGGCACCATCGCGGGCAGCGTTTTTCCCTCTTTAGCATATTCCCGACGCGTATTAGCCGTTGGCACCCAAACCGGGCCATCTTGTTTGCGTTCAACCGCAGTTACCCAGTTGCGCGGCGTTTCACGGCCAGCCTGACCAATACCAATAGGTAGCACCTCAACCGTATTCGTGCCTGCGGGATAATAATAAAGGCGCATCTCGGCGACGTTTACCACAATACCTTCACGAACGGTGTCAGGCAGAATCAACTGCTGCGGCACCACCAGTGTGGAACCAGACTGAGGTAAAAACACATCCACGCCGGGATTCGCTTCAAGCATATTACTCAGCCCTTGACCGTAGCGGGCGGCAAATGACTCTAAGGGCTGAGTATTGTTCTGCGGTACGGCGATTGTGACAGGCTGTCCTACCAGACGACTGCCTTCGGGCGGCAACGGATAGCTTATAGCCAGCGAGAAATGGCTTACCAACAAGACGAAAAACGGAAAAAAAGGTGTGATACGACGCATTATATCCCTTCCTTTGTCGCGGCAGGTGTGCGTTAAGTATAGCTTTTTTCTCACATGGCTGGTGTTGTGCGCCCGGGTTATGTTGCGTTTGCGTTCCCCTCCGGCAGGACAATATTACTGGCCGCCAACTCCCCCATGTTGTGGAACATGGCGCACGCGGCTTCCACGATCGGCATCGCCAGCGCCGCGCCGCTTCCTTCACCTAACCGCATCGCCATATGCAAATAGGGTTCCATAGACAAATGCGCGAGCGCGATGCGGGCGCCCTTTTCCGCCGAAAAGTGCGACGGGATCAGATAAGGTCTCACCGCAGGCGCAATCTGACAGGCCGCCAGCGCTGCCGAGTAGGAAAGAAAGCCATCCAGCAATACGGGTAAGCCACACCTTGCCGCGCCAAGCATCACGCCGGTCATCCCGACCAGATCAAAACCACCCACCTTCGACAACACATCAATGCCGTCGCGCGGATTGGGCTGATTAATCGCAATCGCCCGCCGCACGACGTCCACTTTATTATCGATGCGGGAAGGCGGAAGATTCGCGCCAATCCCCACCACCTCTTTTGCATCACTTCCTGTAAAAACGCTGACCATCGCGGCGGCTGGCGTAGTGTTCGCCATTCCCAGCTCCCCTACGCCAAATAAGGTCACGCCGCGTTGCGCCAGGTCGCAGGTGTAGCGGGAAACCTCCAGCAAAAGCGCCTCAGCCTGCAAGCGACTCATCGCCGGGCCAACGGCAATATTTCCGCAGCCGCGCGCGACGCGCATATTAACTACGCCAGGAATAGGTTCGGCATCAATACCGACATCAATGACATGCACCTTCGCACCGGCCTGAGCGGCAAGCACGCATACGCCGGTTGTTCCCCGCGTCATATTCGCCGCCTGAATCGCCGTCACGATTTTGGGCGAAACCGCTACGCCTTCATCCCAGACGCCATGGTCGGCGCACATCACCAGCACCGCCTTTTCACCTACCTGCGGCGTACCGTTAAGACCCGGCATACCCGCGAGCTGAACGGCTAAGGTTTCCAGTCTGCCCAGGCTGCCCGGCGGTTTGAGCAGGCCGTCAATATGTTGCTGCGCACGCGCCATCGCCTCGGCGTCCGGCGCAGGAATGTCACGGAGTAAAGCGTGTAGTGTCTGCATAAGATGTCTCGTCCGTAATAATCGGCTCATAACAGAGCCAGCAGAAAGATCAATTCACCAAGTTCGATCGCCGCGCCCAGCGTATCGCCGGTTTGACCGCCAAGCGTACGTTTAAGCAACTGGCCAAGGATGAAAATCGCCGCGCATGTGACCACCATTGCGGCCAACCCTTGCATACCAGGCAGTAATACCGTGGCGACGATTACCGCCAATCCCAGAGTAATGCAGGTTTGCCGTCCGCTGACTTTACCGATAAATACATTGCCAAGCCCCTCTTCACGGGCGTAGCGATGACGGTACATCAATAAAACGGCGCTGCCGCGTCCGGCCGCACAGGCCGCCGCCAACGCCGCCAACATTGGCGTTCCACGTAACGCCAGTTCGCTGACCACCAGAATTTTTGCCAGTAGCACAAAAATAAGCGCCAGCCCGCCATGGGTTCCCAGACGACTATCACGCATAATCTCCAGCATTCGCTCACGGCGGCGCGCGGAAAAAATGCCATCGCAGGTATCGGCCAGCCCATCCAGGTGAAAACCACCGGTCAGCAGCGCCAGCGCCAGAATACAGAACAACGCCGCTAGCGGAATACCACACCAGGGTTGCAGGAGGATGAAAATCAGGCCGCTTACGCCCCCCAGAATCAACCCGATAAAGGGAAACATCACGATCCCACGCGAATACTGCTCGAAATCCAGTCCCTGCGACCAGCGTGACGGCACGGGCAAGCGGCTAATAAAAGCGAGCATGGCCCAAAACAGCTTACTCATTTAATTTTGACTCCAATACCTGAGACTACCAGCCAGACCTCATCCGCCGCTGCCGCCAGTCGTTGGTTGACCCGACCGGCAATATCACGAAAATGGCGCGCCAGACGGTTTTCCGGGACGATCCCCATTCCCACCTCATTTGTCACCAGTACCACTTTCGCCGGGCAGCGCTGGCAGGCTGCAATTAAAATCTGAATTTCATCGTCAATGGCGCGCTCCATCGCCGCGTAATCCCACTGTTCGGGATCGTTCTCGCCTCCCAGCGCAAACAGCAGATTCGTCACCATGGTGGTAATACATTCCAGCAAAATCGCGTCGTCAGGGGCAAGATCCGCGGTAATCAACGTATCAAGATGCCGCCAGCATTCTGCGGTCCGCCAGTGTGCCGGCCTGCCATCTTTATGATGCTGAATTCTCGCCGCCATCTCGTCATCAAGAATCTGCGAGGTGGCGATATACAGTACCTGCGGCGCATCGCCAATTAAGGCTTCAGCATGACGGCTTTTACCACTACGTGCCCCGCCCGTCACCAGAATCATCATACCGGCTCCTGATGTTGTTGCATGATGGTATAAATTTTATCAATATCAATATGTTGCCGCATCGCTTCCGCCAGCAGATCAAATTGCCGCGCTTTATGATCCGCATAACAAAAAGTCGTTTCCCACGGCGCAAGCCCCTTTCGCGCCCGTAACCCATTGACCACCGCACGGGTAAAGGCATCGCTGTCAAACAGGCCGTGAAGGTAAGTGCCAAACGCCAGTCCGTCGGCGGTGACCGCGCCATCCGCCACAGAGCATCCATTTTTCTGTAACGTCATGGCCGTACAGCATCCTTCCTGCAGCACCGTTTCCCCCATGTGAATTTCATAACCGCGTACCGGTAGCCCCGCCGCGGCAGCCAGCCAGCCGGGCAGCTCGCCTGACATTGTCGCGTTAACCTGCGTCGTGGTTTTATCCTGTGCAAAGCGAGTGATTGTATTAAGCAGCCCCAGGCCCGGCTGCGTACCCAGCCCCGACTCCACCTCATCCACAATGGTGTCGCCCAGCATCTGGTAGCCGCCGCAAATCCCCATCACCGGCACGCCCTGCCGATGTGTCTGCAATACCGCATCCGCCATCCCGCTTTCGCGCAGCCAGGCGAGGTCGCTCAGCGTATTCTTACTGCCCGGCAGGATCACCAGATCAACGTCAGTCAACGCTTCCGGGCGGCGAATATAGCGTATGCGCACATCCGGCTGCGCCGCCAGAGCGTTAAAATCCGTAAAGTTAGAAATATGTGGCAGTTGCACAATGGCAATAGTGATATCACGGGGGGCGTTACCGCGATATTTATCGTTTTGCAGCGCGACGCCATCTTCATCTTCCAGATCCACATCCAGCCACGGCATCACTCCCAGGACCGGGACGCCGGTAAGCGATTCGATTTGTTCGATACCGGAATAGAGTAGCGCCACGTCGCCGCGGAATTTGTTGATAATGACGCCCTTTACTCTGTCACGCTCCTGTTTATGCAGCAGCGCCAGCGTGCCATAAATAGCGGCGAATACGCCGCCCCGGTCGATATCCGCCACCAGAATAACCGGACACTGGGCCATTTCCGCCATTCCCATATTGACGATATCGCGATCGCGCAGATTGATTTCCGCCGGGCTTCCGGCGCCTTCCAGCACAATAACGTCATATTCCTGCGCCAGGCTGTTATAGACCGCAAGGATTTGCTCACGCAAACGCGGTTTATAGTCATGGTAACTAACCGCATCCATATTGGTCGCCACTTTCCCCATCAGCACGACCTGCGCCTGGCGATCGCTGGTCGGTTTGAGCAGCACCGGGTTCATACGCACATCTGGCGTGATCCCCGCGGCTTCCGCCTGAAAAATTTGCGCCCGCCCCATCTCTTTACCATCCGGCGTAATACCAGAATTAAGCGCCATATTTTGCGATTTAAACGGCGCGGTACGCAGACCATCCTGATAAAAAATGCGGCATAAACCCGCCGCCAGCACACTTTTGCCGACGTCGGATGCCGTCCCCTGCAACATAACTGCCTGCGTCATGACGCCTCCCTGAATGCGCACTTTTGCATTCGATGAAAAAACTCCGTTTCTGTTTTACACAGCGGCAGTCCCAGTTGAGTATGAAGTTTGACCAGCCAGGGCTGGGTTAGCCCCGCGTGTTCCATCGCTTCCGTACACGCGAAAACCTCGCCAGGCGCGCCATGCGTCAGGATCTGGCCCTGGCGTAATACGTATACGGCATCGCTAATTTCATAAATAAGATCGATATCATGGCTGGATATAATGACATGATTGCCCTGCGCCACAATCCGCCTGATGATAGCAATCATCTGAGTGCGCCCTGCGGGATCGAGACCAGCAGTGGGTTCATCCAGCAATAGATAGCGCGCCTGTAGCACCAGCGCTCCGGCGATAGCCACACGTTTTTTTTGCCCATGACTCAAACACTGAATGGGCTGATGGCGAAAATGTTGGGCGTCAACCAGCGTTAGCGCCTCGTCGACGCGGCGCGTGATTTCCGCCTCCGGCACCCCCAAATTACGTAAACTAAATGCAATATCGCTATCGATATCAGTATAAAAAATCTGCTGTTCAGGGTCCTGAAAAACCGTCGCAACTTGCTGGCGCAGCGCCAGTAGTCCGCGCTTGCTGTAATCCAGCGGTTTTCCCTGCCACAACACGGCCCCTTTTTGCGGACGCAACAAGCCGCTCAGGTTCATAAAAAGCGTAGACTTCCCACAGCCGTTCGCGCCCACCAAACCGGTAACAGGCGAAAGCGAAAAATCCATATTTAACCCTTTAAGTACCGGCTCATTCTGATAACGAAACCACAGGTCTGAAGTGGCAAGCATAATAGTCCTTACAGGTGAAAATCACCCTGATACAGTTTGATATCCAGCGTGGTGGTCATTTGCTGATAACGCATTAACACCCGCGTAAACAGGAGTCCAGCCAGCATCGCCAGAGATCGATAGCCGTTCGGCAGGCTGCAATAACCAAAACGCAGCGTTTGCGCACGACGGATTGCCACCGCCTCATCCAGAAGAATAAAGAGAAAGCGCCACGTTAACAGGATTTGCTCGGTAAGCAGGCGTGGAATATGCGCGCGCTTAAGCAAGCTAATTAACTGCGGAAACGGTAGGTTCATCACCAGCCACAACGTCGCGGACAGCGCCGTCAGGCTACGCCAGAACGTTTCATTCGCCGTAACCACGCCCGCACGGGTAATCCCGATCCAGTACGGCCCAACAGATATGCCAGCCAGCAGCATTTGCGGCTCGCGGCTGATGCTGAAGATAATCGTTATCACGCCGACCAACAAAAATCCAAAAGGTATCGCCATCCATCGACACCAGCGCCAGAGGGATATGCGCAATAGCCAACAGCTCAATCCGGCAATGATCAGCAGCTCAATGCCCTGCCCTACAGGCGGCAGAACAAACGCCAGTATCATCATCGCCAGCCACAGCAAAAACTTGCGCTGCGGCGCAACGTGTGCCCAGCGGCTTTGATAGCTGAGTCGATCAAGCCCGGTCATCACGGCGTTGTTTACCTTTGCAATACCCCAGGATATAAAAAATCACCGCCGCGCCAAGAGAGCCCTGAAGGGTAAACAGCAGGCTTTCAATTTCACCGCTGGCAGGTTCATATAACGGCTGAAACCAGGGTTTATACTGCGGCGCAATAGCCTGAATCTGGCTTTCCGCTTCGCCGTCTGAACCGCCATATTCACCGCCATGGTTAATAAAAAACGGCAGAATCACCAGCGCCACCACCATCGCTAACAACATCAACGTTTTTTTCATTTTAATGTCCTTGTACGGTAATCACTTGCCGTTTGGTTAACTGGTCATAAATCATGACGGTTAATAAACCTTCAGCAATGGCGACAGGAATCTGTGTGAGGCAGAAAATCCCCATAAACTTCACAACAGACCCTGTCGCTCCGGCATGGGGATCGGGAAACGCAACGCCAAGCTGGACTGAAGTCACAAAATAGGTCGCCAAATCCGCCAGCATCGCGCACAGAAAAACGGCGACATCACGGCGCAGTCCGGCACGGCAGGCCATTTTCCACACCAGATAACCGACAACCGGGCCAATCACCGCCATCGACATTCCATTTGCGCCAAGCGTCGTCAGGCCACCGTGCGCCAGCAATAGCGCCTGAAACAACAGCACAACCGCGCCGAGAATCGCCACCACCCCGGGCCCGAACAAGATAACCGCCAGACCAACGCCGGTCGGATGTGAACAACTCCCCGTTACCGACGGAATTTTGAGCGCGGACAGGACAAAAATAAACGCGCCGCACAGCGCCAGCAGTACCTTCTGATGATTATCCTCCTGCACAATACGCCGTAAGCGCACCAGTCCATACCACAAGCAGGGTAAAAACAGTAGCCACCAGGCCAGCGCCCACACTGGCGGTAAAAAGCCCTCCATGATATGCATCGCAAACGCCTGTTGCGGGACAACCATCAGCAATAGCGCTGCAGCCAGTCCACTGAAAGACAACTGTCGAAGCTGCTGTTCAAGTTTCATTCTGCATACTCCCACTGTTTATTGACCAGAATGGTCGAAAAATAGGGCAACGGTCGATCATCGTTGACCTCGTGGAGATGGCGCCAGCACTGCTCGCCGGGCAGTGTGGCCTCGGACATCATTAAGGCGCATTCCAGCAGGCCAGCCTGCGCCAGCAAAGCTTTAATACGGGCGAACCGGCCATACACTTTCATCAACACCAGGCTATCATGCTGTTGTAGCGCCTGGGCTATTTCCGCTTCCGGCGCGGTACAAGAAATAACCGCCAGCGATTGCCGTTCTATGGCGAGCGGCATTTTCGCGCGGGCGGCTATCGCGGCGAAGGACGTGACGCCGGGGACAATCTCCAGCCACTCCGGGCAGCCGATTCGCTGGAGTAAAAAAATCCAGGTACTGAATAGCATCGCATCGCCCAGGGTAATAAAACCGACCTGTTTACCCGCTTCCACCTCTGCGGTAAGCGCGGCGGCAACCTCGTTCCAGACCGCTTCTTTCTCGGCGCCGTCAGCGCTCATAGGGAAATGGCAACAACGTACTTCCGTCTGCTCGCCGAGATAGTCGCGCACAATCGACAGCGCCAGACTATCGCCCCCCTTACGACCGGCGGGCGCATACAGAATGTCCAGCGAGCCAAGAATCCGCGCTGCGCGGACGGTTATCAGGTCGGGCGCGCCTGGCCCGGTACTTAATGCGTATAATTTACCGTTCATGCCGCCTCCTCTACCGCCATGTTCAGCGCCTGGTGCAAATGCGCGACAAACATCGCCCGGATAGCCGGGTTTTCTCCCAGCCCGCTCAGCCACGGCGTCGCCGGAATGCCCGCCGCGTTAAAGCGCATTTTCCATGAGTCGCCGTCGTCTGAAGCCATATCATTAATGGCGTGATCGCCCGCCACCAGCATTAATGGCATCAAATGTACGCCGGTGACGCCTTCGTCACGCAGGCTGTCGATCAGGATGTCGACCTCCGGGTAGCTTTCTACGGCGCCGACGCGCGCCGGAAAGCGCTGCGCGGTCATCATATGATCGAGACAGGCATAAGCTGCGAATGCGTGATGGCTGGCGCCGTGGCCCATAAAAACGACTTTCTCCGTTTGTCTGAGCGATGGCATCTGTTGTCGCAACGCCTGCATTAGCTGCACATAATCGTTATGGCTGCTCAACAGCGGCACGCCCAGCGTCAGGCGAGTGAATAACGGACGCAAGAGTTGTACTTCACGGACAATTTTTTCATATTCGTCGCCGTTAATAATGTGCAACGACTGAATCGCCACGTCCTGATATCCCTGTGCGGCAAGCTTTTGCAAAGCCTGTAATGGCGTATCGATGTCGATACCGTCACGCTGGCGAAGCTTGCGAATGATCATTCCGGAAGTGAAGGCGCGAAACAGGTCGCGATCGGGACAGGACGCCGCCAGATCACGTTCGCACGCCACAATGTTTTTTTCACAGGTGTCGTGATAGCTGGTGCCAAAACTGACCACCAGAAGCGCTTTTTTCATTTTTACTCCTTAGCTGCGGCCAGCCAGCGCGATAAACGCTGCGCAAAGGCGGCCTGGCTTTCCAGTAACTCATCACCCGTCACAAGCGGCGTCGGGCGCGCAATAACGATGCAAGGAATGCCCGCATCCAGACAGGGCTGAACTTTTTCCTGATATCCCCCCTCCGCGCCGGACGCTTTGGTAATGACCACGTCGGCCCGGCACTGGTGGTAAAACGCGGCGTTAAAATCAGCGCTGAACGGCCCACACAGAGCGAAAATTTCTCCAACGCCGAACCCCAGTTCGCTGCAGCGTTGAATCACCTCCGCCACGGGCAGTACGCGCGCCAGCAACGTTTTTTCCGCCAGCCCGGCACGCCAGACGGCCAGATCTTTACTGCCGGTCGTCAGTAACACGCGCGGACCAAAACGCCTCGCTATCTCGCAGGCATCGGCAATACTGCGCGCCGTATAGAGAAGCGGATGCGTCAGATTGCTAAGCTGCTCCGGACGCTGATAACGACTTAACAACACGCCTGCCGTTTCACAGGCGCGAAGGAGGTTATGGCTGACCATTTCTGCATAAGGATGCGATGCATCTATTACCCAGCGAGTACGGTTTTCTTTTAGCCAGGCGACCATCTGCCCGTACTCCAGACGACCACAGCGCACCTGCCCTTTAATGTCGCCCGCCAGCGCTTTTCCGGCTGGCGTCGCCACGGATAAGGTGTACGCGACGTTCGCCGCATCCAGTTGTCGGCATAACGCGCGCGCATCGCTGGTGCCGCCCACCACCAGCACATCCCCCTCATTCACAGCGTGTAACCTCGCGGCGTTATCATCAGCCCATCCTGAACATAGGTCGTTTTATTACCAACGATGACCAGACTGGTCATATCTACCGGTTCAAAATCCATATCGCCGAGCGTAGTCAGCCATTTTTCCTCTTTCTTACGTCCGGCGGATTTCACCACGCCAACCGGCGTTTGCGCGCTTTTACTGGCGGCAAGCAGGTCAAACGCGCGCGCCAGATGCCCTTCGCGGCCGCGGCTGCGCGGGTTGTAAAAACAGATAACAAAGTCTGCCTCTCCGGCGGCAACAATACGTTTTTCAATTACCGGCCACGGGGTCAGCAGGTCGCTGAGGCTGATATGACAGAAGTCGTGCATCAGCGGCGCACCCAGCAGCGAGGCGGCTGCGATACTGGCGGTCATCCCCGGAATAAGGCGAACCTCTACATCCAGCTTCTGCTTGCTCACCAGCTCCAGCACCAGTCCCGCCATGCCGTAAATACCGGCGTCGCCGCTGCTAATCAGCGCCACGTTATGCCCGGCCTGCGCCAGCTCAATCGCCGCCTGGCAGCGTTCAATCTCTCTGCACATCCCGGTTTTGATCACCTGCTTATCGCCGGTAAAGGCTTTCACCAGGTGGGTGTAGGTTTTATAACCGACGACGATTTCCGCCGCCTGAAGCGCCTCAATCGCCTCCATCGTCATCATTGCCTGCGAACCGGGGCCAATACCAATTACGCTCAACATCAGTGTGCAACTCCTAAAGTAATAGTGACGCCCTGTTCTCGCAGGGTCTCGCCTAACAATTGTCCCTGGCTTAATAACCACGCTGCCGGGCCGGATACGCTGCCAACGCCCACCGTTTTTCTGACGAAGCCAGAACCGGGAAAATGGTGTTCGAATTCGCGTAACGCTTCGGCGGTAAAGGTTTTAAAAGGCACGCGGCAGCAGGAGGCGAGCTGAATAAGCCCCGGCTCCCCTTTTTTGAGCGTGACGCTGCCAATCGCTTTTAACGCCAGCGGATCGAGTTTCTGCGCTTCAAGCTGGCGCGCCAGTAATGTCGCTAACAGGGGAAATGGCGTATCGCGGCGGCAGCCAATTCCCGCCACCACGCGCTGGGGCACCAGTTTCCAGTGCGGTACGGGAAGCTCAGGGAGGTCATTACGCAAAGAGACGCAGATAAGCGCATCCAGTTCAGGCAGCCGCTGCAAATCATCAACAGGGATAAAACCGCGAATATCACACTGGCCGATCTCTTCCGTTAGTTCGGCATCCCACCATAACCCCACACGTTGATGACTGACCAACATCTGGTTAACGGTTTTTACCGCCGTTCGAAGATCGGACATGCGGGCGTTAAGCTGGAAAGCTAAGGTGTCCAACGCGGACATCTCATTGACATCCGTTGCCGTGGTAATCACCGGATCGGCGCCTAACATTCCTGCCAGGTAGCGCGTCAAGGCATTGGCCCCGCCCGCATGACCGGAAAGCAGGCTAATGACATGCTGACCTCGTTCATCAATGACGACCACCGCCGGATCGCTGAACTTGTCGTTCACTAACGGCGCCAGGACACGAACGGCAATGCCGGTCGCGCCGATAAAAATAAGCGCGGTATAAGTGGTAAAAGCCTGCCGGGCGGTATTAGCGAATCCGCCATCGAAGGGAATAAATCCCTCTTCCCGCAGTTTTTCACTGGTAAAGCAGGTTAACGGCAGCATCGCGGCGAGTCTCTTTGCCAGCGCCACGCCGCCGGGCGTCAGGCAAAACAACGCAATGGATTCAGGCTTTACGGTATTCATGGCTAAAGTCCGCTGCATAAAGTCTTGAGTAGTGATACTCCTTACCCAGAAAATTCCCGACCAGGATTAGCGCCGTCTTACGGATGCCAGCATCACGTACTTTGTCGCTAATATCCGCTAACGTGCCGCGAACGGTCTGACTTTCCGGCCAGGTAGCCTTATAAATGACCGCGACAGGCGTAGTTGCCGGATAACCGCCGGCAATGAGACGTTCCGCCACCCGGTGAATACGCTGAACGGAGAGATAAATCGCCATCGACGTCTGGTGACTGGCGAACGCCTCCAGTTGTTCGCGCGCCGGTACTGGCGTACGCCCTTCCAGACGGGTAATAATGAGACTCTGCGATACCTCCGGTACGGTATATTCCACACCCAGCTCCGCCGCAGCGCCGAGAAACGCGCTGACGCCAGGCACTACCTGCCAGTCGATACCACGGCGAGTTAACTCCTCGCCTTGCTCACGTACGGAGCCGTACAGCGAGACATCGCCCGTTTGCAAACGCACCACCGTTTTTCCCGCCTTCACGCCCGCCGCCATCAGCTCGATAATCTGCTCAAGATGCAGTTCGGCGCTGTCGTAGCGTTCTGCCTGCGCGGGGCAGTAATCCAGCAGTTCGGTATTGATCAGCGAACCGGCATAGATAACTACCTGCGCCTGTTGCAGCAGGCGGTAGCCTTTAAGCGTGATCAGCTCGCGATCGCCCGGCCCGGCGCCGACGAACCATACACAGCGTGGATCAAATGTCTCTGACATGGTTTTCTTCCTTCTGACAGGCGATAACAAAAACAGGATTGTTCGGTTTGAAATAGTGCCCCGCCCCCAGCGGCGTTAACGATGAAAGCTGAAGCTGTACACAGTCCATTCGACATGCGCCGATGTGCGCAAGATGCGCCAGCGCGCTATGAAGGTTTTCCTGCAAGATAAAGGTCATCACCAGACGGCCACCGGGATGCAGATGGCCCATCGCCCAGTCAATCAGCGCCGTCAGATGTCCGCCGCTGCCGCCCATAAACACCGCATCGGCTTTCCCGGTTATGGTCATTGGCGCTTCGCCGGGGAGAATATCGATATTGCCGCAGGCAAAGCGCTGACGATTCTCATCAAGCAGCCGTAGTGCGGCAGGATTACGCTCGATAGCCGTCACCTGCAACGAAGGAAATTGCAGCGCCGCTTCAATTGAGACGCTTCCCGTTCCCGCCCCGACGTCAATCAGGTGACTGGCGCGGTGGAGCTCAAGTTTCGACAGTGCCAGCGCCCGTACCGCCTCTTTGGTCATTGGCACGTTCTCGCCGCGCAGAAAAAGCTCATCTTTCATCAAGGATCACCACTGCATTCATTTCATAGTCGGCGTTGACCGCACTGACGGGTAGCCAGTGGATCCGCTCATTTTCCATCGCCAGATTTTCACCAATCACCATTAAGCGATGCCCTTTGCCCCGCGCGACCAGTTCCCGCGCGATTTCTCGCGGCCCGCAGCGGGCATCCGTGACCATCGCCACTTTGCGATGGTTCGCTAACTGCTCGAAGCTGACGCAACGACCGTGGCTACTGGTCAACCACATGTCATTCATATCAATTCCAGCCTGTGCGCACAGATACTGTACGGCGCTGATGCCAGGGATAATGCGAACCTGTTCGATACCAAAATGCGCCACCAGGCGTGTACCGATGCCATAAAACAGCGGATCGCCGGAGGCCAGCACCACGATCCCTTTATCCCGACGGGCGGCAATCCATGACAACAACGCGCCAATATCCGCGCCCAGCGTAAATCGTTCGCCGCCAAACGCCGGAAACTGCGCCAAATGCCGTTTACCGCCTGCCAGCGCATCGGCGTGGTCTATCGCTTCCAGCGCCGCAGGCGTCATCAAATGCCGTCCAGCGGGCCCCATTCCCACGACCGTTAGCATTGCAGCTCCTTAGCAATCTCGTCGACGGGACGATTACTGCCGAGAATATGGTTATCAAAAGAAAACAGGATGGCGTCGCAGACAGGCGGCGTTTTGGTAAAACGCAGCATCTGCATGACTCGCAAACAAATACGCCTGGCAAGATGGTTATAGATATGCCCGAAGCCATATGCTTCAATGTGCTCCATTGCCGCTTCGGTGGTATCGCAATCGCTGACCAGGGTGAGTAACTCCAGCGGCGCGCCCAGTAAAGCTAAATGCGCGACCAGCGTTTCCATGCGCGCATCGGCAATATGGCTATGGGTATGAAAGATCCCGGCGGCGATTTTGATCAATTTTCCAGGATGACCCACCAGCACTATCTGGCAAAATCCCAGCCGTACCGCCTCTTCAATCATGTAGCCGACAAAATTGCTCATGGTGACGACTGCCTGTGTGTCGACGCCCATTTGTTCGCGAACAAACCGTTCGCCGTGGTTGCCCGGCACGAGTATCACCCGCGTTAATCCTGACGCCCGTTTGATCTCCAGTTCCAGCGATAGCGAGCGTTTCCAGCTTTCTTCCGACATCGGCGTCACAATGCCGGTAGTGCCAATAATGGAAATGCCGCCAAGAATGCCAAGCCGCGAGTTATACGTTTTTTGCGCCCGCGCTTCGCCTTCCGGGGCAAAAATCTCCACATCGGCCCCACGCGCCGGGCCTATCGCTTCGCGCACCGCTGACTCAATGGTATGGCGCGGCGTACGATTGATGGCGGCGCTCCCGAGCGGCAGTCCAATCCCTTTACGCGTTACCGTACCAATACCTTCGCCGCCAGTGAGCGTAATCTCACCGCTGTCGTTGAGCGTAACGCGGGCAAAAATCAGCATTCCGTGCGTGGCATCCACGTCATCGCCGCCATCTTTACGAATTGCGGCTATCGCCTGCTGGCCTTCAATGTGCGGCGACTCCACGTTCAGGCATAGCGTGACGCCCGACGGCGTGACGATGGAGACCTGATGAATCAGATGTTGACGTAATACCATCAGCGCGGCGACTTTTGCCGCCGCCGTCGCGCAGGAACCGGTGGTATATCCTTTACGTAACGCTTTACCGTGGTGCCAGACCGGCGCGTCAAAAGAAAGCTCGCTCATCAGGCCTCCCGGAGGTGATAGAGCAACGCATTGACGATAGCGGCAGCCACGTTACTGCCGCCTTTACGCCCTAACGCGGCAACCGCGGGGAAATGGCTATGGGTGAGTGCCTCTTTGGACTCCGCCGCGCCGACAAAGCCTACCGGTACGCCCACCACGCCGCTCACCGTCACGTTATGTTCAAGCAAACGGAACAGGGCCGTCGGCGCATTACCGAAAACAAAGAGCTTGTTTTTCTCCTCCTCGGCGATAGCGATATCGACGGCGGCCATTGAACGGGTAATCCCCTGCGTTTGTGCGGCGCGCACCACGCGCGGATCGCTGATATAACAGCGACACTCGCCGCCAAACGTCGCCAGTAATCTTTTATTAATGCCGGACAGCGCCATCGTGGTATCGGTATAAATAATGCACGGATGGCGTAACGCATCACAAAGCTGCTCCAGCGCATCGGCAGAGAACCACAAAATGTCCAGCCAGTCGAAATCGGCGGTGGTATGAATAACCCGCTTGATAATGGCCTCATGGAGCGGACTGGCGAAACGGTAATCAGGACGCGTTTCGCGAATAATGTCGCTAATAATGGTGAAACTGTTGGCCTCAATGGTTTGGGGCTGCTGGATATAATGCATACTGTCGTCCTCAGGCCACGCCAGATAACCCGCACCGCGCCGCAATTAACAGCGCCAGCGCCAGGGTTGAAGCGACCCACATCAATCGAATCGTTCGGGAAATATCGTCCACGGAAATATCGCGCTGCGCGTCGCCTATCCAGGGCTTGTCCACACGCTCGCCAAAGTAGTTATTTGGGCCACCGAGCTGGATTCCTAAGGCGCCGGCCACACACGCTTCCGACCAGGCGCAATTTGGGCTACTGTGGTTATAACGGTCACGCCAGCCAATACGCAGCGCCCGCCAACCACTCAGGCGACACAGTCCTGCCGCAATGCCCAGCAACAGCCAGCTCAGTCGGGCAGGAAGATAGTTCGCTACGTCGTCCATACGGGCGCTGACCATACCAATCGCCCGGTATTTTTCATGTTTGTAGCCCACCATTGAATCCAGGGTATTGACGGCTTTGTAGGCCATCGCCAGCGGCGCGCCGCCGAGAAAGAGGAAAAAGAGCGGCGCGATAATGCCGTCAACGGTGTTTTCTGCAACCGTTTCCACCACGGCGCGATTGATCTGCGCTGGCTGAAGTTGCGACGTATCGCGCCCGACGATCCAGGAGAGTTTTATTCGGCTTTCCGCAAGGTCGTTCTTCCGTAACGGTCGTTCAACCTCCTGCGCGGCGTGGGCCAGAGAGCGTCCGGCCAGCGTGGTAAAGATCATCCAGACTTCGACGCTCCAGCCAAACCAGGGGTGAATCCGCTGCGCCAGCGCCAGTACGCCCCATGCCACGCCCCAGGTCGCCCCGACAACCACAACCCACATTACGCCGCCGCCAATCCGCAGCGCTTTATCGCCGGGACAATAGCGACGCACAATACGCTGCACAAACGTGATTAAACGACCTATCCAGCGTACCGGATGGGGCCAGTGTTGAGGGTCGCCGATGATAAAATCCAGCACCCAGGCGATACACCAGGCAAGAATCGTCATAATACGCGCCTCGCCGCCGCCAGCCAGTGCTGCAACATTTCCGGACGCTGGGCGAAATGGACGTGCAGATAGCTGGCAAACGTGTTGCCTGTCTGCCAGCCGCCAGTCCATTCCTGTAACACGCGGCCATCGCGAACCTTACGACAGGCCATAACGGCGGGTGTTTCGGGGATAAAATCTGAGTAGTGAAATTCATGGCCGCGCACTATCTCGCCAGGCGCCGCCAATAGCGTTGGCTGCATAGCCTGCGCCTCACAATAACCAAAGCGGGTGAGTCGCTTACCCATTTTGCTGTGACCGGGGATAATATTCGCCATCTGATGAATTTCCCCGCCGCTATCCTCCAGAGTGCTCCCCAGATACATCAGACCACCACACTCCGCGTAAATCGCCACGCCGCGCTGATGCGCCGCCCGCAAATGTTTTAACATCACCGTATTTGCCGCCAGATCCGCGGCGTATAATTCAGGATATCCACCGCCCAGCCAGATCATCTGACAATCAGGCAATGCGCGGTCATGCAGTGGGCTAAAACGCACAATGTTAACGCCGGCACGCTCCAGCAAATCGATGTTATCGGGATAATAAAAGTTAAAGGCCTCATCATCCGCCAGAGCAAGCGTCAGCCCTGCCCCCGCTGTGTTATCGGGGCGTTCAGGCCACATTCCCGCCGGAAGCGCGGATAACACGCTCAGCGAGAGTAGCGCATCCACATCCACTGTTTGTTCCAGCGTGGCGGCAAAATCATGCCATGATTGCTGATTGACGAGGGATTCTCTGGCAGTAATCAACCCCAGGTGGCGTTCAGGTAATGCGACGCCGTCGCAAGGAGGGACATACCCCAGTACCGGCAGTGAGCAATAATGTTCAATGGCATTTTTGAGGAGCTGATAGTGGGCGTCGCTAGTGACGCGATTCACAATCACGCCCGCGAGGTTGAGGGTCGGGTCGAAGTGCTGAAATCCCATAACGGTAGCCGCAAGCGACGTTGAAACAGCCTTGCCGTCCACCAGTAGGATGACCGGGCAACCAAGCTGTTTGGCCATCGCGGCTGTGCTGCAGTAATTGGGGTCGACGCCATAGCCGTCATACAACCCCATGACCCCTTCAATGACAGCGATATCCGCCTGCCGCATTTGTTCGCAAAATAAGGCGTTGAGAACAGGAGGAGGAAGCATGAAACTGTCAAGATTACGGGACGCCACGCCACAGATAGCGGTATGCCAGCCGGTATCAAGGTAATCTGGCCCAACTTTAAACGGCTGTACGCGCAGCGCGCGTTTTTGCAGCAGCCTCAACAAACCAAGCGTCACCGTGGTTTTGCCGCAACCGCTTCCTGTGCCTGCAAGAATAAATGCGTGATGCCTTGCCGCCATTACCCTGATCCTGTTCAGGGTGGTAGGGGTATACAGGTACGCGCATGTTCAGTCTTTCGACTGTACGCGTCTTCGCAACCCACTTCCCACCGAAGTTGTTGGTTATCACCGACAGGCAGGTCTTCTGGCTTAGCGTCCTCCTCGCCCGTCCTTCCCAATCTTGCGATCAGTGGTCTTTACGGGGTCGTCAGCATCACAGCAGCGGGGGCTGCGGGGGATTTTCACCCCCTTCCCTACCACAAATGTGGCAAACCTGTTGGTTTACGTTATGGCTGTACGGCACACCCATAACGACAATTAATAATGTGCTACGTTTTACATTTCTGTGAGCAATAGCCTGAGCGGTTGCTCATCTGACGTTAATCTACTCATCCTTACCGGTATATTGACGATAAAACGTATCGACAAAGCGTAATAAAACTTATCTTTCCTGACACTGTACTTCATCACAAAAATAAAAACTGGTGCAGTTTATGCCCTAAATTTTATTATTTTGTTGCGCTATGACAATTTATTGTTACACCAGATAAATTTTCTTTCTGAAATGATTAAGATACAAAAGACTATCAAAAATCGGCAATAGCAAAATATTGCTATTCATAACGATGGAGGATGAGAATTCTCATTTATCTGCTGGCGATAAGCCTGCGGCGTAACCTGATAGGTCTGGCGGAAGACTTTGCAAAAATAGCTGGTTTGCGAAAAGCCTAAATTACGCGCAATACTGGCAATACTCCAGTCACTATGGCAAAGCAATTCTCTGGCGCTAACCATTCTCTGGCGGTTTACCCACGCATTAAATCCGATTCCCTGATATTTCTTGAATAGCTTACTGAAGTAATAGGGGCTGAGATAGACATGTGAGGCGACATCCTCAAGACGAAGATCGTCGGACAAATGCGCATCAATATAGCGAAGCGCTTTTTTCATTTTACTGTCATGCGGAGTGGGACCACGAGTGGTTTTATTTGCCTCCGATTGCTGCGGATTGTCTTTGATAACCACGAAATTGAGCTGTTTTTTCAGGCAATTCTCAACAATCAGTTTAAGAAGATCGGCGGAAGCGATAACGCGTGAATAGTCCATCTCTGGCACATTCCGAAATTCATTCAAGAGCTCAGGGTCAGCCTGCCAGCGATCGTCAACATTAAGAATGTTTACCAGCTCCACGTCATTACTTAAACGAACCTGCCCGCATAAAACAAAGCCAACTAAATGCCCTGCGATTACCAGCGGAATAGAAAAATCCGTTAGACCGGCATGACAACGATAAATACAGGGTTGATCGGACTTCGATGCCTCCAGTCCCCCGCAGCGATCGCTCATACGACAACGTGTACTATGCTGGGGATGCTGCCGCATCAACTGACAAAACGGCGTGAAATTGAATAGCTCAGATATTTCATCACCATGAATATTGACAACCACAACCGCCAGACCGGTGGCTTGTGCAAAATCCTGTGCGATTTTATTAATGAGTTCTGAGTTCAGAGCGCTCGCAGAAATCATGATAAAACCCCTCAGTTAATTTATTGTTATAAACAAAACACATTATTTACATTCACTTTTTATTACCATTATCCTGGCCCTGATAAAAAGTACAATGACAATATCAAAAGTCTCCCATTGCTGGGAGACGTTTTGATCAGTTCGTGAAAGCAGATCACGAAATTATCTCACCTGTTTTTACGATACATCATTGCTGTGAATCTGGTTCGCATTTCCTTACAGTTCACAGCGGTTACAAGGTAAATTCTTACCAATAAAATAGCGATATATGGCTGCTCCGGCACAGGCGCCGATAACAGGCGCGACAATCGGCACGATAAAATAAGGGATCTCTCGCCCACCGCTCATCGCCATGTTCCCCCACCCCGCTAACCATGTGAACAGTTTGGGACCGAAATCACGCGCCGGGTTCATTGCAAAACCGGTAAGGGGTCCAGTAGACGCGCCGATAACGGCAACCAGTATCCCAATAAGCAAAGGCGCAAGCGGCCCTTTAGGAATGCCATTGCCATCATCCGTCAATGCCATGATCATGCCCATCAGAATCGACGTAATGACCACTTCCACCAACGCAGCCTGCCATACATTTAGCGCTGCGGCCGGATAGGTACTGAAAATGCTGGCTAATTGCAAACTTTCGACGCTACCGCGCACCATATGATGCGCAGTCTCAAATTCAGTAAAAAGGCTACTATAAAGCACATACGCCAGCAGAGCGCCGCCAAAAGCGCCGGCAAACTGGGCAATAATATAAGGCAATACTTTCTGTTTGGGGAAGCAGGCAAACAGCCACAGCGCAATCGTCACCGCAGGGTTAAGATGTCCGCCGGAGATTCCGGCAGTAAGGTAAACGGCCAGTGAAATTCCAAGCCCCCAAATAATGCAAATCTCCCATAATCCGAGGCTGGCGCCTGCGACTTTGAGCGCGCTCAAACAACCGATACCAAAAAACAAAAAGAGTCCGGTGCCTAAAAATTCCGCACCACATTGCGCCTTTAGAGAATCATTCATGTGACACCTTCTGAGCAAAGTTCGTGTCCTGGCCAGCGCAAGTTTCGGCTGGCGGTAGAGTACAGCTAACCTCACTATAAAAAGTGCCGCCTGTAAATTGTTGGCAACCTGCGAACCTGTCTCCCGGAAAAATCGTGTTGCGATAGCAAAATTTTGCTTTTCCGATATTTTTAGCAGCCCATCATACGGGAGATTCGAGCTATAAAATACGCCTGTGAAAATAATAAAATATTGCACAAGCCAACTTATCAATTTCGAATAAGCATCACATTTTGCGTCTTTCGCCATATCAAATAAAAATACTCTCGTCACTAACAAAAATGTAAAAATGAAATAATAAAAACAAAATAATCATATAGACAATAATAAATTAAATGTAATTTATCAATAAGTTATAAAAGCAAAAGACAATTTAGTCATATTGCTTTCCCATTATTTTCTGATGCTCAACAGCAAGTCAGCCATTCTTTTTCCTCGCATCTTCTTATAGTCCCAACTATCGGAACACTCCATGCGAGGTCTTTATGCAACAAGAAGCACTAGGAATGGTAGAAACCAAAGGCTTAACCGCAGCCATAGAGGCCGCTGATGCAATGGTTAAGTCAGCCAATGTGATGTTAGTGGGCTATGAAAAGATTGGCTCCGGGCTGGTAACCGTCATCGTGCGCGGCGATGTTGGCGCGGTCAAAGCGGCCACCGATGCAGGTGCCGCAGCCGCACGCAACGTGGGTGAAGTGAAAGCCGTACACGTCATCCCACGCCCTCACACCGATGTAGAAAAAATCTTACCGAAGGGAATTAGCCAATGAGCAGCAATGAGCTGGTGGAACAGATCATGGCGCAGGTGATTGCCCGTGTGGCAACGCCGGAACAACAGGCCATCCCTGGTCAACCCCAACCTATACGAGAGACGGCTATGGCAGAAAAAAGCTGCAGTTTAACGGAATTTGTCGGGACCGCCATTGGCGATACCCTGGGCCTGGTTATCGCCAACGTCGATACCGCCCTGCTGGACGCGATGAAACTTGAGAAGCGCTATCGTTCCATCGGCATTCTCGGCGCCCGCACCGGCGCAGGCCCGCACATTATGGCGGCGGACGAAGCGGTGAAAGCCACCAACACCGAAGTGGTCAGCATTGAGCTGCCGCGCGATACCAAAGGCGGCGCGGGCCACGGTTCGCTGATTATTTTAGGCGGTAACGACGTTTCCGACGTCAAGCGCGGTATCGAAGTCGCGCTGAAAGAGCTGGACCGCACCTTCGGTGATGTTTACGGCAACGAAGCCGGACATATCGAGCTGCAGTACACCGCTCGCGCCAGCTATGCGCTGGAAAAAGCGTTCGGCGCGCCGATTGGCCGCGCCTGCGGCATTATCGTCGGCGCTCCGGCTTCCGTCGGCGTACTGATGGCCGATACCGCGCTGAAGTCAGCCAACGTTGAAGTCGTGGCGTACAGCTCTCCGGCGCACGGCACCAGCTTTAGTAACGAAGCTATTCTGGTGATTTCCGGCGACTCCGGCGCGGTCCGTCAGGCGGTGACCTCCGCCCGCGAAATCGGCAAAACCGTCCTTGCGACCCTCGGTTCTGAACCGAAAAACGATCGTCCGTCCTACATCTGATACCCACGAGGCTGATTCATGAGATCGAAAAGATTTGAAGCACTGGCGAAACGCCCTGTGAATCAGGACGGCTTTGTTAAGGAGTGGATCGAAGAAGGCTTTATCGCGATGGAAAGCCCGAACGACCCAAAACCGTCGATAAAAATCGTTAACGGCGCGGTAACCGAGCTGGACGGAAAACCGGTTAGCGAATTCGACCTGATCGACCACTTTATCGCCCGCTACGGCATCAACCTGAACCGCGCCGAAGAAGTGATGGCGATGGATTCGGTCAAGCTGGCTAACATGCTGTGCGATCCGAACGTCAAGCGCAGCGAAATCGTTCCGCTAACCACCGCGATGACCCCAGCGAAAATTGTCGAAGTGGTTTCGCATATGAACGTGGTTGAGATGATGATGGCGATGCAGAAAATGCGCGCCCGCCGTACTCCATCTCAACAGGCGCACGTCACCAACGTTAAAGACAACCCGGTGCAAATTGCCGCCGATGCCGCCGAAGGCGCATGGCGCGGGTTTGACGAACAAGAGACGACGGTTGCGGTAGCGCGCTATGCGCCGTTCAACGCCATCGCGCTGCTGGTTGGTTCTCAGGTAGGTCGTCCGGGGGTACTGACTCAATGCTCGCTGGAAGAAGCCACCGAGCTGAAGCTCGGCATGCTGGGCCACACCTGCTACGCCGAAACCATCTCCGTTTACGGCACCGAGCCGGTCTTCACCGACGGTGACGATACCCCATGGTCGAAGGGCTTCTTAGCCTCTTCCTACGCCTCTCGCGGCCTGAAAATGCGCTTCACCTCCGGCTCCGGCTCCGAAGTGCAGATGGGCTACGCCGAAGGCAAATCCATGCTGTATCTGGAAGCGCGCTGCATCTATATCACCAAAGCCGCGGGCGTTCAGGGGCTGCAAAACGGCTCCGTAAGCTGCATCGGCGTACCGTCTGCCGTGCCGTCAGGCATTCGTGCCGTGCTGGCGGAAAACCTGATCTGCTCTTCGCTGGATCTGGAATGCGCCTCCAGTAACGACCAGACCTTCACCCACTCCGATATGCGTCGTACCGCTCGCCTGCTGATGCAGTTCCTGCCGGGTACCGACTTTATCTCCTCCGGTTATTCCGCGGTGCCGAACTACGACAACATGTTCGCCGGTTCCAACGAAGATGCGGAAGACTTTGACGACTACAACGTTATCCAGCGTGACCTGAAAGTGGACGGCGGTCTGCGCCCGGTTCGCGAAGAGGACGTTATCGCCATCCGTAACAAAGCCGCCCGCGCGCTGCAGGCCGTGTTTGCCGGAATGGGACTGCCGCCGATTACCGATGAAGAAGTTGAAGCCGCGACCTATGCCCACGGTTCGAAAGATATGCCGGAGCGCAACATCGTCGAAGACATCAAGTTCGCCCAGGAAATCATCAATAAAAACCGCAACGGTCTGGAAGTTGTGAAAGCGCTGGCTCAGGGCGGGTTTACCGACGTGGCCCAGGACATGCTCAACATCCAGAAAGCCAAGCTAACCGGCGACTATTTGCACACCTCCGCCATTATCGTCGGCGACGGACAAGTGCTCTCTGCGGTTAATGACGTCAATGACTATGCCGGTCCGGCAACAGGTTATCGCCTGCAGGGAGAACGCTGGGAAGAGATTAAAAACATCCCTGGCGCTCTTGATCCCAACGAGATTGATTAAGGGGTGAGAAATGGAAATTAATGAAAAATTGCTGCGCCAGATAATTGAAGACGTACTCCGCGATATGAAGGGCAGCGATAAACCCGTCTCGTTTAATGCGCCTGCGGCATCCACAGCACCACAGACCGCTGCGCCTGCGGGCGACGGCTTTCTGACCGAAGTGGGCGAAGCGCGCCAGGGCACTCAGCAGGACGAAGTCATTATCGCCGTCGGCCCGGCATTTGGCCTGGCGCAAACCGTCAATATCGTCGGCTTACCGCATAAGAGCATTCTGCGCGAAGTCATTGCCGGTATTGAAGAAGAAGGCATCAAGGCGCGCGTGATTCGCTGCTTTAAATCTTCCGACGTGGCGTTCGTCGCCGTTGAAGGTAACCGCCTGAGCGGATCCGGCATCTCCATCGGCATCCAGTCGAAAGGTACTACGGTTATCCACCAGCAGGGGCTACCGCCGCTCTCCAACCTGGAGCTGTTCCCGCAGGCACCGCTGCTGACGCTGGAAACCTACCGTCAGATTGGTAAAAACGCCGCCCGCTATGCGAAACGAGAATCACCGCAGCCGGTCCCTACGCTCAATGACCAGATGGCACGCCCGAAGTACCAGGCAAAGTCGGCCATTTTGCATATTAAAGAGACCAAGTACGTCGTGACGGGCAAAAACCCGCAGGAACTGCGCGTGGCGCTTTGATAAAGGATAACTCCATGAATACCGACGCAATTGAATCGATGGTCCGGGACGTATTGAGCCGCATGAACAGCCTGCAGGGCGATGCGCCAGCAGCGGCTCCTGCGGCAGGCGGCACGTCCCGCAGCGCAAAGGTCAGCGACTACCCGCTGGCGAACAAACACCCGGAATGGGTGAAAACCGCCACCAATAAAACGCTGGACGACTTTACGCTGGAAAACGTGCTGAGCAATAAAGTCACCGCTCAGGATATGCGTATTACCCCGGAAACCCTGCGCTTACAGGCCTCTATCGCCAAAGATGCGGGTCGCGACCGGCTGGCGATGAACTTCGAACGCGCCGCCGAACTGACCGCGGTACCGGACGATCGCATTCTTGAAATCTACAACGCCCTTCGTCCGTATCGTTCAACGAAAGAAGAGCTGCTCGCTATCGCCGACGATCTCGAAAACCGTTATCAGGCAAAGATTTGCGCAGCTTTCGTTCGTGAAGCGGCAGGGCTGTACGTTGAGCGTAAAAAACTCAAAGGCGACGATTAAGGATTTCGTATGCGATATATAGCTGGCATTGACATCGGTAACTCATCAACGGAAGTCGCACTGGCGCGGCAAGATGAGACTGGCGCACTGACGATTACACACAGCGCGCTGGCGGAAACCACCGGGATCAAAGGCACGTTGCGTAACGTGTTCGGCATTCAGGAAGCGCTCGCCCTCGTCGCAAAGCGCGCGGGGATCAATGTCAGAGATATTTCGCTCATCCGCATTAACGAAGCCACGCCGGTGATTGGCGATGTGGCGATGGAAACCATTACCGAAACCATCATCACCGAATCGACAATGATCGGCCATAACCCAAAAACGCCGGGCGGAGCAGGCCTTGGTGTGGGTATCACGATTACGCCGGAGGAGCTGTTAACCCGCCCGGCGGACTCGTCCTATATTCTGGTGGTATCGTCAGCCTTTGATTTTGCTGATATCGCCAATGTTATCAACGCCTCAATGCGCGCCGGATACCAGATTACCGGCGTCATTTTGCAGCGCGACGATGGCGTACTGGTCAGCAACCGGCTGGAAAAATCGCTACCGATTGTCGATGAAGTTCTGTACATCGACCGCATTCCGCTGGGGATGCTGGCGGCGATTGAAGTCGCCGTGCCGGGAAAGGTTATCGAAACCCTCTCTAACCCTTACGGCATCGCCACCGTATTTAATCTCAACGCCGATGAGACAAAAAACATCGTCCCGATGGCGCGCGCGCTGATTGGCAACCGTTCCGCCGTGGTGGTTAAAACGCCATCCGGCGACGTCAAAGCGCGCGCAATACCCGCCGGTAACCTGGAGCTGCAGGCTCAGGGTCGTACCGTGCGCGTGGATGTTGCCGCCGGTGCCGAAGCCATCATGAAAGCGGTGGACGGTTGCGGCAAGCTCGACAACGTCACCGGCGAGGCCGGGACCAATATCGGCGGCATGCTGGAGCACGTGCGCCAGACCATGGCCGAACTGACCAACAAGCCGAGCAGTGAGATTTTCATTCAGGATCTACTGGCCGTTGACACCTCGGTTCCGGTGAGCGTCACCGGCGGTCTGGCCGGGGAGTTCTCGCTGGAGCAGGCCGTCGGCATCGCCTCGATGGTGAAATCAGACCGTCTGCAGATGGCGATGATTGCCCGTGAAATTGAGCAGAAGCTTAATATCGACGTGCAGATCGGCGGCGCTGAGGCTGAAGCCGCCATTCTGGGCGCGCTGACCACGCCGGGTACCACCCGACCGCTGGCGATCCTCGACCTCGGCGCGGGCTCCACCGATGCCTCCATCATCAACCCTAAAGGCGAAATCATCGCCACCCATCTCGCCGGGGCAGGCGACATGGTCACGATGATTATTGCCCGCGAACTGGGGCTGGAAGACCGCTATCTGGCGGAAGAGATCAAAAAATACCCGCTGGCTAAGGTCGAAAGCCTGTTCCACTTACGCCACGAGGACGGCAGCGTCCAGTTCTTCCCGACGCCGCTGCCTCCCGCCGTGTTCGCCCGCGTCTGCGTGGTGAAACCGGACGAACTGGTGCCGCTTCCCGGCGACTTAGCGCTGGAAAAAGTGCGCGCCATTCGCCGCAGCGCTAAAGAACGCGTCTTTGTCACCAACGCCCTGCGCGCGCTGCGCCAGGTCAGTCCAACCGGCAACATTCGCGATATTCCGTTCGTGGTGCTGGTCGGCGGCTCGTCGCTGGATTTCGAAGTTCCGCAGCTGGTCACCGATGCGCTGGCGCACTACCGCCTGGTCGCCGGGCGAGGAAATATTCGCGGCAGCGAAGGCCCAAGAAACGCGGTGGCCACCGGCCTGATTCTCTCCTGGCATAAGGAGTTTGCGCATGGACAGTAATCACAGCGCCCCGGCTATCGTCATTACCGTTATCAACGACTGCGCCAGCCTCTGGCACGAAGTGCTGCTGGGCATTGAAGAGGAAGGCATCCCTTTCCTGCTTCAGCATCACCCGGCTGGAGATATCGTTGACAGCGCCTGGCAGGCGGCGCGCAGCTCGCCGCTGCTGGTCGGCATTGCCTGCGATCGACACTCGCTGGTCGTGCATTACAAGAATTTACCCGCATCGGCGCCGCTTTTTACGCTGATGCATCATCAGGACAGTCAGGCCCAACGCAACACCGGTAATAACGCGGCACGGCTGGTCAAAGGGATCCCCTTTCGGGATCTCCATGCTTAATCACAGGAGAACGGCAGTATGAATAACGCACTGGGACTGGTTGAAACAAAAGGGCTGGTCGGCGCCATTGAAGCCGCCGATGCAATGGTTAAATCCGCCAACGTACAGCTGGTGGGCTACGAAAAAATTGGTTCTGGCCTGGTGACCGTCATGGTTCGCGGCGATGTCGGCGCGGTTAAAGCAGCCGTAGATGCCGGCAGCGCAGCGGCAAGCGTCGTGGGTGAAGTGAAATCCTGCCACGTTATCCCGCGTCCGCACAGCGATGTTGAGGCCATTTTACCGAAATCAGCCTAATCGATGGCGAATAAGGAGCACCGCGTGAAGCAATCACTGGGATTACTTGAAGTTTGTGGTCTGGCACTGGCTATCAGCTGCGCCGATATCATGGCGAAATCCGCTTCTATCACGCTGCTCGCCCTCGAAAAGACCAATGGTTCAGGCTGGATGGTGATTAAAATTACCGGTGATGTGGCCTCCGTTCAGGCGGCTATCACCACCGGTGCGCATTTCGCCGAACAGTGGAATGGCCTGGTGGCCCACAAGGTTATCGCCAGGCCCGGAGAAGGGATCCTGCTCGCAGAGACACCCTCCCCCTCCGTCATTGAACCTGAGCCTGAAGCGTCAGAGATAGCTGATGTCGTTTCTGAAGCGCCAGCCGAAGAGGCCCCGCAGGAATCAGAACTGGTCAGCTGCAATCTGTGTCTGGATCCAAAATGTCCGCGCCAGAAGGGCGAACCTCGTACGCTTTGCATTCATTCCGGCAAGCGAGGTGAAGCGTAATGGATAAAGAGCTTCTGCAATCAACGGTCCGTAAAGTTCTCGACGAGATGCGCCAGCGGCCTATTCCGCTGGGCGTCTCAAACCGTCATATCCACCTGTCCGCACAGGATTATGAGCGGCTGTTTCCCGGCCATCCCATCAGCGAGAAAAAAGCGCTGCTGCAGCCGGGACAATACGCCGCGGAGCAAACCGTCACTCTGGTGGGACCGAAAGGGCAGCTCAAAAATGTGCGCCTGCTCGGCCCGCTGCGCTCGGTAAGCCAGGTGGAAATTTCGCGTACCGATGCGAGAACGCTGGGGATTGCCGCGCCGCTGAGAATGTCCGGCAACCTGAAGGGGACGCCGGGCATCCGCCTGGTCAGCCCCTTTGCCGAACTGGAGCTGCCTTCCGGGGTTATCGTCGCGCAGCGGCATATCCATATGTCGCCGCTTGATGCGCTGATCCTGCGGGTTTCCCACGGCGATATGGTCTCCGTGGCGATTGAAGGCGACGATCGCGGGCTGATTTTCAACAACGTGGCGATTCGCGTTTCACCGGACATGCGCCTCGAAATGCACATTGATACCGATGAAGCCAACGCCGCTGGTGCCGATAACCCGCATGCCTTTGCCCGGCTGGTAGGCCCGCGATGAACGGCGAAACCCTGCAGCGCATTGTCGAGGAGATTGTCTCCCGGCTGCATCGCCGTGCCCAGAGCACGGCGACGCTGAGCGTTACGCAACTTCGCGATGCCGACTGTCCAGCACTGTTCTGTCAGCACGCGTCGCTGCGCATCCTGCTCATCGACCTGCCGCTGCTGGGTCAGCTTGCGGATGCAGAAACCGGCGATGCCGCCGCCCGGAAAATTCACGACGCGCTGGCGTTTGGCATCCGCGTACAGCTCAGCCTGCACAGCCAGCTGCTGCCGGTTATCCCGGTAAAAAAACTGGCTCGTCTGCCGCTGGTATTCACCGATGAGCACGGACTGCCGCTGGTTCTGCATGCGGGTTCGGTGCTGAGCTATCGCGATGTCGCGCTGCTAAGCCGGGGGCGTGTGGTTGTCCACCGCAAATGCATCGTGACCGCCATGGCGCGTGACGCGGCCAATGCGCGGAATATTCAATTAATTAAGCAGGAGTAAATCATGCATCTGGCACGAGTCACGGGCGCGGTTGTCTCCACGCAAAAATCACCTTCTTTGATTGGGAAAAAGCTGCTGCTGGTGCGTCGGGTCAGCGCCGATGGCGAACTCCCCGCCTCGCCCACCTCCGGCGATGAAGTGGCCGTGGACTCCGTCGGCGCGGGCGTCGGCGAACTGGTTTTGCTCAGCGGCGGCTCCAGCGCCAGGCACGTTTTTTCCGGGCCAAATGAGGCCATTGACCTCGCCGTTGTCGGCATTGTAGATACGCTTTCGTGTTAAGGGGCGGTTATGGCGATTTATACCCGAACAGGTGACGCTGGCACCACATCACTGTTTACCGGCCAGCGGGTGAGCAAAACCCACCCGCGGGTTGAAGCCTACGGCACGCTGGATGAGCTGAACGCCGCGCTGAGCCTGTGCGCCTGCGCCGCTGCGGATGAAAACCACCGCACCTTACTCGAGGCCATCCAGCAGCAACTTTTTTGGTTTAGCGCAGAGCTGGCCAGCGACAGCGAGCAGCCATCGCCCAAACAGCGCTACATCAGCAGCGAAGAGATTTCGGCCCTGGAAGCCGCTATCGATCGGGCGATGGCCCGCGTCGAACCGCTGCACAGCTTTATTTTACCCGGACGCTGCGAAGCCGCGAGCCGCTTACATTTTGCCCGCACGCTGGCGCGCCGCGCCGAACGCCGTCTGGTTGAACTGGCAACTGAAGTCAACGTACGTCAGGTGCTGATGCGCTATATCAACCGCTTATCGGACTGCCTGTACGCCCTGGCCCGCGCGGAAGATAGCGATGCGCACCAGGCCAACATCATCCGTGAAGTTAGCAAGCGCTATCTGGCTGCCTGCCAGCCGCCCCACAGCAAGGAGACGACGCCAGTGGCCCTCTCATTCCACGATCTGCACCAGCTCACCCGCGCCGCCGTTGAACGCGCGCAGCAACTGCAGGTTCCGGTAGTCGTCAGCATCGTTGACGCGCACGGCACGGAAACTGTGACCTGGCGGATGCCGGACGCCCTGCTGGTCAGCAGCGAGCTGGCGCCGAAAAAGGCCTGGACCGCAGTGGCGATGAAAACGGCGACCCATGAGCTGAGCGATGTCGTTCAGCCGGGCGCCGCGCTTTACGGTCTGGAAAGTCATTTACAGGGAAAAGTGGTCACCTTTGGCGGCGGTTACGCCCTGTGGCGCGACGGCATATTAATTGGGGGTCTTGGCATCAGCGGCGGCAGCGTTGAGCAGGACATGGACATAGCACAGACCGCCATCGCGGCTATTAACGTGGGAACTCATCAATGAATACTTCTGAACTCGAAACCCTGATTCGCACCATTCTTAGCGAGCAATTAACCACGCCGGCGCAAACGCCGGTCCAGCCTCAGGGCAAAGGGATTTTCCAGTCCGTGAGCGAGGCCATCGACGCCGCGCACCAGGCGTTCTTACGTTATCAGCAGTGCCCGCTAAAAACCCGCAGCGCCATTATCAGCGCGATGCGTCAGGAGCTGACGCCGCTGCTGGCGCCCCTGGCGGAAGAGAGCGCCAATGAAACGGGGATGGGCAACAAAGAAGATAAATTTCTCAAAAACAAGGCTGCGCTGGACAACACGCCGGGCGTAGAAGATCTCACCACCACCGCGCTGACCGGCGACGGCGGCATGGTGCTGTTTGAATACTCACCGTTTGGCGTTATCGGTTCGGTCGCCCCAAGCACCAACCCGACGGAAACCATCATCAACAACAGTATCAGCATGCTGGCGGCGGGCAACAGTATCTACTTTAGCCCGCATCCGGGAGCGAAAAAGGTCTCTCTGAAGCTGATTAGCCTGATTGAAGAGATTGCCTTCCGCTGCTGCGGCATCCGCAATCTGGTGGTGACCGTGGCGGAACCCACCTTCGAAGCGACCCAGCAGATGATGGCCCACCCGCGAATCGCAGTACTGGCCATTACCGGCGGCCCGGGCATTGTGGCAATGGGCATGAAGAGCGGTAAGAAGGTGATTGGCGCTGGCGCGGGTAACCCGCCCTGCATCGTTGATGAAACGGCGGACCTGGTGAAAGCGGCGGAAGATATCATCAACGGCGCGTCATTCGATTACAACCTGCCCTGCATTGCCGAGAAGAGCCTGATCGTAGTGGAGAGTGTCGCCGAACGTCTGGTGCAGCAAATGCAAACCTTCGGCGCGCTGCTGTTAAGCCCTGCCGATACCGACAAACTCCGCGCCGTCTGCCTGCCTGAAGGCCAGGCGAATAAAAAACTGGTCGGCAAGAGCCCATCGGCCATGCTGGAAGCCGCCGGGATCGCTGTCCCTGCAAAAGCGCCGCGTCTGCTGATTGCGCTGGTTAACGCTGACGATCCGTGGGTCACCAGCGAACAGTTGATGCCGATGCTGCCAGTGGTAAAAGTCAGCGATTTCGATAGCGCGCTGGCGCTGGCCCTGAAGGTTGAAGAGGGGCTGCATCATACCGCCATTATGCACTCGCAGAACGTGTCACGCCTGAACCTCGCGGCCCGCACGCTGCAAACCTCGATATTCGTCAAAAACGGCCCCTCTTATGCCGGGATCGGCGTCGGCGGCGAAGGCTTTACCACCTTCACTATCGCCACACCAACCGGTGAAGGGACCACGTCAGCGCGTACTTTTGCCCGTTCCCGGCGCTGCGTACTGACCAACGGCTTTTCTATTCGCTAACTGAGGTCGCGATGAATACCTTCTCACTACAAACGCGGTTGTACAGCGGTCAGGGCAGCCTGGCGGTGCTCAAGCGCTTTACCAATAAGCACATCTGGATAATCTGCGATGGCTTTCTGGCGCACTCTCCGCTGCTGGATACCCTGCGTAACGCGCTGCCCGCAGATAACCGCATCAGCGTCTTTAGCGAGATAACGCCGGACCCCACCATCCACACAGTGGTTCAGGGCATTGCGCAAATGCAGGCTCTGCAACCGCAGGTGGTGATCGGTTTTGGCGGCGGCTCGGCAATGGACGCGGCGAAAGCGATTGTCTGGTTTAGCCAGCAGAGCGGGATCAACATCGAAACCTGCGTGGCGATCCCGACCACCAGCGGCACCGGCTCGGAAGTGACCAGCGCCTGCGTAATTAGCGACCCGGATAAAGGCATCAAGTATCCGCTGTTCAACAATGCGCTGTATCCGGATATGGCGATCCTCGACCCGGAGCTGGTGGTCAGCGTACCGCCGCAGATTACCGCCAACACCGGCATGGACGTGCTGACCCACGCCCTGGAGGCCTGGGTGTCACCGCGCGCCAGCGACTTTACCGACGCGCTAGCGGAAAAAGCCGCCAAACTGGTGTTCCAGTATCTGCCCACGGCGGTGGAAAAAGGCGACTGCGTGGCGACGCGCGGGAAAATGCACAATGCCTCAACGCTCGCCGGGATGGCCTTCAGCCAGGCGGGGCTGGGGCTTAACCACGCGATAGCCCACCAGCTTGGCGGGCAGTTTCATCTGCCGCATGGCCTGGCCAACGCCCTGCTGTTAACCACGGTTATCCGTTTTAACGCCGGCGTTCCGCGCGCCGCCAAACGCTACGCGCGGCTGGCCAAAGCCTGCGGTTTTTGCCCGGCAGAAGCCAATGATATCGCGGCGATCAATGCGCTGATTCAGCAAATCGAACTGCTTAAGCAACGCTGTGTCCTTCCCTCACTGGCCGTTGCGCTTAAAGAAGGAAGATCCGACTTTTCCGCACGCATTCCGGCGATGGTGCAGGCTGCGCTGGCTGACGTTACGCTGCGCACTAACCCGCGCCCGGCCAATGCCGAAGCCATTCGGGAACTGCTGGAGGAACTGCTATGAGCACCGCCATCAACAGCGTTGAAATGTCCCTTAGCGCCGATGAAATTCGCGAGCGCGTTCGCGCAGCGGGCGTTGTCGGCGCGGGCGGCGCAGGTTTTCCCGCTCACGTCAAACTACAGGCGCAGGTAGAGATTTTTCTGGTGAACGCCGCCGAATGTGAACCGATGCTCAAAGTTGACCAGCAACTGATGTGGCAGCAAGCTGCGCGCCTTGTGCGCGGCGTACAGTACGCCATGACGGCAACCGGCGCGCGCGAAGGGGTGATAGCCCTGAAAGAAAAATACCGCCGGGCCATCGACGCCCTCACCCCACTGCTGCCAGACGGTATCCGCCTGCATATCCTGCCGGATGTATATCCGGCAGGCGATGAGGTGCTGACTATCTGGATGGCAACCGGTCGTCGGGTCGCCCCGGCTGCGCTACCGGCCAGCGTCGGCGTGGTCGTCAATAACGTGCAAACGGTGCTAAATATTGCCCGAGCGGTCGAGCAGCGGTTTCCGGTCACTCGTCGCACGTTGACCGTGAACGGCGCGGTCGCCAGACCGTTGACCGTTACTGTTCCCATCGGCATGTCGCTGCGGGAAGTACTGGCGCTGGCGGGCGGCGCAACGGTCGACGACCCTGGTTTTATTAACGGCGGCCCGATGATGGGTGGCCTGATTACCTCTCTTGATAATCCGGTGACGAAAACTACCGGCGGCCTGCTGGTGCTCCCCAAAAGCCATCCGCTTATCCAGCGGAGAATGCAGGACGAGCGCACGGTGCTTTCCGTCGCGCGCACCGTCTGCGAACAGTGCCGACTGTGTACCGATCTCTGTCCGCGACACCTGATCGGCCACGAACTCTCTCCGCACCTGCTGGTGCGGGCGGTGAACTTTCATCAGGCTGCCACGCCGCAGCTGCTGCTGAGCGCCCTTACCTGTTCGGAATGCAACGTTTGCGAAAGCGTGGCCTGTCCGGTGGGGATCTCGCCGATGCGCATCAACCGCATGTTAAAACGCGAGCTACGGGCGCAAAACCAGCGCTACGAAGGGCCGCTGAATCCGGCCGACGAGATGGCGAAATATCGCCTCGTGCCGGTGAAGCGGCTGATCGCCAAACTGGGACTAAGCCCCTGGTACCAGGAAGCGCCGCTGGTTGAAGAAGAACCGTCAGTAGAAAAAGTCACTTTGCAGCTGCGCCAGCATATTGGTGCCAGCGCGGTAGCGAACGTTGCGGTGGGAGAACGCGTGACGCGCGGGCAATGCGTTGCTGATGTCCCGCCTGGCGCGCTCGGCGCACCCATTCACGCCAGCATCGACGGCGTTGTATCGGCCATCAGCGAACAGGCCATCACTGTTGTAAGAGGTTAACCATGTCTCAGGCTATAGGAATTTTAGAACTCACCAGCATCGCCAAAGGCATGGAGCTTGGTGATGCCATGCTGAAAAGCGCCAACGTCGATCTACTGGTCAGCAAGACCATCTGTCCGGGGAAGTTTTTACTGATGCTGGGCGGCGATATCGGCGCTATCCAGCAGGCCATTGAAACCGGTACGTCGCAGGCCGGCGAGATGCTCGTCGACAGCCTGGTGCTGGCGAATATTCATCCCAGCGTACTTCCGGCCATCAGCGGCCTGAACAGCGTCGATAAGCGCCAGGCGGTAGGTATCGTCGAAACCTGGAGCGTGGCGGCCTGCATTAGCGCCGCAGACCGGGCGGTGAAAGGCTCAAACGTCACCCTGGTGCGGGTGCATATGGCCTTCGGTATCGGCGGTAAATGCTACATGGTGGTGGCGGGCGACGTTTCTGACGTCAATAACGCCGTGACGGTTGCCAGCGAAAGCGCGGGCGAGAAAGGGTTGTTGGTTTACCGTTCGGTGATCCCACGCCCGCATGAAGCCATGTGGCGACAGATGGTGGAGGGGTAATGGAAAGACAACCGACAACGGATCGCATGATTCAGGAATACGTGCCGGGGAAACAGGTCACTCTCGCGCACCTGATTGCTAATCCAGGGAAAGATCTCTTTAAGAAGCTGGGCCTGCAGGATGCAGTGTCCGCCATTGGCATCCTTACCATCACGCCGAGCGAAGCATCGATTATCGCCTGCGATATCGCCACCAAATCCGGCGCGGTGGAAATTGGTTTTCTCGATCGCTTTACCGGTGCCGTGGTGCTGACCGGCGACGTTTCTGCCGTCGAGTATGCCCTCAAGCAGGTAACGCGCACGCTGGGCGAAATGATGCAGTTCACCACTTGCTCGATCACCCGGACGTAAAGTCATGAAGCGTTTGATGTTTATCGGCCCCAGCCAGTGCGGAAAAACCTCGCTGACCCAAAGCCTGCGCGGCGAAGCGCTCCATTATAAGAAAACTCAGGCCATTGAATGGTCGCCGATGGCCATCGATACGCCGGGCGAATATCTGGAGAACCGCTGCCTGTACAGCGCCCTGCTGACCAGCGCCTGCGAGGCCGACGTCATCGCCCTGGTGCTGAATGCCGACGCCCAGTGGTCGCCCTTTTCTCCGGGTTTTACCGCCCCGATGAACCGCCCGACGATTGGCCTGGTCACCAAGGCCGATCTCGCCGAGCCGCAGCGTATTTCGCTGGTTGCGGAGTGGCTTACGCAGGCTGGCGCACAGCAGATTTTTATTACCAGCGCGCTGAATAACTCGGGTCTCGACGCCGTGCTGGATTTTCTGAATTCGAAGGAACCTTTATGTCTTACAAAATAATGGCCATTAACGCCGGTAGCTCATCGTTAAAATTTCAGCTGCTGGAGATGCCGCAGGGCGACATGCTCTGTCAGGGGCTGATTGAGCGTATCGGTATGGCAGATGCGCAGGTGACAATTAAGACGCACAGCCAAAAATGGCAGGAAACCGTCCCCGTTGCCGATCATCGCGATGCGGTAACGCTGCTTCTGGAAAAGCTGCTGGGTTATCAAATCATTAACAGTCTGCGGGACATTGATGGGGTGGGCCATCGTGTGGCGCACGGCGGTGAGTTTTTTAAAGACTCGACGCTGGTCACGGATGAAACGTTAGCGCAAATCGAACGTCTTGCTGAACTGGCCCCGCTTCACAACCCGGTAAACGCGTTGGGTATTCACGTTTTTCGTCAACTGTTGCCTGATGCCCCTTCCGTAGCCGTGTTTGATACGGCATTTCACCAGACGCTGGATGAACCCGCCTATATTTACCCGCTTCCCTGGCATTATTACGCTGAACTGGGGATTCGCCGTTATGGCTTTCATGGCACCAGCCATAAGTATGTCAGCGGCGTTCTGGCGGAAAAGCTGGGCGTACCACTCAGCGCATTACGGGTGATTTGTTGTCATCTTGGAAACGGTAGCAGCATCTGCGCCATCAAGAACGGGCGTTCGGTCAATACGTCGATGGGCTTTACGCCGCAGTCAGGCGTGATGATGGGCACCCGTAGCGGAGATATTGATCCCTCTATTCTGCCGTGGATAGCCCAGCGCGAAAGCAAAACGCCGCAACAGTTGAATCAGTTATTAAATAATGAGTCAGGCTTGCTGGGCGTTTCTGGCGTGTCGTCTGATTACCGCGATGTCGAACAGGCAGCCAATACCGGTAACCGGCAGGCTAAACTCGCTCTCACTCTGTTTGCCGAACGCATTCGCGCCACCATTGGCAGCTATATTATGCAAATGGGAGGACTGGATGCGCTGGTATTCACTGGGGGCATTGGCGAGAACTCAGCGCGCGCCAGATCGGCGGTGTGCCATAATTTGCAATTTTTGGGCTTAGCCGTTGATGAAGAGAAAAATCAGCGTAATGCGACATTTATCCAGACGGAGAACGCCCTGGTGAAAGTCGCCGTCATCAACACCAACGAAGAGTTAATGATCGCACAAGACGTTATGCGCATTGCGCTACCGGCCACGGAAGGGCTTTGTGTACCAGCCTGAGAGGGTTATACGACGCATTGCGGCAAGTCATGGTAATAACGCTTTTACCATGACACTATGCGCGCACACTATTCGTACCTGAAAGGTGATAATGTGGCTGTTGCGCAATGCCCCGCCTCATGCGGGGAACTTATCCAGGGATGGATTCTGGGCAGTGAGAAACTGGTCTCCTGCCCCGTTGACTGGTACAGCACCGTAGCAGTCACGGCTGCGCCGCCGTTGATAAACGAGCGCCCATTGTCGCGGGCGATGGTGGAGCGCGTTCTGGCGCACTGGCAGTATCCTGCGCACTGGAGTAACGAGATTCGCGTCGATGTGCGTTCGTCAATTCCCGTTGCCAAAGGCATGGCCAGCAGCACCGCAGATATTGCCGCTACGGCGGTGGCAACGGCGCATCATCTTGGCCATTCGCTGGATGAAACCACCCTTGCACAGCTTTGCGTCTCAATCGAACCCACTGATAGCACCGTTTTTCATCAGTTAACGCTGTTTGATCATAATAATGCGGCCACGCAAATCGCCTGCGAGCCACCGCCGCCAATCGATTTGCTGGTACTGGAAAGCCCGGTCACACTGCGCACGCAAGATTACCACCGTCTCCCTCGCCAGCAGAAATTAATAGCAAGTTCAGCAACCTTGCAGCAGGCCTGGAATCTGGTGCAGGAAGCCTGTATAACGCAAAATCCGCTCCGGCTGGGTGAGGCGGCTACGCTTAGCGCTATCGCCAGCCAGACGCTGTTACCTAAGCCGGGCTTTACCGCCCTGCTGTCGCTGGTCGAAGAGTGTGATTTATACGGATTGAACGTGGCGCATAGCGGTAGCGTGGTGGGTCTGATGCTGGACCGGAAACGTCATGATATTGCGCGTCTGAAAGGTAAGCTGGCAGAGAAAAAACTTACCCGACACTGGCCAAAACAACATTTACTCAAGATGGTCACTGGCGGGGTCAAACTGCAGTGAGAGCCTGATATACGCTCCCACTGCCGTAGCGCATTATTCGGCTTTTACATCGGCGTGTTTCATTTCGCCCATCGCTTTCAGCTTTTTGGAAATGTCGCGACGCTCTTTGGAGATTTCGGCATTTTTAATGATGTAGTCATCAACGCGATCTTCATAGTCGCTTTTCATACTGGCGATGATACCCTGAATCGCCTCAACGCTCATACCTGGCTTGATGTAGTCGCTCAGGTTGTCCAGCAGCAGCACACGCTTCTGGTTGTCACGGATCTTCTTCTCAATGTCCTGAATTTCACGCTGCAGTTTATTTTTGCGACGGAACAGACGAACAAACTCCAGCACGTCCTGGAAAGAAGGCTTGGTTGTTTCCATTTTTACACCCCTGATAATGTGAGATTCGGATTCGTTAAGCAACTGCTAGTGGATAAACATTACGTTTATCCCCGTCATACTTCAAGCCGCCAGAGGAAACACCGTTACGTCGCCGTCTGGGGAAACCTGAAGGTTCGGGGATAAAATCGTTGCCAGTAGCACTCATTTTATCCTTATATTAGTATCATACTCTTAATCTTTGCTGAATCGAAGCAGCAACAAATTCATTCGCCCCATCTGCTTTTTATTTGCGCAAAGCCCGGCAGATCAAATGTGAAAGCAGTTCCAACTGTCGGGCAGTTTCCATACTTAGCCAAACATAGCCGTGGATAGGGGTTTCAGCCACCGCGTCGCCCTGCTGCTCGTTCATTAGCTGCCGCAACTCGGCAGCAATATCATTCAGTTTACCGGTGTTTGCCAGTACCGGCTGCGGGTTGCCTTCAAACAACGCGTGGGCGATCGTTAGCAAGGTTTGCTGCGTCATCTGCTGGGTTTCACGCAATGTGTGCGCGTTAAGCATCACAAAATGGCTGGCGCGCGTCGCCCAGTGGGCATTGATTTGTAATTCAAGCATACAAACCAGGTTGCGGTTGATGGTCTGAATGGCCTCGAAAATAGATTTTTGTATCCGGGTTTCTTTACTGGCAGGCGTTATCAGCCCGCGCATTTTGACGACATCGTTCAGCAACCGTTGCAAATGTTTATCCAACCGGGGGCGCTCCAGCAAATTCGGCGACAGCGCTGCCTGATACACCCGATTATACGCCGTGACGCAATGCGCCAGTTGGATGCGCCAGTGCAAAAAGGCGCGCTGGGGCCAGATGCCGGTAAACAACATTGCCAGTAGCGACCCCAAAATCACATCCCCGCCACGCCATAATGCCGTATCCATATCACCAGCGGGAGCGCCGACAACAACGGCAAGCGTTATGCCTATCAGTAGCGCCTGATACGGTTTTTTCCCTAAGGCCAGCCAGCCGCACAAAAACATCGCTATCGCACACCACACCAGCATCAGCGGTAAGGAAAAGAGCTCCAGGCGTAGCGCCACCAGCCCTAACGCCGCGCCCAGAATCGTACCGCCTATGCGCTCAAAAGCACGAGGCACTACATTTCCCCAGAATGAGATGGGCCCCATAATCACCACTAACGTGATTAGCGGCCATGTGCCCTCGGGAATAGAAAACAGACGAACCAGCAGAAAGGTAAGAATGAACGCCAGGGCGATACGTATGCCATGCACGATGCGATAATGACGGTACAACCGTATTTCAAAAGGGCTTAATGACTTATCGGCACGCACGCTTGCGCTCCTTACGGGAATGGCAAAAAATGCATTGTACCTGCTTTATAGCAAAAATAGCGCACTGGCGGACGGAACACATTATCCGTCCGCTCTTTTCAGCCAGGAAACCAGTCGATCACTTCCGCTGTACCGGAATATACATTTCAATATCCCAGTATCCATCTTCCATGCCGTTATTCAGATAGGTTTCAAAACAGGGCGCAGAGGCTATCTGATAAGCGCTATCCTGCTCGAGGACATCAAAAAACCGTTCCCACGGCTTCGCAAAGTCACGGTCTTCCACTCGCGCGACAGCAGTGGCATATTCGCCGCCTTCAATGGCGGTCACGATTACGCCTTCGCTATTGTCCGGCAGGATGAAATTCTCTGCCACGGACACCACGGTATCGCAGCGGAGTTTTTCTGCAGGTACGACATCTGGATTGTCGTAATAGACGGCAATCCATTCAACTGGCACGATCCGCTGTCGATCCACCCACGTCATCAGTTGTTCAAAACCCTGCTTCACGGTGTGTTCCCATGGACCGACCATGTGGAAACCGGCTATCTTGCGTTTTTGTTCCTGCCTGATTTCGTAATCCATGCTGCCTCCGTCACTTCACAATGCTGTATGAATGTACAGTATAATTACAGCCTTTTACGGTCACAAGGACAGCGTGATCATTTTGTGAGCAACCTCGCAATCCCGCCCTTTTGACACCTCAGATGACGGTGAACGGTGTGTGTGACAACGGCTTACGCTTTATGCTGAAAATAGTCGCTCAGACGAGAGAACATACCGCCTTTACCCACCGATTCCAGAGTGACCAGCGGCCACTGAGCGATCAGTTTATCCCGATCGTAGAGCTCTATTTCACCTACCTGTTGATGAGCGGCGATTGGCGCCTCCAGCTCTTTTCTATCCAGCACATATTTTGCTTTGATATGCGGAATTTCCGCTTTAGGCAGCGCCATCCAGAAGTCCTGTTCCGTACCCAGCGCAATCTTTTCTTTGTCTCCATACCAGATTCGCTCGCTGCCCACTTTTTTACCGCTGTGCAAAATCTGCACCGTCGCAAAGTTTTGCTGGCCCCACTGCAACAGTTTTCGCGCCTGTTCCTCACGACCTTTCGAACTTTTCGCCCCCATCACAACGGCGATAAGTCGACGCTGCCCGTCCACCGCCGATGCGATAAGATTAAATCCCGCCCCCGATGTGTGTCCGGTTTTAAGCCCATCGATATGCATGGTCTTATCCCATAACAAGCCGTTACGGTTCTGCTGCGTGATGCCGTTCCAGGTCAGGCTTTTCTCGCTGTACATGTGATAAAATTCAGGCTCGCCGTGAATAATCGCCCGGGAGAGTACGGCCAGGTCATACGCGGAGCTATGTTGTCCCGGCGCATCCAGACCGTGGACGGTTTCAAAATGGGTATCCTGTAAATTGAGTTTTTTCACATAGCTGTTCATCATCGCCACAAACTGCGGCTGCCCGCCCGCGATATAATCCGCCAGCGCCACACAGGCATCGTTACCGGAATCCACGATTAAGCCACGGCTTAAATCACGCACCGACACGCGATCCCCTTCTTTTAAAAACATCAACGAGGAGCCGACAAACACCGGATTATCCTTCGCCCAGGCGTCGCGCCCAACTGTGACGATATCGTCAGGGCTGATACGATGACTATCGATGGCGCGATCGACGACGTAGCCCGTCATTAGCTTGGTAAGGCTGGCGGGATTACGTTGCTGGTGTTCATTACCGGCGGTAAGAACCTGTCCCGTAGTGTAATCCATCAACACCCAGGCGCCTGCATCAATGGCTGGCGGTTGGGGAGCAAAACTTACGGCATCGGCCGCAAGCGCAGGAGAAAGGTGCATCGCGAATAAAGAAGCGGCAATAAACAAACGGCGTTTCAACAGCATGTCCTCAGGATGGTCTCTATTTGCCGTTCTTTTTACGGAAGTTCAGTTAAACAAACATGGATAAATTGCAAGAAAATGTGACACAAGGCACATTTTCTTGCTGACATTATTTTATGGATACGCTCAGACGGCGGACTTATCCCCGCGCGGCGCGGTACGATGACGATGATAGCCGTCAACCATGCTACGGAAAATTTGTCCCGGCGTGTCGCCAAGAGTACACAGATAGAGATGCGCGCAAATAAACAGTAAGCCGATGATAGCAAGCGCCATATGCAGCACCAGCATCACAGGGCCCAGACCCGCAACCTGCGGATAGAGACACAGCAAACCGGTGATGATTAACAGCGGTACCAGCGCGTACATAATCGCCAGATATGCCAGTTGTTGCAGTGGATTGAACTTATTCTGCTCTGTTGCCACGAACGGATGCGCTTCCCCTTTCATAATGCCAAAAAGGTAAAAACGCGTCTGGCGTATGCAGCGCGTTACCAGTCCGGAAAAATTTACCCGATAGTGACGCCCGTTACCTGTGGTGAGGTTGATCAGCACAAACCCGACCCAGAAAGCCAGTAAGGCAAAACCACACCAGGTATGCACTTGTACCATTAGCGCTACAGGGCCGAGAGAAAAATGACCAAATAAACCGCTTAACAGTAATAAAACAAACAGTAACGCATTTCCCCAATGCCAGCGGCGAATCGCCAGCGAGTAGAGATAGTCACGATGTTCTTCACCGCCCGCCGTTTTTGGCGCCAGCATCCGGCGCAATAACGCATGGATAACCAGCCCAACAAGCATGAGCAGCACCACGACGCCTGCGTAAATTAACCACAGCGGCCAATAATCTGGCGCATAATGTAGTTCCGCTCCCCAGATAGTATTCATGCTTTACCCTCCTGATGGACTTCTTTACGACGGTACAGACTGACCGCGCCGCTACGCGCCTCCTGCTGGCGATAGACCTCTTTCTGACCGACCCAGCGCTGGATCTCGCTCTCATCCAGTCTGCCGAATTTCAGCGCGTCCGTTGGGCAAACGGATACGCACGCCGGAGACTGGCCAGCCGCCAACCGCGTGTCGGCGCAGAAGTTACACTTGTCGGCGACACCGGTTTGCGGATTCAAATAGCGCACATGGAAAGGACACGCGGCAACACAATAATCGCAGCCAATACAGCGCGATTTATCCACCTGCACGATCCCGTTTTCATCACGATATGACGCTCCGGTAGGACAAACGCTGACACATGGCGCATTTTCACAGTGCTGACAGGAGACGCGGACAAATTGAAAATGGGTTAGTGCGTTGGATGCCTGTTCAGGGGCGCGAATTTGTACCTGTACGCGGCTAAATCCCTCCGGTACGTCATTAAGCACTTTGCAGGCAACGGTACACGCCTGGCAGCCGATACAACGTTTTTCATCATGCAGCATGACGTACTGATTCGTTAAATGATTCATGGTTCCCTCCTCCCTCATGCCCGGCTCAGCGTCACGCCTGCGGTATGCACTACCGTACCGGATACCGGACTCGTCACGTGCGGCAGTAAATTTCCGCAGTGGATACCGTGTGTCGTCGCCGCCGTTTTGGCCCCAGCTTTAGCGCCAAATCCCATATAGACAAAAAGCGTGTCCGGGCGGATACCGGGCGTCACCAGCGCCTTACCTTTCTCTTTACCCGTGGCATTTTCCAGCCAGATCTCATCGCCGGTCTTAATGCCTTTTTCTTGCGCCGTTTGCGGATGAACCCAGACCGCGTTATCCCACATTAGCTCGCTGAGTAAAGGTACGTACTGCGTCGCGCCATTGGTATGCACGGCCACCTTGCCCTGAATGAAGTAAAGCTCATTCTCTTTTTTCAGCGCAAAGTCACGAACGCGCGGAACGCCGTAGCCAGGGAGCAATTCCTCCAGGGTTGCGGAATAAAGTTCGATTTTGCCGGAGGGCGATTTGAAGCGAAGCTGTTCGCCATAGGTGTTGTCACTGTCCGTCGCGATAGCGCCGGGGTAACGCGCCGTAAACTGACGAACGGATTCTGGTTCGCGTAATAGCAGCGGAACGCCCCATTCGAGATACCCTTTCTGTCGCAGTTCCTTCGCTAAGGCATGGTCGCCGTTCAACTGATAGAGTTGGCGCGTCTGCATATCCTGCCACGGATAGTACTGCCCTAATCCCAACTGCTCGCCAAGTTCTTTCCAGATTTGCCAACTCGGACGCGCCTCGCCAATCGGCTCTACGACCTGTTGGCGCAGAGCGTAAGCCGGGTGCAGTCCCGACATATCGGATACCTCTTCGTCCCGTTCGAGATAGGTGCATTCCGGCAGCAGATAGTCGGCATATGCCGCGCTCTCGCTCAAATAGACATCGCAGCTGACCACCAGATCCAGTTGCTCAACGGTTTTTACCAGGTCCGAACGACAGGTGACGGTCTGGAAAGGATTATGCCGCGACATAATCCACGCCTTTATCGGGTAAGGCTTCTGGGTTAACGCCGAGTCAATAATGCTTTGCACCACGCCGCCGCCAGCGGCGATATATTTAAACTGCGGTGCGACCAAATCGATGCGTTGCGCCGTCGGTTTCGGCATATTTTTAATGTTGAGTTTCGCCAGCGTTGGCGCGACCTTTTCTCCGGCCAGTTTATTGTAAACAGACGCGTTTTTTTTCTGATATAGCCCGCCTTCGCGCTCAATATTACCGAGCAGCACATTAAGCGTAAAAATCATACGCCGCATATCGATCTCTTCCTGCGAGAACGTCGCGCGATGACCAGGACTGACAATAGCGTGAGGCGCGCAGGCAGCCAGTTCGCGTGTCACCCGGACAATAACGTCGGCTGGGACATCGGCCTGCGCGGCGGCCCATTCCGGCGTCGTCTCTTTTACCGCCTGTGCTAACTGTTCAAATCCGCTGGTATAACGCTCAACAAAAGACGCATCGTAGAGCTGTTCATCAATCATGACGTGGCACATCGCCAGCAGAACCGCTAAATCCCCCCCGGGACGAATAGCGTGCCACTCATCCGCCTTGCTGGAAAATATCGACAAACGCGGATCGAAGCTCACCATTTTGGCCCCCTTCTCCTGCGCGGTCATTAACTCATGGGTATCGGCAACTTCAATCCCTTCATACAAATTGTGGCCAAACGAAACCAGATAGCGCGTGTTAGCGATATCCATCGCCAGATCGCCGCCCATCATCACTTTTGCCGCAATGGCTTTCCCGGCAGGGCATGTTGAGGCGTGCGTAAAGGTATTAGGCGAACCAAAGGCCGTAGCCAGATGGAAAAGATGGCTGGAGAGCGAGCCCGATTTGGAAGAGAAAGCCACGCTCTCGGGGCCATGCTGCGCTTTGATGGCATTCATTTTCGCCGCGATTTCCTGGTAAGCCTGTTGCCAGCTAATCACCTGCCATTCACCGTCGCCGCGTGGCCCGGTGCGTTTCATAGGTTTTACAATCCGTTGCGGGTCATTGACCAGGCTGACGCCGCTCCCGCCCCTGGCGCATATGCGCGTCCCCTGCTGCGGCGCAGAAGGATTGCCCTGGATAAAAACGGTCTTGTTATTGACTACCTGCGCCTGAATAGGGCAACGAAAGGAACACATTTCGCACAAGCTTGGCGTTAGCGTGGTTTTACCGTTAATGCCGGCAATCGGGTTGCGCGCCAGCGCCCCGGGCGGAAAAGCGCCCAGCGCGCAGGCAGAGCAGCCGATGCCTACCCCCTGCAAAAAAGAACGACGACTAATGCTCATATAACCTCCTGTTATTAGATATAGCTGAAGATTATATTTAATTTGTATTATGAAATGTCGGCTTCAATCACAATTTGAAATAGTTGTTAAAATGAGCATGTCAACACGATAAAACCTTTTATTTTATAAATATTTTACATTTCCTGAACACGCACATGGACTGTCATTGAATAATCAGCAGAATTACCAAACAACCCGCTGTTAATTATAAAAATGATACAATTCCAATAACACGTAATAATATTTAAAAGAAAACGATTATTTCCTGAAAAGCGATTTCACGCGCTTTACGCAGTTCTTTCTCATACGCGCCGGAACGTCCGCCGACGATATCCCGAATGCCGGCGAAAAACGCTGGTTGAGCATCGAAGCGGGTTTACTTTTGCGTGCACACGGGCTTCGTTACCCGACCCGCTCCCTTATGCCTTGATTTTTCCGCAGATACGTCAGCGTCCCACAATACGGTGACATGATGACAGGATGGACACTTTCTGAAAGAAACCTGCCAGATAACATGGTGAATTGTGATCTCCATCGCCATACCGACATATGAAGCTTACTTTTAAGGCGTTAAAAATCCAGACCGTTTTTCCATAATGATGTTGATAAGGAATTCTAATGAAGATATCATCAGGCGCAATTAATTTTTCTACTATTCCTAACCAGGTTAAAAAATTAATTACCTCTATTCGTGAACATACGAAAAACGGGCTCACCTCAAAAATAACCAGTGTTAAAAACACGCATACATCTTTAAATGAAAAATTTAAAACAGGAAAGGACTCACCGATTGAGTTCGCGTTACCACAAAAAATAAAAGACTTCTTTCAGCCGAAAGATAAAAACACCTTAAACAAAACATTGATTACTGTTAAAAATATTAAAGATACAAATAATGCAGGCAAGAAAAATATTTCAGCAGAAGATGTCTCAAAAATGAATGCAGCATTCATGCGTAAGCATATTGCAAATCAAACATGTGATTATAATTACAGAATGACAGGTGCGGCCCCGCTCCCCGGTGGAGTCTCTGTATCAGCCAATAACAGGCCCACGGTTTCTGAAGGTAGAACACCACCAGTATCCCCCTCCCTCTCACTTCAGGCTACCTCTTCCCCGTCATCACCTGCCGACTGGGCTAAGAAACTCACGGATGCAGTTTTACGACAGAAAGCCGGAGAAACCCTTACGGCCGCAGATCGCGATTTTTCAAACGCAGATTTCCGTAATATTACATTCAGCAAAATATTGCCCCCCAGCTTCATGGAGCGAGACGGCGATATTATTAAGGGGTTCAACTTTTCAAATTCAAAATTTACTTATTCTGATATATCTCATTTACATTTTGACGAATGCCGATTCACTTATTCGACACTGAGTGATGTAGTCTGCAGTAATACGAAATTTAGTAATTCAGACATGAATGAAGTGTTTTTACAGTATTCAATTACTACACAACAACAGCCCTCGTTTATTGATACAACATTAAAAAATACGCTTATACGTCACAAAGCCAACCTCTCTGGCGTTATTTTAAATGAACCGGATAATTCATCACCTCCGTCAGTGTCAGGGGGCGGAAATTTTATTCGTCTAGGTGATATCTGGCTGCAAATGCCACTCCTTTGGACTGAGAACGCTGTGGATGGATTTTTAAATCATGAGCACAATAATGGTAAAAGTATTCTGATGACCATTGACAGCCTGCCCGATAAATACAGTCAGGAAAAAGTCCAGGCAATGGAAGACCTGGTTAAGTCATTGCGGGGTGGCCGCTTAACAGAGGCATGTATCCGGCCAGTTGAAAGTTCGCTGGTAAGCGTACTGGCCCACCCCCCCTATACGCAAAGTGCGCTTATCAGCGAGTGGCTCGGGCCTGTTCAGGAACGTTTTTTTGCCCACCAGTGCCAGACCTATAATGACGTTCCCCTGCCGGCTCCTGACACATATTATCAGCAGCGCATACTGCCTGTGTTGCTGGATTCGTTTGACAGGAACAGCGCCGCCATGACCACTCACAGCGGACTCTTTAATCAGGTGATTTTACACTGTATGACAGGCGTGGACTGCACTGATGGCACCCGCCAGAAAGCTGCAGCGCTTTATGAACAGTATCTTGCTCACCCGGCGGTGTCTCCCCACATCCATAATGGGCTCTTCGGCAATTATGATGGCAGCCCGGACTGGACAACCCGCGCTGCAGATAATTTCCTGCTGCTTTCCTCCCAAGATTCAGACACGGCGATGATGCTCTCCACTGACACGCTGTTAACAATGCTAAACCCTACTCCTGACACTGCATGGGACAACTTTTACCTGCTGCGAGCCGGAGAGAACGTTTCCACCGCGCAAATCTCTCCGGTAGAGTTATTCCGTCATGACTTTCCGGTGTTTCTCGCCGCATTTAATCAGCAGGCCACGCAGCGACGCTTTGGGGAGCTGATTGATATCATCCTCAGCACTGAAGAGCACGGGGAGCTGAACCAGCAGTTTCTTGCCGCCACGAACCAGAAACATTCCACCGTGAAGTTGATTGATGATGCCTCAGTGTCGCGTCTGGCCACCATTTTTGACCCCTTGCTTCCTGAAGGCAAACTCAGCCCGGCACACTACCAGCACATCCTCAGTGCTTATCACCTGACGGACGCCACCCCACAGAAGCAGGCGGAAACCCTGTTCTGTCTCAGTACCGCATTCGCACGCTATTCCTCCAGCGCCATTTTCGGCACTGAGCATGACTCTCCGCCGGCCCTGAGAGGCTATGCGGAGGCGCTGATGCAGAAAGCCTGGGAGCTGTCTCCGGCGATATTCCCATCCAGCGAACAGTTTACCGAGTGGTCCGACCGTTTTCACGGCCTCCATGGCGCCTTTACCTGTACCAGCGTTGTGGCGGATAGTATGCAACGTCATGCCAGAAAATATTTCCCGAGTGTTCTGTCATCCATCCTGCCACTGGCCTGGGCGTAGTCCAGCCTCAACCCGCATGGAATTAAGGGACACAGCGTTGTGTCCCTCTGTACATAGACCCGTTTTAGTCCATGCATTTTTTGAGATCCCGGCCAGATTGCCCCTGGCCTAAATTCCATACAGTACTAAATCAGAATCAGTAATTTCAGATGGACCGGAATATGGTTTACCATAGAGGGAGCGTAGTTTAGTGTCGCTGATGATCATTTTAGTATTTTGTACTCACCATCGCATGTACGAACATTAGCAACAATATCAATTGGTGTACAAATACAATCAATCAACGACAAAATAAAAGAATAAAATATTTCATATACATATAACATCAGGCGTGTACATCAAGTGACAGTTAAAAACGACAGCATACAGAGCACATTCCTCTTCCACGATTACGAAACCTTCGGTACGCATCCAGCCCTCGACAGACCTGCGCAATTCGCCGCGCTCCGTACGGATAACGACTTCAACGTTATTGGCGAGCCGGAGGTGTTTTATTGCAAACCCGCCGATGATTATCTACCGCAGCCCGGCGCGGTGCTGATTACCGGCATCACGCCGCAGGAAGCGCGTGAGAAAGGAGAAAACGAAGCCGCTTTCGCCAGACGCATTCATGCGCTGTTCACCGTTCCTAAAACCTGCGTTGTGGGCTACAACAATGTGCGCTTTGATGATGAAGTCACGCGCAATATTTTTTATCGCAACTTTTACGATCCCTACGCCTGGAGCTGGCAGCATGATAATTCACGTTGGGATCTATTGGATGTCATGCGCGCCTGTTATGCGCTGCGCCCGGAGGGAATTAACTGGCCGGAAAACGACGACGGCCTGCCCAGCTTTCGTCTGGAACATTTAACCCGGGCGAACGGGATCGAACACAGCAACGCGCATGATGCGATGGCGGATGTCTACGCCACTATTGCGATGGCGCAACTGGTGAAAACACGCCAGCCGCGGCTGTTTGATTATCTTTATAGCCACCGCAGTAAACATAAACTGGCGGCGCTGATTGACGTTCCGCAAATGAAGCCGCTGGTGCATGTCTCCGGCATGTTTGGCGCGTGGCGCGGTAATACAAGCTGGGTCGCGCCGCTGGCGTGGCATCCTGAAAACCGTAACGCGGTGATCATGGTCGATTTAGCAGGCGATATTTCTCCTCTTCTTGAGCTGGACAGCGATACCCTTCGCGAGCGGCTTTATACGGCCAAAGCCGATCTTGGCGATCACGCCGCAGTGCCGGTAAAGCTGGTGCATATCAATAAATGTCCGGTACTGGCGCAGGCGAATACCTTGCGCCCGGAGGATGCCGACCGGCTGGGAATTAACCGCCAGCACTGCCTGGATAACCTGAAAGTGCTGCGTGAAAACCCGCAGGTCCGCGACAAAGTGGTGGCGATTTTCGCCGAAGCCGAACCTTTTGCCGCCTCGGATAACGTTGATGCCCAGCTCTATGATGGTTTTTTCAGCGATGCCGATCGCGCAGCCATGAAAATCGTACTCGAAACCGAGCCGCGTAACCTGCCCGCGCTGGATATTACCTTTGTCGATAAGCGCATTGAGAAGCTGCTGTTTAATTACCGCGCACGCAATTTTCCCGGTACGCTGGATGACGCAGAGCAGCAGCGCTGGCTGGAGCATCGCCGTCAGGTGCTGACGCCGGAGTTTTTACAACAGTATGCCAATGAATTGCAGATGCTTTCTCAGCAGTATGCGGAAGATAAAACGAAGCTGGGGTTGCTGAAATCACTGTGGCAGTACGCAACCGAGATTGTGTAATTGACCAATGCCTGACGGGCATTGTTAATCCAGAGCGGATAAATAGTGACGCCGCCATCCGGTAAACATGCTGGATGACAAACAAAAAACCGGAGGCACTGCCTCCGGTTTTACTATTGCCGATAATACGCGCGATTACGCGACGTCTTCGTACTGTGGAACCGGGTTGCGGAAGCTTTTAGTTACGCACGCCAGATAAATCAGCCCGATACCCGCCCAGATCAGGCCCAGTACCATTGAGCTCTCTTCCAGGTTAACCCACAACGCACCAACCGTGAGCGCGCCGCACATCGGCAGGAACAGATACTGGAAGTGATCTTTCAACGTTTTATTACGCTTCTCACGGATCCAGAACTGCGAAATCACCGACAGGTTAACAAAGGTAAACGCGACCAGCGCACCAAAGTTAATCAGCGCTGTCGCCATCACCAGGTCAAAATTAATCGCCAGCAGCGCGATCGCCCCGACCAGGATGATGTTCATCGCTGGCGTACGCCATTTCGGATGAACGTAACCGAAGAAGCTTTTCGGGAATACGCCGTCGCGCCCCATTACGTACATCAGGCGCGCTACGCCTGCATGCGCAGCCATACCGGAAGCCAGCACGGTGATAGTAGAGAAGATCAGCGCGCCCACCTGGAAGGTTTTACCCGCCACGTACAGCATGATTTCCGGCTGAGACGCATCCGGATCTTTAAAGCGAGAGATATCCGGGAAGTACAATTGCAGGAAATAGGTTGCAAAGATGAAGATCAGGCCGCCAATCAGCGCGGTCAGGAAAATCGCACGCGGGATCACGCGCTCAGCATCTTTGGTCTCTTCCGACAGGTTACTGATGCCGTCAAAGCCGGTAAAGGAGAAGCACAGGATCGTCGCTCCCGTAATCATCGGGATAACGTGCGCATCGCCGGACCAGAACGGACGGGTGCTCGCCAGCGTACCGGCGCCTTCGCCTTCAAATACGCCATAAACCACCATGCCCAGAATGACCGCAATCAGCACCACCTGTAGCACTACAATCACGGTGTTGAAGTTAGCGACCGATTTGAGGCTGCGCAGGTTAAAGGCCGTCATAAAGGCCACCAGCGCCACAACAAACACCCATGACGGAATGGAGGGCACCAGCGCTTCAAAATAAATTTTCGCCAACAGAATGTTGATCATCGGCGCGAACAGATAATCGAGCAGAGAAGACCAACCCACCATAAAGCCAACGGTCGGGCTGATGGATTTCTGGGCATAGGTATACGCCGAACCCGCGGAAGGGTAGCGACGCACCAGTTTCCCGTAGCTCAACGCCGTAAACAGAATCGCGATTAACGCGAATGCATACGCCGTCGGTACGTGACCGTCAGTGAGGCCTGAAACGATACCAAATGTATCGAACAGCGTCATCGGCTGCATATAGGCAAGACCCATCATTACAACCGGAACTAACGTAAGCGTTTTACGTAATTCCACGCGAGAGGTGTTTGGAGTAACGTTATGCGACATGGTCATTCTCCTTTACGGCGAATGCCGTCGCGTAAGCAAAAAATTGCCCCATTTTCTGGATTCCTCAGCGACAACAACTGTCGATTTTTAAGTAAGTATCTATCCGGTACGAAGCCCGGCCTCTTGGTATTGAATGATGTGTTTGAAGCAAAAAAATAACCGACGCGTATTAAAACGTCGGTTAGTGTCATTTTTTGCAAGCGGCGTATTCTGCCCTAAATTGAAGTGAAATGACAAGAGAATGCGAGCGCGTTCAAAAAATTATTTTTCATAAGCGATTGATTTTTAAACCGGCGATTTTGCATACACCCCAGCAATAGCATTATTTGCTAAAATTTCATCCCGCCACCAGCCACTGGCCAGCCCGGCGGTCTGTTCATTCCAGCCAACCCACACCGGTTCATAGACGATTTGCGCCACAACTTTCTTCTCTATAAGCGCGCCGCTTTCCAAAAATCGCTGCGCCAGATAACGCGGTAAATAGCCGCATCCCAGGCCGCTAATTTGCAGCTCCAGCTTGGTTTTAAAATCAAACACGGTAATCGCTTCCTGAGCGTCGAGCAGTTCAGACCCTATTGATCGCGAGGAATGGACGCTATCGCCAACCACAATCGCACGAAAACGTTTGATCGTCTGGCGGCTAAGCGGTTCCTCTTCATGAACCAGCGGATGATGAGGGGCGACGGCAAACACCAGTTCAAGGTCGCCCAGTCTTGCAAAGCCAAAGCCGGTGTCAGGCGGCGGCGCGCGCATGGCGCCAACAATAATATCCGCCCTTCCCTGCGTCAGCGTCTCCCATGAACCGCCGAGAACGCCATTAACAAATTTAAGGCGCGTTACGCTGTGGCGTTGATAAAAAGCGTCGATAAGCGGGGCCAGAAGAGAAAAGGGAAAGGTATCATCCACACCGATGACCAGTTCGTTCTCCCAGCCTTCATGCAGTTTAATCGCCTGCTTTTCCAGCTCGCGAACGGTGTGCAGCACTTCACGGCCTTTTTCCAGTAGCATCTTACCGGTTCGCGTAAATCGCGCGCGATGCCCGCTACGGTCGAGCAGTTGGATATTAAGATCGTTTTCCAGCTTATGAACGGTATAACTGAGGGCGGACGGCGTTTTAAATAATTTTGCCGACGCCGCCGCGAAGCTGCCTTCTTTTTCTAACGCATCAAGAATAATCAGAACGTCCAGCAGTGGTTTCATACTCGTCCCCTTGCGCTATATGGCGACCACCTGCTGGACAGCGACTCACTCCATCGGCATCACCAACGGATCGGGATATTGATATTCAAATCCCAGCTCATTACAAATCCGGCTACCGTCGATAATCTTCCCTTTGCCGTTGTCCGGTGCGTCACGAAAATGCGGCGGCGCCATTCCCAGCAAGCGCGTCATTTGCGGATAAAACACGTTGCGGGCTGGATGCGCCGGCGCACATATATTATAGATGTGCCCTCCTTTCGGCGCCTGTAGCAAGAGGGTAATTGCGCCAACCACGTCTTCAAGATGCACCAGATTGACCCCGTGTTGACCATCCGGCGCGGTTTTTCCGGCAAAGAAACGTCCGGGATGGCGCCCAGGCCCGACCAACCCCGCCAGCCGCAGAATATCCACTGACGTGCCCGGCAGATTATGCAGCCAATCTTCCAGTTCCTTCAGGGTACGCCCGCTGGCCGTGACCGGATTACGCGGCGTATTCTCTTTCACCACGCCTTGCGCATCGCCGTAAACAGACGTCGAACTGGTAAAAATAATACGCGGGATACGATAAGCCAGCGCGCTGTCGACCAGCTCCTGCATCGCCTGCAGATAAAAATCCTCTCCCGGACCGCTACGGCGCGCGGGCAGTGTTATCACCAGCGCATCGACATCCAGCAGAGCGTCAAGATCGTCCGCCTCACAGACCAACTCCGGCTCCAGACGCAGCGGATAGCTTTCAATTCCACTCATACGGGCCGCTTCCACCCCGTCAAGGGTGGTTTTGCTGCCGGTAACCTGCCAGCCTCTCGCTGCCAGCGACATTGCCAGCGGCATGCCTAACCAACCTAAACCGACAATTGCGACCTTTTTCATCCATTTTCTCCTGACTTTAACGCCTTATACATAAGGCTACGCCAGCCCGCCGTGACTGACAATTCATACTATAAATGCGAAATGAAAAAAGCGCTTGCTTTAAGGCGTAAAAGTGGTTTAGGTTAAAAGGTATCAAATGAATAAGCATTCATCGGAATTTTTATGACACGCGTTCAATTTAAACACCACCATCATCACCATCATCCTGACTAGTCTTTCAGGCGATGTGTGCTGGAAGACATTCAGATCTTCCAGTGGTGCATGAACGCATGAGAAAGCCCCCGGAAGATCATCTTCCGGGGGCTTTTTTTTTGGCGCGCGATACAGACCGGTTCAGACAGGATAAAGAGGAACGCAGAATGTTAGACAACACCCGCTTACGCATAGCTATTCAGAAATCAGGCCGTTTAAGCGATGATTCACGAGAATTGCTGGCCCGCTGCGGCATAAAAATTAATTTACACACTCAGCGCCTGATTGCGATGGCGGAAAACATGCCGATTGATATCCTGCGCGTGCGTGATGATGACATTCCGGGTCTGGTAATGGATGGCGTGGTCGATCTCGGTATTATCGGCGAAAACGTGCTGGAAGAAGAGCTACTCAACCGCCGCGCACAGGGCGAAGATCCACGCTATTTAACCCTGCGCCGTCTTGACTTCGGCGGCTGCCGTTTATCGCTGGCAACACCGGTTGACGAAGCCTGGGACGGCCCGGCCGCGCTGGACGGTAAACGTATCGCTACCTCATATCCGCACCTCCTCAAACGCTACCTCGACCAGAAAGGCGTCTCTTTTAAATCGTGTCTGTTAAATGGTTCTGTCGAAGTCGCGCCGCGCGCGGGGCTGGCCGACGCTATCTGCGATTTGGTCTCTACCGGCGCGACGCTTGAAGCTAACGGCCTGCGTGAAGTCGAAGTTATCTACCGCTCTAAAGCCTGTCTGATTCAGCGCGACGGTGAGATGGCACAGAGCAAGCAAGAGCTGATCGATAAATTGCTGACCCGTATTCAGGGCGTGATTCAGGCGCGCGAATCGAAATACATCATGATGCACGCGCCAAGTGAACGCCTGGAAGAGGTTATCGCCCTGCTGCCAGGCGCCGAAAGGCCGACAATTCTGCCGCTGGCAGGCGAGCAACAGCGCGTGGCGATGCACATGGTCAGCAGCGAAACGTTGTTCTGGGAAACCATGGAGAAACTGAAAGCGCTTGGCGCCAGCTCGATTCTGGTACTGCCGATCGAGAAGATGATGGAGTGATCTGACGCCTGATGGCGCTGCGCTTATCAGGCCTACGTAATGCGTTGATATTTTGGGTTCTGTAGGCCGGATAAGGCGGAACCCTGTGATGGAGTAAAGACCATGAGCTTCAATACCCTGATTGACTGGAACAGCTGTAGCCCTGAACAGCAGCGTGCGCTGCTGACGCGTCCGGCGATTTCCGCCTCTGACAGTATTACCCGGACGGTCAGCGATATTCTGGATAATGTAAAAACGCGCGGTGACGATGCCCTGCGTGAATACAGCGCTAAATTTGATAAAACAGAAGTGACAGCGCTACGCGTCACCCCTGAAGAGATCGCCGCCGCCGGCGCGCGTCTGAGCGACGAATTAAAACAGGCGATGACCGCTGCCGTCAAAAATATTGAAACGTTCCATTCCGCGCAGACGCTACCGCCTGTAGATGTGGAAACCCAGCCAGGCGTGCGTTGCCAGCAGGTTACGCGTCCCGTCTCGTCTGTCGGTCTGTATATTCCCGGCGGCTCGGCTCCGCTCTTCTCAACGGTGCTGATGCTGGCGACGCCGGCGCGCATTGCGGGATGCCAGAAGGTGGTTCTGTGCTCGCCGCCGCCCATCGCTGATGAAATCCTCTATGCGGCGCAACTGTGTGGCGTGCAGGAAATCTTTAACGTCGGCGGCGCGCAGGCGATTGCCGCTCTGGCCTTCGGCAGCGAGTCCGTACCGAAAGTGGATAAAATTTTTGGCCCCGGCAACGCCTTTGTAACCGAAGCCAAACGTCAGGTCAGCCAGCGTCTCGACGGCGCGGCTATCGATATGCCAGCCGGGCCGTCTGAAGTACTGGTGATCGCAGACAGCGGCGCAACACCGGATTTCGTCGCTTCTGACCTGCTCTCCCAGGCTGAGCACGGCCCGGATTCCCAGGTGATCCTGCTGACGCCTGATGCTGACATTGCCCGCAAGGTGGCGGAGGCGGTAGAACGTCAACTGGCGGAACTGCCGCGCGCGGACACCGCCCGGCAGGCCCTGAGCGCCAGTCGTCTGATTGTGACCAAAGATTTAGCGCAGTGCGTCGCCATCTCTAATCAGTATGGGCCGGAACACTTAATCATCCAGACGCGCAATGCGCGCGATTTGGTGGATGCGATTACCAGCGCAGGCTCGGTATTTCTCGGCGACTGGTCGCCGGAATCCGCCGGTGATTACGCTTCCGGAACCAACCATGTTTTACCGACCTATGGCTATACTGCTACCTGTTCCAGCCTTGGGTTAGCGGATTTCCAGAAACGGATGACCGTTCAGGAACTGTCGAAAGCGGGCTTTTCCGCTCTGGCATCAACCATTGAAACATTGGCGGCGGCAGAACGTCTGACCGCCCATAAAAATGCCGTGACCCTGCGCGTAAACGCCCTCAAGGAGCAAGCATGAGCACTGAAAACACTCTCAGCGTCGCTGACTTAGCCCGTGAAAATGTCCGCAACCTGGTACCGTATCAGTCTGCCCGCCGTCTGGGCGGTAACGGCGATGTCTGGCTGAACGCGAATGAATTCCCGACAGCGGTGGAGTTTCAGCTCACCCAACAAACGCTTAACCGCTACCCGGAATGCCAGCCAAAGGCCGTGATTGAAAACTACGCGCAATATGCTGGCGTAAAGCCGGAGCAGGTGCTGGTCAGCCGCGGCGCGGATGAAGGGATCGAGCTGGTGATCCGCGCCTTCTGTGAACCGGGGAAAGACGCCATTCTCTACTGTCCGCCCACTTACGGTATGTACAGCGTCAGCGCCGAAACCATTGGCGTAGAGCGCCGGACGGTTCCCGCGCTTGAAAACTGGCAGCTGGATCTACAGGGGATTTCCGACAACCTTGACGGCACAAAAGTGGTGTTCGTTTGTAGCCCCAATAATCCTACCGGACAACTTATCAACCCGCAGGATCTGCGCACGCTGCTGGAGTTGACACGCGGTAAAGCGATAGTCGTCGCCGACGAAGCTTATATTGAGTTTTGCCCGCAGGCCACGCTGACAGGCTGGCTGGTTGAATATCCTCATCTGGTTATCCTGCGCACATTGTCGAAAGCTTTTGCGCTGGCGGGTCTGCGCTGCGGCTTTACACTGGCTAATGAAGAGGTGATCAACCTGCTGTTAAAAGTGATCGCCCCTTATCCGCTTTCTACGCCAGTGGCGGATATCGCCGCCCAGGCGCTGTGCCCGCAGGGAATAAACGCAATGCGCGATCGCGTGGCGCAGACAGTGCAGGAACGTCAGTATCTGGTGAATGCCCTGCAACAGACCGCCTGCGTAGAACACGTCTTTGACTCTGAAACCAACTATATTCTGGCGCGGTTTACCGCCTCCAGCAGCGTGTTTAAATCCTTATGGGATCAGGGCATTATCTTACGCGATCAGAATAAACAACCTTCTTTAAGCGGCTGCCTGCGGATTACGGTCGGCACCCGCCAGGAAAACCAGCGCGTCATTGACGCCTTACGTGCGGAGCCAGTATGAGTCAGAAGTATCTTTTCATCGACCGGGACGGAACCTTAATTTCCGAACCGCCGAGCGATTTTCAGGTAGACCGCTTTGATAAACTGGCCTTTGAGCCAGAGGTGATTCCCGTATTGCTGAAGCTGCAAAAAGCCGGTTTTAAGCTGGTGATGATCACTAACCAGGATGGACTTGGCACGCAAAGCTTCCCGCAGGCGGACTTCGACGGACCGCACAACCTGATGATGCAGATTTTCACCTCTCAGGGCGTATGCTTTGATGAGGTGCTGATCTGCCCTCACCTGCCCGCAGACGACTGCGACTGCCGCAAGCCCAAAGTGAAGCTGGTGGAGCGTTATCTTGCGGAACAAGCGATGGATAGCGCCAACAGCTATGTGATTGGCGATCGTGCGACCGATATCCAGCTCGCTGATAACATGGGCATTACTGGTTTACGCTATCACCGTGAAACGCTGAACTGGACGATGATTGGCGAACAGCTAACGAAACGCGATCGTTATGCGCATGTGGTCCGCAACACCAAAGAAACACAGATTGATGTCAGCGTCTGGCTGGATCGCGAAGGCAACAGCAAGATTAATACCGGCGTCGGCTTCTTTGACCATATGCTCGATCAAATCGCCACCCACGGCGGCTTTCGCATGGAGATTACCGTTAAGGGCGATCTCTATATCGACGATCACCACACGGTAGAAGATACCGGACTGGCGCTCGGTGAGGCATTAAAACTGGCACTCGGCGACAAGCGCGGTATCTGCCGTTTTGGCTTTGTACTACCGATGGATGAATGTCTGGCGCGCTGCGCGCTGGATATTTCCGGTCGTCCGCATCTGGAATATAAAGCTGAATTTACCTACCAGCGTGTGGGCGATTTGAGCACAGAGATGATTGAACACTTTTTCCGCTCACTCTCTTACACGATGGGCGTCACTCTGCATCTCAAGACTAAAGGTAAGAACGATCACCACCGTGTCGAAAGTTTGTTTAAAGCCTTTGGTCGGACGCTACGCCAGGCTATTCGCGTGGAGGGCGATACATTACCGTCCTCGAAAGGAGTGCTGTGATGAACGTCGTCATCCTTGACACCGGCTGCGCCAATTTAAGCTCGGTAAAATCCGCCGTGGCGCGCCACGGTTACACCCCGGTGGTCAGCCGCGAAGCGGAAATCGTATTACGCGCTGACAAACTCTTTCTGCCCGGCGTCGGCACGGCGCAGGCCGCTATGGATCAACTGCGCGAACGTGAACTGATCGACTTAATTAAAGCGTGTACTCAGCCGGTACTGGGTATCTGCTTAGGGATGCAACTGCTGGGTCGTCGCAGCGAAGAGACGCGCGGCGTGGATCTGCTGAACATTATCGAACAAGACGTGCCGAAAATGACCGACTTTGGTCTGCCGCTGCCGCACATGGGCTGGAATCGCGTGTATCCGCAGGCGGGCAACCGGCTGTTTCAGGGCATTGAAGATGGCGCCTATTTTTACTTTGTTCACAGCTACGCGATGCCGGTCAACCCGTGGACTATCGCCCAGTGCAATTACGGCGAGCCGTTTACCGCGGCGGTACAGAAAGATAATTTCTTCGGCGTACAGTTCCACCCGGAACGTTCGGGCGCGGCGGGCGCACAGTTGCTGAAAAACTTCCTGGAGATGTAATGATTATTCCGGCATTAGATTTAATTGACGGCACCGTGGTGCGTCTCCACCAGGGTGACTACGCCCGGCAGCGGGATTACGGTAACGATCCCCTGCCCCGTTTGCAGGATTACGCCGCCCAGGGCGCCGGGGTGCTGCATCTGGTAGATCTGACCGGCGCTAAAGATCCGGCTAAGCGACAGATACCGCTGATTAAAACCCTGGTCGCGGGCGTGAACGTGCCTGTTCAGGTCGGCGGCGGCGTGCGTACCGAAGAAGACGTTGCGGCATTACTGAAAGCTGGCGTTGCCCGTGTGGTCATCGGTTCAACGGCGGTGAAATCCCCTGACGTGGTGAAAGGCTGGTTTGAACGTTTTGGCGCGCAGGCGCTGGTACTGGCGCTAGACGTTCGCATAGACGAACACGGCACCAAGCAGGTGGCGGTTAGCGGCTGGCAGGAAAATTCCGGTGTCTCGCTGGAACAACTGGTGGAGACCTATCTCCCCGTCGGCCTGAAACATGTACTGTGTACCGATATTTCTCGCGACGGCACGCTGGCGGGCTCTAACGTTTCGCTGTACGAAGAGGTATGCGCCAGATATCCGCAGATCGCCTTTCAATCCTCCGGCGGTATTGGCGATATCGATGATATTGCCGCCCTGCGCGGCACCGGCGTGCGCGGCGTGATTGTCGGACGCGCGCTGTTGGAAGGGAAATTTACCGTTAAGGAGGCCATCCAATGCTGGCAAAACGTATAATTCCGTGTCTGGATGTTCGTGATGGTCAGGTGGTGAAAGGCGTACAGTTTCGCAACCATGAGATCATTGGCGATATCGTTCCGCTGGCCAAACGCTATGCCGACGAAGGCGCGGACGAACTGGTGTTCTATGACATTACCGCCTCCAGCGATGGTCGCGTAGTCGATAAAAGCTGGGTGGCGCGCGTTGCCGAGGTGATCGACATTCCGTTTTGTGTAGCGGGCGGCATCCGGTCAATTGACGACGCCGCCAAAATTCTTTCTTTCGGGGCGGATAAGATCTCTATCAACTCCCCGGCGCTGGCTGACCCAACGCTGATTACCCGTCTGGCTGACCGTTTTGGCGTACAGTGTATTGTCGTCGGGATTGATACCTGGTTTGACGACGCCACGGGGAAATACCATGTTAACCAGTATACCGGCGATGAAAACCGTACCCGCGTGACGCAGTGGGAGACGCTGGACTGGGTGCAAGAGGTACAACAGCGCGGCGCGGGGGAAATCGTCCTGAATATGATGAACCAGGACGGCGTGCGTAACGGTTACGATCTGACGCAGTTGAAAAAAGTCCGTGACGTTTGCCGCGTGCCGCTGATCGCCTCCGGCGGCGCGGGCACGATGGAACACTTTCTTGAGGCATTCCGTGATGCCGATGTCGACGGCGCGCTTGCCGCCTCCGTTTTTCACAAGCAAATCATCAATATTGGCGAATTAAAAGCGTACCTGGCAGGCCAGGGCGTGGAGATCAGGATATGTTAACAGAGCAACAACGCCGCGAGCTGGACTGGGAAAAAACCGATGGCCTGATGCCAGCCATCGTGCAACATGCGGTATCCGGCGAAGTATTGATGCTGGGCTATATGAACCCACAAGCGCTGGACAAAACCATTGAATCCGGCCATGTCACGTTCTTCTCACGCACGAAACAGCGTTTATGGACCAAAGGCGAAACCTCAGGCCATGTGCTGAATGTCGTCAGCATTGCGCCAGATTGCGACAACGATACACTGCTGGTGCTGGCAAACCCTGTCGGGCCGACCTGCCACAAAGGTACCAGCAGCTGCTTTGGCGACGCCAGCCATCAGTGGTTATTCCTGTATCAACTGGAGCAGCTACTGGCAGAGCGCAAAACCGCCGATCCGACCAGCTCTTACACGGCGAAACTGTACGCCAGCGGTACCAAACGTATTGCGCAAAAAGTTGGCGAAGAAGGTGTGGAAACCGCGCTGGCGGCCACCGTCAATGATCGTTTTGAATTAACCAATGAAGCGTCTGATTTGATGTACCACCTGCTGGTGCTGTTGCAGGATCAGGATCTCAACCTCACCACCGTGATCGACAATCTTCGTAAGCGTCATCAATAAGCGTAAAAAAACCGGGCAATGCCCGGTTTTTTAATGAGAAATTTTACCTGTCGTAGCCGACCACCATCCGGCAAAGAAGCTTACAAGGCTTTTGGCTTATAGCTACGTAGCGCATTGCGTCCCAGCACAATCCCGGCACCGATCATCCCACCCAGCAATACAGCCAGCACAAGGGTAATGGCTGTTTTCGGGCTATCGCGACGGACCGGCAGCGTCGGCTTCATCACATAACGATAGACGTGCACCGTATCGGCAGTCACTTTCAGATTTTTAATGTCCAGCAGTGTCTGCTTCGTCTGGTAATAGGCCGGAGAAAAGACCAGTGGACGCGTCGCTTCGTTCTGTATCATCGATTTTAGCGCATCGCTCCCCAACAGGAACATCGTGTCCTGGGTAACATCCTGGGTTTGCTGAATCTGCGGCTGCGTGATTTTGGCCTCATCCGCATAGCGCAACGCTTCTTCGATTTGCTTAATACGCAGATCTTTTTGCTCCTGCGCCACAACTTCCTGCGTCTCAAGGGACTCCTGCAACGTTTTGGTTTGCAGCGTGATGTTATCTTTCAGGTCAACTTCCAGTTCCTTAGCGACCTCTTCATCCACCTGTTGGATATATTCCGCCAGCCGACGCTGCGCCCCTTCAGCGGTAGTACTCACATAAGAAACCGAGAGTGGCAGCGCCTGCCCTTTTACCGACTGTTCAATGGTAAGCTTTTCCCGCTCTTTCTGATTATCCAGCACTTCCGATAATGCGGAAAACGCAGAGCTAAAGCGGCTTATAAAATTCGCCTGCACTTCAGAGATTTTGGGGGCATTCCCACCATACAAGACGTTGAGCGCGTTGGTATAGGTGGCAACCTGCGCGGCATCAGGTTGGGTAATAATCGCCGTGGATGTCCATTTTTCTTTGGCTATCATCAGGTAGCCTACAGCCAGCAAAATGGCGATAATAACGGCTACAATAATGGTCATCTTCCCACGCCATAACTGTAGCAATAACTCAATCAAATCAATCTGTTCCGGATCGTTCCCACGCCCGGAAGACGTATTACTATCCACTGTCATAGATACCCTAACTAAAAAAAGGATGAAGCTGGAGACAGTGTAGCCATAAAGCAAATATATGCCATAGGATTAATGATAAAAATCAGACATTATTTCCATTTGGTCAATAAATCATCGGGACTCATCAGCCCCGATTGCCTTATTAATCACTACCGAAAAGATCGCGGGTATACACTTTTTCAGCGACATCCAAAAGCTCTGCCGCCATCCTGTTGGAAATAATGACATCCGCCTGCTGTTTAAAGCAGTGCAAATCACGTTCAAGACGTGAGTTAAAGAAAGTATCTTCTTCCATTACCGGCTCATAGATGATGACCTCTACGCCTTTCGCTTTAATGCGCTTCATAATCCCCTGAATCGATGAGGCGCGGAAGTTATCGGAGCCACTCTTCATAATCAGGCGATAAATGCCCACCACTTTAGGCTTTCTGGCGAGGATAGCGTCGGCAATAAAATCTTTACGCGTACGGTTTGCTTCAACGATAGCGGAGATAATATTATTAGGCACCGACTGATAATTGGCCAGCAACTGTTTGGTATCTTTTGGCAAACAATATCCGCCATAACCAAAAGAGGGATTATTATAATGATTGCCAATACGCGGGTCGAGGCACACCCCTTCAATAATTTGTCGGGTATTTAATCCTAACGTTTCAGCATAGCTGTCTAATTCATTAAAATAAGCGACTCGCATAGCGAGATAAGTATTGGCGAAAAGTTTAATGGCTTCCGCCTCAGTGGAGTCCGTAAACAGCGTTGGAATCTCCTGTTTAATAGCGCCTTCCTGGAGTAATGCGGCAAATTCTCTGGCGCGCTCAGACTGTTCCCCAATCACGATACGGGAGGGATAAAGGTTATCGTAAAGGGCTTTACCTTCACGTAAAAACTCCGGAGAGAAAATGATATTTTCTGTCGCAAACTTCTGACGCATTGCCGCCGTGAAGCCAACCGGCACCGTAGACTTAATAATCATCACTGCTGCGGGGTTGATGCTGATCACATCCTGCATGACCGATTCCACACTGGACGTATTAAAATAGTTAGTTTTGGGATCGTAATCCGTAGGCGTAGCAATGATGACGTAATCTGCATTCTGGTACGCATCAAACTTATCCAGCGTTGCCCTGAATCTGATGTTATCTTCCTTTAAAAATTGCTGAATTTCTTTATCAACAATCGGAGATATCCGATCATTTAACAGTTCAACACGGGAAGGAACAATGTCTAACGCCACCACATCATGATGTTGTGCAATAAGCAAACCATTAGACAAGCCAACATAACCCGTCCCGGATATCGTGATTTTCATTATTCGCTCTCAGAATTAACTTAATTATGAATCATGATGTATTTCGCATCCTGATAAGATATTAAAGTTTTAACGCCTGAGTATATAAAGTGCAACGCAGACGAAAACAATTCAGATTATCTTCATTACGATAAACACAGATTATTAAGTTAATATTAAGCAAAAGCGATAAATCAATAAGAATAGAGATAAAAAAAAGCCCGGTATTAAACCGGGCTTAAACATTTTTGCAGAAATTATTCCAACCATTCGGTATGGAAAATGCCTTCTTTATCAGTACGTTTATAGGTGTGCGCACCAAAGTAGTCACGCTGCGCCTGAATTAAGTTAGCTGGCAGTACTGCGGCGCGATAGCTGTCATAGTAGGCCACTGCCGCAGAGAATGTCGGCACCGGAATGCCGTTCTGCACCGCGTAAGCCACGACATCGCGCAGCGCCTGCTGGTACTCATCAGCAATTTTCTTGAAGTAAGGCGCTAACAGCAAGTTAGCGATATCGGCGTTTTCTGCGTAAGCATCGGTGATCTTCTGCAGGAACTGAGCGCGAATGATACAGCCCGCCCGGAAAATCTTAGCAATCTCGCCGTAGTTGAGATCCCAGTGATATTCATCAGACGCGGCGCGTAGCTGCGAGAAGCCCTGCGCATAGGAGACGATCTTGCCAAGATACAGCGCGCGACGCACTTTCTCGATAAATTCAGCTTTGTCGCCTGCCGGCTGCGCTTTCGGCCCGGAGAGCACTTTAGATGCGGCAACACGTTGCGCTTTCAACGAAGAGATGTAACGCGCAAAGACGGATTCGGTAATCAGCGACAGCGGTTCACCCAGATCCAGCGCGCTCTGGCTGGTCCATTTACCGGTCCCTTTGTTGGCGGCTTCATCAAGAATGACATCCACCAGGTAGTTTCCGTCTTCATCTTTTTTAGTGAAGATGTCTTTAGTGATGTCGATCAGATAGCTGCTCAGCTCGCCGTTATTCCACTCAGTAAAAGTGTTCGCCAACTCTTCATTGCTGAGATTCAGGCCGCCTTTCAGCAGGGAGTAAGCTTCAGCGATAAGCTGCATATCGCCATATTCAATACCATTGTGGACCATCTTGACGTAGTGACCAGCACCATCGGCGCCGATATAGGTCACGCACGGTTCGCCATCTTCTGCCACAGCAGCAATCTTCGTCAGGATCGGCGCCACCAGTTCATAGGCATCTTTCTGACCGCCAGGCATGATAGATGGCCCTTTCAGCGCGCCCTCTTCACCACCGGAAACACCGGTACCGATAAAGTTAAAACCTTCCGCAGACAGCTCGCGATTGCGACGGATTGTGTCCTGGAAGAAGGTGTTACCGCCATCAATAATGATATCGCCTTTTTCCAGATACGGTTTCAGCGAATCGATAGCTGCATCAGTACCTGCGCCCGCTTTCACCATTAACAGGATACGACGAGGCGTTTCGAGGGATTCAACAAACTCTTTCACCGTGTAATAAGGCACCAGCTTTTTGCCGGGATTCTCGGCAATCACTTCTTCGGTCTTTTCACGGGAGCGGTTGAAAACGGAGACGGTATAACCACGGCTTTCGATGTTGAGCGCGAGGTTGCGCCCCATCACTGCCATACCGACGACGCCGATCTGTTGCTTGGACATTACATACTCCTGTCAGGTGTGGAAACCCTGCCACAAACGGTCATGGCAGGTTAAAGGTGAATAGTATGTTAACTCAAAGGTATGATATTAAGGTAGCGATTGATGCGTTCAGATTTTACGCAGGCTAATTTATACAATTATTATTCAGTACTTCTCGGTAAGCTTAATACGCACCATCTCGCCGCAAAACAACTTTCGCTGTTTTAAACAGAATGGCAATATCATTCCAAAGCGTCCAGTTTTTAACATACCAGGAATCAAAATAAACACGAGTGTCATAATCAACATCATTACGCCCACTCACTTGCCATAGACCTGTCATGCCCGGCTTTGCCATCAAATAATAATCAACATCATCACAATAACGCTCCAGTTCATCCGAAACGATAGGTCGTGGTCCAACCAGGCTCATATCACCTTTTAGTACATTAAAAAGTTGTGGCAACTCATCAAGGCTAGTTTTACGTATAAATCGACCTACAGCTGTGATTCGAGGATCATTTTTCAGTTTAAAATCTTTCTCCCATTCAGCCCTGGCAATAGGATCGTTAGCCAAAAGTTCTTTTAGTACCTCTTGAGAATTCATAACCATAGAACGAAATTTGTAGCATGGAAAAAGTTTTCCATGCCGACCTACTCGCTGGTGACCATAAATAGCCGGACCACCATCTCGAGTAACTTTATACCACAGATAAATCATAAGTGGTGATGCAATTATAAGAATCATTATTGAACAAACAATATCAAATGTCCGTTTGAGAAAACGGGACGACCTTTTAGCCAAGTTATTTTGTATCCTTAATAACATAACTTCATGGCTAAAGATAAAAGACATATCAGTATTATATAATGGCAATCCTCTAAACGAGGGGACTACAGTAACAGAACGACAATGATGTTTTGAAAGTTCACGTAGCCAAAAATGTGTTTTCTCCAACTCGGTGTATTCATAAGCAAGGATATAATGGACATCACCTGTACGATTTAAATCCCAAATAATCTCAGTATCCTTTATCACCGGCAACATATTTATTTCAGCATCTGACGCATCCGTATCAAAAAAAGCGATAACATCAAACCCCATCATCTCCTCACTTTGCAGCGCAGAATATGCACCACGAGCATTCTGTCCGCTCCCCAGGATGATAGTTTTTTTCTTCCAGATACCTAGCTTGTTCAATAAATGCTTTGTAAGTGCGCGAAAAAAAGGCACCAGGATTAGGGCAAAAGTCCAACAAAACACCCAGACATAGCGTGAAAACTGCCATTTTGTAAACGCTATCAGAGCCAAATCAAATATAGCAAAAATAACGATCGTACGAAAAATTTCTTTTAACTCATACCAAAATGGCTTGCGGTATGTATAATGTCGCAAACGAATCCAAAACCAACCGACACATACTACTGACAAAATAAAATGCGTAATAACTCTTGTATCTAATTGGTCTTGAGGAATAAATCGCTGTACTTGATCAAAAATAAAATAGACACATCCTAATGAAAACCATAAGGCTAAATTAAAAAAAATCAAATCCGATATAGCCAAAAAAATTTTACATAGCTGTGGATTATACTTATTATCAATATTATCCATTTAATCCTCACCCTCTGACCGTGCATAATGTAAATAAAATAGGCATATTAAGTAAATAACATTCAATTTTTTTACAGCAAGCATCGTTTTTTAATATTAGCAAGCGTTGTATTTACAAGATCCTGAGCCCTATTTAATAAATTAGCTTCTGCATAGCAGCGTAACTCAGGTGCATTACCAGAAGCGCGCAAATGCACAATACATCCATCACGTAAAGTAATTCGCATACCATCTGTCATATCTGTAGAAATTGCACCTTCATTCTCCAAACCAATATAGCTTAAGAGGTTGCTCAGATTTTCTCTGCCCATACTAATTAAGGATTGACTTTTATCAGTTGTAATCCCCTGTAATCTGTCAGAATGGGTGTAACGAGTTGGGAGTTCATTGACTAAAGCGCTAATGCTGGTATTCCTACTTTTGTAAAGCAGCATTATTGCTGGTAATACAGCATCACGAGTTGGTAAGGCATGAAGATTCTGCTCGTTAATACAGATGTCGCTTCCTAATAAAAAACCGCCATTGGCTTCAAAACCGACAATACGACTATAACTCCGCGATAATTCATTAAAAGCTTCGATAACATAAGGCGAGCCAATTTTTGTAAGCTTAACATGTTTAAAAAAGCGGCCAGAAGAAATTATGCTGTTACAACTAACAGGAATAGCGACGGCTTCTGCATCCAATGCAAGTGAACATAATAGACCTAGTATATCGCCTCTTAGCCACTCACCGGCCTCATCAGCAATAAGAGGGCGATCACCATCCCCATCTGTCGAGAATATGGCATCTAAATCGAACTCTTTAGCCCATGAGCGAGCTTTTTCCCGATCCTCTTTGCTTACAGCCTCTGTATCTATAGGTACAAAATTATCGCTTCTACCCAAGCTAACGACTTCAGCCCCCAATGCAATAAATAAAGGCTTATAAAGATCACGCCCAGCGCTTGAATGTTCGTAAATACCAATACGCTTATTTTTCAGGAATGGAGTAGAAAATAAAGATGTATAACGAGATATATAATTAACAGCAGCCATTTCTGAAACTATGAGTTCTTTAAGCTCTAAATGGCTGCACGTATCTTCAACACTAAGGATCGCAGCCTCATCATGTTTCGTGATTTCACCATCAGGACGATAAAACTTGAGGCCGTTCCGCTCGAATGGAATATGACTTCCCGTAACCATTATCGCAGGCATATTGTCAGACATAGACTGAAAGGCCAAAGCTGGGGTTGGTACCACTCCATAAAAAATACAGTTAACGCCTTTATCCGCCAATGCAGCAGCACACGCCTGAGCCATCCCATAACTACTTGGACGATTATCTATTGCCAATGCTACGGTATCAAAGGAAAAATGTTCCTGCATAACGGCAACAAATGAAACCGTAAAAGCAGCACATACCTGAGGTGTAAAATCTTTTACAAGACCGCGAGCCCCACTCGTTCCAAACACAATACCTGATGAATAAATAACATCACGGCTATTATTAACTACGTTCATTAGTCCACTCCTTCGAAAATCCAGAACGTTGTTCTAAACGAATAATATCATCCTCACCAAGATAGGTACCTGATTGAATCTCAATTAACTTCAGGGGGGTCATTCCAGGATTTTCCAGCGCGTGAATAGTATTCGGAGGAATAAATGTTGATTCATTTTCAGAAACCATATAAGTCTGCTCTCCCTTTGTAACACGAGCAGTCCCGGATAATACTATCCAATGCTCAGCCCGGTGGTGATGCATCTGCGCCACAAATTTCTCACCCGGCTTAACAGTGATACATCGAACGAGGTAATTTTTGCCGCTATCAATCACATTATATTTTCCCCAGGGGCGGAAAACTTCTTGATGTTGTTTATATTCGTTCCTATCATTCCGTTTTAAATAATCGACAATTTTTTTAACATCTTGTACTGTATCTTTATTAGCCACCAGTAAAGCGTCTGTTGTTTGAACAATGACAAGATTGCTTACACCAATCGCACTTATAAACATATCTTCGGAATAAATGTAATTATCATTACAAGCATGTGCGAAAATATCTCCTTTTAAAACATTTCTCTGATGATCTTTATTCGATATATCCCAAAGTGAGGACCAGGAACCCACATCCGACCAGCCAGCGCTCATTGGTATCACCACCGCATGCTGTGTGTGCTCCATAACTGCATAATCGATAGAATCACTCGGGCATGACATAAACTCTTCTTTATCAATACGAATAAAATCAAGATCGGGATTTATATGTCCTACCGCCTTTTCACAAGCTTTATAAATTTCAGGTGATAAATACTTTAATTCGTTTAAATAAGAGCTTGCACGAAATAAAAACATACCGCTATTCCAGTAATATTTCCCTGATTTGAAATAGTCACCGGCGGTATCGATATCCGGTTTCTCCACAAATTCAGCCACTGCATAAGCGTCATTTCCTATCAACTCACCACGACGAATATATCCATAACCCGTTTCAGCATGCGTTGGAACAATACCAAAAGTTACAAGCTTACCATTTGCAGCGTATTCTTCAGCATGTCTGACAGCTTTCGTAAAAGCTATTTCATCCTGAATCACATGATCTGCAGCAAGAACCAACAAAAGAGGATCAGCATTATCAGCATTCTGGAGCGCACAAAACGCGGCAAGAGCGATCGCTGGTGCAGTATTACGGCCTACCGGTTCGAGAATAATATTATTTGCTAACTTGTCAATTTCACGGAGTTGTTCAGCGACTAAGAAACGGTGTCTGTCATTGCAAATGACAACGGGTTCTTCTGTAGAAAGTGAAGCTAATCGCTTTATAGTATTTTGCAGCATTGATAGTTTACCTTCAACGCTTAGAAACTGCTTCGGATGATATTCGCGTGAAAGCGGCCATAAACGGCTACCTGTGCCGCCAGCCATAATTACGGGAAGAAAAGACATTTATTTTATCTCTTTTGACGAAGAATATTGGATATTATTCCAATAACTCTTGTACATGCTAAAATAGCGACATGTAGACAACGGTAAAGATTGCCAATGCTTGCCTAATTTGTAACCCAAGAATTTAGCAAAGGTTGTTAATAAAGCTCTTGGAATCCAGAACGGTGCATTTTTAAGCAGGAATTGAATCTCTGATTTTACGAAGCGGAAACCCTCACCACCGGCTCCGCCAAAGTCACGCTGAATCCACGGAGAACAAGCATGAAATACACCAGTATCAAAATATCGTTGAAACTCTTCTCGCGGGGTATAATTATGGGAGTGTCTTACCACCGCTTCAGCGCAGTAGGCGACCTTATAACCCGCCTGAATCATCTTAGCCGCCATAAACATATCCTCGGCAAGAATTGTATGTTCAGGAAACCCACTTAACTCTTCAAAAACGGAACGGCGATAGGCAGCAAAAGAATTGGACATAAATACAGTTTTAATACCCAATTTTTCTATATCTGCCTTACTTTTAACAATAGATTTTGAACTATAATTAAAATTTCTGGCATGCACTGCAAGGGGATTAGCATCTTTATGAGGAAGTTGTCTACCACAAACCGCTGCTATCAATGGATCTGAAAAATAATAAACCAAATTTTTAATTGCATCCGAATCCGCGAGAATTGCATCTTGCGTTAGAAAAATTATAACATCAGCGTCCAGAGTTTTTGCAACTGCTAAATTTCTGGTTCCTCCATGATTAAAATCTTTAGAGTCAATATTAAATATTGATATATTTTTCAGGTCTGAGGCTAACGGAACCGTTTCATCTTTAGAACCTGAGTCTATAACAATCAATTTATCCGGATATATAGTTTGCTGCTTAATCGCATCCAGAACATTAGGCCAAAGCGACCCTGCATTATATGTGGGAATAATTAATGTTATTTTCATTTATTTTGATTCCGCCAACCAATTGCCAACCATCTGCTTCATATTATCAAAGTCATACCGTGCGACATAGTTGTTAAATCGGGAAATTGCATCAGGCAACTGCTCTATATTTTTAATTGCACTCTGCCAGCTTTTTTCATCATCCGGATTCACATATAATGCACCATTGGTTAACACTTCATGAAATACTGGTATATCGGACACTATAACTGGAGTATTTGATGCCATCGCTTCAATAGGAGGTATACCAAAACCCTCATCAATAGATGGATAAACAAGCGCGTAGGCTTTAGAATATAAAATCTTTAATTCATTAAATGAGACTTCATGTAAAAAAGTCACTTTATCTTTTAGTTCCAGATCAACGACCATTTGTTGGAGAGACATTGCATAGTCAGTACGACCACATACAATAATTAAATTATAAGAGTCAGACCAAACTTTTTTATTTTTTATGAATGAATGAATATTTTTATGTGGCCAACTTGCACCAACAGCTAAAAAGTAATTCTCTTTTTCTTTTTTTTGTATAAAATCAGATTTATTAACACTATTATAAATTACTGATATTTTCTCACTATCTACATTATAAGTTTTAGCAATGCTATCTTTAACGGTATAAGATACCGTTAAAACATGCTTACATCGCTTAACGGACATTTTTAATAAAAAGCGAAAATACACTTTCTGAATAAAACTATCTGGATAATAAAAAGGTCTTATATCATGTACGGTTATCGTTTGGTTTCTCAGTAAGGGGATAGTGTGATGTGTAGTACACACCAATTTTTTATTACCAAACTTAATTAAAACCCTCAGCGCAAGCCAGTAACTATATACATACCATACTAATGGTCTAAGTCGCGATGTTTTTGATGTGTTGCTAACAATATTCGGAACAGTAACTACTGCATAACCGAGCTTTTCAAAATAATCAGCGTGTACCTTGCTACAGATTATTGCGTCAACATCAGCTATTTCTCGCAGTGCCGTTAAAAATTTAATCGAGTATTGCCACATTCCCGTACCACTTTTACCTAAACGTGATAGGTTTACGATCATTGAATAGCTCTCCGTTTTTCCATACGCATCTTTAAAGCAATAATCATAAGGATAAATAATATTACGAAGCTTACACTAGGTGTAATTCTTAATAATAGAGTTAATGTAATACCGGCAGTAAAACACTACAAAAACAATCATAAAGAAATATATTATTATACTAACATTCCCAGAAAAAAACATCTAAGTAGTTAAGCTATCCAAATTTATTTATATATATCAAATATGATTTTTCATTAAAAAGAAAAGTCAGTAACGTAAATCTAGCTGAATCCAGAAAGGTTAAATCTACATTTAATCTCAATATAATAACTTACTACTACTTAATTATCCGTTTAGTAAAATTCTTAAGCACGGTAATATTTTTCACTGCATATGCTAGTTTCCCAAATCGAAGTACAGTGTTGATCATATTTTTATTACAACCTAGCTTTGCATAAAATTCAGATAAATCTCTTTTTTCATCACTATTGCCATAACATGCCATAGCCAAAGTTGTATATAACCATGGTCTCTCTTTTAGCAAAACATTTTCAAATGCTCGTTTTAAAGATATATTTTTACTGTAAAAATCATTAGCTAATTTTAAATATGCAATAAAATCAATTAAAATTCGTCTGGCCTTTCCTTTCTTCTCGAAACTATCATTATCTCCTCGGCATATTACGAGTGGTTTTGATATATAATGCAAAAGGCACCCTGGCGTATTAAATACGCTCATCATGATAAATACATGAGGATAGGAAGTGCCAATATAGGACGCATCAAAATCAATGGCATCCCATCGTTCTTTTTTTACTATTAAAGAACTTAGATAGCTAAATACACCACCAATAGATAAGCATCTACTGAGATAGATTTCCCTATCTAAATTATTATTAAACACATAAAGTTCATCATCTGTTCTGAGCCAAGAACGATGAGGGTTTCTAATCTCAACTAAATCACACCCGGTCTCTTTTCTGTCACATAAATATATATCTGCTTGAGAATCGAGATAAGTTTGTAATATCGCTAACGAGTCTTTCGCAAGAGCATCATCACTGCCAAATATCCAACAATAATCCCCATTCGCAAGGGATACTGAAGCAAGAAAATTCCTATCTGGCCCAAGGTTAACGCTATTACGCCGATATATTATTGGGAAATTATAATTGTTCCTCCAAACATCAATCATTTCCTCTGTACCATCAGTAGAGGCATTATCTGATATACATATCTCAATATCTAAATTAAATTTTTCCTGATTATTTATACTATTCAACAACTCTTCAAGATATTCTTTTCTATTATAAGTTGGAATACAAAATGATATAAGCATATGATTATCCCTTATTTGCCTTAATTAAGTAAGTTAGTGGAAGCCCCCAAAAAACAGTTAAAGCAAAAGATATAATCAAGCCAAGCAGCACTCCACTGATTCCAAGCGTACTAGAAAAATACCATTGTGCTATTCCACCAATTATTGCTTGTAGTGGTACTAATATCCAAAGTATTTTTAAATAATTCATACTTTGCAATAACATTGCATAAGTGTCACACCAAACGCGAATACAGAAATATATGCCAATTAACATAAAAGATAAAATAGAAACTTGATAATTAATATCTTTGGCTATTACTGAAAATATCTGTTCTTTAAATAAATAAATAAATATTGTACATCCAACAACATATAGTGAGCCAAGCAAAATATTGACACCTATCATTTTGTTAAGTTTTTTCCATTGCTGTTTGACTCTCAATTCAGCACATATAGGCCATAATGCTTGCAAAATAGCAGTATAAATAAAAAAGACTAAACCAAAAATTTTCATCGTTACTGTATATTGAACAATATCAGCAGGAGTTAGCCTTTGAGAAATGACCATATAATCTGTTTGAAGCACCACTATCGATAATAAAGTAAAAAGAAAAAACCCTGAAGATCTACGTAAAATTGCTATATAATGAGATTTTGTTGTTTTAACATGATAAAGCTTTATGTATCTATATACAATATAGCACAATGAAATCATACCCACTGGAAGATACAGGACTATTAGTGATAATTTTATGTCAACTGAGATCCCCCTATAGTATATATATAGCAAGCCGAGCATACCTATCATATAAGATAATGCGTTTAATAGATTAGCTTTCCACCCGACCAATTCGGCAAAAAGTATTTTATAAGCAATAGCTCCGATTCCAATAGAACTGAAAACCAGACATGAGGTAAAAAAGAGCATTCTGGTTTTGTCCTGTAATACCTCATGAAAAGAAGAAAGATATTTAGCGGAAATTACCCCAGAAAAAATATAAAATAAAGCAATAAAAAAAATAATAGCTATAAAGCTTAGATGTAATGCTGATTTAATATATGCATCATAACTTTTGTTTTTGGCTCTGCATTCTGATATATAATTTTGCAGTCCTGTACCTATGCCAAAATCAACAGCGCTACACCATACTAATAAACCAGTTAACAAACTAAAGATTGCATATTTCTCTTCACCTAGCATAGAAATAAGATATGAAATACTTGCTAACTGCACCCCGGCAATTATTATTTTGGATAACCATGATGAACCTGCAACAATTAAATGACTCGGAATTTTTAACAATTGAACTTTCACTATGCAATTAAACGACTTAGTTTTTACAACATAACGCGACTAATTTGTTAACGATTTATTTATTAAAAGATCATGAAAATCTCATAACCGTTTCAGTAGTTCTTCAATTCCTTTTTTATAATCGAAATTTGGTTTCCAGCCCATTGCTTTTAAATTTTTATTATTTGCTACAGAGAACATTATTTCATTATCTCTTTGCTCTATCGCACCAAATTCAAATATACTCGATGAACCTGGCATCATAGTATTTTGCAAATAAACCAGAAAATCTTTCAAACTTACCCCAGCACCAGTTCCAACTTGATACTCAGTATATGAAGGTACTTCTTTTCTATTTTCTAATATAGTTAAATAAGCATTTACCACATCATCTACAAAAATAAAGTCTCTTATCTGTTCGCCTGTTGTACATTTCACGCAACTCTGTTTTTTATTTAAGCAGTCGATAATGTATGGAATAAATTTATTTTCACCATCCCCAGGCCCATATACATGCTCTAATCGCATGTTTACAAATGAAATGTCATGCATATTAGCATAATAATGCCCAATTTCATCAAAGTGTCTTTTAGTAATTATATAAGGCCGCATATGTTGATAATTAAAATCTTTCTTGGCAAAAAAACTATCTGTATTTAAAAAGATATCCGCCCGATATTTTATTGCCAAATCAAGAAGCTTTAATGGTTTTATAACATTTGCATCTTCAATATTTATGAGAGATGATGTTTTATGCCCATATTCTGTTGCCAAATGAATGATACCAATTAATGCAGAATCAATTGATAACTCCTCGACTAATAATTCGATATTATCCCAACTGCACCATCTAACATTAGCTAATGCATTACTATTATTTTTTATTACATCTCGAGTGATTGCGACAACTGAAATCCCCGATTTTTTTAGCGCTTCGAGTAAATGCTTACCAATAAAGCCGGAAGCCCCACTGACAATTACATATTCTTTCAAAAAGGTCATCGCAATCACCAGATAGAATAAATTGAATTAGAAATTCAAACCAAAGAACTCTTCAAACTTGCTAACTACATAATCTAAATGCTCTGTAGTCAAGCCTGGATAAATACCAATCCAGAACGTTTGATTCATTATACGGTCGGTATTTGTCAACTCACCCACTACACGATATTTCACATTAGCAAAATACGGTTGGCGAATCAGATTTCCAGCAAACAGTAAACGTGTACCGATTTTTGCTTCATCAAGGAATTTCACCAGTTCGACACGGTTAACACCGCTAGTTTCTTTCAGGGTGATAGGGAAGCCAAACCAGGATGGATCTGATTTCTCTGTTGCTTCTGGTAATTCGAGGAATTCAGTGCAAGATTGCAAGCCCTGTTTCAGATAGGAAAAGTTAGCTTTACGCTGCTCTACAAACTCTTCTACGCGCTCCAACTGAGCCAGACCACATGCTGCCTGCATGTCCGTGATTTTGAGATTATATCCGAGGTGGGAATAAGTATATTTGTGATCATAGCCTTGAGGAAGTGATCCCAATTGCTGACCAAAACGTTTACCGCAGGTGTTATCGCATCCTGGCGCACAATAACAATCCCGGCCCCAGTCACGGAACGACTCAATAATTTTCTTCAGTTCACCTGACTTGGTGAATACAGCACCGCCTTCACCCATTGTGATATGGTGAGCCGGATAAAAACTAACGGTTCCGATGTCACCAAAGGTACCTACCATCTGGCCTTCATAAGTCGTCCCAAGGGCATCACAGCAGTCTTCAATCAACCATAAGTTATATTTATCGGCAATCCGACGAACTTCACTCAGGTTAAATGCATTACCGAGTGTATGAGCGATCATTATCGCTTTTGATTTCTCAGTAACTGCAGCTTCAATGAGAGAGGCATCGATATTATATGTCGGGATATCAACATCCACGAATACCGGTATTAAACCATTCTGGATCGCCGGGTTAACTGTAGTCGGGAAGCCAGCAGCGACAGTAATAACCTCATCACCAGGTTTGAGAGCTCGCTCGCCTAATTTTGGGGAAGTCAGCGCAGTCAGTGCCAGCAAGTTTGCCGAAGAGCCAGATGTTGTCGTTAAAACATGAGGAACCCCAATAAATTCCCCAAGTTTTTTTTCAAAGGCATCATTGAAACGACCAGTAGTTAGCCATCCATCAAGAGACGCCTCAACCATCAATTGTAACTCTTTGGCACCAATAACCTTCCCGGAAGGAGGCACAACGCTTGTACCTGCAACAAAAGGTTTCGGGCTCAATGCCTCATTCGCATACTGAGCGACAAGCTGAGAGATTTGCTCACGCAGGTTATTTGCTGTCATTACTTTGATTCCTTAAACTTATTTTCTTAACGAGTAGTTGCAGACATATAGTCGCTGATTTCACGCTTTGAACAAATCAACATATCTTCGCCGCGAATCCATGCTTTATGCCATTTTACGATGCGACCAAGTGTTTCAGTCAATCCCCAACGCGGATGCCATCCTAATTGCATATTTGCTTTAGAGCAATCCAGTTTCAGGTAATGTGCCTCATGAGGATGATTCTCACCATCCAGTAACCAGCTTGCATCATCACCCCAAAGCGTGACCATCTTGTCAACAATAAATTCGACCGTCTTCGCATCTTCATCACGCGGGCCGAAATTCCATCCTTCAGAAAACTTAGCACCTTCTGTATATAAGCGTTGCGCCACCACAATGTAACCAGAAAGAGGCTCCAGTACATGCTGCCAGGGACGGATAGAATATGGGTTTCGAATAATAACCTGCTGGTTATTTTCAAATGAGCGCAGAATATCGGGAATTAAACGGTCTTTAGCCCAATCGCCTCCGCCTATGACATTACCAGCCCTCACAGACGCCAAACCAACGCCATGTTGCTCATAATTTGCAGGATTGAAGAATGAGTTCCGGAATGCAGACGCGACTAATTCTGCACAACCTTTACTATTAGAGTATGGATCGTACCCTCCCATGGGTTCGTTCTCACGATAGCCCCACACCCACTCACGATTGTCGTAGCACTTATCACTGGTGATATTTACGACTGCCTTTATGTTACCTACTTGCTTAACTGTTTCAAGCAAATGGACAGTACCCATAACATTTGTTGAGTATGTTTCGATTGGCTGTTCATAAGATAGGCGCACTAAAGGCTGGGCTGCCATATGGAAAACAATTTCTGGCTTAAATTCTGCAATAGAATTGCGCAGCTTTTCAAAATCACGAATGTCGCCAATATGAGATTCCATAAGATCATTAAGACGCACTATCTCAAATAAACTTGGAACAGTTGGCGCATCAAGTGCATAGCCTTTTACAATTGCACCCATTTCAGTCAGCCATAGCGAAAGCCAGCTTCCTTTAAAGCCAGTATGGCCGGTAACGAATACACGTTTACCTTGCCAAAAATTTTTATCAATCATCTAGTTACTCCCAGGTTTTCCACGGAGCTTTACCTTTTTCCCACAGCCCTTCGAGGTAAACTTTATCACGTAGGGTATCCATCGGCTGCCAGAAACCTGGGTGTTCAAAAGCCATTAACTCCCCCTGTTGTGCCAATGTCATTAATGGCTCTTGTTCCCAGGTTGTTGCATCGTTATCGATGAGATCGATAACCGATGGATTCAACACAAAGAAACCACCATTGATCATTGCCCCATCGCCTTTCGGTTTTTCCTGGAATGACCGGACCTGACCAGCTCGGATATCTAATGCGCCAAAGCGTCCTGGTGGAAAAGTAGCTGTTAAAGTCGCTTTCTTACCGTGAGCCTTATGGAAATCGATAGTCGCTTTGATATCAAGGTCGGCAACGCCATCACCATAAGTAAACAGGAAAGCCTCGTCATCTTTTACGTATTCAGCAACACGTTTCAGACGACCACCAGTCATTGAAGAATCACCCGTATCAACCAATGTGACATTCCATGGTTCAACACGTTTATGGTGAACTTCCATACGGTTTTCAGCCATATGGAATGTTACATCTGACATGTGAAGGAAGTAGTTCGCAAAATATTCTTTAATCACATATCCTTTATAACCACAGCAGATAATAAAATCCTTGATACCATGCACAGAATACATTTTCATAATGTGCCAAAGAATAGGCTTGCCACCAATTTCTACCATCGGTTTTGGTTTTACAATTGTTTCTTCACTTAGTCTGGTACCAAGTCCACCAGCCAGGATGACCGCTTTCATAAATTATCCTCAATATTATTAGATGCGGTAAATGCATCAGAATAGAAATGTTCTACAGAGAGATTTTTCATCATAAAGTCCTTTTTACTGGCATCGATCATCACAGGTGAACCACATGCATATATATCGAAGAACTCTAGAGAATCAAAATCATCCATCACGGCATGATGGACAAATCCCTTTCTTCCCCCCCATTCGGCGTCATCACCAGAAACAACAGGGATATAATGAACGTTGTCGTGCTGTTCACTCCACTGCTGCGGTAATGCAGAGTAAAAATCTTTACTATATTGCATTCCCCAGTAAATGTAGATCTCACGACGACATTTTCCCTGAATGAGATGCTCAACCATTGATTTAACTGGAGCGAATCCAGTACCGCCTGCAAGGAAGATTATAGGTCTGTCACTTTCACGAATAAAAAATGTTCCGCAAGGCCCTTCAATGCGCATAAGAGTATTTTCTTGTAACTCCCCAAAAATGAGCGAACTCATCTGACCATTGGGAACATTCCTTACATGCAACTCAATACCATTCGACTCATCACTATTAGCGATAGAATAACTGCGAGTTACACCTTTATAATGTAAATTGATATACTGCCCTGGAAGGAAGCCAATTTTTGCTGTTGGTGGTGTGCGTAACTTCAAAGTCATAACATCGCCTGAAACCAGTACAGCACTATTTACCTTGCATGGGACAATTTTTTTTGTCTGTCCAGCTAGTTCAGGAAAAAAATGCGCATTTAGCTCAAGGGCGGTTTTAGGTTTACAGCAGCAGGTTAGTATTTTATCACCCTGTCCAAAAATATTACCTTTGGAGTCAACAACTTCTCCCGCCAACAAATCGGACTCACAGATACCACAATCACCCGCTTTGCAGCTATGTTCAAGATGGATACCAGCCGATAGCGCAGCATCGAGGATTGATTCATCCTCTCTACCGGAAAATTCAATATTTGATGGAAAAATCTTAATAATATGAGACACGATGCTTACTCTGTTAACAAGGCTTGATCCAGTAAAGGTGCTGCAGCATCTTTTGCTGAAAGCTCAGGCAGCTGAGAAAAAGGCCATTCAATACCTATTGCCTCATCATTCCATAGAATGCTACCTTCCGATGAAGGTGAGTAATAATTAGTTGCTTTGTACAGAAACTCTGCATACTCACTAAGAGTAACAAAACCATGAGCAAAACCTTCTGGAATCCAAAGCTGTCGCTTATTCTCAGCAGACAGATTTACACCAACCCATTGACCAAAAGTAGGCGATTCTTTTCGGATATCGACCGCAACATCAAAAACCTCACCGACAGCACAACGAACTAACTTCCCCTGTGCATTTTCTCCTCTCTGAAAATGTAGCCCTCTGAGTACGTTCTTTTTGGATTTTGAATGATTATCTTGAACAAATGTAACTTTACGTCCAATCAACTCTTCAAAGGTCTGCTGGTTATAACTTTCAAAAAAGAATCCCCTCTCATCGCCAAAAACTTTAGGCTCTAAGATCAAGACATCTGGTATTGCTGTTTTAATCACAATCATCACTTATAAACCTTTCACCATCTTCAGCAAATATTTGCCATAATCATTTTTTGATAATGGCCCGGCCAGTTCTATAACCTGTTGTGCATTTATAAAATTTTTACGAAATGCGATCTCTTCCGGGCAGGACACTTTTAGCCCCTGGCGTTCTTCGATGGTTGCAATAAAATTACTGGCCTCTATCAAACTCTGATGCGTCCCTGTATCCAGCCAGGCATAACCGCGCCCCATCATAGCGACAGACAATCTTCCCTGCTCCATATAGATACGGTTAATATCCGTGATTTCTAACTCACCGCGAGCGGAAGGCTTAAGATTTTTCGCCATCTCCACCACGCTATTATCATAAAAATACAGCCCCGTTACCGCGTAATTACTCTTCGGTTGTAATGGTTTTTCTTCCAGACTAACGGCTGTGCCCTTTTGGTCAAACTCAACCACACCGTAGCGCTCCGGATCGTTTACATGATAAGCGAAGACGGTAGCACCACTTTCTTTATTAACGGCAGCTTCCATTAACTTTGGTAAATCATGACCATAGAAGATATTGTCACCCAGCACTAATGCACAATCATCATGACCAATGAACTCTTCACCAATAATAAACGCCTGTGCTAAGCCATCCGGGCTTGGCTGTACTTTATATTGAAGATTCAGCCCCCACTGGCTGCCGTCTCCCAGCAGTTGTTGAAAACGCGGCGTGTCCTGTGGCGTACTGATGATCAGGATATCCCGAATGCCTGCCAGCATAAGCGTGGAAAGGGGATAGTAAATCATCGGTTTATCATAAATTGGTAGCAATTGCTTACTTACCGCCATGGTCACCGGATAAAGACGGGTGCCGGAGCCCCCCGCTAAAATAATGCCCTTACGCGTTTTCATTTCCATTTCTCATTCATAGAAAATGCCCTGATGGGCATTTAAATTTATTAGATGGTTGTCGTCGTAAACATTTCAGTCAGCATACGCTTAACTCCTAATTCCCATTGAGGCAGAATAAGGTCAAAATTACGCTGAAACTTTTCAGTATTGAGACGCGAATTGCCTGGTCTGCTCGCCGGCGTCGGGTAGGCGCTGGTCGGCACAGCATTAAGCTCAGTCAGCGCAAGCGTTATCCCTGCTTTGCGCGCCTCGTCAAAGACTAAGGCCGCGTAGTCATGCCAGGTTGTGGTTCCCCCGGCAACCAGATGGTAAAGACCTGCGACTTCTGGTTTATTTAACGCCACACGGATCGCATGCGCCGTACAGTCAGCCAGTAATTCCGCACCGGTTGGCGCACCGTACTGATCGTTAATGACTGAAAGTGTCTGACGCTCTTTCGCCAGACGAAGCATTGTCTTTGCGAAATTATTGCCCTTACCTGCATAAACCCAACTGGTGCGGAAGATAAGGTGTTTAGGGCAGTTATCCTGCAGGGCCTTTTCTCCCGCCAGTTTGGTTTTGCCATAGACATTCAGCGGCGACGTAGCGTCCGTTTCCTGCCATGGGATATCGCCGGTACCAGGAAATACATAATCGGTTGAATAATGCACTACCCATGCGCCAGTTTCGTTGGCTGCTTTAGCGATGGCTTCCACACTGGTGGCGTTAAGTAACTGCGCCAGTTCTGGTTCAGACTCTGCTTTATCTACTGCAGTATGGGCTGCTGCGTTAACAATCACATCGGGACGAAGCTTACGAACGGTTTCGGCAACGCCTTTCGGATTACTAAAATCACCGCAAAACTCTTTTGAATGGACATCCAGGGCAATCAGATTCCCTACCGGTGCCAGAGAACGTTGCAACTCCCAGCCTACTTGCCCTGTCTTACCAAAAAGTAAGATATTCATTACTGGCGTCCTTCATAGTTCTGTTCTATCCAACTCTGATACGCCCCACTTTTAACATTGTTTACCCATTGAGTATTTGCAAGGTACCATTCCACTGTTTTACGAATACCGCTTTCAAAGGTCTCCAGCGGTTTCCAGCCTAATTCGCGGCTAATTTTACCTGCATCAATGGCATAACGACGATCATGGCCCGGACGATCCGCGACATAAGTGATTTGTTCACGATAAGAAGTCGCTTTGGGTACAATCTCATCCAGCAGATCACAGATGGTAAATACCACATCGAGATTTTTCTTCTCATTGTGTCCACCAATGTTATAAGTCTCCCCTGCCTTGCCTTCAGTCACTACCATATGAAGCGCGCGAGCATGATCTTCTACATATAGCCAATCGCGAATCTGATCCCCTTTGCCATAAATTGGCAAAGGCTTTCCTTCCAGTGCGTTCAAAATGACCAACGGAATCAGTTTTTCAGGGAAGTGATAAGGGCCATAGTTATTAGAACAATTGGTAACGATCGTTGGTAGACCATAGGTACGCCGCCAGGCACGGACTAAATGATCGCTGGATGCTTTTGACGCAGAATAGGGGCTACTTGGCGCATATGCCGTCGTTTCAGTAAATAACGGCAGCGTAACGCTGTTTTCAACTTCATCAGGATGCGGTAAATCGCCGTAAACTTCATCAGTGGAAATATGATGAAAACGAAAATTATTTTTTTTATCTTCGCCAAGGGCAGACCAGTATTTACGCGCAACTTCAAGAAGTGCATAGGTGCCGACGATATTGGTTTCAATAAATGCTGCTGGCCCGGTAATCGAACGGTCCACATGACTTTCCGCAGCCAAATGCATCACCGCGTCCGGCTGGTACTGCTCAAAAATACGCGTTATTTCAGCGGAATCACAAATATCCGCGTGTTCAAAATTGTAGCGATTACTTTCAGAAATATCAGAAAGGGATTCAAGATTACCGGCGTAGGTTAATTTATCAATATTAACTACAGTGTCCTGTGTATTCTTAATAATATGGCGGACAACAGCTGATCCAATAAAACCTGCCCCGCCAGTAATAAGTATCTTCACTTTTCTATTCCATAAGGCGTATTTAATGTGGTATTTAATTTGCCAATAAAAATTAATTGCTCAAGTCGTTACACACGCTACCGCCCCTGGCTCATCAGCTACCAGTGCACTGCGTACATATCGACTTGTTGCAAACCTCGCCCAGCAGGGCAAAGCTCACTAAAACTTAAACGCTAATTGTCTTATTAATTGCATCCGGAAACAAGGATTAATCTTATAAAATCAGCATTAAAATGCTCCAGATAACCCCTTGTTACTTAAGCCCTTTATACAAAACTAAAACGGCAGTCAACACTCGTTTCAGCCAACTTGCCGCTTCGAATGTTCACTGCCGTTATTATGTTTATCACCAACCATTTATCACGGTTGTTAATACTTATTCATGCAAAAGCTGCTCTATGCTCTTACGGAACTTGGCTCCTTCTTTCAGGTTGCGCAGCCCGTACTTCACAAATGCCTGCATGTAGCCCATTTTTTTACCGCAGTCATAGCTGTCACCCGTCATTAGCATCGCGTCAACCGACTGTTTTTTCGCCAGTTCAGCAATGGCATCGGTGAGCTGGATGCGGCCCCAGGCGCCCGGTTCGGTTCTTTCCAGTTCCGCCCAGATGTCGGCTGAAAGCACATAACGGCCTACCGCCATCAAATCGGAATCCAGCGTCTGCGGCTGATCCGGTTTTTCGATAAACTCCACAATCCGGCTGACTTTGCCTTCATTATCCAGAGGTTCTTTCGTCTGGATAACGGAATACTCCGATAAATCACCTTTCATGCGCTTCGCCAGCACCTGGCTGCGACCCGTTTCATTGAAACGCGCCACCATCGCCGCAAGGTTATAGCGCAGCGGATCGGCGGTAGCATCATCGATAATAATATCCGGGAGTACCACAATGAAAGGGTTATCGCCCACGACCGGACGCGCGCACAGAATAGAATGCCCCAGCCCTAACGGCTGCGCCTGGCGAACGTTCATAATCGTCACGCCCGGTGGGCAGATAGATTGCACTTCCGCCAAAAGCTGACGCTTAACGCGCTGCTCAAGAAGTGATTCAAGTTCATAAGAGGTGTCGAAGTGGTTCTCAACGGCGTTTTTAGACGCGTGAGTCACCAGCACGATTTCTTTGATCCCTGCAGCCACAATCTCATCGACAATGTACTGAATCATTGGCTTGTCGACGATCGGTAGCATCTCTTTTGGGATTGCCTTGGTGGCAGGCAACATATGCATACCCAAACCCGCTACCGGTATAACTGCTTTCAAATTCATCATTGTTTCTTCCACCTGTAAAATGGTTGCTGAATTATAGCTCTTTAGCTTGTTTTCGCCAGCATGAATTACTCTGCTGCCAGGGATAATGATGGCACGCTCTACATTACGTCTTAGTCGGCACCATAACATTAAGTATGAACAACTTTTTCCCAGGAATTTTCGTAAAAATAGCGGTACTTACCCTCCCCGCTTCGGCAGCGAAAAATTCACTGCTTCGACATTCACGGTTTGGTGATTAATCCTGTCGATATCCACGGAACTCTGCCCGTTTTCATTGATGGCATGAACATTAGCGAGGGAAAGCAGCGTGTCCTGGCGGGCCATAAATTGACCACGTACATCTTTACGCAAATCGAAATGCATTTTTAACGCCGGGCCAATCGCTGAAGTTTGCATCACGTTGATATTGCGCAGAAAGAGGTGCTGCGGTTGATTATGCAGTTCCAGCGTAGCACGCGTCATCCGTACATTGGTGATGGCGACAAAAGAGGGGGTGTTGCCGGAGGAAATTTGAATGCCGCGTAATTTATAAGCAACCTGGCGATTATCCAACCGAATAGCGTTTAATTTAAAGTTTTGCGGAATTGACAGGTATTTTCCTTTAACGACGCCATAGCCGATGAGCATCCCGGCACTATTCGTCATATCAATATTATCAATGACGAAATTATCACAGCCATAAATTGCGATCGTTGCGTTATCAATACCCGCATTTTTACTGAAACCGGGCGTGATGTTTTTGGCTTTGACATTGCGAATGACGAAATGTTTGCCATTTTCTACGTGCACAAGCTGTCGGCAATCAGATCCGGTAATATTGGCCACCACAAAGTTTTTTACTGCCTGGTCTTCAGGATAACTGTTGTCATAGGTGCTACCCGCCAGCCCGATGCCGATCCCCCAGTTGATTTTGCCATTGGTACAATTAATGCGTTCGATGACATGATCGGAAATCAGGATGTCGCGGTCGTGAATCGCGACATTCCACTCAATGGCGTCCCCCTGTAAATCGCTAAAGCGGCTATGCGTAATCCGCGCGCCATCCATTTGGTTATGAAATCCCTGGCGGAGAATGGCGTAGTTGGCGTGGGTAACGGTGATGTCATCGATAATGAGATTACGCATCACCTGCGGTTCCTTACCACCGATGAAAATTTGCGCGACGGGGCCAAAGCCGCTCATCGCCACGCCTTTAATCACACAGTCCGACCCGCGAACATCCAGCGTCACATTGTGCAGACTGCCGCCCTGCTCCCCCACCACCTGACACCCGTCCTGCAAAATAAACCGTCCCCGGCCATTCCCACGCACCGCGCCCTGTACCCGCAGCGTTTTTCCCGCCGGAATCGTTATCGCCGCATTGATATTTTCACACACCCATCCTGGCGGTACGACCACGGTCTGTCCGTCGGCGAAGGCCTGTTTGAACGAGGCGATACCGTCATCCGCCGGATAATCCTTAATATCGACGGTCTCGCGAGGTTCACGCGCCTGTACCGGCAAGGCGCGCAGAAAAGGAAGAACAGCAAGCGCAGAACCTGCCGTCAGGAGGGTACGTCGGGAGAATTTAGTCGCGGGCATACCACCTCGTTTATATCGTTTGTAGCAGGCTGGCTAACTGGCGATTAATCGCCTGCTGATTAAAATCTTGCGCCACTTTTTCACGGGCGCGCGTGATCACCGACTCCAGCGTGTCGTGGTCAATCCGGCTGAACTCAGCGAGTCGGGCCGCCAGCGCCTGCGCATCGTTTTCCGGCACCAGCCAGCCGGATTTGCCGGCCTCCACCAGTTCCGGAATACCGCTATGCACGGTAGATACCACGGGAATCCCTACCGCCATCGCCTCCATCAGCGCTACCGGAATACCTTCCATATCGCCATCCGTACCGGTAATCGACGGCAGCAAAAAAACATCGGCGTCATCCAGCATCGCCTTCACTTCATGGCTCGGTTTAAACCCCGGCATCTCAATGACATCCTCTAGCTGATACTGCTCGATGAGCGTGCGCAGCCGACGTTCCCACGGGCCAATCCCCAGAATGCGGTAGCGAAACGCCACGCCCTGTGCTTTCAGTTGCCGACAGGCTTCAATCGCCACATGCAGGCCTTTTTTTTCTGTCAGGCGCGCGACGGAAATCATCTCCAGCGGCATCCCTGGCGCTTTCACCGAACGATGGGTAAAACGCGTCATGTCGACGCCCATGCGCGAAACGGCAATCTTTTCCGGCGGACAGCCCATACTTTTCAGGCGACCGGCCCACAGATCGCTGATGGGCAGCATCAGATCGCCACGACGAAACAACTGCTGATACTCCGGCGTGTAATGACTGAGCACCTCACGACTAGAGATATCAATCCCGTGGAAAATAGTCGCGATTTTGCCGCGAAGCACGCCCAGTTCGCGTAGTTTGGCCGCCGTCACGCCCGCCGGACCAAAGTGTGCGATAAACACATCCGCCACAAAAGGCTGGCTCACCTGCGCGCAAATCGCGGAAAGGATCAAATTGCGTGATTCATCGCCATAGCGGGTAAAATTGAGCGCTTTCCAGGTCGCCGCCCGATGCAGCCCCGGCAGCGTTTTACATGCCCGGTAGCGCAGTTTCGCCAGCCGTCCCTGGGGCTCATCCTGTAACCAGCGGGTTTTCGCCGCCAGGCCATACTTCTCCCAGGCGGCGTGAGTATGTTGGGTATCGCCTTTTTGTAACGCGACAATCTCCACCTCATGGCCCATATCAATAAACGCAGTAATCTGATTCAGCACAAAGGTTTCCGATGAGAGTGGAAATTTCAGCAGAAAAAAGCTGACTTTCATTGCGCCTCCCGAATTCTGTCGAGAACAGATTTGATCATCGTGAACCCTTTCGCCCGCTCCTCGGTGACGGCGTTAGCCACTTTTGCCTTTAGCGCAGGCAATTGATTGAGCGTATCGGCCACCACGCTTTGTAATGAACCGTTCAGCAAGTGACGGATATCGATGGCCAATTCCGCCAGGCCTAGCTGCTGCATAATCCCGGCGGATTTATGTTCATAATTAATGGCGATGGCGGGTGTGCCAAAATTCATGGAGATAATGGCGGAATGCAGGCGCGTCCCGATGGTCAGTACGCAGGAGGCGAGGATCTTTCCGATTTCCACGTCATTGAGTTCGTCCATCGCGATATGGAAATTCTCTGAGTCGTTTACATACTTCGCCATCCGTAACGCAACCATCCGGTCATCGCGGTTATAGCGATCGATACTGGTGCAGGTTGACAGCGCCAGTACCTGATAACCGTCCGCAATCAGGCGATTCACGACCTGGGCAAATGCCTGCTCATAGGCCTGCTGAGTGGTGCCCAGGCGTTTATCAAACGGCTCCAGATCGCGCAACGTAATCGCGACGGTTTTGCGGCGCGCGGTGACGTCCAGCCAGTGCTGCACAGCATAACTGGCAACAAACTCGTCGTGACGGCGTTCGACTAACCAGGCGGTATCCACCCCCTGCTCCACTTTCCGGGTATCGATCTGCGCGGCGGTCATCAGATCGCGGCTGACGGTTTCACGCAGGATCAGCGCACTGGTGCGCCCAAAAACATAATTGGCGAGCTGGTTAAAGTCAGGATTCTGGAAAGGGCCGACGCTATGTCCCACCATATAAATTGGTTTGTTCGCCATAAACGCGCACAGCGGATATTCAAAGTGAGTCAAACCGTATAAGTCGACATAGTTTGAACCGCCCACCTGAATGACGGCGTCATACTGCGCAATAAATTGCGCGAATTCGGCAAATTCCGGCGCGATAGCAAAATTACGCAGCGATCCTTCCTGGGCGACTTTAGACAATAAAATTTTATGCTGAAAACGACGGCGTAATACTTTTTTCACCCGACCGTTAAGCCCTGCCGCCGCCTGCTGTTTCTGGCTTAACTGATACAGCGGGTCGGCAATAATCGGGCGCCCCTGCAACCAGGCGGAACTCACCGGGAAACGGCTCATCACATCCATCTCCGCCTCTGGCGCCTGTTGACGGATGGCATCAAGCAAACCGCGCATAATGGCGCTATCACCACGGTTGCCGCATGTGTGGTTGCCTAAAATTAATAATTTCATAAATAGCCTCTTATATCCCCGTCATCCGACACGTAATAACTTTTTCATTTTTGCACTGCCAACAAGCTGATTTTTAATTTCCATCACCAGCGCATTGCGTGAAAAAATAATCATTAAAATAAAACTCAAAATACCGACCATAACCTGTAGCGCGAATACCCCCGACAACGGTAAATAACCGTCGACCAGCTTTCCTGCGCCGTAGCTGGTAATAAATGTTGGCAATGAGAGATAAAACGGTAGCCACAGGCTGAGAATATACTGACGATAGCTGGAGCCGAGTACCGGCTTAATCATCACGAAATAGCTCAGAATGGTGTTGATGATTTGCACCACCAGGAACCCCAGCGTCACGCCAATCGCCCCCGCCAGATGGCCGCCAATGAGAATTGCCGGGATAAACAGAAACGTTTTAAAGACGTTGAACTTAAAGCTGATATCCACGCGCGCTTTCGCCATCAGCAGCGAACCAATCGGGTTGCCGACCGAGCGCAACAGCCCCACCACGCACAGCAATTGCAGGATCGGGATAATGCTGTTCCACTTCTCGCCAAACACTAACGGCACAAAATTGTTCGCCACTACCATCAGGCCCAACAGCGCGGGAAAATTGATAATTCCCACCACGGAAAGCAACTTATAGAAGTTGACGCGCAGCTTCTCGGTATCGTCCTGGATTTTGGCGAATGCCGGAAATAGCACGCGAGTAATGATGGGGTTAAGCTTCGCCGGCGGCACAACAGCCACGTTGTACGCGAGGTTATATCCCCCGGCGACGCTTGCGCCGAGAATTCTCGCCAGTACCAGCGTCGATAAATTCGTGTTGATGTAATTGACGATACTGTCCGCCGTCAGCCACGCGCCAAAACGCAGGTTCGTGGACACCGATGCCAGCGAAAAATGCAGCCCCGGACGGTAAATCTTGCGGCCAAAGTAACCAAACAGCAGCGTTCGCACCGCGCTGTTCACCAGATAGCCGAGAATCGCGGTTAGCGCCAGCGGCCAGTAATGGGCGCTAATCACCGTAAAGGTGAACCCCGCCAGCACGGAGGTCGTTTCGATCATGCCGATCTTATTGAACTCCAGCTCTTTTTGCATCAGAGCGCGGAACTGCTGCCCGTGAGGGATCACGATAAACGCCAGCGACAACGTTTTGATTAACGGCGCGAGATCCGGGTTATGCAAAACATGGGCAATCGCATCGCTCAGCCAAAAGACCACCGCAAATACCACAATCCCAAGCCCAACGTTTAGCCAGTAAAGCGTGGTCAGCTCCAGATGCCCAATCGTTTTACGCTGGATAATCGAGTTCGCGATGCCAAAGTCCGAGATCGTGTCGGCCAGCGCGATAATCACCAGCGAGACGGTCAACAGGCCAAACTGGTGGTTGTCGATGATCCGCGCCAGCACCGTCATCTGAATTAACCCCAGACCGATAATCACTATCGTGGCGATAGCCGACCATTTAGCGCCGCTGATCGTTTTTTGTCGTAAACTCATTCTTTTCTCCAGAACCTGTTCACAAGGCATCATTGGCGCAGCCAGATTGAATACGGACAGCGCGGAAAAACCGGAGCGTACACGCTGCCCTGGTGCAATATGGCAAGTAAAATAGCCTTGTGGGTCAGGTTCTTAATACGCCGCTTTATTAACAAACCCTTTAAAAATCGTCAGAAAAACGATTTTGATATCGAACCAAATACTCCATTCGCGGATGTATTCCAGGTCGAATTCCACGCGTTTTTCCATTTTCTCCAGCGTATCGGTCTCACCGCGCCAGCCATTAATTTGCGCCCAGCCGGTGATGCCCGGCTTCATCTTGTGGCGTAGCATGTAACCTTCAATCAACTGACGATACTGTTCGTTGTGCGCCACCGCGTGAGGACGAGGACCGACGATGGACATCCCGCCAGTTAATACGTTGATAAACTGCGGCAATTCATCCAGTGAGGTACGACGCAAAAAGTTACCTACCCGGGTGACGCGCGGATCGTTTTGCGTCGCCTGGGTAACGACCTTATCGTTCTCCATCACCTTCATTGAGCGGAACTTCCAGACTTTGATCGGCTTGCCGTCCATCCCGTAGCGCGTCTGACGGAAAATCACCGGCCCGGGCGAGCTCAATTTGACCGCCAGCGCAATGCAGCACAGTACCGGTGAGATGAGCAGCAGAATCAGCGACGCCAGCACGATATCTTCTGCCCGTTTAAGCAGACGGTTAATCCCTGATAGCGGCGTGTCATATAGCGGAACGACCGGAACGCCGCTCATCTCCTCCACGCGCGAGTGGAGAATATTAAAGGTGAACACATCGGGAATAAGGATCACCGAGCAGGTGGTGTCGGCCAGCTCGCGCACCAGTTTTTTCACCATGGCGCCGTCGCTCATCGACATGGCGATATAAACATTGTGAATTCGCGAGGCTTTCGCATCGTCAATTAACTGCTCGAAGTTCCCGGCCCAGTCAGCAGAGACGCCGCCCGGTTTGGGATCGTGATAGACGCCCACCACCTCAAAACCCAGCCACGGCTCATTACGGAAGCTATCCAGCAACGCCTGGCCCGCAGGCAAATCTCCGGCGACGGCGACCCGGCGAGTGTTATAACCACGATTGCGTAGCCAGCCCGCGCCGAAACGAATAAATGAACGGCATAACACTAAGCCCAGGCTGGACAACGCATACCAGGCCAGCCAGGTGGCGAGGCGGTTGTCAAAGTCATCATTAAACGCCACCAGACCGGCGCTGAAGATCAGGCTCAGCGTCCAGTTTTGCAGTAACAGCGTTAACTCTGTCGACATTTTGACGCCGCGCCAGGAGCGATAAAAATCGGTTATCCCGCCCAGCATTTGAAAAACAACCAGCGTAATCAGCGCCACCAACAGGTGCATGTACAGGAATGGCAGTCCACTGACTTCACAGATGAACCACAGCCCGCCAAACATGATGGTGATATCTGAAAAGCGTTGCACCATAGAGATTAACGATGCATTGGTTTTGGCTCGTTCGCGCTTTTTTAGATTTGTCATCGTTGTTCCTGTGATTGGCCCCTTACCCGCAGGCGGTAAGGGGAGATCTGACGTTACTGATTCAGCAGCGCCAGCAGAGTGCGTGTTCGCGCTTCCATCAGCGGAATATCGCCGCGTGATTCCACATTCAGGCGCACCACCGGTTCGGTGTTTGACGAGCGCAGGTTGAAACGCCAGTCGGCGAACGACATGCTGAGGCCGTCCGTGCGGTCCACTGCCTGCGCCTCTTCCGCAAAGTGCGCTTCCACCCGCGCAATGGCCGCCGCCGGCTCCGCCAGTCTGCTGTTGATTTCCCCGCTCGCCGGGAACGCCGCCATCCGGTCGCGAACCAGCTCACCCAGCGACTGTCTCTTCAGGCACACCAGCTCCGCCACCAGCAGCCACGGGATCATCCCGCTGTCGCAGTAGGCAAAATCACGAAAATAGTGATGCGCGCTCATTTCCCCGCCATAAATGGCATCCTCCGTACGCATCCGCTCCTTGATAAAGGCGTGCCCGGTTTTTGACATCACCGGCGTCCCGCCCGCCGCCGTCACCACTGCCTCCGTGTTCCAGGTCAGGCGCGGGTCGTGGATAATCTTCGCCCCCGGGTGTTTTTCCAGAAATGCTTCCGCCAGCAGCCCGACGATGTAGTACCCCTCGATAAACTGCCCTTTCTCATCGAACAGGAAGCAGCGGTCGAAGTCGCCGTCAAAGGCGATACCCATGTCCGCCCCGTGTTCAATAACGGCCTTGCGGGTGTCGTCGCGACACTCCGGCAGCAACGGGTTGGGAATGCCGTTCGGGAAGGTGCCGTCCGGGGTGTTGTGGATTTTGATGAACTCCACCGGCGCGCCCAGCGCCTTCAGGCGCGCTTCGATGGCGTCAATGACCGGCCCCGCCGCCCCATTGCCGGCGTTAAACACCAGCTTCAGCGGGGTGAGATTGTTAACACTGATATAGCCGAGCAGGTGGTCGATGTAGGCGTCGCGCAGGCTGATTTGTCTGTAGCTGCCGCGCGCGGCCTCGTTCACCGGCGGGAAGTCGCCCGCTTCCGCCAGACGCTGAACGTCGCGCAGACCGGTGTCGCCGCTTATCGGGCGGGCGCCCTCGCGCACCAGCTTCATACCGTTGTAGTCCATCGGATTATGGCTGGCGGTCACTTCAATACCGCCGTCCACGCCAAGGTGGAAGGTGGCGAAGTAAATCTCTTCGGTGCCGGACATACCGATATCCAGCACGTCGACGCCCGCGTCCTGTAACCCTTTCGCCAGCGCCAGCTTCAGCGCCTCGCTGGTCAGGCGCACGTCGCCGCCCAGCACGACGGTTTTCGGTTTTAAATATTCGCCGTAAGCGCGGCCAATCCGCCACGCGATATCTTCATTGAGCTCTTCGCCCAGCCTGCCGCGAATGTCGTAGGCCTTGAAACAGGTTAATTTTGTCATGTGCTTCCCCTTCTTCAGGCAACAGTTAGCCCTGACCGTAAATGGCCAGCATCGTTATTGTTATTCATTGCCGGATGGCGCGTTGCGCTTACCGGGCATAATTGCAGGCGTCAGACCCGCCCGTAACGATCCTCGAACCGCACCACGTCGTCCTCTTCGAGATACGAGCCGGAACGCACTTCAATTAAATCGAGCGGTATTTTTCCCGGATTTTCCAGGCAGTGGGTCGCCCCCAGCGGAATATAGATGGACTCGTTTTCACCGAGCAGCTTAACCTCGCCGTTGATGGTGACTCTGGCGGTCCCCGCCACCACCACCCAGTGCTCGGCGCGGTGATGGTGCATCTGCACCGACAGTCCTTCCCCCGGCTTGACGGTAATACGCTTCACCTGATAGCGCTCGCCCGCGTCGATGGAGTCGTATTTGCCCCACGGGCGGTAAACCTCGCGGTGCATGTGGTGCTCATGGCGTCCGTCGGCCTTGATCTTCTCCACCACCTTTTTCACGTCCTGCACCGCGTGGCGATCGGCAATCAGCACGGCGTCTTTGGTCTGCACCACCACCAGATCCTTCACGCCGACGGTGGTCACCAGGCCGGATTCGGCGTAAACGTAGCTGTTTTCCGTTTTATGGCTGATGACGTCGCCGTGGTGGACGTTTCCCTCCGGGGTGTGGGCGCTGATTTCCCACAGCGAGGACCACGAGCCGACATCGCTCCAGCCCGCATCCATCGGCATCACCACCGCGTCCGCCGTTCGCTCCATCACCGCGTAGTCAATGGACTCTTCCGGACAGGCGAGGAAGGCCTCTTCATCCACACGAATGAAGTCAAGATCCGGATCGACGCCGCGCATCGCCTGTTCACAGGCGGCCAGAATATCGGGGCGGAACTTTTTCAGCTCTTCCAGATAGCGTCCGGCGCGGAACAGAAACATGCCGCTGTTCCAGTAGTAATCGCCGCTGGCGACGTAGGCCTGAGCGGTTTCCAGCCCCGGCTTCTCAACGAACTGCGCCACCTCAAAAGCCACCGCATCCGTCGCGCCCGGCACGACATCACCGCGCCGGATATAGCCATAGCCGGTTTCCGGCAGATCCGGCACGATACCGAAGGTCACCAGTTTGCCCGCGTCGGCATAGGGCATGGCGCCGCGCACCGCGTCGCGGAAGGCCTCTTCATTGGCGATTGCATGATCCGCCGCCAGTACCAGCATCAGCGGATCGCAGTCCGTATGCTGGCGCGTCGCCGCCAGCGCCGCCAGCGCAATCGCCGGCGCGGTATTGCGCCCGGCGGGCTCAAGAATAATGTTCTCCGTCAGCTTATTGAGCTGGCGGAGCTGTTCGGCAACGATAAAACGGTGCTGTTCGTTACAGATCACCAGCGGGCTTTCGCACTCCACGCCGTTCAGACGGCAAATGGTGGTTTGCAGCATGGTGAGATCGCCTTTCAGGCACAGAAACTGTTTTGGATAAAGCACGCGAGAAAGCGGCCACAATCGGCTACCGGAGCCACCGGCCATCACAACCGGGTAAAGTTTTGTCTGACGCATTATCATCCCCGAATATCTGCAATAAATTGGCGTAGCACGTTCTCTTTATTGAGCGTGCGTTCGGCGTATTCACGTGCCGTCGTGTTGTTTTTCGGCATGGCGAGCGCCTGGCTAATCCCGTTGACCAGCGCGTCGGTCGACTCCGGTTCCACGCAAACGGCGATGCCCGGATAGCGCGCGCAAAGTTGTCCTAATTCGGTGTGCGGCTCAGCGGTAATCACCGCATTACCGCCGACCGCCAGAATGTTAGTCAGCTTGGAGGGCAGTACCGCATCCGCCGCGCCGCGCTTTTGCACCACCAGATGGCAGTCGCCCATTTTCAGCAGCGCGGGTAAGGCGTCGTAAGGCTGCAGCGGGAGGAATTTAATATTTGCCAGGCCGCGTTCGCGGGCCATGTTCTCCAGCCGCGCCTTGCCGCCCCCCTGGCCGACAATCGCAAAAATCAACGGTCGATCGCGTAATCGTTCCGCGGCGTCAATTACCTTTTCCAGCCCTTGCTTTTCGCCGATATTGCCGGAATAGAGCACAATTTTTTTGCCCTCTGGCAAGCCAAGCTGCTGACGCAAAGCCGTCACGTCAGCGTCATTAACGTCCTGAAAGCGCGCCACTTCCGACCAGTTCGGAAAAAAGAGGATTTTTTCCGCCGCGACGCCCTTTTCCCGCGCTTTATTCATCATGGAGCGAGAGATGGTCGAAACATTATCAACGTTACGCAGCGCGCTGCGTTCAAAGGCCGTCGCTAACCGCGCTACGCTGCCGCGCTTGCCTTTTCCCGCCATTCCTAAGCCGAGCATGGCGTCCACTTCGTAATCCTGAATATGCAGTACGGTACGCGCGCCGGAGAGTGTCGCCAGCAGACGCATTCCCGGCGTACAAAAGAGCGTCGGTACAACGCCGATAATCCGATCCGGCTTCCAGCGACGCTGCGCCATCAGTGGGAAAAAACTGCTCAATGCAAAGCTCCCCAGATGAAGCAGTCGTTTTAAGGTGGAGGGCTGTTTCGGCACATACAGCGGGCAGCGCCAGACGGTAGCCTCGCCCTCTTCCCGGCGATAGCGCCAGGCGGAATAGCGCTCACCGACCTTCCACTGCGGGTAGTACGGCGGCGCAGTAATGACCCGCACCTCATGGCCTTCCTGCGCCATCCACGCCACCATTTCGCCGGTATATTTGCCGATACCGGTCAGTTCCGGCGAATAGTTAATGCCATAGACCAGGATCTTCATAGGCCCACCGCCGGCGCGTCAGGAGAGAAGTAGGCCCGACTGTTCTCATGAACATTGTCGCTTGCCAGAAGCTGTTCCGGCGTCAGCCAGCGGTAACTGCCATGCTGGGCATCAGGCAGGCGTAAATCGCTCTCCGCCACGCGCAGACGAAAGCCGAGCACGATGTAGTGAGTTGAAAAATCCTCACCGGAAAAGTTGTCGTCATAGAAGTGCTGCCAGACGCCATAAAACGTCCCTGCCGCCAGCGGCAGACGCACGCCCAGTTCCGCCTGCGTCAGGCGTGCAAAGGCGGCCTCCAGCGTTTCGTCTTTGCACACCCGCCCCCCCGGCACAAACCAGTAGCCCTGCGCCGGACGGTTGAGACGCTGGCCCAGTAAAATTTCCCCCTGGCCGTTTTCCACGATGAAATCGAGGGAGATGAGGGGCGTGGCCCGCACCACGGCGGCGAAATCTTCCTGACGTAAAAACATTGTCACCCCCGGAACCGTTGCTGATTCTCAAGGAACCACTGGTAAGTACCGGCAAGCCCTGCCTCCAGTGAAATTTCGTGATACCAGCCAAGCTGATGCAGGCGCGTGACGTCGAGCAATTTACGCGGCGTGCCGTCCGGCTTCGCGGCATCGAACACCACCCGGCCCTGGTAACCCACCACCTTTGCGATGGTCTGCGCCAGCTCGCGGATGGTGCAGTCCACGCCAGTGCCGACGTTAATGTGCGACAGCATCGGGGCAGTGTTCTCCTGCCACACTTCGCGCGCCAGCTCCATCACGTGAATACTGGCCGCCGCCATATCGTCAACGTGCAGAAATTCACGCATCGGCGTGCCGCTGCCCCACACCACCACCTCCGGCGCGTGGCTCTGCGCAGCCTCATGAAAGCGACGCAGCAGCGCCGGGATCACATGTGAATTGTCCGGGTGGAAATTATCATGCGGGCCGTACAGGTTGGTTGGCATCACCGAACGGTAGTCGCGACCGTACTGCCGGTTGTAGGACTCGCACAGTTTAATCCCGGCGATCTTGGCGATGGCGTACGGCTCGTTGGTCGGCTCCAGCGTCCCCTGCAGCAGCTCGCTTTCCGCCATCGGCTGCCTTGCCAGTTTCGGATAGATACAGGACGAACCGAGAAACAGCAGTTTGTTCACGTTGTGCAGGTGCGCGGCGTGAATAATGTTGCTCTCTATCATCATGTTTTCATAAATAAAATCCGCCGGATACGTGTTGTTGGCGACAATGCCGCCCACTTTCGCCGCCGCCAGATAAACCTGGTCGATACCCGCCCCGGCAAAGAACGCCTGTACCGCGCGCCCGTCGAGCAGATCCAGCTCATCGCGGGTGCGCAGTACCAGTTCCACGTCGCCGCGCTGCGCAAGCTGCCGTACAATGGCGGAGCCCACCATTCCGCGATGGCCCGCCACAAAAATTCGTTGCTTATTCATTCTCAGGACTCCAGCGCGATGGCCACCTCATAACCGTGAGATTTCAACAGTGAGTGTTTTTTCGCGGCCTCCAGATCGTTCGCCACCATCTCGGAGACCATCTCCGACAGGGTGATTTCCGGTTTCCAGCCCAGTTTCTCATGCGCTTTGGACGGGTCGCCCAGCAGGGTTTCCACTTCCGCCGGACGGAAATAACGCGGATCAACGGCCACAATCACATCCCCCGGTTTCACGCCCGGCGCATCGTGTCCGGTAACGGATACCACGATCCCTTTCTCATTAATGCCTTCGCCTTCAAAGCGCAGTTTTATCCCCAGTTGCGCCGCTGCCAGCTCCACAAACTGGCGTACGGAATACTGCACGCCGGTGGCAATCACGAAATCTTCCGGCTGCTCCTGCTGTAACATCATCCACTGCATCCGCACGTAATCTTTCGCATGACCCCAGTCGCGCAGCGAGTCCATGTTGCCGAGATACAGGCAGGACTCTAGTCCCTGGGCGATATTGGCGATGGCGCGGGTGATCTTACGGGTGACGAAGGTTTCGCCGCGACGCGGGGACTCGTGGTTAAACAGAATGCCGTTACAGGCGTAAATACCGTAGGATTCACGGTAGTTAACGGTGATCCAGTAGGCGTACAGTTTCGCCACCGCATAGGGGGAACGCGGGTAGAACGGCGTGGTCTCTTTCTGCGGGATCTCCTGCACCAGCCCGTACAGTTCAGAGGTGGAGGCCTGGTAGAACCGCGTTTTCTTTTCAAGACCGAGGAAGCGGATCGCCTCCAGCAGGCGCAGCGTGCCCATCGCATCCACATCGGCGGTATATTCCGGCGACTCAAACGACACCGCCACATGGCTCATCGCGCCCAGGTTGTAGACCTCATCCGGCTGCACTTCCTGTAAAATGCGGGTCAGGTTGGAGGCGTCGGTCAGGTCGCCATAATGCAGATGAAATTTCGGGTTGCAGCTGTGCGGGTCCTGATAAATATGGTCCACGCGCTCGGTATTAAACGATGACGCGCGGCGCTTGATACCATGCACCTCATACCCTTTTTCCAGCAGAAATTCTGCCAGGTAAGACCCATCCTGTCCGGTTACGCCAGTAATGAGAGCGACTTTTGACATTTTCATTTCCTCAAATAGTCCCGTTAGGGAGTAACTTTCTGAACGCGCTGGCGCGTTACCACTGCGGGATTGCCCCGACAAATCGCATTTGCCGGTAATGATTTAAATACGCTGCTGCGCGCGCCGACGACGGTGCCATGACCTATCGTCACGCCGGGCGCGACAAAAACATCGGTCGCCAGCCAACATTTTTCGCCAATAACAATCGGCGCGGCATTAATATCGAAATGGGCGCTGGTATAATCATGGCTACCGGTACACAAATACCCTTTTTGTGAAATAACCGCATGTGCGCCAATATTAATTTCACCCAACGTATATAACACAGCGTCGTCGCCTACCCAGGCATAATCGCCGACGGTTAATTTCCACGGATAGGTAATTTTTACTGACGGTCGAATAACCACATTCTTTCCAATTTTGGCGCCAAACAGACGCAGCAAAAAGGCTCGCCAGCGATACAATATTTGCGGCGACCCGGCGAATAATGTCGCCTGTACCGCCCACCATAATTGTACTTTTAGCGCATTAGCGCCGCGGAACCCCTTCGGCACCGTAAAGCCGCTAAGATCCTGCATAATAACTCCCGGTGATTAGACTTTGTTATACCGCGCTTTTGTTTTACCCGTCGTTTTCAGACGTAATAAATAGGATAATTGCGCCCAAAATCCTGGCACACGTAATATTTTTCGCTGTACGTTTTTTGCATCCTGACATAATTCCAGATTATTCGAGGTTGACACGCCGCCCATTGAAAATTCAGATACCAGTCCGTTAATTCGCCGAAAAGGATAGCCTGCTTTATAGAGACGGGCCGCCAGCGCATAATCTGAAGAGACATGATATTGCAGATCATAAGGATACTTTTTTAACGCTGCCGTCGGGAAAAATATCGCCTGATGGCTGGCTGGCAAACTATGGTAGATATAATACCCGGGTTTAGCCTTCCGGCGTATTTTATGCCCGCCGCCAAAATCCAGCAGCGCGTCGCCAATATACATCGCCTCGCCCTTTTGTCGCGCCAGTTGGCGGACAAACAGCGCGGCATCATCATGGAACGCATCACCGGAATTAAGAAACAGGGTATAGCGCCCCTGCGCCAAGGCAATGCCTTTGTTCATGGCATCATAAATACCGCGATCCTTTTCACTGATAAAACGCAGGTTAAACTCACCGTGACGTTTTCGCAGAAATTCGCGCGTGCCGTCCTCCGAACCGCCATCCACTACGATCCATTCAAATGACAGACCCGGATCGCGCGCCAGATTGCGCAGCGAGCGCCAGGTTTTTACCACCCCTTCGTAATTGCGAAAGGCGACGGTAACGACGCTTAAAAACATGCAACCACCCCGTTATGAAATTTTTAACGCCTTGCGCAAAATGAACGGACAGACGATTAAAAAAGCATATTCCGGGCTAAATATTGAACCGGTAAAAAACAGCGACACCGGCGTAAAAAGATAGAGCTGCACCCGAAAATTGCGATTATCGCCAAACGCATTTAGCGCCATTTTTAAAACTTTCCCCATATACCACAGCGTCATTAGCACTGCGAACCAGGAAAAATAAATAATCAGTAGATACAATCCATTGTCTATGGTTTTCCCGACATCCGCACCGTTAAAGATTCCGAATGATGCAACATATTCATAAAGTGAGCCAAATCTGACTACACCATCAATATGGGTCAAGGAATATCCGACCATGACTAAGGGGCCCACAATACGATAATAAGAAGATGAGCCTTCCGTCCCTAAATCGCCAAGTCGTGTCGCGATATAAGGAAATGCAATAATTACCCCAACCAAAAACAGGGTTAATGAGACCAGCGCCAGTGGAAGTTTTTTCTTTATCGCATCCTTATTCAAATATTGGAACGCCCACTCCAGAAGGTAAAACAGGATAAAGGTCATTACCCCTGAAAATGATCCTGATAATATTATCCCTGCCAGAATCATAGCATCGCTTTTCGGTGTTTTGATACCAAACTGTTTGATGCTCAGCCAAATTGAGATTAGTGCCAAAGCGAAAAATGCCGGTTCAAAATAAAGCGCAGTGGTACGCTTACCGCCAAATTTTATGAAGTTCAGTACGTAGCTATTACTGTAAATGAGATATTTCGAAATTCCTTCCATAATACTGCTGCCGCCGGTAAGGATAATTTGCGCCATCTCCACCGCGGCGAGCGCGACCACCATACCCACCACCAGATAAAAAAAACGCAAAATCTTTCGGTGGTTATGCGCGGAAATGGTTTTGAATCGGATACTCCAGACCATCCCGATAATGACCACAATATAGACAAACAGCATCGTGGACGTGACATATTTACCGGCATTCAGCGACTGGCCGAACAGGAAGTTAAATGCCGTAAGCCCCGCGCCGATGCCTAAGGCGATCATCAATTTTTTTACGCTAATGCGTTCCACAAATAACAGCAGCAACAGCGGTAAAAAAGTGACGATGGTAATGGGAAAGCTTTCCCCCAGTTGGGCAATCTTGACATTGACCAGTAGGTAGATCAGCGGCAGCAGCAGATAGCTACAGATTCTGATAGAACGAGACATACTCCTCCAGCATCTGTTGACCGCTGTACGCGACGCGGCTACGCATACGAAAGGCGTCCAGCGTGGCGCCAAATACCGCCTGAGCAATCTCTGGCTTACGCCGCTGCGCCAGGCGCAGTACATCTGTAGCGGCAAAAGTCTGGCCGCCGGATTTCGCCAGCACCTCCTGCGCCGCCTCGCTGTGGGTGGCGATTACCGGTACGCCGATCGAGAGCGCTTCACACAAGATCAGCGGATAGTTATCGACCCGCGAGCTAAAGACCAGCGCATCCATCTCATTGAGCGCGCTCATTAATTTGCGCTTATCGGTTTCAAAACCGTGATTAACAACGTTTTGGCCGGTAAAAGGCGAAAATTTACCGAAGGTATGCAGTTCAATTTTTTCGCCCAGCGCCATCATGTCGTGTACCAGACGCTGGTCAGTTTTGCCGTCATAACGCAAGTCATGCGCCACAATGGCAATTCGCGGTTTTCCCGGATTCAGCGGCACAGGTGATAGCTGCGCGAGAATCGCCTCGGTCGCCAGATCGATACCGTTGTTAATAATCTGGCAGCGCCCCGCGCCATAAACGCTGTTAAAGGCCTCGGCCACGTGCTGGCTCGGCGAAATAAACCGGCAGCCCAGCCGCAGCATGTCCCGAAAGCGCTGACGTTTGCCGTCAATAAGCTGGTGCGCCCGATCCACCCTAACCGGCGGATAATTGCTTAGGGTCGGGCATTTTTGGCAGCCGCTTTTCCAGCCCTCGCAACCGTCGGTGAAGGCGCAACGCCCGGTGACGCTCCAGTGATCGTGCAACGTCCAGACCAGCGTGACGTCTGGTTTTTGCGCTTTGACTTTTTCGCAAAACGTCACGATGTCCGCCAGGTTTAGCCAGTAACTGTGGAGAACATGAAAATGCAGCACCAGCGGGCCGGATGTCTGGATAACCGTGCGGTAAAGATTGTCGAGATTGCCAAACAGATCGCGATTCAGGAAACGAAACAGCGCGATATTAGCGATTGCCGTGCCGCGCGGCGTCTGTTTTATCACCTGCGGATAACGGTGGTGGCTGACGCTTTTTTTTCCGCCTTTGCCATAACCATAAACAAAATGCGACGTCAGCCCTTTTTGCAGCGCCCGCAGATGGAGATCCAACGCCACTCCCGCCGCGCCGCCTTCCGCCAGCCGTACATTAAATTGCAGAATATTCATGTGCTGACCTTCACCCGTGCTTTTTCTCCCACCACCAGCGCATGATCCGGAATACTGTCAAGCACCACGCTACCCGCGCCAATCGTGACGTGATTACCGATAGTAATATCGCCAAGCAGGATGACATTCGCCCCCAGCTCAACGCCGTTACCAATCACCGGACAAGCCAGGCTGTCCGCGCCGCGATTGCCAATGGTGACGCCGTGGCGAATGGTAAAATCGTCGCCGGCGACGACATGTTTGTTGATCACTACCGCGTAACCATGATGGATAGTGAACCGCCGACCAATGGTCGCGGCGGCCTGGATTTCATACCCGAACAGGCATTCCGTGATCACGCGATACAGCACCAGCACCGGCGCGGCCCACAGATTATTCAGCACATTCTTTTTGCGCCAGACGGAACAAAAATGAGCGATACGGTAGGCCAGCACCATGCAACAGGGGCGTAAGCTCCAGCTATTCGCGCGTAAGTCTTCCAGCATCGTTATCGCCCCCGCAGCCCGGCCGCCAGACGTTTGCTATTACGCACGGAGAGCAACGTCAGCAACGTGCGCCAGGTCATTCGCTTATTGCGAATTTGGTACAGGGTAAAAAGCTGGTATTTTTTACTGGCGCGATCGAATTTATCTTTGTGCTTACGATAAAAATGGAAATAGCCGGAGAACTTTTTCGGCGAAGAGGTAATCTGCATCTCGCCGTGGTTGATATGTAAAATTTGCGTCGCCTCTTCGACTTTCCACGGTTCGCCATACTCCACCACCATGCGCAGAAAAATGTCGTAGTCCTGCGCCGCCTTGAGTTCGGTATCGAACAAACACGCTTTAAAACGCCAGGCCCAGGTAAAAACCTGATTGCCAATAATATTGCGCTTGTAGAATAAGCGGCGCGAATAAGGGGATTTCGGATACAGCGGCAGGCTGGCAGGCTGAGAGTAGACCTCGCCCTCGCACACATAGTCGTTGGCATACAAAAAGGCGTGCGTAGTCAACTGGTGTTTATGGGCCAGAAACACGCTCAGACGGTTTGGCGTCCATTCATCGTCATCATCAATACCGGTAATGTAGTGCCCTTGCGCCTGCATAATGGCCTGGTTGCGAACCGCGCAGGCGCCGGTATTCCTGGCGTTATGGGTATAACGGACGCGCGGGTCGTTCAGCTCCTCAACAAATTGTTGTAGCTGCTGATAAGATGAAGAGCAATCATCCACGATGATCATCTCCCAGTGACGGTAGTCCTGACGTAGTACTGATTTAATCGCCCGGATAGCCAACTGCTGCCTGTTCCAGGTTGGCATATAAATTGAGATCAGCGGATTGTCTGTTGTCATGCTTATTCCCCAGATAGTTTTGCCGCATGGCGCTACGCTTGTCCGGCCTACAGTCTCAGGCCGCGCCATCCGGCACGCCTTATTTTTTATTTGGAATCTGACTGGTATTCATACTCGTAATAGCCATAATCCTGGTAGCCCGTCGCCCGGCGGAAAATGGAGTTGAGAATGACGCCTTTGACCTGAATGCCATTCTGGTCAAAACGGCTCAGACTGGTTTCCACCTCTTTTAAGGTGTTGACGGCATAACGCGCCACCATCAGCGTCGTCCCGGCGTGGCGACCCACAATCGCGGCGTCCGTCACGGCCAGAATCGGCGGCGTGTCGATTAATACCAGATCGTAGCGGCTGCTTGCCCAGGCGATCAGCTCGCCGAAGCGCTCGCTCATCAGCAGTTCCGATGGATTAGGCGGCACCTGACCGCGCGGAATAAGATCAAAATTAGCGATCGCCGTGGGTTTCGCGCAGGAGGCTATCTCGCCTTTGCCCGCCAGAATGTCAGATAAGCCGTCCACGTTATTGGTGCCGAGCAGTTCATGGGTGTAGCCCTTACGCATATCGCAGTCGATCAGTAATACCCGTTTATGCGTCTGGCTGATGACGGCCGCCAGGTTGGCGCAAACAAAGGTTTTGCCGATAGAGGGACTGACGCCTGTGAGCATGAGTACATTATTTTGCGCCTGCATCATGGCGAAATGCAGGCTGGTGCGCAGGCTGCGAATCGCCTCAATCGCCAGATCGGTCGGATTGCCCACCGCCAGCAGTTGGCTCTGCTTGTAACGCTTAATTCCTTTAATGGTTTTGACGCTATCGCGCGCTTTTTGCCATTCCGACAGCGGAATACTGGCATAGACGCTGATCCCGTGCTCCTCCAGCGCCTGCGGGCTTTCGATACCGCGATTAAACAGCGAGCGCAGCAGCACGCCGACAATCGATAACATTAATCCCAGAATAATGCTGCCGAGAATAATCAACGCCTTTTTCGGCTTCAGCACGCCCGGCTGGGTAATCGCCGGGTCAACGATGCGCACGTCGCCAACGGTGCTGGCTTCGGTGATTTTCAGCTCCTGCTGTTTATTAAGCAGTTGCATATAGACCTGCTGGCCGGACTCCACATCGCGGGTCAAACGCACAATCTCCTGCTGGGTTTTCGGCATTGCCGTCACCCGCCCGTTCAGTTTGGCTTTTTCATCTTCCAGCGCTTTACGTTTTTCCAGCAGGGTGCGGTAAGCCGGATGCGCTTTGGTAAAGAGCTTGGAAATTTCCGCCTCTTTAAACGTCAACTCATTCAACTGGGCGTCGATATTAACCATCGAATCGAGCACCGCCTTCGCCTCCAGCGGTAAATCCACCGAGTCTTTATCCTGGCGGAAAGCGTTTAGCTTGTTTTCCGCCACATCCAGACGGCTGCGGACTTCCGGCAGTTGTTTTGCCAGAAACGCCAGGCTCTTCCCCGCCTCTTCAGATTTCCGCGCAATATCCTGTTGCAGATAGTTACGGGTAATACTGTTGAGAATTTCGCGGATCTGGTCGCGATCCTCTCCCGTGAACGTCAGGCTCAGAACGCCGGTATCTTTGCCGGTTTCCGTTACGGTGAGGTTATTTTGCAGGTTATTAATCATGCCAAGCGTTGAGAATTTACTCACCGTAAATTCTGTATCAGGACGGGCGTCAATCGCCTCTACCCGCATCGTCACGCCGTCTTTATTGAGTGGCTGGCCCACAACGCCCTGCGCGCTAAATCCGCCGTCGCTAACCAACTGATAACGTTTGTCGCCCAGCACTTTGAGGGTGAAGATCTGTCCGCTCATCGTCTCTGGTCGGGTGAATGTCGTGACTTTCACCATTTCATTGTGACGTCCCATCAGCCGTTCCCACCCGGCGCCGAACAGCGGAAAGGTGTTTTTGGTGACGGCAATATCCAGATCCAGATCGTCAACGGTCTTCCCCAGCACCAGGCGCGATCGAATGAGCTGAATTTCCGCATCGGAAGCCGGCGGCTTATTCGCTAATGCGCTATTGATATCCTGTACCAGCGAATTACCGGCGTTTTGTTCAATCTGTACCAGCGCATCGGCGCTATAGATGGGCGTGGCGAAGAACGTATAAATTACCGCGCACAGCGCAAATATGGCCGTCGTCCCCAACACCCACCAACGCGCTTCAATCACCGTTCCGACCAGGCGCCCGATATCGATTTCATCGCTACCCGTAACCGCCGCAGATTGTTTTGCTTTTTCTGTCATGGTTTTCCCTGCTCTGCATTCAGTGCCTGCGCCCACTGGCGGGCAGACCTTTCCAGTAATGTGTACACCGCCTCAAACGCATCGCGGCTTTTGCGATACGGGTCCGGTATTTCACGCTCGCTGTCCCAGTGACCAAACAGCATTACCTTGCCGCGCATTTCCGGCGCAATGTCGCACAGGGCGGCGATGTGACGTTTCTCCATCGTCAGAATCAGGTCATATTCCCGGCACAGACGCGCGGAAATTTGCCTTGCGCAGTGATTTTCCAAAGACAGATCGTGGGCGCTCGCCACGCTCGCCGCCGCAGGATCGGCGCCTTTGCCGACCAGTGCGCCTAATCCTGCGGACGCAACCGTCAGCGAGGGATGAAAGCGTTTTAGCAAACGTTCCGCCGTCGGGGAACGGCAAACATTCCCCACACAGACCACTAAGATTTTGTTAAACATAACGATTACCAGGAATGAATGTCGCTGGCCGTATCCGTCATATAACGGACACCGCTAATGGTTGGCAGCAACTGATTGATCAGACGGTTCCAGCGAGCAACCGGCGCGGTCGTGACGTACACCACATCGTAAGGCTGAAGTCGGAATTCCGTCGCCATCACCAATGACGTGGCGTCAGACATATCAAGCTGGTAGATATTGGCGATCTTGCCGCCGCGTCCCCCCTCGCCTTTCAACGGACGAATCACAAAAATGCCGCTGGCGTTGGAGGTGGTCAGATCAATGCCTTCCGCATTGCCTAATGCTTCGGTGAGCGTCATGCCGCTGAAATCCATTTTGAGGGTGCTCTGTTTTTTCACTTCGCCCATGACAAAGACTTTCAGATCGTCATTGCGCGGCACATACAGAATGTCGCCAGGGTAGAGCAAGCGGTTCTGGCTAAGATCGCCATTTTGCATCAGCGCCTGTAGCGAAATGCGCTGTTCTTTGCCGTTGTGCGTCAACACGACGTTGCGCCAGTCCGCCATATCGGTCAGGCCGCCCGCAGCGTTAATCGCATCCAGGACGGTTAGCGGTACGTTAGTAATAGCCTGCTGACCGGATTTATTCACCTGGCCGGAGATGTACGCTTTTTGCGAGCGGAAAGCGGCGATATTGACATCCACCTGCGGGTCCGCAATGTACTTCGCTAAACGCCCGGTAATATCGCTACGAATCTCTGACAAAGTTTTACCGACGACGCTAACCTTGCCAATGTAGGGATAAAACATGGTGCCGTCCGGCTGTACCCAGTTGCCGGTATCGCTTGAGCTACGGTACTGGCCTGCTGGCGTGGTCAATTCCGGGTGATCCCAGACGGTGACATTCAGCACATCGCCAGGCCCGACGCGATACTGATAGCTGGCGATCTCCTGGTCCAGCGACATATTCGGTTGCGCGACATTGGGCCGCGGGCGTAATTGCTCAACCAACCGTGGCGTCAGCGGATACACATTGACCATCCGGTCGAGATCAAAGTCAGCGTCTTGCTGTTTGATCACATCTTTCCCCATCGTAGACATATTGCTGCCCGGAAGTACTGTGCAACCACTTATCAAGCTGAGCGACGCCAATAATGGCATCAATTTCATTTTGGATTTCATCATTGATTATTTATCACTTTGGCAGAGTCATTATCCTGTGCAATTTAAATAGCGGCTTCGTCCGTGCACATTTACCTTGCAGTTAATAGCAGAGAAAATTAACTGGCATCATTCTGAAAAAAAATCAATTCATCCGCAGGCTATTGACAGAATAATAAAGGCTTATATTCAGGCTTTCAGGCACGCTACCGCCCCTGGCTTCTTAGCTACCAATACACTGATTATTCTAAATTTTCGCATTCCCCTCAGATTTTATCCTCGTTCAGATAAAAATCTTCAGCGAAATAAAGGTTACGTATTAATAGTTTTCTCGATGTCGTGACAGGATATTTAAGCGCGCTATCTTAATCCTGCAAGAATTGTTGCAGCTAACCTAATGACAGGCAAGGTAACAAACCCGCCATTCTATATTTTTAAGATTAATATTAAATGAATTAACAGATGATTTTAGGATTTTATTGATGTTGACAATATTTATTTACTCCACTCCACCTGCGATATTTCCTAAATATATTCTTGACATTATTTAGTTTCTGACAGAAACATTACGGCTATTTTAAAGTTATTTTATAGCCGCGTAACAAAGATAAATTGCGCTGCGGCATTGCATTTTTCCGCCGTATTATCCATGATCGAATTGTGACAATTGTCATATTACAGAAGGTATTGCTCTTACTATGGAATGGATTGCCGATCCGTCAATCTGGGCCGGACTGGTAACGTTAATCGTTATCGAACTTGTTCTCGGCATTGATAACCTGGTCTTTATTGCCATCCTCGCTGAAAAACTACCGCCGGGGCAGCGCGACCGCGCGCGCATTACCGGCCTGATACTGGCGATGATCATGCGCCTGCTGCTGCTGGCGTCAATCTCGTGGCTGGTCACCTTGACTAAGCCGCTTTTTAGCGTACAGGCGTTAAGCTTTAGCGCCCGCGATCTGATTATGCTGTTCGGCGGCTTCTTCCTGCTCTTTAAAGCCACCATGGAGCTCAACGAACGGCTGGAAGGGAAAGATAGCGCCAACCCTACCCAGCGTAAGGGGGCGAAATTCTGGGCGGTGGTCGCGCAAATCGTGGTGCTGGACGCTATCTTTTCTCTCGACTCCGTGATTACCGCCGTGGGGATGGTCGATCACCTGGCGGTCATGATGGCGGCCGTGATAATCGCCATTAGCCTGATGCTGCTCGCCAGCAAGTCACTGACCCGATTTGTGAACAACCATCCCACCATTGTCATTTTGTGTCTTAGCTTCCTGCTAATGATCGGCTTTAGCCTGGTGGCGGAAGGGTTTGGTTTCCACATTCCGAAAGGGTATCTGTACGCGGCTATCGGCTTCTCGGTGATGATCGAGGCGCTCAACCAACTGGCTATTTTTAACCGCCGCCGTTTTCTTTCCGCTAACCATACGCTGCGCCAGCGCACAACGGAGGCCGTGATGCGGCTGATTAGCGGTAAAAAAGAGGATGCCGAACTGGATGCGGAAACCGCCGCGATGCTGGCAGACCATGACGACAGCCAGATTTTTAATCCGCAGGAGCGCAGGATGATTGAGCGGGTGCTGAATCTCAACCAGCGCACCGTAAGTAGCATCATGACGTCGCGTCACGATATCGAGCATATCGATCTCAACGCGCCGGAAGCGGAAATCCGCGCTCTGCTGGAAAAGAACCAGCATACGCGTCTGGTCGTGACGGGTGAAAATGAACAGGAAGATTTACTCGGCGTCGTCCACGTCATCGATCTGTTGCAACAATCGCTGCGCGGCGAACCGCTCAACCTGCGGGCGCTGATTCGCCAACCGCTGGTTTTCCCGGAAACATTGCCGCTGCTGCCTGCGCTGGAGCAGTTCCGTAACGCCAGAACCCATTTTGCCTTTGTCGTAGATGAGTTTGGCTCGGTTGAAGGCATTGTGACATTAAGCGATGTCATGGAGACTATTGCCGGTAATCTGCCGAATGAAGTCGAGGAAATTGACGCCCGCCACGATATTCAGAAGAACCCGGACGGTTCCTGGACAGCAAACGGCCATATGCCGCTGGAGGATTTGGTGCAGTACGTGCCGCTACCGCTGGATGAAAAACGGGAATACCATACGATTGCCGGATTATTGATGGAATATTTGCAACGCATACCGCAAACCGGTGAAGAGGTTCAGGTGGGCGATTATTTGCTGAAAACATTGCAGGTAGAAAGCCATCGAGTGCAGAAAGTGCAGTTAATTCCGCTGCATAACGGCGAGCCAGACCAGGAGATGTAACGTCTGTTCGCCTGCCCCGGTCTGCTTACCAGGCAGGCCGGAGGCGCGTTAGCCTCGCCATCCGGCTCTGCCCTTTGGCCAAAAACTACAGCTTATTCAGCAGCTTCTTCACATCTTTACCGTTGCGGGTATCTTTATTGCGATCCGCCCAGTCATTGAGCCGACGCTTCGCCTCATCCTGTAAATGCTTACGCAATAACTGATCCACTTGCAGGGTATAGTTCAGCTCCTGCCACTTGCCATAGACGCGCAACGGCACCGGCGTCTCTTTCAGGAAGGTGATCAGGTTGCTATCGCCGTTCCAGCCGCCCAGCACACGCAGATTAAATTGTGTATCACAGCTCTGCTTAACCAGATCCAGCGTTCCGCTGCCGGTTAACGCCAGCATAGAAGATTGCCCGACCATGTCGTCGAGCGTCAGCGTGCCCTTATTTAGCGTCAGATCGGTCGTGAAGCGATCCAGTCGGGTCGCGTTGTCCATATTTTCCTGCGACTGCTGCGCGTCGCCGCCGCTTCGCTCTACGGCCTGCTGCACCAGTTGCTGGAAATTCATTCCTTCAAGGCGCGTATTGCTCATGTCAACATGCGCTTTTCCTTTCCAGCTATGGCGAAATGCCTCTGCGTCAATATCCGCCCCGGAGAAATCGCCAACCAGCGACATCTTACCGGTCAGGCTAATCGGATAATTGAAGGCTTTCAGGATAGTCCCAATCTCAACATGGTTGAGGCGAGGGTGGAATTCGATGCGCGGACTGGCGGTGCGGGCGTCCAGCGTGCCGGGCAGCGACATCTCTCCGTCGGCCAGTTTCCCCTGCAAATCAGTAATATCCAGCAATCCGGCCTGATTAGACATCTTCGTCGAAACCTGGGTAAAGTCCATTCCCCGCCAGCGAACTGAATCCGCCTGTAAAGCAATCTCCGCCGTAAAGCTTTGCAGCCCCTGATAAGGCGGCGCACCAACACGCGACGCGATAACTGGCCTGGTCAGGGGGAGCGTATTTTGCCCCTGCGACACCGCGCCGCCTGTCTGAGCCACGGCGCTATGATGCGGCAACAGGTTGTCCAGATTAAGCTTGCTGGACTGGAGGTCAATTTGCCATTCCGGCTGCTCCGCCAGCGTTACCTGAACTTGCCCGGTCAGAGAACTGTCATTCGCCGTTAAATTTAAGTGGTTAAATGAAAGACGTTTTTGCGCCTCCTGCCACTGCGCCTGCAATTGTCCCTGCCCCTCAATCCCCTGCGCTGGTAGATCCGCGCCCTGCAATTGCCAGCGCAGTTGCTCAATACCCGCGGTTAAATTATGCGGGTAATCGGAAGCATCCACCGTTCCGCTGAACGATAAAGCAAGATCCCGCTGATCGCGGTTCACGCGTCCCGAAAAATCAAACGTGCCGCGATGCTCGGCATCTTGTTCCATATTCAGACGAATATCGCGCACCGTGACCTGATCATCATTTTCATGCTGGAAAACCAGCACGCTGTCGGCAACGCGCAGGCTACGAATATCAAACGACCAGCCGCGATCTTCCGCTACGTCCGGCAAGGTATTATCTTTCGGCGCGACCGGCGCATCATCGCTGCGTACCGCTTCCGTTTGCGGCGTCAGTTGAATCACCCCGCCTTTCAGCATCACCTGCTTAACATGAAGCTGATGACTCAATAGCGGCCATAAAGCAACATCCAGGCGCATATTGTCAGCCCGCACCAGCGGTTCGCTGGCGCCTCGCGCCGTTAGCGTCATTCGCCCGGAAAGGATACTCAGTTGCGGCCATACGTGCCAGCGCAGCGGCCCGTCAAGTTGCAACTGATATTCACTACGCGCGGCAACCTGCTGCACCATATAGGCGCGGAAATCATTCGGATTGACCAACAATACCAACGCAGAGAATCCGGCCACCAGCACGACCAGGAGAATCATCAGCGTCGTCAGAAATCGTCTCATGCTACCCTCAATGGACCGGCAGTATTGCGCCGAATGGCTCAGTCTTTATCAATCCGGCTGGCGACAGCGCCCTGCTGATCGCGATATTTGGCATCCTGACGGCGGTTATAAGGCCGCGCCGCCGGGCCGGACAGCGGCTCAAAACTCAGCGCGCCGATGAGCATACCCGGACGCAACGCCAGCGGCAGCTTCCCGGAGTTGTAAAACTCAAGCACAATGCAGCCCGACCAGCCGGGATCGATACGGTGCGCCGTCACATGCACCATCAGCCCCAGACGCGCCAGCGAGGAGCGACCATCCAGCCAGCCCACTAAATCCGGCGGCAGGGTAACGGATTCAAAGGTAACGGCCAGCGCCAACTCGCCCGGATGCAGATAAAATGCCTCGCCGTCCGGCAAAACGATTTCATCGCTCATCACGCGATCCAGCGCCGCGCTGACCTCATCTTTAGGCCCGCTCAGATCGATAAACGCCGCCGTATGGCCACGGAAGGTTCGAAATTTATTGCCAAGACGTACATCGACCGTCGCGCCGTTAATGCGCTCTACGGGAGGTCGCGGGGTGATAGACAAACGGCCTTCATCCAGCCAGGCTTCAATATCTCGGTCGCATAAACGCATGGCACTTTCTCCTTTCGCGCATCAAGCCCTTAAATCAAGCACATCAAGGGCTAACCAGGTTATCACTGAACGGTACACAATTCGCCAGATTTATTCAAAGAACTGGCTGATTTTCGCTTTCAGAATATCAATAGCGATGCGGTTTTTACCGCCGCGCGGCACGATAATATCCGCATATTGTTTGGAAGGCTCAATAAATTGCAGGAACATCGGACGCACCGTTTTCTGATATTGCGCCATCACCGAATCCATTGAGCGACCACGCTCGTTCACATCGCGTTTGATACGGCGCATCAAACAGATATCCAGCGGCGTATCGACAAAAATAGAGAAGTTCATCTCTTCACGCAAACGCGCGTCGGTCAGTAACAGAATACCTTCAAGAATAATCACTTTCTTCGGTTCTACGCGAACCGTTTCCTGCATACGGGTATGCTCAACATAACTGTATACCGGTAATTCAATCGCCGAACCGCGCTTGAGCGCCTGAAGATGCTGAAATAGCAGGCTGTGATCCATCGCATTCGGATGGTCATAGTTAGTTTTTACGCGTTCTTCCATCGACAGATGGCTTTGATCTTTGTAATAACTGTCTTCGGGAATAACGCCAATATGTTCGTCACCCACTTGTTCACGCAATTCGCGGTAAAGGGTACTGGCAATAAGACTCTTGCCGGAAGCCGATGCGCCAGCGATACCGATAATGACGCACTGATGAGACTGATCAGTCATAAATTTAGCGACCTGATTAACCTGGATGTAAGGAAGGGGGGCGCCGAAACGCCAAACGCGGCAATTATAGGGATTTCAGCAGCGCGATACCAGTCCGGCGCTATGCCACGGTGAATTTGTTGGCGGCGCATTCGACGTCGCGACGTAAAAGCGTTCAGTTTTAACGCGGGCAGCGGTTTTATCGACCCGTCTGGAGGAGGAATACGCCGGGAGCCACAATTTATATTCAGCCAGCGTATAAATCATTACGCGTTTATACTAGCATAATCACAGAGTAAACTGACGCGTCCGGTATTCCGCGACGTTACCGGCGATTCGGATAGAGTGGTAATGAGTAAACCATCCCAACATGTTTTCGTTACCGTCCCCCACCCGCTATTGCGTCTGGTCAGTTTAGGCCTGGTCGCGTTTGTCTTTACGCTCTTTTCGCTCGTATTATCGCGTGTCGGCACCCAACTCGCGCCGCTGTGGTTCCCCACCTCCATTATGATGGTCGCGTTTTACCGCCATGCGGGCCGTCTGTGGCCAGGGATCGCGGTCGCCTGCTCGCTCGGCAGCATCGGCGCCTCACTGACTTTATTTCCTGCCGCCTCGCTTAACTTTAGCTGGACGGCAATAAATATTATCGAGGCGGCCACTGGCGCGATACTGCTGCGAAAACTGCTCCCCAGCTACAACCCCTTACAAAATTTGAATGACTGGTTTCGTCTGGCTATCGGCAGCGCCGTGATTCCGCCGCTACTCGGCGGCCTATTATTTTGGCTAATAGCGCCGGAAGCGGTCGCCTCGAAAGCGTTTCTGATTTGGGTATTATCGGAAGCCATCGGCGCGCTGACGCTGGTGCCGTTAGGTTTACTGTTTAAACCACACTATCTGTTGCGTCATCGCGACCCGCATCTGTTGCTGGAAACGCTATTGACGCTGGTCATTACGCTGGCGCTAAGCTGGCTCGCTATGCGCTATATTCCGTGGCCGTTTACGTGCGTTATCGTCCTGTTGATGTGGAGTGCGGTGCGCCTGCCGCGAATGGAGGCGTTTTTAATTTTTTTAGCTACCGTTATCGTGGTCTCGCTCATGCTGGCCAATGACCCCACGCTGCTCGCCACGCCGAAAACCGACGTGATGGTCAATATGCCGTGGCTGCCTTTTTTAATGATCCTGCTGCCTGCCAATATGATGACGATGGTGATGTACGCGTTTCGCACGGAGCGTAAACATATCACCGAGAGCGAATCCCGCTTTCGCAACGCGATGGAGTATTCCGCCATTGGTATGGCGCTGGTCGGTACGGAGGGTCAGTGGCTACAGGTCAATAAATCTCTGAGCCATTTTCTTGGCTATAGCCAGGATGAATTACGCACGATGACATTTCAGCAATTGACCTGGCCGGAAGACCTGAATAACGACCTTGAACAGCTAAACATGCTGGTGCGCGGCGACATCAACAGCTATTCCATGGAAAAACGCTACTACACCCGCAACGGCGATGTCGTCTGGGCGCTGCTGGCCGTCTCACTGGTTCGTCATAAAGACAATAAACCTCTCTATTTTATTGCTCAGATTGAAGACATTAACGATCTCAAGCAAAGCGAGCAGGAAAACCAGCGGTTGATGGAGCGTATTACACAGGCGAACGAGGCGCTGTTTCAGGAAAAAGAACGGTTGCACATCACGCTTGACTCTATCGGAGAAGCGGTGGTGTGTATTGATGTCGCGATGAATATCACCTTTATGAACCCGATCGCCGAGAAGATGAGCGGCTGGCGGCAAGAGGATGCTTTAGGCACGCCATTATTAACGGTTCTGCGCATTACGTCAGGTGATAAGGGGCCGCTGCTGGAGGATATTTATCGCGCCGACAGGTCGCGATCGGACATGGAACAGGAGATAGTGCTCCATTGTCATAACGGCGGCAGCTACGATATTCATTACAGTATCACGCCGCTCAGTACGCTTGATGGCGATAAGATTGGTTCGGTTCTGGTTATCCAGGACGTTACCGAATCACGAAAAATGTTACGCCAGCTCAGCTACAGCGCAACGCATGACGCCCTCACCCAACTTGCCAACCGCGCCAGTTTTGAAAAACAGCTTCAACAGCGCCTGCAAACAATACAGGAATCGCCTCAACATCATGCGCTGGTGTTTATCGATCTGGACCGTTTTAAAGCGGTTAACGACAGCGCGGGACATGCCGCCGGCGATGCCTTATTGCGTGAGCTCGCGTCACTGATGCTCAGTATGCTTCGATCCGGCGATCTCCTGGCCCGTCTGGGTGGCGATGAGTTTGGCCTGTTGCTGCCGGATTGTAATAGTGACAGCGCGCGCTTTATCGCGACGCGGCTTATCAACGCCATTAATGAGTATCACTTTATGTGGGAAGGACGCCTGCATCGGATCGGCGCCAGCGCCGGGATCACAATGATAAATGAACATAACTGCCAGCTCACAGAGGTCGTGTCTCAGGCCGATATTGCCTGCTACGCCGCGAAAAATAGCGGTCGAGGCCGTCTGACCGTGTACGAACCGCAGCACGCATTAACCTCCTCAAAGGGAATGATGCCGCTGGAAGAACAGTGGCATATGATTAAAAATAACCACCTGCTGATGCTTGCCAGAAACGTCGCGCCGCCGCGTACGCCGGAGGCCACCAGCTTTTGGCTGGTCTCACTCAGGCTGTGGACCAGCGAAGGGGAAGTGATGGAAGAGCGCGCGTTCCGGGCAGGGTTAGCCGACTCCGCGCTGCATCACGCGCTTGACCGACGGGTATTCCATGAGTTTTTCCACCATGCGGCGACCGCCGTCGCCAGCAAGGGATTAAGCGTTGCGCTGCCGCTGTCCGCCGCGGGATTATACAGCGCGACCCTTATTGATGAGCTGCTGGAACAACTGGAGCATAGTCCACTGCCGCCACGGTTATTACACCTGATTATCCCGGCTGACGTTATCGTTAAGCAGGCGCAGACCGCCGCTGCGACTCTGCGAAAACTGCGGCAACGCGGCTGCCAGGTGATTCTCAGCCATGTCGGGCGCGATTTACAGCTGTTTAATTTACTGCCCCTGCATATCGTCGATTATTTACTGCTGGATAGCGACCTTATCGCCAACGTTCATGAAAGTTTAATGGATGAAATGCTGACCTCGATCATCCAGGGACACGCCCAGCATCTGGACATCAAAACGCTCGCCGGGCCGGTACAAAACCCACAGGTGCTGGATACGCTCTCCCGTATTGGCGTGGATCTGATTTATGGCGACACTATCGCCGAAGCGCAACCGCTGGATTTGTTACTGAATACCAGCTATTTCGCTATCCATTGACGGTTGCCAGCCGTGGGTATACCAGATATGCAGTAGCGCGTAGGAACGCCACGGTTTCCAGCGCTCCGCGTAGCGACGGATCTGCGCGGGCGTCATCCCGGCGAAGCGCTGCTTAATTAAGTAATCATCGGGCAAAAAGATATCTTTTGCCTGCCAACCGCGCAGGGCGAAATAGTTCGCCGTCCAGCGGCCAATTCCCGGAAACGTTTGTAAATTTTTAACGCTCTGCTCAATATCCGGCGGCGCGGCGAGCGCCAGTTTTCCCGCCAGCGTCGCCTGCGCCAGATGAATCAGCGCTTCGGCGCGCCGCAGCGGCATCCCCAGAGCTTTAAGCGCCAGCGGATCGGCCAACGCCAGCGTTTCCGGACCGGGAAAACAGACATAATCGGGCGCATCCGGCAACGCCTCGCCATAGCGGCGCGCCACTTTCGCCGTCAACCTTGCCGCCATCGCGACACTCACCAGTTGCCCCAGTATCGCCCGCACGCCCTGTTCAAACGTATCAACCGATCCCGGTAAACGCAGCCCCGGTCTGTCCTCGCCCAGTGGCCCCAGCACGGCGGCAACCTGCGCGGGCTGGCAGTCAAGATCAAACAGACGCGAAACTTTCGCCAGACACGCCGGCGCGACGGGAAGTAATCCGGCGCTCACGCTAACCTGCACAGTGTGGGTGGGCAGATGGGGCCTCACGCTGACCAGTCCGCGATGCTCGCCCACCACCAGGCTGCGCGCATAAAAGCCCTCGCCTACTGTTTCCACGCCGTCCACCGCACGCGCGGCAAGAAAGCCCAACATCCACGACCAGTCGTAAGGCGGCTGCCAGCTCAGGGTAAACATACTTTTCTCCTTTATTTGACCTTTCAGCATAAACGCTAATCGCACGTAACGCCTTGCTTTCATATTCCAGTTGTCGCCGCGACGACATTTCGCTAAAGTCACGCCCCTTCTTCACTGGCATGGGGATTTTAAGGTGTTTATCGGATTTGATTACGGTACGGCAAACTGCTCGGTCGCCATTATGCGCGACGGGCATCCACAGTTGCTGACAATGGAGAATAACAGCGCATTACTGCCGTCTATGCTGTGCGCGCCGACGCGCGAAGCGGTGAGCGAGTGGCTGTATCGCCATCATGATGTGCCGGCAACGGACGAAGAAACCCAGGCGCTGCTACGCCGCGCGATACGCTACAACCGCGAGGAAGATATTGAGGTTGGCGCGCAAAGCGTACAGTTTGGTCTGGCGTCGCTGGCGCACTATATTGACGATCCCCAGGAGGTCTGGTTTGTCAAATCGCCGAAATCCTTTTTAGGCGCCAGCGGCCTGAAACCGCAGCAGGTCGCGCTGTTTGAAGATTTAGTCTGCGCCATGATGGTACATATTCGTCATACGGCGCACAGCCAATTGCCGGAGGCCATTACCCAGGCAGTGATCGGTCGCCCGATCAACTTTCAGGGACTGGGCGGCGATGACGCGAACCGCCAGGCGCAGGGTATTCTGGAGCGGGCGGCAAAACGCGCCGGTTTTCAGGAGGTGGTATTCCAGTACGAACCGGTTGCGGCGGGCCTGGACTACGAGGCTACGCTGCGGGAAGAGAAGCGTGTGCTGGTCGTGGATATTGGCGGCGGCACCACCGACTGCTCCATGCTGCTGATGGGGCCGCAGTGGCGTCAGCGCGCCGATCGTGAAAACAGCCTGTTGGGGCACAGCGGTTGCCGCGTGGGCGGAAACGATCTGGATATCGCGCTGGCCTTTAAAAATCTGATGCCTTTGCTGGGCATGGGCGGCGAAACCGAAAAAGGTATCGCCCTGCCGGTGCTGCCGTGGTGGAACGCCGTCGCGATTAACGACGTCCCGGCGCAAAGCGATTTTTACAGTAGCGCGAATGGTCGTCTGTTGAACGATTTGGTTCGCAACGCGCGTGAAGCAGACAAGGTCGCGTTGCTGCTCAAGGTCTGGCGTCAGCGGCTTAGCTACCGCCTGGTACGCTGCGCGGAAGAGAGCAAAATCGCCCTTTCCGGCCAGGCGGATGTTACGGCGAGGCTGCCATTTATCAGCGACGACCTGGCGGTCGCTATCAGCCAGCAAGGACTGGAAGCGGCGCTGGATCAACCGCTGACGCGCATTCTGGAACAGGTGCAACTGGCGCTGGACAGCGCGCAGGAAAAACCGGATGTCATCTATCTGACCGGCGGCAGCGCCCGTTCGCCATTGATTAAAAAAGCGCTTTCCGAACAGTTACCGGGCATACCCGTCGCTGGCGGCGATGATTTCGGCTCCGTCACCGCAGGACTGGCGCGCTGGGCGGAGGTCGTTTTCCGCTAAGCGCCTCGCAAGCCCAGCGCTGATGGATTGACATTATTCTTGATGTGGCTTAACGTCAGGAGTGAGGGTAAGGGAGGATTCCTCCTCCCCCTGGTGTCTTAGTAAGCTGGTAGGCTAATCACTAAGAGTATCACCAGTATGATGACTACCTTCATCATAACCCTTTCCTTATTTTGGCCCCTTCCTCGGGAGGGGCTTTCCCGTTTCAGCGTCCTGCTGAAATCGGTGGCTTACCTTCATTGCCGTGCCGCCACTTTACCGCACTCCGGCGCGTTAACGATTTTCACCGATGAGAGTTGCGTAGCGCCTCGCAAAGCGGGTCGCCATTCAGAATAATCCCGACCGTGTTCCATAATTCCTCCATTTTTCTCCCTTCCCTGCTGACTACAATAGAGGAAGCAACATTCCGCAAAACGTTTCAGGATGAGAAACTTATACCGATGAAAGGCAGTAATACTTTCCGCTGGGCAATAGCGATTGGGGTTGTAGTGGCCGCCGCCGCATTCTGGTTCTGGCATAGCCGTAGCGAAAGCCCGACCGCCGCGCCAGGCGTCGCCGCGCAAGCGCCGCATACCGCCTCCGCAGGTCGCCGCGGTATGCGCGACGGCCCTCTGGCGCCGGTACAGGCCGCGACCGCGACCACGCAGGCCGTACCGCGCTATCTGAGCGGGCTGGGTACCGTGACCGCCGCGAATACCGTTACGGTGCGTAGCCGCGTGGATGGTCAACTCATCGCCCTGCACTTTCAGGAAGGTCAGCAGGTCAACGCAGGCGATCTGCTGGCGCAAATCGATCCCAGCCAGTTTAAGGTCGCCCTGGCGCAGGCTCAGGGACAGTTGGCGAAAGATAACGCTACGCTGGCGAATGCGCGTCGTGATCTGGCGCGCTATCAGCAACTGGCAAAAACCAATCTGGTTTCCCGTCAGGAACTGGATGCGCAACAGGCGCTGGTCAACGAAACCCAGGGAACCATTAAAGCGGATGAAGCTAATGTCGCCAGCGCGCAGTTACAGCTCGACTGGAGTCGTATCACGGCCCCGGTCTCGGGACGCGTGGGTCTGAAACAGGTGGATGTCGGCAACCAGATTTCCAGCAGCGATACCGCAGGTATTGTCGTCATTACGCAAACGCACCCGATTGATCTCATTTTTACTCTGCCGGAAAGCGATATCGCGACCGTAGTTCAGGCACAGAAAGCGGGGAAAGCGCTGGTCGTAGAAGCCTGGGATCGGACTAACTCGCACAAATTGAGCGAAGGTGTGTTGCTCAGTCTGGACAACCAGATTGATCCCACGACGGGAACGATCAAAATTAAAGCGCGCTTTACCAATCAGGACGATACGCTGTTCCCCAATCAATTTGTGAACGCCCGGATGCTGGTCGATACCGAACAAAATGCCGTTGTGGTGCCTGCCGCGGCGGTGCAAATGGGCAATGAGGGCCACTTTGTGTGGGTGCTGAACGACGAAAATAACGTCAGCAAGAAGCGGGTAAAAATCGGTATTCAGGATAACCGAAACGTGGTGATCAGCGCAGGCTTATCGGCAGGCGATCGCGTCGTTACCGATGGTATTGATCGGCTGACGGAAGGCGCAAAAGTCGAGGTCGTTGAGCCGCAAACCACCGTGGCGGATGAAAAATCCCCTTCCCGCCATGAAGGTCAAAAAGGAGCGCGCGCCTGATGCAGGTATTACCTCCGGGCAGCACGGGCGGCCCTTCGCGTCTGTTTATTCTGCGCCCCGTGGCCACCACTCTGCTGATGGCGGCGATTTTACTCGCCGGGATTATCGGCTATCGCTTCCTGCCCGTCGCCGCTTTGCCGGAGGTCGACTACCCCACTATTCAGGTTGTTACGCTCTACCCTGGCGCCAGCCCGGATGTCATGACCTCCGCCGTCACCGCGCCGCTTGAGCGCCAGTTCGGCCAGATGTCAGGACTGAAGCAGATGTCGTCGCAAAGCTCCGGCGGCGCGTCAGTGGTAACGCTACAGTTTCAGTTGACGCTGCCGCTGGACGTTGCCGAGCAGGAAGTACAGGCGGCGATTAACGCAGCCACCAATTTATTGCCTTCCGACCTGCCGAATCCGCCGATTTACAGCAAAGTCAATCCGGCGGACCCGCCGATTATGACGCTTGCCGTCACCTCAAACTCGATGCCGATGACCCAGGTAGAGGACATGGTAGAAACCCGCGTGGCGCAGAAGATCTCACAGGTCTCCGGCGTCGGGCTGGTGACGCTTGCCGGCGGGCAGCGCCCTGCGGTACGCGTAAAACTGAATGCTCAGGCTGTCGCCGCGCTCGGTCTGACCAGCGAAACGGTCCGTACCGCAATTACCGGCGCCAACGTCAACTCGGCGAAAGGCAGTCTGGATGGCCCCGAACGGGCGGTGACGCTTTCTGCTAACGATCAGATGCAGTCTGCCGACGAATACCGCAGGCTTATCATCGCGTATCAAAACGGCGCGCCGGTACGGCTGGGCGATGTCGCCACCGTCGAACAGGGGGCGGAAAATAGCTGGCTCGGCGCATGGGCGAATCAAGCGCCGGCTATCGTGATGAACGTTCAACGCCAGCCTGGCGCCAATATCATTGCGACAGCGGACAGCATTCGCCAGATGCTGCCCCAGCTTACCGAAAGCCTGCCAAAATCGGTGAAGGTCACGGTCCTGTCCGATCGCACCACCAATATTCGCGCTTCCGTGCGCGATACCCAGTTTGAACTGATGCTGGCGATCGCGCTGGTCGTCATGATTATCTATCTGTTTTTACGTAATATTCCCGCCACAATTATTCCCGGCGTCGCCGTACCGCTGTCGCTTATCGGCACCTTTGCGGTGATGGTGTTTTTGGATTTTTCCATTAATAACCTGACGCTGATGGCGCTCACTATCGCCACGGGTTTCGTGGTGGACGATGCGATTGTGGTGATCGAGAACATCTCGCGCTACATCGAAAAAGGAGAAAAACCGCTGGCGGCGGCGCTCAAAGGCGCGGGTGAAATCGGCTTTACCATTATTTCCCTCACCTTTTCACTGATTGCGGTGCTGATCCCGTTGCTCTTTATGGGCGATATTGTTGGTCGACTGTTCCGCGAATTTGCGGTGACGTTGGCGGTAGCGATTTTAATCTCCGCCGTCGTCTCTTTGACGCTCACGCCCATGATGTGCGCGCGTATGCTCAGCCAGCAGTCTCTGCGTAAACAAAACCGCTTTTCCCGCGCCTGCGAGCGGATGTTTGACCGCGTGATCGCCAGCTACGGACGTGGATTAGCGAAAGTGCTCAACCATCCGTGGCTTACATTGAGCGTGGCATTCGCCACGCTCCTGCTCAGCGTTATGCTGTGGATAGTCATTCCGAAAGGGTTCTTTCCGGTACAGGATAACGGCATTATCCAGGGAACGCTGCAGGCGCCGCAATCGTCATCGTATGCCAGTATGGCGCAACGTCAGCGCCAGGTGGCGGAGCGGATATTACAGGACCCGGCGGTGCAAAGCCTGACGACTTTTGTTGGCGTAGACGGCGCTAACCCCACGCTGAATAGCGCGCGCCTGCAAATTAACCTCAAGCCGCTGGATGCGCGTGATGACCGCGTGCAGCAGGTGATCTCCCGGCTGCAAACCGCCGTGGCGACGATTCCCGGCGTGGAGCTGTATCTCCAGCCGACGCAGGATTTAACCATCGACACGCAGGTCAGCCGCACACAGTATCAGTTTACCCTGCAGGCCACGACGCTCGATGCGCTCAGCCACTGGGTGCCAAAACTGCAGAACGCGCTACAGTCGTTGCCACAGCTCTCTGAGGTAAGCAGCGACTGGCAAGATCGGGGATTAGCGGCCTGGGTGAATGTCGACCGCGACAGCGCCAGCCGTCTGGGTATCAGCATGGCGGATGTGGATAACGCGCTCTACAACGCGTTCGGACAACGCCTGATTTCAACGATTTATACCCAGGCGAACCAGTACCGTGTCGTGCTGGAACATAATACCGCCAGCATGCCGGGCCTGGCGGCGCTGGAGACGATTCGCCTGACGAGCCGCGACGGCGGCACCGTACCGCTCAGCGCGATTGCCCGCATTGAGCAGCGCTTCGCTCCGCTCTCCATCAATCATTTAGATCAGTTCCCGGTTACGACATTTTCGTTTAACGTGCCGGAGAGCTATTCGCTCGGCGATGCGGTGCAGGCGATTCTCGATACGGAAAAAACGCTCGCCCTGCCAGCGGATATTACAACGCAGTTTCAGGGTAGTACGCTCGCCTTCCAGGCGGCGCTAGGCAGCACCGTCTGGCTTATTGTCGCCGCCGTGGTGGCGATGTATATCGTGCTCGGCGTGCTGTATGAGAGTTTTATCCATCCGATTACGATTCTCTCAACGCTGCCTACGGCGGGCGTCGGCGCGCTGCTGGCGCTGATCATCGCTGGTAGCGAGCTCGATATTATCGCCATTATCGGCATTATTTTGCTGATCGGCATCGTGAAGAAAAACGCCATCATGATGATTGACTTCGCCCTCGCCGCCGAACGCGAACAGGGGATGAGTCCGCGCGACGCTATCTTCCAGGCCTGTCTGCTGCGTTTTCGACCGATTCTGATGACCACGCTGGCGGCGTTGCTCGGGGCATTGCCATTAATGTTGAGTACCGGCGTTGGCACGGAATTACGTCGCCCGTTGGGGATCGCGATGGTAGGCGGCTTACTGGTCAGCCAGGTATTAACTCTGTTTACCACACCGGTGATTTATCTCCTGTTTGACCGCCTGTCGCTGTACGTGAAAAGTCGCTTTCCGCGCCATAAAGAGGAGGCGTAGATGCGCTTTTTCGCCCTTTTCATCTACCGCCCGGTCGCCACCATTTTGATTGCCGCCGCCATTACGCTGTGCGGCATTCTGGGCTTTCGTCTGCTGCCGGTCGCCCCGCTGCCGCAGGTCGATTTCCCGGTGATTATGGTTAGCGCCTCGCTGCCGGGCGCCTCGCCGGAAACCATGGCTTCGTCGGTGGCGACGCCGTTGGAACGCTCTTTGGGACGCATTGCAGGCGTCAATGAAATGACCTCCAGCAGCTCGCTCGGCAGTACACGCATTATTCTCGAATTTAATTTCGATCGTGATATTAACGGCGCGGCGCGCGACGTGCAGGCCGCCATTAACGCCGCGCAAAGCTTGTTGCCAGGCGGAATGCCCAGCCGCCCGACTTATCGCAAGGCCAACCCGTCCGACGCGCCGATTATGATTTTAACGCTTACCTCGGAGAGCTGGTCACAGGGCAAACTGTATGATTTCGCCTCTACCCAACTGGCGCAAACCATCGCGCAAATTGACGGCGTCGGCGATGTTGACGTCGGCGGCAGCTCCCTGCCCGCAGTACGTGTAGGCTTAAACCCGCAGGCGCTCTTTAACCAGGGCGTCTCGCTGGATGAGGTCCGCGAAGCGATCGACAGCGCCAACGTACGCCGACCGCAAGGCGCAATTGAAGATAGCGTCCACCGCTGGCAAATCCAGACCAACGACGAACTGAAAACCGCCGCCGAATATCAGCCGCTGATTATTCACTATAACAACGGCGCGGCGGTACGCCTGGGCGACGTCGCCAGCGTCACCGACTCGGTGCAGGATGTCCGTAACGCCGGGATGACGAACGCTAAACCCGCTATTTTGTTGATGATCCGCAAGCTGCCGGAGGCCAATATTATTCAGACGGTCGACGGCATCCGGGCAAAACTGCCGGAACTGCGGGCAATGATCCCCGCCGCTATCGATTTACAAATCGCCCAGGATCGTTCGCCGACGATTCGCGCATCGCTGCAAGAGGTAGAAGAGACACTGGCTATCTCTGTTGCGCTGGTGATCCTGGTGGTGTTTTTATTCCTGCGCTCCGGGCGCGCCACGCTAATTCCCGCCGTCGCCGTTCCCGTTTCGCTCATCGGCACCTTCGCCGCCATGTATCTGTGCGGCTTCAGCCTCAACAATCTGTCGCTGATGGCGCTGACTATCGCGACCGGATTTGTCGTTGATGATGCCATTGTGGTGCTGGAAAATATCGCCCGCCATCTGGAGGCGGGAATGAAACCTTTGCAGGCGGCATTACAGGGTACGCGAGAAGTTGGGTTTACGGTCATCTCCATGAGTCTGTCGCTGGTGGCGGTATTTCTGCCGCTGCTGTTAATGGGCGGCCTGCCAGGACGATTATTACGGGAATTCGCCGTTACCCTCTCGGTGGCGATTGGCATTTCGCTGGTGGTCTCGCTCACGCTGACGCCGATGATGTGCGGCTGGATGCTTAAATCAAGCAAACCGCGCACCCAACCGCGTAAACGGGGCGTTGGCCGTCTGCTGGTCGCCTTGCAACAGGGTTACGGCACGTCATTAAAATGGGTGCTTAACCATACGCGTCTTGTCGGTGTGGTTTTTCTTGGCACCGTTGCGCTGAACATCTGGCTTTATATCGCCATCCCTAAAACATTCTTTCCGGAGCAGGACACCGGCGTGTTGATGGGCGGTATTCAGGCTGACCAAAGCATCTCTTTCCAGGCCATGCGCGGCAAGCTGCAGGATTTTATGAAAATTATTCGCGACGATCCGGCGGTGAATAATGTCACTGGTTTTACCGGCGGATCGAGGGTGAATAGCGGCATGATGTTTATTACGCTGAAGCCGCGCGGCGAACGCAAAGAGACGGCGCAGCAAATCATTGATCGACTGCGGGTCAAACTGGCAAAAGAACCTGGCGCCAGGCTGTTTCTGATGGCGGTACAGGATATTCGCGTCGGCGGGCGGCAGGCTAACGCCAGTTACCAATATACGTTGCTGTCTGACTCTCTGGCGGCGCTGCGCGAATGGGAGCCGAAAATACGCAAAGCGCTCTCGGCCCTGCCGCAACTGGCGGACGTAAACTCCGACCAGCAGGATAACGGCGCGGAGATGAACCTTATCTACGACCGCGACACCATGTCACGGCTGGGTATTGATGTTCAGGCCGCAAACAGTCTGTTAAATAATGCTTTCGGCCAGCGGCAAATTTCCACCATTTATCAGCCGATGAACCAGTATAAAGTGGTGATGGAAGTCGATCCGCGCTATAGCCAGGATATCAGCGCGCTGGAGAAAATGTTCGTTATCAACCGTGACGGAAAAGCGATTCCCCTCTCTTATTTCGCCCAATGGCGGCCCGCCAATGCGCCGCTGTCGGTGAACCATCAGGGACTTTCCGCGGCGTCCACGATTGCCTTTAACCTGCCGACCGGCACATCGTTATCGCAGGCGACAGAGGCCATTAATCGCACCATGACGCAGCTTGGCGTCCCCTCGACGGTACGCGGCAGTTTTTCCGGAACGGCGCAAGTCTTCCAGCAGACCATGAATTCACAGCTTATTTTGATAGTGGCGGCGATCGCTACCGTCTACATTGTGCTGGGGATACTGTACGAAAGCTACGTCCATCCACTGACCATTCTCTCTACTCTGCCATCGGCGGGCGTTGGGGCGCTTCTGGCGCTGGAACTCTTCAATGCCCCTTTCAGCCTAATCGCCCTGATAGGGATCATGCTATTAATTGGCATTGTGAAGAAAAACGCCATTATGATGGTCGATTTTGCGCTTGAAGCGCAACGAAGCGGCGGCCTGACGCCGGAACAAGCCATTTTCCAGGCCTGCTTGTTACGCTTCCGTCCAATAATGATGACCACGCTGGCGGCGCTGTTCGGCGCACTGCCATTGGTGTTATCTGGCGGAGACGGTTCGGAATTACGGCAGCCGCTGGGGATAACCATTGTCGGCGGTTTGGTCATGAGCCAGCTCCTGACGCTCTATACCACGCCGGTGGTGTACCTCTTTTTCGATCGTCTGCGGCTACGTTTTTCGCGTAAAAATAGCAAACCGGTAGTAGAGATATGACAGAACTTCCTGACAACACCCGCTGGCAACTCTGGATTGTGGCATTCGGCTTTTTTATGCAGTCGCTGGATACCACCATCGTCAACACTGCGCTGCCCTCCATGGCGAAAAGCCTGGGGGAAAGCCCGCTGCATATGCACATGGTAGTGGTGTCATATGTTCTTACCGTCGCCGTAATGCTCCCCGCCAGCGGCTGGCTGGCAGATAAAATCGGCGTGCGTAATATCTTCTTTGCCGCCATTGTGCTGTTCACGCTGGGTTCGCTGTTTTGCGCCCTCTCCGGCACGCTTAATCAACTGGTATTAGCGCGGGTTTTACAAGGCGTAGGCGGCGCGATGATGGTGCCGGTCGGACGCCTGACGGTCATGAAAATCGTGCCGCGCGCGCAATATATGGCGGCGATGACCTTCGTCACCCTACCGGGACAGATCGGGCCGTTACTCGGCCCCGCGCTGGGCGGGGTGCTGGTGGAATATGCTTCATGGCACTGGATCTTTCTGATCAATATCCCGGTGGGAATTGTCGGCGCTATGGCGACCTTTATGCTGATGCCAAACTACATCATAGAGACCCGGCGCTTTGATCTGCCGGGGTTCCTGCTGTTAGCTATCGGCATGGCGGTACTCACGCTGGCGCTGGACGGTAGTAAAAGCATGGGGATTTCGCCCTGGACATTAGCCGGACTTGCTGCGGGTGGCGCGGCAGCCATTCTGCTCTATCTCTTCCATGCCAAAAAAAACTCAGGCGCGTTATTCAGCCTGCGATTGTTCCGCACGCCCACGTTTTCACTAGGGTTGCTGGGCAGTTTTGCCGGGCGTATCGGCAGCGGTATGCTGCCGTTTATGACGCCGGTCTTTTTGCAAATTGGTCTTGGTTTTTCACCGTTTCATGCCGGTTTGATGATGATCCCCATGGTGCTGGGCAGCATGGGAATGAAGCGGATTGTGGTGCAGATAGTTAACCGTTTTGGCTATCGTCGGGTTCTGGTAGCGACCACGCTCGGACTGGCATTGGTTAGCCTGTTGTTTATGTCGGTCGCGCTGCTCGGCTGGTATTATCTCCTGCCGCTGGTACTGCTTTTGCAGGGAATGGTGAACTCGGCGCGCTTTTCTTCCATGAACACCTTAACGCTAAAAGACCTTCCCGATACGCTGGCCAGCAGCGGCAATAGCTTATTATCGATGATTATGCAGCTCTCGATGAGTATCGGCGTCACTATTGCCGGGATGCTGCTGGGTATGTTTGGCCAACAGCATATCGGGATAGACAGTAGCGCCACACATCACGTCTTTATGTACACCTGGTTATGTATGGCGGTTATTATCGCGCTACCGGCGATAATTTTTGCCCGCGTGCCGAACGATACACAGCAAAACATGGTCATTTCACGGCGTAAAAGGAGCCTGTAATGAAAGTCTGGCGGCCCGGAATCACCGGCAAGCTGTTTCTGGCGATCTTCGCCACCTGCATCGTGCTGCTGATCAGTATGCATTGGGCCGTGCGCGTCAGTTTTGAACGCGGATTTATTGACTATATCAAACACGGCAACGAGCAGCGGCTACAAATGCTGGGCGATGCGCTGGGCGACCAGTACCAGCAACACGGCAACTGGCGTTTTTTACGCAACAACGATCGCTTCGTTTTCCAGATTTTGCGTTCATTTGAGCATGACAACGACCGCGATAAACCCGGCCCCGGTATGCCGCCGCACGGTTGGCGCACCCAATTCTGGGTCGTCGATCAAAATGGCCGGGTACTGGTCGGCCCACGCGGTCCGGTGCCGCATGACGGTACTCGCCGTCCCATTCTGGTCAATGACGTCGAAGTCGGCGCGATTATCGCCTCTCCTGTCGAGCGGCTGACGCGCAATACGGATATTAATTTTGATATGCAGCAGCGGCGCGCCAGTTGGATGATCGTGGCGTTATCAACGTTGCTGGCCGCGCTGGCGACATTTTTGCTGGCGCGTGGCCTGCTCGCCCCGGTCAAACGGTTGGTCGAAGGTACGCACAGACTGGCGGCGGGGGATTTTACCACGCGCGTGACTCCAACCAGCGCTGATGAGCTGGGAAAACTGGCGCAGGACTTTAACCAGCTTGCCAGCACGCTGGAAAAAAACCAGCAGATGCGCCGCGACTTTATGGCGGATATTTCCCACGAACTGCGCACGCCGCTGGCGGTATTGCGCGGCGAACTTGAAGCCATTCAGGATGGCGTTCGCCAGTTCACGCCAGAATCGGTTACCTCGCTACAGGCGGAAGTCGGTACGCTTACCAAACTGGTTGACGACCTGCATCAGCTGTCGTTGTCTGACGAGGGCGCGCTGGCTTACCAAAAAACGACCGTCGATCTTGTTCCCCTGTTGGAAGTCGCTGGCGGCGCGTTCAGAGAGCGCTTTACCAGCCGGGGGCTAACGCTACATTACGCGTTGCCGGATAGTATGACCGTCTTCGGCGACCCGGATCGCCTGATGCAACTGTTTAATAATCTACTGGAAAACAGTCTGCGCTACACCGACAGCGGCGGCGGCCTGCATATTTCCGCCGAACAACGCGACAAATCATTATTCCTGACCTTTGCCGATTCTGCACCGGGCGTCAGCGATGAACAGTTACAAAAGCTTTTTGACCGTTTTTACCGCACGGAAGTGTCCCGTAACCGCGCCAGCGGCGGTTCTGGACTGGGGCTGGCAATATGCGTCAATATTGTACACGCGCATAACGGTCATCTTCACGCCGCTCATTCGCCTTTTGGCGGGGTTAGCATTACAGTAGAGTTACCGCTGGATCGCGATTTACAGAGAGAAGTATGACTGAATTACCCATTGATGAAAACACGCCGCGCATTTTGATTGTTGAAGATGAACCCAAGCTGGGACAGCTGCTTATTGACTACTTACGCGCGGCGAGTTACGCCCCCACGCTCATCAATCATGGCGACAAGGTACTGCCGTATGTGCGTCAAACGCCGCCGGATCTGATCCTGCTGGATCTGATGCTGCCGGGTACCGATGGTCTGACGCTATGCCGGGAGATTCGCCGTTTTTCCGACATCCCCATTGTGATGGTCACGGCCAAAATCGAAGAGATCGACCGGCTGCTTGGGCTGGAAATCGGCGCCGATGATTATATCTGTAAGCCTTACAGCCCGCGCGAAGTCGTGGCCCGCGTGAAAACCATTTTGCGCCGCTGTAAACCGCAGCGCGAACTCCAGCAGCAGGATGCCGAAAGCCCGTTAATGATTGATGAAAGCCGCTTTCAGGCCTCCTGGTGTGGTAAAGCGCTGGATTTAACCCCCGCTGAATTCCGTCTGCTAAAAACCTTATCGCTTGAACCGGGTAAAGTTTTTTCCCGCGAGCAGTTGTTAAACCACCTCTACGACGACTACCGTGTGGTGACCGACCGTACCATCGACAGCCATATTAAAAACCTGCGCCGTAAACTGGAATCGCTGGATGCCGAACAGTCATTTATACGCGCGGTCTACGGGGTGGGATATCGCTGGGAAGCGGATGCGTGTCGCCTGGTATAATGATTATTGGCATAACAATAACAAGGTCGTAAGACGATATTTTCCGCCAACGCTATTCTGGCGGAATTAACACACTGCCCTCTTTCCTTTGGCCGAGCGGTATCCCGAAAACCACGACGAACGCGATCGGGGACAATAAATTATTTGGCCGCTCTTTTTAGTTTACCGATATACTGTGAGTAGTTTTTTAAACTTATTGCGCATTAATTCATTAAGTGAATCTAAAAATACATAAACATAATACCAGCTTAATTATACATGGATTTTTATGACAGAAACGTCATCTCACCGCTATAAACCACGCAATATAATAAATGCGCCAAATGTAAAATCGTCTATTTTTTCCCGGAGCCAACAACGCGGCGACAGCGAAATTATCCAGCGCTGGTTAAGCAACCATTTTTATCGTTGGATCATTGGTGACTTTCCTCATGTTTATCCTGTGCGCTCCGTCGCCGATTATGCCGTTTATTTTAGCGCTGATGCAGAAATCCCCGCCTGGCTGGCGCCAAAGCTGGGTGGCGATGAGCGCTTTTACTACCTTAACGTTCAGCACCCGCAACTTGTGGCGATGGAAAGAGATTTAGTGGAATTTCTTTCGCGTCAGGAAGGAACGCGGCTGGAAACTAAACTACAGCGTATCAACTGCTTTACCGTGCTGGCAATGCGCGAAGCGGAGCATCAAAAAATGCAGCGCCTGCGTGAACAAGGTTGGTATCCCTCCAACAGCGAGGCGCTAAAACCGGTGATGACGGTGAATAACGGCGTACTGGTTGAGCTTGATGCAACAAACCCCGGCCTGCGCAGTGAGATGGCGTATGAATCCTGGCATATGCAACACTGCGTCGGAGATTTTGATAATAAAGGCGCGCTTTCCGGCGGCTACGGCGATTACTACGCCCGGCAAATTGAACAACAGAAACTTCGCCTGTTCAGCCTGCGCGACGGCAATAATATTCCCCACGTTACAATAAGCCTGGTGGTTGGTAATAACGGCCTGAGCATTGATCAGATTAAAGGTAAGCAAAATCGCCATCCTATTAAGAAATATGCTAACGATGTTTTATCTCTGTTACGCCATCTGCAACCACTTCCTGAGCGCCACGCTGATTGCGAAGGGATGGGAATAGTTTATGAATTGACGCCGGAATATTCAGGTTGGAAATTTATTACGCATATTCATGACCTCAATTTTCTGCTCAATGTGCTGCATGACAATTTTCACTTAATGGAACACTTCCCCACTCCCCCGGTAGCTTTACAGTGGCTGCTGCTGCACAGCGCCCCGGAGGCGCTGCGCTACCTTCAGGTTGTTGATCCTAACGTGGCGACGGCTGCGGAAATGCTGTTTCCGCAGCATGAATGGCATCCTACGCTTGCCGGGAAAAACACCAGTAGCGAACCTTTCGAAATTGAAAGCCTGACGCTACAAACCACGCGCTACCTCCCTGTCATCAAGGAGGTGCAATAATGTTCTGGATTGTTCTTATTATTGCCGCCCTATTTTTTAGCTGGCGCAACTACAAAAAAAACAAACCGCTGATTGCAGCCCGTATCGCCGAGGAGAAAGAAAAAGATCGCCTGAAAGACCTGCGTCGCGATACCCGACGGCGGCAATGGGCGCTGGCGCTAGCTGATATCCTCGCCCGGCGCAACGGGCTACCGATCAAAGGCGTTGAGCTGGTATTTAAACTTGACGATGACAAACGCCGCTATCTGGCGCAGCAGGTAAAAAAAGAGCTGGGCTTGAGCGAAAACCTCGACGGCGCGGCGTTACGCCACAAGGTCGAGGATATCTTACGCCGCTGGCCTGCGGGCATCGGCAGCTCGCCGCGCACGTTTTATCATCATCTGGCGGCCCAGGGCCAGGTCCGCGACGCGCTGGCTTTCGACTGCATGCGCACCGCCTTTCTGACCCGCTGTATCGCCGGGCTCGGCTGGTGCGACGTACATCAGGCCTGGCTGGTGTTATTACTTAACGCCCAGCGCGCTCAGGACTGTTTTGATTCCTGGGAGGATTACGCCACCGCCTACGTTCGCGCCCGCCGGGTATGGCTCACGCTACGTGACACGCCAACAGCGCTTGCCGGACGGGATTTACAGGAAGCCACCCATTATCTGCAAGACCCTGTCAGCCGCTGGCGACAACTGCCGTGGAATGAATTCAAAATTTTCGAGCCGATTTAAAGGACGCTTTATGGAACAGGATGATCGTCTGCTCAACGCTATGTTTGAGATGTGCAACCACAAAAATCCCCTCAATGACGGGCAACGAGAGTGGCATATCGCCGATATTCCCGGCCTGCTGCGCGAAGAACGCTATGACGAACTGGACGAACGCTACAACCAGGCGCTGACGGAGAGCTTTACCAGCCGCGAAGCGGAAAAGCGCTATTTCTTCGCCTGGAATCAAATGGACAACCCTTTTTACGATATGGACACGCTGGTTGAGGCTGGGCCGCAAGGATTAGCGCTGATCAAAAACTGGCAGCGCGCCCGTCCTCGCTCCACTCACGCCTGGCTTGCCGAGGCGCAATACTGGAATCACCGTGCGTGGCTTTACCGCAGCTATGGCTGGGCGAGAGAAACCACCCGAGCGATGTGGATCTGCGCCGCCGCCTGCAACGAACGGATGGTCATCGCCGCGCTCAATGCCATCGACTGTGAACCGCGCCAGTGGATGGCGGCGGCCCTGACCAGCACCAACTCAAAAGTCTTCGGCCAGCCCGAGTGGCTGGTTGAGTTCCTCGTGGGCGCGGATGTTGCCGGGCAGCCATTAATGGAAGATCTGGCTGAATATCATCGCCATTCACCGCAGGAGGTGGACGCGCTGATGGCCCATTCCGGGTTGTCGTTTACCGACGCGGTTTGCCCAAATTTGCCGCGCCCGTCCGTGCTGCCGGAGTGCAATGACGATGCCGGGCAAAAATACTGGCTCGCCGTCTGCCTGGCTATTTTCCCGACGGCATTTTACGTGCTGGATGAATATATCCCGTTTCGTATGCCACGCTGGAGAGGGTCTCACGAGGAAATCCGCGAATTTCTGGAATCAAGCGTATGCGATCACCTTTCTGCCGCAGAACGTGAACATCTGGAGCTATTGATCTGGTGGGACGATCACCGCGATCTGCGCATCAAAGAGGTTGACTCCCCGGCAGAACAGGAACGTATTATCGCCAAAGCCGAAGAGATTAGCCTGCGAGCGCATATCCAGGAATCTCGCCACAACGCGCTGGAGTGGCTGCGGGTCTGCTATAGCGATCTGGACGATAATGACGCGCTCTGGCGAACCCTTCAGCGTTCGATCGTGGAAAAAGTTAAGCTCAACAATTACTTCTCTGATGACACGATAAAGTTCGCCCTGCGCGATTTTCCTGACACCTGGTGGATGTATAATTTTCTCTGTCAGAATGCGCAGCAAACGGAATTCGCAGTGCCGAAAATCCGTCGTGGCTACTTTCAGTACGCCGGGTTATTGGGTTTCGAAAAGGATGAGGCGCAAGGCCTCGCCTGGCTCGATAGCGTCGCCGACATTCAATATAACCATAACTGGCGGGCGGCGATTAAAAATTTCGACTGGTTCGGGCTCCCGGAACATTTCGTGCCGCTGGCAGAGCTGGGCGCACAAAGAAATATACCCGCCGCGCTAAACTTGCTGGGCCTTGAACACAATAATAAAGAGAACAACGGCCTACTACCTTACGATCCTGCCATCGCGTTAGGGTATTTTCAGCGCGCGGCGGAGATTTTGCACCGGCAGTTAGCGCTGCGCGAGAGCACCCCGTACAAATTAATAGATAACGGAGGCTATACCGACTATGAAAATGACCTGCAAAATATTCATTTCAGCATTGGCATCTGCAACCAGCGTCTGAGTAAACAAGAACCTGATACCGAAAAACGTTCCGCTTATGAAAAAGAACTACTCGATAATCTCTGGCTGGCGCATCAGTTCGGGCATAAAGAGGCCTGGGGCTTGTTCCTGCTGAATATTTTTGAAGTGAAGGATATTACGCTGGCGCATAAGCATCTGGAACTGGTGCAACAAGAGGCCAACAAAGGCACGCTACATGCTATGGTGACCCTATCGCGCCTGCACGGTAATAAACACGATCGAACGCTGTTTAATATGAAGCTAAGCGCACGCTGGGCGCATTTTGCCTTCACACTTTACCCGGATAATGAAATCGTTATGGACTGCCTGGACCACCTGCATTTCGATTCTTTCTGGAAACGCTTTCGTTTCGCCTGGTATACCGTCCGTATCCCGAATTCAGAGCTGCCGGGACAGGTCAACTCAATGGTGTAAGGTGGTTTACTCCCCTCTCCCACGGCGCTACAATGCCCGCCCTTAAAGTGAGGACTCTCCTCAAGCCGCCTCATCAGGTGAGGCGGATCTGACCTGTCATCAGAACGAGAAAATGATGTTTAAACCAGAACTCCTTTCGCCGGCGGGAACGCTGAAAAATATGCGTTACGCTTTCGCTTACGGTGCCGATGCCGTCTATGCGGGCCAACCACGCTACTCTTTACGCGTGCGTAATAACGAATTCAATCACGAAAATTTGCAGCTTGGCATCAACGAAGCCCACGCGCTCGGAAAAAAATTCTACGTGGTGGTGAACATCGCCCCGCATAACGCCAAGCTCAAAACCTTTATCCGTGACCTGAAACCCGTCGTCGAGATGGGCCCGGATGCGCTGATCATGTCCGATCCAGGGTTGATTATGCTGGTACGCGAGCACTTCCCGGCAATGCCGATTCACCTGTCGGTACAGGCTAATGCCGTAAACTGGGCGACGGTAAAATTCTGGCAGCAGATGGGACTGACCCGCGTGATTCTCTCCCGCGAGCTGTCGCTGGAAGAGATTGAGGAAATTCGCCAGCAGGTGCCGGATATGGAAATAGAAATTTTCGTCCACGGCGCGCTATGCATGGCCTATTCCGGCCGCTGCCTGCTTTCCGGCTACATCAATAAACGCGATCCGAATCAGGGCACCTGCACCAATGCCTGCCGTTGGGAATATAACGTGCAGGAAGGAAAAGAAGACGTTGTCGGCAACATCGTGCATAAGCATGAACCGATTCCGGTACAGAACGTTGAGCCGACGCTCGGTATCGGCGCGCCGACGGATAAAGTGTTTATGATAGAAGAGGCCCAAAGACCGGGCGAATACATGACCGCGTTCGAAGACGAGCATGGCACCTATATCATGAACTCAAAAGATTTGCGCGCTATCGCCCACGTGGAGCGCCTGACGAAAATGGGCGTCCACTCGCTGAAAATCGAAGGCCGCACCAAATCCTTTTATTACTGCGCCCGTACCGCCCAGGTCTACCGTAAGGCCATCGACGACGCCGCCGCGGGTAAACCCTTCGACCCTACGCTGCTGGAAACGCTGGAAGGTCTGGCTCATCGCGGCTATACCGAAGGTTTCCTGCGTCGCCATACGCACGACGATTACCAGAATTACGAGTACGGGTACTCCGTTTCCGAACGCCAGCAATTTGTCGGCGAGTTCACCGGTGAGCGTAAAGGCCAACTGGCGGCCGTGGCGGTGAAAAATAAATTCTCCGTTGGCGATAGTCTGGAGCTGATGACACCGCAGGGAAATATCAATTTCACCCTGGAACAGATGGAGAACGCCAAAGGCGACGCTATGCCGGTGGCACCTGGCGATGGCTATACCGTCTGGATGCCCGTCCCGCAGGACGTTACGCTGGATTACGCACTATTGATGCGTAATTTCTCAGGCGAATCAACGCGTAACCCCCATGCTAAGTAGTTAATTGCGGTTATTTTTTCATGGCGGGAAGATTCTTAGAAATTGATCACATACCGCTTCGCTCAATGCGGGTATTATTCAACGCGCTGAAAAACATAACCCATAAATGCTAGCTGTACCAGGAACCACCTCCTTGGCCTGCGTAATCTCCCTTACGCAGGCTTATTTTTTGCGTATAATCCATAAAAAAGTGGTACTTCCCGCCATATCCAAAATTGACCACACTAACCAAAGCGCAAATGGGCGCTTAGGTTTAGAGACCTCCCCTATCCATTGCCAGCCAGCAAGTCACAATCCTCCCCGCATCCGGTCGGACTCAGGACTTAGCATTGTGACGTTAACGTTTAAAATCAGTGAATTAAATCAATAACTACTTTGTGAGCACTTACACAAAAAGTTTCCAGGTTATTAAATTAAGGTTAAAAACTGATAATTTAAGCGTGTAAAAATATGGCACGTTTTAATGCCGCTTTTACAAGGATTAAAATAATGTTTTCCCGGATTAGAGGTTTGATTTCATGTCAAAGTAATACTCAAACCATCGCACCTACGCTCAGTCCACCTTCATCAGGCCATGTAAGTTTTGCTGGGATTGATTATCCTCTATTGCCACTAAATCACCAAACGCCGCTCGTTTTTCAGTGGTTTGAACGCAATCCAGATAGATTTGGTCAAAACGAAATTCCCATTATCAATACGCAGAAAAACCCTTATCTTAATAATATTATCAATGCTGCTATAATAGAAAAAGAAAGAATTATCGGTATTTTCGTTGATGGCGATTTTAGCAAGGGACAAAGAAAAGCATTGGGAAAATTGGAACAAAATTATAGAAACATAAAGGTTATTTACAATTCTGACCTTAATTATAGCATGTATGATAAAAAGTTAACGACGATTTATTTAGAAAACATCACCAAACTGGAAGCTCAGTCAGCAAGTGAACGAGATGAGGTCTTGCTTAACGGGGTAAAAAAAAGCCTGGAAGATGTCTTGAAAAACAATCCGGAGGAAACGCTTATTTCATCTCATAATAAAGACAAAGGTCACTTATGGTTTGACTTCTACAGAAATCTTTTCCTGCTAAAAGGAAGCGATGCCTTTCTGGAAGCTGGTAAACCTGGTTGTCATCATCTGCAACCAGGCGGTGGGTGCATATATCTTGATGCAGATATGTTACTTACTGATAAACTCGGTACTTTGTATTTACCTGATGGTATCGCTATCCATGTAAGTCGTAAAGATAATCATGTTAGCCTTGAAAATGGGATTATTGCTGTTAACCGCAGCGAGCATCCAGCATTAATAAAAGGACTCGAAATTATGCACAGTAAACCTTATGGCGATCCCTATAATGACTGGCTCAGTAAAGGGTTGAGGCATTATTTTGACGGTTCTCATATACAAGATTATGACGCATTTTGCGATTTCATTGAATTTAAACACGAAAATATCATTATGAACACAAGCAGTTTAACTGCCAGTTCTTGGAGGTAATCATGATAGCCTTGTTTTACTCACCCTTCCCACCGTCACGTATAATCGGTATCCAGAGTTATTCCTTTATCCTGTAAAATGTGATACAGATTCTCCATTGATCTAATAACTACCTCAATTTCACATTCAAGTTTCTCTACAGAACTTTCATTGAGTGAGAAGTTGAGAGCCAGTAATAATGATTGTGAGTTATTATCATAACACAAATGTGGTCCATTATTCTCTGCAAACCATAAATTAGCATTGAGAAATTCAAAAGCAAGATTATTATTATCCGGAGGTTTTCCGCAAAAACCGTATATCATTATATACTCACTGTTAGTGCTTGTTAGTAAGATACGGTAACGGTTATCTATAATAAATGAGCATAATCTGTTTTCGTCAAAGACAATTGAATCGGTATTTAATTTTAGTGAAAACTGTCTTAATAAGCGATCGGCTCTTGAATACATAACACCCCATACTCTATCTAAAGCGTTTCTATATAAGTCATAAGCCTCTGGTCTGGACGATTAACACCTCGTGTCATCGTCGGAATTCGTCTTTTCCCTATGACTTGCTGTGTTTGCTCATTTATGGCCAGGCTGGCCGGGTTCTGATGCCATTTGCGCTAAGGTATAGTCCGGCGCATATTCCCATCATACCAATTCCCCCCATGCCAAACGATGCGCCTAAAACCGTCAGAGCGGTAGTATATGCCGCACCACTACTGACACTGGCGACAGCCCCTGAGCATACCCCACTGAAAACACTTGTAAACAATGCCGTGGTTCCCAGGCACATTAAACATCTGGGTTTATTGCCGTAAGCGTTAAAATCAACGATTTCAGCTACCGGTTTTTCGTCATTACCCCGTTCAGAAGGAGGGAGCAATGGCGTTTGCGCATTCACGCCTGAAGTGACATTCATATAAACCTCTTCATGCACATGCCTGTTTATGTTTATGAGAAAAGCGATACATCAGGCAACGGTACGACTATAGGACACCGCGCTAAGCCATCATCTAAATAGGTTTTATTTGATATATAGTAGCGTGCTTCTAATAGTGCGCCGTGTTTCTGCTAAAGAGTCTAAAGAACATTTCGATTTTATGCTATTAAAAAGTATGTTTGGTAATAAATATCAGGTTTTTATCTGATATTATGGTGTTTGAAATTAATACTGATAACTGACGTATGTTCGTCTTGTTAATTCTCCGTTTCGTTATCAAAGGCGCTATATCGGAAAGCGTCTGACTACCCCTTGTGATTTCCTTGCACTCTCACAAGCGCTACTCAATGCGCATACCGGCATCTCTCTTGTCGCCATTTGCCTTAAACCATGCTTCGCTTACCGCTGCGTACAGCAGGAAGAAAAACGGTAAAGCAATAAGTGCGCAACATTTCAATTTTCATCCTGTTCTGACCTCGCTTTTTCATTTCTGCTATACACTTTCTGGAGATTGTTGTTCAACCTATTAAGGCATAACGGATGGCTAACTTTCCCGCCAGCTTACTGATCCTCAATGGCAAAAGCGCTGATAACCAGCCGCTACGTGAGGCCATTACTCTACTTCGCGACGAAGGCATACAGATTCACGTTCGGGTAACCTGGGAAAAAGGCGACGCGCAGCGTTACGTTGATGAAGCCCGTAGACTGGGCGTTGAAACGGTGATTGCCGGCGGCGGAGACGGTACCATTAATGAAGTGTCGACCGCGCTCATCCAGATCCGCGACGGCGTAGCCCCTGCACTGGGCCTTTTGCCGCTCGGCACCGCCAACGATTTTGCCACCAGCGCCGGTATTCCTGAAGCGCTGGACAAAGCGCTGAAACTGGCGATTGCCGGAAACGCGATGGAAATTGATATGGCCATGGTCAATGATAAAACCTGTTTTATCAATATGGCGACGGGCGGTTTTGGCACCCGCATTACCACCGAAACGCCGGAAAAACTTAAAGCCGCATTGGGCGGCGTCTCCTATCTTATCCACGGTCTGATGAGAATGGATACGCTGACCCCTGATCGCTGCGAAATACGTGGCGAAAACTTTCACTGGCAGGGCGATGCGCTGGTGATCGGCATTGGCAATGGTCGTCAGGCTGGCGGCGGGCAGCAATTATGTCCCACCGCGCTGATTAACGACGGACTGTTACAGCTACGGATTTTTACCGGCGAAGAGCTGTTGCCGGCGCTGTTTTCCACGCTCACGCAGTCAGATGACAATCCGAATATTATTGACGGCGCCTCAGCGTGGTTTGATATTCATGCACCGCATGAAATCACGTTTAATCTGGATGGCGAACCACTCAGCGGGCAAGAATTTCATATTGAGGTGCTGCCTGGCGCATTACGCTGTCGGCTGCCGCCGGACTGCCCGTTGCTACGTTAATAACACCTGTCGCTGGCCGGATGCGCTCACATCCGGCTTTTCTTCGTTGAACTCAGGCGATGGTGACTTTGCTATCCAGATAGACATCTTGTACGGCGTTAATCAACTTCACGCCATCAGCCATCGATTTCTTAAAGGCTTTACGTCCCAGAATTAGCCCCATTCCACCGGCTCGTTTGTTGATCACCGCGGTACGAACCGCGTCGCCGAGGTCAGTGTCGCCGCCGTCCGCGCCGCCGGAGTTGATAAGCCCGGCGCGTCCCATATAGCAGTTCGCCAACTGGTAACGTACCAAATCGATCGGGTTATCGCTGGTCAGTTTGCTGTACACGCGGTCATCGGTATAGCCGAAGTTGACTGCTTTATAACCGCCATTATTCTCGGCCATTTTCTGTTTCACAATATCCGCGCCAATCGTAGCGGCCAGATGGTTGGCTTGCCCCGTCAGGTCAGCGGATACATGGTAATCAACGCCGTCTTTTTTAAAGGAAGAATTACGCAGGTAAGCCCACAATACGGTCACCATACCCAGCTCATGCGCACGCTCAAAAGCTGCGGAGATCTCTTCAATCTGGCGACGAGACTGTTCCGAACCGAAATAGATCGTCGCGCCTACCGCCACGGCACCCATATTGAACGCCTGCTCAACGCTGGCGTACAGGGTCTGATCGTACTCTGTCGGATAGCTCAATGTTTCGTTGTGATTCAGTTTGACCAAAAACGGAATACGGTGCGCATAGCGCCGTGAAACCGAGGCCAGTACGCCGTAGGTAGAGGCCACGCAGTTACAGCCGGCCTCAATCGCCAATTCAACAATGTTTTTTGGGTCAAAGTAGCGCGGGTTAGCCGCAAAAGAGGCGCCGGCGGAGTGCTCCACCCCCTGATCGACGGGCAGTATCGAAAGGTATCCTGTTCCCGCCAGGCGTCCAGTATTATAGAGCGTCTGCATATTACGCAGAACGGCTGGTGGACGATTATTGTCAATCATCACCCGGTCAACATAATCCTTGCCGGGTAGATAAAGCTGATCGGAAGGAATGGTCATACAACGATGCTGTAAAAGGCTGTCGGCGTCTTTGCCAAGCAACTGCGCAATATCAGTCATAGCTATGCTCCCGTAAGTTCCGATAGGGTATCGGAAGGTGAATAGTCCTGCCCCGCAGATTGCGGGTCGCAATAAGCCTGGTACTGACCGACCATTTTTGCCAACTTTAGCGCATTTTTTCGGCGCTATCTGCTGACTCGATTCACGTCCGAAAAAGTGTTAGATCGGTCAAAATTAATGCTCAATGGTATTTAAAAGGTATTATTAAATGGTATTGTCATGGCGTACCTTACCTGTCATGAAGGATTCAAAAATGAAAACGACCTTTAAACTGTCGTTCATGATGTTCGTGGAGTGGTTTATCTGGGGCGCCTGGTTCGTCCCCCTGTGGCTATGGCTAAATAAAAGCGGGTTTTCCGCCGGTGAAATAGGCTGGTCTTATGCCTGTACCGCCATTGCGGCGATCCTGTCGCCGATTCTGGTCGGCTCCGTTACCGACCGTTTTTTCTCAGCGCAAAAAGTCCTGGCGGTACTGATGTTTGCAGGCGCCGTGCTGATGTATTTCGCGGCGCAGCAAACCACCTTCGCCGGATTCTTTCCGCTGCTTCTGGCCTATTCATTGACCTATATGCCGACCATCGCGCTGACAAACAGCATTGCCTTCGCTAACGTACCGGACGTTGAACGCGATTTTCCACGCATTCGCGTTATGGGAACCATTGGGTGGATTGCCTCCGGCCTCGCCTGTGGATTCCTGCCGCAAATGTTAGGCTATAACGATATTTCCCCCACCAACATTCCACTGCTCATAACCGCCGCAAGTTCAGCGTTGCTGGGCGTATTTGCGTTCTGTCTGCCAGACACGCCGCCAAAAAGCACCGGCAAGATGGATATTAAAGTGATGCTGGGGCTGGATGCGCTGGTCCTGCTGCGCGATAAAAACTTTCTCGTTTTCTTCTTCTGTTCCTTTCTGTTTGCGATGCCGCTGGCCTTCTACTACATCTTCGCTAACGGCTATCTGACAGAAGTAGGAATGAAGAACGCCACCGGCTGGATGACGCTCGGCCAGTTCTCTGAAATCTTCTTTATGCTGGCGCTGCCCTTTTTCACTAAGCGCTTTGGTATTAAAAAGGTATTATTGCTTGGTCTTATTACCGCCGCGATCCGCTACGGCTTTTTTGTCTATGGCGGCGCGGAGACGTACTTCACTTACGCCCTGCTGTTCCTCGGTATTTTGCTGCACGGCGTAAGTTACGATTTCTACTACGTCACCGCCTACATTTATGTCGATAAAAAAGCGCCGGTTCATATGCGTACCGCTGCGCAAGGGCTTATCACCCTCTGCTGTCAGGGATTCGGCAGCCTGCTGGGCTATCGTCTCGGCGGCGTGATGATGGAAAAAATGTTTGCTTATCCGCAACCGGTTAACGGTCTGACATTCAACTGGGCGGGCATGTGGACGTTTGGCGCAGTGATGATTGCCGTCATCGCGCTACTGTTTATGATTTTCTTTCGCGAATCGGACAAAGAGATCACTGCTATTGACGATCGCGATATTGCGTTGACACAAGGGGAAGTAAAATGAAAGCAGAACGTATTCTCGGTGCTCTTTACGGGCAAGCGTTAGGGGATGCGATGGGAATGCCCTCTGAGCTGTGGCCGAGAACGCGCGTCAAAGCGCATTTCGGCTGGATTGACCGCTTTCTGCCCGGGCCAAAAGAAAATAATGCCGCCTGCTATTTTAACCGCGCGGAGTTTACGGATGATACCGCAATGGCGCTCTGCCTGGCCGACGCGCTACTCGAATGCGAAGGCAACATTGATCCCGAGATTATTGGGCGTAACATCCTCGCCTGGGCGGAACGCTTTGATGCGTTCAATAAAAATGTACTCGGCCCGACGTCAAAAATAGCGCTGAATGCGATTCGCGACGGCAAACCCATCGCGGCGCTGGAAAATAACGGCGTGACTAACGGCGCGGCCATGCGCGTTTCGCCGTTGGGCTGCCTGTTGCCGCCAACTAACCTGACAGCCTTTATAGCAGAAGTGGCGTTAGCCTCCAGCCCGACGCATAAATCCGATCTGGCGGTGGCTGGCGCCGTGGTTGTCGCCTGGGCCGTCTCACGAGCGGTTAACGGCGACACGTGGCAAAGTATTGCCGACTCGCTCCCCGCCGTCGCCCATCAGGCGCAGACAGCGCGTATTACCACGTTTAGCGCCTCGCTATCGGCACGTCTGGAACTGGCGCTAAACATTGTCCGCCATGCCGACGGCGTCGAATCTGCCAGCGAACAGCTCTATCAGATCATCGGCGCGGGAACCAGCACCATTGAATCGGTTCCCTGCGCTATCGCCATGGTGGAACTGGCGAATACCGATCCTAACCGCTGTGCCGTGCTGTGCGCTAACCTCGGCGGCGATACCGACACTATCGGCGCGATGGCCACCGCCATTTGCGGCGCGTTGCACGGGGTAAGCGCCATTAACCCCCAGTTAAAGCAAACGCTGGACGAGGTTAATCAGCTGGATTTTGCGCGCTATGCCGTTGCGCTGGCGAGTTATCGTCAACGGCGGGAGGCACTATGAACGGCGCACGGTTGCTGACATTATTACCGACCCTGCATACCCGGCGTCCGCTCACCGTTATCGGCGCGGCAGTGATCGATATCATTGCCGACGCCTGGACGTTGCCGCGTCGCGGAGGCGATATTGAACTGCAACAACAGAGCGTCAATGTCGGCGGCTGTGCGCTGAATATTGCCGTGGCGTTGAAACGACTGGGGATTGACGCCAGCAATGCGCTGCCGCTGGGCCAGGGCGTGTGGGCGGAGAGGATTCGCCGCCGTCTGGCAAAAGAGGGATTATCCAGCGTGATTGACGCGGTTGAAGGAGATAACGGCTGGTGTCTGGCGTTAGTCGAACCGGATGGCGAACGCACGTTTATGTCTTTTAGCGGCGTGGAAAACCAGTGGAATGCAGACTGGTTGTCGCAGCTCAGGACACCGCGGGGCAGTCTTGTCTACCTGTCCGGCTATCAACTGGCCTCGTCCTGTGGCGAACCACTGATCCAGTGGCTGGAAACCGTCGACGATGTCACGCCTTTTATCGATTTTGGCCCACGAATCGGTGATATTACAGACGATGCAATGGCGCGCATTATGGCCTGCCGGCCCATCGTCTCCCTCAATCGCCAGGAAGCCATCATCGCCGCGGAACGCGCCGGACTTGCGACCGATACGCGCACTTTCGGCGAAGCATGGGTAAACCGCTTTTCCGCGCCGCTGGTGGTGCGCCACGATAAAGACGGAGCGTGGTATTTTAGCGCGCAATCTTCCGGCGTTGTGCCAGCGTTTCCGGCAACCGTGGTGGATACCATCGGCGCGGGCGACAGCCATGCTGGCGGCGTGCTGGCAGGACTGGCGTCAGGCTGGTCGCTCGCGGATGCCGTACTGCTGGGAAATGCGGTGGCGAGCTGGGTGGTCGGGCATCGCGGCGGCGACTGCGCGCCCACGCGCGAGGCGCTACTCCTCGCACACAAAAACGTATAGGTCGCTACGACAATAACTGATGCTGTATTCAATAGGCCGCTGCTGCTGATCGAGCGCCACCTGCTTAATCACCAGCACCGGCACTTTACCATCCATTTGAATATGCGACTGAAACTCATCATCCGGCATCCGGGCGCTGACGCGGGATCGGGTACGCTGAGGGTAAATGTGCTGGCGACGAAAATAGTCATACAGAGAAATACCAATCGCGTCGACATCATGAATCAGATGCGCGGGCACCCAGGACTCTTCAATCGATACCGCGTCCTCATCAACATAACGAATGCGTTTGAGTAAAAAGACGTCGCTGCCTGCGGGGATCGCCAGGTGCTGCGCGACCTCATCCGGACAACTTACCACGCGTTTGTTAACCCATAGCGTATCCGGTTTTTTGCCGCGCAAGACAACCTGCTGAGAAAATCCCCGCGCCTCTTTCAGGGAATATTCAAAGATATTATTGATTTGCGTACCGTAGCCGCGGGCGCGCGTGACAACACCCTCTTCTTCCAGCGCCTGCATCGCTTTTCGTACCGTGATGCGCGAGACGCCGGTAAGCTGGCTGAGATCGCGTTCGCCAGGCAAAATATTACCGTGCTCAAGAATACCGCTGCGCACGGCATCCTTTACCGTCTGGGCGAATTTCATGTATAGCGGCGTATTATCCGCCGCTGAAATTCGTTCATTCAGTTGCGCGATGAGCCGGGTATGCGCTTGTTCCATTTATCTTTCCTGACGACGGGTCTGTAGGCAGTATACTACCACCACGCGTGGAAATGATGTACCGGACCAATGCCCTTCCCCACTTCCAGCGTGTCCGCCTGCGCCAGCGCCGCCGAAAGCCATGCCTTCGCCTCGTTTACCGTCTCTCCCCAACTGCGATGCCGGGGCCGTAACGCCGCCAGCGCCGCCGACAGCGTACAGCCCGTCCCATGCGTATTTTTGGTGTTCACACGCGGCGCGCTAAAACGCTGCTCGCCCTCGCGGGTAAAGAGCCAGTCCGGGCTTTGCGCATCCTCTAAATGCCCGCCTTTCATCAATACCGCTTCACACCCCATCGCCAGTAACGCCCGCCCCTGCGCCAGCATCTCCTGTTCCGTACGCGCATGGGGCGCATCCAGCAACGCTGCGGCTTCCGGCAAATTAGGCGTAATCAGCGATACCTGCGGCAACAGCCGGACGCGTAATGTTTCTATCGCAGAGGGCGAGAGCAGCGGATCGCCGCTTTTCGCCAGCATCACCGTATCCAGCACCACATTACGTACATGATGGCGCTGTAACCGTTCCGCCACGGCCTCGACAATATCGGTTTCCGCCAGCATCCCGATTTTCGTGGTATCAATGCGCACATCGCTGAACACGGAATCAAGTTGAGCGGCAACAAAGTCCGGCTCTATCCGGTACACCGACTGTACGCCACAGGTATTTTGCGCCACCAGCGCAGTGATGACCGAACAGCCATATGCGCCCAGCGCGGAAAAGGTCTTGAGATCCGCCTGGATACCGGCCCCGCCGCTGGGATCGGTGCCGGCAATCGTCAGCGCGTTAATTCGTTGCATTGGCCGCCTCCACATCCAGATGATAGAGCGCATCAAGAAAAGCCGGGATGAAGCTACCCGGTCCTTCGCTACGCTCTGCCGCGGCCTGTCCAGCCAGTTTCATCCAGCAGCAGGCCGACGCGACATTGTCCAGCGCGGCGCCCGGTAACGCGCAACTGGCGGCGACGACCGCCGACAACGCGCAGCCGGTGCCTACAATGCGAGTCATTAACGGATCGCCGCCGGGAATGCTCAGCGTGCGCTGACCATTAGTGACGTAATCTATCTCTCCGGTAACCACAACGATGCAGTCTATCTGACGCGCCAGCGCCTGCGCCGCAGGCAGTGCGGCCAACGCCGCCTCGGTGGTATCTACGCCACGTCCGCCCAGCGCCATGCCGGATAACGCCAGGATTTCCGAGGCGTTGCCGCGTATTGCCGCCGGGCGCAGGGACAAGAGATCCAGGCAAAATCGCCGACGAAATTCCAGCGCGCCCACCGCGACAGGATCAAGCGTCCACGGCGTTTTGGCATCATAAGCGCTTTCTACCGCCGCACGCATCGCGTCAGCGCGTGAGGCAGTTAATGTTCCGACATTAATCAGCAAGGCGTTGGCGATGGCGGCAAACGGTCTGGCCTCGACAGGATCAATCACCATGGCGGGTGAAGCGCCCAGCGCCAGCAACGTATTGGCGGTAAACGTTTGTACGACGTCATTCGTCATACAGTGCGTAAGCGGGGAGAGCGCGCGAAAGTGTTTTAACGTATGCGCCGCAAGCGTGCGGCAGTGCAGGTCAGGCTGCATGGTTCAGCTCCTGCCCGCGTGAAGAAGGGACACGAGCAGTGTCAGACTTCCCTACGCTGGCATTATCCAGATCAGGTGGTACGGGTATTTCTCAGCCTTCACAAAGAAGGGCACCCCGAGTCGTCAAGCCCCACCGTGTTAAGCGGGGTTTCGCTATTAAGCATACTGTCTGTGCCAGACAATGTAAATTTACAGTCAGCGGCGGACGATAATTTCAGCGTTATCAGATAGTTCTCAAAACCTATTCGGTTCTGGCAAACTTGCTGGCGGATATGTTGCTGCACGACGCTTTCGTTTACACTTTTTACGAAAAGGGGCGTGAGATAACAAAATAGCGCTTGTCAGATACGCCACCAGCAGAAATGATACACACGATGTTAACTGACCCGCATATGTGGAGGGTAAAAGTATGAAAAGTAAGTTGCTGCCTTGCGCGCTGTTGCTTGCAACCAGTTTTGCATGGGCCGCCCCCGCGACAACGGGCATTGATCAATATGAGTTAAAAAGCTTTATCGCCGACTTCACCCACTTCAAGCCCGGCGATACCGTTCCGCAAATGTACCGCACCGATGAGTATAATATTAAACAGTGGAAATTACGTAATCTGCCCGCGCCAGATGCCGGTACTCACTGGACCTATATGGGCGGCGCGTATGTACTGATTAACGATACCGATGGAAAAATCATCAAAGCCTATGATGGCGAGATTTTTTATCATCGATAAAAAAAGCCCCCTCATCCAGAGGGGGAAATACAGCCCCATGTTACTTTTTTATTAGCCCTTAATCACTCTATCCCCTTCAAACTGCCTTTTTTGTTGACTGCCTTCACTACCCGATTCGCTCTGGATCTCGCCCTTTTGAAACTACCGCATACCACATTAAAATTTATTGCAGAAAGATTGTCATCCCGGTCACTTATTATTGTAAGTGACCGGAAGTTCATTCACCTATCGCGCCATATATCTTAAATGTTTTTCATATATATTAATCGTATTTCACATAGATCAGCGCAGTCGCTTTTAGATCGCCTGGCTTTATATTGTCTCGGTCATAAACATAATAACTGGCGATAATAGGGATTGTTATCATATCACTGTTGAGCGGCGTGCCTACTTGATCCACTTTCCATAACGTTGAAGCATTACCCTGCTCTGCTGTATTTGAAATATTCACCGTTTTTCCACCGCTCTCCAGTATAAATCCGACGCCATTATTCACAGCACCACGCAACACAGAATAGCTATCTGGTATTAAATCACTGCTGGAGAGATAAACCGTCATTTTACGCGATGTTTGTTTAGCATTACCAAAAAGATTATCACACTGGAGTCGAATATTATCCGCGGCATTTTTGTTGCTGACCTTGCCTGTGTTATATAATTCAGAAAGCGCAATATTCGGTAGCGTGATCGTCAGATCTTCAGGTTTGCAGGTTGTCTGCTTGCGATCGTAGGACACAAACAGATCAAATGAATATAACCCTGCACCTCTAAGATAACTATTATAATCTGCGGCACAGGCATTCCAACCTCTTCCTGCTAGCAGGCACCCTAAAAACCGCAAACCGGCCGTAAACTGAGTTGCAGAAGAAGCGCTTGTTATTGATACCACCCCGTTGATTAGGACACTGTTCCCACTACCGGCAGAAATATTTACATTCGCCCCAGAGGAAGCGGGTTCAACCGTTACCGTATAGCCCGTTGTAAACGGCATTGTGAGAGTATTATTATCTGCCCAGGCGATTTTTAACTTCAGTTTTACTGTATCATTGTATAATCCCACGATGATATCGGAAGGATCCATACGCGTTATCTTATAAGTCCCTGAACAAGTTGTATCGTTAAAATTATGGCTATAAGTTGCGGACTGATTAGGGTTAATCGTAAAATCCTCACGAATAATTAAATTATCCTGATAAGTAATTTCTCCCGTACAGGCTGCGTATGTTTCAGGTAAAATCAATAACATCACGATAAAAAGAAAGAGTTTCATTTCACCACCTCACCACTACCGACAAATATAAACTTTACTTTCATCAACCGTTTTACCAAAGGTGATTGAACATGAAAGCCCCTGCTCTTTATCTACTGGTACACTGACTTCGGGCGGAATATCATTCGTTCGAATAAATAGCTGACTACCTTGTCCAACAATGCCCACATTATGACCATGATGATCTACTACATCATAACCAAAAATAAGAGGCGAACCATCAGGACGCTGCGCTTTAATAAACCATGGTTTACGCTGGTCGGTATCAAAATTCACTAGCACGACGGCCCCTCGGTACGGGGCGGCAACTTTACGGTTACCGCGTAATTCCGTTTCACTGCTACTTTGCGACACATCAAGCATAAGATGGTTTTCGCGATATGGCGTAAGGTTGTCATAAACCACCGTTCCTTTTTTATTGGTGGTCCGATATTTTTGGCCGTTAACGTAGGCTCCTTCAAGTCCCGGAGCCTGCATAATCGCAAAGGTATCTGAAAGCCGGCTGGATAAATTCAACCCGCCACTCCAGGCTACAACCCCACCGGAAATACTTCCGCCGGTCTGAGTATAATTGGACGACTGGCTGTAACTACCATTAAGCGTTGCAACGGGCGTATTCCAGGTTAAATTCGTCCCCGCAGTGGTCTCACTATCGTGTCGCTGATGACTAACACTCACGCCGTAATTAAATTGATCGCGACTGCCTGCCGTACCGGTTAAACCAATATTGTTTGAGGTAAATCCATCATCATCAAAGGTCGTCGAGTTCGACACATTCAGATGACGCCGCGGGGTAGTAATACCGTCCCCCCAGTCAAAGGGAATTGAAATAAACAGGTTAAAACGTTTATCTTCATTATGATCCTCGTCGTAAGTCTGACTGGCGGATAACGTATAATTAATTTTCTGGAACGTATTGGAATAGCTTATTTGATAATCTTTACTGGTGCCGCTACGTCCCCAGTAATCACGCCATAATGCACTCAGTGATACTGCGCCCCATCCTTCTGGCAAGGATTGGCTCACATTAGCTGAAAACGTATTTTTACGCCCAAAATCGTTTTGATAATAATCAGCAATATCGTATACATCATTCTTATCGCGACGATAGTTATTTTTATTATTGGCCCAGACATGATCGTTAAATGTGCGGTAATCCTGTGATGAATACCGATACGCAGCCAGACCAAACCGAGTTAATGTTTGGGTCAGGTATTTATTATAAGCAATCTGATAACTCTGACCATCAAATACATCGCCATTATCCTGTTTACTGTGCGCTCGCGTAGCGTCAAGCGAAATGGCGCCAATCCGGGTATTCCACCCCGTGCCGAGGGTAAACGCATTATAATGGTTCGATAGCATCGTACCGCCATAAAGCGTCAACAGGTTATTAAGGCCATACTGATAACTGATTTGTGTAAAATCGGCCTGATTATCGGCGCCTTCAATATGACTACGGCCGGCGGAAAAATCATACTTAGAGACGCCAGGCTGCAACATGTTCGGTACGGAAGCGTAAGGCACCAGCCAGGTATTTATCGAACCATCCGCCTCACGCACGGTGACATCAAGATCCGCGCCACCGCCCGCGAGTTGCAGATCCGCAATGGAAAAGGGGCCAGGAGGAACCTCTTTCTGATAAACAACGAATCCGTTCTGTTCGATGGTTACCAAAGCGTTAGTCTGTGCAATCCCCTGCACCAACGGCGTAAAATTCTGTTTCGAGTTTGGCAACATTTGCATATCGCGAAACAGGCGAACGCCGGTAAATCTCACAGAATCAAAAATCTCTGACGAGGTATACTGATCCCCGGCGCGTAATGTGCCGAGGAGCTCAGCGATACCGCGCTCCAGATACAATGTGTTGCTTTTCCACTCACCGCTGCTGCCATCGGTTTTATTAAATGTGGTATCCGCATGCGCTTGCCAGCCCAACAGATTGAAACCGCTATTGAACCGAACGTAAGTACTTTCACTACTGCCAGAATTCTTATAGTCACTGTAATACTGGCTGGCATAGTAAGAAGTATAAAATGCATTGATGCCGCGATCCCAGTTTTCAGGCAATACATAACCCGCCTCGACCTCATTTACATAGGCCTGGGGAACGCTCAAATCCAGCCGAAAAACGCCAATATTAAAAGTATAGCCACCGCTTCTCACGACATCTTTTAACGCAATACAATCCGTTGCTCCCTGCGGTTGCAGACCATCGCTTATCACACCAATATTTTTCAACAACTCAGTTGAAATACACGTGCTACCGGGATCATCGGCAACAATGATATCGTATTTACCTCGCCATTGATTGTTGACATAAATATCCAATTCGTACTGTCCCGGAATTGGCTTATTCTCATCCAGATGGAAATTTGTTATTTTTTGATCTCTCATTCCCCCCACCATAAAATGGGTATCAAACGTTTCCGTCGCGATAGCCTGCGTTTGCCAGGTAAACAGAGTCAATAAAACAAGCGAAGCGATGGGCGTCATCCTTAGCATGATGAACTCCTGTTTATTTTACATTCATTTTGCTACTAATATAGTTACCATTATCATCAATAATCGTTACTTCATACTGGCTTGTTGACGCATATTTCATGTTAATATTTTGCGTCGATAGCGGTGGCAGCATGATAGTTTGATCATTAATCTTAGTATTTCCTGCTTTTACATCCGTCACGGTAATCCAGTTTGCAGTATCATTTTTCATGATGACAGCTTTATTACTGCGAAATAAACCAATCCTCTGAAAACTGTCTTTGGTTACGGCGGCAATTCGACTGGGGCGCCATATTAATTTTATTCGATTCTGCATTGCGAATTTAAGCACATTTTTACCGGCGTTTTCCTGGCTGTTTGGTGGAATATCAAGCACATTCAGATAAAACAGACTTTCTTTGTTGTCCGGTAAGCTATTAGGCATTTTCTTGATTTTGATCTGCTGACCAGACTCAGCGGCAACGCGCGCCACTGGCGGCGTCAGCATAAATGGCACCTGAATTTTTTCTGGCGGTAATGAAGTGTTACCGTCATCAATCCAGGACTGTACCAGCGAAGCTTGCTCGCCCTGATTCACCAATTGTACAACGACTTCTTTCTTCTCTGCCGGGTAAATCACACGCGTACCATAAATAACAATACCAGCATGCGCAGGCAAAATTATGGCAGATAATAATACTGCAGATAATATTTTCATATTTACACGGCCTTGCTTATAAAAAACCGGCGACGAACGCCGCCGGTTGAATAAATTAGTCAGTAACAACCGTTAAAGTCAGTGTTGAGCTAACATCACCAGAAGCAACATCACCGTCTAAACGCGCATAGCGTGCTAAAAAAGTCAGGTCGTATTCACCGCTGCTATTTGGATCTAGTGTCACCCCCGTCTCTGGATCAATCTGATTATCCGTACTTCCGTAGTAAACCGCAAAACCGACACCTTTGGCAGACCCGTTATTAAATGTGATATCGTGGCTGTCAAATTGCGTTGAAGAGAAGGTAATACGCGGCGCTACACCCTGTTGACATTTTATTTTCAACGGCATCTGAGTTTGATTAGTTACTGCGTCATAAATCTGACCCGGGGTTAAATTAATTATTTTATCCGCACCAATTTCATTCAGTCTAATTTCAGCGGTGTTCGTACCCAAAAATTGACAGGTAGTACCAACCACCTTTCCGTTAATATTCAGAACGCCTGAATCATACTCATCAACAGCAAAAGCCCCAGCGCTCATAAATACAGCAGACAATACAGAAGCAGCAATAAGTGAACGTTTCATAATCTCTTCCTTAATGAAGTAATTTCTATTTGTTAAGAGTTATTAACCCTTGCAACGAAAATTCTCATAGACAGGAAGTTATCGCAATGTAAACACGATGTTTTGTTGATTTAAAACAATTTACAGATTGCAATATAATTGCAACAAATAATCATTGCTTATCATTATTTTGTAAACTTATTAATTTCCGAAATTTACTGCCCTTAAATATAAACACAACAAATAAAAAAGCCCATATCATTGATATCAATGATATGGGCCTGCGGAATTAATAAGAATTAGTCGTAATGATTAACAACAATCTGTCGGGTGCTATCACCAGGCACCGTGTATAGCTGCGTTGTCACACCTCTCATCGGCGTAGCGGCGGGTGTTTGCAGAGTTGAAACGTGGATAGTGTTGCCGCAACGCTGCTGCAACTGTGCGTTTACCACTTCTGTACTGCACGTTGGCGCGGTCACTTTTCCACTGATGGTTAATGTTGCGGTGTCGGAGGCAAAAACAGGTACGCTTATCCCATAAGCCGAAACTATAATTCCCATCAGCAAATATTTTTTCATAGTGAGTAATTGTTCCTCTGGTGAACGTCAAACAGTATGCAGGCCGTCCTGATGAGCAGTATGAACGTATCGATACCTTAAAACCAATTGAAAAAATAAATCAGTAGGATAGGTATGATCAATTCAAATAATGTTTTTGCCGATTATTTCAGATAAACACCTGTCTGTTTAAGCAGGAATTAACAATGCGGGGGCTATTATTTTATTAATACATTCACTGCATCAATATATATTAATGCAGTGAATGTCATATTCTCTTTGGAATACGTCAGGAGGATTACACCGCGCGGAAGGCGATTTCTCCCGGAATCACTTCACCCTGCCAGTAAAGCTGTGCCGCAACGCGATCGGCCAGTTCGCGATAGATCGCGGTAAATTCGCTCTCCGGACGGCTAACCACCGTCGGCGTACCGCGATCAAGATCTTCGCGCAGACTAATATGCAGCGGCATCTGACCCAGAAGCTGAGTATGGTATTTTTCCGCCAGCTTCTGCGCGCCGCCCGTGCCGAAGATCGGTTCGTGATGGCCGCAGTTGCTACAAATATGCATACTCATATTTTCCACAATGCCGAGCACCGGCACTTCCACCTTCTCGAACATCACGATACCTTTTTTGGCGTCGATTAGCGCGATATCCTGCGGCGTAGTCACCACCACCGCGCCGGTAACAGGAATGTTCTGCGCCAGCGTTAGCTGAATATCCCCGGTTCCCGGCGGCATATCCAGTACCAGATAATCCAGATCCGGCCACAGCGTCTCCTGCAACATCTGCATCAGCGCCTTACTGGCCATTGGGCCGCGCCATACCATCGCGTTATCGTCAGTCACCAGATAGCCGATCGAGTTGGTCGCCAGGCCGTGAGACATAATCGGCGCCATATGCGTACCGTCTGGCGATGTTGGGCGCTGATCTTCTGCGCCAAGCATGGTTGGGATCGACGGACCGTAAATATCGGCATCGAGAACCCCGACCTTTGCGCCTTCAGCCGCTAACGCCAGCGCCAGGTTTACCGCCGTGGACGATTTCCCCACCCCGCCTTTACCGGAGCTCACGGCAATGATGTTTTTCACGCCATTAATGCCAGGCTGATTTTTGACGCGTTTCAGCGTCGCAATGTTGTACGACAGTTTCCAGTCGATCGCTTTTGCGCCCGTAATACGTAACAGATCGGCGCTGCATTGCTCTTTTAATACCTCAAACGCGCTGTTCCAGACGAACGGCATGACCAGCTCAACGTGCAGCGTATCATCCATCCAGGCGACGTGGTGCAACGCCTTAAGCGTGGTGAGGTTATGCTTCAGGGTTGGGTGCTGAAAATTCGCCAGCGTCCCGGCGACCATCGCTCGCAGGGTATCTGGTGATTTGGCCTGGGATTGTTCGTTCATCCCGACTCCTTTTGTAGTTCTGAAAAGTACGATTGTAACTTTGTAGTTTACTCCAGCGGTAACAATTATTCATTTACGGATAAATGCCCTTATCGATTGGCGCAGTAATTACCATTTTGGTACTATCAAAGCCCTTTTTTACAACAGAAGAAGTAATACCCACTATGACTCAAGTCGCGAAGAAAATTCTGGTAACGTGCGCGCTGCCGTACGCCAACGGCTCTATCCACCTCGGCCATATGCTGGAGCACATCCAGGCTGATGTCTGGGTCCGTTACCAGCGAATGCGCGGCCATGAGGTTAACTTCATCTGTGCCGATGACGCTCATGGCACGCCGATCATGCTGAAAGCGCAGCAGCTTGGTATTACGCCGGAGCAAATGATCGGTGAAATGAGCCAGGAGCACCAGACCGATTTCGCCGGTTTTAATATTAGCTACGACAACTACCACTCAACGCACAGCGACGAGAATCGCGAGCTGTCCGAGCTGATTTATACGCGCCTGAAAGAGAACGGTTTTATTAAGAACCGCACCATCTCTCAACTCTACGATCCGGAAAAAGGCATGTTCCTGCCGGACCGATTTGTGAAAGGCACCTGCCCGAAATGTAAATCCGCAGACCAGTACGGCGATAACTGTGAAGTGTGCGGCGCGACCTACAGCCCGACCGAACTTATCGAACCGAAATCCGTGGTGTCCGGCGCGACGCCGGTAATGCGTGACTCCGAGCACTTTTTCTTTGACCTGCCGTCATTCAGCGAAATGTTGCAGGCGTGGACCCGCAGCGGCGCGCTGCAGGAGCAGGTGGCGAACAAAATGCAGGAGTGGTTTGAATCCGGCCTGCAACAGTGGGACATTTCCCGCGACGCGCCGTATTTTGGTTTCGAAATCCCGAACGCGCCGGGCAAATATTTCTACGTCTGGCTGGACGCGCCGATTGGCTATATGGGCTCCTTCAAAAATCTGTGCGATAAGCGCGGTGACACGACCAGTTTTGATGAGTACTGGAAAAAAGACTCCGATGCCGAGCTGTACCACTTTATCGGCAAAGACATCGTCTATTTCCACAGCCTGTTCTGGCCTGCCATGCTGGAAGGCAGCCACTTCCGTAAGCCGACCAACCTGTTCGTTCACGGTTACGTGACGGTGAACGGCGCGAAGATGTCTAAGTCTCGCGGCACCTTTATTAAGGCCAGCACCTGGCTGAAACACTTTGACGCCGACAGCCTGCGCTACTACTACACCGCGAAGCTTTCTTCACGCATTGATGACATCGACCTGAACCTGGAAGACTTTGTCCAGCGCGTCAATGCCGATATCGTCAATAAAGTAGTCAACCTGGCCTCGCGTAACGCCGGTTTTATCAATAAGCGTTTCGACGGCGTGCTGGCGGCTGAACTGGCCGATCCGCAATTGTATAAAACCTTTACTGACGCCGCTGCGGTGATTGGCGAAGCATGGGAAAGCCGTGAATTCGGTAAAGCTATCCGTGAGATTATGGCGCTGGCCGACATCGCTAACCGTTATGTTGACGAGCAAGCGCCGTGGGTGGTGGCTAAACAAGAAGGCCGCGACGCGGACCTGCAGGCCATTTGCTCAATGGGCATCAACCTGTTCCGCGTGCTGATGACGTATCTGAAACCGGTACTGCCGACGCTTTCTGAACGCGTTGAAGCCTTCCTGAACAGTGAGTTGAACTGGGATGCCATCGAACAGCCGCTGCTCGGTCACAAGGTCAACACCTTTAAGGCGCTCTACAATCGCATCGACATGAAGCAAGTTGAAGCGCTGGTTGAATCGTCTAAAGAAGAGGTGAAAGCCGCAGCCGCGCCGGTTACCGGCCCGTTAGCCGACTTCCCGATTCAGGAAACCATCACCTTTGACGATTTCGCCAAAATTGACCTGCGCGTAGCATTGATTGAAAATGCTGAGTTCGTAGATGGTTCTGACAAATTGCTGCGTCTGACGCTGGATCTGGGCGGCGAGAAGCGTAACGTCTTCTCCGGCATTCGTTCCGCCTACCCGGACCCGCAGGCGCTGATTGGCCGCCAGACGGTAATGGTCGCCAACCTCGCGCCGCGCAAAATGCGCTTTGGCGTCTCCGAGGGAATGGTGATGGCCGCAGGACCTGGCGGGAAAGATATCTTCCTGTTAAGCCCTGATGACGGCGCGAAGCCTGGCCAACAGGTGAAATAAGCAACAAGCCGGAGCATGCTCCGGCTTTTTTAACCGCTTAATCCTGACTGGCATATCACCCCATCCGCGTGTTTTAACTTTTTCCTTAATAAGCAATAGCGTTAAGACTCCATATCCGGACTGCTAAATAACGGCTAAAAGTCATATTCTATCTCTCCCTGATACATTGCTATTACTGGGTTAAATTAATTCATTGAAATTATTTTAAAAACCCAATCATTATATAAAATGGAGTTTTAGATGAAAATTTCTGGCAAGTTATTGTCCGCGGCTTTGGCTTCCGTACTGGTGTTCTCTCTTGCTGGCTGTGGCGATAAAGAAGAATCAAAGACCTTTAACGCAAACCTGGCGGGGACAGAAATTTCAATTACTTACACCTATAAAGGTGACAAAATCATTAAGCAGACGTCTGAAAGTAAAATCAGCTATGCCACTGTAGGCGCTAAAACGAAAGAAGATGCCGCCAAAATTCTCGATCCGCTGAGCGCGAAATATAAAAATATCGCCGGAGTGGAAGAAAAATTAACCTATGAAGATACCTATGCCCAGGAAAACGTCTCTGTGGATATGGAAAAAGTGGACTTTAAAGCGTTACAGCAAATCTCAGGGACGATGGTGTCCGGCGATACCAGCAAAGGTATCAGCATGAAACAAACCCAGACGCTGCTGGAAGCTGCTGGTTTTAAAGAAGCGAAATAACTGGCAGGCATAATGTATTGCATCGACTGGTAAAGTCGCTCAGGGCGCTGCTTCGGCAGCGTCTTTTCTTTATGAATTCCGAAAAAAGACAGCCTCGCTGTAAGTCCCCTCGCCAAAGCCTATAATCCCTGAATTCTTGGCCACACCAATACTTAACGACAAGGAATTGTTATGCAGGTTCTACGTCTTATGGCACTGCCACTATTCGCGCTCTCTCTATCGGTTAGCATAACTGGCTGCGATCAGAAAAACGATACTCTCCAGGGAAAGCAAAATAACATGACAGCGTTTATCAAGAAGATAGCCGCTAGCAAAGAGTCAGAGGAAACACAACGCTATGTAGGTAATCTCAACGGTATTGAAATCAAGTTAACCTATTACTACAAAGGGGATATCGTTTTACGTCAAATATCTGAACATAAACTACTTTATAAGACCCTGAAAGCCAATAATAAAGAAGAAGCACAAAAAATGCTGAGTCAAGTCGGCGAAGCTTATCAGGGTATGCCGGGTTTGACTGAACGAATCGACTATTATGATAGCTATGCTACGGAATATGTGGATATTAATTTTACCCAGGCAAAAATAAGCGACCTCTGTAAATTGCCAGGATCATCAATTGACAACTGTTCCGCGTACTATCTGTCAATGATTCGCTCGCAGAAACTGCTGGAAGAGAGCGGATATCATAGAATCAATTAGTATAATAATGCGTTTTCCCGGTCAGACAGGACGCTGCCGGGAACAATACCGCAGAATTACTTCGCCGCGTGTTCACGGGCTGCCAGACCGCGCAGAAAATAACGCATAAACTGATCGCCGCATTCGCGGAAGTTCTTATGGTCCGGCGCGCGCATCATCGCGGTGATCTCTGGCATTGAGACACGAAACAACTGACCGGTAAGTATCGCCAGGATATCATCTGTTTTTAGCGAAAAGGCGATACGCAGCTTTTTCAGCACAATATTGTTGTTGATACGACGTTCCGCCGTCAATGCAGGCGCCGCCTCATCTTTGCCGCGTTTTTCATAAATGAGGCCATTGAGAAATGAGGACAACACGATATCCGGGCAACGCTGAAACCCCTCTTCCTCTTCTTTGCGCAACCAGATTGCAATCTGCTCCGGCGTAGCATCAACGTTACCCAGCGCCAGGATACGCGCCAGATCGGTATTATTAGCTTTTAAAATGTAGCGCACGCTACGCAGAATATCGTTACTCAGCATGAGGCCTTCGGTCGTTTCTATGGCAAAACGATATTCTAACAGTCTTTTACAGGCCAATCGCCTCTTTTAAACTTTTCAGATAGCGACGGCTTACCGGCACCGTCAGGCCGTTGCGTAAAATCAGCTCTGCCTGCCCATTATCCTCCAGCCGTATTTCCTGCAAATGGGCCATATTCACCAGAAACTGACGATGACAACGCAGTAGCGGCGTCCGGCTTTCCAGCGTGCGCAGCGTCAGCTCGGTAAACCCCTCTTTCCCTTCACTGCTGGTCACATAAACGCCGCTCATACGGCTACTGACAAAGGCGACATCATCCATTTGCAACAAATAGATCCGGCTGTGTCCGGTACAGGGAATGAATTTAAGCGCCTGCTGGTTTTCCGGCAACAACGAAACATCCTGTTTACTGCGCTCCTGACGCAGACGATGTAACGTTTTTTCCAGCCGTTTCTCCTCTATCGGCTTGAGCAGATAATCAAAAGCGTGTTCTTCAAAGGCTTTGATGGCGTATTCGTCAAACGCGGTTAAAAAAACGATATACGGGCGGTGTTCCGGATCAAGCATTCCTACCATCTCCAGTCCACTGATACGCGGCATCTGAATATCCAGAAACAGCACATCAGGTCGCAACTTATGTACCGCGCCAATCGCTTCTACCGCGTTCGCGCACTCTCCCACAATCTCAATGTCATCCTGCCCCTGGAGCAAAATCCGCAGATTTTCCCGCGCTAACGGCTCATCATCCACAATCAGCACTTTAATCATGCGTCCTCCTCCAGTGGAAGTCGTAATGTAATTCGGGTAAAACAGTCCGGCTCGCAGGCCACGCTAATACCATAATCATCGCCAAAGTGTTCGCGCAGACGTTTATCAACCAGACTCATCCCCAGCCCGCTACTGCCGGCGGAAGGCTGATACAGTCCCGCATTATCCTCAATATCTAACATCAAATGCTGCCCTTCGCGCCGGGCGCGAATAGCGACGTTGCCGGTATCAAGCAGTTGCGACGTGCCATGTTTAATGGCGTTCTCAACAATCGGCTGTAATGTAAACGCAGGCAATTTCTGACGTGAAAGCGTCGATGGAACATCAAGCTGTACCTGCAGACGCGACTGAAAACGCGCTTTTTCAATTTGCAGATAAGCGTTTACGTGTTCAATTTCATCCGCCAGCGTGACGATTTCCGACGGGCGTTTTAAATTTTTGCGAAAAAAGGTCGACAAGTACTGCACCAGTTGGCTGGCCTGTTCGCTGTCGCGGCGAATCACCGCTTTAATGGTATTGAGCGCGTTAAACAGAAAATGCGGGTTCACCTGCGCGTGCAACAGCTTGATCTCTGACTGCGTCAGCAACGCCTTCTGCCGTTCATACTGCCCGGCCAGGATCTGCGCGGATAAAAGCTGCGCAATACCCTCTCCCAGGGTGCGGTTAATTGAGCTGAACAGTCGGTTTTTCGCTTCGTACAATTTAATGGTGCCCATGACTCGCTGATTTTCGCCACGCAGCGGGATCACCAGCGTCGAACCGAGTTTACACTGCGGGTGTAGCGAACAGCGATACGGCACTTCGTTGCCATCGGCATAAACCACCTCTCCGGTTTCAATTGCTTTCAGCGTATAACCTGATGAAATGGGTTTGCCCGGTAGATGGTGATCGTCGCCAATACCAGTAAAAGCCAGCAGTTTTTCGCGATCGGTGATGGCGACGGCGCCAATATCCAGCTCCTGATATAACACCTGCGCCACCTTCATACTGTTCACTTCGTTAAATCCCTGACGCAGAATCCCCTCCGTTGACGCGGCGACCTTCAGCGCGGTAGCAGAAAATGCCGAAGTATATTTTTCGAACATGGCGCGCTTATCGAGCAAAATACGCATGAACAGCGCGGCGCCAACGGTATTCGTCACCATCATCGGCGCGGCAATATTACTGACCAGATGCAAGGCATCGTCAAACGGCCTGGCTATCAGTAAAATGATCAGCATCTGCACCAGTTCGGCAATACACGTAATTGCTCCCGCCGTCAGCGGGCTAAACACTTTGTCCGGGCGTCCGCGACGTATGAGAACGCTGTGTACCAACCCGCCCAACAGCCCTTCGACGATGGTGGAAATCATACAGCTCAGCGCCGTCATGCCGCCCATAGAATACCGATGTAACCCACCGGTCAGACCGACCAGCCCGCCGACGACCGGCCCGCCGAGTAGGCCGCCCATCACCGCGCCAATTGCGCGGGTATTGGCAATCGAATCTTCGATATGCAGCCCAAAATAAGTGCCCATGATGCAGAAGATAGAAAACGTGACGTAACACAGAAGCTTGTGCGGCAGACGAACCGTGACCTGCATAAGCGGGATGAACAGGCGCGTTTTACTCATTAGCCACGCAATGACCAGAAACACGCACATCTGCTGAAGCAGCAGCAACACCAGATTAAACTCGTACATACCCGCAAACCACACTTCAATTAAAAGCGCGTAACATACATTGAGTACGATTAACTTTCTTTGAACTGTTGCATAAAAATATGAATTCGTGAATACGATCACTTAAACGCCGCGCCGCAACCCGCTACTTCGCGTTTTAATGCATAAAAAACAGGCAAAACTTCCTGGTTCCTAAAAGAGCGTCTAAAGTTAAACCGGGACCTCGCGAGCAAGGGTGAAACGATGGCGCTTTACACAATTGGTGAAGTGGCTTTGCTTTGTGATATCAATCCTGTCACGTTGCGCGCGTGGCAGAGACGTTATGGACTTTTAAAACCACAGCGAACGGATGGCGGTCATCGTCTGTTTAACGATGCCGATATCGACAGAATCCGCGAAATCAAGCGCTGGATAGATAACGGCGTCCAGGTCAGCAAAGTCAAAGTGCTGCTCAGTAGCGACAGTAGCGAACAACCTAACGGCTGGCGCGAACAGCAGGAGATCCTGCTGCACTACCTGCAAAGCAGTAATCTGCACAGTTTACGGTTATGGGTCAAAGAACGCGGTCAGGATTATCCTGCCCAAACATTGACCACTAACCTGTTCGTCCCACTGCGGCGACGATTACAGTGCCAACAACCCGCCCTTCAGGCGCTGCTCGGCATTCTTGACGGTATCCTGATCAACTATATTGCGCTCTGCCTGGCGTCTGCGCGTAAGAAACAGGGAAAAGATGCGTTGGTGATCGGCTGGAATATCCATGATACCACCCGCCTGTGGCTGGAAGGTTGGGTCGCCAGCCAACAGGGATGGCGAATCGACGTGCTGGCGCATTCGCTTAGCCAGTTCCGCCCGGAACTGTTTGACGGCAAGACGTTACTGGTATGGTGCGGAGAAAACCAGACGCTGGCGCAGCAGCAGCAACTCCTGGCATGGCGCGCCCAGGGACGCGACATTCATCCCCTTGGCGTTTAAACAGAAGCTAACAAATTCGCTTTAATGTATACTCCTTTTATTAACATAAGGAGTACATAATGCGCGTAGCGAAAATCGGGGTGATCGCCCTTTTCCTGCTGATGGCTATTGGCGGTATCGGCGGCGTGATGCTGGCAGGTTACAGTTTTATTTTGCGTGCCGGGTAAGCACGCGCGTCAGCCTTTCAAACAGGCGATCGATAATGATCGCCGCCAGCGCCACCAGCAGCGCCCCCTGGATAACATAGGCCGTATTAAAGCCGCTAAGCCCGATAATGATCGGCGTGCCTAACGTACTGGCCCCCACCGTTGAAGCGATGGTCGCCGTACCAATATTGATAATCACCGAGGTTCGGATGCCCGCCAGAATCACCGGCGCGGCCAGCGGCAGCTCAACCTGATACAACTGTTGGCGACGGCTCATTCCCATACCGCTGGCAACGCTCATCACGCTGGCAGGCACCGCGCCCAGCCCGGCCAGGGTCGCCTGCAGGATGGGCAACACCCCATACAGGATCAAGGCGATAATGGCCGGTTGCTGACCAAAACCCATGACGGGTACCGCGATCGCCAGTACCGCGACCGGGGGAAAGGTCTGCCCGACGGCGGCGATAGTCTCCACCAGGGGACGAAACTCTTTCCCACTTTCTCGCGTGACCGCAATCCCTGCGCCGACGCCCACCACGACGGCAAACAAACTTGAGATGCCCACCAACCAGAAATGGGCGAGCGCGAGGGCGGCAAAACTCTCCTGTTGGTAGACCGGGCGCGGTAAATCGGGAAACAGCGCGGCGAAGAACGGCTGGCTATAAGGCAATCCAAACAGCAGAAGCAAGAACAGAACAATAAGCCAGAGAAGCGGATCACACAGTCGTTTCACGGGGGGACGTCTCCGAAAGCAGATCGCGGAAATGGAGCGTACCGCAGGGCTCGCCCTGCTGATTCGCCACCGGCAGGACGTCGCACCGACGGGCGACAAACATCGATAGCGCATCGCGTAGCGTCATCTCTTCCACCAGCGCGTCGCCGCTGAGCTGTTCATGCCGACGTACATAATCGCCTACGCTACGTAACGAAAGCAGCCTTACGCCCAGCTCGCTGCGGCCAAAAAATGCCTGCACGAAATCATTTTCCGGCGAGGTCAGCATAGAAAGCGGCGATCCCTGTTGGATAACGTGGCCCCCGTCCATCAGCACCAGATGGTCGGCGAGGCGTAGCGCCTCGTCGATGTCGTGCGTCACCAGTACGATGGTGCGCCCCAGCAGCTGATGAATGCGGGTCATCTCCTGCTGCAATGCGCCGCGCGTTACCGGATCAAGCGCGCCGAAAGGCTCGTCCATCAGCAATACCTGCGGATCGGCAGCCAGCGCCCGCGCAACGCCGACCCGCTGCTGTTGCCCGCCGGAAAGCTGATGCGGATAGCGATCGCGCAGCGCGCTTTCCAGACCCAATAATGCCATCAGTTCATCAATACGATCGTTAATCCGCGCACGCGACCACTTTTGTAGTTGCGGTACGGTGGCGATATTTTGCGCCACCGTCCAGTGGGGAAAAAGGCCGATAGACTGAATGGCATAGCCCATGCGACGGCGCAGTTCAAGCACCGGCAGGCTGCGGATCTCTTCCCCGGCAAAACGGATCGTTCCGCTATCATGCTCTACCAGCCGGTTAATCATCTTCAGAGTGGTCGATTTTCCCGAGCCGGAGGTGCCAATTAACACCGAAAAGCTGCCTTCGCTAAAATGCAAATTGAGGTCGCTAACAGCCTGTTGATCGCCGAAGGTTTTACTGACATGGTTAAATTCAATCATCGGTTGCTCCCTTCAGAAACGCGATCCATAAATCAAACAGCGCGTCGATCACTACCGCCAACGCAATCACCGGAATGACGCCCAACAGGACTAAATCAATGGCGCTGCTCAATAGCCCCTGAAACACCAGCGCGCCGAAACCTCCCGCGCCAATCAGCGCGGCGACGACGGCCATTCCCACTGTCTGGACCATTACTACCCGCAGGCTACGTAAAAAGACCGGCAGCGCCAGCGGCAGTTGCACATGCCTGAAGCGCTGGCCGCTACTCATTCCCATGGCTCTTGCGCTCTCCAGCACATCGCGCGGCACCTGATTGAGCCCGGCGACCACGCCGCGCACCAGCGGCAATAACGCATAGAGCACCAGAGCTATCAGCGCAGGCGTCATGCCGGTTCCCGCGACGCCGAATGCGGCAAGCCACGGAAACTGTTTCACCAGCCCGGCCAACGGCGCGATCAGCAGGCCAAACAGCGCGACGGAAGGGATAGTCTGGATCACATTCAGTACGGTAAACACCGGCCCCTGGCGCGAGGCGGAAAAATAACACCAGACGCCCAACGGTAATCCGATCGCCAGCGCCGGCAGCACCGTGCCCGCCAGTAACATCAAATGTTGCACCAGCGCGGCATCGAAAACATCCTGGCGGTTGGTATACTCTTTCAGAAGCGAGAGGTTGTCGAACGTGCCTGAAAACAGCAGCGCCAGCGGGACAATGACAATTTGCGCGTGCAGCAACCAGCGCCACAGCGGCCCAGTGGTAATACGGCGGATCGCATCGCTACAGGCCAGCAACATCAGACCGAGGCCCAGCCACAATCCACTTCCCAGACTGGTACGCGCCAGCGGGCTGCCCTCCTGCGCCAACTGGGTCGCCGCCCTGCCGACTCCCCACAGCATGACAATAAAAAGCGTCTGCGCCATCATCAGCGTCAGTACGCTACCGCGTTTACCGGGTACAAAGCACAGCGTAAACAGCGCGCATCCCGCGCCAGTCAGCATCCAGATGGTCGCCGGCCAGATCTCCCATAACTGGCGCCCCTCGCCGCTCACCAGACGATTCGGGGCGTAATTAATGAAAGGCAGCGCGACAGCAAGCAAGGTCAGAACAACCAACAGCAACAGCACACGATTAACCGTGATTTTTTTGGCAGCATCACTCACAGATTACTTCACCCACCCTTTTTGTCGGAGGTAATCTGCGGCGACTTTTTTCGCATCCAGCCCTTCTACGGCGATTCTGGCGTTCAACTGTTGCAGCGTTTTCTCATCAAGGCTGGCGAAAACGGGCTGCAGCCAGTCGGCTATCTGCGGATAGGCCTGTAACACCGATTCACGCACTACCGGCGCGGGGGCATAGATAGGCTGGACGCCTTTTGGGTCGCTCAGGGTTTGCAGACCCAGCGCGGCGACAGGGCCGTCGGTGCCATACGCCATCGCGGCGTTAACGCCGGATGTTTGTTGCGCGGCGGCTTTGATCGTGACCGCCGTATCGCCGCCCGCCAGCGACAAGAGCTGGTTCTGATTCAAGGTAAAATCATAGGCTTTTTCAAATGCCGGCAGCGCATCCGCCCGTTCGATAAATTCCGCAGACGCCGCCAGTTTAAAAGTGCCGCCCTCTTTCAGATAACGGCTGAGATCGGCAAGCGAGGAGAGTTTATTTTTTTCCGCGATGTCCTGACGTATCGCGATGGTCCAGGTGTTGTTGGCCGGCGCAGGCGTCAACCAGACCAGCTTATTCTGCTCCGCATCCAGTTTTTTGACTTTCTCAAAGCCTTGCTTTGCATTTTTCCATGCCGGATCGTTTTCATCTTTAAAAAAGAACGCCCCGTTACCGGTGTATTCCGGATAGATATCCAGCTCTCCGGCGGTAATCGCGCCACGAACGACTGGCGTCGTCCCGAGCTGAATTTTATTGACCGTTTTAACGCCGTGGCTTTCCAGTACCTGCAAAATCATGTTGCCAAGCAGTGCGCCTTCGGTATCAATCTTTGACCCGACCGTCACGGGCGATGCCGCCTGTAGAGGTAAACTCACCGTCGCCAGCAACGCCAGCGAACTTACCCATAGCTTTGAGATCGTCATGATGCTTTCCTCATCCTTTTACGGCCTTTTTCAGAGACTTGAGAAAAAAGCATAGTTGAAAAGTCTGCGTTTAACCTGGGATTTTCCGCCAGTTTAAGTGACGTGGCAGGCAATAAAAGGGGGGACAGGAAAAGTCATTGCCAGACAGGGCGCTGCTATCGCGCCCTGTTGACGGCAGGCTTACAGTAGCTCGAACGATCCTTGTTTAACGCGAGCGGAATCCACGCCGATAAAGACGTTGAACTTGCCGGGTTCCGCGTCATATTTCATCTGCTGATTCCAGAACTTCAACGCCTCGATATCAATCGGGAAACTCACGGTTTTACGTTCGCCGGGCTTGAGGGTGATTTTTTCAAAGCCTTTTAATTGCTTCACCGGGCGGCTCATTGACGCCGTGACATCCTGTAAGTACATCTGGATGACCGTAGCCCCTTCGCGTTTACCGGTGTTCGTGACCTCTACGCTGGCCGTGACTTTGCCGTCGCGTTGCATTGTCGGTGAGGAGAGCGTGACGTCAGACACCGTAAATGTGGTGTAGCTCAGACCGTAACCAAACGGATAGAGCGGGCCATTCGCTTCGTCAAAATAACGTGAGGTGTATTTGTTTGGCTTTTCAGGATTATACGGGCGTCCCGTATTGAGATGGCTGTAATAGACCGGAATTTGTCCCACCGAACGCGGGAAGGAGATCGGCAGTTTGCCTGACGGGTTGTAATCGCCAAACAGCACATCGGCAATGGCGTTGCCGCCTTCCGTCCCGGCAAACCAGGTCTCCAGAATCGCATCGGCCTGTTGATCTTCTTTTACCAGCGCCAGCGGTCTGCCGTTCATTAATACCAGTACCAGCGGCTTACCGGTGGCTTTCAGAGCGGTGATTAAGTCGCGCTGACTCTGCGGAATGGTGATATTGGTACGGCTGGAGGCTTCATGCGCCATCCCCTGCGACTCGCCTACCACTGCGACCACCACATCGGCCTGTTTCGCCGCCTGTACGGCCTCATCAATCATCGCCTGCGGTGAGCGCGGATCGATTTTCACCGCCTCTTCATACAGGTTTAAGAAATCGACGATGCCTTTATCATTAGTGATATTCGCCCCTTTGGCATAGAGGATCTTCGCCCCGTCGCCGACGGCATTTTGAATACCCGCCAGCACCGTCACTGACTGATTCGCGACCCCAGCAGCAGACCAGCTTCCCATTACATCACGTTGACTGTCGGCCAGCGGCCCAACAACGGCAATGGTGCCCGATTTTTTCAGCGGCAGCGTTTCCAGCCGGTTTTTCAGCAGTACCACACTTTCCCGCGCCACTTCCCGTGCCTCTTTACGATGCAGGCGGCTTTCGGCATTGGTGTCCACCGGGTCGCTCTCTTTCGGCCCCAGATGGCTATAGGGGTCGTTAAACAATCCCATGTCATATTTTACGTTGAGCACATGGCGCGTCGCGTCGTCCAGTTCCGCCATCGTCACTTTGCCCGACTTAATCAGACCCGGCAGATATTTGCTGTAATACTCATCCGCCATGCTCATATCCACCCCTGCCTTTAGCGCCACGCGCACCGCATCTTCCGGGTCGGCCGCGGTACCGTGTTTAATCAGTTCTTTAATAGCGCCGTGGTCGGAAACGGTAATTCCCTTAAAGCCCCACTCATCGCGCAGGACATCTTTCAATAGCCAGGAATCTGACGTCGCAGGCGTGCCGTTCAGCGAGTTCAGCGCCACCATCACCGCGCCGCTCCCCGCATCCAGCCCCGCTTTGTACGGCGGCATGTAGTCATTAAACAGACGCTGGGAACTCATATCCACGGTGTTGTATTCTTTACCGCCTTCAACGGCGCCATAGGCGGCAAAATGTTTCACGCTGGTCATCACCGAATAGCGGTCCGCCGGGCTTTTGCCCTGCATCGCTTTCACCATGGTTTCGCCCATGATAGAGGTTAAATATGTATCTTCGCCAAAGCCTTCGGAGGCGCGTCCCCAACGCGGATCGCGGGAGACATCCACCATCGGCGCCCAGGTCATATTCAGGCCGTCGTCCGCCGCTTCATACGCCGATACGCGTCCTACGGTTCTTACCGCATCCAGATTAAAAGAAGAAGCCAGACCGAGGCTTATCGGGAAGACGGTTCGCTGGCCGTGTACCACGTCATAGGCAAAAAAGAGAGGAATTTTCAGGCGGCTCAACGCCATCACCTGATCCTGCATTTGACGGATATCCTGGCGGGTGACGGTATTGAAAATCGCCCCTACCTGCCCGTCTTTGATCATCTCGCGAATCGCTTCTTTCGGGTTATCAGGGCCGACGCTAATCAGACGTAACTGACCAATTTTTTCATCAACAGTCATTTTCTTGAGTAAATCCGTGACGAACGCGTCGCGCGCTTCGGGCGTCAGCGGGTGATTGCCAAACAGGTTTTCCGCCAATGCTGGCTGCATCGCCAGACTCACAGCAACACCTACTGAACATAACCATTTCATGTTGAGTCTCTCTTTATCTTTATCCCGACGAGGCGGTAAAAACAGAATAAAAACCGCAGTTTGCCATAAGCCTAAACGCGAGAGGAGAAGAAAGCGAAGGTTATTCTCCTAATTTTCCGCACAGTCGAATACACAACCGCCAGCAAATGGTATCAAGGCGGCAAATGAATACCACCAACACAGAAACAATTTGAATGAGAAAGCGTATTGTCATACAAAGCGCTATGCTTAACGCTGATATTTTGTCCCACCACAAGGAGTGGAGAATGTCTTCCATAACAATGACTGATAATAAAACGTTCCTGAATGAGCTGGCCCGCCTGGTAGGCCATTCTCACCTGCTGACAGACCCCGCCAAAACCGCCCGCTATCGCAAGGGTTTCCGTTCCGGTCAGGGCGACGCGCTGGCCGTTGTTTTCCCGGGTTCATTACTGGAACTGTGGCGTGTGCTCAACGCCTGCGTTAACGCTGACAAAATTATTCTGATGCAGGCCGCCAACACCGGTCTGACGGAAGGCTCCACGCCGAACGGCAACGACTACGATCGCGATATTGTGATTATCAGCACCCAGCGGCTGGATAAGCTGCACTTACTGGATAACGGCCAACAGGTTCTGGCCTGGCCCGGTACGACGCTCTATGCGCTGGAAAAAGCGCTTAAACCGCTGGGCCGTGAACCGCACTCGGTGATTGGTTCGTCGTGTATCGGCGCGTCGGTCATCGGCGGTATCTGTAATAACTCCGGCGGCTCGCTGGTGCAGCGCGGCCCGGCCTATACCGAGATGTCGCTCTTTGCCCGTATTGACGACCAAGGCAAACTGCAACTGGTCAATCATCTGGGTATCGATCTTGGGCATACGCCGGAGCAGATCCTGAGCAAGCTGGATGATGAACGGATTAAAGATGAGGATGTGCGTCACGATGGTCGTCATGCGCACGATCACGACTACGTGACGCGGGTACGAGATATCAACGCCGATACGCCCGCCCGCTATAACGCCGACCCGGACCGTTTGTTTGAATCTTCCGGCTGCGCCGGAAAACTGGCGGTTTTTGCCGTTCGCCTTGATACCTTTGCAGCGGAAAAAAATCAGCAGGTTTTTTATATCGGCACCAATCAGCCCGCGGTACTGACTGAAATCCGTCGGCATATTCTGGCGAACTTCGACAATCTGCCAGTGGCGGGAGAATATATGCATCGCGATATCTACGATATTGCGGAGCAGTACGGTAAAGATACCTTTCTGATGATCGATAAACTCGGCACCGACAAGATGCCATTCTTTTTCACGCTAAAAGGCCGAACCGATGCGATGCTGGAAAAAGTAAAATTTTTCCGTCCGCATTTCACCGACCGCGCGATGCAGAAATTCGGCCATCTGTTTCCCAGCCATCTGCCGCCGCGAATGAAAAACTGGCGCGATAAATATGAGCATCATCTGCTGTTAAAAATGGCGGGAGACGGCGTCGCAGAAGCGCAACGCTGGCTGAATGAATTTTTTAAATCCGCTGAGGGCGGTTTCTTCACCTGTACGCCGGAAGAAGGCAGCAAAGCCTTCCTGCACCGCTTCGCCGCTGCTGGCGCAGCGATTCGTTATCAGGCCGTACACGCTGATGAAGTGGAAGATATCCTGGCGCTGGATATCGCCCTGCGCCGCAACGATACCGACTGGTTCGAGCATCTGCCGCCGGAAATCGACAGCCAACTGGTACATAAACTCTATTACGGTCACTTTATGTGCCACGTTTTTCATCAGGACTATATCGTGAAGAAAGGCGTCGACGTCCATGCGCTGAAAGCGCAAATGCTCGAGTTGTTGCAGGCGCGCGGGGCACAATACCCGGCGGAGCACAACGTTGGACATCTGTATAAAGCGCCGGAAACGCTGACGCGTTTTTATCGGCAAAATGACCCGACCAACAGTATGAACCCCGGTATCGGCAAAACGAGTAAGCGGAAATTCTGGCAGGAAAATACGCCCGACGAAACGCATTAACACCGTGCGGTTTACCGTGAAGCCCGGCGGCGCGATGCCTGCCGGGCCTGCGGCGACTTAATCGTTCTGTGCGGTTTGCGCTCCGGCACTGGCGCTGGCTGCCGCCATTTGCGCGGCTTTTTGCTTTTTATAGCTCAGCGCGGCAGCCGGAACGGGCATGACTTTACCGGTTTCAATCCATGTACGCAGGCGGCTGGCGTCCGCAAAGTGGGTATATTTGCCGAACGCGTCCATGACCACCAGCGCGACCGGTTTGTTATTGATCACGGTACGCATCACCAGGCAATGCCCCGCCGCATTGGTAAATCCGGTTTTCGTTAACTGGATATTCCAGTTATCACGGTAGACCAAATGGTTGGTATTGCGAAACGGCAGCGTATACGCCGGATGCGAGAATGTCGCCATGTCTTCGCGCGTGGTGCTTAGCTGGCCAATCAGCGGGTATTGCTTCGTGGCAATCAGCAATTTTGTTAAATCCCGCGCGGTCGAGACGTTATGAATCGACAGCCCCGTAGGCTCAACGAAGCGGGTATGCGTCATGCCCAGCGCTTTCGCCTTCGCATTCATCGCTTTAATAAATGCGTTATAACCGCCAGGATAATAGTGCGCCAGGCTTGCCGCCGCACGGTTTTCGGATGACATCAACGCCAGCAGCAACATATTTTTGCGGCTAATTTCGCTGTTCAGGCGCACGCGGGAGTAAACCCCTTTCATTTCCGGCGTCTGGCTGATATCGACCTTCAGTATTTCATCCAGCGGCAATCGCGCGTCGAGCACGACCATCGCTGTCATTAATTTGGTTATCGAGGCAATCGGACGCACCAGATCCGGGTGGTTCGAATAGATCACTTTATTGGTGTTGAGATCAACAATCATTGCGCTACCGGAGGCAATCTCAGGTTGAGACGCCGCGGTTGTCGCTGCCGTTTTCGCCACAGCCTGCGGGGCAAAAGGTACGGCCAACATCAGAGCAAGGCTCAGGAATGAAGCTCGGAATTTCAGCATGATGAGATTTCTGATAATGATTCACGCGCGTCGTAACGCACACCGCCTGAGCTAAGATTATACTCAAGCTAGCAGTGGCATCATAGCGGCACGCCAGCGTTGCCGCTACAGAAGAATCGTCAGCAAATGCTGCATTGCTGGCTTTTGCGCCAGCCCTTTTTCTCATCAGAACAGGCGGTAGCCGTATCCCCACAGGATCACGGTGATCGCCAGTAGCACCTCCAGGACCAGCACGCCGATAGCGAGCGTCGAACTGGAGAAGCTTAATCCTTCCTCTCTATTAATGTTAAGGAAAGTCGGAATACCCAAATACAGCAAATAGCCGGTGTAAAAAAGCGCGACAGCGCCGACCAGTGCGCATAGCCATACCAGGGGATAGAGCGCCACCAGACCACTTAAAAACAGCGGCGTCGCGACATAGCCGGCAAAAACCATACAGCGCGCAAGCGATGGCCGTTGCGGATAGTTTCGCGCCATCCACCAGATGACGCGTCCCATCACCGCGACGCCCGCCAGCATCACGCCGTAGAACAAGACCGCCAGCGCAAAAGCGGTAAACAGCGAGAGTTGTAACACGTTGCCGTCGCCAAAATTCCAGCCGATTTGCGTCGTGCCGATAAAGGCGCAGACGACGGGAATCGCCGCCATCAGCAAAACATGGTGCGTATAGTGATGCGAAACAGTTTCGTTTTCGCTTTTGATCACCTGCATTTCCCGATCGGGATGGGAAAAAAGCCCCCATACATGGTTCATACTGCCCCCTTCTGCTGCCTCAGATGCCAGTATGTTCAAGTATAATTCAGTTTCTGGTTATTTTATGAACAATGGCAAAATAGTCTCCGGCAAAACGTCGGCTTTGCCGCGCACGCCTCTTGCCAGGGTGTATGCTTAATGCCGGAGGTGGTTTACGCATGGATATCAACACGCTTATTACGCATTATGGCTATGCGGCGCTGGTTATCGGCAGTATGGCCGAAGGTGAAACCGTTACCCTGTTGGGGGGCGTCGCGGCGCATCAGGGATTGCTCAAGTTTCCGCTGGTGGCGGCGGCTGTCGCGCTGGGAGGGATGATGGGCGATCAGCTACTTTATCTGTTAGGACGATGCTATGGCGGGAAGATCCTGCGTCGTTTCCCCCGTTATCATACGAAGATTCGTCGCGCGCAGAAAATGATCCAACGCCATCCGTATCTGTTTGTGATCGGCACGCGTTTTATGTACGGCTTCCGGGTGGTTGGCCCGCTGCTGATTGGCGCCAGCCGCCTGCCGCCTAAAATTTTTCTGCCGCTGAATATTGTAGGCGCGCTGATCTGGGCGCTGCTGTTTACCACGCTGGGATATCTTGGCGGCGAGGTGATCGCGCCATGGCTGCACGACCTCGATCAGCATCTCAGGCACGGGGTCTGGCTGATTCTGGCCATCGTCCTGGTGGTGGGCGTGCGCTGGTGGCTGAAAAGACGCGGCAAAGCGGAGGCCCGTTAAACCCGATGGTATCCGGATGGCATAACGCCGCCATCCGGCACCCGGCGTTTATTTTGCGTTGAATTGCGGATTCGCCAGCATAAACCCGCCGTCGACAATCAGCGACTGACCGGTGGTGTAGCTTGCTCCTTCCGAACACAGCCAGGCGACGAGGCTGGCTATTTCATGCGTAGAACCTGGTCGGGCGATAGGGATTGAGGGTTCCGATCCCGGCTCAATGTCGCTGTCATCCATATCATTCATCGGCGTGGCGATAGCGCCTGGCGCGACGGCGTTGACCAAAATATGATGCTCAATCAGTTCCAGCGCCATGGATTTAGTCAATCCCCCCAACGCATGTTTCGCCGCGGTATAGGCGCTGGCTTGCGGAAGCGGCGTATGCTCATGGACGGAGGTGATGTTGATAATGCGCCCTCCCTCTCCTTGTTTAATCATATGCCGGGCGGCGATCTGCGCGCAGAGAAACGCGCCATCGACGTCCACGGTAAAAATTTGCCGCCACTGCGTAAACGGCATATCAATAAACGCGGATTTGGTCATCGCCCCGGCATTATTGACCAGCACGTCAACGCGCCCCAGGCGCTGAATAAGATGTTCAATGGCCTGCGCGCCCTCGGGTAACTGGCTCAGGTCAAGATGAATGGTCTCTGCCCGCACACCAAACTGCGCCGCTTTTTTTGCCGTCTCCTGCGCGCCGCGTTCATCGGAATGCCAGGTGATACCAATATCAAAACCGTTTTGTGCTAATAACAACGCACACGCTTTGCCAATTCCCGAATCTGATGCCGTTACAATTGCGACTTTGGTCATATTCCTCTCCGGATGAATCATACACAGCCTAAGTATAGGAACCCTGTCTGAATCATCCGGAAAAATCAGGAATGATAACCGCCGCCCAGCGCGCTGGTAAGCTGAATAGAGGCATCCAGCCACTGGCCCTGCAACAGCAAGCCGTTACACTGCTCGCGCAGTGCCGGGATTTTGGCCTCGCTCACGCGGGAACCCGCAATAATACCGGCATTAAAGCGCGCTTGCGCCAGACCGACCACACGCTGCGCGTCATGCTCAATCTGCTGCTGATGCTGATTTTTCTGCGCCAGCGTCTCTACCTGACTGGCGGCGCGCGCCACATCATTAACCGCATCTACCACCGCTTTGTTGTAGTTGGCGATAGAAAGGTTGCTTTGCGCTTTGGCGATATCGAGGTTGGCATTCAGCCTGCCGCTGTCGAAAATCGGCAGCGTCAGCCCGCCGGTAATGCCATATTGCTGTGCGGAATGGCGGAACAGATCGCTCAGATGTAACGCATCCTGCTGTAAAAAAGCCATCAGATTGATATCGGGATAAAACGCGGCCTTCGCGGCGTCAATGCTGCTCAACGAGGATTCAATGTACCAGTGCGCGGCCTGTAGATCCGCCCGGCGCGCCAGCAACGAATAGCCCAGTTGCGACGGTAACTGGCTTTCAACGGCGGGGAGACTCACCTGACGCAGCTTGAGCGCCGCCGATTGCGTATTGGTTAACGCGCTGAGCCGCGCTTCAATAACCTTCATTTTACCGTTAACGTCATTCAACTGCTGCTGGGTTTTGCTGGCGTCGATATCGGTCTCGACCCCTTCAACAGAAGAAGTAATACCGTGTTGATACAGCTCCCGGTTTACCGCCACCACGTTTTGCTGCTCATGCTCGATTTGCATCAGCACATTTTTCAGCGCTGCCTGTGTTTGCCACTCCCAGTAGAGTCGCGCCACGCCGCTTGCCAGCAATTGTCGGGTCTGCTCCTGCTCCGCTTCGCGCGCTTTGACCGCCCCGATCCGCGCAGTAACTTCAGCGCGGTTTTTCCCCCATAAATCCAGATCCCAGCCCGCCGTCAGGCCGAATGTACCGTTGGTATACCACGGCCCGGTCGTTCCCGCCGCAGGGTCGGTAATCGCGAATGGCCCCATCAGCCCTTCCGCGGACATTCGCTGGCGCTCAATGTCGGCAGAAAAGTCGAGCTGCGGGCCGTCCTGCGCCTCAACCGCTTTCGCCTGCGCTTCCGCCAGTTGAATACGCTGTTCAGCCACCTGCATATCCGGCGAATGCTGTATGGCATTATCGATCAGCGCGTCAAGCTGCGCATCGTGATACGCCTTCCACCACTGGCTATCCGGCCAACCGTTTTTCAATGCCGCCGGCAGGCTGGAATCAACATGAGAAGAGGGCGTCTGCTGGGTCAGCGACTGGCGGGTATCGTGCATGGGGGCGCAACCCGCCAGCAAAATAAAAAGCGGTAAGCTCGCTGTCGCGGCAAGGAAAGAATTACGATTCATGGAGGTGTTCTGATAAAAAAAGGTGCGCAGAGAGTACGTCTTACGGCGATCTATTTTTTAGTTACGCGTGGCAATACATCATCAGACAACAAAAGACATATTTTGAAATTTATATGATTAGTAAATAATTTCATCTGATACATTTTTTGATGTAATACTTCAATGAAAAGTCCCACTAACCCGTTCATAAATGAACGATTTTGCTGCAATACGCGCCAGCAGCCTTCATGAGTTAAACGTCGCCGCGCCCAACAAAGCAGCAGATGGCTTAATACTTTCCTATACTTTGTTTGTATTTACCAATAAAGGGACAAACAATGAAAATTCTTCTATGGGCAATCTTAATTATTTTTCTGATTGGGCTGTTGGTGGTAACGGGCGTGTTTAAGATGATTTTCTGATTCCTGCGCCGGGCAGCGATAGTATCTGCCCGGCACACGTTCTGGACGCTGTAGAGATTAGATTTTAATAGCCTGAATCGCCCGCGCAATCTCGGACGAACGGTTTAACGCCCGAATCGACTGAAAGAGTTCCGTCGCCTCAATATATTCCTTACGTAAATATCCCAGCCACTGTTTAATACGCGCGACATGATATAAACCGGTATCGCCCTGCTTTTCCAGTCGGGTATATTTTTGTAATAACGTCACCACTTCCGGCCACGGCATACGCGGCTCGTTATACTTCACCACCCGGCTCAGGTTAGGAATATTTAACGCCCCACGGCCAATCATCACCGCATCGCAGCCGCTGGTCGCCATACATGCCTGCGCGCTCTGCCAGTCCAAGATTTCGCCATTCGCGATAACCGGAATAGTCAGACGCTGGCGTATTTCGCCGATCGCCTGCCAGTCGATATGCTCGGCGCGGTAGCCCTGCGCTTTGGTACGACCATGCACCACCAGTTCACTGGCGCCAGCCTGCTGCACCGCATCGGCGATTTCAAATTTTCTATCGCCGCTATCCCAGCCGAGACGCACTTTTACCGTCACCGGAAGATGCGACGGTACCGCGGCCCGCATCGCTTTCGCGCCCTGATAGATGAGTTCGGGATCTTTGAGCAATGTCGCGCCGCCGCCGCTGCCGTTCACCACTTTTGACGGACAGCCGCAGTTCAGGTCCACGCCATACGATCCCAACGCCGTCGCCCGCGCGGCGTTTTCCGCCAGCCACTGCGGATGCTGGCCCAGAAGCTGAATACGCACCGGCGTGCCGGACGGCGTGCGGCTGGCGTGATGCAACTCCGGGCAGATGCGATGAAACACTTTTACCGGCAGCAGCTGATCCACCACGCGCACAAATTCGGTGATGCAGAGATCGTAATCATTCACTTCGGTCAGCAGCTCGCGCACTAACGCGTCGAGCACGCCTTCCATCGGCGCCAGTAAAACACGCATATCGGTATCCACAGCAAAAAAAGAGGCGCTATCATAACGCCTCTCTGCGATGAGCAAAACTTTTTGCCGGGTGGCGGCGCAAACGCCACGCTACGTCACGTAAAGTGCTCAACGCGGCTCAAGACAGTTATCTTCTTTCCAGCCGTACAGCCATTCGATACCGCGATAAAACGCCTCCTGCGATTTCCCTTTCCACAACAGATTACGCACCTGACGCTCCACCCCGGCGGCGTGATAGAGACGCCCCATCTCGCGGGTAGACCAGACGATACGCGCCGTGCGGGGAATACGCACCGACTCATACAGCGCAAATGCCTGCTGCGCGTCGCCGTCGCAGCGTTCCAGCGCTTTGCCTAGCGTGACGGCGTCTTCCAGCGCCATACAGGCGCCCTGGGCCATATATTGCGCCACCGGATGCGCGGCGTCGCCCACCAGAGTGATACGCTCGGTTCCCCATTTTGCGACCGGCTCGCGATCGGCGGTCGACCAGCGGCGCCAGGAGGTCGGCTTATCCAGCATCTGGCGCGGGCGGGGATGAATGCCGGCAAAATAAGAGAGCACCTCTTCTTTACTGCCGTCTTTCACGCCCCACTCTTCTTGCTGGCGGCTGTGGAATGTCACCACCAGATTGTACTGTTGACCTCCGCGTAGCGGATAATGGACCAGGTGACAATGCGGGCCTGCCCACAGCACCGGTGCGTTAATACGTAAATCGTCCGGCATATCGTCGCAATCAATCACCGCCCGATAGACTACATGCCCCGTTACGCGCGGCGCGTCGCCGAGTAAACTTTGCCGCACGACCGATTTAACGCCGTCGCAGCCCACGAGAATATCCGCCGTCCAGCTATTTCCCTGCTCATCAAACACCGTAACGTCATCCGGCGTCTGGCGGATATCGACAATATGGGTCGAGGTACGATACTCCACGCCAGGGTGCGTCAGCACCGCTTCCCATACCGTTGCATGAATATCTACCCGGTGAATTACCGCATACGGCCCGCCAAAATGGTCGCGGAACGCCTGTCCGGTTTCAATGCATACCACTTCTTCGGCATTCACGGCATCCATCATGGTAATGTGATCGGTAAACACCGCACGCTGGCGGGCAACATCGCCCACACCGAGACTATCCAGCGCCGAAAAAGCGTTCGGCCCAAGCTGAATACCCGCGCCAATCTCGCCAATTTCGTGCGCTTTTTCCAACAGCATGACTTTTATTCCCTGGCGCGCCAGCGACAGCGCGGTCGCCGCGCCGCCGATTCCGCCACCTACAATAATTGCGCTTGTCACGTGAGTCATGGTCATTCTCCTTTTCAGGCCGGGATTTTATCTTGTTGATTTTCCGGCGCGGCGGCAATAAACGCCGGTAGCTGTACGCAGGCGTCATAAACGGCTTTACAGCGCGGATAGCCTGATAAATCGCAGCCCATCCTGAGCGCATTCGCCCACTGAGGAATCAGGCAGCAGTCCGCAAGGCCTGGCGCGTCGCCCACGCAGAATCGTCCGGACTGACTTTTACGCAATAGCTGCTCTACCGCGCTTAACCCTTGCTGTATCCAGTGGGCGTACCAGCGTTTTTTATCCTCTTCGCTAACCTTCAGCTCATCGGTCAGGTAGCGCAACACGCGCATGTTATTGATTGGGTGTATATCGCAGGCGATAGCGTAGACAATTTCCAGCGCCTGGCTGCGCGCCGGGTCGCTCGTCGGCAGCAGCGGCGTTTGCGGAAAATGTCGGTCCAGCCAGTCGACGATGGCCAGCGATTGCCCCAACGATTCGCCGTCATCAGTGACCAGCGTCGGCACCAGGCCTACCGGATTCATCCGTCGGTAGGCCAGCGCATTCTGCTGGCCGATACGAATATTGACGCCCACCGTCTGGTAATCAATCCCCTTTAACGCCAGCGCAATACGTACACGATAAGACGCCGAACTATTAAAGAAACTGTACAGCTTCATCGTTCACCTCAGACAATTTTCACAGCAATCGGCGTCAGACCTTCTACGTTCCCGGTGATGACATCCCCTTTCACCACTGCGCCCACCCCCTCTGGCGTACCGGTGAAAATTAAATCGCCTGGCTGCAATTCAAAGAAGCCGGACAAATAGCTGATGGTTTCATTCACCGACCAAATCAGGTGACGAATATCGCTGCGTTGATGGTCTTCGCCGTTAACCTGTAGCCAAATAGGGGCGTTATCCACATTATGCGTTTCAGCGGCTTTGTGTAATGGCGCAATGGGCGCGGAGAGATCGAACGCTTTGCCGATTTCCCACGGGCGTCCCATCTGACGCATTTCCATCTGACGATCGCGACGCGTCATGTCCAGACCGGTGGCGTATCCCCAGACATATTCATGGGCTTTTTCCAGCGGAATATCGCTCCCCTTTTTACCAATCGCCACCACCAGCTCAATTTCATAATGGTAGTTATCGGTCTGCGCCGGATACGGCAGTTCCAGGGTATCCCCCGCCGCTACCGGGACCACAGCGTCCGCTGGTTTACAAAAGAAGAACGGCGGTTCGCGATCGGGATCAAAGCCCATTTCACGGGCATGGGCGGCATAGTTGCGACCCACGCAGTAAACGCGACGTACCGGAAACTGCTCATCACTGCCCGCCACGGGTACTGTTACCGGGGCCTGCGGCTGGAATACATATTTGGTCATGTTCTCTCTCCCTAATTAATAACGTGCTTCGCGGAACAGCCCCAGGGCTTCCTGAACCGGCTTGTCCGAAAAACTGAATAACACCGTGTCTTCGCTGCTGCGAAACGACACCTCATGCCAGGTCGGCGCCACAAAAATGTCTTTTGCGGAAAAATGAAAAGTTTCGTTGCCGATAGTGACCTGCCCTGCCCCTTCAACGACGTGGTAGATAGTGCTGTCGGTGCTCCGCGCCACACGCGAGGCAAAGCCTTTTGGCAGCAGTTGCAGGAACGCGCCCATCGACGGCATCGGATAACCGCCGGTGACGGGATTAACGTAACGCAGCTTGTAGCCTTCCCACTCATCCGGATCGCCCATACGGGTCAGATCGTGCAACGCCTCGCGACTGCGGTCGTAACGGTAGTTGAAAATCGGCGACGAGTTCCCGCGCTGGTGGCGCAGCGGCAGCATATTCGCTGCATAGCGCGGCAGATAATCGCCCTCTTTTCGCGTCACCGGCTGCTGATCTTCGGGATAGTCTTCCGCAAAACCACAGCCCAGGAGATTGACTAACGGCAGATCCAGACCATCCAGCCATACCACCGGCTCTGATCCCGGATTACCATGATCGTGCCAGCGCCACTGCGGCGTCAGGATAAAATCGCCGGTATGCATTGGCGTGCGCTCGCCGTCCACCGCGGTAAATGCGCCTTTACCTTCGACGATAAAACGCAGCGCCGACTGGTTATGGCGATGACTCGGCGCGACTTCGCCGGGCAGGATCAGCTGTAAACCAGCGTATAAGGTCGCCGTGATCGACGACTGACCGCGCAATGCCGGATTTTCCAGCACCAGCACCCGGCGGATCGCCTCTTTCGCGCCAATGACATTGCCGCTTTCCATCAGTAGCGGACGAATTTCCTGATAATTCCAGTAGGCCGGCGCGCAGTTGGCGTTTGGCGTCTGCGGTACCAGGTGATGTAACGATTCCCACAGCGGCGTCAGATTCTGCCCGGAAATATGCTGGTAATACTGCTGACGGCTATCTTTTACGTTCTGATTTATTTCAGACATGGAGATTCTCCTTATTCGTTTACGACGCTGGCACGCGGCAGGTCGTCAGGTACAGAAATCGAAAGGCGGACAACCACTGTCAGCAGGGTAAGCATTACCGCGCTGATAGCCGCCGGAATAGCAATGACAAAAAACAACGTATCGAAAGAGAAATTGAGGGCCATCATCATGCCGCCGGAGAGCGAACCGACAATCGCCCCGCAGCGTCCAATGGCGTTCGACCAGCTCACGCCCGTCGCCCGACTTTGGGTGGGGTACAGCGTCGCCGTCAGAGCATTCAGCCCGACCTGGGAACCGCTAATACCGATGCCGGTACCAAAAATCGCCAGCGCCATCAGCCAAAGGCCGTTTTCGCTCAGGCCTATCATGACAATGCAAACTGCGCCCAGCGCATAGCTCACCGCCAGTACCCGGAACGGGTTAAGCCGGTCCATCAACACGCCGAGTAACAGCGCGCCAAGCGTGCCGCCAACCTGGAATGCGGCAGTCACCCACGACGCCTGTTGCAGATCAATACCTCGATGGTTAAGTAACGTCGGCATCCAGCTGGAAAGCAGATAGATAATGAGCAGGCTCATAAAGAACACCACCCATAACATCAGGGTAATGACAAGCTGTCGCCCGGCAAAAAGCTGGCGAATACTGCCTTTGGCGACGGCTGCCGTCTCATGCAGAAAGAATTGCGTATCGTGATAGCGCTCGCCGGTAATGGCGCTGACCGTCCGGGCGACAACGGCTTGCGGTAGTTGGCGACGTACCTGCCAGCGGGGAGATTCCGGCAGCGCGAACAGCAGGCCGAAAAACAGCATCAAAGGCAAGATGCCGCCTAGCGCCAGAATTCCGTGCCAGCCAATCAGCGGCACCAGTTGCGCGCTCACAATCCCGCCCATCGCCGACCCCAGGGTAAAACCGCAGAACATCAGCGTGACCAGCGCTCCGCGTCGACGAGCGGGAAGGTATTCCGACGTCATGGTGATGGTATTCGGCATCGCTCCGCCCAGTCCCAGACCGGTTAAGAAGCGCAGCAACACCAGGGTTTCTATATCCGGCGAGAAAGCGGAAAGCAGGCTCAATGCGCCGAATAGCGCCACGCAAAGCTCAATGACCCGCTTGCGGCCAAAGCGATCCGCCAGCGGCCCGCATAGCAGCGCGCCGGCCGTAAGCCCCAGCAGCCCTGCGCCAAACAGCGGCGCAAGTTCGCTGGCGCTTAGCTGCCAGTGGGTACGAATATCCGGGGCGATGAAGCCAATCGCGGCGGTGTCGAAACCGTCGAGCATAACCACCAGAAAACAGCAGATGATAACGCGCCACTGCATTTTGCCGACGGGCGCGGCATCAATAAGGGCTTGTAGATCACGTCGTTGAGTCATAGCTAATGCCTCAGTGCAGGGAGATAGATGTTGTTTTTATGTTTGCTATGTTACGAGTTTGTAGAGTGAGCGATAAAATGTACAATGGCTTTTCAGGCAGAGACATAACCTGGAGGTTATAGCGAATGGCGAACTGGGCGCAGAAATTGAAATTACATCACCTGCAAACGCTGGTTGCGCTGGGCGAACAGGGCAACCTGACGCACGTCGCCCGGATGATGAATATCTCCCAGCCGGCGCTATCGAAGTGGCTATCTCAACTCGAAGATGAGATAGGCATCACGCTTTTTGAGCGCCACAGTAAAGGACTACGCCCCTCGGAAGGCGGTAAATTACTGCTCCAGCACGCCCAGCGCCTAATTAACGATCTGGAGCGTTCACAGTATGAAATCGCCCGTTTCAAGCAGGGCGGCCTGGTTGGCAGCCTGAAGATCGGCTGTTCGCCCGTGGCGACTGACTGCGTATCACAGGCGATTCTGAGCCTGCTTAACGAAATGCCGACGCTGCATCTGAATATTGAAGAGAAGGTAATGACGCCGCTGCTGCACGATTTGCTTGCCGGTCAGGTGGATGTGGTGGTAGGGCGTGTCGGCGGCCGCGCCCTGCAACTGCCGCTTAATTATCAGGTACTTTATACCGAGCCGGTCTGCTTTGTGGCGCGTCCGCACCATCCGCTGGCCGCGCGAGCGCAGATCGCCTGGAGCGATCTGGCGCACTGGCGGTGGATAGTCTGGCCAACCGGCACCCCTATTCGCATCAGTATTGATAACGCCCTCGTCGATAATGGCGTCATGCTCCCGGAAAACACCATTGAATCGGCGTCAATGAACGTCAGCACCAATTTGCTGCAAAGCAGCGATATGATCTCTATTCTTTCTTTACGGCTGGCGCAACGCTATGCCAGCCAGGGGCAACTGGCGATTTTAAACTTGCCAAAAATTGAGCAAAAAGGCAGCGTAGGGATGTTCTGGCGTAAGAATGAGACGCCGTCTTTGGCCCTGAGTCGCTTTTTGTATTTTTTAGCCCAGGTTTAGCGCCGCCGACCAGGGGCATTGCCCGATGTTCCTGCTGTCTATACCCACTATGCTAAGAATTCATGATGTGATCGGTAGCACGTTTTAACGTTTAATTGTATGATGAATCCATCTCATCAAGGGCTTTAAACATGAGTAAGTCACTGAATATTATCTGGCAATATATACGCGCTTTTGTATTGATTTATGCCTGTTTGTACGCAGGCATTTTTCTTGCATCACTGCTTCCTATCACTATTCCCGGCAGCATTATCGGGATGTTAATTCTGTTTGTATTGCTGGCGCTGCAAATTCTGCCGGCAAAGTGGGTTAACCCCGGCTGTTATGTGCTGATTCGTTATATGGCGTTGCTGTTTGTGCCAATTGGCGTTGGGGTCATGCAATATTTTGACTTACTGCGCGCGCAATTCGGCCCGGTGGTGGTCTCTTGCGCTATCAGTACGCTGGTCGTTTTTGTGGTCGTAAGCTGGAGTTCACATCTGATACACGGTGAGCGTAAAGTGGTTGGGCAGAAGGGAACGAAAAAATGATGACATATATCTGGTGGTCGTTACCGCTGACGCTGGCGGTATTTTTCGCCGCCCGCCGACTGGCGGCGCATTTTAAAATGCCGTTGCTGAATCCGCTGCTGGTGGCAATGGTAGTCATTATTCCTTTTCTGTTGCTGACCGGTATTCCCTACGAGCACTACTTCAAAGGCAGCGAAGTACTTAACGATCTGCTGCAACCGGCGGTAGTGGCACTGGCCTATCCCCTTTATGAACAATTGCACCAGATTCGCGCGCGTTGGAAATCCATTATTAGCATCTGTTTTGTCGGCAGTCTGGTAGCGATGATTACCGGGACATCCGTTGCCTTGCTGATGGGCGCAACGCCTGAAATCGCGGCATCGGTACTGCCTAAATCCGTGACTACGCCTATCGCGATGGCGGTGGGCGGCAGCATCGGCGGCATCCCCGCGATCAGCGCGGTATGCGTAATTTTTGTCGGTATTCTGGGCGCGGTGTTTGGCCACACGCTGTTAAACGCGATGCACATCCGTACTAAGGCCGCACGCGGGCTGGCAATGGGGACCGCCTCACATGCGCTCGGTACTGCGCGCTGTGCCGAGCTGGATTACCAGGAAGGCGCGTTTAGCTCCCTGGCGCTGGTGATCTGCGGCATTATTACCTCGCTGGTAGCGCCCTTTTTGTTTCCGCTCATTCTGGCGGTAATGCGCTAACGACGGGACAAAAGACCGGGTTAAAATTTGCGATACGTCGCGCATTTTTCATTGAAGTTTCACAAGTTGCATAAGCAATGAGATTTAGATCACATATTAAGACATAGCAGGCCCGTAAACTACGGTTCCATTACATTGTTATGAGGCAACGCCATGCATCCACGTTTTCAAACTGCTTTTGCCCAGCTTGCGGATAATTTGCAATCAGCGCTGGCCCCTATCCTGGCGGACCACCATTTTCCCGCCATGCTGACCGCAGAGCAGGTCTCGACGCTTAAAAATACGGCGGGACTGGACGAAGACGCGCTGGCTTTCGCACTGTTACCTCTGGCGGCGGCCTGCGCCCGTACCGATTTGTCCCATTTTAACGTCGGCGCGATTGCGCGCGGCGTTAGCGGCAACTGGTATTTCGGCGCGAATATGGAGTTCCTGGGCGCCACCATGCAACAAACTGTGCATGCTGAACAAAGCGCGATTAGCCACGCCTGGCTACGCGGCGAAAAAGGGCTCGCCGCCGTCACCGTTAACTACACGCCTTGCGGCCACTGTCGCCAGTTTATGAACGAGCTGAACAGCGGTCTGGATCTGCGCATTCATCTGCCGGGCCGCGCGCCGCATACGTTACGCGATTATCTGCCTGACGCTTTCGGGCCAAAAGATCTGGAGATCAAAACGCTGCTGATGGACGAGCAGGATCATGGCTTTACGTTAACGGGCGATACGCTAACGCAAGCGGCGATTACGGCAGCCAATAAGAGCCATATGCCTTATAGCCACTCACCGAGCGGCGTGGCGCTGGAATGTAAAGATGGCCGTATTTTCACCGGCAGCTATGCGGAAAACGCCGCCTTTAACCCTACGCTTCCCCCGCTGCAAGGCGCGCTAAACCTGCTGAGTCTCAATGGCTATGACTATGCGGATATTCAGCGCGCGATTCTGGCGGAAAAAGGCGATGCAGCATTAATTCAATGGGATGCCACCGCCGCAACGCTGAAAGCGTTAGGTTGCCATAATATTGACCGCGTGCTTCTCGGCTAAGCAAATGTGCCGGATAGCGACGCACTGGCGTCTTATCCGGCCTGACTCTCCTCTTCCGCGACCCGATACAAGGGAAATCATGCTGAAAATCTCCGCAATCAGACGGCGGTTTCTTGCGCTACGTCTTCGGGTACAGTAGCCTGATCGTACTTTCATCCTGGTATCGAGTTTCCTGCATGTTAAAGCGCGTGTTTTACAGCCTGTTGGTCCTGGTAGGCTTGCTGCTGTTGACGGTGCTTGGCCTCGATCGGTGGATGAGCTGGAAAACAGCGCCCTATATCTATGACGAGCTACAGGATCTCCCCTACCGCCAGGTTGGCGTCGTGTTAGGGACAGCCAAATACTATCGCAAGGGTGTCATTAATCAGTACTATCGTTATCGTATCCAGGGCGCGTTAAACGCTTACAATAGCGGTAAAGTCAATTACCTGCTGCTCAGCGGCGACAATGCCCTGCAAAGCTATAACGAACCGATGACCATGCGCAAAGACCTTATCGCGGCGGGCGTCGATCCTGCGGACATTGTGCTTGATTACGCTGGCTTCCGTACGCTTGACTCCATTGTGCGTACCCGCAAAGTGTTTGATACCAACGACTTTATTATCATCACTCAGCGCTTCCACTGCGAACGCGCCTTGTTTATTGCGTTGCATATGGGCATTCAGGCGCAGTGTTACGCGGTACCTTCACCCAAAAATATGCTGACAGTGCGCCTGCGCGAATTTGGCGCCCGCTTTAGTGCGCTGGCGGATCTCTATATTTTTAAACGCGAACCGCGTTTTTTAGGCCCGCTGGTACCTATTCCCACGCAGCATCAGGTGCCGAATGACGCCCAGGGGTATCCGGCCGTTACGCCGGAACAATTGCTTGAACTGGAAAAGAAAAAAGGGAAATGATCATGGATGTACAGACGATATTTGTCATATTAGCCTTTCTGCTACTCCCGCTTTTTTGCTTCCGTGAGGCCTGGAAAGGCTGGCGAACCGGCGCGGTAGATAAAGTTGTCAAAAATGCGCGAAAACCGGTTTATGTCTATCGCCATGCCGATCCCGTACAATATTGGTCTTATCTTTTTCTTTATACCGGTTGCGGTTTTTTATTTACTGGAATGATTATTTATCTTCTTTTTTATCGTTAATCTATTTATTATCCCTTTAAAATTGAGAATAGTTATTATTATGATATAAGGAACAAATGCTGTTTTGCATTCTGGTTTCATTTTTTTGTGAATTCTTTCACAGAATACCCTTCTTTCAATGCTTAGGCTGGCGGTAGATTTTAGATCATTAAAACGCGTTATTTGCGTTTCGCCTTAATTTATTCAAGCATTAAGGAAGATTATATGCCGCAACAAAATTATCTGGATGAACTCACGCCTGGTTTTACGCCATTACTGGCAATAAAAGAGGCTTCACGTTGTTTATTATGTCACGATGCGCCCTGTAGTCAGGCTTGCCCGGCGCAAACCGATCCGGGGAAATTTATTCGTTCTATTTACTTTCGCAATTTTAAAGGCGCAGCGGAAACTATCCGGGAAAATAATGCGCTTGGCGCCGTCTGCGCCAGAGTCTGTCCGACGGAAAAATTATGCCAGCGCGGATGTACACGTTCCGGGATAGATAAACCTATTGATATTGCACGCCTGCAACGTTTTATTACCGATTTTGAACAGCAGACTGCCATGCAGATTTATCAGCCCGGGAGTAAAACACGCGGGAAAGTCGCGATTATTGGCGCGGGTCCGGCAGGTTTGCAGGCAAGCGTGACGCTCACGCATTTAGGCTATGACGTCACCATTTACGAAAAACAGCCGCAGCCCGGCGGATGGCTGCGTCACGGCATCCCGGCATTTCGTCTGCCGCAAAGCGTACTCGATCAGGAAATTGCCCGCATTGTAGAAATGGGCGTCAATATTAAATGTAATTGTGAGGTGGGCGGGTCGCTATCGCTTGCGCAACTCAAAGCCGAATATCGCGCCGTGCTGATGACCGTCGGGATGTCCTGTGGCTCTGGTTTACCGTTATTTGAGCAAGCCAGTCACGTAGAGATTGCCGTTGATTTTTTACAGCGCGCCCGTCAGGCCGACGGCGATATTAGCGTTCCGCGTAGCGCATTAATTATTGGCGGCGGCGACGTAGCGATGGATGTCGCCAGTACGTTAAAAATTCTCGGCTGCCCTTCCGTCACCTGCGTGGCGCGGGAAGAATTAGCCGAATTCCCCGCCAGCGAAAAAGAATTTACCAGCACGCAGGCATTAGGCGTATCGATTATTGATGGCTTTACGCCTGTCGCCGTCAGCGGAAATAAAGTGACCTTCCACCATGTACGCCACTCAGGAGAACTGACGCTGGAAGCGGAAAATATTATTTTGGCCGTGGGGCAGCACGCGCGACTGGATACCTTTGCGGAGATAAAAGCGCAGCATAATATTATCGACACGCATAATTATCAAACCGACGACCCGGCGATCTTTGCCGCTGGCGATATTGTTAAAGGTGATAAGACCGTCGTTTATGCGGTAAAAACCGGAAAAGAAGCCGCTCAGGCTATTCATCATTATTTAGAGGAGGCCTGCTCATGTTAACAAAAGATTTGTCTGTTACCTTTTGCGGCGTTAAGTTTCCCAATCCGTTTTGTCTTTCTTCTTCTCCGGTAGGCAATTGTTATGAGATGTGCGCCAAAGCCTATGATACCGGCTGGGGCGGGATCGTTTTTAAAACCATTGGTTTTTTTATTGCCAACGAAGTCTCTCCACGTTTTGATCACCTGACGAAAGAAGATACCGGTTTTATTGGCTTCAAAAACATGGAGCAAATTGCTGAGCATCCGCTGGAAGAGAATCTGGCCGCCATTCGACGGCTAAAACAGGATTATCCGGATAAGGTGCTGATTGCTTCCATCATGGGAGAAAATGAACAGCAGTGGCAGGAACTGGCGCGTCTGGTTGAAGAAGCCGGCGCGGATATGATTGAGTGTAACTTCTCTTGCCCGCAGATGACCTCGCACGCCATGGGAAGCGATGTAGGGCAAAGCCCGGAACTGGTTGAAAAATACTGCCGCGCCGTAAAACGCGGTTCATCTTTGCCAATGCTGGCGAAAATGACGCCGAATATTGGCGATATGTGCGAAGTCGCGCTGGCCGCCAAACGCGGCGGAGCCGACGGTATCGCCACCATCAACACCGTGAAATCCATTACTAACATCGACCTGAACCGCAAAATCGGGATGCCGGTGGTTAACGGTAAATCCAGTATCTCCGGTTATTCAGGAAAAGCGGTGAAACCCATTGCGCTGCGTTTTATCCAGCAGTTGCGAATGCACCCTGAACTGCGCGATTTCCCGATTAGCGGTATCGGCGGCATTGAAACCTGGGAAGACGCTGCCGAATTTCTGCTGCTGGGCGCGGCGACCCTACAGGTGACGACAGGCATTATGCAATACGGTTATCGCATTGTAGAAGATATGGCGAGCGGCCTCAGCCACTATCTGGCCGATCAGGGATTTGCCTCATTACAGGAGATGATCGGGCTGGCGAATGGCAATATTATCCCGGCGGAAGACCTGGATCGCAGCTATATCGTCTATCCGCGGATTAATCAGGAGAAATGCGTCGGCTGCGGACGTTGCTATATCTCCTGCTATGACGGCGGTCATCAGGCGATGGAGTGGGATGAACACAGCCGCACGCCGCATTGCAATACGGAAAAATGCGTCGGTTGTCTGCTGTGCGGTCATGTCTGCCCGGTCGCCTGTATTGATTTAGGCGAGGTCAAATTTAAAAAAGGCGAAAAAGAGCACGCGTTAACACTGTAGCTCTCGGTATGAAGCCCGGCGCGCAGTTTCGCTGCGCCGGGTTATCTGATAAGCAAGGCAATAGGTCTGGATAACTACTTCTTACGCGCGTATTTCAGCGAGTCCAGCGCCACGGCGAAAATGATAATGCCGCCTTTGATAATGTACTGCCAGTACGGGTTTACCCCGATATAGGTCAGGCCGTAGTTGATGACGGTAAAGATAATGACGCCGGTCACCACGCCGAAGACCGTACCCACTCCGCCGCTAAACGATACGCCCCCGACCACGCACGCGGCAATCGCATCCAGTTCATACATAAAGCCGAGGTTGTTGGTGGCAGAACCAATACGCCCTGCTTCCAGTAAGCCGCCGAAGGCATAAAACACGCCGGAGAGCGCATAAATCATCAGCAGGTTCAGCGCCACGTTTACGCCAGAAACTTTCGCCGCTTCCGGGTTGCCGCCAATAGCAAAAATGTTTTTACCAAAACGGGTCTTATTCCACAGCACCCAGACAAACGCTACCGCAATCAGAGCGTAAAAGGTGATGTATGAGAGCCGGAAACTGCCCATCGCCACAAAGCCCTGTGCAAAGGTGGAAAAGCCGCTGTCAAAGCCGGAAATGGGCGAAGCGCCGACAAAGTCATAGTAAAGGGAGTTGATCCCATAAACGATAATCATCGTGCCAAGCGTGGTAATAAACGGCGTCACGTTCAGGTAAGCAATGATGATGCCGTTCACCAAGCCAATCACCGCGCCAATCGCGCAGACAATCAGGATGACCAGCGCAATCGGCATGGTCGCCATTTCCGGAAACACTTTATTGGCGTTTTCCATTGATTGCAGTAATGTTGCCGCCACGACCGCCGCCAGCCCTACCTGACGCCCCGCCGACAGATCTGTCCCCTGGGTGACGATGAGTCCCGCCACGCCCAGCGCGATAATAATACGTACCGAAGATTGCGTCAGAATATTACTTAAATTCAGCAAACTTAAAAAAGTCGGGTCCTGGAAAATAATAATCGCCAGCAACACTAAAAGAACGACGTAAATTCCGCCCTCTTTCAGCCAGGTCAAAAAGCTTTTCTTGTTTAACGCACTCATAAGGAGCCCCTGATCTTAAAGGTGCAAAGAAGCAAGACGCAAAATTTCGTTTTGCGTTGTTGTTTTAGTATCGACAATGCCGGAAACGAGACCGTTACTCATCACCAGGATACGATCGGTAATCCCTAACAGCTCCGGCATTTCAGAAGAGATAATGATGATCCCCTTGCCTTTTTTCGCCAGTTCCGCAATAAGCTGATAAATTTCAAATTTTGCGCCGACATCAATGCCGCGGGTCGGTTCGTCCAGCATTAATATTTCCGGCTGCGTTAATAGCCAGCGACCAATGATCACCTTTTGCTGATTGCCGCCGGAAAGCGAACCAATTTGCGTGCGATGCCCCGGCGTTTTTACCCGCATGGAATCAATGACCCATTGGGTGTCGCTTTTCATCCGGGAATTATCCAGTAACCCCACTTTATTTTTATAATTACGGATATTCGAAATTAATGAGTTAAATCCGATATCCAGATAGGCGTAAATTCCGGTGGAACGACGCTCTTCCGTCACCAGCGCAAAACCGTGGTTAATCGCTTCGTTCGCAGTGTGATTATTAATTTTCTTGCCATGTAAAGTGATTGTCCCGGACGACTTCTCACGAATGCCAAACAGCGTTTCGACGATATCGGTACGCTTTGCCCCAACCAGACCGGCAATGCCCAGAATTTCGCCCTTGTGCAAATCAAAGGAGACATCGCGAATGGAAGGCTGACGCAGCGAGGTCAGGTGACGGACCTCCAGAATCACGTCGCCCGGCTTATTTTCTTTATCCGGGAAACGCTGGTTCAGGGAACGCCCGACCATCATCGCAATGATCTTATCCATATCCAGCCCTTCCAGCGGCTGGGTGGCAATCCACTGACCGTCGCGCAAAATAGTAATTTCATCGCACAATTGAAAAATTTCTTCCATTTTATGCGAGATATAAACAATACCGCAGCCGCGTTCTTTCAGCTTGCGAATAATCGTGAACAGATGATTAACCTCTTTCTCAGTTAACGATGAGGTCGGTTCATCCATAATAACGATCTTAGCGTTATAGGAAAACGCCTTCGCAATTTCGATCATCTGCATTTGCGAAACGGATAACGTTCCTACGCGCGCGCGTGGGTCAATATCGATATCCAGTTCATCAAATATCGCTTTGGTATCCTGGTACATTTTATCCTGGTCGACAAACATACCTTTGGTGGGATAACGTCCCAGCCACATGTTATCCATGACCGAACGTTGTAATACCAGGTTTAACTCCTGGTGTACCATCGAAATCCCATTCTCCAGCGCTTCTTTCGCCGAATGGAAGTCCACTTCTTTTCCCTGAAATACAATGCTGCCGGAATCTTTTTGGTAAATACCGAAAAGACATTTTAATAATGTTGATTTGCCTGCGCCGTTTTCGCCCATTAATGCATGAATAGAGTGCGGACGAACGTTTAAGTTGACATTATCAAGCGCTTTCACGCCGGGAAATGATTTGTTAATGCCACGCATTTCCAACAAATATTCACCCGACGGCGGAGAAATCGTGCTGCCCATAATGATACCCTGTCGGCCTTTTTAATTATGACTATCCGCGCCGGATGGCAAAAGAAATACGTTATCCGGTCTGCGGCGCGTCACCCTTCCACGGTTTCAGGGCGCAACAAAATTGCGCCCACAGACGGAAAAGTTATTTTTGGGTAAATTCGCTCAGATTGTCTTTGTCCACGCCGACATAAGGCACGCGCACGATTTTGTTCTCAATCTTCCAGCTGGTGCCGTCAGCCGCGCCCTTGCCTTCGGCGAGGTTTTTCGCCAGATCGAATGTCGCTTTCGCCTGATTGTTGGCGTCATTCAGTACCGTACCGGCCATCGCGCCCGATTTCACCAGCGCCAGGGCTTCCGGTAACGCATCGACGCCAAAGACCGGAATCGACGATTTATTATGCGCTTTCAGCGCCTCTACCGCGCCCATCGCCATCGCATCGTTATTCGCGATAACCACTTCAATCTTGTTAGCGTTCGGGCCAGACAGCCAGGCATCCATCTTATCTTTTGCCTGCGCGGTATCCCACATAGCGGTGTCTAACGCCAGTTGCTCGGTCTGAATACCTTTATCATTTAACTCTTTCACCACATACGTCGTACGGGCTTCAGCATCCGGGTGCCCCGGCTCGCCTTTCAGCAGAACATACTGAATTTTACCGTCTTTATTCAGATCCCAACCCTGATTCGCCTGCCAGTGTTTGGCAATCAAGTCGCCCTGAATCACACCGGATTCTTTAGAGTCAGTCCCGACATAATACGCCTTGTCATAGCTGTCCAGCGCTTTGCGGGAAGGCTCTTTGTTAAAGAACACCACCGGCACATTTTGCCCGCGCGCTTTCTCAATCACCGTACCGGCGGCTGCCGGGTCGACCAGGTTAATCGCCAGAGCTTTAACCCCTTTCGCCAATAAAACGTCAATTTGATCATTCTGTTTGGACTGATCGTTTTGCGAGTCATTCATCAGTAGCTGAACATCCGGCGCGGATTTGCCATCTTTTTCAATAGCCTTACGCACCACGGACATAAAGTTATCGTCATATTTATAAATCGTCACGCCAATACGAGTATCAGCCGCGTGCGCGTGCGCGCCGAATAACAGACTTGCCATCACGGCAGAAAGGGTCAGTACCTTCTTATTCATGGTAGCTCCGGTTTTATTATGTAGGGTATAGCGTAAAAAAATGCCCGGCTGTTCAGCACGTTAACGCGTGTTACTGAACGCCGAAGCGTATTTAGAGCCTATCCCACCAGGCGTTATTGGCGCAGCCAGTTTGGACACGGACAGCGCGCAAAAACCGGAGCGTACACGTAGTACGTGAGGTTTGACTCGCTACGCTCGCCCTTCGGGCCGCCGCTAGCGGCGTTCAAAACGCTAACGCGTTTTGGCGAGCACTGCCCAGGTCCAAAATGGCAAGTAAAATAGCCCTAATGGGATAAGCTCTTATTCAACTCTTTATTTTTGTCCGGTAGTCGCGGGATATTGTGATAACGGTTTTTATAAGCGAAATACCCCAGCAAAACTGACAACTAACTGTTACACGTTAGTTACAGTGCGACAAACGTTGTCATCATAGCTATCACAATGTTAATAAACTGTGAATTTACTCACAGATTGAAAACGGTTACATGCGGTGCGTAATCAGTTAGTGATCAGTACCGCATTCTGTCGCCATGCCACCGAATGGCGCCGTACCAGGGTCGGCATAAAGCAGTGCGTCGCCGTGATATCCAGCGTGCCTGCGGCCCCCTGTAACGCCAGCTCGGTCGCGATTTTCGCCATAGAAGCAATAGGATAGCGCACGGTAGTCAACTGAGGATCGGTATAACGAGCAATAGGGATATCATCGAAACCGATGACAGACAGATGCAAGGGAATGGCGATGCCGTTATCTTTTAACGCCGTCAGCGCGCCCGCCGCCATGTTATCGTTATAGGCAAATACCGCCGTCAGTTGCAGATTGCGTCCCAGCAACTCAACCATTGCCGACTCGCCGCCCTGCATGTCCGGCGTGCCGGTGCCTATCCAGCTCTCCGACGCAGCAATCCCCTGCTCTTGCAGCGCGTGTAACCACCCTTCTCTGCGCATCGCGTCATCTTCAATACGGTGGCTGGAGGCCAGGTAGCCGATGCGTTGATGTCCATTATTCAGCAACATTCGGGTCGCCATTCTGGCGCCGCTCACATTGTCGAGACAAACACAACGATGCGCATAACCCGGCACGATACGGTTAATCAGCACCATACCGGGGATCTGATCCATAAAGTCGCTCAGCTCGCGATCGGTTAAGGCTTTTGAGTGAACAATCAATGCGTTACAACGCTGACGGATCAAGACTTCAATCGCATGGCGCTCTTTTTCCGCCTCATGATAACTGTTGCCAATGAGAACATATTTCTGGTGCTGCTGCGCGACCAGATCTACGGCTTTCACCAGAGCGCCGAAAAAGGCATCGGAAACATCCATAACCACGACGCCGATGGTGTCGCTCACCTGAGTGGCCAGCGCTTGCGCATTCGCATTTGGCCGATATCCCAGCAGGGTGACGGCCTGCATAACGGCGTCACGGGTGTCGGGACTGACCAACGCGCTGTTATTCAGTACGCGGGAAACGGTCGCTACAGACACGCCAGCCTGGCGCGCTACATCACGAATGGTGATCATATTCACTGCCCTGTTTGAGTTCAAAAATGCTCACAAATGCCCCGTTAGCAGGCGGCTATTTTGTCAGCACCCTGCCCAGGGCTGCGTGAGAAACATCACAGGGATGGAAACGGTTACAGCCATTTTGTTAATGAATGTGATCCAGATCGTTATCTGAGCGATCCTGACGCGCGCAACGTGAGTTGACGCCATAACCACTCGACCGGTCCCTGTCGCCAGAAACGTAGCCAGATGACGGAAAAGAGAAGGTTTATTGCCCATACCGGAACGACAAAGAACAAGAGTTCCAGTCGATTGAATTTCATAAATAAGCCAAACTGATAAAACAGCGTGGTACAGATGATCGTCTGCAGCAGATAATTGGTCAGCGCCATTCGCCCTACGCAGGCAATGGCAAGCGTCAGTCTGCATCGGCTAAGCTGCGGCCAGAAGCCAAACATCAGCGCGGCATAGCCCAGCGTTTGCAACGGCGCGCTCAGTTCGCGCGGCGCCTGCAATAAGAAGGCGCACCAGCGGTACGCCCAGTCCAGCCGCCATTGTAAGATGACCGCAGGCAGGTTGATCATTAGCCCTAACGCCACCAGCAGAGCCCCGGTACGGCGATAGTGCCGCAGACTGTACTGACCTTTCAGCCAGCCGCTACGCATTAGCGCAGCGCCCAGCAGCATCATACCCGCCAGTTGCCAGCCATACTGCGCGCCGAGCGCCAGTAAACTATTCGACAGCATCTCTGCCCGGTTGCTGATAGCCTCCATGCCGCCATTCAGCTTCCAGTATTTTTCATACAATATTGCCGACGCATCCGGCGTCCAGGCGCGGCTGGTTTCGCTACTCGATACCACGCCCAGCAGCAGTAGCACGCCAATCCCGACCAGATAAAGGAGTATGCCGGTATTGAACAGGCTTTTTACCGAAGGCGCATCGCGTATCAGTCGCCAGCAAATTAACCCGACCAGACCGTAGGCCAGCAGAATGTCGCCGTCCCAAAAGAATAACGCATGGATAAAACCTAACAGTACCAATAGCGTTAAGCGCGACTGAATCCACTGTTTACCACGCGGAAGCAGCATTTGTAGCCCCGCGCCAAACAACAACGCGAACAGCGTAAGAAACTTAGCCTGCGCCACAATATCGAGAATCGCCCAGGACCAGGCGTCTTCGGGAACGATCGCGCCGTACCAGGCGGGATTGAGATAAGCCGCCTTCGGCAATCCAAAGGCGCTAATGTTAAGAAGCAGGATACCGAGGATAGCGACGCCACGTACAAAATCCAGCGTGACATTACGCTCCATCGTCTCCACCTTAATCATGGATGATGGCGAACGGCACGCAGAAACTCCTGGCGCGTATTCTGGCTGGACTTAAACAATCCGCCCAGCGACGTCGTCGTCGTGGCGCTGGTTGCGTCACGAATACCGCGCGCTTTCACGCAGTAATGCACCGCATCAATCGATACCGCTACATTATTGGTGCCGAGCAAGGTTTGCAGCGCCGTCAGAATTTGTTGGGTCAAACGTTCCTGAACCTGCGGACGCTGGGCGAAGAATTGCACGATGCGGTTAATTTTCGACAGGCCGATCACGGAATCTTTGGGGATATACGCGACGGTCGCTTTGCCATCAATGGTCACGAAGTGATGTTCACAGGTGCTGGTCAGCGTGATATCGCGGACGGTGACCATTTCATCCACCTTCATTTTATTTTCAATGAGGGTAATTTTCGGGAAATTGGCATAGTCGAGGCCGGCGAAAATCTCGTCAACGTACATCTTAGCGATACGATGCGGCGTTTCCATCAGACTGTCATCGCTCAAATCGAGATTCAGCAACTGCATAATCTCAGTCATATGCCCTGCGATAAGGCTTTTTCGCGTTTCATTATCCAGTTCATCCATAGGCGGGCGCAGCGGCGTTTCCAGCCCCCGGGCAACCAGCGCGTCATGAACCAGGGCCGCTTCTTTACTGAGTGATGGCATTAATCGTGTTCTCCTGCAGGTGTGGCGCCTCTGCCCTGCATGGGGCAAAGTTTGTCAATATTGTGACAGTGTGATTATTGTGCGTGAGGTAGCGCACATAATCCAGTATTCACGCCCATAATTGTTGAAATTGTCGCTGCCTTTCATGACATCTGTTCCGGTGCGAAAATGATGGCAGGACAAAGGGCATATTTGTTAACGCAACGTTATTTAAATGATGAAGCATGTTTATGTATTACGGAAGTGAAAGTTACTCACAACGCGGTGAATAATCTGTATTATGAAGAATCTGCATACCTTATCAGGTTCACTATAAAAGGAGCCCCCGCATGGAAATGCTCGAAGAGCACCGATGTTTTGGCGGCTGGCAGCAGCGCTGGCGTCATCATGCCGCCACGCTAAACTGCGCCATGACATTCAGCATTTTTCTTCCGCCGACTCAGGATAATGAACCGCCTCCGGTACTGTACTGGTTGTCTGGGTTGACCTGCAATGATGAGAACTTTACCACCAAAGCAGGCGCGCAGCGTATCGCAGCAGAACTGGGCATTGTATTGGTGATGCCGGATACCAGTCCACGCGGTGAACAGGTCGCCGACGATAGCGGATACGATTTAGGCCACGGCGCCGGGTTTTATCTCAATGCCACACAGCCGCCCTGGGCCAGCCATTATCGCATGTACGATTACCTGCGCGATGAGCTTCCGGCGCTTATCCAGACACAGTTTAACGTCAGCGACCGTTGCGCCATCAGCGGGCACTCGATGGGCGGCCACGGCGCATTAATCATGGCGCTGAAAAATCCGGGCAAATACACCAGCGTCTCTGCTTTTGCGCCTATCGTCAACCCCAGCCGCGTGCCGTGGGGAATCAAAGCGCTTACCGCTTATCTCGGCGAAGATGAATCAGCCTGGACTGAGTGGGATAGCTGCGAATTAATGCTGGCCAGCCAGCCGCAGGACGCCATTCCTGTGCTCATCGATCAGGGCGACAGCGATCAATTCCTCGCCGATCAGCTTCAGCCCGCCGTACTGGCGGAAGCCGCGCGGCAAACCGCCTGGCCGATGACGCTAAGAATCCAGCCTGGCTACGATCATAGCTATTATTTTATTGCGTCCTTCATTGAGGACCATCTGCGCTTTCATGCCCGGTATTTACGGGACGAGCGTGAGACGTCACCAACATAATGAATTTTCCAGCGCCGCGCTGTAATTCACCTCCTCCGACTGCGGCGCGGAAGATTTATTATTTAAATCCGCGGCCTGCTGGCGTACCTGAAGGCGGCCGCTGCCCTCTCCGCCTTCATAACTTTCGTGAAAATTACGCAGCTCGGATTCAAACAGCACCGCATCAAGATTATGCAACTTATCCAGCGCCCGCAGGAGAGAAATTAACGTATCAAGATTGAGCCCTCCTCCCTTCTCGATACGCTTGATGGTGGCAATGCCAACGTGCGCGCGATCGGCAAGCTGCTGCTGGGTCATCGAAAGAGACAGACGCGTCTCCTTTAAGCGGGCGCACAACGACAGGATAATCTCATCGTTATTCATCGTATTGTATTTCACGCTGTTACCCTCTCTTGCGCGGCTGAATTTTCCCCAGCGAACCATGATACGTTTCACGGTATTTAGCGCTCATGTCTTTACCGGTCTCGTACATCGCAGCAATGATCTCATCGAGCGAAATACAGGGTTCGCTTACGCGACTCATCGCCATCGTCGCCGCGTTTATCGCTTTCACGGCAGAGATAGCATTTCTCTCTATGCAGGGAATTTGTACCTGTCCGCCCAGCGGATCGCAGGTCAATCCCAGATGATGTTCCATGGCAATTTCAGCGGCGCTCAGCGTTTGCTCCACGGATGCGCCCATTAGTTCAGCCAGGCCCGCCGCCGCCATTGAGCACGCCACGCCGATTTCCCCCTGACAGCCAACTTCAGATCCCAGAATAGAGGCGTTTTGTTTAAACAACATCGCGATAGCGGCGGCGGTCAGGAAGAAACGGGTCAGAGCACCGGGCTCCAGCGGCGTGACAAATTTATCATACCAGCAAAGCGCTGCCGGAATGATGCCGCACGCACCATTGGTTGGCGCGGTAACAATCTGTCCGCCGCTGGCATTTTCTTCGCTTACCGCAATCGCGAAGGCATTGACCCAGTTCAGCGCGGTTAAAAAATCGCTGGCGGAGCGATTAGCCTGTAACGTCTTATGTAACGCGCAGGCGCGCCGCGGTACCTGATAGGGGCCGGGTAATACCCCCTCAGTATGCAGGCCGCGATAAACCGCCTGCTGCATCACGTCCCATATTTGCGCCAGATAATTCTGCAACGTCTGTGGCGAGTGGCGGCACAGCTCATTTTTCATCATCAGCGCCGCCACGGACAGGCCGTTACGCCGACACAGCGCCAGCAACTGCGCGGCATGACTAAATTCAAAGGGCGACACTGTACGCAAAGGAAGCGATGGCGTCAGCGGCTCGCCATGTTTGCGAACCTGTCCGGCGCCGGTCGAAAACCAGGTCTCTTCATACACCGTGAAATAATCATCTCTGGCGCGAAACGTCATGGCATAAGGATGGCCTGGATGCGCCTGGTGATTGGCGATAATCTTGACTTTTATCGTGATTCCGCCCGCGTCGGAGAGCGGGAGTTCGATTTTGTTTTCATTTTCCGCACGCTTAATCACCGCCATATACGAACGGAGATCGACATTCTCCGGCTGGCAACCCAGCAGCCCAAGATAAAGGGCGGTATCCACATTGTGGCACTTGCGGCTTAACGATAACGCGCCATACAGCTCGATTTCAATTTCCCGAATTAGCGGTAACGTCTCTTGTTCTCTGAGCAATGAAATAAAGTGACAGGCGGCGCGCATCGGCCCTACGGTACGTGAGCTGGATGGACCTATTACTATTTTGAATATATCAAGGCAACTCTCCATCGTTATATCAATCCTTTCAGTGTCATTCGCGTTCAGTAATAAATAACATCCTCGCACAGTTGGCATATCAAAAGTGATACCTTTTGTGTCTGAACTTTACCTGGTATCAAAAACAACGCTTTTTTAGCCCTTTTCTGGCTGTGATATCTGTGATAGCACGAGATTCCACGCCGCAAAAGAGCCATTATAATACCCGTAAATTAAGGGAGTTATCATATGAGCATTATTTATTTTATTACTACACAGGATATCGATACGTTTCAGAAAAAATTACAGGAAACGTTATTTAATGCCGTCACCATGCCGTTTCCGCTATTATTTGATAAACGTTATGCCGCGCTTATCAATACCGCTTATTTAAAGCTTACGCTGCCAGCGGAATGTCTGACGCCTGAATTTTATCGCTATTTACGCGAACTCTCATTGCAATGGCAGTTTGATTTTTTTATTAAGCCGCAGCCACTGCCTGCTAACGGTATTATCGCGTTTGATATGGACTCGACATTTATTGCGGAAGAAGGCGTGGATGAAATTGCCCGCGAGCTTGGCATGTCGACGCAAATCACCGCCATTACCCAACAGGCGATGGAGGGCAAGCTTGATTTTAACGCCAGTTTTACCCGACGTATCGGAATGTTGAAAGGCACACCGAAAGCAGTGCTGAACGCCGTATGCGATCGCATGACCCTTTCGCCAGGCCTGTTAACTATTCTGCCAGTCATCAAGGCCAAAGGATTTAAAACCGCGATTATCTCCGGGGGACTGGATATATTCACCCAGCGTCTAAAAGAACGGTATCAACTGGATTATGCCTTTTCGAATACGGTTGAAATACGCGATAACGTTCTGACGGATAACATTACCTTGCCGATTATGAACGCCGCAAACAAAAAACAGACGCTGGTTGACCTGGCTGCCCGGTTAAATATTGCCACGGAGAATATTATTGCCTGCGGTGATGGCGCCAACGATCTGCCGATGTTAGAACATGCTGGCACCGGTATTGCCTGGAAAGCGAAGCCGGTTGTACGGAAAAAAATCCACCATCAGATTAATTATCACGGTTTCGAATTGCTTCTTTTTCTTATTGAAGATGAATTATAACGCGACTCACCTCGCCGGAAGGGAATTTTAAAATGAGTATAAAAACATTTATTTTCAGCCAGCCCGATAAGCCGATTGTAAAAGAGAAAAAAGAGATAGACCAGACCTATAAAAAATTTCGTTTTGAGATTATCGCCTCGGTCTTTATCTCTTATGCCGTCTTTTATCTTACCCGTAAAAACTTCTCCGCCGCGATGCCGGCCATGCTGACGGAAACGTCGCTGACCGCAGAAGACTTCGCCATTATGTCTTCTATTTTTTACATTCTTTATGGCGCGATGAAGTTTGTCGGCGGGATGCTGGTCGATAAAATTAACCCGAAAGCCATGACCGGCCCGGTGCTGATTGGCGTGGGGATTGTAAATATTCTGTTCGGCTTTTCCGACAGCGTGGCGGCATTCTACGTGCTGTACAGTCTCAACGCGATATTACAGGGCACCAGCTTTCCGCCGATGGCGAAAATTATGGCCTCGTGGTTTTCGAAAAACGAACGGGGACGCTGGTGGGCTATCGTTGAAGCGGCGCACAATATCGGCGGCAGCCTCGCGCCGCTGCTGACCAGTTTTGCTATCGCCTTTAGCGGTAGCTGGAAAATGGGATTTTATGTTCCCGGCGCCATTTCGCTGCTGATGGGGATAGTGGCGCTATTTACCATTAAAGATCGTCCCGGTACGTTAGGTTTGCCCAACGTGGGGCAGTGGCGTAACGACCCGACGGAACTGGCCCAGGTCAAGGCCAGCCCGGTCAACCTGAGCTTCTGGCAGATTTTTGTGAAATATATCCTGACCAATCCACTGGTATGGATCATTATTATCGGTGATATGTCGGTTTATATTGCGCGCACTATCCTTAACGACTGGCCGCAGATTTACTATTCGCAGGTTCACGGCTGGAGCCTGATAAAAGCGAACTCGATTATTTCCTGGTTTGAGGCGGGCGGACTGGCAGGTGGGTTGCTGGCAGGCTACTTGTCTGACTTTATGTTCAAAAGTAACCGCTGGATGACCGGATTAATCTTCGCGTTAGCGCTGTGCATATGCATCGTGCTGGTGCCGCTGGTTCAGGATACCTCTTACACCCTCACCGCGATTCTGTTCACCATCATGGGCTTCGCCTTATACGGACCGCATATGCTTTTTGCCGTCGGCTGTCTGGATGTGACCCATAAGGATGCGGCGGGATCGATTACCGGCTTTCGGGGATTGTTCAGCTATGTCGGCGCGGCAATGGCCGGTGTGCCGGTAATTATGGTGAAAAATAGCTGGGCGTGGTCGGGCGTTTATATCTATGCGGTGATCGCCATTCTGCTAACGACTCTGTCGCTGGCGCTGCTCTCCAGGCTGCATCGGTTATAACATTCTGGCGACAGCGGCAAAACGCGGCTGTCGCCAGTCTCTGTCAGAAACGGTAATCCACCGCCATAAAGTAACGACGTCCGTCTTCGGTATAACCGTAGTCGTCGCGTTTGAGATCTTTATCGCCCACGTTCAGAACGCCCGCACGCAGTTTAACGTTTTTCGTCGCCTGCCATGCCGCGCCGGTATCCCAGACCACGTACCCGCCCGGCGTTTTCGCTGTTGCGCTGTCGGCCCGCTTACGCCCGGTATAATTCCCTGATACGTAGAATGACCAGTCTTCGAGCTGCACCGGTTTCCAGTCCAGCGTACCGTTCGCGGTGTGGAACGGCAGATCGGAAAGCGGCTTGTTCCCGCCATTACTGACGTCGCGCCCGTCGTTATAGGTGTAATTCAACGACAGTTTCCACGCCTCGTTAAACGGAACTTTCAACTCGGTTTCCACGCCCTGAATACGCGCTTTATTCACGTTGTAATAACGGAAGACCGGAACGCGCTGTCCCCGACTGTTGGTTTCGAAACCGACAAAGTTGGAATAGCCGGGCGCGGCGTTAACGTCAGGGGTACGGCTAATGCTGATGCGATTGTCCACATCGTTACGGAACGTGGTAACGCTCGCTTCCACGCCCTCCAGTATGCCTTCTTCGCCCCGGTAATAAAGGCCGAGCTCCCAGCTTTCACTGGTTTCAGGTTTCAGATCCGGGCTACCGACAATGCGGCATCCGCCACGGCAGGAGTTGGTCGCCCAGTCCGGGCTTAATTGCAATAGCGACGGCGCTTTAAAGGCCGTGGCCCACCCACCTTTCACCGTCAGGGTATCCGTTGCGTTATAGACCAGATAAGCACGCGGGCTCCAGTGATCGCCATAGGTTTCATGGTCATCCATACGAATACCGGTGGTCAGCGCCAGCGGTTCGAAGATGCGCCACTCATCTTCAAGGAACAGAGCGTACTGGCTGGCGGAGGTTTTAGTACTGGAACCGCCGGTCAGGTTCACCGCATCGCTCAGTTTATCGTGACGCCATTCGCCGCCGAAGGTGAGGAACTGGTTGACAGACGCTAACGGCAGAACGTATTTCCCGTCAATCGAATTGCTTTCTGACGTGATAGGGCTACTGTTGCCGGGGTTTTTGTTTTCCACTTTTTCGCCGTAGAATTTGAGCTCACTATTGCCGAGATCCCAACGTCCGTTATGGCTCAACGCATAGTTTTGCCGTTCCAGACGGTTTTTATCCAGCGAGTCTGAGTCCCGGTCCTGGCGATCAAAACCGTAGCCTGCGGTAACGTCATGATTTTCGTTTGGTGTCCAGGCAAACTCGACGTTTCCATCCCGGCTGGTAAATCCTTCAATGCGCGGCGTTTCACCCGTAGCGGTGGTGGCGGAACTCTGCTGCTCGTCTTTTTCGCGTTTCGCCAGGCTACCGTAGGCTTTCATTCCCAGCACGCCGTCGATCAGCGGACCGCTGGTAAAGAACTGACCGTTATAAGTATCGCCACGGTCGCGATGTTCCTGAATAGTGGAGTCAACCGTGACGCTGCCGTGCCATTTCTGACCAATTTTTTTGGTGATAATGTTGACCACGCCGCCCAGCGCATCGGAGCCATACAGCGAGGACATGGGGCCACGCACCACTTCAATACGTTCGATAGCGTCAACCGGTATCCAGTTCAGATCAAAATCATTATGGCGGAAGACCGCGTTACGGGAGTTAACGCGCTTACCGTCGATCAGGATCAGCGTATAACTGCTGTCCAGACCACGAATACTCACGCCTTTACGGTTATCCCCTTCGTTAGTGAGCTGTACGCCCGGCACCTCTTTCAGGACATCTTTCAGGTTTTGCACGGGCCTGCGCTGTAAATCTTGCTGGGTAATGACGCTGATACTTGCTGGCGCATCTTTCAGATTTTGTTCGATGGCGGACGCGGTAACGACCATGGTTTCACCATCATCCGTTGCCGCGGCAACCGGCCAGGCCAACGTAACTGCGGACATACAAAGCCCTACCCGAACGAAAGGGTTAAACCTAAACATTCCATTTCTCCATGAGGTAAATACGACAAAAAAAATCGGTTATCGCTCACAACGCATTACGTTTCGCCTGCGATAACGGTTATCACGGCGAACTCTTTTTATGCAGGCGAGTCGGGCTCATGAGTGACGGTCGCGCCCGAATCTTCATCCTTTCTGATTTCGAGCGTAACGATAAAGCAAACGATAATAATTATCAATTTAATTGTTAATAATTATGTCATTTGAACCAATCATGAAGAAAAAACAAAAAACCCTCTCGAATGAGAGGGTTAGAAGAGTCAGGTTCAGGCAGTCAGTGCCGGATAGCGGCATAAAGCCTATCCGGCCTATGACGAGAATACCGCGTTACTTTTTAACGCGTTCCGGGAAGTGCATTTCGCTATAGCGCACGAAATGCGTACCTTTTATCAGCTTGTAGCCGAACCAGATAAGCAGGAACAGCGGAATACCGATATAGGTCGCCGCGACGCCGCCCCAGTCGATGGTATCTTTCAGGAACGCTTCATAGTTCTGCCCCAACGTAATAATCAGGCACAGTACAAAGGCGAAAATCGGCCCCAGCGGGAAGAACCCGGAACGGTACGGCAAATCATTCACATCATACCCTTGTAACACGTAACCGCGACGGAAGCGATAATGGCTAATGGCAATCCCCAGCCAGGCGATGAAGCCCGTCATACCGGAGGTGTTTAACAGCCACAGATAGACCGTCTGGTTGCCAAACATTGAGGTCAAAAAGCAAAGACCGGCAATCACGGTGGTGGCATAAAGCGCATTGCGCGGTACGCCGCCGCGGGACAATTTCGCAAAAATACGCGGGGCCTTACCGTCACAGGCCAGGGTGTAGAGCATACGGGTCGAGGCATACATCCCGGAGTTACCCGCAGACAGTACCGCCGTCAGGATAACCGCATTCATTATCGCCGCCGCAGACAACAAGCCCGCATGCTGGAACACTAAGGTAAACGGACTGACGCTAATGTCTTTGACGTCGTTACGCAGCAGGTTTGGATCGGTATAAGGAATGATCAGGCTGATAATCAAAATCGCGAAAACATAAAACAGCAGAATACGCCAGAACACCTGACGCACCGCGCGTGGAATATTCTTCTCCGGGTTTTCAGATTCCCCGGCGGCAATACCAATCAGCTCAGTTCCCTGGAAAGAGAAGCCCACGATCATCGCGACGCCAATCATTGCCGCAAAACCGCCAGCGAAAGGCGCATCGCCCGTCGTCCAGTTGCTCCAGCCGACCGGCTCGACACCTTTAAAAATGCCGATAATCATCGCTACGCCAACGATGATGAAGATAATAACGGTCGCGACTTTAATTAACGAGAACCAGTACTCCGCCTCGCCAAAACCGCGTACAGAAATGTAGTTCAGCAAGAAAATGACACAGAGGAATAGCGCGCTCCAGATCCAGCCCGGCGTGTCCGGGAACCACCAGCCCATCACCAATTGCGCGGCAACCAGGTCAACAGCGATAGTCACCGCCCAGTTGTACCAGTAGTTCCAGCCCAGCGCGAAACCAAAGCCTTCTTCCACATAGTTCTGACCATATGTCGCAAACGAGCCAGATACTGGCATATAGGCCGCCAGCTCGCCAAGACTGGTCATCAGGAAGTAGACCATCAAACCAATCAGAATATAAGAAAACAGCGCGCCGCCTGGCCCCGCCTGAGAAATTGTCGCACCAGATGCAACGAAAAGACCTGTCCCGATGGAGCCGCCAATGGCAATCATCGTCAGGTGACGCGCCTTTAATTCGCGACGTAGCGCGGGCGCTTCTGTGGTTTTAGTTTTGGAACCCATGTGAAAATGCTATCCATCCAAAAAATGAGGCGCGATTGTAACAGACGAAATACTATCCTTCCGACACAAATGCGCGGTTATAAGAGACCTTCATGACCGGCCACGGATTATAAGTAAAGCAGAGAATAACGTATACGTAAGCGGATACTAAAAATGGCGATGCCGCCCGGGCAGCCCTCCTCTTCACCTTTATTCACAGTAACTCAAAAAACGCTGCAACGCGTTAGAAAGATGTTTCTGCCGATGATGAACACGCCACAACGTGCGCACCAGGCGCGGTAACGGCACCGCGACTTCGCCCAGGGTTCCCGCCTGGAGTTGTTCAGCAATCACCCGGCGCGATAAACAACTTATCCCCAGTCCATGACGCACCGCATGTTTGATCGCTTCTGAATTCCCCAACTCCATCGCCATATGAAAGCGCGGCAAATGCGACAACAGCAAATAATCGACAATTTCCCGCGTACCGGAACCGCGCTCGCGTAAAATCCATGGGGATGCCGCAAGCTGTTCCAGCGTCACCGGCCCCTGCGTCAGCGGCGAGGACGGCGCGGCAAAGACCACCAGCTCATCTTCCAGCCACGGCTCAGAGATAATCTCTGTACTGTGACATGGTCCTTCAATCAGGCCGATATCAACCCGAAAATCCAGCACCGCGTTAATCACGTCCTGGCTGTTTCCCACGCTGAGTTCCAGCGGCAAGGCCGGATAATGCTGGCGATAGCGGGCAATCATAGCGGGTAAAATGTAATTGCCGATGGTGCTACTGGCATAAACCCGTATCGCGCCGTTATCTTCACGAAATAGCTGCTCAATTTCTATCGCTTGCTCCAGCAATGCCAGCGCGCGCGGGTATAACAAGCGCCCATGTTCGTTGACCACCAGCCGTTTCCCCACCCGATCAAACAACTGTACGCCGAGCTGACCTTCCAGATCGGTGAGCGCGGCGCTAACGGCGGACTGCGATAATGACAGCATGACCGACGCCTGGGTTGTTGAACCGCTTTTCAGTACTTCAGCAAACACTTCAAGTTGTCGTAGCGTAATATGCATAGTCGTATCCCACCGATAGCGTTTCACTTACCACTTATAAAGATTAATTATAAATATATAATCAATTTTATTTTTAAACCAGATCACCGTAACCTTATTGTCCATATACAGGAGAAGGTTATGACAGAACTCACCTTGCAGAATCATTGTCGTACAATGTGGCATTTTATACCGGGGCTCGCTCTGAGCGCCGTCATTACAGGAGTCGCCCTGTGGGGCGGCGCTATCCCTGCCGTTGCAGGCGCGGGGTTCAGCGCCCTGACCCTGGCTATCCTGCTGGGTATGGTTATCGGGAATACCATCTATCCACAAATATGGAAACAATGCGACGGCGGCGTGCTGTTTGCAAAACAACATCTGCTGCGTTTAGGGATTATCCTTTACGGCTTCCGCCTTACCTTTTCACAAATCGCCGACGTGGGCATTAGCGGCATTGTGATTGACGTATTAACGCTTTCCAGCACGTTCATGCTGGCCTGCTTCTTAGGCCAAAAAGTCTTTGGTCTGGACAGGCACACCAGCTGGCTGATTGGCGCCGGTAGCAGTATCTGCGGCGCGGCGGCGGTACTGGCGACAGAACCGGTGGTAAAAGCGGAAGCCAGTAAGGTTACTGTAGCCGTCGCGACTGTCGTTATTTTCGGCACCATCGCTATTTTCCTTTACCCGGCAATGTATCCGCTGCTGGCGCACTGGTTCAGCCCGGAAACTTACGGCATCTATATCGGCTCAACCATGCATGAAGTCGCGCAAGTGGTCGCAGCGGGTCATGCCGTTAGCCCGGATGCGGAAAATGCGGCAGTTATCGCTAAGATGCTGCGTGTCATGATGCTGGCGCCGTTCCTGATCATTCTGGCGGCACGCGTTAAACAGCTTTCACCGGCGACCGGCGCGGAAAAAAGCAAAATTACCATTCCGTGGTTTGCTATTTTCTTCATCGTAGTGGCGATCTTCAACTCTTTCCACCTGCTGCCGAAAGCCGTGGTGGATATGCTGGTGACGCTGGACACGGTGCTGCTGGCGATGGCGATGGCGGCGTTGGGTCTGACCACTCACGTTAGCGCATTGAAAAAAGCGGGGGCGAAACCGCTGCTGATGGCGCTGGCATTATTCGCCTGGCTGATTATTGGCGGTGGCGCCATTAACGTCCTAATCCATAGCCTTATCGCATAAATTATTACGTTTCACGCCTGTTAACCCGTTATCATAGCGTTCGTAATGAACCGTTAGCGGGTTTAACAGGAGTCTTTTATGAAATACATCGGAGCGCACGTCAGCGCTGCTGGCGGTCTGGCTAACGCCCCTGCCCGCGCGGCTGAAATTGGCGCAACGGCCTTTGCGCTTTTCACAAAAAACCAGCGTCAGTGGCGTGCCGCCCCCCTTACTCCCCAGGTCATTGATGACTTTAAAATCGCCTGTGAAAAGTATCATTTCTCGGCGGCGCAAATCCTTCCCCACGATAGTTACCTGATTAATCTGGGCCATCCGGTCAGTGAAGCGCTGGAAAAATCACGCGATGCCTTTCTCGATGAAATGCAGCGCTGTGAACAACTCGGCTTAACCTTGCTTAATTTTCATCCCGGTAGCCATCTGATGCAGATTGCACAGGAGGATTGCCTGGCGCGGATCGCGGAATCCATCAATATTGCCCTCGCGCAGACCGAGGGCGTTACGGCGGTTATCGAAAATACAGCCGGTCAGGGCAGTAATCTGGGGTTTGAGTTTGAACAGTTAGCCGCCATCATCGACGGCGTGGAAGATAAGTCGCGCGTTGGCGTCTGTATCGATACCTGCCATGCCTTTGCCGCCGGATACGATCTGCGTACGCCAGAGGCGTGCGAAAAAACATTCGCCGAATTCGGGAAAATTGTCGGATTTCAGTATTTGCGCGGAATGCACCTGAACGACGCCAAAAGCGCCTTCGGTAGCCGCGTTGACCGCCATCACAGTCTGGGTGAAGGCAATATCGGCCACGATGCGTTTCGTTGGATTATGCAGGATGGGCGTTTTGACGGTATTCCGCTGATACTGGAGACCATCAATCCTGATATCTGGGCGGAAGAGATTGCGTGGTTAAAAGCCCAGCAAATTGCCGAAGCGATGGCCTGACGCTCAATGTTCTTCAGGCAATAAAAAAGGCAGAGCGCGCTCTGCCTTTTTTAGCGTGTTTCTCTTATGCCGCTTTTGCCGTGACTTCCGTCTCCGGACGTTTCAGGACGGCATAAGCCAGCCCTGCCACCAGCGTACCGGCCACAATTGCCAGCAGGTATCCCAATACCGGCGTAATTGCGCCTGGGATAAGCAGAACAAACAGACCGCCATGCGGCGCCATCAATTTTGCGCCTACCGCCATAGAAATGGCCCCGGTCAACGCGCCGCCAACGATACAGCACGGCAGTACACGCATCGGGTCGCGTGCCGCAAACGGAATAGCGCCTTCAGTGATAAAGCACAGCCCCAGCACCAACGCCGCTTTACCGCCTTCCTGCTGCGCTTTGTCGAACTTACGGCGCGCCACCATCGTCGCCAGACCCAGCGCTAACGGCGGTACCATACCTGCGGCCATGATCGCCGCCATCGGCGCGTAAGTTTGCGTACTCAGCAGACCAACACCAAACGCATACGCCGCTTTGTTCACCGGGCCACCCATGTCGGTACACATCATCCCGCCGAGAATCGCGCCCAGCAGCACCGCGTTTACCGTCCCCATGGTTTGCAGCCAGTGGGTGAGCCCTTCCAGAATCCCGGCAACCGGTTTACCGATCAGGTAAATCATCGCCAGCCCCACCACCAGACTGGAAATTAACGGGATGATCAGGATTGGCTTCAGCGCTTCCATACTTTGCGGAAGTTTCAGTTTGGTACTGATAAGCTTCGCCATATACCCGGCAAGGAAGCCGGCAATGATCCCGCCGATAAAACCGGAACCGGTGCTAACCGCCAGCATACCGCCAATCAGACCTGGCGTAAGGCCTGGGCGATCCGCGATGGAGAAAGCGATATAGCCCGCCAGTACCGGCACCATCAGCGCAAACGCCGAACCGCCGCCAATCTGCATCAGCGCCGCCGCCAGCGTGTCCGGCACCTTAAAGGCTTCAATACCAAAGGCGAAGGAAAGCGCAATACACAGTCCCCCGGCAACCACCATAGGCAGCATGTAAGAAACGCCCGTCAACAGATGCCGGTATGCGCCAGCGCTCTCTTTCTTCCCTTCGGTCGCCGCTTGCGATGCCTTACCCGCCGGTTGATACGGCGTCGCTTCCGCTACGGCTTTATCCAGCTCCTGCGCCGTCTTTTTCAGCGCCAGGCCGGTCGACGTGCGGTACATCGGGAGACCGGCAAACTTCGCCAGATCCACTTCGATATCCGCCGCCACAATCACTAAATCCGCTTCCGCCACCTCTTCCGGGGTGATGGCATTGCCGGCCCCCACGGAGCCGCGCGTTTCGACTTTTACCCACCAGCCGCGTTTTTTCGCTTCCGTTTCAATGGCTTCAGCCGCCATAAAAGTATGGGCGACGCCGGTCGGGCAGGCCGTTACCGCGACCACGCGTTTCGGACCGCCGCTCGCCGCAGGAACAGCCGCAGCAGGGGCGCTGTAAGGGGTCGCATGGCTTTTGGCTTCACTCAGAAACAGTTCCGGATGCGCGACGGCGCGACCAATATCCCCCAGCCAAACCTTTTTGCCGTTCAGAGCATTGTCGTTCGGCAGAGATTCGCCCAGCACGATCGCCAGCTCAGCATCATTCGGATTGTCGATAATTTCCAGATTTGCTTTATGCGCCGCCGCTCCAAGCAGGGTTTTCGCCATGTAAGCGCGAGCCTGGCCGAGATTAGCGTCAATTATCAGCAGCGTTTTCATTATGCCTCTCCTGCTGTCAGTTAAACGGTTGTAAGTCGACACGCGCCATCATTGCGGCCAACTGAGGACGATCGGTAATACCCACATTGCTCTGGCTGACCGCCAGCGCGGCAACCGCCGTCGCCAGACGCAGCGTATGTTCGCTGGACTCGCGCATCAGCAGGCCGTAAATCAATCCGCCAACCATGGAATCGCCTGCGCCGACGGTACTTACCACGTCAACCGCCGGTGGTTTAGCGATCCATTCTCCTGAGGCGTTAACCCACAGCGCGCCTTCCGCCCCCAGCGAAATCACCACATGGGCGATACCCTGTTCGCGTAACGCGTGCGCCGCATCAATCACATCTTTCATTTCCGGGAGCTTACGACCCGCCCAAATTTCCAGTTCGCGGCGATTCGGTTTCACCAGCCACGGCGCAGCTTTAAGACCGGCGACTAACGCTTCACGGCTACTATCAAAGATAATGCATGGACACTGGCTGCGCAGACGCGTCATCCAGTCGGTGAACGCTTCCGGACTCACGCCAGCCGGTAAGCTACCGCTGACGCAGACCATATCGAACTGACCCAGCCAGCTCAGGGAGTCGTTAACAAAGCGTTCCCAGTCTGCGGGAGTCACGTCAAAGCCGGAAAAGTTGAAGTCGGTCACTTCGCCATCTTTTTCCGTCAGCTTCACGTTGATGCGGGTCCGGCCCTGAACCACCTGAAAGCGGTTAGCGATACCCAGTTCGCTGAACAATTGCTGAAAACCGTCCTGGTTATCTTTACCGAGAAAACCGCCGACGGTGACGTCGATGCCTAAGTCTTTCAGCACTTTGGCAACGTTAATGCCTTTGCCCGCCGCGTGCAGACCCGTGGTTTTCACCAGGTTCACTTCGCCGCGTTCGATTTCAGGGCAAAACCCAACCAGATCGTAAGCCGGATTAAGGGTAATGGTGGCAACACGCCTGCTCATTATGCGCCCTCCCCGAGACCGGCGGCGATCGCATCGCCAATCGCTTTCAGCGCCTGTTCAGCATCTTCACCCTGCGCGGTAAAGCGCAGACGATGGCCTTTCTTCACGCCTAACGCCACCACTTTCATCAGACTACGTCCGTTTGCCGGTTTGCCGGTTCCATCAAGGTTTGTCACGGTAATTTCACTGTTAAATTGTTTAATCGTATTCACCAGCATGGTGCCCGGACGGGCATGGAGACCATGCTCATTACGCACTACAAATTCCGCGCTCAGTACGTCATCCGTCAGCGCATCATCACTGGTCAGCAACGCCAGCAGCGTCGCGGCGTCAGCGCTCAGCAGACGATCGGCTTTATTGTTCAGCAACAGGTCGCCGAGGCGTTTTAGCACGGCAATCGGCTGCTCATCGTTCATCGCGACAGTGACTAATAAGGCTGCTTTTTCACCCTCTACGTCAAACGCCTGGGTCGCACGGCTTACCGCAACAGCGCTGCGCAAATTGCCTTCCGCGCTGTCGTTCAGCCAGATGCCTTGTCCCAGATTCATCGGACTATCGTTAATCGTTTTTGCGACGAACGCCGCATCAACCGCTCCCGCCTCTTTCAGACGCGCCGCATTTAGCGCCTGCAATGTGACCAGCGAGCTGGCGATGACATCCAGCGTCATCGTCTCGTTATCAAGTTTTAATTGTTCACTTTGCTTCTCGCCCATCAGCAATGCGCGCAGCTCTTCCGCCGTTGTCGCGGATTTCAGCTGTTCAGCCACGGAGTCATCGCTTAGCACATGCGTCAGCTGACGCAGCAGGCCGAGGTGTTCGTCCGAACTGGCGGCAATACCAATCGCCACGTAGGCGACCTGGCCTTCTCCCCAGGTAACGCCCTGCGGGAATTGAAAGACCTGGACGCCGGTTTTCAGCACCTGATCGCGCGTGTCTGTTGTGCCATGGGGAATCGCAATACCATTGCCAAGAAAGGTCGAGGTTTGCTGTTCGCGCGCCAGCATACCGTCAACATAGCCGCCCGCCACATTCCCCGCCTGCGCTAACGCGGCGGCGATTTGCCGAATGGCCTCTTCTTTATTTCCGGCCTGCTCGCCCGGATGAATGTCCTGAACCGATAACTGGAACATGTGTCTCCTCTCCTGCTGAATTGAAACGATTCAGCCGCTATGAGAAAAAAAGCGCCAATCTGAGTTATCAAAAAAACCAGATCGCGCTGAAACGTTTCAAGAAGTCTGGATCTTTCTGCTTCAGCACGCAAGAAAAGTTACCGGTTTTGTAGCAATTTTTTGAGGTGAAGCACATTTTTTCTCCAACAGACCCTCAATAGCTGACGCATAAAAGGCTTCAGCTTTTTTCTTTCAGCTTGCGTCAGCACGCCCTGGTAACAAACTGGAATGCTATTTTGATTTTTCGTGTCGATTTTGATTCAGACGCCTGTTTATTTTCTGACGGGCAGCGTAAACTCCGCCTCTCTTCACACCACTGATATAGAAACATGCACAACAGTCCCGCCGCCGCTGCGCCTAAATCGTTTGACCTGACGTCTACCGCCTTTTTGATCGTCGCTTTTCTCACCGGTATTGCCGGTGCGTTACAGACGCCGACGCTCAGTATTTTTCTGACGGATGAGGTTCACGCCCGTCCCGGCATGGTGGGTTTCTTTTTTACCGGCAGCGCGGTTATCGGCATTATCGTGAGCCAGTTTCTGGCGGGTCGCTCAGATAAAAAAGGCGATCGCAAAAAACTGATCGTTTTCTGTTGCGTGCTGGGCATGTTGGCCTGCGTGTTGTTTGCCTGGAACCGCAACTACTTTATTTTGCTGTTCATCGGCGTCTTTCTCAGTAGCTTCGGCTCTACCGCCAACCCGCAGATGTTTGCGCTCGCCCGTGAACATGCCGATCGTACAGGTCGTGAAGCGGTGATGTTCAGCTCAATCCTCCGCGCCCAGGTCTCATTGGCCTGGGTCATTGGGCCGCCGCTGGCCTATGCGCTGGCGATGGGTTTTAGCTTTACGGTGATGTATTTGAGCGCGGCGGTAGCTTTTATCGTCTGCGGCGTCATGGTGTGGTTCTTTTTACCGTCAATGCGCAAAGATGCGCCGCTGGCAACCGGCACGCTGGAAGCACCGCGTCGTAATCGCCGCGATACGCTGTTGCTGTTTGTCATCTGTACGTTAATGTGGGGAACTAACAGCCTGTATATCATTAATATGCCGCTGTTTATCATCAATGAGCTGCATCTTCCGGAAAAACTTGCAGGCGTGATGATGGGCACCGCCGCCGGGCTGGAGATTCCCACAATGCTGATTGCAGGTTACTTCGCCAAACGGTTGGGAAAACGCCTGTTAATGTGCATCGCCGTTGTCGCCGGACTGTGCTTTTATGTGGGTATGTTGCTGGCGCACGCACCGGCGACGTTGCTCGGCTTGCAGTTGCTGAACGCGATTTACATCGGCATTCTTGGCGGGATTGGCATGCTCTATTTTCAGGATCTCATGCCAGGCCAGGCGGGTTCAGCCACCACGCTGTATACCAATACCATTCGCGTCGGCTGGATCATTGCCGGTTCGCTGGCGGGAATCGCCGCAGAAATCTGGAATTACCATGCGGTCTTCTGGTTTGCGTTAGTCATGATTGTCGCCACCATGTTCTGCCTGGCGCGTATTAAAGATGTTTAACTTGCAAGCCTGATACTTTTACTCTTCGACACATTTCAGCGCAGAGTTTATCTCTGCGCAATGTTCATGCGCGGTCATTCATTGTCTTTTTCTCAATACGATATTCTGTTAGCGCCCTCTTACATAAGAGACCGGTTATTGAGAAAATTACGCCCATCAGTCCGCAAAGAACCAACACCAGCCGCATCTTATATTTTGGTGTGACAGCAACATCTATCACTTCAATGTTAGCATTATTTTTAACCGCCTCCGACAACAAGGATAGCTTTGCATATGTTTCCGTTTGTAACATATTTTTATGCACGCTATAACGTTTAATGTCACCATCATCGATATACCATGCCGCCATTTTATCGACACTATTTTTCAGGGTGGAAATAATATTATTGACGCTTTCTTCCCTCCCCTGCGCCTTAAAAAGAACAAGCTGATTTTTCGCGTCAAAACTTATTTTATTTTTATATTCCGCAGGCAAGAAACGGCTAAACTGGTTAAGGATAACCGTTGTTTTACATTGAATATCATTAGTATAGCCACATAACGCATAGGTAGCAGGCGTATCCAGATTAGGTTTGATTGTCATACTCACAACCTTTGTATCATGCTGCACGCTCACAAAAACATAGCCAATGGCAACAAAAATAAAGGTAGCGATCATGATACTTAGCCATTTTCTTATAAGGAATAAGGAAACGTCGACTAAATCAATTTCACTATTTTCTCCCCGCATTTCACATCCCTTTTAAAACGCTAATAGTCAACCCGAATACTGAAATAACAAAAAGCAACACCAGCGTAAAAATAAACGCCCTGGCTGCGAACGTATATTTCTTCATAAGATAAAACCCACACATAAGAATTCGAGTATTTTAAAGGAAAATAACAATACATTCACACTGGTTATATCGATCGGTAAATACATCAATGATAGATATAAACTATCAAATTCATGATATCGATCGTTATAAATAATTAAAATCGATCAAAATTCCTCTTTTTAATAGATAAAAACTATCATATAAATAAAATTGATCGTTTTTGTTTTATGTGACGGTTCATTCGGTACACGTTCAGGCACCAACGGGGTTGAGCGGCGACATCTACCGCTTCAGAAGCCACGAAATAAGGGAATCATGTATTACGCTATTTAATGGTAAAAGGAGGTAATTTGAGGCGCAGCTTTTGCAGACTATTTCGGGATATAACGTAAGCCCCTGCACGTTTATCAAAAACGGCATAGCTCATGGTAAGGTTTTCTGTTCGAGTTCCAGCAAATAAATAATGGCCTCTTCCCGGGTCGTTAAACACATGTCCCCTGTCGGTTGCAAACCAGAGCACACTTTTGGGCGTAAAGGCGAGCCAAAGATAAGGCACAAGTTATCTTCCGAAAGCTGCACGCATCTGGTATTCATCGGCTTGCCATACGGCATTCCGGGTATCGGCGACGAAATTGAAGGCGCAATACAGCAAGCGCCACAACCGCTACGACAGTCCATGCTCAGCCCTCTATTTATAACCAAATGAAAGATAACAGAATTTGTCCAAAGAAAAATCCAGATTTAAAATGTGGACGTCATCATGATCAGACCTGCCCTCAGACATTCCGAAGACAAGGCTGGAAACAGAAGGGACAACACAGCACACTTCCCCCCTCCGGGCGACATGCCATCGCGTATTCTCGTTGAACGCGGGGCGGAAAGCGGGCGAACAGTATCACCTTTTTTGCACCAGCAAAAGTGACAATTCCACTTGCCTGGATGGCCCGGCGCGAGTAGTTTTACGCGATATTTTAGATAATCTCTACAACAGGATCTCCTCGATGCCAAGAGCGAACGAAATCAAAAAAGGTATGGTACTGAACTACAACGGCAAATTGCTGATTGTGAAAGATATCGACATTCAGTCGCCTACCGCCCGTGGCGCCGCCACACTGTATAAAATGCGTTTTTCCGATGTCCGCACCGGTCTGAAAGTGGAAGAACGTTTCAAAGGCGACGATATCGTTGATACCGTCACCCTGAGCCGTCGCGGCGTTGACTTTTCTTATGTCGATGGCAACGAATATGTGTTCATGGATAAAGAAGACTATACGCCGTATACCTTCACCAAAGATCAGATTGAAGAAGAGTTGCTGTTTATGCCTGAAGGCGGAATGCCGGATATGCAGGTTCTGACCTGGGACGGCCAACTGCTGGCGCTAGAGCTTCCGCAGACCGTGGATCTGGAAATCGTCGAAACCGCGCCGGGTATTAAAGGAGCGTCCGCCAGCGCACGTAACAAACCCGCGACATTAAGCACCGGTCTGGTGATTCAGGTTCCCGAATACCTGAGCGCAGGTGAGAAAATCCGCATTCATATCGAAGAGCGCCGTTATATGGGGCGCGCGGATTAAGTTTCACATTTTTCGGCTGCGCCCCAGGGCGCAGTCTGCCCCTTTTATTTATTGACTGTTCTGCACCAGGCAAGAGAAACGTTAAAAATTTAACATTTTCTGCTCTTAAGATGGCAGCAGCACGACTTCGTCAACTCAGCACTTCTCTTTTTCACGTTTATTCGCCAGGATTATTAAAAGTTGTTATGTTGTATCAATATCCTGGAGCTGACGTGACCAAAACCAATCTTATTACTGGATTTCTCGGTAGCGGAAAAACCACCTCTATCCTTCATTTATTAGCTCATAAAGATCCGGCTGAAAAGTGGGCCGTCCTGGTTAATGAATTTGGTGAAGTGGGTATTGACGGCGCGCTGCTTGCCGACAGCGGCGCACTGCTAAAAGAGATCCCCGGCGGCTGCATGTGCTGCGTCAATGGATTGCCTATGCAGGTGGGGCTCAACACGCTGCTGCGCCAGGGCAAACCTGACCGGTTGCTGATTGAACCAACCGGACTGGGGCACCCAAAACAGATTCTGGATTTATTAACTGCGCCGGTTTATGAGCCGTGGATTGATTTACGCGCCACGCTCTGCATCCTTGACCCTCGTCTGCTACTGGACCAACAGAGTGTCGCCAATGAAAATTTCCGCGATCAGCTCGCCTCAGCCGATATTATCATCGCCAATAAGACCGATCGCGCCACGGCGCAGAGCGATGCCGCCCTGCAACAGTGGTGGCGACAGTACGGCGGCGATCGTCAACTGATTCATGCCGAACATGGACAGATAGACGGTAAGCTTCTGGATTTACCGCGACAAAATCTGGCGGAACTGCCGGCCAGCGCCGCGCATTCTCACACTCATGCCAGTAAAAAAGGACTCGCCGCGCTAAATCTGCCCGCCCAGCAGCGCTGGCGACGCAGCCTCAATAGCGGACAAGGTCATCAGGCCTGCGGCTGGATTTTCGATGCCGATACCGTGTTTGACACCATTGGCCTCCTCGAATGGGCGCGTCTGGCGCCGGTGGGCCGGGTGAAAGGCGTTATGCGCATACAAGAGGGGCTGGTACGCATCAATCGCCAGGGCGATGACCTGCACATCGAAACACAGAGTGTCGCGCCGCCGGACAGCCGGGTTGAACTTATCTCAAACACAGAAACCGACTGGAATACGTTACAGACGGCCTTGTTGAAGCTTCGTTTAGCGACGCACGCGTAAGGTTGCCACCGTTTAAAAACTATGGCGAAATGACGATGAAAACCCGCTATTCCTTGATAATTCTGCTTAATGCCGCCGGTCTGGCGCTGTTTTTGTCATGGTATCTTCCCGTCAATCACGGCTTCTGGTTCACCATTGATTCCGGCATATTCCACTTCTTTAACCAGAAACTGGTGGAAAGCCACGCGTTCCTCTGGTGGGTCGCTATTACCAATAATCGGGCGTTTGACGGCTGTTCGCTGCTGGCGATGGGCGGACTGATGCTCAGTTTCTGGCTAAAAGAAAACGCATCGGGCCGGCGGCGCATTGTGATAATCGGATTGGTCATGCTACTAACAGCGGTGGTGCTTAACCAACTCGGTCAGGCGCTGATCCCCGTCAAGCGCGCCAGCCCAACGCTCTCTTTTGAGCATATTTATCGCGTCAGCGAGTTGCTGCACATCCCGACAAAAGACGCGTCAAAAGACAGTTTCCCAGGCGATCACGGTATGATGCTGCTGATATTTTCCGCCTTTATGCTGCGTTATTTCGGCAAAACTGCGGGGATTATCGCCCTTATTATATTTGTGGTTTTCGCGTTTCCGCGCGTTATGATTGGCGCTCACTGGTTCACCGATATTGTGGTCGGGTCGCTCACGGTTATTTTGATTGGCCTCCCCTGGTGGCTGATGACCCCGCTCAGCGACCGGGCGATAGCGCTTTTTGAGAATTATCTCCCGGGCGGAAATAAACAAATTTTAAACAAATAACCTATGTAATTAACATTACCTTCAGCGATAGTTTTACATCGTTGAAGGTAATTTATGATGATATTCCCCCAGCCCATCATTTTTCGGTCATATTATTCCTCTGCAAAATGAACAGTTTGCCCGATTTTTAAACGATTTGCGCTTAATTTGACCCGTGCTGATAGTTCACTTTTTGTATCATAAATTCTTATAAAAAATCACGCGAAATCGCTCGCAATGACAGCAACAATCGGGTAATCTCAAACTCGTTTTGCCTCGCCAGATAATTATTCTCATTGCGAATAAATTTGTGCGTTCCGCCACAGATTTGTGCACAAAGAATTGTCTCAAGCTGTGCAGGTAATTAGTCTCATCACGTTTGGCATTTTTATAACGATATTTATCGTTAAGGACTTCAAGGGAAAACAAACAACATGGTCAAATCTCAACCGATTTTGAGATATATTTTGCGCGGGATTCCTGCGATTGCAGTTGCGGTTCTGCTTTCTGCTTGTAGCACAACCACCAATACCGCAAAGAATATGCATTCTGAGACGCATGCTGTGGGCAATAGCGATAGCTCTTCACTGCAAGCCTCTCAGGATGAATTTGAAAATATGGTGCGTAACCTCGACGTTAAGTCGCGGATTATGGATCAGTATGCTGACTGGAAAGGCGTGCGTTACCGCCTGGGCGGCAGCACTAAGAAAGGCGTCGACTGTTCCAGCTTTGTACAGCGCACCTTCCGTGAACAGTTTGGTTTAGAGCTTCCGCGTTCAACCTATGAACAGCAGGAAATGGGCAAAGCGGTTTCACGCAATAACCTGCGTACGGGCGATCTGGTTCTGTTCCGCGCCGGCTCCACTGGTCGCCATGTCGGTATTTATATCGGCAATAACCAGTTTGTCCATGCGTCTACCAGTAGCGGCGTCATTATCTCCAGTATGAACGAACCGTACTGGAAAAAACGCTACAATGAAGCGCGTCGAGTTCTGAGCCGCAGTTAATCTTCATCAGGCAGCACCTCCCTTGGCTTACCTGATGAGACGACATAAAAAGCACTGCTTCAGCAGTGCTTTTGCTTATTATCCCTTCTGAACCCGTTTTGCCGAATGGCGACGTGTGGCGTCTTATCCAGCCTACAACACACGAACGTAGGCCTGATAAACATAGCGCCATCAGGCATTCAGGTCGTTTCCCCCAACGGCTACTGCGACAATACGCTTTCCTGCGCATCACAGAAAAGCATGACTATCCGGGGTAATCCAGGCTATAGTCTTATAAATCAACCAGTTTAACCGGCATCCGCCTTTTCAGGTCACACCAGGAATTATGCTAACACGCGACTCCTCTTCCGGTCGGAAAATCCTGCTTACCTGTATCATTACGGGGATAGCGGCAGCATTACTTATTGGTAGCCTGCAATTTTTCCTGTCGTGGCATAAACGGGATGTTAAATACAATACGCTCCTTTCTGATGTACAACATTACCTGGCCAGCTATTTCGCCGACCTGAAAGCCACCACCGATATTCTTCAACCGTTGACGATCAACACCTGTCAGCAGGTTGGCGCAGAACTCACCTCAAGAGCCGCTTTTAGCCTTAATGTCCGCGCCTTCTTATTGATTAAAGATAAAAAAGTGTTCTGCTCTTCCGCCACTGGCGCCATGAATATGCCGCTTCAGCAACTGGTACCGGATATAGATATCCGCAAAGACGTTGCTATGGCGATTCTGCCCGGCACGCCAATGATGCCCAACAAACCGACAATGGTGATTTGGTATCGAAACCCATTATTAAATGACAGCGGCGTATTCACATCGCTGAATATTAACCTGACGCCCTACTTACTCTATACCACGCGCCAGGATGATTTTAACGGCATCGCGCTGATTGTCGGCAATACCGCTCTGTCGACCTTTTCTTCGCGTCTACTGACCGTCGCGGAGCTGCCGGGCACGCCATCACGACTGGCAACTATCAACGGCCTGCCGCTTAAAATACGGCTTTATGCCGATAGCTGGACCTACAATGACTTGTGGTATGCGTTGATGCTGGGCTGCATTAGCGGCATCGTAGCAGGGTTTATCTGTTACTTTATCTATGCCCTCCGGACGCGACCGGGCAAAGAGATTTTAACGGCGATCAAACACGAGCAGTTTTATGTGGTTTATCAGCCCGTCGTCGATACTCGTACGCTGAGCGTCACCGGGCTTGAAGTCTTACTGCGCTGGCGTCACCCTACGGCAGGCGAGATTCCGCCGGATGCCTTTATCCACTATGCCGAAGCGCAGCAACTTATCGTACCGTTAACGCAGCATCTGTTCGAGCTGATCGCCCGCGACGCACCCACGCTACAGAAGGTGATGCCCGTCGGTGCCAAATTTGGCATTAACATCGCGCCGGAACATCTGCACAGCGACAGTTTTAAAGAGGATATGCACCGGCTCAGGGACGCCCTGCCCGCGCACCATTTTCATATCGTGCTGGAAATCACTGAACGCGATATGCTCCAGCAGTATGAAGCGGCCAAACTGTTCGAATGGCTGCATTCCGCCGGGTTTGAAATCGCTATAGATGATTTCGGTACAGGCCATAGCGCCCTGATTTATCTGGAGCGATTTACTTTAGATTATCTGAAAATCGATCGCGGCTTTATCCAGGCGATCGGCACGGAAACCGTCACGTCTCCGGTTCTGGATACCGTGCTGACGCTCTCCAGACGCCTGAATATGCTGACGGTGGCCGAGGGCGTTGAAACGCCGGAGCAGGCCCGTTGGCTACGCGATCACGGTGTTAATTACTTGCAGGGGTACTGGATTAGTCGTCCTTTACCCCTAAAAGATTTCGTGCTGTGGATGTCGGCGCCTTCTGTGCCTGAATGGTAGCCCCCTTACGGTTTTAACGGATTCACATCAGACGCAACGTCACTTATTATTCAGCGAAACGCCTGCCGGTTTGCAGCGGGCAATACGATAAGGAAACCGCCTTCAGATGATTGCGCGCGTAATGCTTCTGCTTGTCGCACTGGTTAGCGCTGGCGCCCAGGCCCAGGAAATCAAAGAAAGCTACGCTTTCGCCGTACTCGGCGAACCTAAGTATGCTTTTAACTTTGAGCACTTTGATTATGTGAATCCTGCTGCGCCGAAAGGCGGTCAGATGACGCTTTCCGCCATTGGTACGTTCGATAATTTCAATCGCTATTCGCTGCGCGGCAATCCCGGCGTACGTACCGAAGCCCTTTACGATACGCTTTTTACCACCTCGGATGATGAACCCGGAAGCTATTACCCGCTGATTGCCGACCATGCCCGCTATGCCGCCGACTATTCCTGGGTGGAAATCTCGATTAATCCCCGCGCTCGTTTTCACGATGGCACGCCCATTACCGCCCGCGATGTGGCCTTTACCTTTCATAAGTTTATGACCGAAGGCGTACCGCAGTTCCGTCTGGTCTATAAAGGTACTACCGTGAAGGCGATTGCGCCTTTAACCGTGCGAATTGAGCTGGCGAAGCCTGGTAAAGAAGACATGCTTAGTCTGTTTTCATTACCGATCATGCCCGAAAAATTCTGGAAAAATCACAAGCTCAGCGATCCGCTTTCAACGCCGCCCTTAGCCAGCGGGCCATACCGGATTACTCAGTGGAAAATGGGCCAGTACATTGTCTATTCACGCGTCAAAAACTACTGGGCGGCTAATCTGCCGGTCAATCGTGGACGTTTTAACCTCGACACTATCCGCTACGATTACTACCTTGATGACAATGTCGCTTTCGAGGCGTTTAAAGCGGGCGCATTTGATCTACGGCTGGAAAACGACGCTAAAAACTGGGCAACGCGCTATATCGGTAAAAATTTCGATAATCATTACATCATTAAAGAAGAACAGAAAAACGAGTCGGCGCAGGACACACGCTGGCTGGCCTTTAATATTCAGCGCCCGGTATTTAAAGACCGGCGGGTACGTGAAGCTGTCACCCTGGCCTTCGATTTTGAGTGGATGAATAAAGCGCTGTTCTATAATGCCTGGAGCCGAACCAACAGTTACTTCCAGAATACCGAGTACGCCGCCAGAAATTACCCTGACGCCGATGAACTGGTATTACTCGCGCCGATGAAAAAAGATCTTCCTCCTGAAGTCTTCACTCAGATCTATCAGCCGCCGGTCTCTAACGGCGACGGCTACGATCGCGAAAATCTTCTTAAAGCTGACGCCTTGTTGACGCAGGCCGGATGGGTGATCAACGGACAGCAACGGGTCAATAGCGTCACCGGTAAGCCCCTGACGTTTGAACTTCTCCTTCCTGCCAGCAGTAATAGCCAGTGGGTTCTGCCCTTCCAGCATAATCTTCAGCGTCTGGGCATTACGATGACTATCCGTCAGGTTGATAATTCTCAACTCACCAACCGGATGCGTAGCCGCGACTATGACATGATGCCGAGGCTATGGCGGGCGATGCCCTGGCCCAGCTCCGATCTACAAATCTCATGGGCGTCGGAATACATTGACTCCAGTTATAACGCTCCCGGCGTACAAAGCCCGGTGGTGGATAAACTGATCGCGCAAATTATCGCAGCGCAGGGTGATAAAGCGAAACTGGTGCCGCTGGGACGGGCGCTGGATCGCGTGCTGACCTGGAACTATTACATGCTGCCGATGTGGTATATGGCGCAAGACAGGCTCGCCCGGTGGGATAAATTCTCCCATCCGGCGATTCGCCCGGTATATACCATCGGGTTAGATACCTGGTGGTATGATGTCAACAAAGCCGCCAAACTACCGGCAGCCAGGAGGTAGTAAGAATCAATGGGCGCCTATCTTATCCGCCGTCTGTTACTGGTGATCCCCACGCTATGGGCCATTATTACCATTAACTTTTTTATCGTGCAGATCGCTCCCGGCGGCCCTGTCGATCAGGCGATTGCCGCGATTGAATTTGGCCAGGGCGGCGCGTTGCCCGGCGCCAGCGGCGAAGGCGTTCGCGCCAGTCATGCGCAAACCGGCGTCGGCAATATCAGCGACAGCCATTATCGCGGCGGCCGGGGACTCGATCCGGAGGTGATCGCGGAGATCACCCATCGCTACGGCTTCGACAAACCGCTGCATGAGCGTTATTTCAAGATGCTACGGGACTATCTCTCTTTTGACTTCGGCGACAGTCTGTTTCGCAGCGCATCCGTACTAACGCTGATCAAAGATAGCCTTCCCGTCTCCATTACCCTGGGATTATGGAGCACGCTGATTATTTATCTGGTGTCTATCCCGCTGGGGATTCGCAAAGCCGTCCATAACGGCAGTCGCTTTGATGTGTGGAGCAGCGCGTTTATCATTATTGGTTATGCGATCCCCGCCTTTCTGTTCGCTATTTTATTAATCGTCTTTTTTGCCGGCGGCAGCTACTACGATATCTTTCCGCTACGTGGCCTGGTCTCAGCCAACTTTGACACATTACCGTGGTACCAGAAAATCACCGATTATTTGTGGCATATTACGCTGCCGGTGTTGGCGACCGTCATCGGCGGTTTTGCCGCCCTGACGATGCTGACGAAAAATTCGTTTCTCGACGAGGTGCGTAAACAGTATGTCGTTACCGCTCGCGCTAAAGGCGTGAGTGAAAAAAACATTCTCTGGAAACATGTTTTTCGTAACGCCATGCTGCTGGTGATCGCCGGGTTTCCCGCCACTTTTATCAGTATGTTTTTCACCGGCTCGCTGCTAATTGAAGTCATGTTCTCGCTCAACGGCCTGGGGCTGCTGGGTTATGAAGCAACCGTTTCGCGCGACTATCCGGTGATGTTCGGTACGCTTTATATCTTTACCCTGATTGGCTTATTACTGAATATCCTGAGCGATATCAGCTATACGCTGGTCGATCCACGCATTGATTTTGAGGGACGATAATGCCGCGATTAAGCCCGGTCAATCAGGCCCGCTGGGCGCGTTTCCGCCATAATCGCCGGGGCTACTGGTCACTATGGATTTTCCTGGTCGTGTTCAGCCTGAGCTTATGCGCGGAACTGATTGCTAACGATAAGCCATTGCTGGTGCGCTATGAAGGCCAGTGGTATTTTCCGCTGGTAAAAAATTACAGCGAGCGCGATTTCGGCGGCCCGCTGGCGACAACGGCGGATTATCAGGACCCCTGGCTACAACGGCAGCTTGAGAATCGGGGCTGGGTGTTGTGGGCCCCCGTACGCTTTAGTGCCAATACCATTAATTTTGCCACCACGCAGCCTTTCCCCTCCCCGCCTTCGGCGAAAAACTGGCTGGGCACCGATGCGAATGGCGGCGACGTTTTCGCCCGCATCCTGTACGGCACCCGCATTTCTATTTTATTCGGCCTGATGTTAACGATTTGCTCCAGCGTCATGGGCGTACTGGCGGGCGCGCTACAGGGCTATTATGGCGGCAAAGTCGATTTATGGGGACAACGTCTCATCGAAGTCTGGTCGGGGATGCCGACCCTGTTTCTGATTATTTTACTTTCCAGCGTAGTGCAGCCTAACTTCTGGTGGCTGCTGGCCATAACCGTGCTGTTTGGCTGGATGAGTCTGGTGGGCGTGGTGCGCGCCGAGTTTTTACGGACCCGCAATTTTGACTATATCCGCGCCGCGCAGGCGCTTGGCGTCAGCGATCGTGACATTATCCTGCGCCATATGTTGCCTAATGCGATGGTCGCTACCCTGACATTTTTACCGTTCATTTTATGTAGCTCCATCACCACCCTGACGTCGCTGGATTTTCTGGGATTCGGTCTGCCGCTTGGCTCCCCTTCTCTCGGCGAACTTCTTTTACAGGGGAAAAACAACTTACAGGCTCCCTGGCTGGGGATCGCCGCCTTTCTGTCTGTCGCCATTCTGCTATCGCTGCTGATTTTTATCGGCGAAGCGGTACGCGACGCCTTTGATCCTGCTAAGGCGGTATAAGATGACATCTCCATTGCTTGCGATTGAAAATTTATCGGTAGGTTTCCGTCAGCAACAGCACGTGCGCCCTGTCGTTAACGCCATTTCGTTACAGGTGAACGCCGGGGAAACGCTGGCGCTGGTCGGCGAGTCAGGGTCAGGGAAAAGCGTGACGGCGCTTTCCATTCTGCGTCTTTTGCCTACCCCTCCCGCCGTCTACCTCTCCGGCGATATTCGCTTTCACGGCGAATCATTGCTTCATGCCAGCGAGCAGACGTTACGCGGCGTGCGCGGCAATAAAATCGCCATGATTTTTCAGGAACCGATGGTTTCACTTAACCCACTGCATACGCTGGAAAAACAGCTCTATGAAGTGCTGTCGCTCCATCGGGGAATGAGTCGGGAGGCGGCAAGGGCGGAGATGATCGGTTGTCTGGATCGGGTCGGTATCCGCCAGGCGAGCCAGCGTCTGCGCGATTATCCGCATCAGCTTTCCGGCGGCGAACGCCAGCGCGTCATGATAGCCATGGCGCTGTTAACACGGCCGGAATTACTGATCGCCGATGAGCCGACCACCGCCCTCGACGTCTCCGTACAGGCGCAGATCTTATCTCTACTGCGGGAACTCCAGCGCGAGCTCAATATGGGATTGCTGTTTATCACCCATAACCTCAGCATTGTAAAAAAACTGGCGGATTCAGTGGCGGTAATGCAACACGGCAAGTGCGTAGAGAACCAACGCGCCGACACGCTGCTCTCCGCGCCGACCCATCCGTACACGCAAAAACTACTCAACAGCGAACCCACTGGCGATCCGGTTCCGCTCCCCGCCGGGCAGGCGCCGTTGCTGGAAGTGGACAAGCTGCGCGTCGCCTTCCCAATCCGCAAAGGCATTCTGAAGCGCGTCGTGGATCATAATGTGGTGGTTAACAATATCAGTTTCACCCTGCATCCAGGCGAAACGCTGGGTCTGGTCGGCGAGTCAGGATCGGGAAAAAGCACCACCGGTCTGGCGCTGTTACGGCTTATCCGCTCCGAAGGCCGCATCGTGTTTGACGGTCAATCGCTGGATACGTTAAACCGCCGCCAGCTTTTACCTGTTCGCCACCGTATCCAGGTCGTATTCCAGGACCCGAACTCATCGCTAAACCCGCGTTTAAACGTATTGCAAATTATCGAAGAAGGCCTGCGCGTCCACCAGCCTACGCTTTCAGGCGCGCAGCGCGAACAGCAGGTGAAAGCGGTCATGATGGAAGTCGGCCTGGACCCGGAAACGCGGCATCGTTACCCCGCTGAGTTTTCCGGCGGCCAGCGTCAACGTATCGCCGTCGCCAGGGCACTGATTTTAAAACCGTCGCTTATTATTCTGGATGAACCGACCTCATCGCTGGATAAAACCGTTCAGGCGCAGATTCTTGCCCTCCTGAAATCGCTCCAGCAAAAGCACCGTCTGGCCTATATCTTCATTAGCCACGATCTGCATGTAGTACGCGCGCTGTGCCATCAGGTTATTGTGCTGCGGCAGGGGGAGGTGGTTGAACAGGGGCAATGCGAGCGCGTGTTTACCGCACCGCAACAGGCCTATACGCGTCAGCTACTCGCGTTAAGCTGACGCCTAAAAAGGATTATTGTTAGAAAAAGGTTCCGCTATCGCCACGCCGAAATTTTTCAGCCGACAGGTGGCGGCAAACTCATCCTGACGATTAACGAACAGGCACGGCTCCCCTTCGCACTCCAGCACGGAGCAAGGAACTTCAATATCGCTTAGCGCCTGGCTGAGCTTATGCATCACTGACCACGCGCTATCGCCTGCCGGACTCAACAGTTTAAGCGCCACCAGACTATTCTCGGTGCTCTGCCCGTTTTGCGGAATCGGTTCAACCTTTGACCCCGCAAAACCCGCCGACCAGCGATAGTTTTGCGGCAGACGGTGAACAATTGAGAGCTGTAATGTATTCACTTTCTTTCCCCGGAAGCACAATTACTTCACAATTTACTTACATTTATATTAACACATCATTGACAACCCGTCCTTAAACAGATTGCTAACGCCCTTCTCTCCGTCAGTGGCTCTACAGCAAGCGGGAGTTAAAATAGTTTTACCGACACGGAGATAGCGGCGGGCTATATGTACCCGTTTCTGCGATCTAACTCAACCTTTTTAACTACAATGATGTGACTTTTTACATAAATGGATTTTACATAAAATAAACATAAAGGAGGAAAATGATGAATTGGTAATTGATATACATCAACTATGAAAGCCGTTTGGCTTTGCCATCGTGTAGCGGATAGCATCCCCCAACGCCGCCTGCGCATTCTTCGGCGCCATTGAGGGACAGCGCGCCCGTCACCGTTTTTTGGGACGGCTGGCGTAGAGATAAAACAGAATGGAACAGGCGGCGCAAAGCGCAATCGACCAGATCATCGGCCACGCACTGTTAAAGGTAGCCAGCGACAGCAACGCGCCGACGATAGCGCCAATACCAAAGCGGAAAGTGCCCGCCAACGAAGACGCCGTTCCGGCCATATGCGGAAACTCATCCAAAATGACCGCCATCGCATTGGACGAAACCATCGACACACAGCCGACAAACGCCGCAACGCCAACCACCAGCGCCCAGAATCCAATGCCCATCAGCGCGCTGAAAACCATCCACACCGCCATCGCAAACTGAATCCATAGCCCGGCCCGAAACATGTTTAGCGCCCCTACCCGTCTGACAAAACGGCTGTTGATAATCGTCATCACAAACAGAAATACGATGTTCAACGCGAAGTAGTAGCCGAAATCCTGCGGCGGAACATGATTAATTTCGATATAAACAAACGGCCCCGCGCTCAAAAAAGAGAACATACCGGCAAAACTAAACCCGCTCGCCAGCATATAGCTCAGTACGCGTTTGTGGCGAAACAACGCGGCAAAGTTACCTATTGTGGTACGAATATGAAAAGGCTGACGCCGCTCAACGGGCAGCGTCTCTTTAATCAGAGCAAAGATCATGACTGACGCCAGAATCGCCGCAATGGCCAGTATCCAGAAGATATAGTGCCAGCTTAACCATACCAACACCCAGCCGCCGACAATGGGCGCCATTAACGGCGCTATCGTAGTGACCAGCATGACAAATGACATCATGCGCGAAAACTCTTCCTTTGGATAAATATCCCGCATCAGCGCATTGATGACGACGCTTGCCGCCGCGGCCGCCAAACCGTGAAAGAAACGCATCACGATCAGTTGATCGATAGTCTGCGCCAACGCACAGGCGACCGCCGCAGCGGCAAATACCAGCGTCCCGCCCAGGATGACCGGCTTACGCCCGAGGCTATCCGCCATCGGTCCATAGATAAGCTGACCCAGCGCAAACCCCAAAATATAGGTGCTGAGCGTCATCTGCGCGCTACCGGCAGGCACGCCGAATTGCGCAGAAATCACCGGCAGCGCTGGAAGATACATATCAATTGACAGCGGCATTAACATGGCCAACAGGCCAAGAATAAAGACAATGGCAAAGGAAGAGTGCTGCCGGGTGGTCACATCGAACTCCTGAATTTAACGAGATAGTTAGCCGACGCTGGCGATTTCTTCTTCAGTCAACGGGCGGTACTCGCCGGGAGCCAGATTCTCATCCAGCGTAATGGCGCCAATCCGTTCGCGGTGCAGTTCCACAACGCGATTGCCTACTGCGGCAAACATCCGCTTCACCTGATGATAACGGCCTTCGCTGATGGTCAGACGGACCTGCACAGGTGTTATCACCTCCAGCGTAGCGGGTTTAGTGAGATCTTTTTCATTATGCAACTGCACGCCTTTCGCAAATTGCGCTGCCGTATCGTCGGCCACCGGCGACTCCAGGGTCACCAGATAGGTTTTTTCACAGTGATGGCGCGGCGACGTAATGCGGTGCGACCACTGACCGTCATCTGTCATTAACACCAGACCGGTAGTATCGATATCCAGACGTCCTGCGGCATGCAGCTTATACGCCACCGGCTCATCCAGGAAATACAGCACCGTTGGATGATCGGGATCATCGGTTGAACAAACGTATCCCTGCGGCTTGTTAAGCATAAAATAGCGTGGCCCGTGTTGCTGCGCTAAGGGATTGCCGTCATACGCAACCGCATGTTCTGGGAGCAGTTTGAAGGCCGCATTTTTAATGATGTCGCCATCGACGGTAACGCGGTTACCACGAATTTCACGCCCGGCAATAGCGCGGCTGACGCCAAGCTGCTGAGCGATAAATTTATCAAGTCGCATGTGTGTGATTTAGCCTGTAATAATACGGAAATCGGGCATTCTACCCGAAAAAAGGGAATTGCTATCCGCTCAGTATAGCGGGCTAACTATATCCCTCAAGGGAAATGATTCATGGCATACTATTCCCGGAACCGTTTAACGTAGTGAGACCATGATTTTTACACTCCGCCCCTACCAGCAAGAAGCCGTAGACGCCACGCTCAGCCACTTTCGCCGCCACCGTACGCCCGCCGTGATTGTTCTGCCGACCGGCGCAGGTAAAAGCCTGGTGATCGCCGAACTGGCGCGCGTCGCCCGCGGACGGGTACTGGTGCTGGCGCATGTGAAAGAGCTGGTCGCGCAGAACCACGCCAAATATTGCGCGCTGGGGCTGGAAGCGGATATTTTCGCCGCCGGACTCAAACGTAAAGAGAGTCAGGGCAAAGTCGTGTTCGGCAGCGTACAGTCGGTGGCGCGTAATCTTGACGCCTTCCAGGAGGAGTTTTCGCTGTTGATTGTCGATGAATGCCACCGCATCGGTGACGATGAAGACAGTCAGTATCAGCAAATCCTCACTCACCTGAGTAAAGTTAATCCTCACTTACGTCTGCTTGGACTCACCGCCACGCCTTTTCGCCTCGGAAAAGGCTGGATTTATCAATTTCATTATCACGGTATGGTGCGCGGCAACGACAACGCTCTGTTTCGCGACTGTATTTATGAACTGCCGCTGCGCTATATGATTAAACACGGCTATCTGACGCCGCCTGAGCGGCTTGATATGCCAGTGGTCCAATACGATTTCAGCCGCCTGCAGGCCCAAAGCAATGGGCTGTTCAGCGAAGCCGACCTGAACCGCGAGCTGAAAAAGCAGCAGCGGATTACGCCGCACATCATCAGCCAGATTATGGAATTTGCGCAAACGCGCAAAGGCGTGATGATTTTCGCCGCCACGGTCGAACATGCGAAAGAGATTGTCGGTCTGCTTCCGGCGGACGACGCGGCGCTGATTACCGGCGATACGCCAGGGCCCGAGCGCGACGCGCTGATTGATAATTTCAAGGCGCAGCGTTTTCGCTATCTGGTTAACGTCTCGGTACTGACCACCGGCTTTGACGCCCCACACGTTGATCTCATCGCGATTCTACGTCCCACGGAGTCAGTTAGTCTTTACCAACAAATTGTCGGGCGTGGTCTGCGCCTTGCGCCGGGAAAGACCGATTGCCTGATTCTTGATTACGCAGGCAACCCGCACGACCTGTATGCCCCGGAGGTCGGTAGCCCGAAGGGAAAAAGCGATAACGTCCCTGTCCAGGTATTTTGCCCGGCCTGCGGCTTTGCCAACACCTTCTGGGGGAAAACCACTGCCGACGGCACGCTGATTGAACACTTTGGCCGTCGCTGCCAGGGCTGGTTTGAGGATGACGACGGCCATCGCGAGCAGTGCGATTTTCGCTTTCGCTTCAAAAACTGCCCGCAGTGTAATGCCGAAAACGATATTGCCGCCCGACGCTGCCGGGAATGTGACGCCATTCTGGTCGACCCGGACGATATGTTAAAAGCGGCGCTCAGGCTCAAGGATGCGTTAGTCCTGCGCTGTAGCGGAATGACGATGCAGCATGGGCAGGATGAGAAAGGCGAATGGCTGAAAATCACTTACTATGACGAGGACGGCGCGGATGTCAGTGAGCGCTTCCGCTTGCACACGCCCGCCCAGCGTACCGCTTTCGAACAGCTATTTATTCGCCCGCATACGCGCACGCCCGGCGTTCCTTTACGCTGGATCACGGCGGCGGATATTGTCGCGCAGCAGGCGCTGTTGCGGCATCCCGATTTTGTGGTCGCGCGGATGAAAGGCCAGTACTGGCAGGTGCGTGAAAAAGTGTTCGACTATGAAGGCCGCTTCCGCCGGGCGCACGAATTACGTGGTTAATTGTACTTTTCATTGATGTAACGGCGATTTGAGTATAGAATCCCGCCCGCCTTTGCATACGCAAAGCAGATCACTTACCTGTTGCTGGGTCGCCTGTAGCAGGAATTATTAAAGAGAGATTTAAATGTTTACTATCAACGCAGAAGTACGTAAAGAGCAGGGTAAGGGTGCGAGCCGCCGCCTGCGCGCCGCTAACAAGTTCCCGGCAATCATCTACGGCGGTTCTGAAGCCCCGATTGCTATCGAACTGGACCACGACCAGGTGATGAACATGCAAGCTAAAGCTGAATTCTACAGCGAAGTTCTGACCCTCGTTGTTGACGGTAAAGAAGTAAAAGTTAAAGCTCAGGCTGTACAGCGTCACGCTTACAAACCGAAGCTGACTCACATCGACTTCGTTCGCGCGTAATCGCCTGGAAGTTGAAGAAAAACCCCGCCCCGGCGGGGTTTTTTTATGCGTTTAATTGAATTTGACGACATGCAGAGCAACGAGAACCCACTTTGCTTTTCTGCTTTCTTACACCTCGCCACATTCAATTAGCGCCTCCCCTAATCGAGGATCTGTAGTTTCCGCCGCGGTATTCATACCTTTAAGCCGATTGAATAATGCCCGTTGACGAACGCTGGCACTTTCCGGTTTCCATGGCAAAATTCGTATTGGTATCGTTTGCCCATCATTCAACGCATCAAATACCTTTTCATTGGTCAGTAAGTCGCCGCAGCTCCATGTCTTGCTATCAAACTGAAAATCAAATAAGACATGGAGTTCCAGTTCATCTACACGCACTTGACGCTTTGCATTATCGATGCGTATTTCCACCTTCTCTTTATGCGTCAAAGTTGCATCAAGATTGAGTCCATACCGTTTCAACTGCCCCTTGTCGTAATAGTAACGTATGCTGGACCAGGTTGATTTAAAAGCAAATCCAGTAATGAATAAACCACTTAACAAGAACAGCGGGCATATGAACAAGCTCAGTAACCAGTTGGTGCCATAAGTATAAAACAGTACCAACGAGAGAACGGTGAACACCATGCCGAGCATCAACATCATCAAAAATGCGACAATGTGCGCATACAAAACCTGCCGAAATAAACTGAAATTAACAGGCGGCCTCTGACGTATTCCTTTACTCACTACGGCGTCCTTTTATGTCGTATGCCTTTATTTCCCGCCCGACGTGCGTCGCTGCAACTGATCGCGCAAATTCGGCGGCGTCCCTTTGATAGTCAGGGTATCGGTCGCCGGGTCCCAGAAAATCCGCTCGCCCAGTAGCATCGCATCAAAGTTAATCGTTAACCCGCCGCCGCTGCCGGCATATTTGGTTAACTGGCGTAGCGTACTGCGATCTGCCGGGAAGCTCTCTTCCAGCTCATAGCCTTTTTCGGCGGTAAATTCGCTGAAGCTGACTTCACTGACGCCGGAAAGCTCTTTAGACAGCGATTCCAGCTCAATTTCTTCCCCGGCTTGTAATTGCTCATTGCAGTAGCTGTACACCTGCTGGCGCACGTTCTGACGTTCCGCTTTATCCAACTGCGCTTCTGCGGTGAAATCATCCACTGCCTGCAACAGGCCGCGATTCTGCGCTTTGGCGTTCAACCCTTCGCTGGCGCCGAGGAAATCCATAAAGAAGTCAGCGACCTTGCGCCCTACCCGACCTTTGAGAAACGTCAGATAGCGGGTCGATTGCGGATTAGTTTCCCACTCGGTAAGATCGATACGCGCCACGATATCCGCATGGTTGATATCAAGATAATGCGTCGGGTTAATGTCCAGATTTTCATTGACCCGCATACTACTCAGGTTGTTCAGTACCGTAACCAGCAGATACTCCACCGCCAGGTAACGATAATGGCAGAACAATACAATGCCGCCGTCCGCAAAGGGATATTTCGCCAGTTCGTCACGCAGGCGTCCGGTCGCCGCCCGGCTAAAGGCAAGAAAATCTTCTTCCCCCTGACGTTGCAACCGCAGCGCTTGCGCCAGTTCACTCTCTTCATTAAACAGGCCATACGCCTTATTCTTGGCGCTATAGACCCGATGCAGTTCAGCCACCATCTCGACAACGGTGGTTGTCGGCTCCAGCAATGAATCGCGCAAGACCAGCTCAAGATTTTGCTCATCGCGCTTGATAAGCTGGTGCAGGGCAATCTGGTTGATATCCAGACTCATGATAAACTCTCCTTTAAGACCGGGCGGTATTCAACCACCGCCTGCCGGAAGACGCAAGCAATCGCCCTGTCATTTCAGGCGTTATCCGTAACGCGAATGATTTAGGGGATAAAAATGCAGAAAAAAAACTGTTGCTACGGTAATATGTTGCCCTTTCATGAACAAACAGATTTTGATTTATGCCACAACTCTCCCGCTATAGTGATGAACATGTTGAACAACTGCTGAGCGAACTGCTCAGTGTACTGGAAAAACATAAGGCGCCGACCGATCTTTCCCTGATGGTGCTGGGAAATATGGTCACCAACCTTATCAACACCAGCGTTGCGCCGGCTCAACGCCAGGCGATTGCGAACTCTTTTGCCCGCGCCTTGCAGTCTTCGATTAGCGAAGACAACGCGCACTAAAAAGCCGACTCCGGAGAAACAAGCGACAGGTATGGTAACTCATCGTCAGCGCTACCGTGAAAAAGTCTCCCAGATGGTTAGCTGGGGGCACTGGTTCGCTCTGTTCAATATACTGTTGGCTACGTTGCTCGGCAGCCGTTACCTGTTTGTCGCCGACTGGCCGACAACGCTTGCGGGTCGCATATACTCCTACCTGAGCATTGTCGGGCACTTTAGCTTTCTGGTGTTCGCCACCTATTTGCTTATTCTTTTTCCGCTCACGTTTATCGTGATGTCCCAGCGGCTGATGCGGTTTTTATCAGCCATTCTGGCGACCGCGGGTATGACGTTGTTGCTTATCGACAGCGAAGTCTTTACCCGTTTCCACCTGCATCTTAATCCCATTGTCTGGGAGCTGGTCATCAACCCTGACCAGAACGAAATGGCGCGCGACTGGCAGCTTATGTTTATTAGCGTGCCGGTTATCTTATTGATTGAGATGCTATTTGCGACATGGAGTTGGCAAAAGCTGCGCAGTCTCACGCGCCGCCGCCATTTCGCAAGGCCGCTTGCGGCATTCTTTTTCGTCTCCTTTATCGCATCGCATCTTATCTACATCTGGGCAGACGCTAATTTTTACCGGCCGATTACCATGCAGCGGGCAAACCTGCCGCTCTCTTATCCGATGACGGCGCGACGTTTTCTTGAAAAACACGGTCTGCTGGATGCGCAGGAATATCAGCGCCGTCTGGTAGAGCAAGGCAATCCGGAAGCGGTCTCCGTTCAGTACCCGCTCAGCAATTTGCACTATCGCGATATGGGCACCGGTCAGAATGTGCTGCTCATTACCGTAGACGGCCTGAACTATTCTCGCTTTGAGAAGCAGATGCCGGAGCTGGCTACATTTGCCGAGCAAAACATCGACTTCACCCGTCATATGAGTTCAGGGAATACCACTGATAACGGTATTTTCGGCCTGTTCTATGGCATATCGCCAGGCTATATGGATGGCGTGTTATCCACCAGAACGCCTGCGGCGCTCATTACCGCGTTGAATCAGCAAGGCTACCAACTGGGACTGTTTTCTTCGGATGGCTTCGCCAGCCCGCTTTATCGTCAGGCATTACTGTCCGATTTCTCGATGCCGGCAGCGCAAACGCAGTCTGATGCGCAAACGGCCAGCCAGTGGATAGACTGGCTTGGGCGCTACGCACAGGAAGATAACCGCTGGTTCTCATGGATATCGTTTAACGGTACTAATATTGATGACAGTAACCAGAAAAATTTTGTTAAGCGTTACGCCAGTGCCGCCAGCGACGTGGATGCGCAAATCAATCGGGTTCTGAACGCGCTGCGAGAGGCCGGTAAATTCGACAATACTGTCGTGATCATTACCGCAGGACGCGGCATACCGTTGACGCCGGAAGAAAATCGCTTCGACTGGTCGCAAGGTCATCTGCAAGTACCGCTGGTGATCCACTGGCCGGGGACGCCTGCGCAGCGTATTAATGTGCTTACCGATCATACCGATGTGATGACCACGTTGATGCAACGCCTGTTACATGTCAGCACGCCAGCGAACGAATATTCACAGGGCCAGGACATCTTTACCGTTCCACGTCGTCATAACTGGGTAACGGCGGCAGACGGCAGTACGCTGGCAATCACGACGCCGCAAATGACCCTGGTGCTCAATAATAACGGTCATTATCAGACCTATGACTTACACGGCGAGAAGATCAAAGATCAGAAGCCGCAGCTCAGTCTGCTGCTGCAAGTGCTAACAGAAGAGAAACGTTTTATCGCTAACTGATTAATTATAAATCAGTTAGCACCGTTTCCCCTTGCATTCGCGTTGGAAAGAGGTAGTATTAGCACCCACAAGTCGGCACGTAGCGCAGCCTGGTAGCGCACCGTCATGGGGTGTCGGGGGTCGGAGGTTCAAATCCTCTCGTGCCGACCAAAATTCCTCGAAGAACCAGCCTGTTACGGCTGGTTTTTTTATGCCTGTTTTCTGAACGGGGAAGCAACGGGGAATAATCGGGGAAAAACCCCGACACAAAACATCGACTTTACCGTAAAGTTTCAACTATTCACATCACCGGGCAGTCATCAAACTCCGCGTTCCTGGCATCATTAATGATGTACGTGATAACTCCAAATATTGCGTGTGAAGAATTGTAGCCATCACCATCTTCTGGCAGCGCTTCCTTTCTCCCGTTCTCCAGATTTATCAGGTGGGGCTGAGGGTGAGTTCGGTATCGCTTGATCCTGAATTCCCCATCTATCGCGCATATCAGCAGCGAGCCATCACAGGCTGAAAGCGACGCGTCCACAACAAGTAGCGCCCCCTGGATTATCCCTTCCCTGAAATGTGAACGCGATGCCCGCATGAAATAAGTCGCTGCGGGCTGGCTGATTAGCTGCTGATCGAGGGAGATCCTTGTTTCAACGTAATCACTGGCAGGTGAAGGGAAGCCCATGGCTATAGTCCTCCGTTTGGATTGAACAGCTGAAAGGTACGTCTCCCCTTCCTGCGTTGATACATCGCGGAATGTTGTCACATACCACTCGATCCATTCGTTAGCCTGCTTCATCGTCCAGTTCCAGTTAACCTTGCTCAGTTGCTGGACAAACCGCTGTGTGGTGACGGTCTTCCGGCCATTAGGTTCCTGCTGTATCGAAGCATACCAGGCTATTTCAATATTGATGGTTTGCCCGGAGCAAAAGATATCATTCTGGGAGAATTGACTAAGAGGGTTCACCGGATCTTCCCCGATGCTGATGTTCGGGTTAAACCGATGATGACACTACCGGCGATCAATACTGACGCCAGCAAGCATGAGAAGGAACAGATAAGCCGTACTGTTCAGGAAATGTTTGAAGAGGCTGAATTCTGGTTAGTGAGCGAGTAAAGTTTTTCAATATCCGCCATAGTTACGTTTTGATCGCGCTGTGGCGGATTTTCATTTTCGTAAACGTTCCCTTTTCCCATTCTCAAAATTTACAGGGTGCGATTGCGAATGTGTCCGGTACCGCTTAATCCTGAACTCCTCTCCATCTATGCAAACCAGCAATGAGTCGTCGCGTGGCGAAACGGACGTATCAATAACCAGCAAGATGCGCTGGTCAGTGACCTTCTTTGATGTAGTTGATGTAGTTGATGTAACAGGTCAATTTTAGGTGACGACTTTTATAAAAAAGTCTATCATCCATTATCTTAATTTCGTCTTGTGTGGCACCTTGGAATTATAGGTAAAAAATGATCTACAAGAAATTCAGACTCGATATAAATGGGCTAAGAGCTTTTGCATTGATAAGTGTTGTGCTGTATCACTTCGGTGTACCTTATGTGTCAGGTGGCTTTATAGGTGTAGATGTTTTCTTTGTAATTTCTGGTTTTCTTATGACTGGAATTGTCCTTGAACGCGTAGACCACAAAGGAGTACTTGATTTTTATATTGCAAGATTCCTAAGAATTGTACCAGCTCTGGTATTTGCAATTCTCTTGTTGATGATTTTCGGTTTATTTACACTAAGTACAAATGAATACGAAGCACTTAGCAAGAACGCAATATCGTCTTTACTTTTTTATTCAAATAATTATTACGCAATTCACTCTAGTTATTTCGACTCATCATCAGAGTTCAACTTTTTGCTTCACACCTGGTCACTATCAGTTGAGTGGCAATTTTATATTTTATATCCTTTATTAGTCATTATAGTTAAAAAATTACGGTTTCCTGTTGGACTCTCATTATCTGTAATTTTAGCCATGTCACTTGCAATTACACTTATGCGAGTGACTGGAACCAAAGAAGATATTTTCTATCTTATCCCTACCAGGGCATGGGAAATGCTGGCTGGCGGCCTTGTATACATAGCATCTGTACGTTACAAAATGCCAGAATGGATAAAGCATTGTGAGGTTTATGGGATAGTCCTCATTGTTGTTGCTGTTGTTATACTGCACAGTAATGGTTACTGGCCAAGCTATTCAGCACTCGCTCCCGTGCTGGGTGCTTCGATGGTTATTCTGGCTAACAAACAGAACTCTTTATTCACATCAAACAGAATTGCACAGTGGGTGGGTAAGATTTCTTACTCAGTTTATTTATGGCACTGGCCTGTAATTGTAGCGATGAAACATTATGATATTGAGTTCAGCGCTATAAATATTTTCTTTGGTGTAATTGTGTCTTTTGCGCTTGGGGATATTTCATACAGAACAATTGAAAACACGCTCAGGAAACGAGTTAAGCTACAATTTAATATTGTATTATTTTCCTCTACTCTGGCTCTATGCTTGTTTGTCATGTTCACAAAAGGTGTTAGTTTTAGATTTTCAGACACCCTAAAGCAAGTCGTTGAGTATCGTATGGACAACTCTCCCTGGAGGCCTGATATTTGCTTCCTCAATCCAGATCAAGATTATTCAGCATTCTCAAAATGTCAGGATAAAATGACTGAAAAGTCTTTTGTTGTATGGGGTGACTCGCATGCCGCACATCTTATGCCAGGGCTGAAATCGGTATTTGGAAATTCACTTAACATTACGCAGAGAACTGCAAGCTTGTGCCCACCAATCATTGGGCTTCAAAAAGATGACAGGCCGTATTGCAAAGACATCAATGATATGGTAGCCAAGGAAATTTCAGACAACAAGCCTACTACGGTATTAATGTCCGCGTTGTGGCCTGTCTATCCTATGCGTGATTATCTGCCTGAGACTATTAAATTCCTGAAGGATAACAAAGTAAAAAACATCATCATTGTTGGCCCGTTCCCGGTTTGGAAGAAAACGATGATTGATACTATTGAGGATATGGGGATTAATTCCGGAAGGACCGTTCCATGGAGCATGACGGATGAAACCCGTAATCTGAGAGATAATGACAAATATCTTAGAGAGCTGGCGAAAGAGCATTCCCTTACTTATATTTCACCACTTGAGACTATGTGTACAGAAAGTTATTGCAAAGCAATAATAGGGAATAGAATTGCTTACCCTATACAATATGACAATGCGCACCTAACACCAGAAGGCTCAGGGTGGTTTATTGAGGAAGTGAAAAAGCAGATTTCAAAATAAACAGAGGGGCTTGCCCCTCTTTTTATTTTATAAAACTACAACAATAATGCAAATTATTTTATGTGTATAGCTTTTCTGATGGGGCATGCTATATTTTGTGCAACCGATGTATCAACCGCTTTCAGCGCATCGAGATAATCCAGCCACAGATTGTACTGCGCCAGTTCGTCGCCCGTCAGGCGCCCGAGCGCCGCTTTGCCCGGCCACCGCCTGCTGTTCATGTGCTCGTTGGCCTGATCGATTCTCTTCTTCTTTTCCTGATTTGCGGCAGAAATTAAATCATCTTGCGTTGGAGGTGGAATACAAACCCAGGCAATACGTCCATTTGATGAACCGAGATACATTCCCTTTGGTGGAGTTTTCATATAATACTTATCAACTTCTTCATCGGTCAGAGCATAAAAATCATTCGACCACAACCCACTGGCCTTATAAGCTGGAATGTTCTCCTCTGAAAAATATGTGTTTGATGTCGAGGAAAAACATATTATGCTCATGTCAATACCCCATGTAAATTACAGATATGGAATTATCGCCACCGGATGGATTAAATATACGAATAGCACCGTTGTTCTCAATCAAATATGTTGGGGATATCGTAATATCACCTTGTGCATCCTGAGGGGTAAGCGTGGCAGCCTTGAATACATAAGGAAATGTTGTTGGTAATGGAAAAACATACCCTGAAGGGCTATTCCCGGGAACAAAGCAATTTAAAGCCTGAAAGATTGCGCCACCGGGCAGAGAGGTATAGATCCCGGCAGGGTTGTCCCTGAGAACAAATGAAGAAATGTCCGGGTTCTGATTCGCGCCGTTGCCCACGTCCCGTTGTGCGGCCGATTTCAATTGAACGTTTCGAGCACATGATTTTTATCTATTTATTCAGATATTCCGGCCAGTTAATATCAGGTGCAACATCTAGCGCCAGTCGGCGCAGCTTTGTTCGGTATTCACGTAGCGCAGTGAGTTCGGACAATTCAGCAGCCGTTATATCGCCATCGTCCTGAGCTTCTACAAGCTGATTGATTTTTGCTGTGACCGACGTCATACGCCTGTCGCGCTCTGCCGTAGCTAAAGCAACATAATCAATCTGAACAGGGGCAATAACGCCGTTGCTGTAGGTAAAATTCCCAGGCTGAAAACCATCGGGAATATCAGTATCAGCGAATTCCACAACAGAGCAATTCAGCGGAAATAGCTTAGTCGCATCTTTATCCGCAGCAATAATCAGCCCTGTTTTGTCATACTGGATTTTCAGCGTATCGGGCTGGAATAACTTCTGTAACACATACCAGTCAACACCTGATTCATCCTGGATAAACTGAATACTGCAATTCTCTGATAATTTCTGCTGAACAAGGGTTAATTCCGTTGTTTTAGTGAAATTTTTAAAATGCCTCATTTTTATGCTCCCACCGTATACCACTGGCCATTCACTTTAAGCTGTAACAGGCGTCGTTGGATCCTGTCTGGTGTATCGTTCGAGTCTCCATTCTCAACACCTGTAATGACGTAACCTAACTGGTCTGCAAATCCGGGCGAACGATATAAGTTTCCATGCTCAACGGCACCGAATCGAATTGACTGAACATACCCACTCAGCATGTCAGTTGTAGCAAGGAATACACCAGACCCATCATCATGAAGCATAAATGGCTTTGTTTTGTCGTTCTGGTACACACCAACCATGGTGATGTACTGACGCGCTGGCTTAGAAGCCACAAACGCGCTCAGCCAGCCCGGTCCGCTACCACCGCCCCATATATCACCGTATACATCGCCATTTTTGTTGAATATCGCACTTCCAGCCTGCAAGTTTTCAGCAGCTGCGATAACACCGAGTCGGGTGCTGATATATGCCCGGATAGCCAGGTCTTCTGAGTTCTGAAATCCGATACCATTCCATGACTTAATGTTCAGATTGTTACCATTAAAACCTGCACCATCAACGTCACCTTTAGCCATCCCACCAGTGCCATCCCCAACCGTAACCAGGGTATCGCCACGCATATTTGGTGCAGAAATACCCCCCGTAAAGGCGCCCCCCTCCAGCATCGCCACTTGACGCCATGAGGTAATACCCGTTCCTGTTCCGTGACCAAACAATACGTTATTGCCACTGACTGCAAGAACATCCACAACAGTGGTCGGACTTACCACCTCGCTAAGGGTAATAATTTGCCAGAAACTTACCTGGTCTGGCGCGTCGGGGGCCTGATGCGCACGCATAAACTGACAGCCTGTAGCCGCACGCGCGCCGATTGATGTTCGGTCAATTGCGTCACTGACAAACGTTCCCGCGAGGAATCGCCCGTCACCTTTAAAAAGAACGTCTACTAAACCAACGTTCTGGAGAAACAGCGGCTTATTCGGGATGTCCGCGCCATTCTGATTTTTTTCAAGACGGGTTTTAACCTGTTCATAGATCAACCTGCCAATGGCGGCGTGAAGCTGCGTATGTTCGCCTTTACTGAGTGGTATGCCGGCGGCTTCAATAACAGTACAGACCTCTTCCTGGACTGCATCCCACATATCACTGTTGAGATCCGTTGCGCGGCGGCCCGTGGCGGGATCACCATTCGTAAATCCGTTTTTCCCCTGACCAAATTTATCTTTTTGCGCAGTGGGCGTATCAATTCTGTGCATTCTCTTTTCCTTCCGGATAAGCAAAAACAACAACCGTATGTGACGGACAAAGCTTATCAATCACACATTCAGCAACAGTATCGCCCCACGTTCTGATCGCAGAATCGCAGGTGCTTGTACAGGTCTGCCATCCAGCAGACGGGAAAAACGGGTAATCTCACGAATCACCACACCATCCTCGTCCTGGTACCATTCCTCTCCGTCGCGGGCGACGCGAAATGCAAAAGAGGACTGGTTGATATCCCCGCGCTGCATTGGTGCCAACACCAGATCACGGATTGTCTGAGTTTCTGGCGCGGTGATGTCATAACGCAGCCCCCGCTCATCAACCGTCAGTGCCAGCGTGCCCGCACTTCTGCGACCCAGGATAAAATTGGGGTCATGGTTGAACAACGCCCGTACATCGTCATTCAGCACTTCATCAAACGCACCGGGCCGGATGATTTCGCGAAACGAACCGAAAATCAGTTCAGAACGACTGTCAAAGACCGAACCATACCCGATGATCCGGCTGGGCTCGCTGTCGTGCGTTTCTGCGCGCACCTCGCCGCTGTAACAGCGAATTTCACGTTCACTCATCTTGAGTGTTCTCCTAGATTGTGGTTTTGGCTGGCCGGGAGGCGTTGACGCTGACCAGCATTTCATCAAGGCCGTCTTTCGGATTCATGTCCTCAAACGCGCGTGCTTCGTTGCGGCTCATCCATCCGACATACTCAAGAGCAGATGCAAAGGTCAGTGTCAGAGCGCCACAGAGCAAAATCTCGAGCATTTTTCGCTTCCAGCCGCCACCACTGCCAAAATAGGCGATGCGCAAACCAGCCATAACAATCGACATAATGACTGCGCCCAGCGGTGTGTCTCCACGCCACCAGCTCTGTAACAATTCAAGTAAATCAGGCCAGGTATTTGGGTTATGAGGCATTTGTAGTTATCTCTCACCTCGCTGATACAGCAGGTGCAAATTGAGGGAATACCACGTACCGCAAATCAGAAGCGGAAACGTAAAAGAAGCCGAGCCAATCGATAACTGCGGGATAGGCCAGGCCCAACGAATCCCAGGCCCAGAAACGACAAAACCCGCTCGACGGCGGGTTTAAGCTGCGTGGCAAAGTAACCACTCTTAGCAGATTACAAGAATTTTTGCGGACCGCGTTAATGATTTTTAATCCCAAAGTCGTATTATGCGTTTTTTACTGTAGGAGTTAACAGGCTTATATTATGTTAGAAACACTATCATTCACTGAACGTGACGAGTTCCAACGAAGAAACATCGCTGAAAATATCATCAAATTGCTAAAACCAGAGGCAGACATTTCACCACTGGTAATAGACGGTGCATGGGGGACAGGGAAATCAGAATTTAGTATCAAACTGAAGAATCTCATTATCGAGCAAGAAACTGAGTCTAAAGTTGTCTATGTTGATGCCTTTAAAGGGGATCATGCAGAATCTCCATTACTTCTAATAACATCAGCTATTGCGAGCATTTTGCCGGAGGAGGAAAAACAAAACTTCATTAAGAGATCTCTTCCTGCAATTCGATTTGGTTTAAAAACTGTACTAAAAGCTGGTGCAGGTTGGTTTTTACGACAGGAGGCTAGTGAAGTTGCCGAAGAATTCCAAGATGCGATGAAGAAAGCAAGCAATGCAGCAATAGATGGGACTATTGAAAATATACTTGAAGACCACATGGAATCAGAGAAAAACATAAACTCTCTAAAATCTTGCATTGAAGATATATCAAACAAGCAAAAGATAGTGATAATTATTGATGAATTAGACCGATGTAAGCCAAGTTTTTCAACAAATATCATTGAAACAATAAAACACATCTTTGATATCAATAACGTATTTTTTATTTTAGTTACAAACACTGAACAACTAAAAGCATCTATAAATCATATTTATGGTTATAGCATTAACTCACAAAAGTATCTTGACAAGTTTATAAAATATACCATTACTCTTCCAGACACATGCTTAATAAATGGGCATAACGTATGTAAAACCTCGGTTATATATTGGGATCACCTTGTAGGTGAAACTACATTACTAAATAAAATCAACAGCTTAGTTGGTAGCTTTATTTGTGATTTAATTCAACGAACCAACTTATCCTTACGTGAAACACAAACCTTTTCACGCAATCTTAACATTTTCCGACTGTTAAACGACAATGAGTGCAAAAGCAATGATCCTTTTATAAATATGATCGTTGTCGTAGCTGTCTTCATACATTGTTTTGGTGACAAGGAAAAACTAAAACAAGAAATTACCGCTGAATCTATATCTTATTTAGCAGACCTGCTTAACATAAAAGAAATACCTTATTCTTATGAGAGAAGATCGCAAATCCCTGAAATATCAATTATATTCTTCGGAATAATTAAAGACAGCATTACTCTTAATGAGCGATTTGCCCCTAAAAGTGATGAGGAACTTAAAAAGTTCACAAATGTTTATACTGATTATGAACACCTAAAATTTTGGAGCACTACTCCCAGAGAGTTAATGATAAAATATATTAATCAAATGTCATTCATCCAGTAAATAATACGCCCCTGCATGGGGCGTATTATTAAACGTCCATATCTAATGTTAGATCCAGCATTGAAAGGCAGCCATCAATAAATCCTTCGGCTAACTGTATTTCTATACGTACCAATTTCTCATCCTTCCCACGCACCTTTGCAATCTTACGCTTGGATATTCTGTATAAATAATGTGCCACAAGAAGCGAATGCTCATCAGGCCTTTTTTGCTTTAAACGAGCAAGACACCCCTCAACAATTAATGCGTCATTATCAGAACAAGCCACACGTGTCTTGCAGGTATAGGGAAGAAGCCCTTTAAACCCAGCAGCTATAGGCGAATAGTCCACTCCTGAGCTATCACTCGCCGCCCATGCCCCCCAACGCTCAAGAACCATCTGAATATCACGCATCAACTTTCTCCACCAAATCAGGCCAGCACGCCAATTGCCAGCGCGCGATCGATAAAACGAAATATCAACTCCAGTTGAGAGCCGTATTTCTCTTCGAATGCCACGGTGTCCGCATGTAACTCATTGTGATGCGTTCTGCACAACGGCAGCACAAAGAGGTCATGCGCCTTTGTTCCCATCCCTCCCTGACCGTAGCCTATCAGGTGGTGCGGATCATCCGCCTGCTTCCCGCAGCAGGTGCACGGCTGGGATTTAACCCAGCGGGTATATCTCTCATTGACCCATCGACGGCGTTTCGGACGTAACATGAAGCTTTCCGGCGATTCCGGATCAACCCTGAGCGCCAGTACCTTTTTCGCCTTATCCTGTACAATGCTGGTGGCCAGCACCGAGGGAACAATTTCACTTTCACGGGTAGCTGACTGGACAATTGCCTTCGGCATCCTTAATGCTTTTCTCGCAGCGCTCTCCGGTAAGACTTCTGCCAGGTTATTGCGTACCATCCACCAGCACAGTTCCGGGAGAGTAACTGCGTGCATATCGTCAAAACCCAGATCACGACAAACAACCGATAAAACCCATTTTGTCGTGTTCTCCACAGCTATTGATTTCAGCCGTTCCGTAAACTGTTCGCGCAGCAGGTTATCGCAGTGCCAGCACAGTCGGATTGCCCCCGGAGCGTGGCGCATGGTTGTCATCTGTTCGCTGTGCCAGTCTGAATGCGGCCACTGACAGCCATTCCCCCGGAGTAGCCAGCTTTCCAGACTATCCAGACCACCAGCACGATAGATAACCGACTCATTACAGAACACATCACGAACAGCAGGATCATCCGCCAGCGGCTGTGATACCGCCGGGACCGCGCCGCTGGCGAAAGATGAAAATTGCTCCGGCTCTGGTTCAAGCAGAACACGCCCCTGCATAAACAGGGGCATCAGTTCCGATCCCGGCCTGAACAATACAACGCCCATACGAGGAGCAATTTCAGGGGTCAGTAACGCTCTCACGATCACCTCAATGAACGGTATCGAGCAGCTTCAGCAGCTCAGGGAATTTGGACTCGAAGAAATGCGGCTGCGTCTCGCGAGGGTTTGCCGGGCTGGTGATGTTTTTGCCGAACATGCAGCCTTTTGCCGTCAGCGACCAGAATTTTTTAATGCCGTTAATCGCGGAGCGACTGTAACGCTCACGATGTTCAACAACACCCAGCTTTGCTAACTGCTGATACGCCTGATTAGCCGTCATCCGGATATTTCACCTGTACATCATCCGTACTGTCTGATGTTGTTCGTCCGGGAATATCTTTGTCGCACCGCACCTCATTCACCTGGTGCATCAGTTACGACGCCACTGAACGTTCAGATAGCTCCCCAGCATCTCCTCCACAAGAGGTCGCAGGCCATCCAAAAATGTCTTTTTCGCGCTCTCCATCGCTCTTGCTCCGATAGTGCGCTCTGCATCGGTATTACCGACCAGCCCAGACGGTCTCAGCTCTGTGTCAGACAGCATCCGGTACGTTTCCTCATAATCCGATATTTGCTTTTCACGAAGCGCGTTAACGCGTTCCGGCGCTTTGCGCTCCAGCACTCTGTGTAACGGCCCCCACTGCAGTATCCACTCCCTGAACTCGCTTTTTTCAGCGGCTTTCACCTGAAGCTCCGCGTCCTGAAGGTCTGTAACCGTCACGCCGGATACGTCAAAGAAACGCATTTCTGACGTCACGCTGGTCAGCCCGAGTGATTTCTTCAGCTTATTCTGATACGCCAGCCAGACCTCAATTTCATCAACGAGAGCCAGCGTTCTGACCTTTTCCCGGGCAATCTGTTCCAGTTTTCCCAGACGGAACATCTCACGCCCCGTGGCAACCAGCGCCGCGAGATCGTTATCGTATTGCCCTTTTTCTGCATTATGTACCAGCTGTACGTTCTTCATCTGGTGCAAAAAAAATGTGACCCGGTCCTCGCAGCTTGAGGTTGCCTCTGTTGCCATAGCAAAGGTGTTTGCTCTTAACGCCTCATCTTCAGCCAGTTGTGCCAGCCAGGACGATATCTGTGCCTTAAACCCCGCGTCCTTTATGAAGTTTTCCGTCTCACTCAGTCTGTCCAGGAAGAGGCTGAATGCGTCGGCGTTATCTTCCTGTCCGAACATATGCCATCTGTCTGCAGGAGCCGGTTCCCCCTCCCGGGCAGGCACCAGCCAGTCAGCGGCCGCCAGGTGCAGTGCCCGAGTTTCCCGGGGGGCGGAGGCTCCCGCCATATCGAATCGTATTATGGGGCCTGAATAGCCAGGCGCGCTGGTGATCTCCCGCAGCGCCTGCAAAGTACGTTCAGACAGTGGGTTCCCTTCCAGATTTACGGTTGTCTCTGAAGACAGATGAATGAGACTTTCCGGCAGGCGGGTCAGCTGGTTACGATAGACCGACAGCGACAGTAGTCCTGACGGCAGCATCGGCAGGCTGGTCAGCCGGTTACCAGATACCATCAGCTCCTTCAGTTCTGACGGCAGCACCGGCAGACTGGTCAGCCGGTTACCAGATACAATCAGCTCCTTCAGTCCTGACGGCAACGCCGGCAGGCTGGTCAGCCGATTATTATAGGCCCACAGCTTATATAATTCTGACGGCAGCGTCGGCAGGCTGGCCAGTTGGTTATCAGATACCGACAGCTCCTGTAGCCCTGACGGCAACATCGGCAGGCTGGTCAGCTGGTTATTATAGGCCCACAGCTTACATAATTCTGACGGCAGCGCCGGCAGGCTGGCCAGTTGGTTATCAGATACCGACAGCTCCTGTAGCCCTGGCGGCAACACCGGCAGGCTGGTCAGTTGATTACCAAAGATCCACAGCTTACATAGTCCTGACGGCAGCGCCGGCAGGTGGGTCAGCGGGTTACTAAAGATCGACAGTTCCAGTAGTCCTGGCGGCAGCACCGGCAGGCTAGTCAGCTGGTTACCAGAGACCTCCAGCGTCCGCAGTTCTGGCGGCAGCGCCGGCAGGCTGGTCAGATTATTATCAGGAATAACCAGTGTGGTAATATGCGCGGGTAAACAGTCTGGCAAGGTGGTAAGACCTGATTCTCCCACGTTAAGCACTGCATTGCCATTATTCAGGCAGGCACGCATTTTCTGTACCACTGCTGCACGGCCGCGTGACTCTTCTGCGGGTGCAGCCCTTCTCCACGCTGACCAGACAGCATCATACTCTGCTGGCGTCTGTGGAGCCGTTGTGGCAGGGAGGAAGGATGTCCTGAATGTCCCGGATGCCCCTTCCGCGTGTCCTGTGCCCTCCTCACCCTGTGCTGTGTCCAGGGTGAGGCGATGTGTTTCACTGTACCCCTGGCAATTTACGGTATAGTTCCCGGCATCATCAAGGGTGACTGACAATATCTCCTGACTGTCTTCATCCAGAATACAGAAGTAATTTTCCCCGTGCTGGCCGGAATGAATGCTTTCCTCCCATCCGGCATACGCGAGCGTCCTGAGCAGTTCAAATCTGTTGATCACATCCTCCCGCGTCGTTCCGGCCGGCGGGTGACAAATCGTCCAGATGCACTCCAGCGCTTCAGTCTGGTGCGTTGAGCAAAAAAATTCCTTCATTTTTTCCCAGGAACTCATTTCAGGGGGGGTATCAGACCAGGCAATACGATAAATGCGGCGATTACTGATGGTGGCGGGAAGACATCCGCTTCCAATATGAAAGGGCATAACAAAAAACCTTTATAAATTTACATATAGTATCTGTCCGGCAGACATCATCTCTTCCTGGTCTTAATTTCACAATAAGGTTATCGGCGGATTCATGGTCGTCCTGACATGGCGGGCTTCAGAAGGTGCAGAAGAAAAATCCGTTATGATGACCGGATGGCGGGACTGTCATTTTACAGCTAAAGTGTCGATTTTTTCAGGGTCGCTTTCCACGATGACCAGATCATCCGGTATCAACGCCCGGGCGTTCAATTTTCGATTCTGCCTGCCTGCGCAGCTCTTCCGGCGAATAAACCCTTTGAACGACTTTACCGTCTTTAAACTGCCAGCAGCATGAATATCAGCGCGACGGTTTTCATCCGTATCAGGCAACTCTGCAACGCTCTGGCCAGCAGGCCACAGCCCGGAAACATCACGCGTAATACACGTAATAACATCGTTATCGTCGTAGGTAATTTTCAGCGTGTCTGCTGAAAATAATTGCTGGCACCCATACCAGTCCTGACCATCCTCTGATTTAAGATACGCCGCATCGGCGAATAATGTGTCATCTGGTTCCGGTGCATACGGAATGAAATTTTTAATATTTAAAAACTGTTTGTTCTTTTTATTTTTTTTCCGCTGTCATAATTATTCCTTCTTATACACTTGGGGCTGTCACCCACGTATCACCAACCAGATACTGAATGGGACGTTGTCACCCGAATAGTCATCGCGCCACGCACTCCCATTACCTCAATCACTGCGCCAGCGAGACAGATATTACCGCAGCCAGTATCCGTGATGATTTTGTTATAAGCGTAAGACCAAGAGCCACGACACATCCAGTAAGGGTGATTGAATGCGCCCTGAGACTCCAGCCAGACGATAAACTCCGCCGTCGTCCACGGATTATCATCACAGCCGATAATAACTGCGCCATCAAACGCTCGCGCGGCACCGATACGACGCACAAACAAATCCTTGTCCGGAATATCGCCGCCATTCTGTGATTTTTGTAATGCATCGGCGGCACGACTTATGGTTTCTCGCAAACCAACGTATTCGATAAGACCGTCAACACTTTTTCCTGACAGCGCCGTCAGGGTTTCGTCCAGCGGCTGCTTGCCCGCCAGTTTATTCAGTACCGTGGTGGCAAAGTTCGGATCATTTCCCAACGCGTCAGCCAGTTCCTGCAGGGTGTCCAGTGGCTCCAGTACGGAACCAACCAGCGCGGCAATCAGTTTGCGGACAAACTCCGCGTTTGTTGTCTGAAGCCCTTTAGCATCGCCTGGCGGCGTCGGTGTGGTCGGCGTTCCAGTGAATGCCGGGCTGTCCAGCGGCGCTTTGGTCCGTACCTCACCCATAACGGTTTTTACCGCCTTTGGTGTGGCCGCCAGCGCTTCGCTGTCACTGTCCGTGGCACTGCTTAATTTAACGATACCTTTTTTCGTCAGGCTTGCATCTTCCAGGGAAATCACGTCTGCGATATCCTCGGCCCGTTTCGCGGCCTCTTCGGCTCAGGTTGCCAATTCTCCGGCTGCAGCTCTGCTTTGCGCTGCCAGTGATGCGCTGGTATCAGATGCGGCGGCGTGGGTGGATGCCTCCGATGCTGATGACTAGGCGGCTGCCGCCGTTCTGGCTGTGTCAGCCGACGCCGCGCTGGCTGATGCCTCCCCGGCTTTTGTGGTCGCCGTACCTGCGCTGCTCTCCGCAGATGCTGCGGATGAAGCTGCCGACCAAAATTCCCCTTGAAAACCAGCCTGTCAGGGCTGGTTTTTTTATGCCTACAATTAAAAAGTTAGCTGATGCCAGAGACGTTATTTTGCATGAACTGATTTTGCATGAACTGATTGGACATCTTTCCTGTGCAGTGGTCACAGTAAAGTCAATGCAGGCAACTAACGTAAACCATGTTTGTACTAAAACAGAAAAAGCGCATCTACACCCTATACTGGAAAAAATGTTTGCAGTGGCAGGTAAATGAGTAAGCAATCTGTCGCAGCAATAATAAAACGTTCTGGTAAGGTAAACGGCCTACCACGCCTTTGTCGCTAACAATTAGCCTCCCTGTCGCCATAGGGTCGATAACGATCGGCTATTCACAACACGTTTTGTAGACAACGTACGGTGATTAATTACTCCTTCAGCCAGCAACTCGCTAATTGTTATTCAACTTCAGAAATTATAACTAATTGAAGCACCTACAAAATTATGCCCTGAATTTTTATCCGTAAGTGATCCATTCGAGAAATGCCGGATATAAGCTTCTGTAGAAAAAGCCCCAAAGTTCCAGCCAAGAAACGCTTTTTCTCCAAAGGTAAATGCAGAATTGACACGCATATCATCTCGCGACTTAGATTTTATATAAGCCCCCAGACCAATACCGGTATAGATACCAGCGAAATGAACCAGCGCCACATCCTTCGAGATACCCAATACGCCCTGGTTATATTTATTACAGGGAACGCTGCCAGAATGTTTACTGCAATCATCGCTACCCTTAGCCTTAAATCCTCCTAACTCCAGATTATTTCTTGCCTGTAAAAAGAAAAAATCGCTGGGTTCACTGTATGTCAGAAAAGCCGTATATAAGTGCTCAACCCCTCCTCTTCTTATACTTTCTCCCGCAGCAAAAGAGATCTGATGCTTGTTGCCCTTGCCAAAAAAAACATTATCATTAGCAGAACATGCGAATGCACAAGGTAATAATAGATATATAAATATTCTCTTCATATACACTCCACCACCATTTCAATGTCAATAGTTATTTTTAACCGGCTAACATATTTAAAATTTTCTACGCCACGCTTACGCTCACAGAAACGGCTGATATAGCATCCACACTACGTTCTCCCCTTGAGTCGCCCCAACGGGTGCTCAAAACGCCGCGAGTGTTGTTCAGGCACATCCAGGATAAGTTATAAGTGAATGACACTCATTTCTGACCACATTTTCATTTATGATAAGAATATCGTCAGAATCTCTTTATCGCATAAAAATACCTCTGCTATTGACTTAATATTTAATTTAACAGATGTCGCGGTTTATTCGTTCTGCTCAGATGTATTTCATTGACATTAATAAAACCATAAATAAATTCAGTTAAAATAATTTGTTAATAATGACAAGCTTTAGACGCTATGACTTTTAATAAGAAATTTCCTGCCAGTAAAGATAGTCTGGACTTACGGGTGCAAGGGCGCAGCAACATATGCCACACTTCTGTTATGTCACATTGTCCGAAAAAAGCGTCCAGACCAGTATTCAACTTCAGGGAGTATTCTGTTTTCTCTCACAACGGGTTGTTTTATCCTTTCTATCGTTCAGCTAATTACTCGCCTGTCACAGGTTTTACTACTTACCCATGCACTAATTAGGGTAAAATTTACGCGCTTGACAATGTGGCAAATCTGGACGATTTCCGCGCTGAAAACAATAATCATTCTAATAAAACTCAGGAGATACAGCATGCCTGAAGTAACACCTTTTCAGGTGCTTATTGTGGACGACCATCCACTTATGCGGCGAGGTATTCGTCAATTACTGGAACTGGACCCGGCTTTTCATGTCGTTGCCGAAGCGGGTGACGGGGCGAGTGCGATCGATCTGGCGAATCGCATTGAGCCCGATCTGATCCTGCTGGATCTGAATATGAAAGGTCTGAGCGGGTTAGATACCCTGAACGCGCTACGCCGGGATGGTGTGACGGCGCAAATTATTATTCTTACCGTCTCGGATTCCGCCAGCGACATCTACGCGCTGATCGACGCCGGCGCCGACGGTTATCTGCTCAAAGATAGCGATCCGGAAGTGCTGCTGGAGGCCATTCGCAAAGGCGCTAACGGCGGTAAAGTCTTTAGCGATCGGGTCAATGAATATCTGCGTGAGCGCGAACGGTTTGGCGCGCAGGAAGATCCCTTTAGTATCCTGACCGAACGAGAGTTAGATGTCTTGCATGAGCTGGCGCAGGGGCTTTCTAACAAACAAATTGCGTCAGTACTGAATATTTCTGAGCAGACGGTTAAGGTGCACATTCGTAATCTACTTCGCAAGCTAAACGTGCGCTCGCGCGTCGCGGCGACCATTCTATTTTTACAAACACGCGGAATGCAGTAACAAGCCAGGCCCGGTGGCGCCGCGCCACCGGGCCGTCAGGGTCTTATTTCTCCTGCGCCAGCCGGATACTGCGCTCTATCACCGCCCGCCGGGCGTCACCCGCCGGCAGTAACTTCAGCATCATCTCCCAGGCCGCCACCGCCTCGCCAAAGCGCTGCTGCTCAAAGGCGCTGAACGCATACAGGCTTAACACCCGGATATCCGTGTGGTCGCGGCTCACCAGCTGACGCAGCAGCTCCCCGCCGCGGCGGTTATCCTCCGGGTCGGACGAGCGCGTCAGCGCCTCCGCGTAGCCCAGCGCCGCATCGCGGTTTTTCGGGTCCAGACGGTAAGCGTTTGCATAGGCCCCGGTGGCGGTACCGGCATTACCCAGTACCATACCGGTGCGCCCCAGCATGAGCCAGCCCTCAACATTGCCGGCATCATTCTGCAGGCGGGTGCGCAGCCCCAGCGCCAGCCGCGCCATCTCCTCCTCATTCAGCGGCTGCGCCTGCGGGTCCAGCGCCCGCGCCAGCAGTCCCGGCGTCTGCGCCGTTGCCTGCTGCCAGGCCCTCACCTGCGGATAGCTGCCGGTCTGTGAGTAACTGATGGCGGCCACGACCAGCGCCATAACCACGCCCGGCACGTAAGCACCCCACCCGGCGCGCGGTCCCGCCGCAGGAATGGCGTCGGCCAGGACGTCCTGTCTGATACGCACCCGCCGGCGCGTGCGGGCGACGATTATCCACCCGCCCGCCACGATGGTGGCCAGCGGCAGCACCCACAGCAGCACCGTCAGCGGGGTCAGCGGCGGGTCGTAGGTGACGAAGTTGCCGTAGCGCGCCACCATGTAATCGATGATTTCCTGGCGGCTCTTCCCCTCCTGCATCAGGTCATACACCCTGCGGCGCATGTCGGTGGCTATCATCGCGTTCGAGTCCGCAATGCTGTTGTTCTGGCATTTCGGGCAGCGCAGCTGCTCCGTGAGCTGGCGGAACTGCTGCTCCTGCGCTTCATCTTTAAACGGCATCACGTCGGTGGTCGCCCGCGCTGACCCGGCGATAACCAGCACCAGCATCAGCATCACCATGCCCGGTAACAGTCTCATTGCGCCGCCTCCCGGCTGTATCTGTCCCACAGCGGTTTCAGTTCACTTTCCCATACCCGGGCATTCAAATCGCCCGCATGGCGGTAGCGGATAATCCCCCTGCCGTCGATGAGGAAGGTTTCCGGCGCGCCGTACACGCCCAGGTCCAGCCCCAGCATCCCGTCGCTGTCCGATAAACTCAGCGCATACGGGTTGCCCAGTTCCTTTAACCAGGCCACCGCCTTCGCCCGGTCGTCCTTATAGTTCAGCCCCACCACCCGGATACCCTGCGCAGAAAGCTGGTTCAGGTACTGATGCTCGGCGCGGCAGGTCGGGCACCAGGTGGCCCAGACGTTAAGCAGCACCGGTTTCCCCTGCGTCAGCACCTCCGCCTGATAGTACTGACCCGGCGTCTCCAGCGATTCCAGGCGGAACGCCGGCACCGGCTTTCCGGTCAGTGCCGATTCGAGATTCGTCGGGTCATCCCCCTGCGCGTTGCGCGCCAGCTGCCACAGCAGCGCCGCGGCAATCAGCAGAAAAATCAGCAGCGGTAATAACAGTACGTTGCGTTTCATCCGGCCTCCGGCAATGGTTTACGGCGGCGGTAGCGCGGGTCCGCCAGGCACAGCAGCCCGCCCAGCGCCATCAGCAGTCCCCCGGCCCATATCCAGCGGACAAACGGTTTGTAGTACAGGCGCACGGCCCACGCGCCGTTGTCCAGCTCCTCCCCGAGCGCGGCGTACAGGTCGCGGGTCAGCCCGCCGTCAATCGCCGCCTCGGTCATCACCATCCGGCTGGTGTTGTAGAGCCGTTTCTCCGCGTGCAGCACCGCCTCCGGCTCGCCGTGGCGCGTCACCCCGATGAGGGCCACCCCGCCGCGGTAGTTGGGCCCGGTGATGTCCCGCACCTCCCGGAAGGTGAAGCGGTAGTCGTGAATGGTCACGCTGTCGCCCGCCCGCATCCGCACGTCACGCTCCACGCTGTAATTCTGGCTGAAGGCGATGCCGGTAATCGTCACCGCCAGCCCGAGGTGCGCCGCCACCATTCCCCAGTAGCTGAGAGAGGTTTTCGTGCCGCGGGACACGCGCTGTACGGCTTCGGCCACCGCCAGCACCGCAATCCAGCAGGCCATCGCCATCCCCACCGCCGTCATGGCGATGATTTTATCTTCCAGCAGCCATGGCAAAAGTACCGACAGCACCAGGGTGGAGACCAGGGCGGTGAGCAGCAGCGTCCTGATGTTACGCGGCCGGTCCCGGCCCCAGCGCACCAGCGGCCCCACCCCCAGCAGCAGGGCAAAGGGGACCATCAGCCAGGTGAACATGGTGTTAAAGAACGGCTCCCCCACCGAAATGCTGCCCAGCCCCAGCTGTTTGTGCACCAGCGGCAGCAGGGTGCCCAGCAGCACCACCAGCATGGCGGCCATCAGCAGGACGTTGTTGCCGAGCAGCAGCGACTCGCGCGACCACAGCGCGTTGTTCACCCGCGAACGCACCCTGTGCCCGCGCACGGCGAACAGCAGCAGCGAGCCGCCGGTGACCAGCACCATAAAGGCGAGGATAAACATCCCGCGCGCCGGGTCGGAGGCGAAGGCGTGCACCGACACCAGCACCCCGGAGCGCACCAGGAAGGTGCCCAGCAGGCACAGCGAGAAGGCGCAGATGGACAGCAGCAGCGTCCACGCCTTAAAGCCGGCGCGCTGTTCGGTGACCGCCAGCGAGTGCAGCAGGGCGGTGCCCGCCAGCCACGGCATAAAGGAGGCGTTCTCCACCGGGTCCCAGAACCACCAGCCGCCCCAGCCCAGCTCGTAGTAGGCCCACGCCGAGCCGAGCACGATGCCCAGCGTCAGGAACACCCACGCCGCCAGCGTCCACGGGCGGGCAAAACGGGTGAACGCGCTGTCCAGACGCCCGCTCAGCAGCGCGGCGATGGCGAAGGCGAAGGCCACCGAGAAGCCGACATAGCCCATGTACAGCAGCGGCGGGTGGAAAATCAGCCCCGGGTCCTGCAGCAGCGGGTTCAGGTCGCGCCCCTCCACCGGAAAGGCCGGCAGCGTGCGGGCGAACGGGCCGGAGGTGAACAGGATGAACGCCAGAAAACCGGCGCAGACCATCCCCATCACCGCCAGCACCCGGGCGACGATATCCGCCGGCACCTGCCGGCTGAACACCGCCACCGCCAGGGTCCAGCCGCTCATCAGCAGCACCCACAGCAGCAGCGAGCCCTCGTGCGCCCCCCAGGTGGCGGCCACCCGGTACCACACCGGCAGCTGCGTGTTCGAGTTGCCGGCGACATAGGCCACGGTGAAGTCGTTAACCACAAAGGCGTGCACCAGCACGAAAAACGCGCCCGCCACGCAGATAAACAGCAGCCAGGCGAACACCCCGGCCGACGCCATCATCCGCGCGTCACCGCGCGCCACGCCCCACAGCGGGTAAACGGACAGCAGCAGCGCCACGCCGAGCGCCAGGCACAGCAGCGCGTGGCCGTATTCAGGCATCATGATGAGGTGTCCTTATCAGCGCGTTGCGGGCGGCGGTGGTTTTCCTGCATCGCCTTTTCCACTTCCGGCGGGGTGTAGTTCTCGTCATGTTTGGCCAGCACCTCGTGCGCCAGGACGTGGTTGCCCTTCTCCAGGGTGCCCTGCACCACCACCCCCTGCCCCTCGCGGAACAGGTCCGGCAGTATCCCCTCATAGCTCACCGTCACCGACCCTTCGGCGTCGTAGAGACTGAAGTTCACCTTCAGCGAGTCCGGGTCGCGCCTGACACTGCCGGGCATCACCATCCCGCCGACGCGCAGGCGCTGGCCCGCCGCCGGCAGCTGCTGCGTCTCGCGCTTGCCGTAGAGGATTTCGCCGGGGGTATAGAACAGGTCGATATTCGCGCGCAGCGCGTACAGGACCAGGGCGGTGGTCAGCCCCAGGCCCGCCAGCACCGCGCAGACCACCCATAGCCGGTTTTTACGTCGCAGGTTCACGCGGCCTCCTGTTGCGCCTGTGCGGCACGCATCCGCGCCTCGCGCGCCCGCTGCTGCGCCACGCCGCGCAGAATGGCCCGGCGCTGCAGCACCGTGTGCAGCGCCAGCAGCGCCAGCGGCGCCACGGTCATCGCCACCGCCAGCCAGACAAAAAAGGCGTACCCGCCCATGGCGAAAAAATCGCTCCACGATGAAAATGCCGGACTCACCGGTGCCCCCTTTTCAGTATCAGTTCGCTCACCCACGGGCGGCGTTTTTCCATCAGTAAAATCAGGTTGCGCATCCGCATCAGCGAAAGCGTCATAAAGAGCAGCAGGTAGCCGGCGATGGCCCAGCGCAGCGGCGAGCGCATCGCCGGGTCGATACTCTGCTGCATCCGCGTCGAGCCCTGGTGCAGGGTGTTCCACCACTCGACGGAATAGTGGATAACCGGCAGGTTCACCACGCCGACCAGCACCAGAATGCCCGCCGCGCGCCCGGCCATTTTACGGTCGTCAAAGGCGTGCCACAGGGCGATGACCCCGGCGTAGAGAAACAGCAGCACCAGCTCCGAGGTCAGGCGCGCGTCCCACACCCACCAGGTGCCCCACATCGGTTTGCCCCACGCCGCGCCGGTGACCAGCGCGATGAAGGTGTACACCGCCCCCACCGGCGCCATCGCCGCGACGGCAAGGCTGGCCATTTTCATCTGCCAGACCAGCCCGGTGAACGCCGCCACCGCCATCGCCGCATAGATACCCATCGACCAGATGGCCGCCGGGACATGCAGGTACATAATGCGGTAGCCCTCCCCCTGCTGGTAGTCCGCCGGGGCGAAACCAAAGCCCCGGACCCAGCCCGTGGCCAGCACAATGATGCCGGCCGCCGCCAGCCACGGCACGAGCCTGCCGCAAATCTGATACAGCCGGGGCGGCGCCGCCAGCTGATGAAGGGTTTTCCACATAGTCGTCACCTGACCTCCTGAAACCAGTAAAATGTCCGTCGCGCCGGGGCGCTACTGCACGCTGAGGCGCAGCGCCGCCGCGGTGGCGAACGGGCTTAACGTCGCGCTGCCCGCCAGCAGCGCTCCCAGCACCGCCAGATAGCCGTCAGCGGGTAAATGCATCGATGCCGCGTCCATCGCCGCGGCGGCGAAAATCAGCACCGGGACACTCAGCGGCAGCACCAGAATGCCCAGCAGGACGCCGCCGCGCCGCAGCCCGGCCGTCAGCGCAACGCCCGGCGCGGCGAGAAACCCCAGCGCCGGCGTGCCGAGCAGCAGCGTCAGCGCCATGATTTTCCAGCCGTACACGTCCATCCCCAGCAGCAGCGCCACCAGCGGGGAGAGCATAATCAGCGGCAGGCCGGTCACCGCCCAGTGGGCCAGCACCTTCGCCAGCACCACCGCCGGCAGCGGCACCGGCAGCAGCATCAGCTGCTCCAGGCTGCCGTCCTGCAGGTCGTCGCGAAACAGCCGCTCCAGCGCCAGCAGCGAGGCCAGCAGCGCCGCCACCTGGATGATGCCCGGCGCGATACGCGCCAGCAGCTGCGGCTGCGGCCCGACGCTTAACGGAAACAGGGTGATGACCATCAGGAAGAACCACAGCGGGCCGGCGATGTCCGCGCCGTGGCGGAACGCCACGCGCAGTTCGAGACAGAAGACACGCCACATCACAGCCCGGCCCCCCCGCCGGTCAGCGCCAGGCGGCGGACGGTGTCCGCGGCCCCCGGCAGCGGCTGGTGGGTGGTGAGAATGACCATCCCGCCCTGCGCCGTGTGCGCCGCCATCCGCCGGGTGAGGCGCGCCACGCCGTTAACGTCAATGGCGGTGAACGGTTCGTCGAGCACCCACAGCGCGGCGCGGGTCAGCCACAGGCGGGCCAGCGCCACCCGGCGCTGCTGCCCGGCCGAGAGCTGAGCGACCGGCACGTCCTCAAATCCCGCCAGCCCGGCCTGCGCCAGCGCCTCCGGGAGACGCGCGCCGTCGCCGGGGTGGAAGAAGTGCAGGTTCTCCCGCGCCGTCAGGCGGGTTTTGATCCCCGGCTGGTGCCCTATCCACAGCAGACTGCGATGGAAGCTGTCGCGCACGCGGCGCAGGGGTTCGCCCTGCCAGTACACCTCCCCGCCGTCCGGGCGCGCCAGCCCGGTCAGCAGGCGCAGCAGGGTGGTTTTTCCGGCGCCGTTGCCGCCGGTGACCTGCACCCACTCCCCGGCCTCCACGGTGAACGACAGCCCGCGAAACAGCGTCCTCTCGTCCCGCTCGCAGTACAGATCTCTGGCTTCAAGCATTCCCACTCATCAACGTCCTGTCAGAAACCTGGTTTAACATCACGCATATCCGGCAGTTTATGCGCGATCCCTTTGTGGCAATCGATACAGGTCTGTCCATCTTTTACCGCCTGATCGTGCATTTTCGCCGCGACGCCTTTTTGCGCGGTCAGATCCATAAAGTCGAAATTGTGGCAGTTACGGCATTCCTGCGAGTTGTTGTCTTTCATGCGCCGCCACTCATTTTGTGCCATTGTCAGGCGATGAGCTTCAAATTTCTGCGGTGTATCTATCAGCCCAAATACCTTCGCATACAGCTCTTTACTGGCTTTGATCTTACGGATCATCTTCGGCCCCCACTCATGCGGCACATGGCAGTCAGGACAGGTGGCACGAACGCCGCTACGGTTGTTGTAGTGGACGGTTTCCATATACTCCTCATACACCGTGTTGCGCATTTCATGGCAGCTAATACAAAACTCTTCGGTGTTAGCCTTTTCCATTCCGGTATTGAAGCCGCCCCAGAAGATGATGCCGCCGATAAAACCGATTAACAGCAGCGTCCCCAACGCCAGGCGGCTGGGGCTGCGCCACCATCGCCAGACGCGCTTTATCCAGCCGGGTTTACGGTTAGAATTTTCCATAATGACCTCTTATTTCCCGTAACCTTGCGAGGGGGTAAAGGTATTGTCGATAATCGGCGCGGTATCAGACTGCGGTACGTGGCACTGCAGGCAGAAATAACGACGCGGCGCGACGTTGCCCGACACTTTACCGTCGCTGTCCATAAAGTGCGTCGGACTGATACGCGGCGCGCCCGTCGTACGATAACTTTCCACGCCGTGGCATTGCAGACAGCGGTTGGTATTGGTCGTCACCTGGTAGCCCTCGACGCTGTGCGGGATCATCGGCGGCTGGTTGACGTAATTTAGCGGCATACGTTCCTGCTCTTTCGGCATACGAATCGCCCCTTCCTGCGTCCCGGATACTTCCGGCGACTGGCTCAGATCCACTCCGTTTGCCGCCCAAACCGCACCACTTACCACCAGGGCAAGCGTGGCCATCCATTGACACAGCGCTTTCATCAGGTCATGGCTTTTCATTGTTTCGCTCCCGAACTCCATCGCATTTACACTTCATCCTTCGAGCTGCCTCTTTGTTGGCTGCGCTCGAAAATCCCAGTCACATCGTTATCTATGCTCCCGGGGATTTCCTCGCTTACCGCCGCGATGCATCCCGAATGATGTTGCGTATCGTTATTGTAAAAACATCCTCAGAACAGACATCCACGCAGCGACCGCAGGTCATGCAGTCGCGGTGAGTGACCTGCGCCGGGCTTTGCTCATCCAGCACCGGCGCACGTAGCACATGCGGTTCCGGGCAAACATGAAAACAATCCATACAGCGATTACATTTCTCACGTTTTTTGGCCGTCACGGTCACTACGCCTTTACTGCCTAGCACGCCATACAGCGCGCCCATCGGGCAAATATGACCGCACCAACCGTGCTCAACGACTAATAAATCAAATAAAAACAAAGCAATAATCAACAACGCGCCGCTACTAAATCCCATAATCAGACTACGACCTAACAGCGACACGGGATTAATCCATTCCCACAGCAGCGTGCCGGTCAACGCCGAACCGATTAACACCACCACCAGAAGGACGTACCGTATATGGCGTGGAATCGTCGCAGACTGGTTCAGGTCAAATTTCCTGCGCATCCAGTTAGCCAAATCGGTAACGGGGTTTAGCGGGCAAACCCAACTGCAAAATAATCGCTTTCCCGCCAGCGCATACAGCACAGCGATAATCACTGCTCCCGTCAGCGCCACGGTAGCGGGAAGATGTCCACTGGCGAGACTTTCCAGGGTAATCAGCGGATCGGTCAACGGGAGGGTATCGAACAGCAAACTACTGCTGTAGTTGCCATGCAAAACCCAAAAGCCCAGCCACGGGCCGCTGAGAAACATCCCCAGCACCATAAACTGGCTGATACGGCGTAACACCAGCCAACGGTGGCTACGCCACCAGCCTTTTTTCGCCCGCGCTTCTCGCCCGGCGTCGCGTTTACGATTTGCCATCTTTCCCCTCCAGCCAGCCGAAGCGGTAATGGTGTCCTAACTCCCCTTTCGCCAATGACAACGGCAACACTTTTATCGCTGGTTGCTCCAGTACGCAGACTTTTTCGCATTTGCCGCAGCCGGTACAGGCGTCGCTGTGTACGGTGGGCAGAAAGCGCGCATGTTTGCCGGTGCGCATGTTGCGATCCAGCTCCAGCGTGATGGCCTCATCGATTTTCGGGCATTCGCGGTAACAAACGTCGCAGCGCAGCCCCTGAAAGTTGAGGCAGTTTTCCTGATCCAGCAGCACCGCCAGCCCCATGCGCGAGTCATCAATGGAGGCGATATCTTTATTCAGCGCCCCGCTGGGGCAGACTTTGGCGCACGGAATGTCTTCACACATTTCGCAGGGGATGTCGCGAGCGACGAAATAGGGCGTGCCTGCCGATAGTCCGGAGGCCAGCGTCGCCAGTTTTAGCGTGTCGTATGGACACGCCTGAACGCACTGCCCGCAGCGCACACAGGCGCTGGCGAAGACATTTTCATTCAGCGCGCCAGGCGGACGCAGCCGCACGCCCGATGCGCGCGCGGTTTGCTGTTGCAAGCCCAGCGCCACGCCAACCGCCGCCAGCCCGCCCGCAGTGCGCACAACATCACGCAGGAAGCGGCGGCGGCCATTTTGGGGTTTCGCTGTACGGGACATAACGCGTTACACCTTCGCCAGCTTAACGGCGCACTTCTTGAAGTCCGTCTCTTTAGAGAGCGGGTCCGTCGCATCCAGCGTCAGGTTGTTCACTAGCTGAGCGGCATCGAAGAACGGCATATACACCAGTCCCTGCGGCGGACGGTTACGTCCACGCGTTTCGACAATCGAAATCACTTCGCCGCGGCGGGACGACACTTTAACCTTATCCCCACGACGCAGATCGCGCGCTTTCGCATCCAGCGGGTGAATAAAGACCACCGCTTCCGGGAAGGCGCGATGCAATTCAGGCACGCGGCGCGTCATACTGCCGGTATGCCAGTGTTCCAGCACGCGACCGGTGGAAAGCCACAGATCGTACTCGTTGTCCGGCGACTCCGCCGCGGGTTCAAATGGCAGCGCGAAGATCACCGCTTTGCCATCCGGTTTACCGTAGAATTTGTACCCTTCCCCCGCTTTTACATACGGGTCGTTGCCTTCGCTGTAACGCCATTGCGTCTCTTTGCCTTCCACGACCGGCCAGCGCAGACCGCGCGCGTTGTGGTAATCGTCGAACGGCGCCAGATCGTGCCCGTGGCCACGTCCAAACCAGGCGTATTCTTCAAACAGCCCTTTTTGCAGATAGAAGCCCAGCTCACGAGACTCATCGTTTAACTGATCCTCTTTCAGCTCGCTCAGCGGGAATTTGCTGACCGCCGGCGTGGCGAACAGAACGTCATACAGCGTTTTGCCGCGCAGCTCCGGCTTCTGAGCCAACAACGCCTCCGGCCAGACCTCCTCGGTTTTAAAACGACGGGAGAACTGCACCAGTTGCCAGAGGTCGGATTTAGCTTCGCCCGGCGCTTTAATTTGCTGACGCCAGAACTGCGTGCGGCGTTCGGCGTTGCCGTAAGCGCCTTCTTTCTCAACCCACATGGCGGTCGGCAGGATCAGATCCGCAGACAGCGCGCTCACCGTCGGGTAAGGATCGGAAACAATGATAAAGTTACGCGGATCGCGCCAGCCCGGCATCCGATCTTCATTGATGTTCGGCCCGGCCTGCATATTGTTATTACACATTACCCAGTAGACGTTCAGCTTGCCGTCTTTCAACGCGCGATCCTGCGCCACCGCGTGTAAACCCACTTTTGCCGGAATAGTGCCAGCGGGGATCTGCCAGTGTTTTTCGCAGATATCACGGTGTTTTTCGTTCGTCACGACCATGTCTGCGGGTAGACGGTGTGAGAAGGTTCCCACTTCACGCGCCGTACCGCAGGCGGAAGGCTGGCCTGTCAGCGAGAAAGGACCGCAGCCAGGCTGGGAGATTTTTCCGGTCAGCAGATGGAGGTTGTAAACCAGGTTATTCGCCCACACGCCGCGGGTATGCTGGTTAAAACCCATCGTCCAGTAAGAGATCACGCGCTTATTCGGATCGGCGTAGAGCTGTGCCAACTGTTCCAGTTGATCTTTCGGCACGCCGGTCATTTCAGCGGTCTTGTCCAGCGTATATTCTGCCACGAAGGCTTTATACTCGTCGAAGCTCATCGGCTCGGAAGCGTCGGAGCCCGGATTCTTCGCCGCTTTTTCCAGCGGGTGCGTCGGGCGTAAGCCGTAGCCGATATCCGTCGCCCCTTTACGCAGGTTCACATGCTTTGTGAAGAAATCCTGATTTACCGCGTTGTTCTGAATAATGTAATTCGCGATATAGTTAAGGATCACCAGATCGCTTTGCGGGGTAAAGACAATACCGTTGTCCGCCAGTTCAAAGCTGCGGTGCTGGAAGGTGGAGAGGACGGCAACCTTCACGTTCGGGTCGGACAAACGGCGGTTAGTGATGCGCGACCATAAAATCGGGTGCATCTCCGCCATGTTGGAACCCCACAGCACAAACGCATCGGCCTGCTCAATATCGTCGTAGCAGCCCATCGGTTCATCCATGCCAAAGGTGCGCATAAAGCCCACCACCGCCGAGGCCATGCAGTGACGCGCATTCGGGTCGATGTTGTTAGAGCGGAAACCAGCCTTGAACAGTTTCGCGGCGGCATAGCCTTCCCAGATGGTCCATTGACCCGATCCAAACATGCCGATCGCTTCTGGTCCTTTCTCTTTCAGGGAGGTTTTAAACTTCTCTTCCATCACATCGAAGGCCTGTTCCCAGCTCACCGGCGTAAACTCGCCGTCTTTGTGATAGCTGCCGTCTTTCATGCGCAGCATCGGCTGCGTCAGACGATCTTTACCGTACATGATTTTGGGCAGGAAGTAGCCTTTAATGCAGTTCAGACCACGGTTGACCGGCGCGTCGGGGTCGCCCTGGCAGGCGACCACACGGCCCTGCTGCGTTCCCACCAACACACCGCAACCCGTTCCGCAAAAACGGCACGGCGCTTTATCCCATTTGATGGCTTCCTGCTGCCCGACAACGGCGCGGGCGACGCCCGGCACGCTCAGACCGGCAGCCGCCGCAGCGGCCGCAACGGCGTTAGCTTTCATAAAGCTACGACGACTGAGTTTCATGGTGTTTCCTCACCTTGCTCATCCTGCTGGTGATAAACCAGCGACACCGCCAGTACGCCCTCGACATTGCGTACTGACTCAATTGTTTGCATCAGCGTTTCACTCTGATCTGCTTCCGCCACCACGATCAGTTGCCCGCTTTCAACATCGCTTAACGCGACTTCGCAACCCGGCAACGTGTTCAACTGTGTGCCAATGGCGGCGATGTTCTGACTTTTGGCCTGCACGACCAGGCTACAGACCTGCCAGTTAGTGCGCATGGTGGTTCTCCGCTTTGATGGCTGACACGGGGCAGATAGCCACACACGCCCCGCATCCGTTACAGGCCTGCGAGTCAAGCTGCGGCTGGTAAATACCGGATAACGTGGGACGAAAGGTAATGGCCATAGGTTCACAACTGTCCTGGCAACGATGGCATTCAACCGATTGCCTGGCGAGGCAGTTTTCCGTGAGCGTAAAAACCAGATCCCAGGCCCTGGTGTGGCGCGGAAGAAAAAGCGATTCGGTACAGGCCTGCGCACAGGCATAACAAAAGCTGCACTCGCCCCGTTTGAAATCTACGCTCGGATATCCCCCCGCCCCTCGCTGCAGGATGTCGGCCTCACACGCCTGGATGCAGGCGTCGCAACGCAGACAATGTGCGAGAAAATAGGTCGTTTCTCTGGCCCACGGCGGAAGAATCCCATTGCTGGCGTTGCGCCAACTGCCGGTCAACATGCTTCGACGGGATAAATCAACCATGATATCGCCCTTCCATAACGACACGCTTCCATAGGGAGTGAATACCAATAAAAACCGTACAATTTATGAGTAGTTGTTTTTGTAAATAAGATATTTCAGGATGTGTAAGAGATGCATACCCCGATAGAGGTAAATGCTGTTGCCGGATCAAAAGAGTGCCGGGTAAAGACCCGTAAACGTGCTTTTTCTCACATTTCAATGAGTTATATAGATATTTATATAACGAAAACCACTAATAGCTGATAATTTCATTTACATTATCAATATCAGAATATTCCACTATATAAAAAGACGCTATTTTATTAATAATCTTGAAAATATGAGTAAATACAGATTAATAGATAATATGAATGTGTTAATCTGTTGTCAGTGAATACCGAAAACAGCAGAAAGGAAATACTGTGAACAATCAAATGAAGATGTTTGTCCCTGCCGTCGTCTTCGCCGCCCTCGCCAGCGCCTCTGCCTGGGCTAACAATGGCGATACCGCCCAGCCGCTGGAAAAAATCGCCCCCTATCCGCAGGCGGAAAAAGGAATGAAGCGGCAAGTGATAACCCTTACCCCTCAGCAGGATGAATCTACCCTCAAAGTGGAACTGTTGATTGGCCAAACGCTGAATGTGGATTGTAACCAGCATCGCCTCGGCGGCACGCTGGAAACAAAAACGCTGGAAGGCTGGGGCTATGACTATTATGTCTTTGATAACGTCACCTCTCCGGTATCAACCATGATGGCCTGCCCTGAAGGTAAGAAAGAGCAAAAATTCGTCACCGCCTGGCTGGGTGAAGACGGGATGCTGCGCTACAACAGCAAGCTGCCGATCGTGGTGTATACCCCGGCGAATGTGGACGTGAAATACCGCATCTGGAAAGCGGACGCTAACGTACAGAACGCCGTCGCGCGATGATGTTACGCTGCCCGGTCACACTTACCGGGCATCTGAACACGCCGACTCACGCAGCGCTCCGGGGTTCTTTTTAAAACACGTCTGGAAACCCGCTCGCCCGCAGCAAAAAATACCCCGATGCCTGGTGGCGACGCGTGGCATCTTATCAGGCCTACCCGCGTGCGGACGTAGGGCTGCCATCAGGCGGTTTATCCGGCGCCATAATCCATTACGCAGTACGCGCAACCGCATCACGCGAAGCGGCGTCACGTTCGTCGCCGGTGAGTTCGGTTAACTGCCCGTTACGCATTTCAAGCAGACGATCGGCGTGAATAAAATAGTGATCATCATGGCTGATGGCGAAAATGGTTTTGCCCATTTCCTGCATTAACGGCAACAGTACCTGATAAAACTCCCGGCGGAAATGCGGGTCCTGATCGGCGGCCCACTCATCCAGCAAAATAATATCGCGCTCTTCCGCCAGCGCCAGCAGCAGTGCAATGCGCTTTTTTTGCCCTTTCGACAGTTTAAGATTCAAGATGCGCCCGTCGTTTAGTTCCAGCTTGTGCGTCATTTTCAGGTGCTCAAGCCACTTTTCGACCAGCGCGGGATTGGCGGGTTTCCCCTGCGGCCCCAGCAGGCGGTCGAATAACCACACATCGGTGAACACCGCAGAAAACAGTTTGCGATAATCTTCCGGCTGCCCGGCGGCAATAGGTTGACCGTCAAGTAAAATCGTTCCCGATTGCGGCTGGTATAAACCGGTCAATAACATGGCCAGCGTCGATTTCCCGCTACCGTTGCCGCCAATTAAAAACAGCAGTTCGCCGCGGTGAATCGTCAGGTTGATGGGCCCCACGGAAAACGCGTTATCCTGATAGTGGAAAACCACGTTGCGCAGCTCCAGCGTCTTCCAGTCGGGAAAGGCTTTCGGCTGTGGAAAATCAGGCTTATACGGGGCGAGCGCGAATTTATTCAGTTTATTAAACGCCACCTGGGCGGTCAGTAGCGTTGGCAACGCCCCCACCGCAGACAGCAGCGGCGTGCGCAGGAACAGCAACGTCAGTGAATAGGTCGCCGCGACGTTGGTATCCGCCCAGCCGAGACTATTCGCCATCCAGAAGACCAGGCCTATCGCTCCCAGCATCATGATATTCGACCAGTTGACGGCGCTCAGATGAAAAGTATCGGCACGGATAATGTGATGACGGTACTCTTTGGCGTCCGGGGTATAGCATTGCTGAAAAATCTGCTCCGCACGCTCGCGGTTTAGCGTCAGCTCTTTGCGTCCTTCCAGCACCGTCTGATAGTCGTTGTACAGCTTATCTTCGGTCTCGCGCAGGGTCGCCATATGCTGGTAAACCCGCGCCACCAGCACAAATCCGCCCCAGATAGTGACCACCATCCAGATAGCCGTAACCAGCAGCATTTTTGTCGATAGCATCGCCAGATACGCCGCCGAGCCGACGGTGAGGATAATGCCCTGCACCAGCTCAGGCAGACGCACAAAGGCGATAGTAATATTGCGAATATCGCTGGTCAGACCGGCCAGTAAAGAGGCGCTGCCCAGTTGCTCAATGCGTTCAACGTGCGTATCCAGAATGCGCTTGATAAATTCGCTGCGCAGGCGGTAAACGAAATGGTGTCCCAGAGTGGTGAGCGCCAGTTGGGAACCTAATGTGACGACCATTAGTAACAGGAGCAGACCGAGAAATTCCGGCAGCACCATGACGGTGGTGTCCACCGTTTCAATCAGGCGCTGATTGATAAACGCGATCAGGCCAATCCCCAGCGCCGCGCTGGCGAGGCTCAGCGCCATCACGCTAATAAATGGCCAGCGGTACTGCCGCCAGACAAGAATAAGAAGTTCCATGCATACAACCCGGACCGATAATAACAGCCCGCAGTTTAACTAACTCCACCTGCACAGCAATAATAATTCTTATTTTTATTCTTTTTCAGCTGCCTGACGGAAGGTGAGATTGTAACGAAATTCACCGGTCATGGGATGAAAGCCCGCTTTAAGCGGCTGGATACCATGATAAAACAGCCGGGACTCGCCGCCCCAGACCACGATATCGCCATGCTCCAGTAAGATCCGCTGGATCGGGTCGCTGCGACGCAGGCCGCCAAACTGAAAAACCGCCGGCACCCCCAACGAAACTGAGACAATAGGCGCGCGCAGATCCGGCTCGTCTTTATCCTGATGCAGCGACAGTTTTGCGCCGGGCGCGTAGCGATTGATCAGGCAGGCGTCCGGTTGGAAGCTCGCATACCCTGCCGCGATTGCCGCCTGACGACATACGCTGGCAAACGATAACGGCAGCGCAGGCCAGGGTTTATCAGTCAACGGATCGCGCACGGCATAACAATAACCGTGACGATCGGTAGTCCACCCTAACGCGCCGCAGTTGGTCATCGCCACCGACATGGTGTAGCCGCCCGGCGTCACCATCTGACGAAACGGAGACTGACTGGCGACAAACCCGATATCGTCTAATAGCGACTGCGCCGCGCGAAACGCAAAGCGGCGCAACACCACCGCGCCAGGCGCCAGGGGCTCTTGCCAGGGCGCTTCATCAGCAAATAGATCCAGCATTGCTACTCCTCTTTTTGCGCTTCTCGCTTTAATAGCTGCGCTTTTCGACGCACGCCCCAACGATAACCGGAGAGCGCGCCATCGCGACGCACGACCCGATGACACGGGATCACCATCGCCAGTTTATTCGCGCCGCACGCGCTGGCGACCGCGCGTACCGCCGTGGGTTTGCCGATAGTCGCGGCAAGCTGTTGATAGCTTACGGTTTCGCCGCAGGGAATTGCGCATAACGCCTGCCAGACCTGCTGTTGAAACGCGGTTCCCTGGATATCCAGCGGCAACGAGAGCAGCACATCGCGTGTGTTGATAGCCGCGACAACCTGCCGCACCCGTTGCTGAAAAAGCGCGTCAGCAGGTTCGTGGCGGGCCGACGGGAAAAGGGTGTGTAATTCAGCCAGTAGCGCGTCGTCGCTATCACCGGGGAGAATCGCGCAAATCCCCCGCTCGCTCTCCGCCACCAGGCACCGTCCGTAAACCCAGTCCGTCAGCGCATAGCGAACGGAGACATTATCGCCGCCTTTGCGAAACTGTTTTGCCGTCATGCCCAGCGTCTGGTCGGCATGACGGTAGTAGCTACTGCTATCCGGGAAGCCAGCGCGGTAAATAGCCGCCGTGATCGGCTCTCCTTTCGCCAAAGCCTCACGCAGCCGCCGGGCGCGCCACGCCTGCTGCCACCCTTTCGGCGTCATTCCGGTGCTCGCTTTAAACAGACGGTGCAGATGAAACGGGCTCATCGCCACCGCCTGCGCCAGAAACGCCAGCGTTACCGGCGTCTCCTGCTCAAGCAAACGGCAGGCGCAGGCAATCTTATCCAACCGCCGTTGCTGCGCGCGCGCATTATCCGGCTGACAGCGCTTGCAGGGGCGAAAACCGGCGTCCAGCGCCTGCTGCGCGTTGGCAAAAAAGCGAACATTTTTACGTAACGCCCGCTTCGAGCGACAAGAAGGACGGCAAAAAACGCCGGTGGTTCGCACCGCAAAAACGAAACGCCCATCCGCGCTGGCATCGCGCGCCTGCACCCGCAGCCAGCATTCATCATCGATAAGTAACGCTTTTTTCATCATAGACTCCTTCATTAAGCATAGTGCTTGCTTACATGCAGTGTGTCCGTAAATCCGCCCACAAAAACCCGTAATCTTGCGTTTTAATTCTTATCGCTCACCAGGAACGTTTTGAACTGCGGCGACATCCAGGTTTTAAAGCCTTCACCTTCTTTCATGATCATAAATACCGCCAGCCCTTCCCTCCGCACGACCTCTTGCGCCTTTTGCGTACCAAGCACCATCAGGCCGGTGTCCCAGCCGTCCGCTTCCAACGCCGTTGGCGCGATGACCGTAACCGATACCAGATTGTGTTCAATGGGGCGCCCCGTTTGCGGATCGATAACGTGCGAGACACGCTTGCCATCCAGCTCGTAATAGTTACGGTAGCTGCCGGAGGTGCTGATGCCATGCCCGTTGATATCCACAATCGCCTGCACTGCGTTTTCCCGGTCGGTCGGCTTCTGAATCGCGACGCGCCACGGCTGCCCCTGCGCATTCATCCCGCGACTGCTTAATGCGCCGCCCACCGAGACCAGATAACGCGCAATGCCCTCCTGCTCCATCAGACGCGCCAGATGATCCGCCGCATAGCCCTCCCCGACCGTGGAGAGATCAACATAAAGATCCGGCAGATCTTTTTGCAAAAACTGATGTCCAGCCCTGTCGATAACCTGCAAATGTTGCAGGCCTGTTTTCGCTTTTGCCGCATCGATTTGTGCTGGTGTTGGGATATGCAGCGGCTGCCGATCCGGCCCAAACCCCCACAGATTGACCAGCGGGCCCACGGTGATATCCATCGCGCCATCCGTCTTCGCGCCAATACGCAGCGCCGAGGTCACGATATCCGCCATGGCTTCGCTGACCGGCCAGGGCGCAAGACTGCGTGAATGGTTAAAACGCATCAACGCGGAGTCATTTTTATAGGTAGAAAGCAACCAATCATCAGCATCAAGCTGAGTCTGGATTTTAGTCTGTAACTCTGCGGCGCGTTTCGCATCGATACCAACCACGCTCACCCGCCAGAGAGTCCCCATCGTTTTACCTTCCAGCACCTGAGCGGCAGGTGACGCTGTTGTCGTTTCGGGAGCCTCATCGCAGCCCATAAGTAGAAAAGCCGCCGCCAGACACACGGCCCGGCAAAAAGTCATTTTCATCGCTGTTTATCCTCATTCGAATGGACGCAAGCGTATATCAAAACGTCGTATTTGTACGCCGGAATAAGGCATGAAAAAAGGGCCCGCAGGCCCTTTAGCAACATCTTTTGCTGATTAGAACTGGTAAACCAGACCCAGCGCTACGATGTCGTCGGTGTTGATGCCCGCATCGCGGGTAAAGTCGTTTTTATCCAGCAGGTTGATTTTGTAATCAACATAGGTGGACATGTTTTTGTTGAAGTAGTAAGTCGCGCCGACATCAACGTATTTTACGATGTCCTGGTCGCCATAGCTGGCGCCGTAACCGTTGCTGATGTCCTTACCTTTAGACTGCAGGTAAGCCACAGACGGACGCAGACCAAAGTCGAACTGGTACTGAGCAACCACTTCAAAGTTCTGCGCTTTGTTGGCAAAACCGTAAGAGGTGGACGGGTTGCTACCGTTAGAGGTACCAAAACGGGTTGCGTTATAGGTCTGAGAATACTGCGCTGCCAGATAGATGTTGTTCGCATCGTATTTCAGGCCGCCGGTGTAAACCGTGGCGCGATCGCCGTTACCATACAGGCGAGCGTTAGCGGTGTTGTTCTGATCGGCAGTACGTTTAGACGTGGTGATAGCGCCACCGACAGAGAAGCCTTCGCCGATTGCATAAGTCAGCGATCCGCCGTAACCGTCGCCGTTCTGGTTCAGCAGGCTGCGACCGTTGGTGTTTTCACCGCTCACGCTGCCGTTTTTGCCCTGATACTGTAACGCGAAGTCCAGACCATCCACCAGGCCGAAGAAGTCGGTGTTACGGTAGGTAGCATAGCCGTTACCACGCTGCTGCATAAAGTTGTCAGCGCCGTAGGTGTCGCCGCCGAACTCCGGCAGAACGTCGGTCCAGGAGGTCACGTCATAGGTTACGCCGTAGTTACGACCATAATCGAAGGAACCTGCATCAGCGAATTTCAGACCCGCAAACGCCACACGCGTCCAGGAGTCGTTGCTGCCTTCAGTCTGGTTGCCCTGAATCTGATATTCCCACTGGCCATAACCGGTCAGCTGATCGTTAACCTGCGTTTCGCCTTTGAAGCCGATACGCATGTAGGTCTGGTCGCCATCGCTGCCTTTGTCGTCAGAGAAGTAGTGCAGGCCATCAACTTTACCAAACAGGTCTAATTTGTTGCCGTCTTTATTATAAATTTCAGCCGCATTCGCTGCGCCCGCCACCAGCAGAGCTGGTACCAGGAGGGACAGTACTTTAACTTTCATGTTATTAACCCTCTGTTATATGCCTTTATTGCTTTTTTATGCCACTGCTTACTGGTTAACCCTCATTAACCAGTCGGCAAGTCCATTCTCCGCAAAAATACAGAATAATCCAACACGAATATGATACTAAAACTTTTAAGATGTTACAGTTATCTACATAGATGTTTCAAAATATGAATTTTACGGAACTTTTTTAAAGCAAAAATCAAGTAAAAATAAGCACAAATAGACAAAATATATTCACGAAACTTTTAAAATCAACGGGTTAAATTGATGAAATTCATAGCACTGAATGATAAAACAGAATCTTCATTCGCAACTAAAATAGTGACCGCTATCATCATTAACTTTATTTATTACCGTCATTCACTTCTGAATGTCTGTTTACCCCTATTTCAACCGGATGCTTCGCATTCGGTTTTTTTTACCCTTTTTCAGACACACCCGGCTGATTTATGCTACCTGCCTAAAACTATCACGGTTATTCACTACACTCCCCTGCTCGACCGTTCGTAAGACATTAGCAAATAATTTCTTGATATTTAGTGCTAAACATTTATAAGTAGTCTTTATATTTGTACCGTTCTGCGAAGGTTGTACGCTTTTCCCGTCCCGCCGACGGAGCGCGTGTTAAGTTGCCCGGCATGACGTAAGAGTCTGGAAATTCATTCATTACCCTTTATACTGCCCTTCACCTTCAGCGTTGCTTTTACAGGTCGTAAACATAAATGAGTCAGTCTGACACAACGGTCTCTACCCGATTCTCCCTTCTACCGGGAAGCATTACCCGTTTCTTCTTATTGCTGATCATTGTGCTGCTGGTAACGATGGGCGTTATGGTACAGAGCGCCGTCAACGCCTGGTTGAAAGACAAAAGCTATCAAATTGTCGATATCACCCACGCTATTCATAAACGCGTGGATACCTGGCGGTATGTTACCTGGCAAATTTATGACAACATCGCCGCGACCACTACGCCATCGACAGGTGAAGGACTTCAGGAAACGCGTCTGAAGCAGGATGTGTATTATCTTGAAAAGCCGCGACGTAAAACTGAAGCGCTGATTTTCGGTTCCCATGACAGCGCCACGCTGGAAATGACGCAGCGTATGTCAACTTATCTGGATACGCTGTGGGGCGCGGAAAACGTGCCGTGGTCCATGTATTACCTCAACGGACAGGATAACAGCCTGATTCTTATCTCTACCCTACCGTTGAAAGATCTCTCTTCCGGCTTTAAAGAGTCCACTATTGGCAATATCGTCGATTCCCGCCGGGCAGAGATGTTGCAGCAGGCGAATGCGCTGGATGAGCGCGAAAGTTTCTCCTCATTGCGAAAACTGGCCTGGCAAAACGGTCACTATTTTACGCTGCGCACGACCTTCAATCAGCCAGGACATCTGGCAACCGTGGTGGCGTTTGATCTGCCCATTAATGATTTAATCCCGCCGGGAATGCCGCTGGACAGTTTTCGGATAGAGCCTGACGCAACCCAAGCGACGGGGCGAAGCAGTGAAAAGGAAGCGCCTGATAGCGTCACGATTAGCTTTAACGGTTCAAAAATTGAGATCTCCTCAGCGCTTAACTCTACCGGAATGCGCCTGATCTGGCAGGTACCGTTCGGTACGCTTTTGCTTGATACGTTGCAAAATATTTTGCTGCCTTTACTGCTGAACATCGGGCTGCTGGCGTTGGCGTTATTTGGCTACGCCACGTTCCGTCATCAGCCGGGACGGTCGACGGAATCGACATCCGGCAACGCGGCGAATAATGAGCTTCGCGTCTTACGCGCCATTAATGAAGAGATAGTTTCTCTGCTGCCGCTGGGTCTGCTGGTCTACGATCAGGAAGGCAACCGCACCGTGATCAGCAATAAAATCGCCGATCATCTGTTGCCGCATCTTAACCTGCAAAATATTACCAGCATGGCGGAACAGCATCAGGGCGTGATTCAGGCGACAATTAATAACGAACTGTATGAGATCCGTCTGTTTCGCAGCCAGATCGCTCCCCGCACGCAGATCTTTATTATTCGCGATCAGGACCGGGAAGTGCTGGTGAATAAGAAGCTTAAACAGGCGCAGCGTTTGTATGAGAAGAATCAGCAGGGCCGCGCCGCCTTTATGCAAAATATCAGCAACACGCTTAAAGAGCCCGTACGCCAACTGGCGGTTAACGCCGCAGCAGTCACCACGCCGGAAAGCCTGAAACTGGCGGATCAGGCGGATGTATTGGTACGTATGATCGATGAAATCCAACTGGCGAATATGCTGGAAAATGACGCATGGAAGAGCGAAGCCACGCTGTTCTCCCTGCAGGATCTTATTGACGAAGTCGTGCCGGAAGTGCTGCCCGCCATTAAGCGTAAAGGGCTGCAACTGCTGATTAATAACCATCTTAGCGGCAACGATGAACGCTGGGGCGATCGTGACGCCCTGCGCCGGATTTTGCTGCTGTTGATTCAGTATGCCGTCACAACGACCGCTATGGGTAAAATTACGCTTGAAGTCGAGCAGGATGAATCTATCGCGGAGCGTCTGACTTTCCGTATTCTGGATACGGGCGAAGGTGTAACGTTAAACGAGATTGATAATCTGCATTTCCCGTATATGAATGAAACGCAGGGCGATCGTTACGGCAAAGCGAATCCGCTCACCTTCTGGCTGTGCAATCAACTGGCGCGCAAACTGGGCGGTCATCTCAACATTAAAGCGCGAGAAACGCTGGGCACGCGCTATACCGTTCATGTCAAAATGCTTCCTCACGATCAGCATACTCAGGTCGAAGAGCGCCTGCTGGACGACGTGAGCGTGATGGTCGATGTGACGTCCAACGAGGTTCGCGCGATTGTGCTGCGTCAGTTAGAAAACTGGGGCGCCACCTGCATCACGCCGGATGAAAGGCAGATAAGTCAAGAATATGATCTCTTTTTAACGGATAATCCGTCTAATCTTACTGCCTCGGGCTTGCTTTTAAGCGATGATGAGTCAGGCGTGCGGAAAATTGGCCCGGGTCAGTTGCGCGTCAACTTTAATATGAGCAATGCTATGCAGGAAGCTGTACTACAACTTATCGAAGAGCAGCTGGCGCAGGAAGAGATTCCCGCCTCCCCGCTCGGCGGAGATGAAAATGCCGAGCTTCATGCCAGCGGCTATTATGCGCTATTTGTAGACACAGTACCGGATGATGTTAAGAGGTTGTATACTGAGGCGGCAACCAGCGATTTCGCTGCGCTGGCCCAAACGGCCCACCGCCTGAAAGGGGTGTTTGCCATGCTTAATCTGGTACCCGGCAAGCAGTTATGTGAAACGCTGGAACATCTGATTCGTGAGAAAGATGCTCCAGGTATAGAAAAATATATCAGCGACATTGACGCCTACGTCAAAAGCTTGCTGTAGCAAGGTAGCCCAATACATGAACAATATGAACGTAATTATTGCCGATGACCACCCGATTGTACTGTTCGGTATTCGCAAATCACTTGAACAAATCGAGTGGGTGAATGTTGTCGGCGAATTTGAAGATTCCACAGCATTGATCAACAACCTGCCGAAATTAGATGCGCATGTGTTGATCACTGACCTCTCCATGCCGGGAGATAAATACGGCGATGGGATCACCTTGATCAAGTACATCAAGCGTCATTTTCCGAGCCTGTCTATTATCGTTCTGACCATGAACAACAACCCGGCGATCCTGAGCGCCGTGTTGGATCTTGATATTGAAGGGATCGTACTCAAACAGGGTGCGCCAACCGATCTGCCTAAGGCGCTGGCCGCGCTGCAAAAAGGCAAAAAATTCACCCCAGAAAGCGTTTCTCGTCTGCTGGAGAAAATCAGCGCAGGCGGTTACGGCGATAAGCGTCTGTCGCCAAAAGAGAGCGAAGTATTACGCCTGTTCGCCGAGGGTTTCCTGGTCACCGAAATCGCCAAGAAGCTCAACCGCAGCATTAAGACCATCAGCAGCCAGAAGAAATCGGCGATGATGAAACTGGGCGTAGAGAATGATATCGCGCTGCTCAACTATCTCTCTTCTGTCACCCTGAGTCCGACAGACAAAGAATAAATCGCTTTTATGTTACCCAGCCTGATGGCGCTACGCTTATCAGGCCTACCAGTCGACTCATCTTTTACAGGCCGGACAGGCGACGCCGCCATCCGGCATTTTTTATGCCCGCGTTTTACGTACCCGCTCGGCATACACCGCCAGCGTCTGTTTCAACACATCCAGCGTCACAGGCTTCGACAAACAGCTGTCCATACCGGACTCCAGGCAACGTTGTTTCTCTTCCGCCAGCGCGTTCGCCGTCACGCCGACGACAGGCAGCGTCAGCCCAAGCTGACGGATACGCTGCGTCAGGCGATAGCCGTCCATGTTCGGCATGTTCACATCGCTCAGAACAATATCGATAGCATTTTTACTCAGCACATTCAGAGCGTCTACGCCATCATTGGCTGTCTTACACTGATACCCCAGCGATCCCAATTGATCGGCCAGCAAGCGGCGATTGATCGGATGATCGTCAACGACCAGAATCATCATGTCGTCATTTGAATCTGCAGTTTTATCCGTCGTCGGCAATGCGCTGGAAAGCGCTTCACTATCCAGCTCAATACTATAGATACGCGCCAACAGCGCGGGCAACTCATGCACCGACGCCACACTATGCACCCACTCGCCCGGCGCTCTTTCCAACGGAATCCCGATATGACGGCGGCAAAAGACGACCGCCGCCCTCCCCTGCCAGGTATGCTCCAGCGCGTCATCGACAATCAAAATATCGTCCGCGGCGGGTTCTTGCCCTTCATAACGCTGCGTATGAACGCCGCTACGCGCCAGACTGGTCTCAATAAACTGGCACAAAGAAGTATTGCGCACCGCCAGCCAACAGCAGGTTCCGGCGAGTCCTTCCACGCTCTTTTTCACAGGGTATTGCGCGCCATAAAGCGGGATGCGCAGCGTAAACTGGCTTCCCATGCCAGGCTCCGAATCGACGGAAATATCGCCGTCCATCATGCTGATCAATTTTTCGCAAATCGCCAGCCCCAGACCGGTCCCCTGAAAGTTACGCTGTACGCCGGTTCCCACCTGGAAGAAGGGATCGAACAGGCGAACCACCTCTTTTGCCGGAATACCGACGCCGGTATCCCGCACGCGAATGCTGAGATAATCCCCATCACAGCGCACATGCAGCACGATGCAGCCAATATCGGTAAACTTAATGGCGTTGCTCAACAGGTTTGAAATAACCTGCTGTAAACGCATCGGGTCGCCGTTCAGCGATACCGGCACGTCAGGCTCAATAAAACAATACAGACCGAGCTGCTTACGCACCACCAACGGCAGATAATTGGCGGTGATATGGTTCATCACCTCTCGCGGTGAAAATTCGCGCGGCTCAATCTTTAGCTGTTCCGACTCAATTTTCGAGAAGTCGAGAATGTCGCTGATAATTTTCAGCAACAGACTGGAGGAGTTATTCATCGCCGTGACCAGACGTTCCACGCCTTTTGGCAGCTCTTTGGTTTGCAGCAGATCGAGATTGCCGATGATACCGTACAGCGGTGTGCGCAATTCATGGCTGACCGTCGCAAGGAACATGGATTTAGACTGGCTTGCCTGCTCCGCCGCCTGCGCCATCTCTTGCAGCGACTCTTCCATTTTGACGCGCGTACTCACATCTACCAACACGCAAATCGCGACGTTTTCATTGCGATAGCGGGAATGGACGAAGCTAATTTGCAAATTGGTATTATTGCTGGTCAATACATCAACAAAGTTGACCTGCTGGCCGCAAATAATTTGCGTCAGGCGCTGTCTGTCTTCATGCGTGAGCATGTTCAGGTAGGTGTGCGCCAGTTCGTTACTCAGAATATTGACACCATCAATAGTGCGCAGAATACAGATCCCCACCGGCGCGGAGGCGACGATTTTACGGTTGAACTGTTCATGCTCTTCCAGACGCTGAGCATCGCTCTCCGCCGGAATAAAAATTCGCCGCTCATACATCCGCGCAAGCGTAAACAGCCCTGCGCCCACCAGCACGTTCAGCAGGATAGCGTTCAGGATAAGAATACGAATACGCTCCAGGACTAAATCTACAGGCACAGAATAGACAATACTGAGCGAGGATGGCGGCAGGCTTTTTTTGAGTACCAGTTCGCGAAAACCTGGCGTATAACCAAACCAGGAACGCTCCTGCATCCAGCGCGGCTCCGCTTTAATAATGCCGTCAGGACCGGTCAACGAAATCAGCGAATGGCCGTTCTCATCAATAATAGTGACGCCCATCGGCAAACTGCCGGGCGTGAAAAAATTTTCCATACGGATGGACTGCTCGACGCCCAGCAGCGCCTGCAGACGGTTGGCCAGATACACCGGCGTCAGCGCATAAAAGTAGCCCACGCCCTGACGCGCGCCCTGGCTTATCCAGAAAAGGTTATTCCCACTTTCTTCCTGCGGCGCGTTGCGGTATTTCATAATCCGCTCATGTAACGCTTTTAACGCATCATCGCGCTCCACGGGCATTTCACGCAGGCCGAAATTCGCCATACAGAGGTTATCGCTGCCAATCAGGAAAACGCGGTTAAGATCATACGCCGCTGAAAAGTTGTCGCGCCAGTAACGCATAAACCAGGCCAGCGACTCCAGCGATCCGCGCCAGGCGGAGCCCATCGCCGCACAGTCTGAGTCGGCAAATAGCGGTTCAAAGTCCGGCACCACCATTTTGTCATCACGCGCACGCGACGACATGACGCCGTTTTCCGCCGTTAAACGGTTCTCGGCGATATATTTGAGCTCTTTCATCACATCCGACGTGCGCTGGATAAAACGCTGCGCCTGATCGGAGCTAAGGTTGAACTCCTGACGAATTTCAGACTCCCGCTGGTGCAGGGCATTGACGATGTAAAACACCGAAACAAAGGCGATTAAGAGCCAAATGAGTAACGCTAACGCTCTGAATAAGTAGCGCGAGACTTTCAGCGTAGTTCGAAAGGAAGCAAGGTATTTCAAAGGGGCGAAGCTCCGCCTCAGGATGTAAATAGAGTGTGACTAAGGTAGCGGTAAATGACGTAGCCCGCAACGGCAAAGAAAAAGGGCCGGATATCCGGCCCTCGCACAGCAATAACATTACTCGTCAGCGTCATCCGCAACGTCGTCATCGCTTTCCGCTTCCGGGGCGATATCCTCATCCCCTTCCGCCACGCTGCCGTCGATAGCGTCGAGTTCTTCGTCATCTACCGGTTCAGCAACGCGTTGCAGACCCACCACGTTTTCATCTTCCGCCGTGCGGATAAGGATAACGCCCTGGGTATTACGTCCCACTACGCTGATCTCGGACACACGGGTACGCACCAGAGTACCGGCATCCGTGATCATCATGATCTGGTCGCAATCGTCTACCTGTACCGCACCGACAACGGAACCGTTGCGCTCGGTCACTTTGATAGAGATAACGCCCTGCGTCGCACGAGACTTGGTCGGGTACTCGTCCGCTGCGGTACGCTTCCCGTAGCCGTTTTGCGTTACGGTCAGAATAGCGCCTTCGCCGCGTGGGATGATCAGAGAGACGACTTTATCGTCTCCCGCCAGCTTAATACCGCGCACACCGGTCGCGGTACGCCCCATCGCACGGACGGCGTCTTCTTTGAAGCGCACCACTTTACCCGCGGCCGAGAACAGCATGACTTCGTCAGAACCAGAAGTCAGGTCAACGCCAATCAGCTCGTCGCCGTCGTTGAGGTTCACCGCGATAATACCGGCGGAACGCGGACGGCTGAATTCGGTCAGCGCCGTTTTCTTCACGGTACCGCTGGCGGTCGCCATAAAGACGTTGACGCCTTCTTCATACTCACGAACCGGCAGAATCGCGGTGATACGTTCGTTGGCTTCCAGCGGCAGCAGGTTGACGATCGGACGACCGCGCGCGCCGCGGCTGGCTTCCGGCAGCTGATAGACCTTCATCCAGTACAGACGGCCCCGGCTGGAGAAGCAGAGGATGGTGTCATGGGTGTTAGCCACCAGCAGGCGGTCGATAAAGTCTTCTTCTTTAATACGCGCGGCAGATTTACCTTTCCCACCACGACGTTGCGCTTCGTAATCTGTCAGCGGTTGATATTTGACGTAACCCTGGTGAGACAGCGTCACGACAACATCTTCCTGGCTAATCAGATCTTCGATATTAATATCGGCGCTGTTGGCGGTGATTTCGGTACGACGCTCATCGCCGAACTGATCGCGAATTAACTCCATCTCTTCGCGGATCACTTCCATCAGGCGATCGGCGCTGCCCAGAATGTGCAGCAATTCAGCAATCTGCTCCAGCAGCTCTTTGTATTCGTCGAGCAGTTTTTCATGCTCCAGGCCGGTCAGTTTCTGCAAACGCAGATCCAGAATCGCCTGCGCCTGCTGTTCAGTCAGGTAGTACTGACCGTCACGCACGCCAAATTCTGGCTCCAGCCATTCCGGACGCGCGGCGTCATCACCAGCGCGCTCCAGCATCGCAGCAACGTTGCCCAGATCCCACGGACGCGAAATCAGCGCCGCTTTTGCTTCCGCCGGCGTTGGCGCGCGGCGAATCAGTTCGATAATCGGGTCGATGTTGGCCAGCGCAATCGCCAGAGCTTCAAGGATATGCGCACGGTCACGGGCTTTACGCAGTTCAAAAATAGTCCGACGCGTCACCACTTCACGGCGGTGGCGCACGAACGCTGAAATGATATCTTTCAGGTTCATGATCTTCGGCTGGCCGTGATGCAGCGCCACCATGTTAATACCGAAGGAAACCTGTAGCTGGGTCTGGGAGTAGAGATTATTAAGCACCACCTCGCCCACCGCATCGCGTTTCACTTCAATCACGATGCGCATCCCGTCTTTGTCGGATTCGTCACGCAGCGCGCTGATGCCTTCCACGCGTTTATCTTTCACCAGCTCGGCGATTTTCTCGATCAGGCGCGCTTTGTTCACCTGATAGGGAATTTCATGGACGATGATGGTTTCACGGCCCGTTTTGGCGTCAGCTTCAACTTCCGCGCGGGCGCGAATGTACACTTTGCCACGACCGGTGCGGTAGGCTTCTTCGATACCACGACGACCGTTGATGATCGCGGCGGTCGGGAAGTCCGGCCCCGGAATATGTTCCATCAGCCCTTCAATGCTGATGTCTTCGTTGTCGATATACGCCAGGCAGCCGTTAATCACTTCCGTCAGGTTGTGCGGCGGGATATTCGTCGCCATACCTACTGCGATACCGGAAGAACCGTTCACCAGCAGATTCGGAATTTTGGTCGGCATGACGTCCGGAATTTTTTCCGTACCGTCATAGTTATCCACGAAATCCACCGTCTCTTTTTCGAGATCGGCCATCAGTTCGTGGGCGATTTTCGCCAGACGGATCTCCGTATAACGCATTGCCGCCGCGGAGTCGCCGTCAATAGAACCGAAGTTACCCTGACCATCCACCAGCATGTAACGCAGCGAGAATGGCTGCGCCATACGAACGATGGTGTCATACACTGCGGAATCGCCGTGGGGATGGTATTTACCGATTACGTCACCAACGACACGGGCAGATTTTTTATAGGCTTTGTTCCAGTCATTGCCCAATACGTTCATGGCGTAAAGTACGCGACGGTGTACCGGCTTCAGGCCATCTCGGACATCCGGCAGCGCACGGCCAACAATGACCGACATCGCATAATCCAGATAGGAGCTCTTCAGCTCCTCCTCAATGTTGACCGGTGTAATTTCTCTCGCAAGGTCGCTCATCTAACCGCTATCCCTCTACTGTATCCCGGATTCAAAGGTCGCAAATTATAACACATTCGCCCACGTACTGGTAAACGGAATGCAGCCAGACAATGCTTTATTCGGGTGCCGCATGCTCTCTTCATTTATAAGCGTGGTCTTGGCGTTTATTGGCGATCGGCTTCAGAGGCGACACAGGGGAGATCGGGGCCTGGCCAGGAAGAGGTTAGAAAATCAATACCTCCCGTGTATACCCGTCATACTTCAAGTTTCATGTGCGTTGGCTGCGAGTTACTCGGCCCATCCCTGGGCCTCGCCCCGTCGCGGTTAGCGCAAGCGCTGTTCAAGACGGTTAACCATTTTATCCTGCAACTCGAATTATTTAGGGGATATGCCGGGAGGCATAAACCATAATCAGTATCACCAGATGCTATTTAATCACATAGGCCAGATATTCTTTCACTACCTCATCGTTTAATTCCTGACCCAATCCGGGCTGTTCCGGCGCGACATAATAGCCATTTTCCGGTTGATAATCGTGGGTACAAAGTTCCCGAATAGATGCTTTCATCGCATTGGTATGATGCTCATGAATAATAAAGTTGGGAATTGCTGTTTCCATATGCAGCGCGGCTACCGTGGAAACAGGACCGCCGCAAACATGCACCTGTACAGTGGTGTCATAAATATTAGCATAGTCACAGATTTTCTTTCCTTCGGTAATTCCGCCGCAGAGACACAAATCAGGTTGCGCTACGGCAATAGACTGCTTCTCCAGTAATTCCCTGTATCCCCATCTTGTGTAGGAACGCTCGCCAGTGGCGATTGGAATCGTTGTTGAACGGGAAACTTTCTGCATATTATCAGAATTTAATGGATGAATCGGTTCTTCATAAAGAAAGATACGATACTTTTCTATCGCCTTCGCAAATTGAATAGCTGAGTTTGTACCGAGAAGAGAATGGATTTCCACGATAATATCAGCATCATCCCCCATTGCTTCACGCATAGCGGCAATTCGCGCTTCCCCCATTTTTAATTGATCGGCCAGTAACAATCCTGAATAGTTACGATTTCTATTCTGAAAAACACAGTCATCGCCATTACGATCGATTTCGAGTGGATCCACTTTAATCGCATCATATCCATCGTCAAGAGCCGCACGCGCCGCCTCAGCATATTCCTCAGGTGTCACTAATATATGGCGTTTATCCCCCCAACCAAATTGTAACTGACTAGCATAGGTTCTTAATTTTTCATTAGTTTTCCCGCCAAGGAGCTGATAAACAGGTACACCTAAATATTTACCTTTGATATCCCAAAGAGCAATATCAATAGCGCTCATTCCGGCATAAAAAACGTTCCCGCCCCCCATCCCCCAAAAAGTCTTTCTGAAAAAGAACTCCCAAATTTTTTCGATATTTAGTGGATCTTCACCCACAATCAATGGCGCCAGATCTCTGATGATCCCTACGCCAGCTTTAGCGCCTGCGCCATAGGCCAGTCCTACTTCGCCAATACCACTTAATCCTGAGTCGGTATTCACCCGGATAAGTACTGGATTATAGGAGGACATCGTTTGATCTCTTTTTTTTAATTCACAGTCAAAAACTTCAATAGACGTAATTTTCATAATTTCTCCATTTATCAGGTTCGTGATACAACATTTGTTTGTTGGCTTTTTTCTTTTTTCACATCAATTTTCATTAACGCCAAAACGGCTACCGCAGCGAAGCAAAGTATTGCCTCTACAATAAATATTCCTGTCGCACCATAATGAGTAGAAACGAATCCCAGTGATTTATTAATCAGGAATCCGCCAAGACTTGAACATGAGTTAATAAACGCAATGCTGATAGCCAACCCTGACGGCGACAATAATGCAGAAGGCAGCGCCCAGTAAGGTCCGTAATAGCTGAGGATCCCAACACCATAGAACGTTAGCCCCAGCATTCTCAGCGACATTGAGGGGACAAGAGCAATCATCAGAAAACCACAGCCTGCCAGAAACATGGGTAATGCAGCATGCCATTTTCGTTCATTCTTTTTATCGGAATGCCAGCCCCACCAGGGCATGCTGAACATAGCGAAAATAAACGGAATACTCATGATTAAACCAACGTCAGTATCCGTAAAATCAGCTGAAAATCCCTTCACCAACCCCGGCAACCAGTAGTTTGCCGCCAGAGCAGCCGCCTGAATCAACATGTAGGCGAAAGAAAGCTGAAGCAAAACTGGATTTTTGATTACGGAAAGAAAGGATGAGTTGGTATTTTTATTTAATGCAGCTGCGGTTTCATTGTCAGTACGTAATTTATTAACTAAGGCCGATATCTGCTGTGGCGTAAGCCATTTAGCCTTTTCTGGACTGTCAGGCAGTAAATAAAATGTCAGGATGCCAAGGAATACGGTAGGGATACCTTCAATAGCAAAAAGCCAGCGCCAGCCTTCATAATCCGGGGTATTCAAATGCTCGATGATCCAACCAGACATCGGTGCAGCCAATACCGATGCAACAGCAATAGATAACATGAAGAAACTATTGACTTTTCCGCGTTCACGAGCCGGGAACCAGCATGCAAGATAATAAACCATGCCCGGGAAAAAGCCAGCTTCAAATACCCCCAAAAAAATGCGAGCCAGCAAAATATGTTGAGTATCTTTAGCAAAAAAAATCAGCCCAGTTACCGCTCCCCAGCCGATAATAATGGAACTAATCCATTTTCTTGCGCCAAGCTTTTGCAAGCCAATGCTACTCGGAATTTGAAAGATTAAATATGATATGAAGAATATAGAAGAAATATTAGCGAAATCCTCAGGCGTAATACCGAGAGATTCATTCATGCGTAATGCAGCAAACCCAATATTGACACGATCCATATAGTTAAAAAAGTAAAGAATAAAGGCCAAAGGAATGATTTTCCTTTTTACAATACGAATTGCATCGTATAAATTTTCTTGTGGACTACTCATTTTGCATCACCTTTTATGATTCAATGAATAAGGGTATTGACCGGAATCGATGTTACGTAAAAAACAATACAATTCAAAAGCTAATGTGTCATATCTGATATATCAGCAAGCAAACTTAATGAAATATACAATAACAACAATAAAGTATGTAAATTTTCTTATATCTGATATATTAGATCCGTTAATTTTGAATAAATTAATTACAATGGAGCCGGGTTTAACCATGGAGGAGAAGAAAATGAAAAATAGATTAAAGCGTGACTTTAGTCACATATCAATTGAAATACCCAAATCCATCACCCAGGTGATTAAAGAGAAAATAAGGGAGATGATTATCCATGGCGATTTCGATCTTGGGCAAGCGATCAGTGAAAATGAACTATCAAATATTCTGATGGTAAGTAAAACACCAATTCGTGAAGCTTTTATTTGGCTGAGCTATAATGAAAACTTAGTCAACATCATTCCCCGCAGTGGGACATTTGTTTTTTCTGTCACCGACGAGGATATCAATGATCTCATCAAAATGAGGGTTATCCTTGAACAGGGCGCAATTCGTGAAGCGATGGAGAAAAATGCTAACAATGTCATAGTCGAATTAAGCAATATTTTATCGAAGTCAGCAAAAATTAATGCAGAGCGAGATACGCAAGCTTACCTCAAACTGGATCATGATTTTCATTATGTTTTTGTGAAATATGCCGATAATAAATACATTTCACAAGCACACCTGTTGATCTCAGCACGTTTATTGGCAATTCGCTACAGACTGGATTTTACCGCTGAATATATCACCAGCTCTAACCGTGGACATGCCACTATTTTGGATATGTTAAAAAACAACAACGTCGAGGGCGTCTGTAATTTTATCACGCACCACATCGGTAGCGGTTTTACAGAACGCGCAAGAAAACTTCTTGCGCTGAAAGCGTAATAAAGACGGCAGTAGATATAACGCAGCGACTTTGCACCTGCTATACTGCCCCGATAGATCAATAGCGGAATCTCATGTACTCATGAACACTGAAAAACCGTCGGTAGCTCACAACGTTGACCATAATGAAATCGCCAAATTCGAAGCCGTCGCGTCGCGCTGGTGGGATCTGGAGGGCGAATTCAAGCCATTGCATCGTATCAACCCCCTACGCCTTGGCTACATTACTGAGCGCTCAGGCGGCCTGTTTGGTAAAAAGGTGCTCGACGTCGGCTGCGGCGGCGGTATTCTGGCGGAGAGCATGGCGCGCGAAGGCGCAACCGTCACCGGGCTGGATATGGGCTTTGAGCCTTTGCAGGTCGCCAAACTGCATGCGCTGGAAAGCGGCATCGAGGTAGAGTACGTGCAGGAGACGGTTGAGGAACATGCGGCAAAACACGCCCAGCAATACGACGTCGTCACCTGTATGGAAATGCTGGAGCACGTTCCCGATCCGCAATCGGTCGTCCACGCCTGCGCCCAACTGGTTAAACCCGGCGGCGAGGTGTTCTTCTCAACGTTGAACCGCAATGGGAAATCCTGGCTGATGGCGGTCGTCGGCGCTGAGTATATTCTGCGCATGGTGCCAAAAGGCACGCACGACGTGAAGAAATTCATTAAGCCTGCTGAACTGTTAAGCTGGGTAGATGAAACCGTCCTGAAAGAGCAACATATCACCGGGCTGCACTACAACCCGATAACCAATACTTTCAAACTCGGTCCCGGAGTAGACGTTAACTACATGTTGCATACCCGCGCTAAAAAAGCCTGACATCAAAGAATTTTCCTATAAGGGTTGCGTTAGATCATCGGGCGCAACCTTTCTCTTCGATGAAGAAATCAGCATTCGATCAAATTTTGATTTTTTTTTATGAATTGTTGACATCCTCTCCAGGCCTTATCAGACGCGCATTTAGCGATTCTTACGCTTTTGCAACCGCAATTTAACGCCAAAATCAACTCTTGTACTCAAAAGAATCCCTACTAGAATACTCACCATATAGCGTTTCACTTATCGATTACCCCCTATATATAGTATTTATCCACAGAGTTAGTCACAACGTGGCGTTGTGGATAAGCGGGGGGATATTTTTCTTTCACGGACAGGTAAACAGGTAGAAAACCACATGAATCAGAGTCTGCTGGTGACAAAGCGTGACGGCCGTACTGAGCGCATCAATCTCGACAAAATTCATCGCGTGCTTGATTGGGCGGCAGAAGGACTGAATAACGTATCGGTTTCTCAGGTCGAGCTACGCTCGCATATTCAGTTTTATGATGGGATTAAGACCTCCGATATCCATGAAACTATTATTAAGGCTGCCGCAGACCTGATCTCTCGCGATGCGCCGGATTATCAATACCTGGCTGCGCGTCTGGCGATTTTCCACCTGCGTAAGAAAGCCTTCGGCCAGTTTGAGCCGCCCGCACTTTACCACCATGTGGTAAAAATGGTTGAGCTTGGCAAATACGACAATCATCTGCTGGAAGACTACACGGAAGAAGAGTTCAAGCAGATGGATTCGTTTATCGTTCACGATCGCGATATGACCTTCTCCTACGCTGCCGTTAAGCAGCTGGAAGGGAAATATCTGGTGCAAAACCGCGTGACCGGCGAAATCTATGAAAGCGCACAGTTCCTCTACATTCTGGTAGCGGCCTGCCTGTTCTCGAACTACCCGCGTGAAACGCGTCTTGACTATGTAAAACGTTTTTACGATGCGGTCTCTACGTTCAAAATTTCGCTGCCGACGCCCATCATGTCCGGTGTGCGTACCCCAACCCGTCAGTTCAGCTCCTGCGTACTGATCGAGTGTGGCGACAGTCTGGATTCCATCAACGCCACCTCCAGCGCGATTGTGAAATACGTTTCTCAGCGCGCCGGTATCGGTATCAACGCTGGCCGCATTCGTGCGCTGGGCAGCCCGATTCGTGGCGGCGAAGCCTTCCACACCGGCTGCATCCCGTTCTACAAGCACTTCCAGACGGCGGTGAAATCCTGTTCGCAGGGCGGCGTGCGCGGCGGCGCGGCAACCCTCTTCTACCCGATGTGGCATCTGGAAGTGGAAAGCCTGCTGGTGCTGAAAAACAACCGCGGCGTGGAAGGCAACCGCGTACGTCACATGGACTACGGCGTACAGATCAACAAACTGATGTATACCCGCCTGCTGAAGGGCGGCGACATTACGCTGTTCAGTCCGTCGGATGTACCCGGGCTATACGATGCGTTCTTCGCCGACCAGGACGAATTCGAACGCCTGTACGTGAAATATGAACACGACGACAGCATCCGCAAACAGCGTGTGAAAGCGGTCGAACTGTTCTCGCTGATGATGCAGGAACGCGCCTCTACCGGTCGTATCTATATCCAGAACGTTGACCACTGCAATACTCACAGTCCGTTCGATCCGGTTGTCGCCCCGGTACGCCAGTCTAACCTGTGTCTGGAGATTGCCCTGCCGACCAAACCGCTGAACGATGTCAACGATGAAAACGGCGAAATTGCGTTGTGTACGCTGTCTGCATTCAACTTGGGTGCCATTAAAACTCTGGACGAGCTGGAAGAACTGGCTATTCTGGCAGTACGCGCTTTGGATGCTCTGCTCGATTATCAGGATTACCCGATTCCGGCTGCCAAACGCGGCGCAATGGGCCGTCGTACGCTGGGCATTGGCGTGATTAACTTCGCCTACTGGCTGGCGAAAAACGGTAAGCGTTATTCCGACGGCAGCGCCAATAATCTGACGCATAAAACCTTCGAAGCCATTCAGTACTATCTGCTTAAAGCGTCCAACGAACTGGCGAAAGAGCAAGGCGCCTGCCCATGGTTCAACGAAACCACCTATGCAAAAGGCATTTTGCCGATCGACACCTACAAAAAAGATCTGGATGCGATTGTCAACGAACCGCTGCACTACGACTGGGAACAGCTGCGTGAGTCGATCAAAACCCACGGTCTGCGTAACTCCACGCTATCGGCGCTAATGCCGTCGGAAACGTCGTCCCAGATCTCCAACGCCACCAACGGCATTGAGCCGCCGCGCGGCTACGTCAGCATCAAGGCCTCGAAAGACGGTATTTTGCGTCAGGTCGTGCCGGATTATGAGCATCTGAAAGACGCTTACGAACTGTTGTGGGAGATGCCGAACAACGACGGTTATCTGCAACTGGTGGGTATCATGCAGAAGTTTATCGATCAGTCGATTTCCGCCAATACCAACTACGATCCGTCACGTTTCCCGTCAGGAAAAGTGCCGATGCAGCAACTGCTGAAAGATTTGCTCACCGCGTATAAGTTTGGCGTGAAAACTCTGTACTATCAAAATACCCGCGACGGCGCGGAAGATGCGCAGGACGATTTGGCGCCTTCTATTCAGGACGATGGCTGCGAAAGCGGCGCTTGTAAGATCTGATGAATAGTGCCGGGTAGCGCTATGCTTACCCGGCCTACGATTGTACGGTTTGTAGGCCGGATAAGGCGCTTGCGCCGCCATCCGGCGCTCATCCCATAAAGGATTCACTTCAATGGCATACACCACTTTTTCACAGACGAAAAACGATCAGCTCAAGGAACCCATGTTCTTTGGCCAGCCGGTCAACGTTGCACGCTATGACCAGCAGAAATATGACATCTTCGAAAAACTGATCGAAAAACAGCTCTCTTTCTTCTGGCGTCCGGAAGAGGTCGACGTCTCCCGCGATCGTATCGATTATCAGGCGTTGCCGGAGCACGAAAAACATATCTTCATCAGCAACCTCAAATACCAGACGCTGCTGGATTCCATTCAGGGACGTAGCCCGAACGTCGCCCTGCTGCCGCTCATTTCCATCCCGGAGCTGGAGACGTGGGTAGAGACCTGGGCGTTTTCTGAGACGATTCACTCACGATCCTACACCCACATTATTCGTAACATCGTCAACGATCCGGCTGTCGTTTTTGACGATATCGTGACCAATGAGCAAATTCAGAAGCGCGCCGAAGGTATCTCCGCCTACTACGACGAACTTATTGAGATGACCAGTTACTGGCACCTGCTCGGTGAAGGCACCCATACCGTTAATGGCAAAACGGTTGTCGTGAATCTGCGTGAGCTGAAGAAAAAACTGTATCTGTGCCTGATGAGCGTGAACGCGCTGGAAGCCATCCGCTTCTACGTCAGCTTCGCCTGCTCTTTCGCATTTGCCGAGCGTGAACTGATGGAAGGCAACGCCAAAATTATCCGTCTGATCGCCCGTGACGAAGCTCTGCATCTGACCGGCACGCAACATATGCTGAACCTGTTGCGTAGCGGCGTGGACGACCCGGAGATGGCGGAAATCGCCGAAGAGTGTAAACAGGAATGTTATGACCTGTTCGTGCAGGCGGCGCAGCAGGAAAAAGAGTGGGCAGACTATCTGTTCCGCGACGGTTCGATGATCGGCCTGAATAAAGATATCCTGTGTCAATACGTTGAATATATTACTAATATTCGTATGCAGGCGGTGGGGCTGGATCTACCGTTCCAGACCCGCTCCAACCCAATCCCGTGGATCAATACCTGGCTGGTGTCCGATAACGTTCAGGTCGCTCCACAGGAAGTAGAAGTTAGCTCTTATCTGGTCGGACAAATCGATTCGGAAGTCGATACCGACGATCTGAGTAATTTCCAGCTCTGATGGGACGCGTCACGCTGCGTATCACTGGCACACAGCTGCTGTGCCAGGATGAACACCCTTCTCTGCTGGCCGCGCTGGAATCGCATAACGTTGAGGTGGAGTATCAGTGCCGCGAAGGTTATTGCGGCTCCTGTCGTACCCGGCTGGTTGCCGGTCAGGTTGACTGGATTACGGAACCTTTAGCGTTTATCCAGCCGGGAGAGATTTTGCCCTGCTGCTGCAGGGCAAAAGGCGATATCGAAATCGAGATGTAACTCAGTGCAACTCGCTGGTGGAAACCAACGGCATCACGCCACGTTTTTTCATCTGCACGGCATACAGTGCGCCAGCGAGTACCACCAACACCGCGCCAGCGACATAAATCATACGATAGCCAACTGACTCAACCATCATTCCCATGATAAAGGCGCCAATCGCCATTCCGGCGTCCATCGCGTTAAAGAACAGTGAATTCGCCACACCGATTTTATGCGGTTCAACCGAGCTGATAATTTGCGTCTGGAAGACCGGCGTGACCGAACCGTAGCCGATACCGATGAGACCACCGGAAATAATCATCATGATGCTGCCATTGGTGTAGCCCAGCGCCACCAGACCGATGGTAAAAGCCAACAGACATGGATAAACAACATATTTCGGCCCTTTTTTATCACAAATATTCCCGGTGAAGGTACGGCATATCATCAGTAAAATCGCGTAGCACAGCAGGAAATTACTGGCCGCCGCCATTAAATCCAGCTCACGCGCATACAGCGCCAGGAAAGCCGACACGCCGGCATAGGAGAAAGTCATAAAAAAGGTGACCAGCGCAAAAGGCAAGGCGGCGCGGTCAAACATCGCGGAAAAACCCAGATTCGGTTTCGAACCATCGGCATGACGAATTACCGGAGGAACCGTCACAATCAGGGAAAGCACAATCCCTAACGCCGCTACAGCGGAACAAAGCCAGAATGCGGCAGTGAACGCGTCCCAGCGGGCCATATTCAAACCGATCCACGGTCCTACGACCATCGCCAGGCCCATCGCTAAAGAGAAAAAGCTGATGCCCTCTCCACGTCGGGAGGCCGGAATTAACCGCGCTGAAATAGTTCCTTTTACCGTGGTAATAACACCAAACGTAATCCCATGAAGTACGCGGATAAAGAGCAGCGACTCGATAGAATGGCAAACCGGATACAGCGCGGTAATCACCAAAAAAGCCAGAGAAGAGAGCACCAGAATCTTTTTATTCGAATATTTTCCCACCCATTGTCCGGCAAATGGCCGAATAACAATTGCCGCGGCCAGGAAACATGTCACTAACAGCCCGGCCTTATCTGCAGAAGCATGCAGGCGGTCAGCGATATAAATGGGTAATAAAGTTAGCAGTACATAAAAAACAAAAAAGATAATAAAACTGACTATGGTGATTGCCCAAAAATCTTTCGTCCATAATTTTTCTTTCATTCTTAACGACCCGCTCAGATGGCGCACGCAGGCAACGCTCAGCTCAACTGAACACCTATCAGGTGCGTCAAAATGTGATGTATTCGATAGAATCACAGTATAAACAAGTGCACTCTATTAGAAAAATTAATCGTTTTAATTATATTGATTAGGTTTTACTAATGACACTAACCCAAATCCACGCCCTGCTTGCCGTACTGGAGTACGGCGGATTTACCGAGGCCAGCAAACGGCTATACATGACGCAATCCGCCGTCAGCCAGGCCATCTCCGCGCTTGAGGAGGAGCTCGGCGTTGACATATTGATTCGTGAGCGTCGTAAAGAGATCGAGCTTACCGCCGCCGGTAGCCGCATCGTCAGGCACTTACGCGCGATCCAGCGCGACGTCAACGCGGTAAAAGAGATTGCCGAACAAGAAAAAAAGAACCCGGCCCGTACGCTACGGATTGGCTGTTTTCCCAGCGCCTGCGCCTGCATTTTACCCGGCGTCATTCGCTATTTTGAAAGCCATCATCCAAATGTAAAAATTATCCCTTATGAAGAGAACAGTACGGCTATTATTGATTCGCTGCAGGACGGAAGTATTGATGCCGGTTTCGTTCCTTTTCCGGTCAACGGTATGTATTGCGTCCCCATTTACCGGGATAAATTCACCGTAGTGGTGCCTGAAAATCATCCCCTGGCGGCCAATAGTACGGTAACGGTCGAAGAACTGATGGACGAACCACTTATTGTCAGTAAAGGTCGTTATGAATTAAGCATTATGGCGTTGTTTAAAGAAAAGGGTATTGAGCCGATATTTAAATATGAATTTAACCATCCCGATACTGCGCTGAATTTTATTCGCCAGGGATTAGGTATCGCCTTATTGCCAGAATTAACCTTAAAAGCCACGACAGGAAAATTATGCTCCGTGGCGCTGGAACCCACCTTTTATCGACAAATTTCCCTGTTAGCAAAAGAACCGCCGGTAGAAGGAAGTCCGCTATTTTTATTACAAAAATGTATGGAAACACTGACCGATGAGGGGTTGCTATAAAACAACCCCGCCTGATGGCATTGCGTTTACCAGACTTACGCTGGCAAACGTTGCGCCAGGCCGGATGAGGCGTTTATGCCCTCATCCGGCGCGTCACTTCGACTATGGCAAACCTTTAGTCATTTTTTTGCAGGAACATGACCGCCTTATCCGGGAAGTCAGTGAACAGCCCGTCGACGCCCGCCTTGTTATACAGGATGTCGTACAACTGATTGACGTCTGTGGCATAGTCCGGCAATTGATCGGCACGCACAGTGTAAGGATGCACTACCATCTTATTCTGATGCGCGTCTTGCACCATTCCAGTCAGCTTGATATTCCCTTTCGTTGAGCCTTCCGCAACCAGCATATGGTAATCCGGACCAATACCGTCCGCATATTCCGCCACCTGCTTCATAGCGCCCGGCTTAAACATCCAGTCGTAGTTGTAATTTACCCAACGACCGTCCGGCTGTTTCTGCTGTGTTTCATTCCAGTCGGTATACGCAATAAGTTGAACCAGATTGAGATCCATCCCCATTTTGGGTTCCAGTTCATTCTTAATACGTTTCAGCTCAGCGACATCAAAACACTGCAAATAGACATTGTCCTGCTTGCCGGTGTAACCATACTTCTTCAGCACTTCCAGCGTTTTCGCGGCAATATCTTTCCCTTCCTGATGATGGAACCACGGCGCTTTAATTTCCGGATAAATACCGATATTTTTACCGGTAGAGTGATTTAATCCCTGAACGAATTCAATTTCCTCTTCAAAGGTATGAATGCGGAAATCAGATTTTCCCATCGGGAAACGGCCCGGATAAGTTTGTACTTTTTTGCCGTTTTCAATATCAAACCCTTCGGTAAACTTCAGGGATTTAATTTCATCCAGCGTAAAATCGATAGCGTAATAGCGCCCATCTTTACGCGCCCGGTCCGGAAAACGGTCAGCGACGTCAGTCACCCGGTCAAGGTAGTGGTCATGGAGGACGACCAGATGGTCGTCCTTTGTCATCACTAAATCCTGTTCCAGATAATCTGCCCCTTGCGCATACGCCATCGCTTTCGCCGGTAGCGTATGCTCCGGCAGATAACCGCTGGCACCACGGTGGGCGATAACGACTTTTTCAGCCGCCACGGCGCCGCTTCCGATGGTCATTCCTGCCAACATTAACGCCACGCTAAGGTTTTTCAGTGTGGTTTTCATGTTATTAGCCTCCGTTGCGTTTTAACTGCAGCTCATCATGATGGCGTTTTTCACCAATCATCACGACCACCAGCAGGATTACCGCCAGAATGCTGCCGCCAATCATCACCATAAAGCCGCCATCCCAACCGAAGAAGTCAACGGTATAACCCACAATGGCGCTTGCAGCGACAGAACCGCCCAGGTAACCAAACAGACCGGTAAAGCCCGCCGCCGTACCCGCCGCTTTTTTCGGCGCCAGTTCCAGCGCGTGCAGACCGATCAACATTACCGGGCCGTAGATCAGGAAGCCGATGATAATCATACAAGCCATATCAACGTTCGGGTTCCCTGCTGGGTTCATCCAGTAAACGATGGTCGCGATAGTCACCAGGGTCATAAAGAACACGCCGGTCGCGCCACGGTTGCCGCGGAAGACTTTATCCGACATCCAGCCACACAGCAGCGTGCCCGGAATACCCGCGTATTCATACAGGAAGTAGGCCCAGGAGGATTTATCCAGTGCGAAATGCTTCACTTCTTTCAGGTAGGTCGGCGACCAGTCGAGAATACCGTAGCGCAGCAGATAAACAAACACGTTGGCGATAGCGATGTACCACAACAGTTTGTTTGGCAGTACGTACTGCATGAAGATCTGCTTCGCAGTCAGCTCTTCTTCCGCTTTTTCGTTGTAGTCGTCCGGATAGTCGTTTTTATACTCTTCGATAGGCGGCAGACCGCAGGATTGCGGCGTATCGCGCATCATTGCGAAAGCGAACAGCGCCACCACAATCGCGCCAAAGGCTGGCATATAGAGCGCCGCTTTCCAGTCGTTAAACCAAGCCATCCCCAGCAGGAACAGCAGTGGCGGGATCCCGCCGCCGACGTTATGCGCGCAGTTCCAGACCGACACAATGCCGCCGCGCTCTTTCTGCGACCACCAGTGAACCATCGTACGACCGCACGGCGGCCACCCCATCCCCTGGAACCAGCCGCAAAGGAACAACAGTACAAACATCACGGCGATGCTGGATGTCGCCCACGGCACAAAGCCCATAAACAACATGACTGCTGCGGCCAGAATCAACCCTGCCGGCAGAAAAACGCGCGGATTCGAGCGATCGGACACCGAACCCATTATAAATTTCGAAAAACCATAAGCGATGGAAATCCCGGACAGCGCAAAGCCCAGATCGCCGCGTGAAAAACCCTGTTCTACCAGGTAGGGCATCGCGAGGGCAAAGTTCTTGCGCACCAGATAATACGCGGCATAGCCAAAGAATATCCCCAGGAAAATCTGCCAGCGTAATCGGCGATAGGTCGGATCAATCTCCGCCGCTGGCAAGCGCGCTTTATGCGGCGCTGGTTTAAAAATACTCAACATATTGTAGCCTCCGTGGCCCATATTTTATTTAGAGGTAAACACCGCAGTTCGTTCAAACAACCCCGCTGCTCCCAGTGTGGCCGCGATGTTAAGTAAAGATACGTCACGTTAATGTGAATTACAGCACATATTGTTACAGATTTATGACTAATGTTCAGAAAGGCGCACGAAATCACGTTTCATTTTCGAATAGTGAGCGATTATGCGCGAAATCAAACATTCCATATGATTTGTATGGCTAAATGATAAAAAACGAACTGTGAGGAAAAACAATGAAAACTCGCGACTCGCAAACAAGTGACGTGATTATCATTGGCGGTGGAGCAACAGGCGCAGGGATCGCCCGCGACTGCGCGCTGCGCGGTTTACGTGTCATTCTGGTGGAGCGGCATGATATAGCGACCGGCGCGACCGGGCGTAACCACGGGCTGCTGCACAGCGGCGCTCGTTATGCGGTTACCGACGCGGAATCCGCGCGCGAGTGCATTAGTGAAAACCAGATTTTAAAACGGATCGCCCGCCATTGCGTCGAACCGACGGATGGTCTGTTTATTACGTTGCCGGAAGATGATCTTGCGTTTCAGGCCACCTTTATTCGCGCCTGTGAAGCGGCAGGCATTCGCGCTGAAGCCATCGATCCGCAGCAGGCTCGCATCATCGAACCTTCCGTTAACCCTGCGCTCATCGGTGCGGTAAAAGTGCCGGATGGCACCGTGGACCCTTTCCGCCTTACCGCCGCCAATATGTTGGATGCCAGAGAACATGGCGCAATCGTGTTAACGGCGCATGAAGTGACCGGGCTCATTCGTGAAGGCGCAACGGTCTGCGGCGTCCATGTGCGCAACCATCTCACTGGCGAAACTCAGACGCTTCACGCGCCGGTGGTGGTCAATGCGGCAGGTATCTGGGGGCAACGGATCGCCGAATACGCCGACCTGAGTATTCGCATGTTCCCGGCGAAAGGCTCGCTGTTGATCATGGACCATCGGATCAACCAGCATGTCATTAACCGCTGCCGGAAACCATCGGATGCCGACATTCTGGTACCTGGCGATACGATTTCACTGATCGGCACCACCTCTACCCATATTGATTACAATGAGATAGACAGCAACCGCGTCACCGCAGATGAAGTCGATATCCTGCTGCGTGAAGGGGAAAAACTGGCCCCTGTCATGGCGAAGACGCGTATTCTGCGCGCGTATTCCGGCGTCCGCCCGCTGGTGGCCAGCGATGACGATCCCAGCGGTCGTAACGTCAGCCGCGGTATTGTGTTGTTCGACCACGCCGAACGCGACGGGCTTGATGGCTTCATTACCATTACCGGCGGGAAGCTAATGACTTACCGCCTGATGGCGGAATGGGCGACCGATGCCGTGTGCCGCAAGTTGGGCAATACTCGCCCCTGCATCACGGCGGATACGCCGTTGCCTGGCTCAAAAGAGTCTACGGAACATACGCTGAAACGCATTATCTCGCTTCCCGCGCCGCTACGCGGATCGGCGGTTTATCGGCATGGCGATCGCACGCCGGGGTGGCTGAGTGAAGGCCGCCAACACCGTAGCCTGGTCTGTGAATGCGAGGCCGTCACGGCGGGGGAAGTGCAGTATGCCGTCGAAAACTTAACCGTGAATAGCCTGCTGGATCTGCGCCGTCGCACCCGCGTAGGGATGGGCACTTGCCAGGGCGAACTGTGCGCCTGCCGCGCGGCCGGGCTATTGCAGCGTTTTAATGTGACGACCGCGGCGCAATCTATTACGCAACTCTCTGAATTTCTGAATGAGCGCTGGAAAGGCGTACAACCTGTCGCCTGGGGAGACGCGCTGCGCGAAAGCGAATTCACGCGCTGGGTTTATCAGGGATTATGCGGTCTGGAGAAGGAGCACCAGGATGAAATTTGATACGGTTATTATGGGCGGCGGTCTCGCCGGTTTGCTATGCGGACTGCAACTCCAGCAGCATGGATTACGCTGCGCCATCGTCACCCGCGGACAAAGCGCGCTGCATTTTTCCTCCGGCTCGCTGGATCTACTCAGCGCCCTGCCCGACGGCCAACCGGTGACTGACATTACCGCCGGGCTTGATGCGCTGTGCCGCCAGGCGCCTGAACATCCTTATTCGCGTTTAGGCGCGCAAAAAGTCCTTACGCTGGCGCAACAGGCGCAAACGCTACTTAACGCCAGCGGCGCGCAGTTATACGGTGACGTACAGCAGGCGCACCAGCGTGTCACGCCGCTTGGCACATTGCGTTCAACCTGGCTTAGCTCGCCGGAAGTACCGGTCTGGCCCTTATCCGCACAGCGAATTTGCGTCGTCGGCGTTAGCGGATTACTGGATTTCCAGGCGCACCTTGCGGCAGCGTCGCTGCGCCAACGCGACCTCAACGTGGAAACTGCAGAAATCGACCTTCCGGAACTGGACGTACTGCGTGATAACCCGACGGAATTTCGCGCGGTCAATATTGCGCGTCTGCTTGATAACGAAGAAAAATGGCCACTGCTGTACGACGCGCTGTCGCCAATAGCGACAAACTGCGACATGATCATCATGCCCGCCTGTTTCGGGCTGGCGAACGATACGCTGTGGCGCTGGCTTAACGAACGTCTGCCCTGCGCGCTCACGCTGCTGCCGACGCTGCCGCCATCGGTGCTCGGTATTCGTCTGCACAATCAGCTCCAGCGCCAGTTTGTCCGTCAGGGCGGCATCTGGATGCCGGGCGATGAAGTGAAGAAAGTCACCTGCCGTCGCGGTACCGTGAGCGAAATATGGACCCGCAACCATGCCGATATCCCACTGCGCCCGCGTTTTGCCGTACTTGCCAGCGGTAGCTTCTTTAGTAGCGGTCTGGTTGCCGAGCGCGAAGGGATCCGCGAACCTATTTTAGGGCTCGACGTACAGCAAACGGCCACCCGCGCCGAATGGTATCAACAACATTTCTTCGACCCACAGCCCTGGCAGCAGTTTGGCGTCGTGACGGATGACGCTTTCCGCCCCTCCCTTGCGGGCAACACGGTAGAAAATCTGTATGCAATAGGTTCTGTGCTGGCGGGATTCGATCCTATAGCTGAGGGATGCGGCGGCGGCGTCTGCGCAGTCAGCGCCCTCCAGGCCGCGCACCATATCGCTGAGCGTGCAGGAGAACAGCAATGAGCGACACACGTTTTGAAAGTTGTATAAAATGTACGGTGTGCACCACCGCGTGCCCGGTCAGCCGCGTTAATCCTGGCTACCCTGGCCCTAAACAGGCCGGACCGGATGGCGAACGCCTGCGTCTGAAAGACGGCGCGCTGTATGATGAGGCGCTGAAATATTGCATTAACTGCAAACGGTGTGAGGTCGCCTGTCCGTCGGACGTGAAGATTGGCGATATCATCCAGCGCGCCCGCGCGAAATACGATACGACGCGCCCGTCATTGCGTAACTTTATTCTCAGCCATACCGATCTGATGGGCAGCGTTTCAACGCCGTTCGCGCCGGTGGTCAATACCGCCACCGCATTAAAGCCAGTGCGCCAGTTGCTTGATTACGCGCTCAAAATCGATCATCGCCGCACCTTACCAAAATACTCTTTCGGCACCTTCCGCCGCTGGTATCGTAGCGTGGCGGCGCAGCAGGCTAAATACAAAGATCAGGTCGCCTTTTTCCATGGCTGTTTTGTGAATTACAACCATCCGCAGCTCGGAAAAGATCTGATTAAGGTGCTGAACGCAATGGGTACTGGCGTACAGTTACTGAGTAAAGAGAAGTGTTGCGGCGTACCGCTGATCGCTAACGGTTTTACGGATAAAGCTCGCAAACAGGCTATCAGCAATGTGGAGTCGCTACGCGAGGCGATTGCCGTCAAAGGTATTCCGGTCATCGCCACGTCATCCACCTGTACGTTTGCGTTGCGCGATGAATATCCTGAAGTGCTGGACGTGGACAACGCCGGGCTGCGCGAACATATCGAGCTGGCCACCCGCTGGCTATGGCGCAAACTGGATGCAGGGAAAACGCTGCCGCTTAATCCTTTGCCGCTGAAAGTGGTCTACCATACGCCGTGTCATATGGAAAAAATGGGCTGGACGCTTTACACGCTTGAACTGTTGCGGCAAATTCCGGGGCTTGAATTGACGGTACTTGATTCACAGTGCTGCGGCATTGCCGGTACGTATGGATTTAAAAAGGAAAACTATCCGACATCACAGTCCATCGGCGCGCCGCTGTTCCGCCAGATTGAAGAGAGCGGCGCCGACATTGTCGTCACCGATTGTGAAACCTGTAAGTGGCAAATTGAGATGTCTACAAGCAAACGCTGCGAACACCCCATTACGCTACTGGCCCAGGCGCTCGGCTAAGTAAAAAGCGCCGGAGCCCCTCCGGCGCCATTACCCTACTCACCAGGGACGATTTTCCATCAGACATATACCCTTCATACTTCAAGTTGCTTATGTGTTGGCTACGGATTATTTTGGGTATAAACGCGGATGTCTCTTTGCAATAACCTGCCCTATTTGGTTAACCATGACCGCTAACCCACGGTGGCATGACAGATAACGACGTTACTGTTTATAGAGCAATATCTCTTGTATCGACGCGTTACCAGCCACCTTTAAAGAGGGGGATAACTGAATATCCCCAATAATAATTGAGTGTTATGTGAATAATAAGAAAATCAGGTCTATGCCTGATTTAATATATCCCCCGCTAATAATAATATTTTTACAAATAATTATACATTACATCATATTCGCTACTTTCACTTACCAGGAAACAGAGCAAAATGAATATATGTGTAAATTCACTTTACCGATTGAGCATACCGCAATTTCACAGCTTATATACAGAAGAGGTGAGCGATGAGGCGCTTACATTGTTGTTTAGCGCCGTAGAGAACGGTGATCAGAATTGTATTGATCTGTTATGCAATCTTGCGTTACGCAACGATGACCTGGGGCATAGAGTTGAGAAATTTCTTTTTGATCTCTTTAGCGGGAAAAGAACGGGATCATCAGATATAGACAAAAAAATCAATCAGGCTTGCCTTGTATTACATCAAATCGCCAATAACGATATAACAAAAGATAATACTGAGTGGAAAAAGCTACATGCCCCTTCCAGATTACTTTATATGGCAGGTTCCGCGACAACCGACCTTTCTAAAAAAATAGGAATAGCACATAAAATTATGGGCGACCAGTTCGCTCAGACAGATCAAGAACAGGTAGGAGTTGAAAATCTTTGGTGTGGTGCGCGAATGTTGTCGTCAGATGAGCTAGCAGCTGCAACGCAAGGTCTGGTTCAAGAATCACCTCTTCTCTCGGTAAACTATCCTATTGGGCTGATTCATCCTACCACCAAAGAAAATATATTAAGCACTCAGCTACTTGAAAAGATTGCTCAATCAGGATTATCTCACAATGAAGTCTTCCTGGTAAATACAGGAGATCACTGGCTTCTCTGTTTATTTTATAAACTTGCAGAAAAAATAAAATGCCTTATATTTAATACTTATTATGATTTAAATGAAAATACTAAGCAAGAGATTATAGAAGCAGCAAAAATTGCAGGCATATCAGAAAGCGATGAGGTTAATTTTATTGAAATGAATTTACAGAACAATGTACCCAACGGCTGTGGTCTATTTTGTTACCATACAATTCAACTCTTATCGAATGCCGGACAAAACGATCCTGCTACCACACTACGAGAATTTGCGGAAAATTTCTTAACGCTTTCAGTAGAGGAACAAGCACTATTTAACACCCAAACCCGGCGGCAAATATATGAATACAGTCTCCAGTAATGGTGAGTACTTAGAGCCTATCCCATTAGGCTCTTATCCTGAAATGATGCTCTGCGAAGAATTTATAAGTATATAAGGGTGGGAAGGCCAGGCCTTCCCACTAAAAGTTCTATGCCGTCAATGATTCAACCACGTCTATCCAGCCATGCTCGCTGGTAATGTCCTCGCCATTAAGCCAACGGCGCAGCATATTTAGCGCCATCACCGCACAAACCTCCTGACGTATTGCCAGACTATACCGATAGGCGCTAAAACGCATGCGTAAGGCATACGTGCCATCCGGCATTTTTCTCAATAACTACGTTTTGCCGTGCTTACTGACTGAACAGATTTAAACATCGCCAACCTGCTGTCCAGCGCCTCGGTGTAGAGCATCGTATCTACCCCGACCGCGACAAAATTCGCGCCCCACGCCAGACATTTCTGCGCCATTGCCGGATCGACCGCCAAAAAACCCGCCGCTTTTCCGGCGGCGCGAATACGATAAATACACGCTTCAATGATTCGCTGCACTTCCGGGTGTCCGGCATTATCGGGGTAACCCAATGAAGCAGAGAGATCTGCCGGACCGATAAAGACGCCATCAATGCCTTCAACCTCCAGAATCGCGTCAAGGTTTTCCAGCGCCACTTTGCTTTCAACCTGCACCAACAGGCAGAGCGACTCATTGGCCTGTGCCATATAGTTGTCGATTCTCCCCCAGCGCGCCGCACGCGCCACGCTCGCGCCAACGCCTCGTTGCCCCAACGGCGGGTATCGGGTAGCGGAAACGACCTGGCGCGCCTGTTCTGCGGTGTCAACCATCGGGATCAGTAGCGTTTGCGCCCCGATGTCCAGTACCTGTTTAATGAGCGCTTTACTTCCCTCGATCGGGCGAATCACCGGCTGGCTGGCGTATGGGGCGATGGCCTGTAACTGATGATACAAGTCCTGCACCGTATTAGGCGCGTGCTCGCCATCTATTAACAACCAGTCATAACCCGACGTCGCCGCAATCTCCGCCATATAAGAGGTGGTTGAACTGAGCCACAAACCAATTTGCGTATCCCCTTTACGTAATCCTTCTTTAAAAGGATTTGATAACAATGCGTTCATAGCGATCCTTACAACGTAGATAAGATTAATGATGCGCAGCGCCGGATTGCGCCACCGGACGATTAACGCTCAGCGTGAAGATAATTAATGAGCCAATGATGGCGACTCCGGCCAGCGTCAGCAGGCCCGCCGCATCGCTGGCAAACAACGTTTCCGCTTTTACGCGCAGAATTGGGGCAATAAAACCGCCCACAGCGCCAAACAGATTAACGAAACCAATTCCTGCCGCCAGAGCCGTACCGGAAAGTAGCTGCGTTGGCATGGTCCAGAATACGGGCTGAACGGCAATAAATCCTACTGCTGCAACACAGAGCGCCAGAATAGCGAGCACCGGAGAAACCAGACCTGACAGGCCAATGCCAATGCCCGCAGCCAGTAGCGTCACTGCCGCAACGTTACGGCGATCGCCGGTACGGTCGGAGTAGCGAGGAATAAGCCATGTGCCAAGCAAAGCCGCCACCCAGGGAACCGCTGTTACCACCGAAGCGGTAAAGCCCACTTTAGTGCCCAATAGCGCGGCAACCTGGGTCGGCAGGAAAAAGATGAGTCCGTATACCGCCACCTGAATCGTCAGATAAATAATAGCCAGTTGCCAGACGCGTCCATTACGCAGCGCATCCGCAAGCCTTGACGTGACCTTTTTCTCTTCTTCGCTCGCCAGTTGCCTGATAAGCGCGTTCTTTTCTTCCAGGCTAAGAAAACGCGCCTGCTGCGGAGTGTCATCAAGCCAGAAAAAGGTGAATATCCCTGCGCCAATCGCCAGTAGGCCTTCGATAACGAACATCCAGAACCATCCCGGGTGCCCCATAAAACCATGCATCTCCAGCAGAGCGCCGGAGAGCGGCGAACCCAACGTTAACGCCAGCGGCGCCCCCATATAAAATAGCCCCATAATGCTGGCACGGTTACGCTGCGGGAACCATTGTGAAGTTAGATAGATCATGCCGGGGAAAAATCCAGCCTCCGCCGCGCCCAATAGCGTGCGGATTATCAGAAATTTTGCTTCACTATCCGCCCAGGCCATCGCAGCAGAGAGAAAGCCCCACAGCAGGGTAGTCGTGCCGATCCAGGTTCTTGCGCCAAATTTGCGCATCAGCAGGTTAGCCGGTACGCCAAGGAAAGCGTAAACCACAAAGAAAATACCGGCCCCTAGCGCGTAGGCTTCATTACTTAGCCCGGTATCTATCTGATAGGTCTCTTTGGCAAAACCAATATTTGAACGATCCAGAAACGCCAGTACATACAGCGCCAACATAAAAGGAATTAAACGTGCGCGGTTTTTCTTCACTACGCCGTCAAGTAAAGTGATGCTCATAGCAATATCCTCAACAGGATGAGGGCGTTGCCGTACAAAGGCAACGCACGAGTTATTAGTGGCTATAAGGGCGTTTCAAGTGACAGTCACGGTTAAGCTCGACGCCGAAGCCCGGCTTATCCAGCACTGATTTATGGATGCGTCCATTCACCGGCACCGGCTCATCCAGGAGAATCGGGTCAAATTGCGGACGCAGAGTGGAGCAGTCCGGGCTGGTCATCAGGAACTCGCTGAAAGGGGTATTAGTGAAAGTAATAACTGCATGGTGCGAATAGACAGACGAACCGTGCGGCACCACCAGTTGCCCGCGCGATTTGGCAAGCGCGGCGATCTCAACCAGCGTGGTTAATCCGCCGCACCAGCCAACATCCGGCTGCATAATATCAATGCCGGTTTCTGCCAGAGTGCGGAAGGATTGCAGCGTACCATGGTGTTCGCCGCTGGTAACCATCATCCCTGCAGGCGCGTTGCGTTTTAATTCGCGATAGCCTTCATACTGCTGCGGCGGCAGACACTCTTCAATCCATTTGAGATTAAATGGCGCACAGGCGTGAGCCAGTTTAGTCGCATAGTTCACATCCTGACTCATCCAGCAGTCGAGCATCAGCCAGAAATCCGGCCCGCACTTTTCACGCATATCCGCCACCATCGCGGCATCTTTACGGATCCCCGCATCACCATCGTGCGGTCCCCAGTGAGTCGGCATTTTACCGCCGATAAAGCCCATTTCTTTAGCCAGATCCGGGCGTGCGCCGGTGGCGTAAAACTGAATTTCATCGCGCACCGCTCCGCCCAGCAATTTATAAACCGGCAGCCCAACCACCTTGCCAAACAAATCCCACAACGCCAGATCCACACAGGAAATCGTGTTCATCACCAGACCGCCGGAACCGGAGTAGTACATGGTCGCGCCGAGCATCTGATCGTGAATAAGTTTGATATCGCTTACGCATTTGCCTTCAATAAACCGGTTAAGATGTTTTTCTACGATAAAACAGCCCATCTCCCCTGCTGTCGAAACGGCGAACCCCGTCTGCCTATTTTCCGCCTCTACTTCGACAATCAGCGTCCCTAACACGTTGATCCCAAAAGACTGACGAGACTGCTCATAGTCGCGATATTTGCTCATGGGAGTGGCGATATGGTCATCAATCCAGTGATTTCCTCCCTGGTCGTGATAATCCCCGCCGCCAGCCCCTTTCTCTGCGGTAGCGCCCCCAATAAACCAGGCTCGAACGTGTTTAATTTTAGGAAGAGTCATAATATTCTCCATTTTAAGATGCGAGTGAGTCGAAGGGACTTTTCCATCCCAACAGGCGTGAAATATCTTTGGCACAGGCAATAGCTTTACCGGCCAAATAATCTAGATTCTCTTCGTTGATTTGCAGGCGCGTGCCGACCACTGAAATTGCCGCGGTCAGTTCGTTTCTGGCATTAAATACCGGTGCGGCAACGCAGCGGACATCCGGATAATCCTCCCCGTTATCAAAGCTCCATCCTCGCTGGCGAATGCGCTCCAGCTCATCATTCAATTGTTGCGGCTCGGTGATGGTGGTCAGCGTGGCTCGCTCCCATACCAGTTGTTCAATAATGGCTTTGCGTACGGCGGCCGGCTGCCATGCCAGCAGGCATTTGCCGATGCCGGAACGATAAAGAGAGAGGCTTTTCCCCTCATGCGAGCGCACGCTGATAGTGGATGAGGATTCCACTTTCAGTATGTAATACGCATTTTCGTGGTCGATGATCCCCAAGTGACACAGCAGCCCGGTTTCATCCATCAGTTGTGTTAGACGAGGACGCGCCAGCTCCCGCAGATCCATCTTGCTGAGCGCATGACCCGACAATTCAACGAGCTTAGTCCACAGGCAGTAGTTATCCTGATGATCGAGGCTAATAAATCGCTGACGTTTTAATTCATTCAACAGCAGGTACGCGGTGCTTTTTGGAATACGCAGCGTTTCAATAATGATTGCCGCGCTGCATGGGCCAATACGCGCGATCAAATTGAGGATGTCGATTGCGCGAGTAAGAGCCGGGACTTTACTTGATTCCAACATATTGGACTCCAGTCTGAGACACTGGAATCAGTGTGAAAGGTCAGTAGGGAAAAAATTGTGAAGCGCGTCAAAGCTTATCCGCCTTCCAACGGAGTGGAAGGGTTAACCATATAAATGTGAATTAACGCACGTATTACTTTGTATTCAGTACAATTGGCTGGACAAAAAAGCAGATGATATTGCCGGATAATGGCATAGCGGCCTTATCCGGCTCACGATGTCGTTCCCATCGCAGATAAGAGAAAGGGATTATGATGTCAATGATTCAACCACGTCTATCCAGCCATGCTCGCTGGTAATGTCCTCGCCATTAAGCCAGCGGCGCAGCATATTTAGCGCCATCATCGCGCAGACCTCCTGACGTATTGCCAGGCTATACCGATTGGCGCTAAAACGCACGCGTAAGGCATACGTGCCATCCGGCGTCGCCAGCGCGAAATTAAGATGTTCGTTTTCCAGCCCCGACACGGCCAGCGCCAGACCGGCATAATGATTGCTGCGCCGTTCTGTCGTCCAGTGTGCCGTTTGCGCCAGCGTCTCTTCCTGAGAAGGAACGACTTCGCTGGCAAGAACAGGCGCCCCGGCGCGGGAAAGCTGTAGCGCCAGTAAGCCGCTGGTGTATTGCTCGCTCAACGTCAGACTCAACTGCCTTTCCTGCAGGCGGCGGGCTATTTGCGCCGGCAGGTTTTCCGTACCTTCAAAAATCAGGTTCTGCCCGGCAACCCGTTTGACCTCTGGCCATAACGCCAGCATCGCCTCCCGTTGCGTCGCCGGGCCGGTCAATTTCAGTTCAATGATCGGCATTGATGAGCGATACCCCATCGTCACGCCGGGCGGCAACGGCAGTGAATCGAGACGCTGCGCGAGGTCACTTTCTGAACGTCCAAAAGTCGTTAACCGCAGGCAAAGCGGCGGCTCCGGCAGCGAAAAACGCGCGCGTAACCGCGGTAAGATTTCCTTCTCCACCATAACCTTAAATTCAGACGGTACGCCGGGGGTGAAAAACATCAGGCAGCGGTTGAGCTGTAGCGCAAATCCACAGGCAGTGCCGAGCGGATTATTAATAAACTCCGCGCTGGCAGGCAGTTCCGCCTGTTTACGGTTGCTCGGCGCCATCACGCGGCCACGCTGCTGAAAGTAGCGTTCCATTTCGGTCAGCCACGCCTGGTGCAGTACTAATCCTTCGCCTTTTGCCGTTGCCGCGGCGAGCGCGCTTAAATCATCGCTGGTCGGCCCTAACCCGCCATTAACAATCAAAACATCAGCATGTTGACTGCGTTCACGCAAGATAGCGACCAGACTGTCCAGATTATCGCCTACCGTATTTCGCCGTGATAACGGAACGCCCTGATGAAAGAAAAAATCAGCCAGCCAGGCGGCATTGGTGTCAACGATTTGTCCGTGCAACACCTCATCCCCGGTGGATAGCATTTCCACATTTAGCATTGTGTTCTCCTGCTCTTATGATGAAAACACTATAACGCAAAGACGAATATGACGTGGAAAGAAGAATGACGGGAACAGGAGGAATATGGCGCGACGATTGCCGCGCCGTTAGCATCAAAAGCTGGCGTTTACGCCAACATAAGGGCCGTCAGCAATCGCATTATCGCGGTTGCCGTCTTTACCCGCCAGGTTCAGGTAACGATAACCGGCTTCAATGCTCAGCGGGCGCATAATGGTGAAACGCGCGCCTGCATTCGCTTCTTCATAACTGTCGATACCGCTGGACAGCGAATCTGGTGAATAATAATACTCGCCGAACAGACGGAAGCTGTTGCCGATTTTCCATTGTAGCCCACCGCCGACAGCCGCCGCATAGCCTTCATCGCTGTCTTTCGGATTGGTATAAATACCTTTACCGCCGACCGTCGCCAGCAGCGGTCCCACCGGAATGTTCAGCCCCAGACCCACGCCCGCAGCATCGCCATCATCATCGTTGTGCATCCAGTTGCCGCTTAGCGCCAGTCCCGTCGATTCCGTACCAAAACCCACGCCAATGTTGGTGTAATCTTCGCCCGCCTGGCCGCTAATACTGATGGCCTGCGCCGATGCAGAAACGAACAGCATTCCGGCAAAACCTAATAATATGCTTTTTTTCATTTTTACCCTTTCCAGCAAGCACATAAAGAAAAACTCCCCAAAACGGCAGAATTGTACTGCCAGACGCTGAGGAATCAATGCACTAAGAAACCATTCCAAAAACATATTGTAACGAAATACTACTTTCGCCATGACGCATCATTGCGCCATCACATGGCGACGCCTGCATCAACAAAATTAACAAAAAACGCAGTCTGCGTTATCGCTTCCATTTTTCACAAAGAATTTCGCAGAATGATTTGTTAAGCTGATGGCCTGGTGGTTTAAGGAAGCGACTTATGCGTCAACGAACTATAGTTTGCCCATTAATTCAAAATGATGGCTGTTATCTGCTGTGCAAAATGGCCGACAACCGCGGCGTCTTTCCCGGTCAGTGGGCGCTGTCGGGCGGCGGGGTCGAGCCAGGCGAACGCATTGAAGAGGCGCTGCGTCGGGAGATTCGGGAGGAACTCGGCGAACAACTGATTCTGAGCGATATTACGCCGTGGACCTTCCGCGACGATATCCGTATTAAAACCTACGCTGATGGCAGACAAGAAGAGATTTATATGATTTATCTCATCTTCGACTGTGTTTCCGCTAACCGCGATATATGTATTAACGACGAATTTCAGGACTACGCCTGGGTCAAGCCAGAAGAACTGGCGCTGTATGATTTGAATGTAGCGACACGCCACACATTAGCATTGAAAGGGTTATTATAATGACGACAGCCGCTTCAGGCTGTCTTTACGCTTTTAACATGCGGCTAGCCGGGAACAAATTCACCATCTAAAAAGAGTTTTCCGTTTTCCGCATGCATAACGAGCGCATTAAGATAGTCCGGATCAAACTTTACGCCGCGCTTATTTTTTGCAATATACGTCAAACAATGATTATGGGTAAAAATGACTATATTTTTATTCTGCGACTTTTTCAGTAACGTATTGATTGAAGCATAAATACCGCTGCCGCAATCCATCATTTTTTTATCCACCGTAAGCGACCTGCCCGCAGAAAACCAGGTTGCCGACTGGATGGTGCGCACCGTATTACTGGAATAGAGATTGTAATTTTGTATATCGGCACTGAAGGCTTTACCCAGCGCTCTGGCATCTTGCGCACCCTTGACCGTAATCCCCGTGCTGTCTGACAGGCAGGTATTATCGGAACGATCGCACCGCTCGGCATGGCGGAATAACACGACTACCGGATGCTGCTTCGCCAGCGCCGCCAGCGCTTTACCGTTAATCTGCGGTAGACCGTTACCACTCCAGGCATGTTGTGAGGTCAACCCGGCGATAATAACCAACGCCCCCGCCAGAATCGCGAAATAGCGTTTGTTTTTAATAAAGCGTAGGGTAAATGCCAGCACATTAACCTCTCAGGCAGACAGTGCAGCTAACTTAATAGCAATACAATTAAAATGAAATTCCGCAACGGAAGACCAGGCCAGAAACATAAAAACAGCTTTTGGGCATGCATAAAATGCCTTAAACTTTCGGCGAAAGCAAAGCATAATTCCGTTAAAAATTATCTTTTTACTTCACCTTAATTTCTTAATGTTAATTTAATCTTCATCCAGTAGGGTTCAGCTAAATGCGTTAAAAAATAAGCCCTTTTCTATTGCCGAAATATTTGAAAAGCGGCTTTCAATGGCTGAAGGAAAAATGATGTCGGACTTTTTGCCTTTCTCCCGTCCGGCGATGGGCGCGGAAGAGCTTGCTGCCGTTAAGACCGTACTGGACTCAGGTTGGATAACAACCGGCCCGAAAAATCAGGAACTGGAAGCGGCGTTTTGTCGGCTAACTGGCAATCAATATGCCGTTGCCGTCAGTTCAGCCACTGCCGGTATGCACATCGCGTTGATGGCGCTGGGCATTGGTGAAGGCGACGAGGTCATTACACCGTCAATGACGTGGGTTTCTACGCTAAATATGATCGTTTTACTCGGCGCGAACCCCGTCATGGTCGATGTCGATCGCGATACGCTGATGGTCACGCCTGAACATATCGAAGCCGCGATTACGCCACAAACCAAAGCAATTATCCCCGTCCACTACGCTGGCGCGCCCGCCGATCTGGACGCTATTTACGCTCTTGGCGAGCGTTATGGCATTCCAGTGATTGAAGACGCGGCGCACGCGACAGGAACCAGCTACAAAGGTCGCCACATTGGCGCCCGGGGCACCGCGATTTTCTCCTTCCACGCCATTAAGAACATTACCTGCGCTGAAGGCGGTATCGTCGTCACGGATAACCCGCAATTCGCCGATAAACTGCGCAGTCTCAAGTTTCACGGGCTTGGCGTTGATGCCTGGGATCGACAGAGCGGGGGACGCGCGCCACAAGCGGAAGTCCTGGCGCCGGGCTACAAATATAATTTGCCCGACCTCAACGCCGCTATCGCGCTTGCCCAGTTACAGAAACTGGATGCGCTTAACGCTCGACGCGCCGCCATCGCAGCGCAGTACCACCAGGCAATGGCAGACCTGCCTTTTCAGCCTCTGAGCCTTCCGTCGTGGGAGCATATTCACGCCTGGCATTTATTCATTATCCGGGTCGATGAAGCCCGCTGCGGTATTACCCGGGATGCTCTGATGGCATCGCTGAAAACGAAAGGCATCGGCACAGGGCTGCATTTCCGCGCCGCGCATACGCAAAAATATTATCGCGAACGTTTCCCAACGCTCACGCTGCCTGACACCGAGTGGAACAGCGAGCGGATCTGCTCACTGCCGCTCTTCCCGGACATGACCGAGAGTGACTTTGATCGAGTCATTACCGCCCTTCATCAGATAGCAGGACAATAAGCATGTTTGACGCCGCCCCCATAAAAAAAGTCTCGGTGGTTATTCCTGTCTATAACGAACAGGAAAGCCTGCCGGAATTGATAAGACGCACCACCACCGCCTGCGAGAGCCTGGGCAAAGCGTGGGAGATTTTATTGATAGATGATGGTAGCAGCGATAGCTCGGCGGAGCTGATGGTTAAGGCGTCCCAGGAGGCCGATAGCCATATCATCTCTATTTTACTCAACCGTAACTACGGTCAACATGCAGCGATTATGGCGGGGTTTAGCCATGTAAGCGGCGATCTTATCATTACGCTGGATGCCGATCTGCAAAACCCGCCGGAAGAGATCCCGCGCCTGGTGGCGAAAGCCGATGAAGGGTTCGATGTGGTAGGCACCGTGCGCCAGAACCGACAGGACAGCCTGTTTCGCAAATCGGCGTCAAAAATCATTAATCTGCTGATCCAGCGCACAACGGGCAAAGCGATGGGCGATTACGGCTGCATGTTACGCGCCTATCGCCGCCCTATTATCGATACTATGTTGCGCTGCCATGAACGCAGCACCTTTATCCCTATTCTGGCCAACATTTTCGCTCGTCGGGCTACCGAGATCCCGGTGCATCACGCTGAACGTGAATTTGGCGACTCTAAATACAGTTTTATGCGTCTCATTAACCTGATGTATGACCTGGTGACCTGCCTGACGACGACGCCGCTGCGCCTGTTGAGTCTGCTGGGCAGCGTTATCGCCATCGGCGGGTTTAGCCTGTCGGTATTGCTTATTGTACTTCGCCTGGCGCTGGGGCCGCAGTGGGCGGCGGAAGGCGTATTTATGCTCTTTGCCGTTCTGTTTACCTTCATCGGCGCGCAATTCATCGGTATGGGACTGCTGGGCGAATACATCGGTCGCATTTATAACGATGTCCGCGCCCGCCCCCGCTATTTTGTTCAACAAGTTATCTACCCGGAAAGCACGCCGTTTACTGAGGAAAGCCACCAATGAAAGCCGTTATTTTTGCCTATCACGATATGGGATGTCAGGGGGTGCAGGCCGTACTGGATGCCGGGTATGAGATTGCCGCGATTTTCACTCATGCCGACAATCCTGCGGAAAACACCTTTTTTGGCTCCGTCTCCCGGCAGGCGGCAGAATTAGGGATTCCGGTTTATGCACCGGATAACGTAAACCATCCTATCTGGGTCGACCGCATCGCTGAGCTTGCGCCGGATATTATTTTTTCGTTCTATTACCGCAACCTGTTAAGCGAAGAAATTCTGCACCTCGCCCCGGCTGGCGCGTTCAATCTGCACGGTTCTCTATTGCCTGCCTATCGTGGCCGTGCGCCGCTAAACTGGGTTCTGGTTAACGGCGAAAGCGAAACGGGCGTAACGCTGCATCGTATGGTCAAACGTGCCGACGCCGGAGAGATTGTCGCCAGTCAACGCGTCGCTATTGCGCAGGACGATGTTGCGCTTACCCTGCATCATAAGCTATGTCAGGCCGCGCGCCAGTTGCTTAATAGCATCCTGCCCACCATGAAATGCGGCGATATACCTTCTGTTCCCCAGCGTGAGTCTGACTCTACGTATTATGGTCGCCGCAGGCCGGAAGATGGCCTTATCGACTGGCACAAACCGGTTTCCACGGTGCATAACCTGGTGCGGGCGGTAGCCGCCCCCTGGCCCGGCGCGTTCAGCTATAACGGCTCGCAAAAATTCACTATCTGGTCTTCCCGAATGTGTCCGGATGCGCAAGGCGCGCTTCCCGGCTCGGTAATTTCGGTCTCTCCGCTGCGGGTCGCCTGCGCCGATGGCGCGCTGGAGATTATTACCGGCCAGGCCGGAGACGACATTACTGTACAGGGCTCGCAGCTTGCACAGACGCTTGGTCTGGTGGCGGGCGCGCGTTTGAACCGTCCACCAGCGACCAGCGGTAAACGTCGCATTCGCGTTCTCATCCTCGGCGTCAACGGTTTTATCGGCAATCATTTGACCGAACGGTTACTGAATGAAGAGAATTACGAGGTCTACGGTATGGATATCGGCAGCAACGCCATTAGCCGATTCCTGCTCCACCCTCGATTTCATTTCGTGGAGGGAGATATCAGCATCCACTCAGAATGGATCGAATATCATGTCAAAAAATGCGATGTCGTACTGCCGCTGGTAGCAATTGCAACCCCGATTGAATACACCCGCAACCCGCTGCGCGTCTTTGAACTTGATTTTGAAGAAAACCTGCGGATTATCCGTTATTGCGTGAAATACCGTAAACGCGTGGTTTTCCCGTCTACCTCTGAAGTGTACGGCATGTGTACGGACGCCTCTTTTGACGAAGACAAATCGAATCTGATCGTCGGGCCGGTGAATAAGCCGCGCTGGATTTACTCCGTTTCCAAACAGCTTCTCGACCGGGTGATTTGGGCTTATGGCGAAAAAGAGGGATTGCGCTTCACGCTTTTCCGTCCCTTTAACTGGATGGGGCCGCGGCTGGATAGCCTGAACGCGGCGCGTATCGGCAGTTCACGCGCGATAACGCAGTTGATTCTGAACCTGGTAGAAGGAACGCCGATCAAGCTTATCGACGGCGGTCAGCAGAAGCGCTGTTTTACCGATATTCGCGATGGGATCGAAGCATTATTCCGCATTATTGTGAATGATGGCGATCGGTGCGATGGCAAAATCATTAATATCGGCAATCCTGACAACGAAGCCAGTATTCAGGAACTGGCGACGCTGTTGCTCGACAGTTTTGATAAGCATCCGCTGCGCTGCCATTTCCCACCGTTTGCCGGTTTCCAGGTCGTCGAAAGCCGTAGTTATTACGGCAAGGGTTATCAGGATGTCGCACACCGGAAACCCAGTATCGACAATGCCAGGCGCTGTCTGGGCTGGGAGCCGTCTATTGCGATGCGTGATACGGTTGAAGAAACGCTGGACTTCTTTCTGCGTAGCGTCGATATCGCGGAACGCGCATCATGACGAAAGTCGGTTTACGCATTGACGTTGATACCTTGCGAGGAACGCGTGAAGGTGTTCCCCGGCTGCTGGCGACATTGCATCGCCACGGCGTTCAGGCCAGCTTTTTCTTCAGCGTCGGGCCGGACAATATGGGACGCCATCTTTGGCGTCTGATAAAACCGCGATTTTTATGGAAAATGCTACGTTCAAACGCCGCTTCGCTCTACGGCTGGGATATCCTGCTGGCCGGTACCGCCTGGCCGGGAAAAAATATCGGCAACGCTAATGCCGGGATTATTCGTGAAACGGCAACATACCATGAGACGGGACTACATGCCTGGGATCACCATGCGTGGCAGACTCACAGCGGCCACTGGAGTATCCGCCAGCTTGAAGAAGATATTGCGCGCGGCATAACGGCGCTTGAGGCCATTATCGGAAAACCCGTCACCTGCTCAGCCGCGGCCGGCTGGCGAGCGGATGGGCGCGTTGTTCGTGCGAAGGAGTCGTTCAACCTGAGGTATAACAGCGATTGCCGTGGAACCACCTTATTCCGTCCGCTACTGATGCCGGGCCAGACAGGGACGCCGCAAATCCCGGTCACCTTACCCACGTGGGATGAGGTTATCGGCCCCGCCGTTCAGGCGCAGTCGTTCAATACCTGGATTATTTCCCGTATGTTGCAGGACAAAGGCACGCCGGTATATACCATCCATGCGGAAGTAGAAGGTATTGTCCATCAGCCGCTGTTTGAAGATTTGCTCGTTCGTGCACGCGATGCGGGGATCACCTTTTGTCCTCTGGGCGAACTGCTGCCGGCATCGCCTGAGTCTCTGCCGTTGGGGCAAATTGTACGTGGACACATCCCTGGCCGTGAAGGTTGGCTGGGGTGTCAACAGGCAGCGAGCGCCTCATGATGAAATCGATACGCTATTATCTGGCTTTCGCCGCGTTTATCGCGCTCTACTATGTTATTCCTGTCAACAGCCGCCTGCTCTGGCAGCCGGATGAAACGCGCTATGCCGAAATAAGTCGGGAGATGCTGGCGTCTGGCGACTGGATCGTGCCGCATTTTCTGGGATTACGTTATTTTGAAAAACCGATAGCCGGTTACTGGATAAACAGTCTGGGTCAGTGGCTTTTTGGCGCTACCAATTTTGGCGTGCGGGCTGGCGCTATTTTAACGACATTGCTGGCCGCAGCGCTGGTGGCATGGCTGACGTTCCGCTTATGGCGGGATAAACGTACCGCGTTGCTCGCCTCCGTTATCTTTCTCTCCCTCTTTGCCGTTTACAGTATCGGGACGTATGCGGTACTCGACCCGATGATCGCCCTTTGGCTTACGGCCGGGATGTGTTGTTTCTGGCAGGGGATGCAGGCCACGACCCGAATGGGCAAGATTGGGATGTTTTTGCTACTGGGCGCAACCTGCGGTCTGGGTGTATTAACTAAAGGCTTCCTCGCCCTGGCCGTACCTGTGGTGAGCGTGCTGCCGTGGGTCATTGTCCAGAAACGCTGGAAGGACTTTTTGCTTTACGGCTGGCTGGCGGTCTTGAGCTGCTTTGTGGTTGTCCTTCCCTGGGCGATCGCCATTGCGCGGCGCGAAGCCGATTTCTGGCATTACTTTTTCTGGGTGGAGCATATCCAGCGATTCGCCATGAGCGATGCCCAGCATAAGGCCCCTTTCTGGTACTATCTGCCGGTACTGCTCGCGGGAAGTTTACCGTGGCTGGGGTTACTGCCTGGCGCGCTTAAACTGGGCTGGCGCGAGCGAAACGGCGCATTCTATTTGCTCGGATGGACGATCATGCCGCTTCTCTTTTTCAGCATTGCGAAAGGGAAACTGCCCACCTATGTTCTTTCCTGTTTCGCACCGATAGCGATACTCATGGCGCGCTTCGTCCTGCATAACGTAAAAGAAGGCGTCGCCGCGCTACGTGTCAACGGCGGGATCAACCTGGTGTTCGGGTTAGTCGGGATCGTCGCAGCGTTTGTCGTCTCCTCATGGGGCCCGCTGAAATCGCCGGTGTGGACGCATATCGAAACCTATAAAGTTTTTTGCGTCTGGGGCGTCTTTACTGTTTGGGCGTTTGTGGGCTGGTATAGCCTCTGTCATAGCCAAAAATACCTATTACCCGCGTTTTGTCCGCTGGGACTGGCGCTGCTGTTCGGCTTTTCCATCCCCGACAGGGTGATGGAGTCCAAACAGCCACAGTTTTTTGTCGAAATGACCCAGGCGCCTTTGGCATCAAGCCGCTATATTCTTGCCGACAACGTGGGCGTCGCCGCCGGGCTGGCCTGGAGTCTGAAACGAGACGATATTATGCTCTACGGACACGCGGGCGAACTCAGGTATGGTCTTAGCTATCCTGATGTGCAGGATAAATTCGTTAAAGCCGACGATTTTAACGCCTGGCTCAACCAGCATCGTCAGGAGGGCATTATTACGCTAGTACTTTCAATAGCCAAAGATGAAGACATCAGCGCTCTTTCCCTTCCCCCTGCGGACAATATTGATTATCAGGGGCGTCTGGTGTTAATTCAGTATCGGCCTAAATGATCGGCGTCGTTCTGGTGCTTGCCAGTCTGCTCAGCGTTGGCGGTCAGCTCTGCCAGAAGCAAGCGACACGGCCATTGACGGCGGGCGGACGCCGCCGTCACCTGATGCTGTGGCTGGGCCTGGCGCTGATATGCATGGGCGCAGCGATGGTGCTGTGGCTGCTGGTGCTACAAACCCTGCCGGTGGGAATTGCTTACCCGATGTTGAGTCTGAATTTTGTCTGGGTCACGCTGGCGGCCTGGAAAATCTGGCATGAACAGGTTCCGCCCCGCCACTGGTTGGGCGTCGCATTGATTATCAGCGGCATTATCATTCTGGGGAGTGCGGCATAATGGGCGTAATGTGGGGACTGATAAGCGTTGCGATTGCCTCCCTCGCCCAGTTGAGTTTAGGATTCGCCATGATGCGACTGCCATCGATAGCGCATCCACTGGCGTTTATTTCCGGGCTGGGCGCATTTAATGCCGCGACCCTGGCGCTATTCGCCGGTTTGGCGGGGTATCTGGTTTCCGTCTTCTGCTGGCAGAAAACATTACACACGCTCGCGCTCAGCAAAGCCTATGCGCTACTGAGTCTCAGCTATGTGCTTGTCTGGGTAGCCTCAATGCTGTTACCCGGTTTGCAAGGCGCTTTCAGCCTAAAAGCGATGCTCGGCGTATTGTGTATTATGGCGGGGGTAATGCTGATTTTTCTGCCCGCCAGATCATGATGGCTTGCGCGTCAACCGCTGCCATTCGTCGCAGGAATAACAGCGTGCATCAACGATTTTTAAGGTCTGGTGTTTTTCCCGATTAATACAATACTGCGCATCCTGTAAAGGCGACAGGATATCGCCGGGACTCAGTAATATCATGGAATTCGCCTCGGCGATCATTTTTAGCGAACCGCCGCTATCGCACAGCACCAGAACATGGCACGCCCTCTTTTTGACATAATGCGATTTCTTAACCAACCATTCCATAGCGCCCCCGTTTCACGCTGATTGTTCATAACACGTTACACATCAACGGATAAACAAAACGGCAATAGCGATGGAATGGTTGTATATTAACCTAACATTAATTTTTACAGTTCTCACACACCCACTGCTGGAGCGCACGGCGAGATATTTTAATCCCTCCGTTTTTCAGTTCTGACGGCATCGTCAACCAGCGAACCGGCTGTTGAAAACGCGCCAGCTTATCACGAACCCATTCAGCGAGGTTCACGTCTCCGGCCTGCGATGCATACTCCACAACCGCAACGGGACGATGACCAAACTCTTTATCTTCTACCGGCACGACGAAGGCTTGTTGCACCAGCGGATGCGCATTAATAACGCGTTCGACTTCCTCCGGCTGAATGCCTTCGCCGCCGCTAAAGAACAGGTTGTCCAGCCGCCCGGCGATGGTTAGCCTGCCGTGGTTCAGCTCGCCGCGATCGCGCGTGGCAAACCAGCCTTCGTCATTAACCAGCGGGATCAGTTTGCCATCACGCCAGTAACCTTCCGCCATACTGGCGGCGCGCAGCCAGACTTCATTATCGACGATTCTGATCTCTCTGCCGGGAAGCGGCGCGCCAACATCATCCGAACCATCGGCCTCTTTGGCGCATACCGTAGACGCGAACTCCGTGAGCCCATACCCGCACCAGCAGCGAATCCCTTGTTTGCTGGCCTGGTCGGTGAGTTCAACCGGAATCACCGCGCCGCCGAGCAAAACGGCTTTCAGCGTCACCGCCGCCCGATTCGCCAGCAGCCGCCACAGCTGCGTCGGCACCAGCGAAGCATGAGTACACCCTGCCAGCATCTGCTCCAGCGGTTGCTTATCGCGTACCGTCATGCGCGCCCCGGCGAAGAGCCAACGCCACATAATACCCTGCCCGGATACATGAAACAGCGGCAGCGATAGCAGCCAGTCATCCTGAGGGCCAAACGGCATTAGCGAAAGCACCCCCTGCGCGCTGGCAAGATGCGCCTGGCACGTATGTACAGCCGCTTTTGGCAATCCTGTGGAACCCGATGTCAGCGTCATGGAAACCAGACGCTGCGGTTGCCAGGCCACAGCATACGCCGCTGTACTCTTTTGTATCTGCAACGCGGTTAATCCAGAAAACGCATTTTCGCCTTCCAGTGTCAGCGCAAAACGCAGCGTTAACTTCGGCACCAGCGCCTCCAGCAATGTCTGGGGCAACTGCGGGTTGACGGGCAGAACCCGCGCGCCGCACTGCATCAGCGCAAGCCATGCCAACAGAGTGCGCGGCTGATTCCCGGCGCGCAGCAGGACACCATCGCCCTCGCGTACGCCCTGCGCGGCAAACCCGCCCGCCAGCACATCAATACGCTCACAGAGGGCGCGCCAGCTTAGCACTTCATCGTTCAGGCGCAGAGCGGGCGCCTGACTGCGAACCTGACGCCAGTGGCGCCACGGCCAATCCGTGAATGTCATAACAGTCGTTCCAGCTCCTCACGCTTCAGACAAGGCAACGCGCTACCGGGCCAGGGGCGAATCTGTTGCGCCTGCATCAGATGCAAGGTATCCAGTCCAGGCAGCGTTCCCGGCGTCAACCAGGCGGCAATCCGCGCCAGTTGCGTCAGGCCGAGGCTGGACTCGATCGAAGAGCTGATGACCGCCGTCAGTCCCAACGCATGGGCGGCAGCGACTTGCTCACGCACTTTATCAAGCGATCCGGTCAGCGTAGGTTTGATAACCACAGCCCTGACGCCCTCTTCGGCTTCAAAGGTGAAATCCGCTTCGCGCAGACTTTCGTCCCAGGCAATCGCGATGCCGGTTTCACGGGCAAAGGCGCGGGAATCATCCCGCGTCTTACACGGTTCTTCGAGAAAGGCGATACGAGCGCGGTAATCCGGATTAACATACTTTGCAAACTGTTGGGCTTTTAGCGGCGTCCAGGCGCGATTCGCATCCAGACGCAGATGCAGATCCGGGATCGCCTCCAGCAGCAAATTAACCACCATGCCGTCGCGTACCGCTTCATAAAGACCCACTTTGACCTTAGCGATTTTCTCGCCGGGCATATCGGCAAGCCGCAGCACCAAATCGTCAGGATCGCCAGTGCATAACGGCGCGGCGCGATAGTCCGCCGCCTCCGGCAAGACGCCAGTCAGTTCCGCCAGCGCGCAGCTTGCGCCAAACGCGACCGAAGGCATCTCGGGTAATCCCTCGCTCCCCTGAAGCCAGTCGTTCACCCATGTTAGTAGCGCCGTCTGCGCCTCTTCCCACGTTTCCTGACTGAAGCCCGGCAGCGGAGAGATCTCTCCCCATCCCTCACGCTCGCCGTCACGCAGACAAACATACAGCCCGTCGCGAGTTTTTAACCGCCTGTCGCGCAGAACCACCCCCGCGTCCATGGGGATCTGCCAGCGGTATACCTGCGCGCTACGCATTATGGGTTCCGTTTGAATTTGCTGAAGTCAGGCTGACGCTTCTGGTTAAAGGCGTTACGGCCTTCCTGCCCTTCTTCCGTCATGTAGAACAGCATGGTAGCGTTGCCCGCCAGCTCCTGCAGCCCGGCCTGACCGTCACAATCGGCATTCAGCGCCGCTTTCAGGCAACGCAGCGCCATCGGACTGTTTTGCAACATTTCGCGGCACCAGCGCACGGTCTCTTTTTCCAGATCCGCCAGCGGAACGACGGTGTTAACCAGCCCCATGTCCAGCGCCTGTTGCGCATCGTACTGGCGGCACAGGAACCAGATTTCACGCGCTTTCTTCTGACCAACGATACGCGCCATATACGAAGCGCCCCAGCCGCCGTCAAAGGAGCCAACTTTCGGACCAGTCTGGCCGAAGATGGCGTTTTCCGCCGCGATGGTCAGGTCACACATCATGTGCAGCACATGACCACCGCCGATGGAATATCCCGCGACCATCGCGACAACCGGTTTTGGACAGGTGCGAATCTGGCGCTGGAAATCCAGCACGTTCAGGTGATGCACGCCGGAGTCATCCTGATAACCGCCGTAATCGCCGCGCACCTTCTGGTCGCCGCCCGCGCAAAACGCTTTATCGCCTTCGCCGGTCAGAATAATCACACCCACGTTGTCGTCGTAACGGGCATCCGCCAGCGCCTGAATCATCTCTTTGACGGTCAACGGACGAAATGCATTGCGCACCTGCGGACGATTAATGGTGATTTTTGCAATACCGTCGGTGGATTTTTCATAACGAATGTCGGTGTAACCCTCCGAGCAGTCGTGCCATTCTACCGGTGCGTAAAGCATTGTTTCATCAGGATAGATCATAGTGTGTCCTTTAGTCAGAGACGCAGAATCTGAGCCAGACTGTCTACCACGCCAGCGGGGTTTTCCCGATGCGCGTTGTGTCCGGCGTTACGAATGACATGGCATGTCGCCGCCACTTCCTGCGCCAGGGCGCGGAATTTGCTGTCGCGTTCGCCACATAAATAATAAAACGGAAATGCCAGCGCGTTGAGCGCCTCGCGTAAATCCGGCTGGACGGCAAGCGATGTCGCCTCCAGCATCGCAGCCAGCGTTTCGCCGTTATTCTGGCTACGCAGCGCCGTTAGCGCCTGTCTTTGCTGCGCCGTCAGCGAGGCGAACACCGGCTGCTGATACCAGTCGTGAAAAACCTCAGTCAATGGTTCATGACGAAAACGCTCTGCCCAGCGCCCGTCGGACAATCGTCTTTCAGCGCGCGCCTGTTCATTTTGCAGCCCCGGATGACCGCCTTCAACCACCAGGCCGCACAGGCCGGGTATTCCCTGGCAGGCTGCCATCATCGCCACCCGGCCGCCAAGAGAGTATCCCACCAACCAAAACTTTAGTATGTTGTAACTAATTAACGTAGCGCGCAGCAATCTGATGACATCGGCAAATCCGTCGACCGGAATAGCCGCAGATCCGCCATGTCCCGGTAAGTCAATATAGAGCCGCGAACAGCCGTGAAACTGTTCGCCAACCGGCTGCCATTCGTGGCAATCGCCAGAAAAACCGTGCAGGAAAACCAGCGAGGGCGTCCCAGGCTGTCCGGGCATGTGCTGCGCGTGCAACATCATAGATGGCTTACCTGAGCCAAAAGTTGCTGCAACGTCTGCGCGCCGTCCGTATCGTTTACCACCAGCTCAATCACCGTTGTCGCCGGGGTTCGCCACGCGCCAGCCAGCGCAGACTCCAGTTCTTCCCAGTTTTCCGGGCGATGATAGCGCAGGTTAAACATGGCGGCCGCATGGTCAAAATGGACGTTTTGCGGCATCAAATAAAAGCGCTCACGTTTGCTTTGCGGCGTCGGCAGCAGGGAGAAGATTTGCCCGCCGTTATTGTTGACCACAATCAACACAAACGGCGCGGATACCTGACGTAGTAACGCCAGCGCGTTAAGATCGTACAGCGCGGATAAATCGCCGACGATAGCCAGCGTCGATTTAGCGCTGGCGCGCTGCACGCCCGCCGCCGTGGAAAGCAGGCCGTCAATGCCGCTCGCCCCGCGATTGCTGTATACCGGATAGCCAGCCGGCAACTGTGACAGCGCGTCGATCAGACGCACCACCAGACTATTGCCCACGAACAATTGCCCCTGCTCCGGCAGATAGTCGCGGATACGGTGCGCCAGCTGCGCTTCGCCAAAGGTGTCTCGCTGCGCGACCACCCGTTGCCACGCCAGTTCCGCCAGACGCGGGATCTCTACACACCACGGTTTACGTTTTTCCGCCGGATGCAGTTCCAGCCAATCGGCGATTTTCGCTACCAGTCTGCGTCCACGATGGTGCGCCGGGTCCAGACGACCTTCAATATTGTCGATTACCCAGTACTCTTCCGGCTCGCAGGTTGCCTGCCATTGCAGTAAGCGTTTTCCGGTAAGGCTACTGCCAAGCTGGACGACAATCTGCGCCTGCTGCAGTTCGGTCACCGCTTTGGCGTTGCCGAGCCACAGGTCGGCGCACGGCAGCGGCTGCCCGGTTTGCGACAATACGTCGCCAATTAATGGCCATCCCAGAGTTTGCGCCCACTGCGCCACTTTTTTGCCTTCTTCCGCGCTCATACGCCCGGCGACGACAACGCCGCGTTTTTGTCGCCAGAAGAACCAGTCGCGCTGTTTGTCGCTTTCCAGTCGACGCGCTTCGCGCAGCCAGGGTTTTTCATCCTGCCACCAGTCGCCGAGACGCTGCTGCCAGACCAGACCGGTATCATTCATATCGCCATACAGCGGTTCGGCAAAAGGACAGTTAATGTGCAGCGCGCCCGCATGAAGCATGGCGAGCGCATTGTCGATGGTCGACACCAGCCAGCGCGCCGGAATATCCTGCGTGGGACGCGGCAACGACAAAGTTTGGGAGGGGTGCGAGGCAAACATCCCCGCCTGACGGATCGCCTGGTTGGCGCCGCAGTCAATCAGCTCTGGCGGGCGATCGGCGGTAAGTAAAATGAGCTTCTCGCCCGTCAGCCCCGCCTCAATCAACGCCGGATAGAGGTTCGCCACGGCGGTACCTGAAGTGACAATAACGGCAACCGGCTGTTGGCTGACTTTCGCCAGCCCTAACGCCAGATGACCAAGCCCACGCTCATCAAAGTGCGTATGGTGAATAAAAGCAGGATTCTCTGCCGCCGCCAACGTGAGCGGCGTGGAACGGGAACCAGGGGCGATACAAACATGCCTGACGCCATGACGGGTTAAGGCTTCCAGGATGACCGCCGCCCAGCGCCGGTTAAATGCACTTACTGACATGAGTTTGTCCGGTATCAATCATTGGGACTAAGTATAAAGAGCTGCAAAAATGGATTATTGATATGGGTCGGGAATATGTGACTCATTACGCATCCATCTGCAATAAGGTACGTAACCCGGCCGCTTTATTATCTATTTCCTGCCATTCCTGTTCCGGATCGGAGCCGCGGACGATTCCCGCGCCGGCATACAATCGCACCACATTGGCCGTCACTTTGGCTGAACGTAACGTCACGCAAAACTCACTTTGCCGCGTGGAGAGATAGCCTGCCGACCCGGCATACCATTCACGTTCGAACGGCTCATGTTGTTCTATAAAACAACGCGCGGGTTCACGAGGGATCCCGGCGACCGCTGCGGTAGGCTGTAACTGGTGCAGGCAGAGCGTGTCGTCCGCCTGATTAAGCGCCGTCCAGATACAGCGGCGCAAATGCTGTACCTTGCGCAGTCTGAGCACCTGCGGCGGCAGCACATCCAGCGAGTGGGTGCAGTTTTGCAGTCGCTGGCAGATGTCTTCGACAACCAGCATATTTTCTCGCTGGTTTTTATCGTCTTTCATTAACCATTCGCCAAGCTGCCAGGCTTTATGGTTATCCGGATGGTTCGCCACCGTCCCGGCCAGCGCTTCGGTACGCAGCGCCGTTTCACGCCGCCGCCAGAGCCGCTCCGGCGATGATCCCAGAAAGGCGGTATCGGCGGAAAAGGCCATAAAAAAGTGGTAGCAGTTGAGATTTAAACGACGACTGGACGCCATCATCGCGGCGGCATTGACCGGACGGGAGAATTGTAAGTCGGTGGCCCGCGCCAGCACAACTTTATCAAACGCCTCTTGCGCAATGGTGTGGGTGGCCTGCTGAATCAGCTTCACCCAACCGTCTTTGTCCGGCCAGTGTTGTTCGCTCGTGAGCGAAAGGCGTAGCGCCGGAACAGGCTTAATGCCGACCAGAGAAGCGAGAAACGCTTTCGCCTGGCGCGCATCATCGCGTAGCGAAACGTCACTGTGCAGATGTAAGCGTAAGGTCGCCGTACCACCGCTACGTCGCCACTCCAGCCGCGGCAGCAATAAGTAGCCCTCTTTCGGCTCGAACGCATTCAGCCCCCAAATACGCAGGTCAGGCTGCGCGTGCTGACGTAAAAACCGTTGCGCCAGATCGAGCGATGAAAATACGGTGATGGCCCCGAGAACGGCAGCTTCTTCGTCGCCATTGCGCTGTTGCCAGTAGAATTGCGGAAAGGATGACTGGCTGGCCAGCCAGCTCAATGCATCGAAGGCATCGTTTAAAGGGAAAGGCGCATCGAAAACGCAAAGCCCTGGCGTCGCCGGTATCTCTTGCGATAGCTGACGCGTCAGATTTTCCAGCGCAGTAGTAATAGAATGCACGCGGACCCTCCCTGTTAAAAACCCCACATTATACGGGGTACTGCCCTAAAAAAGCAGTACCTCATTTAGGGAGGGTTGCAATTCTGTTCAGTGGGGGGATTTAGCGCCGCGCCAGCAGCAGTCCAAGCACCAGTCCTACCGCCGCGCCTACGCCAATACCCTGCCAGGGTTTTTCATGAACGTAGTCATCCGCTTTATAAACGGCCTGCTTTGCCCGGTAATAATAGCTATCCGACGCATGGCTTACGCGGTTTTTCACCTCTTCCAGCGCTTGTTCCGCGCGGGCTTTCAGCTCAATGTATTTTTGATCGGCGGGATCGCCTGAGGAACGTAAAACCTCTTCCAGCGTTTCGCTGAGCAAAGTCAGATCATCATCAACACGTGATTCACCAAATTGATATGACATTCTCATTCTCCGTTGTGTTAACACCTGCTCCTAACTATAGTCAACGGTTTCGGTTTATGCCTGATGAACCTCCCGCGCCATTCCCCGGTGCGGAATGCCGTCTTCGTCATAAACATCGGTGACGGGAATAAAACCAAACCGCGCATAAAAAGGTTGCAGATGCGCCTGCGCCCCCAGATATAGCGGCTTATCCGGCCAGTGCCGCCCACAAGATTCCAGCGTTTTCGCCATTAATTGCTGGCCCAGTTTCGCCCCTCGCCAGGCATCGCTGACGATCACCCGGCCAATGACAACCGGGTCTGATTCGTTATCGCTTTTCAGAATCCTCGCATACGCCACCAGTTCATCCTGATGCCAGCCCAGAATATGCCGATTGTCGCCGACTAAATCATCGCCATCCACATCCAGGTAAGGACAGCGCTGTTCTACCACAAAGACCGCGCAGCGCAATTTGAGTAACGCGTAAAGTTGAGGAACGGTAAGTTCGCTATGGTGGAGATCCTGCCAGTCAATCATGATGCGCTCCTGTGTTGTGGTAATCTTGGGTTAAACGATAACCAAACGTGTATGGACAAGATGGAATTAATTTTTTTAGGTACGTCCGCAGGCGTTCCCACGCGCTCACGCAATGTAACGGCAATTTTATTACATCTGCAACATCCAACGCAGCCGGGAGTATGGCTTTTTGATTGCGGCGAAGGGACACAGCATCAAATGCTTAATACCGCGTTTCATCCCGGTAAGCTTGAGCGCATTTTTATCAGCCATCTTCACGGCGATCATTTGTTTGGCCTGCCGGGTCTGCTATGCAGCCGGTCGATGGCGGGGAACCCCCATCCGCTAACCGTATACGGACCTCAAGGCGTGCGTGAGTTTATTGCAACCACACTGCGTCTTAGCGGTTCATGGACCGATTTTCCGTTGCAAATTGAAGAAATTAGCGCAGGTGATATTCTTGACGACGGTCTGCGTAAAGTGACCGCGTTCAGGCTGGAGCATCCACTGGAGTGCTACGGATATCGCGTTGTTGAACATGACAAGCCTGGCGCGCTGAATGCCAGGGCGTTAAAAGCCGCAGGCGTTACGCCCGGCCCGCTGTTTCAGGCGTTGAAGGCAGGAAAAACCGTCACGCTTGCCGATGGAAGGCAGATCAATGGCGCCGACTACCTTGCTCCCGCCGTGGCCGGGAAATCAGTGGCGATTTTCGGCGATACCGCGCCCTGCGAGGCCGCCCTCGCGCTGGCGCAGGGTGTGGATGTGATGGTTCATGAAACCACGCTGGATGCGTCAATGGAGGAGAAAGCCAACGCTCGCGGACACAGCTCCACCCGTCAAACCGCGACGCTGGCGCGGGAAGCTGCCGTTGGTCGGCTAATCATGACCCATATTAGCTCACGCTATGACGATAAAGGCTGTCAGCGCTTACTGGCGGAATGCCGCGCTATTTTCCCGGCGACGGAGCTGGCTTACGATTTTTCTGTTTTCCCGGTTTAGCGCTCCATTTTTTGTCCTCATTGCCGATAACACTAAAAAAGGCAGGCTTTCATAATGAGGTTAGGATGGACAATTTTCAGAAAGATATTGATGACAGGGCCAATTTAACCCTGTCCAACCGTTTTGAACTGCTGTTATTCCGTCTTGGTACATCGCTGCATGAACAGAAGTCAGAGCTGTTCGGCATCAATGTATTTAAGCTGCGCGAAATCGTACCAATGCCCGCCTTTACGCGCCCGGCAGGCATGAAAGCGCCGCTATTGGGCATGGTCAATATTCGGGATCAGGTCATTCCGGTGATTGATTTGCCAGCGGTAGCGGGCTGCAAGCCGGAAACCGGGCTGAATATTTTGCTGATCACCGAATATGCGCGCAGCGTACAGGCATTTGCCGTCGAGTCGGTGGAAAATATTATGCGTCTTGACTGGCAACAGGTGCATACCGCCGAGAAAGCCGTCAACGGTCGCTACATCACCAGTATTGCCTGCCTGGATGACAACAAAGAAACCAACAACCTGGCGCTGGTGCTCGACGTTGAGCAGATCCTTTATGATATTGTCCCCTCCAGCCACGATCTGCGCGCCACCAATCTGAAGACCAATAAATTTTATATTACCCCAGGCGCGGTAGCCATTGTGGCGGAAGACTCCAAAGTCGCCCGCGCGATGCTGGAAAAAGGGCTGAACGCGATGGGAATTCCGCATCAGATGCATGTGACCGGCAAGGATGCCTGGGAGAGAATCCAGCAACTGGCGCAGGAAGCGGAGGCCGAAGGTAAGCCAATTAGCGAGAAAATCGCGCTGGTCCTGACAGATCTTGAGATGCCGGAGATGGATGGCTTTACGTTAACGCGTAAAATTAAAACCGATGAACGGCTGAAAAAGATCCCGGTCGTTATCCACTCCTCGCTTTCCGGCAGCGCCAATGAAGATCATATACGTAAGGTGAAGGCCGACGGCTACGTGGCTAAGTTTGAGATTAACGAACTCTCTTCGGTCATTCAGGAAGTGCTGGAGCGCGCAGCAACAAACAGCCAGGGACCACTGATCAGCCGCAAAAGCGCCTGACGTAACAGGGGATGCCTACAGTACAGGCATCCCCTGACGCTTAGTGAGACAAGCCTTCCGCCAGTTTTACCAGTTTAATAAACTCCGCGCGATAGCCTTGTCTATCTTCCCCGCGCGCCTGTTCACCCCATTTAATAATTTGCGGCCAGGTCGTATCTGCCAGCGTTTCTGAGCCACGCAGTTTTTGCCCGAAAGCCGCTACCGCCGCGCGGAAACGAAAATCTTCAGAGGCGTCAGCAAAGATCGGCATCTTTCCCATAACGACCGGGAACTCGGCTAATGTACTTTCGCTGCCCTGCGGCGCTTTCCAGCGCAATTTGAGCCACGCCAGCTCGCTTGATTTTGTTGTCTTTGAGGCGGCTTTGTTCTGAGCGTAGCGCAGTTTATCCACCGAGGCTTTCTGCCCGTTAAGCGTCAGTTCAAAGAATAGCGTGACGTGTTTACCCGCGCCGATATCACCGGCATCAACCTTATCGTTATTGAAATCCTCGTCGCGCAGTTGGCGTTTTTCATAACCAATCTGCCGGTACTCAGTCACCCACTGCGGATTAAATTCGATTTGCGATTTTACATCTTTGGCAACGGTGACCAGCGTTTGATGCATCTCATCCTTGAGGACTTTTTGCGCCTCAGAGAGGGAGTCGATGTAGCTGTAATTGCCGTTACCCACATCAGCAATTCTCACCATCATGGCTTCGTTGAAATTGTCATCGCCGACGCCCAGCGTAGATAAGGTAATACCTTTCTCGCGCTCTTTTTTTACCAGCGCTTCGATGTCTTTGGGATCGGTAATACCGAGGTTAAAATCACCGTCGGTGGTCAACAAAATGCGGTTAACGCCGCCTTTGATAAACCCTTTTTCGGCCTGCTCGTAGGCTAGTCGTAATCCCGCTTCACCACCGGTACTCCCGTAAGCATCCAGATTATCAATTGCCGCTTTAATCGCGGTTGTGTTATTTCCCGCTGTAGACGCCAGCGCGACGTGAGTGCCGCCCGCGTAGGTCACAATCGTGATGTTATCCTGCGCACGCAGATCGTTCACCAACAGTTTTAGCGCCGACCGGATCAACGGCAGGCGTTCCGCTGGCTGCATAGAGCCGGAAGTATCAATGAGAAAAACCAGGTTGGCAGGTGGTAGATCTCTGGTCTGCATGTCCCGGGCCTGAACATCAACTTTTAATAGCGTACGCTGCGCGTTCCACGGCGAGGGAGCCAGTTCGTATTTAACCGCAAATGGCATCGGTATACAGGCCGCAATGGGTTTAGTGTTATCCTGCTTATCCGCAACGGGCTGAGGGGCGGGAAAGTAGTTGAGCATCTCTTCTACCCGCACGGCTTCCGGCGGCGGCAGTTGTCCCTGATTCAGAAAGCGCCGCACGTTAGCGTAGCTGCCAGTGTCTACATCCAGACTAAACGTGGCGAGCGGCGCCTGACTTACCTGTTTAATCGGATTTTCATCGTAGTGTTCGTAACGCGCGGTCCCCATTACATTACCGCCTTGTGCAGCGAACGCTTTTGGTGCCGCGGCACGTGTCTGCATTACATATTGCGGTGCTTCGGCTGTTGCCAGAGATGCCGCTTTGGCATCTGCCAGGGCTTTGGCTTCAGCATATTCGGCTGCTTTTTTCGCAGCCTGTTGGGCGGCCTCGGCTTGTCTTTTCTGGACAGTGTCATCCCCGGCCTGAGCGCTATTTTCTTTCTGGATAGTCCGCTTCTGTTTTAACTCAGCCGGATTATTTCCCTGCGGGTCGGAGGGCTCCGGCCCACAGCCCGAGAGAATAACCCCACCCAACAACAGCATTAATGTTTTTCCGTTAAGCATACAAATTCCTTTTCAATTATATTCGGGTAATTCTCTGCAGATGTCCTGCATTATATTCCGCGTTACTTTTATTATCAGCATGACGAAAGTAGAAAATAATTTTACCTGCGTTAATAGCCACCAATAATAAAAAAGATAATTATATTTTTGAGGTAAATAATATTTACGTTTAAGATGAACGGCTTAATCAGTTGCTGGCGTTCGACCCACAGATTCTGCGTGAAGAACACTATTTACAGGTGACCGATTTACCAAAAGTGAATATATAAGATGGGGGACTATCTGCACTGTGCCCTCGCCGATACTTCCTTTTACAACCCACCAAACAGCAATCCATTAAGCCGTGCCGACACTCACGTTATTGATGGAAAGATATTATATGCTGCCGTCACATGAAATAATGAACTGAGCGCGATCGGACGCCTTGAAAAACGCTGACAGAAATACGCTTCAGATCAAATTTTTCCCATTGAAGTCGATGAGATAAACATTTATCCGGGAAACGGGTCACGAAAACAGTTGGGAGAGTTGTTCCACTGCCTGATGCAAGAAATGGACAAACTGCTGAGTTTTTATCAGCGATGCCTGAGAAATGACAGTCACGTTATAATTTTTATAGCGGAGTAATGGGCCATATGTTTAACACTTCGACAATTATTGTGAATTACCCATATGAAACCGCTGGCGCTTACGGAACCGCCCAACATCCGGCTCTTCGTTCGTCGGGACGTGTTGGGTTTCGGCTACGCCTCACCCAACGAGTCTATGGTCTCTATGCGTCACAGGTTTTCATAAGTTGGATGCAATCCAACATTTAGAGGCTCAGGTATTGCTCATCAGCCTCAACCGCCGATAAATCGGCGGTTATTGACATCATCAACGCGGCATTACATCAGCGGCATCGCCAGTTGCACAAGGCTAATCAGCGGCTGCGGCCAGACGCCCAGTACCAACACCAGCAACGCGGAGATCAGCACCACGATACCGCCTGCGCTGTACTGCCAGTTTGTCGGCGCGTCGCGTCCCGGTTGCTGCGGCGCGTGCAGGTAGAGACTCACCGCAACACGCAGGTAGTAGTACAAACCAATCGCGGAACCCACTACCACGGCGGCGACCAGCCACCACAGGCTGGCCTGAACGCCGACCGCCAGCACGTAGAATTTGCCGATAAAGCCCAGCGTCATCGGGATACCTGCCAGCGACAGCATCATCACCGTCATCACCGCGGCAAGAACCGGGCGGTGCCAGAATAGACCACGGTAAGAGTACAGAGAATCCGCATCCGGGCCGCGGAACGGGCTGGACATCAGGCTGACCACGCCAAACGCGCCGAGGCTGCTGAACAGATAACCGGCCAGATAAACGCCTACCGCTTCCATCGACATCTCGCCGCTCTGCAGGGCAATCAGCGCCACCAGCAGATAGCCGAGGTGAGAGATAGAAGAGTAACCGAGCAGACGTTTGATGTTGGTCTGGCTCAGCGCCATCAGGTTACCGAAGATGATAGAGGCAAAGGCGATAATGCCCAGCACCACGCGTACCGCTTCGCTGTCGCCTACCGGCGCATACAGGAACAGACGCATCACCACGCCGAAGATAGCGATTTTGCTCGCCGTCGCCAGGAAGGTAGAAACCGGCGCAGGCGCGCCCTGGTAAACGTCTGGCGTCCACAGGTGGAACGGCACCAGAGAGAGTTTAAAGCCCAGACCGACAATCATCAGGCCAAAGCCCGCCAGCAGCAACGGCTCGTGCAGCATACCATCGCCGAGGCTCTTACCGAGCGCTTCGAAAGACAGGTTGCCGGACTGCGCATAGACCAGCGCCATCCCGAACAGCAGGAAAGACGAGGCGGCGGCGGAGAGGATGGTGTATTTGATACTGGCTTCCAGCGAGCGTTTCTGGCGGAAAGCATAACCAATCAGGCCGAACAGCGGCAGTGAGATCAGTTCAATACCGAGGAACAGCGCCGCCAGATGGTTGGCGTTCGCCAGCAGAATTCCGCCCAGGCTGGCGATTAACACCAGCAGGTAGAACTCTTCCTGGTTATCGTTATAGCCTTCCAGCCACGGGTAGGCAAAGGTACAGGTGGCGAGGCTCGCCAGCAGCACCAGTCCGGTGTAGAGCATCGCAAAGCCGTCAACGCGCATCAGCGGCGTGACGTCCATTGCCCCGGCCTGGCCGACAAACCAAAGCGAAACCAGAGCAGCGTTAAGCCCAATGACCGACAGCGTGGCATTGAGGAAGTGATTGCGTCGCCACGCAATGGAGAGCATCACAACCACCACCGTCAAGCCGACGATCAGCAGCGGTAGCAGCGCAATCAGGTGTTGTGGAGTTATTGTCATGGCGATTTACGGCCTTGTAGTAGTAACGGAATTAACAAACCACTGCTGGATGTTGCTCATCGCAGAATGCGAGGTATCCAGAATCGGCTGCGGATAGAAGCCAAGCAGTACCAGAAGCACCACCAGCAACAGAATGATAAACAGCTCGCGCAGCGACATCCCTGGCAGTTCTACACTGGCAATCTGGCTCTTCGCCTTACCAAAGTAAGCGCGATGCAGCATCGCCAGCGAGTATACAGAGGCGAATACCAGCCCAAAGGTGGAGATCACGGTAATCACCGGCACCACCTGGTAGCTGCCGAACAGAATCATAAATTCGCCGACAAAGTTACCGGTGCCCGGCATCCCGAGCGTCGCCACCGCAAAGAACATGGACAGCGCAGGCAACCATTTCATTTTGCCCCACAGGCCGCCCATCATACGCATGTCACGCGTATGCAGACGTTCGTACAACTGGCCACACAGAATGAACAGACCCGCCGCGGACAAACCGTGCGCAATCATCTGAATCACCGCGCCCTGGTACGCCAGCTGACTGCCGGTGTAGATAGCGATCAGCACGAAGCCCATGTGGGAAACGGAGGTATAGGCAATCAGGCGCTTGATGTCGTATTGGGTAAAGGCCATCCACGCGCCGTAGAAAATGCCGATAACGCCAAGCCACATAGCGATAGGCGCAAACTCCGCCGACGCGTTCGGGAACAATGGCAGGGAGAAACGCAGCAGACCGTAAGCGGCGGTTTTCAGCAAGATCCCCGCCAGGTCGACGGAACCGGCGGTCGGCGCCTGGGAGTGCGCATCCGGCAGCCAGCCATGCAGCGGAACCACCGGCATTTTCACCGCGAAGGCGATGAAGAAGCCCAGCATCAGCAGATATTCCACACCGTGGGACATCGGCGTATTCAGCAGCTCTTCATAATTGAAGGTCCACACGCCGGTCGCGTTGTAGTGCACAAAGACCAGCGCCAGGATGGCAATCAACATCACCAGACCACTCGCCTGGGTGTAGATGAAGAACTTGGTCGCCGCCGTGATACGCGTTTTCCCGTCAGAAGCTTTGTGGCCCCACAGCGCGATCAGGAAGTACATCGGCACCAGCATCATTTCCCAGAAGAAGAAAAACAGGAACATGTCGATGGCCAGGAACACGCCGATAACGCCGCCTAAGATCCACATCAGGTTCAGGTGGAAGAAGCCCTGATATTTTTCGATTTCTCGCCAGGAGCAAAGCACCGCCAGAACGCCGAGCAGGCCGGTCAGCACCACCATTAGCAGCGACAGTCCGTCGAGCGCCAGATGGATAGAGATGCCAAAACGCGGGATCCACGGCAGGACAAATTCAGATTGCCACTGCGGAATACCGGCGGATTGCGTCAGTGAATAGCCGCCCTGCAACCACAATTGCAGACCGAGCGCCAGCGTCAGCCCCATGGTAATCAGCGCTATCCAGCGCGGCACCTTCACGCCAAAGCGTTCGGTCTGCCAGCACAGAAAGCCGCCGATAAAGGGGATTAATATCAACCAGGGTAATAACATAGCTAAGTATGTCCCTTATATTTACTCCTGCTCAGGCTATCTCACTCGTCAGCCCAAATCCTGCCAGTGCTCACACAAAACGCAGCGCGTTTTGAACGTCCGTAAGGACGGCCCCGTAGGGGTGAGCTTCGCGAATCATCCTCACGTACTTCAGTACGCTCCGGTTGCTGTGCGCTGGCGGTATCCGGTCTGACTTCGCCGATGACGCCTGTACTTCAGGAACAGATTTTCAACGAATTCTAAAAATTATTTTTGGGTTTGTAGGCCGGATAAGCACTGCGCCATCCGGCAGTCGTTCATCCAGCCAACAAACTCAACGCAGTACCATCAACAGTGCCAGCACAACGACAGCGCCGATGCTCATGGATGCCACATACCAGCGCAAATAACCGTTCTCGCTCAGTACCAGGCCTTTGCCTGCAAAACGGGAAAGGATAGCCGGAATGTTCATCAACGCATTAAGCGGGTCGCGCTTCAGCAGCCAGGCGATACCGAGGAATGGCTTGACGAATACTTTGTCGTACAGCCAGTCAAAGCCCCAGGCGTTATACCACCAGGTGCCCAGCAGACGGCCCGGCGCGCTGTTGGCGATCGACGTCACCAGCGTACGTTTACCCAGCCACAGCCATGCGGCAATCAGAATGCCGGCAATCGCCACTACGCCAGAGGTAATTTCCAGCGTCATGACGCGACCATGCGCCAGTTCAGTTGTCTGCGGCAGCACCCCCTGCAGCGGCGGCACAATCAGCGCGCCAACAAAGGTAGACAGAATCATCAGGACAATCAGCGGCAGATGGTGGGTAATCCCCTTCCCTGCATGAGCATGAATTTGTTCTTTACCGTGGAATACGATGAAAATCATCCGGAAGGTGTACAGGGAGGTCATGAACGCGCCGACCAGACCCGCCACCATCAGATTGATATGACCGTTCGCCATCGCCCCGGCCAGAATCTCATCCTTACTGAAGAAGCCCGCAGTGACCAGCGGCAGCGCCGACAGCGCCGCGCCCCCCACCAGGAAGCAGGCATACACCAGCGGAATGGACTTACGCAGACCGCCCATCTTAAAGATGTTCTGTTCGTGATGGCAGGCCAGAATGACGGAACCGGACGCCAGGAACAGCAGCGCTTTGAAGAACGCATGGGTCATCAGATGGAAAATCGCCGCATCCCACGCCTGTACGCCAAGCGCCAGGAACATGTAGCCAATCTGGCTCATGGTGGAATAGGCCAGCACGCGTTTGATGTCGGTCTGCACCAGCGCGGCGAAACCTGCCATTACCAGCGTAATCGCCCCGATAATGCCCACCAGATGCAGAATTTCCGGGGTCATCAGGAACAGACCATGGGTACGAGCGATCAGGTAGACACCGGCGGTC